>CBDFFN010000007.1:0-447556 GCA_965246795.1 Beijerinckiaceae bacterium | reverse complement strand
TAATGCGCGTGACCGATGGGAGGCCGTCGGTAATGTCCTTCCAACTCGAATTGGAGGCGGCGCGCTCATAGACATGGTATTGGCGCATCGACGCATCCGCATCGCTTGAGCGCTCGACGGCGAGCAACATACCTTGTGAGCTCACGGCCAGAGAGTAGATCGCGGCTGTATTGGGAATGTCCTGGCTGTAGCTTACCCAAGCCGCGCCATCGAGGGTACGCGAGTACACCTGCCCGCCGGAGGCCAGGTAGAAGGTGAGGTGACTATTGACCGTGTAGCTCACGAGCGAGGTAGCGTTCAGGCCACCCAAGCCGTCGCTCCAGTCGCTCCAGTTCGATCCAGCATTGGTCGAGCGGGACGCTCCATTCGAAGAGGCTATTACGACCGATGTGCCCTGCTGCGTGGCCGGCCCGCTAAGAGCGATGGCGTTGACGGCGGGCACGGCGCCGGCGAGATTGGTGGAGGCCCACTCGCCCCGTAGACGCTGGTGCGGCCGCCTGGGGCTGCGCTGCCGTGGCGCGCGGTGCGGGTGCGGCGCTCGGCTGCGCGCGCGAAGGAGTGGTGGGGGGAACGCAAACGAGCGTGAGCGCGCAAACCAACCACAGCGCCGAACGACGAACAACCTTACCACGTATAGTCATAGCAGGCTTCCTTGTCCATTTTCACGTTCGGCGACCCAGCAGGCAAACAAGCGCAGAGCGTGCTTGCAAACGTCCATATCTTTATTCCGCCCGCCCCAGCGCGTTCTGCTGTTCGCCACCCGCGATGCGGGTTAGCAGCGCGCGCAGCCGCTCGATCAGGAATGGCACACGCTGTTTTTCCGCCAACTCCAGCGCCCGCCGCGCCTTTTGCTGCGCCTCCTCGCCGTCGCCGCGCTGCAATGACAACTGGGCTTCGGCGGTGAGAATCAGCGCACGATCGTAGTCATCGTCCACCGTCTCTTGGAGCTGCCACGCCTGCGCCAGCAACTCAGCAGCTGCATCGTGCTCGCGCTGCATTGCATGGACCTCGCCCAGCACACGCAGCGCGCACGATTCGATCTCGACGGCGCCGTGCCGGCGCGCCAGTAACAGCGACTGATCGCCCGCGCCTATGGCCAGCGTGGGCTGCCCGAGCGCGAGTGCCACATCGCCTGCGACGTACAGGCACTCGGCGAGGTTGTAGTCGTCACCGAGCTCCGTGAACAGCCGCTGCGCCGTGTGCAGGTGATCGCCGGCCTCTTCCAGACGCCTTTGCTCGTAAAGCAAGCGACCGATGTTCAGCTCGGCGACGCCCAGCGAGTAGGGGAGCTGCGCACATCGGCTTAGGTCGGCCGACTGTTCGTAGCAGCGCAGCGCCTCGTCTGCGTCGCCAAGTTCCACATAGACGGCACCGAGGTTGACGACGGTCTTGGCCTGGCCAGCCAGGTCGCCGATCTGCTGCTTGATACGCAGGCTTTCCAGGTAGCTCGCCAGCGCCTCCTGCTGGCGGTCGCTCCAGTGCAGGTACAAGCCGCGGTTGTGCAGCACCGCCGCGATCAGCGCGAGGTCGCCCAATTGGCGGGCCGATTGGAGGCATTGGTCGAGTACGCGCACGGCATCTGCCGCTTTGCCGCGCTGCCCATCGAGCGTGGCCAGGCGCTGGAGCAGCGTTACGCGCTCGCGCGCGGCCTGCGGCGCGGGCGGCAGCGCGTCGAGCCCGGCGTGGCAGGTCGCCTCGGCACCGTTGAGGTCGCCCTGTCGCAGTAGCACCTCAGCGAGCTGCGCGTAGAGGCGCGCTACCTCGAGGTGCGGCGCCGCCTTCCCTGTGTATAGCGCCAATCCCGCGCGGCAGGCGGCCTCGGCGGCAGGGTAGTCGCCCAATCGCTCGTGGGCCAGGGCGGTGCCGCGCAGGGCGCGTGCCTTGCACTCGCGCAGCGCGGGCGTGTCGCCAAGCGCGTCGAGCAGCTGTGTGGTCTCATGGAAGCTGGCCAGCGCCTGCGCGCTCTCGCCGAGCATAGCGAACACCTCGGCACGGGCGATCACGAGTTGAGGCCATAGCTCTGCGCCAACCTGTGCGGCCTCAAGCCTGCTCAGCAGCTCGTGTAGCGCATGGGTGCGGCCCTGGCTCATCAGCGCGTCGAAGCCCTCGGCCAGCAGCGTGGCGGCGCGCGGCTGGTCGCCGCCCTCGGCAAGGTGGCGCGCGGCGCGCAGCGCGTCGTGGTCAGGGGCGTCGGGCAGGGCGTAGTACGTGCCAGCGCGGCGGTGCAGCTCGGTGCGCGCGCGGCGGCTCAGCACCTTGCGGGCGTAGAACTCGCGTAGCATGGCATGCAGGCCGTACTCGGCCTCGTCGTCGGCGCCACGCTCACGGATCGTCAGCAGGTCGCGGTTGGCGAGCGCGTGCAGCGTCTCCCAAGCCACGCCCCCGGCCGAGCATGGCCTCAAGCGCATCGCGCGTGCCGGGCTCGTTGCCGAGGATAGCCAGGGCGCCCCATGATGTCGTGGGCGTCTGGCTCGCCGTCAAGGGCGTCATACACCTCGTTCATCAGGAACTCGACGATGTCGGGCGTCGTGGCGAGGCGGGCGATCAGGTCGTCGGGGTCGTTCTGGCGCAGCAGTCCGCTGGCGAGCAGCAGCACCTCGGGGTTGCCCTCGCTCAGGGCGTGCAGGGCTTCGAGCTGCCTCGGTTCGAGCGCAACCCCGCGTGTTTGCAGCAGCGCCGCGCTGTCGGCTGGCGTGAGGCCCGTGAGCGGCGCGAAGCCGGGCGTGAGCAAAGATTGCGGGCGCTGACGGGCGGTGACAAGCAACGAGAGCGCGCCGCACGCAATAGCGGGGCGCAGCCGCTCCACGAACTCGCGCACGCCCGGCTTGCCGTCGAGATGGTGAAAGTCGTCGAGGCAGAGCAGGTAGCCACCCGCGCTTAGCGGCGGCAGCAGGTAGTCGAGTAGCTCAGACGGCTTCTCAGACCTGAAGTCGCTGTGCAGGCGTTGTCAGGGTATCGGCTGGCCGTGATGGGCGAGGAAGCCAGCCAGCTTGAAGACGAGCGCGCCGAGGTCGTCGTGCTCGGCGAGCGAGCGCCAGAAGGCATGTGTGGTCGGGGCCGCCCGCGCCGCCAGGCGCGCCGCCAGCGCCGTCTTGCCTACGCCGGGCATCCCGGCGATCACCACGCAATGCTCCTGTTCGAAGCGCGCGCCGAGCACGGCAAGCTCCTCGGCACGGCCGATGAAGTGGTCGCTGGGCGGGAGCGGCTCGGACGCGGGCGGCGGCGGCACCTCGGTCGGCGGTCGCAGGATCACAGTACCGTTGTTGACGCCGATCACTGGGCCATGCACAACGGCGCCCTCGCCGATGAACACGCCCTGCCGCTCGTCGACGGCCGCGCCGACGCTGAACACTGCGGTTGCACGAGTCACGGCCGGGCCGCCGCGCTCGGCTGGGAAGGCCAGCACGGTGCTCCCCAGCACAATATGCTTGCCGCGCTGCGCGGCAAGCAGAGGCACGAGTGTGGGGTCGCCCTGCAGGCGCTGGTCGAGCGCGTCGAGCGCGAGCCGCTGGTCGGCGGCTGATTCTAGCAGGGCAGCCAAGCGCGCGGCGCGCGGGCGCAGGTCGGCAGGCAGTACGGCGCACAGCGCGGCTTCGAGCGTGGCGGGCACGGTCATGGTCGGGGCCTTTTGAAAGATACTACGGTTGATAAGAGAACGCGGCGGCGGGCGCTTTTGTGCTGTAGGGCCGTGTCGGGGCTATATCTTCTTGCGAATGATCGCGAGCAGAACGCGACCTTGCTACGCGAGCCGCTCGCACAGCGTGGCCAACGGCTGGGCCTGGGGCTGCTGCGCGGCGAGGCGGCCCGCACCCGCTTGCGCATCGCGAATCTTCTCCTGGTGGCGCGCCGCGTTGCCGGAGTCGCGCGCCTTGGCCGCCGCCCGCAGCAGCAGCCCCAGGCCCTCGAGGTCGTCGGCGAGATCTGCGTCGCCGATGCGCTGCGCGTCGCGTTGGAGCTGCTCGATCTGCGCCAGCGCCTGCTCGAGCGTGGGCGCTGCAGCGGTGCCCTGCGGGCTGGTGTAGCTCTGCACCTGGCCGTAATTCACGCCCACCACCATGCCCTGCACGGAACCGCCGCCGATGAACACGCCCGCGCGCTTATCGATCATGCCGCCCGCCACGTCGCCCGTCACGCGCACGCTGTTGCGCTGGCCGAAATGCACGCCGCTCTGGATCTGCTGAAGCGCTTGTTGGCAAGCCTCCTCGCTCAGCAGGCGCACGGCAGGGCCGTTCGGCGCGGTGGCGAACGCAGCGTCGCTCTCATCGCCGCCCTGGCGCAGCGCCACAGCGAAGGGGCCGGTGCTGCGCACGAGCGAGATCTCGGGCTCCTGCTGGTCGCCGTACAGCTGGCGCACTTGGCGCGACACGTTTCGGAACACGTGGTCGTACAGGTCGAACACGCCGAGGTAGCCGGCCTGCGACGCAGGGAGCGGGCCGCGCAGGCCGTCGAGCAGTGCCTCTGCAAACAGCGTGCGCTTGCCCGCGCCGATGTACGAGAGCTGGCGCTCGCGGCAGGCCGTGATCAGCACGCGGCCCGCACCCTGGCCCAGCACTGCCGCCGCCAGCAGCTCGGGCGGGTTCGCGCCCGCAGGCGGGGCAGTGCGCCCGAGCGACGGCGGCACGGCGCCGGCGTGGCAAGCATTCAGCACGAGCAGCACGCGCCGCGAGCGCAGCCGGCGTATGGCATCGAGCAGCGCACCGTGGTCGACGGCGCTGCCCGGCACCACGCCGCCGCCCGCCACCTGTGTGTCGTGCGCCGTGAGGCAGTAGCGCCCGTCGGCGTCGAATTCGCCGTGGCCGCCGTAAACGATCCAGACCGTGGACTCTTCCCCAGCGCGTTCGGCCAGCGTCGCGAGCGAACCGAGGATGGCCGCCTGCGTCGCGCCCGCGTCGTGCAACAGCGTCACCTGGTCGGCGGGCATGCCGCAGAGGCGCGGGTCGCGCAGCGCGTCGGCGAGCGCGCGCGCGTCGGCGACGGTGCTTTGTACATCGGCTAGCGCGTTGTCACGGTAGCTGCCGACGCCGATGAGGATGGCGTGCCCCTGGTCGAACATGGCTGCTAGCTTTCTTTATCGTCCTCGTAGTACGAGAGGCGCACCCAACCCTCGGCGAGCAGTGCGCGACCGCGCGGCAGCTCGCCGAGCGGCACGCGCGGCGCGAAGGGCGACTCTTGCTGGAGGTCGTCGCCGTGCATGAAGCTAGCGCGCATACCCTCGATCTCCGGCTGCGGCAGGGCCGGTTTGATGCCCTCGGCTTGCGGCAGCGCCAGCAGTGGCCCGGCGCGGAAGGTTGGCCGCAGCCGATGGAGCGCCCCATCGAGGAACTCGCGTGGGATGGTGATCTGCTTGCGCGGCAGCACGCCGCTGATTGCGTAGATCGCGCCGCGCACGTCGGCCAGGATCACCAGCTCTTGCTGCTCGCCGGGTGCCAGCGTGAAAAGGCTGATGCGCTCGGCCACGAAGGGGTGCGTCGCCGCCAGTACAAAGCCGTCGCCGTGCGGTGCGTTGCGCAGCGCGCCCGTCACAGCCTCTGCGCGGTGAGGGCGGCATCTTGCGCTTGCCCGACGGCACGCCGTTCATGGAGCGCCACGACCCGCGAAAAGAGCTCGCTCCGCGCGACGTGGTGGCCCGCGCGATCGACTTCGAGATGAAGCGCATCGGCTCCGACTTCGTGCACCTCGACATCACCCACATGGAGAAGAGCTTCATCGAGCACCACTTCCCCAACATCCTCGCCATGTGCAAACGGTTCGGCATCGACATCACAGTCGAGCCCATTCCGGTGGTGCCTGCCGCCCACTACATGTGCGGCGGCGTCTCGACCGATCTCCACGGACGCACCACGATCCCGGGCTTGTGGGCCGTTGGCGAGTGCGCGTTCACCGGCCTGCATGGGGCGAACCGGCTCGCCTCGAACTCGCTCCTCGAGGGGCTCGTCTTCGGCCACCGTGCGGCGAAGAAGCTCTCCACCGAGATCGCGAACCTCCGGGCGGCCCCGCACCCCTCCGTGCCCGACTGGCAGATCGGCAACGCCGCGCCGAGCGACGAGGCCGTCGTCGTCGCGCACAACTGGGACGAGCTTCGCCGCACGATGTGGAATTACGTCGGCATCGTTCGCAGCGACGCCCGGCTCCGCCGCGCTGCCCGCCGCATCGCCCTCTTGCAGGAAGAGATTCGCGAGTATTACTGGAAGCACCTCGTGACGCGCGATCTGCTCGAGCTCCGCAACATCGCCACCGTGGCACAGCTCATCGTCGAGTGCGCATCGGCGCGCCACGAGAGCCGCGGCCTCCACACCACCATCGATTATCCCGACACCGACGAGCGCTACCATGCCGACACGGTCGTGAAGCGCGGTGTGCCCGCTCACCTGAGACACCTCCAGGGAGCGCTCGCGATGATCGAGCCGGGCACGCGCTCGGAGTCCGCCCGAGCCCCTGTGAACGAGTCGTCTTCCTCCGAGACCACCACCCGTGAAGCTGCGCCGATAGCTCCCATGAGCGCGCCGGCGGCCTTCGGCTGGGTGCTGTTGGTGACGTTCACGTTCATCGTGCTCCGCACGCTCGTGGTCACGTTTCCACCAGGCGGCGAGTGACGACCTCGTCTCCGGGTTCTGGTGTCAGCTCATCGCGTACTCGCTGGGATTGTTCTGCATCCTCAGGGTCTACGCGCCCCAGCGGAGCATCCGCGACTTCATCGGGCTTCGCGGCACGTCGGTGGCGATCTATCCGATGGCCCTCGTGTTCGGAGCCACAATCGTGGCGCCGGCCAATGCGCTCTACGCCGCGGTCAATGCGCGCTTCCCGTCGCCGATCCCCGACACGCTGTCCGAGGTGTTCCACGACGCCTCCCCCGTTCGCCGCGCGCTCATCGGTGCGGTGCTGGTGGTGCTCGGGCCCATCCTCGAGGAGATCCTCTTTCGCGGCGCCCTCCTTCGGCCGCTGAAGCGCAAGGTGGGGCCGATATCGGCAGCGGTGTTCACCGGTCTTCTCTTCGCGCTGGTTCACCTCGAATGGCAGGTGTTGCCGCCGTTCATCCTGCTCGGTATCGCGCTCGGCCTGTTGCGCAACTGGAGCGGGTCGACCGTCCCGGGCATGCTCGTTCATGCGACGTTCAATGGGGCCGCACTGATCGAGCTGATCCGCTCCGCGCGCGGCGCGGAAGAAAGTGAACATCCCACTCTGGGCAGCGCTCGTCTCGGCAACGGTCGCGCTCGTGACGCTGATCGTCATCCGGGCCGTTTCACGGAGCTCGAGCGTCGCCGTTCGAGCGCGCGAGGTCGACGCGTGACGACCATCGCGCTCTCGCTCCCCGGAGGCGGCCTCGCCGGCGCGCTCTACCAGGTGGGCGCGCTCGCGGCGCTCGAAGATGGCATCGTCGGTCTTCGCGAGGCGGGCTTCGGGCTCTACCTCGGGCAGGCAGGCGGTTCGGTCGTGGCCAGCTGTCTCGCCGGCGGCATTCCCGTCGAGCGCATCTACCGCGCGCTGCTCGACCCGGCCGACAACTTCTTCCCGCTCGAGCGAAGGCACGTCTTGCAGATCGACACCGACGAGTGGCAGCGCACCATTCGCACGGCCTACATGGCGTTTCGACATGGAATCCTACGGCTCGATCCACGGCGCGGAGGAGCGACCGATCCGAGCTTCCCCGACCTGGTTCTCGAGCAGCTCGACAGGCTCGGTGATTCGTTGCCGGCCGGCCTGTTCTCGCTGTCGCGCTTCGAGCGATTTCTCAGCGACTTCTACCTGCGTCGCGACGTGCCCAACGTGTTCTTCGCGATGAAGCGGAAGCTCTTCATCGTCGCCCACGATCTCGATTCGGGCGATCGGGTGCTCTTCGGCAGCGAAGGCTTCGAGAACATCCCGGTCTCGCTGGCCTGTGCCGCATCGTGCGCCCTGCCCCTTTTCTTTTCGCCGGTACGCATCGGCGCACGCCACTACATCGACGGTGGTCTCTGCGAGCTCGCCCACCTCGACGTGGCCCGAAAGGCGGGCGCGCGGCTCACCGTCGTCGTCAATCCGCGCGTCCCCGTCCACACCGAAGGCGAAGACATTCCCACCGGGCACGGGCCGCAGAAGAGCGTGCGCGACAAGGGCCTCGTCTGGGTGATGAACCAGGCCAAGCGCATCGGCTCGCAGGCCATGCTCGATCACGAGGTCCGCCATCCTCCCGAGGGAATGGGCGTGCTGGTGCTCGAGCCGCGGGCCAGCGACTCGGTGCTCTTCCTGCACAACGCCAACAGCTTCGAGGCGCGGCGCGCGATCCTCGAATATGCCTACCGCACCACCCGACAGCGAGTCTCCGACTGGCTCGATCGGCACAACGATCTGGTGGCCGAGCTCGGCTGGCGCGCGCGCTGAGCAAGGCCAGGGCCTTGGCTCGTCGGGTCGGCTCCAAAAAAAATGCCCGAACGGCGACGAAAGCGCGGATTGCCGAGAAAGTCGCAAAACTTTTGGGCTTCGCGGCTGTCCATGGGCGACATGCCTCGATCGCCCCGCGTCGTGCCCTCGGCAGCTCACTTCGTATGGGCGTTGCTTTGCGCGGCCGTCGTGCTCTCCGGAGGGGCGTGCGGCGGGGCACGCCCGACCGCCATCGGCACGGTGGCTTCGGCGATCGTGGCAAAGCCGCCATCGATCCCGCTGGCGGCACCGGCGGAAGTGCTCGGGGCGGCGGCCCTCTCTCCCATTTCGCTGAAGACGGCGAAGGGTGCCGAGCTGCCGTTACGGTCGCTCACCGTCGAAGGGCGTATTGCGGATCCGATCGCGTCGACCGAGCTCCATCTCGTGTTCGAGAACCCGAGCGACGAGGCAAGCGAGGCACGGCTCTCCATCGCGCTTCCGAGCGGGGCCTCGGTGCATCGCCTGGCGATGAAGCGGGCGACACCAGCTTCGTCACAGGCCCCCGCGCCGGCCGATGCGTGGACCGAGGCGCGTGAGCTCGCAGGGGTGTCGATCAAGACCAACTACGACGAAGCGCTGAGCGCGCGCACCGACCCATCGCTCTTCGAAGACGGCGCCGGCATGCGCTTCGTCACACAGATCCCGGCCCTCGCACCCCACGAGAAGCGCGAGCTGCTGGTCGAGTACACGGAAACGATCGGCCCCGCTGCATATCGCGTCCATCTGCGCGGGCTTCCACGGATGGATTCTTTCTCGGCGAGCGTGACCTCGCTCGGTAGAGCGACGCCTCTCGCCGAGGTCGCGCAGCGCGGAGAGGCCCCCTCGGGCGATCTGGAGGTGCCTCGAGCTCGCTACCGAGAGCAGCCTGGGCCGAGCGCGGCCTCCGTGTCGAGCGGCTCGAGCTTCGTGGCCAGGGTCACGATCGAGGGGGAGCGCATCGATGATCCGATCCTCTCACCCATCGTGCTCGTCGACACCAGCACTTCGCGCGCGCTCGACATCGATTCGGAGACCGCGACGCTGGTGGGTTTCGCAGCGCGTCTGCCCGCCGAGGCCGAGCTCACCGTCGCCGCCTACGACCAGTCGGTCACCCCGCTCTACGAAGGCAAGGCTGGCGTTTTCGGCAAAGCGCAGATCGAGGCGATCAAACGACGAAGAATGCTCGGTGCGTCGGATCTGTCGGGCGCGCTCGACTGGGCAGGTCGCACGTCGCTCGCGCGAAACGGCCTCCATCATCGCCTCGTCGTTTTCACCGATGGGCTCACGACCGCAGGAGAGCGCGATCCGGCCGAGCTTGCGCGGATCGCCAAGGATCTCGAGGACAAGGGGATCGATCGACTCGATGTCGTCTCCATCGGCGGAGAGCGCAATGCCCGTGTGCTCGGTGCGCTTGCCGGGGAAGGTTTGCCTTCGCGCGGGGCGATCGTCGACGTGGCACGCGGAGGCGACGAGATTTTCCGTCGACTCTCGGCGAAGACTCTGCCTCCTCTCGATGTGGCGGTCGAAGGCGCATCGTTCTCCTGGCCGACGCGCGTATCGCTCGCGCAGGCTGGTGACGAGGTCGTCGTCTACGGCGAGCTGGGCAAGCGCGGCCCTTCGACCGCGGGAACGGCGTCGGTTCGGATCGGAACGGCTCACACGGTCGTTTCTCTCCACGATGCTCCTGCGTCGACGGTGATGCGCGAGGTGGCGCGCGCAAAGACGGCAGCCTCGATCAAGGCGGACGCGGAGCGTGGCGTCGTCGTCGATGCCGGCGGGTCGAAAGCGGCGCACGTCACCTGGTCGTTCGGTGGCGAGGCCACACCGATCACCCGCGCCGTCGCCGTCGAGCTGGCCTTCCGTGCCGGCGACATCACGCTCACCGACGAAGCGCCAGCTCCTCCGAACGAGCGAGAGGGCATCGACCCCCTCGACGCGACCCTGCGCACCCCGCCCAAGGTCGATGTCGCGGCGACGCCACCCAAGATCGAGCCCGTGCCGAAGCCGGAAAAGCCCGCCGAGGCGCCCACGGAAACCGCCGAGCCGCGCGTGACCGGTCGCCTCATCCCCGAGGTGATCCAGCGCGTGGTGCGGCTCAACTTCGGACGCTTCAAGGCATGCTACGTGCGCGCGCTCGCCCAGAAGCCGAAGCTCGAGGGTCGGGTCATCGTGAAGTTCGTGATCGATTCGACCGGCACGCCGACCTCGGTCGTCGACGGGGGCAGCGACATCGATTTCCCTCCGATGCAGGAATGCGTGGCGAGTGCCTTCGAGGCGTTGAGCTTCCCGTCACCCGGAGAAGGTTCGGCGATCGTCACCTATCCCATCGCGTTCAGTGCGCACGAGGGTCCGCTGCCTCCACGCCGACTCCCCTCTCCCGTTTCGGAGCGACCCTCGGGAGGGACGCTGGCCGAGCCCGACGAGCCGTTCGGTGATCCGTATGCAGGGCCATTCGCATCGGTGATGAAGAAGATCGCCGCTGGCGATCGACCAGGGGCGCTCACCGAGGCTTCTCGGTGGCAGACCGGCGCGGCGGGCGACGTGCTCGGCTATCTGGCGCTCGGAGAAGCCGCTGAAGCCTCGGGCGACAACGACCTCGCCGCACGCGCCTACGGATCGATCGCCGAGCTATGGCCTTATCGCGCCGACCTCGTGCGCACCGCGGGGATGCGGCTCGAACGCGTGCCCACTTCCGACGCCCGACGCATCGCACGCGACGTGTTTCGAACGGCGATCGCCCTCCGTCCCGATCATCCCACCGGCTACCGCCTGCTCGCCTTCGCCGAGGCACGTCTGGGGAGGTCGGAAGAAGCGTTCCGGGTGCTCGAGCGAGCGCTGCTCTCCAATCACGCCGGCGGGCGATTCCTAGCGCCGCAAGCCATTCTCGCATCCGATCTCGGGCTTCTCGGAGCTGCCTGGGCACACGCCGATCCGGAACGAAAGACCGAGATCGATCGGCGCACACGTGGAGCAGGCGGCCGCATCGAGAGCGAGCCCAGCCTGCGGGCGCTCCTCGTCTGGGAGACCGACACCACCGACGTCGATCTGAAGATCACCGATGGCGCCGGTGACCTGGCCAAGCGCGGGCGCCGCATCTTGCCGTCGGGTGGAGAGCTCACCACCGACATGGTCGAAGGCTACGGGCCCGAAGCCTTCGTGGTGCGTGGCCGCCAAGAGAAGCGCGCCTACCCCTATCACCTCAGCGTCGCGCTCCCGGCAAAGAGCGCGCTCGGCTTCGCGCCCGCCTCGGTCGAGGTGATCGAGCACGACGGCGCGGGCAAGCTTCGTTTCGAGGAGCGCCCCTTCGTGGTGATGAATGATCATCAGGGCATCGAGCTCGGCGACATCTCCGGTCACTGATTCGATCGCGATCACGCCCGTTCCACGGCTTCTGTGTATTCTCTTGGCTGGAGGGTCTGCATGCGCCGAACGATCTGGGCCGGTTCTCTCGCGATGGTCGGCGTGCTCCTGCTCGGCGCGAATGCGTGCGGCGATGGCGCCGGCTCGGGCGGCTTCGGGGGCGCGAATCACCAAGCTGGCGCAGGCGGTGACCCCAACACCAATGCCGACGACGGACCCGCTGCCGGCAACCCCGACGGCAAGTGCGACGTTCCCCCGGAGGCGCAGGCCGAGGACGTCTCGCATCCCACCACCGTCGTCGGCACCGGCACGCCCGCCGGATGCACGAGCAAAGCCGTCGTCGACGCGGTAGCTGCGGGGGGCGTGATCACCTTCGACTGCGGCCCCGACCCGATCACCATCAAGCTCGACGAGACGGCCAAGATCGTGAACGACAAGGGCCCGAAAATCGTCATCGACGGCGGCGGCAAAGTCACCCTCTCGGGCAGCGGCAAGCACCGGATCCTCTATCAAAACACCTGCGACAAAGACCAGGTGTGGACGAGCGACCATTGCAACGATCAGGACTCGCCTGCTCTCACCGTGCAGCACCTCACCTTCATCGACGGCAACGCCAAGGAACAGCCCATCGACGGCGACCCCGAAGGTGGGGGCGCGATCTTCGTGCGCGGCGGCCGCTTCAAGATCGTCGACTCGCGCTTCTTCCACAACGTGTGCGACGACATCGGGCCCGACATCGGTGGGGCAGCGGTGCGCGTCTTCGACCAGTCACAAGGCAAGCCCGTCTACGTGGTGCACTCCACCTTCGGCGGCAAAGACGGCTACGGAAACACCTGCTCGAACGGCAGCGGCCTCAGCAGCATCGGCGTCTCTTTCACCGTGATCAACACCCTCTTCGCCTTCAACGACGCCATCGGCAATGGCGCCAACCCGGCGAAGTCGGGCACCCCGGGCGGCGGCAGCGGAGGCGCGATCTACAACGACGGCAACACCTTCACCCTCGACCTGTGCGGCGTTCGCATGAACGACAATCACGCCAACGAGGGTGGCGGAGCGATCTTCTTCGTCTCCAACGACCACACCGGGCACCTGAAGATCAAGGACTCGACGCTCAGCCACAATCCGAGCGACTGCTTCGAGACGCAGGGCTATCCAGGCATCTTCGTCATCGCCGCCGAAGACCCGCAAGTCTCTGGCTCGACGCTGGAATAGCCCCACGCGCGAAAACGCTGAAGCTACTTCTTCAGCATCTTGAAGGCGTGCGTCCAGCGGTTCTCGAGGAAACCGGGGATGCACCAGAGCATGCATAGCGGCTCGATGGCGCGCGCCGCCTGCACCGCGCCCATGTCGTCGACCTCCCAGCCGAATTGATCGAGGATCGCCACGACCTTGGCCTTGGCACCCGCGTCGTCGCCGCAGATGAACATGGTCGGGCGCGTGCCGCCGAAGTCGGGGTTCACGAACGAAGGGCTTCCGACGCTGGAGAACGCTTTCACGAAGTGCGCCTCGGGGGCCTTCTTCTGCAGCCGCTCCATGAGCGAGTCGTTGGGCCCGGTGAAGTACGACAGCACACCGTTGACCGGCGGCGCGTCGGCGATGGGATTCGTCGCGTCGATGATCGGTTTGCCCTTCAGGTTCTCGGGCTTCGCGAGATCGATGACGGCCTCGGCGGCCGTGCCCTTCACACCGAGCACGACGATCTCGGCGAAGGCAGCGGCGTCGGCGAACGTGCCCGTGCTGGCATTTTCGCCGGCGCCACTCTTCCAGGCGTCGAGCTTCGACGGGTCGCGGCTCCCGCGCATGACCTGGTGGCCGTGCTTCAAGAACCCGTTGGAGAGAACATCGCCCACTTGCCCGGAACCGAGCACTCCGATCTTCGTCATGCCGCCGAGATTGCCACGGATCGTGCTTTTCGCGCAGCCCTTCTCGTGGTTGCTCGCGCGTGCGCTTCGGCGCGCACGAGCCGCGCGCGCAGGAGCATGTAGAGCAGGGCGGCGACCGAGCCGCCCACGAGCGACATCGACCAGAGCCAACCACTCCCCAGTGCGTCGAGCGCACGCGAGCCGAGGAGCGGAGCGAGACATGCGGCCACGCTGAAGCTC
Organism: Beijerinckiaceae bacterium; assembly: GCA_965246795.1. GTDB lineage: Bacteria > Pseudomonadota > Alphaproteobacteria > Rhizobiales > Beijerinckiaceae > JAJXWB01. The sequence continues at coordinate 433,718 of CBDFFN010000007.1, read as the reverse complement.
ATGCCGAACGTGCCCTGGTAGGTGCCGCGCAGATGCGCGGGCGCAAGCTCGGCGATGAGCGCGGGAACGGCCGGAGCCATGGCGATCTCGCCGAGGGTGAGCACGGCGACACCCATCACGTAGCCAGGCAGGCTGTGCGCGATGGCGAACGATCCGAACCCTGCGCCGGTGAGGAGTGCTCCGACGGCGAGAGCCGCGGTGGGACGAAGCGCGCCGGCCACCCGCACCGTGAGCGGTTGCAGCACGACCACCAGCGTGCAGTTGAGAGCGGCGAGCGCTCCGAACGTCCGCGCGCCGAGCCCATGCGCTCGAAGGTCGAGCGGCAGCGTGCTGTGAAACTGCATGAACACCAGCGACACGAGGAGCGAGACCGCGAAGAGCGGCAGGAACGCCCGGTCGGCGAGAGGAACCACGAGCTGCGAAAGCCGCGGCCTCTCGTCGTGCGTCGGCCGTGACTCGGGCAGGCGCAGCAGCACCAGCACGAGGGCGAGGACGCTGCTCAGGGCATCGCCGTAGAAGCACAGCTCGAAGCGCACCGATGCGAGCCAACCGGCAGCCACGCTCGAGAATGCGAAGCCCAGGTTGGCCGCCCAGTAGAGGTGAGCGAAGGCCCGGGCGCGGCGCTCGGGCGGCACCAGATCGGCGATGGCCGCGTTGGTGGCCGGGCGCGACAGGTCGGCGCAGAGCCCGAGCAAGAACACCGCAACGAAGAGGTGGAGCGGCGACCTCGCCAGAGTGACGTGGACCATGGAACCAGCCGAGAGCCCGAGGCCGAGCGCGATGGCGCGCCTGCGGCCCAGTCGATCGGCAAGCGCCCCTCCGAGCGGCCCGGCCACCGTCGCACCGGCACCGAAGAGCGCGACGACGGCCCCCACCCGGGTGATCGACATCTGACGACCATCGGTGAGAAACAGGGCCAGGAAGGGAACGACGAAGCTCCCCAGGCGGTTGATGAATACGACCAGCCAGAGGGTGCGGAAGGCCGAGGGTAGGTCGCCGGGCGATTCGCTTGTCGGTGCCATCCGGGCGTCGACGGGATATGTCCGCGCGTCCTGACGTGTCATCGCGTCGAGGGGGCCAGTGCTCGGCGAATGTGGGTAATCTGCGTTGCGCAGATGCTGGCGACCTCGTTCCTTCCAGGCCGACTCTCGGTGAACATCGCGAAAGGGGTGGGGGAAACCGCGATCACGATCGCCCACGCCATCGATCTCGCGCTCACGCAAGGCAAGGCCGCGCTCTCGGACGAACCAGCCGGTGCGGAGATCGACGCGATCGCCGAGGGACACACCGTCGGCGCATCGGAGCTCTTCTTCGTCAGCCGTCGCCTCGTGTTCGATCAGCTCTCGCCCGCCAGGAACGGTCGCTACACGATCGGGCCCACGCAGGGCGTGGTGCGCGTGCTCGATCTTCGCGCGTTCGAAGGGCGCGAGGTGCCGTCGAGTCGGTCGACCGATCCGACGCGCCGCGAGATCGGGCGCCTCGCTGGGAGCGAGCCGATCATCCTTCGCAACCTGGCCCGCTCGCGGTCCGACATCGAGACGCGGCTGCCCGGCATCGTGCCCATCTTCGCAGCGTGGACAGGAACCGAGTGGCGCGAGGTGGAGCCGAGCGCCACCAGCCTGATCATCGATCTCGATCTGGAACGAATGACCCTCGTCTTCCGTGCGTCGACGACGTTGCCCGGAGCTGGCGCACGCGTGCTCGCTTCACGTCACGTGCCGGGGCAGGTGATCGATTGGCACGCGCTCGTCCCGAGCCCAACGCCGGACACCGAGCCGGAGCCCGAGCCCGAGGTCGATCGAACGATCACGCTTCATGGCGCAGCCCCCGATGCACCCGACCTGCCCTTCTCGATCAAGCGTCCGGAACGGCTCGCGCCGGCGTCGCTTCCACCCGTCGTGGTTCACGAGCCGCGTCGCTCGATCGGTGAGCGTATGGTAGCGAACGCATCCATCGCGCGAGCCGAGCGTGTGACGTTGCCGACCCAGGCGACGCCGCCTATCAATGAGGATCAGAGCGGGCCTGCTCGTTCTCGTCCGCAAGTCGAACCCCGGCCACCTCCGCTCGCGGACGCGATCGCCATCGAGGTGCTCTTTCACGACGCCGCGCTGCCCGGCAGGCTCGCGACCCATGCGCGCTGGAAAGAGGTGCTCGCCGAGCACCCTGCGCGAGCGGTATCGGGCCCGGATCGAGAGCTCGGCCGCGCCGGGCGGGAACGAGCCAGTGTCGCCAGCTGTCTCGCCCACGGCATCCCCAGCACCGAGGACGACAGCGCGATCGTCGCCATGGGGTTGCGCGATGGCGTGCTCACGCCGCCCCTGGTCTTGCTTTCGGGGCAGCTCACTCTCGATATCGACGACGTGGCCCGCCTCACGATCACGCTCGATGCGCTCGCCTCTCTCGAAGGTGCACATCCAGCCATGCGTGAGTCCCTCGTCGCTGCCCGTGGGGTCGCGAGCACGCCGTTCGTCGACGGGGAGGCGGCTCGCGTGGCGACCTCGCGCCTGGTGACCGAGGCCGTCGAGATCGTGACCGGACTCACGGCGGACAGGCTGGTTCGACGCGTCGACCAAACCGCAATGGCCGAGCGCCGCTACGTGCGCCGTCGCTTGCTCGGGAGTGAGCACCTTCGCGCGATACTCCGCGAAGAGAGCGGCGCGCAGCGGGTGGTCCACATGACCGCGCCCCATGCCGAGGCGTTGACCAGCGCACGAGACCTTCGCGCCCGCGTTCTCTGCGAGGCTCGACCCTCGATCGAAGAGGAACCACCCGGCGTCGCGTTCTTCGCCCTCGCGCTCGGTCGCGTGGTCGCCGTCCCGGCAACGAGCGCTCCGAGCCACCCCGAGGCCGGGCGCACGGAGTCATGAGCGCTGCCTGGTGTGCTCTGCAAGATGGTCTTCGAGCAACGCGTTGACCAAGTCGGGCTGCTCGCGCAACAGCTCGGTCACGAGCGCGAGCGCTTGAAAAAGAAGGTCGCTCCCGATCCGCTGCGCGACATGTTCGCCTACCAGGGTGTGACCCTCTCGCGCAGCAGGCGGCTTGCGCGAAATGCTCGAAGCCGCTCGAGCCCGGCGAACGCGCGCACCTCGGGCTGAGTGACACCCCGAGAGCTCCAGGCTCACCTCGCCTCTTCGTCTGCGACGACTGCGTTCCGCGCAGCTGATCTCGACACGACCTCGACCATGTCCGTCGCTCGACACATCGAGCGAGCGGCGGAGCTCCATCCACGAATGCATCCCCACTACCCAAGAAGTTCACCATGAACACCGATCAGCACGACGCCAGCGCTTCCAAGGTTTCGCTCACCGACGCGCTCCTCGACCTCGGCCTCGAATGGGCCGCCCTCGGCGTGTCGTTCGGAAGCGCGCACGCGGGCATCGGTCTCGCGCGCCGTCAACCATGCTAGGCGGGAGCGATGGACACGGCCCACCGCTTCGTCGACGCCAACGGGCTTCGCTTCGCCTACTTCGAAGAGGGAGAAGGGCCACTCGTTCTCCTCGTGCACGGCTTCCCCGACACGGCTCACTCGTGGGATCTCGCGCGCCCGCAGCTTGCGCGAGCGGGCTATCGCGCGGTGTCGCCGTTCACGCGCGGATATGCACCGACCGAGATCCCCAAGACCGAAGACTTCGGCGCCGAGACGCTCGGGCGAGACGTGCTCGCTCTCATCGAGGCGCTCGGTGAATCGAAGGCGGTCGTGGTCGGCCACGACTGGGGCGCAAGCGCCGCCTATGCAGCGGCAGCCCTCGCCCCCGAGAAGATCGAGCTCTTGATCACCACGTCGATCCCCCATCCTGCAGGCGTGGTCCCGACGCCTCGAATCGTCTGGGCACTGCGCCATTTCTTCAGTCTGAGAAGGAGCGGCGCGGCGGCGAGGGTGCGCGAGAACGACTTCGCCCAGATCGACGACCTCGTGCAACGTTGGTCGCCTGGGTGGAAGGTGCCCCCGGGCGAGACCGACGCCGTGAAGAAGGCCTTCGCCGAGCCCGGCTCGCTCGAGGCCGCGCTCGGCTACTACCGCGCGCTGCGTCCCTGGCTCCCGGCGGCGCACAAGAAGCGCATCACCGTCCCCTCGGTCTCGTTCGCCGGGGAAGACGACGTGATTTCACCGAGCGTGTTCGACCGCGCAGCCTCGCGCTTCACGTCGTCGTACGAGGTGGTGCGCATGCCAGGCGGGCATTTCATGCATCGCCAGCACCCGAACCAGTTCCATTCGGAGCTGCTCCGGGTGCTCGATGCCCACTTCGGCCGTTCGCCCAAGCCCTGAGCTTGGGCCGGGCGCCCGCCTATTCGCAGTGGCCGAAGCAGTGCGGAGGGATCGAGTTGGTACAGGCCTCGACCGCGCATTCCTGATCCTCGTCACATCCGGTGGTGACGGGCGGGCTGCCGGTGACGTCGCAACGCTTCGAGTCGGCCTCGGGTGCGGCTTCACAGGTGCCGATACAGCTCGGAGGAATCGAGTTCGTGCACGCGGTGGGAACGCACGTTTCACCCGCATCGCAGCCCTTGGTGAGCCGAGGATTGCCGAACGTGCGACAAGCGTGGCCAGCCGACATCGCCTCCTCGTCGGGCGAGCTGGTCTCCCGATCTGCGGTGGGTTCCTCGGTGGTGCACCCTGCGAAAACGCCGAGGGCGCAGAGGACGAGACCAAGACGGATCGAAGTGTTCATGGAGGGCCCTTTCTCGTTGCCGATGAAGGCTCGGCAGGCGGTGACTCTGCCGACCGGTCCAGTTCGTGGCAAGCATCATCTGCTTGTGAGATGCGACTGAGGCGAAGTTGCATGAGAAGGTCGCATCGATTGCCTAGGGAATTACCCGCGCCGGGGCAACAGGCCACTTTCGGGCGCCTGGCCGATCCCGCTGTGGAAACCCGCCGAGCTCTCGAGCTGCGTTTTTTGGTCACGGGCGGCCGACACCCGGGCACGTGGATCCGACGAGGAGGCGAATCATGATTTTTTCCCGCGTATTCGGTGTGGTTGCCCTGGTGATTCCGTTCATGGTCCCGTCGGCGGTCGCGTCGGCGTGCCCCACCTCGGGAGATGGCGACGCGTCTTTCGAGCCCGACCGGGTCGACAGCTTGCTCGAGGCGGCCCGCGATGCCGACGCCGACGCGGTGCAGGAGGAGGCCCAGGCGCGAAGCGCGCAGATCACGGCGAAGAAGCAGCGCCAGCTCGCCTCCACCCTTCGCGAGCGCGCCCGGCTCTTTCCCGAGATCGACGGATCGTCCCTCTTCGCGCGTGCGAGCGCCGCCGACCGTGAGGCTGCGCAGGCCGATGGCCGCGCGCGCACGCACGCGAGCCGCGGCCGCACCTTCCGCGCACGAGCCACCAAGCTGCGGGCGCTGGCCAAGGCCGAGCTCCTCGGCGATACCGGCACCGGTTTCACGATTCTCTAGCGGCAGCGCGCCTTCACTCGATGCAGGGAGGGAGATGCGCGGGGGCCGCCCTCTGCCTGAATCCACTGGATCTCACCGCTGATCCGGAGCTGCTTGCCTTGCCCGTCGAGGGGAAACGTCCGCGTGTTTCGCAAGTGGCGGCAGAAAGTCTGCGGTCTGCGCCCTACACCGCGCGAAACACCATTCGAGAACGTACACGCTCGAAGCCTCGCTCCTTTGGGAATAGCCTCGCCGGGTGAGCTGCCACCACGCCTATGTCGCCGAGCCGGGCTTCGAGGGAGCGTTCACCGTAGACGCATCGCGGATCACCTTCGGGCGCGGCTGTCTGGTCGAGCTCGGTGAACGCGCCAAAGCCCTGAGTCTGTCGACCGTGGCGCTCTTCACCGACCCGAGGATCGAGGTGCTCGAGCACTGCGACGCGGCGCGCGCATCGCTGCGGCGCGCCGGTGTCGACGTGGTGGTGTTTTCCGATGTGCGTGTCGAGCCCACCGACGGCTCGATGCGCGAGGCCATTCGCTTTGCCCAGCGCGCCAAGGTCGACGGTTACGTCTCGCTCGGAGGTGGCTCGGTCATCGACACCTGCAAGACGGCCAGCCTCTACGCGCGCTTTCCGGGAGAGCTGCTCGATCACGTCAATGCACCGGTGGGTGGCGCGCGCCCGGTTCCAGGCCCGCTCCCTCCGCACATCGCCTGCCCGACCACCTCCGGCACCGGCAGCGAGGTCACCGGCATCGCCGTCTTCGATCTCGAGAGCCTTGGCGCAAAGACTGCTATTGCATCGCCCCATCTGAGGCCCACGGAAGCCCTCGTCGACCCGGCATGCACCGACACGCTGCCGCTCGAGGTCGTGGCTGCGAGCGGCTTCGACGTGCTCTGCCACGCGCTCGAATCGTATACGGCGCGGCCATTCACGCGGAGAACGTCACCCGAGCGACCTTCGCTTCGGCCCATGAGCCAGGGCGCGAATCGATGGAGCGACTTGGGATGCAAGGAGGCGCTCGAGCTCCTCGGCACCTATTTCACGAGGGCGGTCTCCGACATGGGCGATCGCGAGGCGCGAGAAGCGGTGATGTGGGCCGCCACGCTCGCGGGAATCGCTTTCGGCAATGCCGGTGTCCACGTTCCGCACGCGATGAGCTATGCAGTGGCCGGCCTCGTGCGCGATTTCTCGCCCATGGGTTATCCGAAGAGCGGCGCAATGGTGCCGCACGGGATGTCGGTGGTGGTCAATGCACCTGCGGTATTTCGATACACCGCGCCTCGCAGCCCAGAACGCCATCTCGAAGCCGCCAGCTGGCTGGGGGCCGACGTGCGCGGCGCCACGCCGAGCGACGCCGGAGAGATTCTCTCGCGCACGCTGATCGATCGAATGAGGGAGCTTGGAATGCCCAACGGCGTGGGGGGCGTGGGCTTCGCCGAGAGCGACATCGATGCGCTGGTCGCCGGCACACTGCCGCAGAAAAGATTGCTCGACAACGCCCCGTGCGAGACGGGAAGAGAAGAGGTGTCCGCCCTCTTCCGCGGCGCCCTGTACTACTGGTGAAGAGCCATCCGAGAACGAGCCTTGCCTCGATGAAATCGCAAACGCCTCCAGAAGAGACCGTCGATCGCTATTCCTGGTTCGCTTCCCTCGAGACGCGCTGGATGGACAACGACGTCTACGGGCACGTCAACAACGTTGCCTACTACAGCTACTTCGACACCGCGGTGAACCTGTACCTCATCGGCGAAGGCGGGCTCGAAGTGCGAGAGAGCCCGGTCATCGGCCTGGTGGTGGAGTCGCGCTGCACCTATCGCGCGCCCATCTCCTATCCCGAGCGCGTTCGAGTCGGAGTGCGTGTCGACAGGTTGGGCACGAGCTCGGTGACCTACGGCGTTGCCGTGTTTCGAGAGACGGGCGACGACGCCGCGGCGCATGGGTCGTTCGTCCACGTCTTCGTCGGCCGTGAGACGCGCCGGCCGGTGCCCATTCCAGAGACGATGCGTCGGGCGCTCGCACGCATCGTGAGCGCGAAAGACGCTACGGCGACACTGGACCCACGCGCCTAGCAGGAGAAAACATAGAGAGGGTCCGAACCTCCGTCTTGGACGCAAAGACAACCCTCTCGTCGTTCCGACGGATCCTCATCTGGCCCTCGGGTGGTTCCTCGATCCCGAGACGCACCTCGGTTCGCTGGCGCCCGAGCGAGCGCCCGCCGAGCTTCAGTGAACGACGTGTCCGAAGGCAACCTCGACGAACGCGGGCCCCGGCTCGTGGGTCTGCTCCGTCCAGGTGACGAGGTCGGGGGAGGTGTAAATATGGTCGGGCCAGCCCAGCGCCACATAGAGGCCATTGCCATGAGCGCTCACCGATCGGTGGTCACCGTCGACGTGTTGCCAGGCAAGTCCATCGCTCGATTCGAAGTAACCGCTGGCGTTACCGATGACGAACTGGCCATTGACGAAGACGACGTGATCGAGGCCGCCACCGCTCACGCCATTGCAATCGGACCACCCCTGGCCATTGGCTGAAACGGCGCAACGATTGTCGCCCGCCGCGACGAACCGACCCGCGCCGAATGCGATCGATCCGAACGCCGCGCCGCCCTTCTCCTCCGCGGTCCAGGTGATGCCATCTGTGGTCGTCGAGCTCAGGCCCTGCGGGGGATCGGTGTCGTAGGTGTGACCGGCCGCGACGGCCACGCCATTGCCGGCAGCGATGCCGCGGTAATGGCCCGCGAGGTAAGGTGCCTGGTCGGTCCAGACAACGCCTCCGTCGGTCGAGCGCTGCTTGAGGCCATTGCCACCGGCGGTGACCAGGGTGCCTCCCAGCTCGACCACGTCGGCGAGCCAGCTGGTGCCGGGCGTCTGGAATTCCCAGGTGGCGCCGTCGGCGCTGAGGGCGATCTGGCCGGCGCTGGAGCCGCCCACGGCGACGAATTTGCCTCCGACGAAGCCGACGCCGCGGAAGAGGTTGTCGTCGTCGCCACCGTTCACGTCGACGATCACGTCGTTCGACCAGGTGACGCCGTCGGGCGACGACATCCGCCGGCCCCCATAGCCCACGGCGACGAAGAGCGGGTCGCCCACGGGTGCGCTTCCACCGCCCCCCTCGGATGCGCCACTCGAGGAAGACGCATTCGTGGCGCCGGTAGCTGCACTCTGCGCAGCGCCCGTCGCAATGGTGGTGCTGGCCGAGCTCGCACCTCCGGAGCCGGCAGTGTCGTCGCCACAGGCTGCAGAGAACACGAAGGCGATGCCGGCCCAGCCGACGAACGTGGGCGACGCGAAGGAGGTTCTCACCTGCCCATGTTACACGACCTCGCGACCCATCCACCTCCGGGCTGACGTTCGCGGAACTCCTCGCGCAGCTCGCTTCTCGCATCGGGCAAGAGCAGCTCGCAGGGGTCGAACCAATGCACCGTGTGGGCGCGCGCGAGAATGGTCGGCAGCGAGCCGGAGAACTCGGCGTTGTCGGGGCACCGATGCTTCCAGAGCGCGCCTCGAGACGGTCGCTCCTCGAAGCAGAGCACCTCTTTCACGCCGCCGTTGCAATTGGTGGCCACCACCAGGAATGCGCCAGGCAGCGCGTCCCTCGGGTCGACGCGCAAGATCACGTCGTGATGGAACTCACCTTGCTGCCAGTGGTCCAGGATGTCGAAGCCGCCGAAGCTCCGACGTAGCTCGTCGAGCAGCGATTGCAAGACGAGGGTTTGCGCGAGGGTGTCGACGATCGCAGCAGCCATCACGAAGTGTGACACACCGCCGAGGACAGCCAACGCAGCGAGGCGCCGTTCGAGCCGTGGCTCAGCCGGCCTTGAACGAGGGGACGTCGACGATGGTGTCGCGCTCCTCGTCGAAGAGATGCTGCCAGCGGGCTTGGGCGATGGGGAGCCGGTCTTGTTCCTCGCGGAGGACCTCTTCGATGAGGCTCTCGATGCGCCGGGCGGAAGTCGTCTCGCGGGGAAGAATCATGAGCTCCAAGTTCCTTGCGGCCGCTGTGATTCAACCTGCGTGCCAGGCAGACTCCGCCACCGAGCGCCACCGCGCGACCGCGTTCTCGACCATTCGACGCGAACGGGCTCGTGCCGCCGGACGTTCGGACGAGGACACCGATGCGGCCATGAACCGAGCCGCGTCCGTGGACCGAGCCGCGTCCAGGCATCGGTACCTCGTCGGCGGGGTTCTGGAGCATAATGGGAAGTGATCAGCAGGAGGCTTCATGGCTCGGTCTCTTCTCTTTCTCGGTGCGTTCGCCGGTGTGGGTTTCGCGATCGCGGGTGGGTGTGCCGCGGGCAAGGAGACGTCGAACGACGGCGGCGCTGCACCGGCCACGAGCACGACGGGTGATGGATTCGCCACGTCGTCCGATGACGCGAGCAGCAACGCATCGGGCATCGGTGGCGCGTGCGCGGGTAAGCTTTTCAAGGCCGAGCCCATCCCGCTCGACATCTTCGTCATGCTCGATCAGTCGGGCTCGATGAACCTCGACGCGGGAAACACGATGTCGCGCTGGAATACGGTGAAGACGGCGCTGGCCGCGTTCGTGAATCAACCCACCTCCGAGGGCATCGGCGTGGGCATGCAGTTCTTCGGGTTGCCCGATCCGTCGGTGCACGGCTGCCCGCAACAGGCGTGCGGGGTCGACGGCGATTGCATGGACGGGTGCACGATGTGTCTTCCGCAGGGCGTCTGCGGGACCACGTTCAACCCCGATATCGATTCGTGCGACGCCTCGGACTACGCCTGGGCAGACGTCGCCATTGCGCCGCTCCCCGGCAATGCCAATGCGGTGGTCGGCTCGATGTCCGCCCATTCCCCCGGAACCAACACGCCCACTCATCCAGCATTGCAGGGCGCGGTCGATTACGCGAAGAAGTGGGAGACCGACAACCCGACGCACGTGACCGTCGTTGCTTTTGCTACCGATGGTGAGCCGGCCGAGTGCGACATCGATCAGGATCATATCGATGCAGTCGCTGCGACGGCTTTCGCCGGCACGCCGAGCATCAAGACGTTCGTGATCGGAGTGGGGCCCGCCCTCACGATCCTCGACGGAATCGCCGAGGCGGGCGGCACCACGTCGGCGTTCCACGTCGATCTCGATGCCGATGCAACCGATAGCTTTCTCGAGGCGATGAACACCATTCGCGGCGCGGCGCTGCCTTGCACCTACGAGATCCCCGAGCCGCCACCCGACATGCAGGAAGACTTCGGCCTGGTCAACGTGGAGTACAAACCTGGCGACATGAGTGCGCCTCAGTTTTTCCCGAAGGTGGCAGACCTCGCTGCTTGCCCTGCCAGTGGCGACGGCTGGTACTACGACGACGACGCGAACCCGACGCATATCCTCTTGTGCCCGGGCAGCTGCGACAAGCTGAAGAAAGACCTGACCGCCGAGCTCGACATCCAGCTGGGGTGTCAGACGACCGTTCCTTGAGCGCCGTTGTCGCGCTTGCAACACGAGGTTGCGCGCAGCGACATCGCCATCGGCTCACCGCACGGTTACCTTGCCGTCCATGAGCGACAGCACCCCTATCGGCGAACGCCCTTCGAGCCTGATCAAGGCCCCGCGCATGCCCGTCGTGTCGGTGCCTCACGGCGGTGGGCCGTGGCCCTTCGTCGAGACCGGCTTCGGGGATGCGTTGGCGCTCGGTCGTCTCAAAAGCTACATCCGCGCGCTGCACGAGGTGCCGCCCGTTCCACCGAAGGCCGTGCTGGTGGTCTCGGCACACTGGGAAGAGGCGGTGCCTACGGTGATGACCTCGGCGCATCCTCCGCTCCTCTTCGACTACTTCGGTTTTCCGCAGGCGGCCTACGAGCTCACTTGGCCGGCGCCGGGTGAGCCTGCCCTCGCTGATCGCGTTCGCGCGCTCCTCGGAGCAGCCGGCTTCGAGACTGGCGCCGACGCGGAGCGCGGATTCGATCACGGCGCGTTCGTGCCGCTCAAGCTCACCTATCCAGAGGCCGACATGCCCACCGTGCAGCTCTCGCTCAAGAAGGGGCTCGATCCGAAGGAGCACCTCGCGATGGGTCGGGCGCTGGCCCCACTCCGAGACGAAGGCGTCTTCATCGTGGGAAGCGGCATGAGCTACCACAACATGCGCGGGTTCAATGGCGGCGCGACGTCGCTCGCCTCGTCGAAGGCATTCGACGATTGGCTCAACCAGATCGCCGCGCTCCCCGCCGAAGAACGCGATGCCGCGCTCGTGAAGTGGAGCGAGGCCCCCGCTGCCCGGCTTTGCCATCCGCGTGAAGAGCACCTCCTACCGTTCATGGTCGTCGCCGGAGCCGCTGGTTCCGATCGAGGTCGCAACACCTTCTCCGATTCGCTCCTCGACGTGCGGGTCTCGGGCCACCAGTTCGGCTGAGCTCGGCTCATGAGCTTCGGGCCGCATCCCTTCTCGTTGAGACAGCTCCAATACGTGGTGGCGGTGGCCGACGCGCTCTCGTTCCGTCGCGGCGCCGAGCGCTGCCACGTGTCGCAGCCTTCCCTCAGCGCGCAGATTGCCGAGGTGGAGAGCGGCCTCGGCGTGCGCATTTTCGAGCGGGATCGTCGACGGGTGCTCGTCACTGCGGCGGGGCGTGAGGTCGTCGAGCGCGCGCGACAGTTGGTGGTCGGGGCCGATGATCTCGTCCAGGCAGCGAAGCGCGTCAGCGACCCGCTGGTGGGCACACTGCGCATCGGAGTCATCCCGACCATCTCACCTTATCTCTTGCCGACGGCGACTCCGCTCCTTCGGGCCGACCTTCCGCGCATCACGTTCGCCTGGCTCGAAGACAAGACCGAGGTGATCTTGAAGGCGCTCGACGAGGGGACGCTCGATGCGGCGCTGCTCGCGCTCGAGGCCGACATCGGCGACGTGGAGCGCGATGTCGTGGCAAAAGACCCCTTCGTGCTCGTCACGCCTCGCGGGCATGCGCTCGCGAAGAAAGCATCACCGGTGACGCCGCGAGATCTCGCCGACGCCAACGTGCTGCTGCTCGACGACGGGCATTGCTTTCGCGAGCAGGCGCTCGCCGTGTGCTCCACCGCCAACGCGCGCGAGCTCGAGTTCCGGGCGACGAGCCTTTCGACGCTGGTGCAGATGGTGGCCGGTGGGACGGGCGTGACCTTGCTGCCGGCCGTCTCGGTGCCGACCGAGGCGCGTCGCGCCGATCTTCGCATTCGCAAGTTCGCCGCCCCGGTTCCGAGTCGAACCATCGCTCTCGTGTGGAGGAAGCGTTCCCCGCTCGAGGTGGCCCTGAGAAGGGTCGCAGCCGGTTTGCGCGCGGCCTATCCGGAAGTGACGAGGGCTCGGGACTAACCTCGGGGCTGCCGTGCGTTCTTCTGCACGCGCATGCTTCGGGAGACGCTTCGCCTCGGCATGGTCGTGACGCTCGCGGCTCTCGGCGCATGCCGCCCCTCGGCCGTGGACCAGGCGCGACCTCTGGCCGCAACGGATCCGTTCCTCGTGCTCGAGGCGACGAATGCTCCGGCGCCAGCATCGACCGAAGTGCCTGCACCGTTCGTGGAGCCCAGCTCGGCACCATCGATCGCAGCCGCAGTCTCACCTGCCCCCAAGCTCTATGCGTGCAACGAGCAACCGCCCCAGGAGTTTCTGATTCGGGGGAGCTACGTGGTCGGCCCTGGGATAGACAAGGAAGAGGCCGCCGAGCGGAGAGTGCTTGCGCGAAAGGCCATCGAGTATCGCACCCGCCACTATGGCTACGTAGAGGGCTTCGGTGAGCCTTCGTGGAACCAGCGCACGCCGCACGACTATGCGAAGGGCGCCAAGTTCTTCGGCGTCGGGGTGAAGATGAACCGCCGCGTGCTCGTGGCGCTCGGATGTGTCGAGGCGAAGATCATCGACCAATGCGCCGACACACCCTACGAGCCCAAGCTTCTCGACGGGTTGCGCACCAAGAACACCTTCCACAACGACGAGGTGTCGAACCACATGTACGGGATCGCGCTCGACATCGACTTCGACAAGAACTCGTGTTGCGGTTGCGTGTCGGGCCTCAGTGAATGGCCTCGTTGCAAAAAGCCCGTCGACTCACCGTTCGAGCGCACATCGCTGCCGAAGTGCTGGGTGGATTCGTTCGAAAGCTTCGGCTTCTACTGGCTCGGCTACGACACCCTGGAAGACACGATGCACTTCGAGTTCCTCGGCGACCCCGACCGCATCGTTCGGGAGGCCTCGGGCTGAGCTGCATTCCGCGCTCCTTCGCCAGGGCGCGCTACCACTTCTCCACCGAGGGCCGTGCCTCGACCTCGAATGACCACGCCGACTCGTTTTGCTTCGTGACCTGATACACGGTCTCGGCCACGTCGTCGGGCTGGATGAGCGAGCTCTCGGGGCGGTCACCGAGGTTCTTGCGCGAGCGTTCGGATGCGACGGCTCCATCGACGATCACGAGCGCCACGTGGATGCCCGAGGGCCAGAGATGGCGCGCCATCGATTCGGCGAGGCTCTTCTGCGCGGCCTTGGCTGGAGCGAACGCCGCCGTTTTCACGTTGCCTCGGCGCGACGCGGTGGCCCCGGTGAAGACGATGTTGCCCCTCTTCGCGCGCTTCATCGCCGGAATCACCTCTTGGGAGGCAATCAGCGATCCGAGCGCGTTCACCTTCCAGGCGTGCTCGAAGTCATCGACGCTGATCTCCTCGACGGTCGCCCACGTGCCCGAGCCGGCATTGTAGAGCAGGTTCTCGGGGTCGCCGAGATCGGCGCGGATGGACGCAAACGTGGCCTTCAGCTCGTCGGGCTTCGCCACGTCGCACGCGTAAGCCTTCGAGCCGGGAAGCTCCTTGGAGAGCGTCTGCGAGAAGTCGAGCTTGCGTGCGACGAGGGCAATCAGGTGCCCCTCGCGAGCGAACCGACGCGCGAGCCCTGCACCCAGACCTGGACCGACTCCCACCACGACCGTGACCGTCATGTAGCTTCCTTTCGTTCGCTTCCGATGACGCGCTCGCCTGCTCCATGGAGCAATTCGACGTGCGCTGCGCGCCGCTCGAGAACGGCGCGCTGATGGATGTAGCCCTTGTCGGTGATCTCGCCAGCATCGAGTGACGGCGGCTCGTCGAGCACCATCGCCCGTCGCACCGTGCTCGAGCTCGCTCCCGTCTCGGCCGCCATCGCCGCCAGCGCACTCGCGATCCGGACGCGAACCACATCGGGCGACATCGCAAGCCCTGCCGCGGTCAAGAAGACGAGCGCGCCGATGTCGTTGCGATCGTGTCCGGTGATCACCGCGTCTTGCACGACGGGGTCGCAGGCGGCAATGAGTCGCGTCCGCAACGCCCCCACGTGCACCCAGGTGCCGGTGGTGAGCTTGAAGTCCTCGGCCACCCGGCCATCGAACACGAGCCCGCGCTCGGGGCTTTCGGGTTCACGAAGCTTCATGGCGTCGCCGGTGATGTAGAAGCCCTCATCGTCGAAGGCCGCGCGCGTCAGATCGTCGCGCTCGACGTATCCGGGTGTCACGTTCGGCCCTCGAACGCGCACTTCGAGCTTGTCGGCGATGGGAACCAACTTGAGCTCGCAGCCAGCGACCGGAAGGCCGACGACGCCGGCGCGCTCGATGGGGAAATGCACCTGCGTCGCGAGCGGCGACGTTTCGGTCGAGCCCCAGGCCGAAAGCATCGCCAGATGACCGCCTTTTTCCTCGATGGCCAGGCGCTCGAGGCGTTCCCAGAGGTTTTGCGGAAGCGCGGCGGCCGCATAAAACACCACCTCGAGACGTTGGAAGAACTTCGAACGGAGCCGCATGTCGCTCTCGAGGAAGGGAAGCAGCAGATCGAACCCGCGCGGCACGTTGAAGACCATGGTCGGCGAGATCTCGGAGAGGTTCTTCACCGTCTTCTCGATGAGACCCGGGGCCGGCTTGCCGTCGTCGACGTAGAGCGTGCCGCCGTTGCGAAGCACCAGGTTGAAGTTGTGATTGCCGCCAAAGGTATGATTCCAGGGAAGCCAGTCCACGAGCACGGGCGGTCGCGTCTCGAGAAAGGGCCAGCCCTGGGCCATCGCCTGCTGGCTCGACGTGAGCATGCGTTGCGGGTTCTTCACGCCCTTCGGCTCTCCGGTCGAGCCCGAGGTGAAGAGAATCTTGGCGAGTGTGTCGGGGCCCACCTCTTCGAAGGCGCGGTCGACCCGCACGTCGGCCTCTTTCTCGGAGAGCGTTTCCAAAGGCGTCGCCACGGCACCCACCGATGCCAGTGCCTCACCGAAGCGCGCCGGGTCCCTGGCGAACACGAGTCCCGGCCGAACCAGATCGAAGATGGTCCGAAGCTTGGCGAAGTCTTTCGAGAGCAGCGAATAGGCAGGTGAGATAGGGACGACCGGAACACCCACGTGCATGGCCGCCAGCGCGACGAGGGCGTGGTCCACGTCGTTGTCCGAGAGGATGGCGACCGGGCGGCGCGCGTCGAGCCCGCGCTCGAGCAGGCCCATCGCGATGCGTCGCACCGACGTGAGCGCCGATCGATAGGTGACCTCTCTCCATCGATCGCCCGCTCGGTCCGCGACGAAGATGCGATCCGGTGCGCGCTCGGCCCAGTCGACCAGCCACTCGCCCACGCAGCGCGAGTAGGGGCGGAGCGGCTCGGGCGAACGAATGATCATCGATCCGTCGGCGCGTCTCTCGACCTCTGCACGCGCCTCGGCAAACGCGAGATCACTCTTGAGAGAAGGCATGATCCGATCCTCCTTCGAAGCTCGACGACGCGGCGAGCTGCACCAGGATGAACGAGCCTTCGCGCATGCTCCATCGTTTTCGAGACGCGGTCTTTCGGTGTTTGCGATGCTCGGGCGGGCATGACACGCTGCGCGAGTGATGCGAAAACGCTCGATTTCGGCGCTCCTCGGGAGCTCACCCGCGCTGCTCACCCTCGCTCTCGCGGCCGCGTGCTCGTCACCGCCGACGACGACCTCACCGCGCAGCAGCGCGCCTTCGGTGCCCATCTCGGCGACGATCGTTCCCGAAGACAACTTGCCGGCGCTGCCTGCCGATCCGCGCGAGGCCACGCTCGCCGAGGCGACGCTGCAACTGCTCACCAAGCAGCACGTGCTCCGTCGTCCGATCAACGACGCGCTCTCGAAGGAAGCCTTCCCCAAGTACATCGAGGAGCTCGACGGCGCGAAGCTGTTGCTGTTGCAGAGCGACATCGATGCCCTCTCGAAATACGAGAGCGCGATCGACGACGAGCTCGAGGCGGGTGATCTGGTGCTGGCACGCAAGGGCGCCGCGCTCCTCGCTCACCGTCGCGAGGTCGTGGCCGGCGTGGTGGCCGACGTGCTCTCGAAGCCGTTCACGTTCACCGCCAACGAGGAGGTCGAGACCGATCCGAAGAAGCGCGCCTTCGCGAAATCCGAGGCCGAGCTGCGCGATCGCTGGCGCGGGGTGCTCGAGCTCCAGGTGCTCGAGCGCATCCAGCAGATGGAGGACCTCCTCGCCGCCAAAGACAAGAAGGACGACAAGAAAGACGCCACGAAAGATGCGCAGCGAGACGAGGCGGCCGAGAAGGCGCTCGCCGCGATTCCCGCCACGTTCGAGGCGCGCGAAGACAAGGCTCGGAAAGAGCTGGCCGTTCGCTACCAGTCACGATTCGTGCGGCAGAAAGACGTCGAGAAGCTGGAGCCGGCAGAGCAGTTCATCAACGCGGTCAACGCCGTCTTCGACCCGCACACCGAATATCTGGCGCCCTCCGAGAAGGCGAACTTCGACATCCAGATCACCGGCACGCTCGAGGGCATCGGAGCGGCGCTCGGCGAGCAAGACCATTACGTCGTCGTGAACGATCTCGTGCCCGGTGGTGCGAGCTGGACGCAGGGCAAGCTCGCCGCCGGCGATCTCATTCTCGCGGTGGCGCAGGAAGGGAAGGACCCGGTCGACGTGACCGACATGGCGCTCGACAAGGTGGTCGAGATGATTCGCGGGCCCAAGGGCACGGTCGTCATCCTCACCGTCAAGAAGTCCGACGGCCACATCGAGACGATCTCGATCAAGCGCGACGTCATCAAGATCGAAGCAACCTATGCGCGCGGCGCCGTTCTCAAGATGGGCGCGAAGGGCGAGAAGGTCGGCTACATCTATCTGCCCGGCTTCTATGGCGAGCTCGGTGGGCACCCGAAGCCCGGGGAGCGCAACGCGACCGACGACGTGCGCGCGCTCCTCAACACCTTCCGCGACAAGAAGCTCGGTGCGGTCGTGCTCGATCTGCGCGGCAATGGCGGCGGCATTCTCACCCACGCGCGCGACATCAGCGGCCTCTTCATCGACAAGGGCCCGGTCGTCATGACCAAAGACGCCGACGACAAGGTCGAGGTGCTCTCCGACACCGACCCGTCGATCGCCTACTCCGGTCGCCTGGTGGTGATGGTCGATCGCTTCAGCGCGTCTGCTGCCGAGATCCTCGCCGGTGCTCTCCAGGATTATCAGCGCGCGGTGATCGTCGGCACGAGCCCCACGCACGGAAAAGGCTCCGTGCAGGCCGTCGTCGACCTCGACCGTCTCAAGTCGGGCGGCGACCCTCTCGGCGTCTACAAGATCACGATGCAGGAGTACTTCAGAGTCAATGGTGGCTCGACCCAGCTGAAGGGCGTCGTCCCCGACATCCTCTTGCCCGACCCGGCTTCGTTCGTCGACTCGCGCGAGGTCACCCTGTTCCACGCGATTCCCTGGAGCGCGATCGATCCCGCCAAGTTCACTCCGGTGAAGCACGACTGGACGCTGCCCGACCTGCAATCCGCCAGCGGGGCGCGCGCCAAGGCAAACCCCGTGTTCGCCAAGGTCGAGACATTCAGCAAGCTCATCAAGGCTCGCCGCGACAAGACCCGCGAGCCTCTCGAGCGAAAGGCCTACGAGGCGGAAAAGAAGCAGGAGAAGGCGGAGGTCGATGCCAACGATCCGAAGCTCAAGGATCAGAAACCGCTCTTCGACGTCGAGCCGCTCGAGGGCGCCACGGCCCCCGCGGTCACCGCCAACGACAAGAAGCTGAAGCAGAAGCTCGACGCCTGGAAAGACGAGCTCGCGCGCGATCCTTGGCTCGAGGAGTCGCTCCACGTGCTGGAAGACATGAGCAAGAAAACGAAGTAGCGAAAGCGAGCGAGCGTCGCGAGCCAGATGCTTCCCGCCGAGCTCGGCCCGTTCGTCATCGAAGGCTTCCTCGGCGAGGGAGGAAGCGCCATCGTGTACGCCGCTCACCTGGCCGCTTCACCCGGCGAGCCACTCGCGCTCAAGGTGCTGCATCCCGAGCTCGGCCTCTCTCCGAGCGAGGTCGAACGCTTCCTCGGTGAAGGCGAGAAGCTCGGTCGCCTGGCGCACCCGGCGATCGTCGCGCTCCACTCGAACGGGCGATTGCCCGACGGTCGGCCCTACATCGCGATGCCCCGCCTTGCGGGCCGAACGCTCTCGGCGCGCCTCGTCCGCGGTGCTGTGCCGCTCGACACCGCCTTGCCGCTGTTCTCGAAGCTCGCGGAGGGCGTCGCGGCGCTGCACGCGAACGGGCTGATCCATCGCGACATCAAGCCCGACAACGTGTTCTGGATCGAGCCCGACGATCGACTGGTGCTGCTCGACCTCGGTATCGCGCGTGACACCGAAGGTGATCCCTCGACGACCACACGCGCGGGCCTTTCGCGAGGCACGCCGCAATACATGGCGCCCGAGCGTCTCTTCGGCTCGCGAGCCACGGTGCGCACCGACGTCTACGAGCTGGCCTTGCTTTTCTACGTGATGCTCGCGGGCGGGCCGCCCTGGACGGAGGGCGACGCGCAGGCGCGGCTCGATCCGAAGGTGCCCGACGACATGGCAGCGAAGCTCCCGGCCCCGCTGGTGAGCGTGCTGAGCGATGCGCTCGCCCTCAAGGTCGAACGCCGACCCGAGAGCGTCGATGCGCTGCTCGCCGCGGTGGAGGCGACGCACTCACCTCCGCCAAGCGGCGAGGCTGCGTCGGAAGCCGCCGTCGTCGTTCCCGGGGTGGCGCCGGCGAGCGTCATGCTGCCCCCGAGCTTCGACCCCGCGCAGAGTCCATCTCCGAGCAGACCGTTCGAGGTCGGCCCCGACGTCGGCTTCGCACCGACCGAACGGGCAGCGCCCCTGGCACCGACCCCGCAGGCGATGTCCAGCGCGCCGCAGGTCACGGCCCCGGCCACGTCGCTTCCTCCACCCGCGAAAGCGACCCTCGCTCTGCCGATCTTCGTCGCAGGGTCGATCGCCGTCTTCGGTGTCGCGGCGGGGTCGTGGTTCTTCGCGCGTGGCGGCTTCGGCCCACCGCCCGCGGCCCGTTCCGCAACGCCGTCGGAGACTCCGACGTCTGCCGAATCGTCGAGCGCAGCACCTGCGCCCGGCGCCTCCGGGGCCGCACAGCCGGGTGGCGCGCCGAGTGCCTCGGCACCTTCGTCGGCACCCTCCGCATCTGCAGCGAGCACCGCACACGCCGCTCCGTCGGAGAAACCGAGCAGCGCGCCGACGGCTTCGTCCACCGCGAGCGGCGCAGCGCAGGTCGGTTCGCCCGCTGGAGCAACGCCGAGCTGCACCGGCCTCGTCGTGTTGATGTGCTCGCCGACGTCGGGCGCGTTGCCCGAAGAGTGCTCGTCCTGGAAGGGGATCGTGAACGGCTGGAAGCAGCGCCAGCCTGCCGACCTCGCGGAGAAGACGTGCGCCGCGACGCTGGCCCAGGAGCGCGCTGGATTACCGCTTCGAAAGCAACACCCGCTCGGCGCACCCTGACGCGATCACCAATCGCCGCGCATCCACGCCTTCAGGCTCGTGGTGGCGCCGGTGCGATGATCGGTGACTCGATCGTCCTGCGTGCGGTAGGTGCGGACCTTGTCACCGCGCATACCGCTTCCGACCTGCGAGCGACGCTCGGCATCGCGCGCGGCCTTGTCGCGTCGAGCAGCTTCGTCGCCGAGCCGCGCCGCGAGGATGCGCATGGCCATGGCCAGACTCTGATGCTGCGACCGCATGTCGACACGGACCGACGTTCCGGTGGGTCGGTGCGTGGCGGTGACGCACGACTCCGTCTTGTTTCGGTGCTGACCGCCGGGGCCCGTGCCGAGCGATTTCTTGATCTCGACCTCGCGTTCGTCGAGCACCCAGGCCTTGGGCACATCGACGTCGAGCACGGCTACGGTCACCGTCGACGTCTGCACGCGGCCATGCCGGTCGTTGGGTGGGACGCGCTGCCAGCGATGACCGCCCGATTCCCTGGCGAACAATGCCCGCGCGCCGGGGCCTTCGAAGAGCGCGAGGGCGATGCCTGCTCGCTGCTCGAGAAGCGTCACCTCAAAGACGACCCCGGCCTCCGGCTCGGGCATAGGCAGCGAGCTGCTCGGTGACGAGGAGCTTGGCATCGGCCCCGCCCTCGGCGGCGCGTATCTCGAGGACCACGGATTCGGATGAACGGCTCATGACGACCTCCCGTCGAGGCAATGCCCGACGAACGAGATCCCGACGCACGAAGCAGCGGTCACCTGACAGTGGCGATCAGAGCGGGCAGTCGCAGACGATGTTGGTGATCCCGCCGAGAGGCCCGGTGTAGTTGCCAATCTTGCAGGGGCCGCCGATGCACGACGTGCCGGCGATCGCGTTTCCACCCGGGTCGGGGCTGTTGCAGTTGGTTCCCGAGTGCATCATCGGGTTCGACGACGAAGACGTGGCGGTGACGCCAGGCTCGGCCGTGCAAGACGCCTGGTAGAAGTGCTGGCAGAACCAAAGCGCGTCGCCCGCCGGGTCGCCGCCACTGTTCGAGCAGTTGAACTGCGTGATGTAGAAAGCGCTCGTGAGCGCGCCGAACGTGTGGTCGGGGCCGTGCTTGACGAGGTCGACCACGCAGGAAGCGCTGCATCCATCGCCGCTCATGCCATTGCCGTCGTCGCAGGCCTCGACGCCCGCCTCGAGGTGGCCGTCACCGCACGCCGCGGGCTGACAGCTCGAGACGCAGGCGTCGGTGTCGTCGGTGTTTCCGTCGTCGCAGCCTTCGACGCCAGCGTGTACGAAGCCATCTCCGCAGCTGGCGAGCTTGCAAGTCGAGAGGCACGCATCGGTGTCGTCGCCGTTGCCGTCGTCGCACTCCTCGGAACCGGCCTCGACGAACCCATCGCCGCAGCTCGCCAGCTTGCACGTCGACAGGCACCCATCGGTGTCGCTGGCATTGCCGTCGTCACAAGCCTCGCCAGCCTGGACGACGCCATCGCCGCACGTCGACCCACCGGAAGCCGCGCCACTGTGCGAGCTTCCACTCGCGCCATTCGAGCCGCTGGCGGCATGCGTCGCCGTGCCCGAGCCCACGCCTGGGCCGACGCCATCGGCGAGGTCCGACGCTCCACCAATGCCATCGTCGATGGTCGCGCCCTTGGCGCAGGCAGCGAGCCCGAGAGCGCAAACGAGGAAGGCCACCCCACCCTCGACGAGCGAGGACGATTTCCGACCCATGACTGCGCGCATGATCTCACCGCTATCAGCGGGTCCGTGACTTCGCAAGACACCGTCGCCTGGCCGACAGGGCAACATGGGCATGCTACATTTCGGCCCTTGAGTCGCTCGATGGGTCGCACCGATCTTTCATCGTCGCCCGTTCCGTGCGGGGATTCGCGCCTCTCGCGCAGGCAGCTCCTCGTTGGCGGCTCGGCCACGTCGCTTTCGCTCTTCGCCTGCCACGAGGCCGACCGACCGCAGCCGAGCGCCTGGTCGACCGAGGCCCGATCGGTCGTCGGGGTCGTCGACGGAGCACCCACCACCGAGGGCGCCGGCGTGCATCTGCGACGCACCATCGGGGGGCGCGCGCTCTCGCTCGTCGATCCCTTCCTCCTGCTCGACGATATCCGTTCCGACCGGCCCGAAGACTACGAACGAGGCTTTCCCAACCACCCGCACCGCGGGTTCGAGACGGTGTCCTACGTGATCTCGGGAGCGGTCGAGCACAGAGACAGCGAGGGCAACCACGGCCGCCTCGTGGGCGGCAGCGCGCAATGGATGACGGCAGGCCACGGCATCGTCCACTCCGAGATGCCCAAGACCGACGGCGGGCTCTTCTGGGCGCTTCAGCTCTGGGTCAACCTGCCGCGCGCCCGGAAGCTCGTGAAGCCTCGCTATCAAGACATCTCGCCCGATCGAATCGTCGAGGTCGGCGTGTCGGGCGCGCGCGTTCGCCTCATCGCCGGCGAGCTCCAGAACGAACGTGGCCCGGTCGACGGCATCGTGGTCGCACCGACGATGATCGACGTCTCGATCGAGCCCGGGCAGACGTTCGAGCACGAGCTCCCTTCCGGCCACGCCGCCTTCGCCTACGGGCTCGAGGGTAGCGCGCAGATCGGTGGCGAAGGCTCGGTGGTGGGGCGCGGTCAGATCGGCGTGCTCGGCAACGGCCCGATGTTTCGCGCGCGAGGCGGAGCCGATGGCGCACGCCTTCTGCTCGTGGCCGCGCAGCCGATCGGAGAGCCGGTCGCGCGACGCGGGCCTTTCGTGATGAACGACGAAGCCGAGCTCGACCAGGCATTCGCCGACTACCGCGCCGGCACGTTGACGCACATCTGACGGGCGACGCGCGCTCCACATGGCCCTACCGCCAGGCACGATGGTGCGCGCGAGGTTCTTCGGCTGGGCGAGAGAGCACGACCGGCTCGTGGTGGTTCTCGTCGCGCTGGCGGCGAGGCTCGTCTACGGGCTCGCCATCCACAATCCACTCGACTTCGCGACCTCGGACATGGCGGGCTACCTGTCGCGAGCGCGTTCGGTGATCGCCAACCCGATGGCGAAGTCACCGCTTTCGACCTTCTTTCCTTACGGGACGCATTTTCTCGTCGCCGCCATCGACCGCGTGTTCGGCGTCGACAACCGCACGGCCATCGCGACGACCTATGCGGCGCTGGGCACGATGACCGTCGGGTTCTTCCACGCCGTGGCCAAGCGCGTGTTCGACAGAGGCGGCGTGACCGAAGACCCTCGCTCGTCGGGGCGCGCGCGCGCATGGATCGCAGGGCTCGCGTTGGCCCTCTATCCGCCGCTGATCCAGCACGGGGGATTCGTTCTCAGTGAGACGCCTGTCTCCGTGGCCATCGCGGCGTCCACGCTGCTCGCCATGCGGCTCGTGTCGGAGCGCCGGATCCTCGATGCCCTGTGGCTCGGCGTGGCACTCGGGCTCGGAGCCACGTTCCGGCCACAGATTCTTCTCTCGGCAGCCGCAATCTTCGTGTTGCTGCTCCTCTTTTCGAGACGAGCCTCGGCACCGAAGGCCGACCATGCCCCCGTGCGCCGAGCCGGTCTCGCATTGCAGATCGTCGCCATGGCATTACCCATCGTGGCGACGCTCGTCTTCTCGGCGGAACGCGTCGTCTATCACACGGGGTCGCGCGGGCTCGTCTCGACGAATGGGGCCTTCAATCTCGCCCTCGGTCGCTGCCATCCGCTCAGCCTCACTGCCGCGAAGACGCCGCACGCGACCTACACGCCGCCTCCTTTCTCGGCGCTCTACCACCACGCGGAGAGACACGGGTTCGCGCCGATCATCTCGCTCGATAGCGCGAAGGACACGCACCTCGTGATCGATGCCGAGGTGTGGCAAGAAGCGCCCGCTTACGCGCTGGCGAGGGACTGCGTGGCCACGACCGGCCCGTGGAGGCAGATCGAGTATTCCGCATCCCATTTGCTGATGCTATGGTTTTACAACACGCCGTGGCCCACCAAGGGGCCGGTCGCCACCGTGGCGTCGATCGTCGGGTTCGTGGTCCTGGTGCCAGGGTCGCTCATCGGGTTCGTGGCCGCAGTGAGGCGTCGGCGGCGAGATGGCGGGATGGCGTCTCCACTCACGATCGGTGCTGCGGTCATGGCCACGCACCTCCTCGCCCTGATCGTCACCGCGCTGGTGATCTTCGGCGAGGCCCGGCTCCGACTTCCCTACGACGGCATCCTGGTGGTGATGTCGGTGCAGGGATACGCGTCGGCGTTCGCCTGGTGGCGTCACCGTCGCCACGCGCTCGAGACCGCGTGATTTCGCGCACTTGGCTGCATCCTCCACGGCCCGGAGCCCCTTCGGAAAGAAAAGTCGCCTGGCCTGTCGATCCTCGCGTGGCTCGTTCGACCTCTCGATGAAGACCCCAGGGCGCGACCCTCGGGCACCGTGACGGAAGGCCCGTCGCGTCATGCAAGGAGCGAGAACATGAGCAAGCACACCCAAGGTCGGTTCGTCTGGCACGAGCTCGTCACTCCCGATCCGAAAGCCACGCTCGGCTTCTACGGCGAGCTCCTCGGCTGGACGAGCACCGAGAGGGAAATGGGCCCCGGCGCCAAGTACACCATCTTCAGCGCCAACAGCGTGCAGGTGGCCGGCGCGATCGCCCCGCCTCCGGGGGCGAAGACGCCGCCCTGCTGGCTCGGCTACTGCACCGTGCCCGACGTCGATGCGGCGGTCGCGAAAGCCCCGTCGATCGGCGGCAAGGTGATGTCGCCGCCGATGGATATCCCGGAAGTCGGACGCTTCGCGGTGGTCGTCGATGCGCAGGGAGGCGTGCTTGCGCCGTTCAAGGCAGTCGACGAGAGCGCCGACACCGCAGCGACTCCGCCCGACGGACACTTCTGCTGGGACGAGCTCCAGACGTCGGACCCGGAGGCGGCCCTCGCCTTCTACGAGAGCATCTACGGCTACACGCACACCGACATGGTTATGGGCCCGATGGGCACCTATCACATGCTCATGCGCGGTGAGACGCGCGCCGGCGGCATCATGAAGGCGCCGATGCCCGGCCAGCCCACCGCATGGCTCTCTTACGTGATGGTGAGCGACGTCGACAAGAGCGCGAAGCGCGTGGAGTCGCTCAAGGGCAAGGTGATCGTGCCGCCCGCCGACATCCCGACGGTCGGGCGCTTCTCGATCGTGAGCGATGTGCAGGGCGCGGTCTTCTCGCTGTTCAAGGGCACATCGGCCTGAGGCGCGTCGAAGGTGGTCGCGTGCTCGACGGGGCGCGCGACCGCCGAGGACGAAAGCGGAAGGGGCCGCACACGGCAGGCGTTCTACCTGCGTGGATCGTGGTGCCTTCGCTCTCGTGCCGAGCCTCGTTGTGATGTCGCTGCTTTGCTGCGAGGCGCCGGAAAGGGCCGTTTCTCCGGCTGTCACGATGCCGATGCGTGCCGCGCCGTCGTCGGGCGTCGCGAACGAGGCGCTCCGCGCGATGGAGAGCGCCAGCGAAGAGACGGCACCGCCGACGCCCTCGGTGCTGGCCGTCTCGGCGTCGTCGCCTGCACCGAGCCGCGTGCTTCCGAACATGCCCGATGTCGAGCTCTTGCGAGAGCTGGCGCTCGGTCGCAGGCCGATGCTCGATGTGATCGAGTCGGCACGCGGCGTCGACATCGTGAATCTGTTCGAAGGCCCCAACGACGCCGCCGGGTCCTCAACTCCCCAGAAGGCTTGCTTCGACGCCGCCACACGTGAAGTGAAACGAACGCTCGTCGAAATGGTCGACGCGGACGATCGAATGGTGGCCTCCGGGGAGCCGTCTGCTCTCTCGTGCACCGGCCTGACCTGCACGAAGCAGCCGCGCATGGAGTGGGACCCCCGGGTGACGTTTTCGTTCGCGCGGAAGGCCGACGGCAGCCTGCGCATCGCGTCCATCGCCACCCTCGACGTGCTTCTCTGCGAGCAGGCTTCCGTCGATGCCGACCTCGCGACGATCGCAAAAGAGACGACCCGCCTCTCGCTCGCCCGTTGTCCGCGTCACTGATCCGCACGTGAACGAAGTCGCGGAAGCTCTGCGAGCGGGGCGCCGACGAATCGCCTTGTGCCATCGAGATCGTCGACCTCTTCGTCGCCCACCACCGTCGCTGGGCAGGCTTCCGTGCCAGCCTCCGCGCGCTCGTCGCCACCGACGCCGAGGCGCGCGACTTCTATCGGAAGCAGCGTCGACGCCAGCTCGAGCTTCTCGCGTCGATCCGCGGCCCCGGGCGTTCACCTGCGCGCGAAGACGACGCCCTGCTCCTTTTCATGGTGGAGCGCGCCGCCGATTCGCTGGCCGACGGCGAGGCGCGCTCGCTCGGGCTCGATTCCGCTGCCCTCCGCGAAAGGCTCATCGCGCTCGTCGCAGGTCACGTGAAAGACGAGACCCGACGTCGATGACCCCGGTCTCGTCAATTCGCCGTGCGGAAGTAGATTTTTTTCGTCGAGGGTCGACTTCGCCGGTCACCGTCGCGATCGACCTACGTGAACGCGGGCTCGATCGGCGCGACGTTGGCCGAGCGGCGCAGCACCACGGTCGGCTCGCCCTTGTAGGTGGTGCGCACCGATTCGACGAAGCCGCATTTGTCGGCGACGCGGAGGGACGAACGGTTATCGGGATGAATGAGGGAAACGGTGTCGCTGCCAGCGAAAGGTTTGGCGCCCCATTCGAGTGCCGCATGCATGGCCTCCGTCGCGAAACCCCGCCCATGTGCCCACGAGGCCAGCACCCAGCCTGCCTCGGGTGTGCCGTCGAGCGACGGGGTGATGTCGCGGCGAAAATCGGCGAACCCCACCTCGCCGACGAACCGCTTCGAGTCGCGCTCCTCCACGAGCCAATAGCCGAAGCCGAGCAGCGCCCAATGACCCACGTAGCGAAGCATCTTCGACCAGGTGTTTTCGTGCGTGTAGGGCACTCCGCCCACGTAGCGGGTGACCGACGGATCGCCCCACATCGCGGCGCACTCGGCGAAGTCGGTGATGCGATGACCGCGAAGTCGCAGCCGCCGTGTCTCGACGACGGGGACATCGACGCCCGAGGTGCCCGTCACGTGCATCCGTCGGGACCGCAGGCAGCGCCCTCGGAGAACGTCACAGGCTTTTGCTCGATCTCCTTCCAGGCCTGGCCGAGCGCACCCAGGAGCAGGTCGGCGGGCTGTGCGCCCGAGATGGCGTAGCGACCATCGAGCACGAAGAAGGGCACGCCGCGAATGCCCAGATCACGTGCCTCTTGCTCGTCGGCGCGCACCTCGTCGGCAAAGGCGCCGTTCTCGAGCGTGGCCCGCGCTTGTTCGGCGTCGAGGCCGGCCTCGGTTGCCATGCGCACCAGCGCCTCGCGATCGCCAATGGGCTCTCCCTCGGTCATGTATCCGCGGAGGAAGCGTTCCTTGACTGCGTCTTGCACCCCGCGCTCGCCGGCGAGGTGGATGAGTCGGTGAGCGTCGAAGGTGTTTCCGGAACGAACTCGATCGAAGCGGAAGTCGAGACCGTCGCCGCGCGCGGTCGCCGTCATGCGTTCGATCATTCCGACCGCCTCGGGTAGCGGGGTGCCGTATTTGTCGGCGAGGCGCTGCGCGTACGACCCGGTGCGGTCGCGCTCGGGCGGCGCCGACGGGTCGAGCTCGAACGCGCGCCAGACGATCTCCACCGCATCACGGTGAGCGAAGCGCTCGAGCGCCGATTCGATGCGACGCTTGCCCACGTAGCACCACGGGCAGGCGATGTCGGACCAGATGTCGATGCGAAGCTTCTGGGGCATGGGCCCGAATCTAATCGACGTGCGGGCGTGCGCCACGCCAAGCGCACCGTGCTGGTAGATTCGACTGAATCTCGATAACTTCGAGGCCATGCCGACGGCGCCGAGGAAGTCTTCGCGGACGAAGAGGCTGGCCGCTCCGCTCGTGATGACGGCCATGATGGGCGCCGGTTGCAGCGAGCCGATCCACACCAACCCCGTTCCGCCGAGAGAGCCCGAGCCCACGGCGACCGTCGCCGTTCCCGAGACCGCGGCAGTCGCGACGAGCGAGCCCACTGCCGCTCCCACCCAGGTGGCGACCACGAGCGCCACCGCCGTGGCCGATCTGCCCGCCCCGCCCACGGGCGAAGACGGGCATGTCGAACGCCTTCCGGATGGCACGTGTCTCTATGTGTTCGCCAACAAGGTGCCCGACTGTCCGCCGCACACGCTGTGCAACCCGGGCCCGCCGCGAAAACCGCTCAAGGTGAAGTGTCCGGCCAGTGGCCCCGGGTTCTAGAAAGGCGCCGCTGCCGAGCGAGCTCGTTCGCTACGAGTGGGCCGGCCGCATCGAAGCCGAATACCGCTCCGCCGCCGTCACCCAGCAGACGGTGCTCTGGCTCTTGCAGATCGGTGCGTCGCCCGACCTCGTGCGCGCCGGATTGAGGATCGTCGCCGACGAGCTCGCACATGCCGAGCTCGCCACCAAGGTCTTCGTCGCCGCCGGCGGCAAAGGCACGCCCGTCCTCGATCGCAGCTCGCTCGGTCTCGCGCGCACACACCGCGAGCTCGAGCACGACGTGGTTTCGGCGGTCGTGCGCATCTTCTGCCTCGGCGAAACGGTGGCCGTGCGGCTCTTCGCCAACCTGCGAAAAGGCGCGTCCGTTCCGGTGGCGCGGCGCGCGCTCGATCGCGTGCTCGCGGACGAGGTGCGACACCGGAGCTTCGGTTGGATCGCCCTCGAGTGGCTGCTCTTCCTGCCCTGTGCCGACGAGCTGCGCGCCGTCGTCGAGGCGCAGCTCCCCATTTGGCTGGGCCAGCTCGAACGCGACTACGGCGACGGGCTCGACCGCGGCATCCGCTCGGTGACCGACGTCGAGCGCGCGTGGGGCATCGCTCCCTGGAAGGAATACGCTGCCATTCTCCACCGCGCTCACGATCGAGACTATGCACCTCGCTTCGCCAGGCTCGGCATCGCGTTTCCTTCCACGAAAGCGGCTCGTTCCAACGCCTGATGGCTCAGTCGCGGCCGAGCGCGTCGAAGTCTCGCATCTCCAGCACCTGCTTCGGCGCACCTCGCTTCGCGATCCGCAGCATGGCCTTGCCCAGCCGCTCGGTGGTGGTGATCTGCATGGGCGCGAGCCAGTGGAGGAGCCCATAGAACGGCGTCATCAGCGTGTAGGTGATGCGATAGAGACGGGTCTTCGACTTGATGCCGTGGAGCGGCTGGATGAGGCCCGGTCGGAGCATGAATGCGCGCTCGAAGCCGAGTGCGAGCAAGGCGTTCTCGGTCTCCCCCTTCACCCGCGCCCACATCGCCGAGCCCTTTCCGCTCGAATCGGTGCTCGCACCCGAGATGTATTGAAACGAGATGTGCGGATTGGCAGCGAGGAGCGCACGCGCGGCGGCGAGGGTGATGTCGAAGGTGATTTTGCGGTATTCGGCGTCACCCATTCCCGCGGCCGACACGCCGAGGCAGAACAGGCATGCGTCGTAGCCCGAGAGCTCGTTCCGAACGGCGCCGTAGTCGGTGAGATCGGCGACGGCGAGCTCACGCACTTTCGGATCGGCCTGGCCGGTGACCGAACGGCCGATGGTGAGCACGCTCTCCACGTCGGCGTCGAGCAAACATTCGCGGAGCACACCCTGGCCGACCATTCCCGTCGCCCCGAAGAGAATCACCTTCATCGCTCGACCTTTTCTCTTGTGTAGCCGACGCTCGATCGAAGTCTATTTGCCGATGCCCAGCTTGCGGAAGAACCGGCCGAGGCTTCCACCCGCTTCGCCCGGCGTGATACCGCGCACCAGACGGAACGTGACCGCTCCCGCCACGTCGAAGGCGTCTTTCTCGGAAAGGAAACCGAATCGCACCCGCGTTCCATTGAGGAACGTGCCATTGGGCGTGCCGAGGTCGCGAAATGAATAATGGCCGTCGGGAGCACGAGCGATCTCGCAATGCTTGGGCGACACCTTCGAATGCGCGATCGAGATGTCGCAATCCGGGTCGCTCCCGAGAACGAGGAGCGGCTTCTCCTGGAGCTCGTACGTATGCAAAAGCGGCCTGCGCAGGCCTTCGCTTTCCGCTGCCATCACCTGCAGTCCATCGGTGGTGGCGATGGTGGTGCGCTCGGCTTCGCGCGCACTGGGCAACCGGGTGGCCTCGTGAGTGGAGCCGCTGCGGGCCGCGAGCGATCGGGGCGTGGGCGAGCCGCCTTGCGCGTCGAAGGCGGAGTGCCAGGTCGAGGTGCGCGGAATGCCATTCTCGGGCGTCGTCATCGCGGGTCGCTGGGCCGGAAACGAGGAGCTCGACGCGCGTCGAGGCGGCGCTGGTGGCACGGGTTGCATGCGCAGGGTCGCCGTGGAGGTGCGGAGCGGCGTGCGCGCGCTCACCGGGGCGACGTGAGAATCACTCGATCCGAAACCGGGCCGCTCGTCGATCGACGCCGACGGCCTCGAAGCCCCTGCACTGTCGATCACCACGATCGTGTGGTCGGCACCGAGGCGCACCATCGAGCGTTCTTCGACGATCTGCACGCGCCGAATGGCATCACCATAGGGCATCACGCTGGTGTCGAGCTCGACCATCTCGAGATCGCCATCCCCGCGAATCCACACCGCGACCAGCACGTCGGGCGCATCGGGGACCACCAGATCACAAGCCACCAGCGAGCCCGCTAGCGTGAGCGGCGCGGTGACATCGATCTGCGCGTGAACGAGACCGCTCTTCAAATGCATCCAAGTGAGCTTGGGAGGCGTGAGGCGGCGTGGTCGCGCCACTGCTGCGGGGGCGCGCGGATCGAACACGGCGAGATCGGTGACCCGATAGCGAACCCCTCCGACGGAGAGCACCGCGCCATGCGAGAGCGCGGCGCGTGGCGGGGCAATATGTCCGTCGATGCGAGCCTGCTTGTCGGGATCGTCCGAGGGGTCGAAGGCCGATAGCTCGAGTCGCTTGTCGGCCCGCGCAACGACGGCCAGGTCGGCCACGAGGGGAAACGAAGGCGGGCGCATCTCGAGCACCTCGACGACGGCCCCTCCCGCACCCAGGCGCAACAGCGCTGGCCGACGGAAACAGCGCGGCGCCATGACCAGCGACCGCACCCCGTCGACGATGCGCTGCTGCCAGGGCTCGACGGTGCGGCCCACCGGGGGGAGACGGAATGTCGCTCTACGGCGTGGCGCTCCCGGACGCTCGGACGGTGGACCGACGCGCTCGGGCGGTGTGGAGGGGCGTCGATCGGCCGAGGGCGCGGGCGACTCCTCCGTGAGGCCGGCATCGGCACCCTCTTCCTGGGTGGGAAACGGGTTCGACACCGGGATGGCAGGCCACGACCAGCCCTCGACGCGGAGCGCATCCATGCGCTCGATCACGTCGTCGACGTCGTCGCGGAAGATCTTCGAGGTGTCGAGATGCTTCGCCCTCGAGGCCTTCGCCTCGAGCAGAGCCTCTTCCGTGGTGGCGTATCGGTCTTCCGGTCGCTTCTCGAGAAGGCGCGCGCAGAGCTTCCACACGTCGTCGGGCAGGTCGCGGCGCTCGAGGCGCAGGTCGGCTGGTTTCTCGCCGAGGTGCTTGTCGTAGAGCCAGCGGAGATCGGGCTCGTTGTCGCGAGCCACGTAGATGGGCCTGCCCGCGAGCATCTCGTAGAGCACCACGCCGAGCGCGTAGAGGTCGGAGCGACCGTCGAGCGGGCCGTCGTTGATCTGCTCCGGGCTCATGTAATTCATCGTCCCGACGACGTTGTGCTCGCGAGTAGGCCCCTTCTTGCCCTTGAGCTTGGCGATGCCGAAGTCGAGCAGCCTCACGCGACCCTTCTCGAGCCTGCCTTCCGAGTCGAAGCGCGGACGACGGCACACGTAGATGTTCGGCGGCTTGATGTCGCGATGGACGCTCTTCGCGTGCATCACCATGAGCGGCCGTAGCACCTCGCTCACGATGAAGAGCGCATCGCCCACGGCCATCTTGCCCAGGCAGCGCATCGTGTCGCCGAGATCGCGCCCGTCGAGATGTTCGAGCACGAGCACGGCCGTGCCGTCGGGAAGCAGATCGGCGTCGAAGAACTCGGGCAGGTTCGGATGGCGGAGTGTGACGTGGAGCTCGGTCTCGATGTGGAAGCGAGCGATCGAACCGTCGTCGGCCTTTCCGCCCAGAGAGGGTCGGATGACCTTGATGGCGGCGCGGCGGGCGGTGAACTGGTGCCGGGCGAGGTAAACGATGCCGGTGCCGCCGCGCCCGATCTCGCGCTCGAGTCGCCAGTTCTGATACGTCGCGCCGACCGCGAGCGCAGGACTGGGTAGCTTTCGGCCGATCACGAGACTCGGCAGCGAAGTCTGGCGATATTGGGCTGGGCGTCAACGTCCGTGACGAGGATCGACCCCTCGCCACGGCGGCGGCGCGATCTCGAGCGCGTCGCTGGGGGGTGAAGGCCACGACGTCGGCCGGCCGAGCCCGATGAGGTGCACGGCCATATCGATTCGCTCGACGAGCTCGATGGCGCTCCGAGGACGGTCGTTCGGGTCTTTTGCCAGCGCTTCGAGGACCAGCGCATCGATCACCTCGGGCAGCCCGGAACGGAACCTCGACGGAGGCATCGGCGTCTCGAGCACGTGAGTGCGGACGAGCTCGATCGCGCGCCGCTGCGAGCCCGAGCGAAGCCTGCTCCGCGACGTCGAGCGCCTCACCCACCTCGAGCCGGCCTCGCTCGGAGAGCTCTTCGAGAAGGGTGCGGCCCTCGAAGCGAAAGGTCACGAAGAAACGAATGATGTCGCGCGAGCGACCCGAGCGCTGATCGCGTAGCATGCGCCGTATGTACAAAGAGATTTTCGCACAGATGAACAAGCAGCTCGGTCAGCTCGACACCTGGCTCGAGAAGGCCGCCGAATACGCCAAGAGCAAGTCGTTCGACCCGAACAGCTACCTGACGTTCCGGCTCTCGCCCGACCAGTTCGCCTTTGCCCGCCAGGTGCAGACCGCCTGTGACACGGCCAAGCTCGGCGCCTCACGACTCACCGGAAAAGACGCGCCCGTCTATCCCGACACCGAGACCACACTCGACGAGCTTCGCGCCCGCGTCACCGCCGTGCGCGGCTACCTCGATACCTTCACCGAAAAGGACTTCGAGGGCAGCGCGACGCGCTCGATCACGCAGCCGCGCTGGGAAGGAAAGACGATGACCGGCGCCGACTATTTCGTGGAGCACGTGGTGCCGAACTTCTACTTCCACCTCACCCATGTCTACGCGGTGCTCCGTCACAACGGCGTTCCCATCGGCAAGCGCGACTACCTCGGCAAGCTCACGCAAAAGCCGGCTCCCTGAAGGCGACGCCTCCGGGAACCATCGCCGAAAGGCCGAAACCCCTGGGCTCGCGCAACGTAGACTCGGGCACCGGAGCCTGCGTCATGAGCGAACCCCAAGACGAGATCACGCCGCCCGAAGTCTACTTCAATCGGCGCAGGCTGATCCGTGGAGGCATCGTCGCCGCGAGCGCGGTCGCGACGGGCGGTCTCTACCGGCTGGTGAACCGCGTCGGCAACGAGGTCACCACCACCAAGGAGCTCGGCGGCGTCTTGAGTGCCGACGATGCCTCGAGCGGTTTCAAGGTCGAGGGCGAGGCGACCACCTCGCTCGCCGACATCACCAACTACAACAACTTCTACGAGTTCTCGACCGACAAGGAATCGGTCGCCGCGAAGGCTCGGGGCTTCGACACCCAGGGCTGGAAGATCGAGGTGGGCGGGCTCGTGAGCTCACCGCGCACCCTCGACCTCGACGATCTGCGCAAGGTCGCGCCTGTCGAGGAGCGCATCTACCGCATGCGCTGCGTCGAAGCATGGTCGATGGTCGTCCCCTGGGCGGGCGTGCCGCTCGCCAAGCTGCTCGAGTTCGTCCAACCCACCGGCGATGCGCGCTTCGTTGCATTCGAGACCCTGCACGATCCGAAGCGAATGCCCGGGCAGAAGGCGGCCGTGCTCGAATGGCCCTACGTGGAGGGCCTTCGTCTCGACGAGGCCATGCATCCGCTCGCCATCCTCGCCGTCGGTCTTTATGGGCGCGAGCTGCCGCCGCAAGACGGCGCGCCGGTTCGGCTCGTCGTGCCCTGGAAGTATGGATTCAAGGGCATCAAGTCGATCGTGAAGATCACGCTCACCGACAAGATGCCGCCGAGCACCTGGAACCTGCAGGCGCCCAGCGAATATGGTTTCTACGCCAACGTGAACCCCGAGGTAGACCACCCGCGCTGGAGCCAGGCTACCGAGCAGCGCATCGGCGAGGGCGGTCGGCGCGCCACGCTACCATTCAATGGCTATGCGGCGCAGGTCGCCAATCTCTACGCAGGAATGGACCTCCGTGCGAATTACTGAGGCGCAGCCGGTCGCTCGGTTCCACCCCGACCCCGGCCTCTTGCGGCGGCTCGTGTGGCTCAATGGTGCGGTGCCCTTGGTGCTCCTCGCCTACGACGCCTGGAAGCATCGCCTCGGTGCCAATGGCGTCAACTTCGCCCTCCACACCACCGGCCTGCTCGCGTTGCTCTTCTTCGTGCTCTCGCTCGTGATCACGCCGCTCAAGCGCGTGCTCGGCTGGCCCGAGCTGGTAGCGAGCCGGCGATCATTGGGCCTCTATGGGTTCTTCTATCTGTCGGTGCACTTCGCGATCTTCTTCGTCTTCGATCGCGAGGCCAGTGTTTCGTCGACGGTGCACGAGATCCTCACGCGGCGTTACCTGCAGCTCGGAACCATTGGCTTGCTCCTCTTCGTTCCACTGGCAGTGACGTCGGCCGACCGCATGATCACCCTCCTCGGCCCGCGCCGCTGGAAGCGCCTGCATCGACTGAGCTACGTCGCGACCACCCTCGGCGCGATCCATTACATCCTCCTCGTCAAATCCGACCTCCGTCAGCCCATCGTGTTCGCCAGCCTGCTCGGTGGTCTGCTCGGCTTTCGCGTCGTCGCCCATTTCGTCGACAAACGTCGGCGGGCGAAGAAAAAGCCCTGGTCGGGCATCCTGCGCATCGACCGCACCATCGACGAGACACACGACGTTCGCACCTTCCGGTTCGTCGCGCAGGGGGGAGGAAAGCTGCCGTTCACCCACCTCCCCGGCCAGTACCTCAATATCGCGCTCCAGGTCGACGGCAAGCGAGTCAATCGCTCCTACACCATCGCCTCGTCACCCGCCCAGCACGACTACTGCGAGATCACCGTCAAGAAGGCGGATCAGGGCGTTGCCTCCAATCATCTCCACGGCGCGCTTCGCGAGGGCGCCACGTTCGAGGTCACGGCGCCCGCAGGGCGATTCGTCTTCGACGGGAAAGGTGCCTCGCGGGTGCTCCTCATCGCCGGCGGCGTCGGCATCACGCCCGTCATGTCGATGCTGCGCGCGCTCACCGACCGGAGCTGGCCGGGTGAGATCGAGCTCGTCTTCTCCACCAAGACCCAGGCCGACATCGTGTTCGCCAGGGAGCTGGCGGACCTCGAGGCGCGCCATTCCAACGTCCATGTCTCCATCACGTTGACGCGCGAGCCCGACGGCAGCGACTGGGCCGGCGCGCGCGGGCAGATCACCGCTTCATGGCTCGAACGCCTGGCACCTCGCTTGCGCGAGACACCCGTCTTCCTCTGCGGCCCCGACCCGATGATGGAAGGCATGAAGGCATTGCTCGCCGGGCTCGGCGTGCCACCCGAGAACGTGCATCTCGAAGCCTTCGTGTCCCCTCCCCGCGCCCCCGCAGCGTCGGAGAGCTTCGGCGACGAGCTACGCGCAGAAACCGACCAGGCACCATCTCGCACCGGCGGCGCCAGCGTGCAGTTCGCCACCTCGGGCACCAGCGCCAGCGTCGAGAATGGCGAGACTCTGCTCGAGGCCGCCGAAGAAGTGGGTGTCGACATCCCCTACGACTGCCGCTCCGGCATCTGCGGTCAGTGCAAGACCAAGCTCCTCAGCGGACGCGTCGTCATGGATGTGCAAGACGCCCTC
The DNA here is from genome assembly GCA_965246795.1 of Beijerinckiaceae bacterium. GTDB lineage: Bacteria > Pseudomonadota > Alphaproteobacteria > Rhizobiales > Beijerinckiaceae > JAJXWB01. The sequence goes on along the minus strand of CBDFFN010000007.1, from coordinate 397,728 downwards.
ACCGACGACGACCGCAGGAAGCACCTCGTGCTTGCCTGCCAAGCCAGGCCCGTCACCGATATCGTGATCGAAGCCTAGTCGACGCGAGTGGTGGCGCGGTGGCCCGTGCAGTGCTGAGATGCGCCGCATGACGAAGGGCAAGAAGGTCATCCTCATCGGTCTCGACCCCAAGGTGGTCGACTATGCGTCGCTCCCCACGAAGCTCGACGAGCCCACCTTGCGCGCCGGTCTCGCCGCCGACGAAAAGCGCCTGCGTGATCTCGGCTATGACGCGAGCTGGCTGCTGATCGATCGCGGCGAAACGGCGGTCGAGGTGGTGTCCAACGCACTCGAGTCGAAAGCGATCGATTGCATCCTCGTCGGCGCGGGAATTCGCACGATCGCTCCGCTCTTCTCGCTGTTCGAGAAGCTGATCAACGTGATCCACGACAAGGCGCCCCAGGCGAAGCTCTGCTTCAACACTGCTCCCGACGACACCGCCGCGTCGGTGCAGCGTTGGGTTTGAGGAAGCTCGTCAGCCCATGCGGACCTTGTCGTGCATCTCGTGGTCGCTGACGTCGGGCGTCTCGCCCTTCACGTAGGCCTTCACCGCTTCGAAGGCATACTTCAGGCCTTCCGCGCCGCTGTTGTCCCAGTACTCGGCCTCGACGGGCGAGACTTCGATGAGCCGGATGGACGGGTCTTCGGCTCCGTCGGGAAACCACACGCGCCAGGGCTCTTTCCAGAGCTTGGTAATGAGCGCGCGATCATTCGAGACACGGGCCCGACCATTGGTCGAGACGAACTGGGTCTTGCCCTGCATCATGACGAAGACCTTCGTCTCGGCCTCGATCTCCTTCACCTTGGGTGACGAGACGCCGGTGATGAACACGGTGGTGCCGTCGTCGCGCACCTCGACCACGGCCATCGGGCGCGCGTGCAGACCCTCGCCCTTGTGGGTCGCGAGCATCGCCGTGTCGAAGCCCTTCATGATGTCGATGACCTTCTCGCGGGGGGTGTCTTTCTCGGCGCTCGTCATGGCTCTGCCTCTCGGGTCTGGGTGGGTAGGCCCACGCACCGAGCAAGCGCCGTACCTCGCGAGCCAGGCTCGATTTCGAGCCTCGGCGCACTCGACCCTCGGGATCTTGTGCCTCAGTGACGCGATCTGCTGCGTGTCCGAGAGCGACGCGATCAGAAGCGAAAGGCCTTCTGTTCCTTGGCGTGCACCAGCGAATCGACGGCAGCGAGACGAAGAAGCGCAACCTCGGTCTCGGTCAACGTATTGTGCCGCTTCAAATAATCGTGGACGAGCGAAGTCGCTGCGAGCACCGGGCCTTCGACGCGCGCCGCCTCGTCTGCCGAGAGGAAACCGAGCCGGTCGAGCTTGCACTGCGCATAGAGCATGCGTCCCTGATCCACGTCGGTGAGGCGCACCATCGAGGCGAGCGCGTCGCGGTCGGCGCAGGTTCGCTTCCATTCCTTGGCGATGTCGGGAGACGCGAGCGCCTCGAGCAGCGCACGCGAACGCGCGCCCGGCCAGCCGTTGGAGGCTTGATCGAACGCTTCCACGAGCACCTCGGGCAGGCGTCCCTTCTCGGTCTCGGCGAGCCCTGCGAAGCCGAGCGCGTTGTGATGCTCGGGTGCCACGTTGGCGAGCTCGGGCAGCGCCTTCTGCATCTTCGCCATCCGGTCGGCGGGCACGGGCGGCAGATCGGAGCGTGTCTGGAAGTAGCGAACCGTGAACGCCGCACACGCGAGCATCACGATCGCAGCCCCGGCGAGGCCCAGGGTCTTCGCGCGCTTCCGCTTGCCCGCCTCTAGCTCCTGGAGATCGGCTCCGATGGAGACGGGGGCCTCGGTCACCCGGGAATCGGTCACGGCGCCTGTTACGCGTCGCGTCTTCCGAGCTTCCCGACTAAGCTCGCGCCTTTCGGAAAGAGAGCGGAGAAGCGATGACGAAGGCAGCCGTTTCGGTCGGAGATCAGGTCTACACCAAGGAGGGCGGCGAGGAGTTCGGCTCCGTTCGCTATGTCCACCCGAACGAGCTCGTCGTCGACATCGAGGGCGCGGGCGACTTCAACATTCCCGCCGAGTCGGTGCGCGCCGTGCACGACGGCAAGGTGATCATCGACCTCGCCGCGGTCTCGTCCGACGTCAAGGCGGCGATCGCCAAGGCTCACCAACAAGAAGAGCCGGGCAAGTAGGCCTGCGCGTGCGCACAGAATCCCGATCGATCGAAGCCAGCGACGGCACCTCGATCCACGTCGATCTGTGGATCCCCGAGGGCACGCCGAAGCGCGTGGTCGTGGTCTGTCACGGCGGCGCCGAGCACGCGGGTCGCTATGCGTGCCTCGCCGGCGAGCTTGCCGAAGACGGAGCGCTCGTGTTCGGCCCCGACCATCGCGGGCTAGGCCGATCGGGCGGTACGCGCGGCCACGTCGCGCGCTTCGAGGACTATGCCGAAGACCTCGGCCGCCTCATGCGCGACGTCGACGCCAAGGAAGTGAAGGCCGCCGGTGCCGAGGCGGTGCCGTGGTTCCTCTATGGGCACAGCATGGGCGGCCTCATCTCGCTCGTCTACCTGCTCGATCACCAGCGCTCGCAGCCCAAGCTCTCGGGCGCGATCATCTCGAGCCCGCTCCTCGGCCTCACCATGAAGGTCAATCCGCTGAAGCTCGCGGTCGGGAAGATCGCCGGCAAGCTCGCGCCGAAGCTCTCGCTTCCCTCGGGCATCCCGGCAGACGCCATCTGTCGCGATTCGGAAGAGGTAGCGCGCTACGTGGCCGACGATCTACGCGTGCCGGTCGTGACTGCGGGTTGGTTCTCGGCGATGAATGCGGCGATTGCGCGCGTGGAGCACGAGATCGGCTCGCTCGTGCTTCCGATGCTCTATTACGTGGGCACCGGCGACCGCATCTGCGACCACACCGCCACCGTGCGCATCTTCGACAGCAATGCGAACGCCGCCGACCGCGATCAGACCCTGCGCCAGTTCGACGGCTACTACCACGAGCTCCACAACGAGCCCGCGCCACTCCGCAAGCCGGTCATGGAGATGATCCGCGAGTGGCTCGTGAAGCACGGCTGAGCGCGAGCGCTAGCTAGATCTTCGTCGCGCGGGTGATGAGAAAGCCCTGCTCGAGGTGGTTGTCCTTGAAGTAGATCGAGGCAATGGCCTCGGCCTCGGCGCGATAGGCAGCCAGCTTCGCCGGATCGCTTGCCTCGAGCATGGCGACCAGGCGCTGCGTGGGGCCCACGTGCTCGCTCGACCGGCGGAGGTGCTGAACGCTGAGCGCCTGCATGCGTAGCACCTCGCGCGTGAACGAGAGGTCTTTCACCTTCGCACCGAGACGCTCGCGCACCACGTCGGGGATGCCCCATTCGATCGGTGACGCGCTTCCTTCCGGCGCCGGCGGGCCATACTTCGCACCGAGTGCGGCCATGCGGCCCCAGCAAAGCTCGGGCGGCCACGTCGAAAACGCAATCGTGCCGCCCGGCCTGAGCACGCGCAGCATTTCCGTGATCGCAATGGCGGGCCGGGGCGCGAACATGTGCCCGAACTGGCTGACCACCACGTCGAACTCCGCGTCTCCGAACGGCAGTGCTTCTACGTCACCTTCGAGGAACGTCGCCTCGACGCGCATCAACTTCGCGTTCGCCCTGGCGCCTTCCACGAGCTCGGGGGTGAGATCGAGGCCCGTCACCTTCGCGCCGATCCGCGCCGCCGTCAGCGATACCACGCCGGTGCCACAGGCCACGTCGAGCACCTCGTTCCCCGCCCGGATCCCCGAGAAGTCGACCAGGCGCGGCGCGACCGAGCCAGTGACCGCTTCGAGCGATCCGAAGCCCGACCACGTCTTCTTGGCGTTCTCTTTCAGCTGTGTGATCGCGTCCATCGTGGCCTCCCTTTTCGTGGTGTGAAGAATCGTTTCGTGGTTCGCCGGCCCGCGCCGCTGGATGCTAGTCGTGGGCGATGAAACGAACCATCCTCGTGTGCGGCCATGGCCCCGGCATCTCTCATTCGGTGGCCCGCAAGTTTGGCGAAAGTGGCCTATCCGTCGCGATCGTGGCGCGCAGCGCCGATAAGCTGACCGCCGCCGCAGGCGAGCTCGGCAAGGCCGGCGTCGATGCCAAAGCCTTCCCCTGCGACCTCTCCGATACCGACGCCGTACGCGCGCTGGTCAAGGAGGTGCGCGCTGCCGTCGGCCCGATCCAGATCGTGCATTGGAACGCCTATGGCGGCGCCGCTGGCGATCTCACCACCGCCCCGACCGCAGAGCTGCAGAAGGTGCTCGACCTCGGCGTGCATGGCCTGATCGCGGCCACCCAGGAAGCCCTCCCGGATCTCGAGGCCAACAAGGGCGCCGTGCTCGTCACCGGTGGCGGGCTTGCGTTCTACGATCCCAAGGTCGACGCCATGGCCGTGCAGTGGGGCGCCATGGGCCTCGCAGTCGCCAAGGCCGCGCAGCACAAGACGGTCGGCCTCTTGAGCGCCAAGCTCGCGAGCCGAGGCGTTTACGTCGGCGAGGTCGTGGTCACCGGAATGGTGAAGGGCACCGCGTTCGATTCGGGCAACGCCACCCTCGATCCGAATGATATCGCCGCGAACTTTTTCGAGCTCTACGAGAAGCGCACCGAGGTCTCTGCCGTCTTCGGCTGAGCCACTCCGATCGCATCGATCCGATCGTCGCGAGGCCGCTGCGTCAGCCGTTCTTCTCGAGACGGCGGACCTCGGCCTCGAGCTCTGCGATGCGCGCGTCGCGCGACGCCAGTGCCGCCTCCACGTCGGTCGCTTCGAGGCGCTGGGGAATGTGCTGCGGACAGTTCACGTCCCACGCGTCGACGTGGATCACCATCGCCTGCTCGGGCCGCGCCTTGTAGCCCTCGGGCATCAGCCGCGCGACCAGGGCCGGGTCGTTCTCGATCACCTCGGCGGTGCCCCACACCTTGATGCGCCGCTGCTCGACGTAGTCGATGAAAAAGAGGTGCACCTTCGGGTTCTCGAACAGGTTGCCCTGCGAGATGTATTGCCGGTTCCCCTTGAAGTCGGCGAACGCGAGGGTGTGGTGGTCGAGCACGCGCACGAACCCGGGTGGCCCGCCTCGGTGCTGGATGTAGGGCTGACCCTCGGCGTTCGCCGTTGCCATGAAGAAGCTCCGCTGCTCGGCCACGAAGGCGGCGAGCTCGTCGGTGACCTCGGTCTCCCAGCCGCCACTCTGCTCCATGCGCGCGTAGGCCGAGCGCGACCCCTTTCGCGTCTGGATCGCCTTCACTGCCGGCGTGAACGCCACATCGCTGGGAACGAGCAGGCTGCTCATGGTGGTCGCCTCTCCGATCGAGCTCTCGATCAAGCAACCACCATGCGACCGCTATCGCCGCGAAACAATCGCCGGCAAGTGCACTTCAGTCTTGTCGAAACAGAAAGACCGAGCGCGGCCGCACGCCGTGGCGGGGCTAGACCCGAGCGAGCGCGCGCTTCAGGCCGTCGAGCAGCTCGAGCACCCGATCGAGACCGAGCTCGACCACCACGGAAGCGAGACGCCGTTCGGCATCCGACGCGCCTCGTCCCAGCGAGGGTGCCGTCTTCGCGGAGGCCGCGGCCTTCGTGATCGGGGCGGCGGCAGGCGATGCTCCCGGCTTCGGCTTGTTCTTCGAGCCCGGCGGACGACCGCGGCGCTTTTTCACCGGCACACCCAGCACGTCGGCGTTGCTCGGCCGACCACGGCGGCGCGTCCCATCGGATGTCGTCGAAGGCTGCTCCTTCTTCGAACGCACCACGTAGACCAGGCCCGGCGTGATCTTCACGCCCTGCTTCGCAGCCTGGGCCACCACTTCGGACGCCTTCATCGACGTGGGCAGCGACCGGATCAGATCGCTCTTGTTGATCTTGGGGGCGGGAGCGGTGCGCGCTGCCTTCGCCGCCTTGAGGTCGGCTGCACTAATCTTCACCAGAGGCTGACTCATGAGCCAACCGTGTAGCGGTGAAGAGTGCGAAAAAGCAAGGGTTGGTGCGAATCCGTGCGTCGAAGCGCTCTCGTGGTCGCTGCGATAGCATCCTGCCCGTGCTCCCCGAGCTCCTCGTCTGGACGCGCAGCCTGTCGTGGCTCGAGGCCTCGGTCGCGTCGTTGGTGATGAACATCGCCATGTTCCTGGGCGCGCTTTTGCTCGGCGAGGCGGTGACGCGTCGCTATCACGGAGTGCCCGTGGCCGAGCCGCCGCTCCCGCTCCGCTCGAGCGAGAGCATCCTGGCAGCGACCTGCGTGGTGCTGAATGCCGCGGTGATGTGGGCCGGCTGGGCGCTCTTTCGAGCGGGCTGGGTCGAAGTCGAAGGTGACGCGCCCGTGTGGCGGTGGGCGGTCGATGCGGCGCTTCTCGTGGTGGTGATGGATTTCGCGATGTACGTAGCGCATCGCATCGCCCACGCGCCCGCCTTCTATCGGCACGTCCACGCGGTGCATCACCGCTATGACCGGCCGCGCCCCCTCACCCTCTTCGTGCTCCACCCCGTCGAGGTGATCGGCTTCGGCTCGCTCTGGATCGCGGTCCTCTGCATGCGACCCTTCTCGCTCGGCGGCATGTTCATCTACCTCTCGCTCAACATCGCGTTCGGTCTCCTCGGCCATACCGGCGTAGAGCCGCTGCCACGCGGGTGGGTCGATTGGCCCATCGTGAAATGGTTAGGAACCAGCACCTTCCACGCCCGGCACCACCAGCGTCCCGATTCGAACTACGGGTTTTACACTGCGATATGGGACCGCCTGTTCGGCAGCCTCGACGCGCTCTACGTGCCGAGCTTCGCTCGCCCGCTGAAGTGCGACCATTCCCGGCCAAAGCCAGCTGGCGCAAAGACCGAATCCGTGGGCCGACGACGACGACAATAACTGCAGAGGTCGCTCGCAGTATTCGCCATCGCTAGATGTGAGTACACTGTTCGCAATTAGATCGATGACACCGAAAACGCTGCCCCCGGTGATCTGGATGCGGGCCGCCCGTGGCAGTCGGGGGCCCCAGCCATCGCGGGACCGTGAAGAGCTCACCCGCGTGGCGATCACGATTGCCGACCGGGAGGGGATGGGGGCGGTCTCCATGCGGCGGATCGCGGCCGAGCTGGGGACGGGGACGAGCTCGCTTTACCGCTACCTGGCCCGCAAGGACGACCTGGTGAATCTCATGGTCGATGGGGCACTCGAGGGTGGCGAGGTGCGCTCGACCGGCGACTGGCGCGCGGATCTGGAGACGGCGGCGCAGGGCCTGCGAGGTCTCTTCAAGGCGCACCCATGGCTCGGCACCGCGCTCGCCGGCCGGCCCACCCTGGGCCCCCATCGTCTGCGCGCGCTCGAGGCCACGCTCGCGCTCCTCGAGCCCACCGGGCGCTCGATGTCCGAGCGCCTGGTCGCCATCGACGCACTGACCTCGTACGTCAGAGGGTTCGTCGCATCCGAGACGGCGAGCGAGTGCGCCATCGGCGAGTCGAGTCTCAGCACAGAACAGTGGTGGGCCGATCAGGCGGCCTACACCGAGCACATCATCCGATCGGGTCTCTATCCACGCACCAACGAGCTCCTCGGTGCGATGGCGGCTTCGCCAGTGGCTTCGATGCAAGACAGCTCCTTCGAATCGGGACTGGCTATCGTGCTCGACGGCATCGCTCTCAGGCTCGCCCAATAGCAGTGAGCGCCGCGCGCATTGCCTCGACGCTGACGATCTTCGCCGCGATGCTGGTGCTCGTCGTCGTGCGCCCGCGGCGCTGGAGCGAGGCATGGTGGACGATGCTCGGAGCGGCCTCCCTCGTGGCCCTGGGAATGGTCGCACCGCATGACGCCTTGAGCGTGGCCCTATCGGGAAGAAGCGCGCTCCTCTTCCTGCTGTCGCTTCTCGTCTTGTCGATGCTCGTGGGAAAGAGTGGCTTCTTCGACTGGGCGGCGATTCGATGCGCACGCCTCGCCAACGGAGATCGCGCCGCGCTCTACCGAAATACGTTCCTGCTCGGCGTGGCAGTGACGGCAACGCTCTCGCTCGACACCACCGCGGTGATGTTGACCCCCGTGGTGCTCGCGCTGGTGAAGCGGCTCCGCCTGCGCGCAGCGCCCTATGTGTTGCTTTGCGCGCTGGTGGCCAACGTCGCTTCCCTGGCGTTACCGATCAGCAATCTCACCAACATCCTCTTCACGAGCGCGTTCCATTTCACGTTCGCCCGGTATGCGCTGAACATGCTCGGCCCACAGGTCGCCGCGCTCGCCACGACTTACGCATTCCTCGGGTGGTGGTTCCGAGGCGATCTACAGGGGCCGTTCGAGCTCGTCGCGCTCGAGCGACCTTCGAGCGTCGTTCCCCATCGGGGCTACTTCCGGCTCTGTATCGCGGTGCTCGCGGTCGTCTTGGTCGGCTACTTCCTGTGCCCGCTGGCCGGCCTCGAGCCCTACGTCGTGGCCTTCGCGGGGTGTGGCGTCCTCCTCGTGGCCGGCGCGGCGACCCAGCGCCTCCAATGGTCGGCGACCCGCGAGATCGCCTGGGACGTTTTTCCTTTCGTGGTCGGCCTCTTCGTCGCGGTGAGAGGCCTGGAAAATCTGGGCGTGGGCACCATTGCGTCGAGCTGGCTTTCGCGGATCCCGGCAGGGTCGGTGTGGGCAATGCTCGCCGAAGCGGGCGGCGCCGCCCTGGCTTCGAACGTGATCAACAACCTGCCTGCCGCGCTCATGGCACGTGGCATTCTCGATGCTTCTCACGCGAGCCAGCTCGATGCGCTGGCCACATTGATCGGCACCGACGTCGGCGCGATCGTCACTCCGTTCGGCTCCTTGGCGACGATGCTGGTGATCGGCATTGCTCGCCGCGAAGGGCACGAGCTGCGGGCCGCCAAGGTGGTCACGATCGGAGCGCTTCTCGCCCCCCTCGCCGTCGCCACGAGCACGACGACGCTCTGGCTCGTGTCGCGCTTCCTTCTCGGCGAGCCCTAGCAGCTGAAGCTCGGTCGATTCCCCGTCGCCACGCGCGCAGACGTTCGCTAGAACGGGCGAATGATCAGAAAAAGCACGGCCGTCTGGCGCGGCGATGGGCTCCACGGCAAAGGCGCACTCACCACCCAGAGCGGCGCCCTACACGACCAACCCTACTCGTTCAACACGCGCTTCCAGAGCGAAGACGGCAAGGCTGGCACCAATCCGGAAGAGCTGCTCGCGGCTGCGCACGCCGGCTGCTTCGCGATGGCGACCTCGTTCGCCCTGAGCGGCGCCGGTCACGCTCCGGAAGAGCTCACCGTCTCGGCCAACGTCGATCTGCAGAAAGACGGCGAAGGCTTCACCATCAAGAACATCGCGCTCGTGCTCGAAGCCAAGGTGCCTGGCATCGACGCGGCGAAGTTCGAGGAGATTGCAGAGGATGCCAAGAAGAACTGCCCCCTCTCGAAGGCGCTCGCCGCCACGCCGATGACCCTCACCGCGAAGCTCGTCTGAGCTCCGCCTCCCCTTCCCGCCTCCCGGAAACGTCGGTGGCGGGAAGCCGGAGGTCGTGATCAGATCTCCGAAGCCTTCGGGGCGAGCGCCCAATCGAGCGCGTAGTCGGCGACCTCTTCCCAGCCGTCTTGCCCGACGGTGTAGTGCGTGCGACCAGCGAACTCCTTGTAGGCGACGGTGCCGCTGTTGTAGTGGCGGGCGTTCGACTTGTTGAGTGACGGGGGAACGATGTTGTCCTTCGCGCCGGCGATGAAGAGGAGCGGAGCGCGGTCTTCCTTGTCGAAGTCGACCTTGGTCGCCGCGTGCGGGTCGAAGTTGGCCACGGCGCCATCGAACACGAACCGACCGGGCGCGGGCACGTGGTAGCGGTCGTAGGCCTTCTGTGATTCGGCCTCGCTCAGCGTGTTGGTGAACGCGTAATGGAACTGCTCGGGCGTGAACGGCACGGCCTTGTGGCGGTTCGATGGGTGGCTGAGCACCGGCCAGCTCGCCTTGATCATGGTGAACGGAACGCGGAGCACGCCCTTCACCGCAACCGAATCGATGGCCACGCCCGCCGCGCCGAGCCCGCGATCGAGGAGGAGCTGCACGAACGCACCGCCGAACGAATGACCCATGATGATGGGCGGGCTCGCGAGACCACGGATGATCGTCTCGTAATGGTGGGTGACGCCTTCGATGGTGAGCTTCTCGATCGGCGTCGGGTCGGCACGCAACGCCTCGACCTCGACCTCGAGCCCTGGGTAGGCCGGGGCAATGACGGTGAAGCCGCGCTGCTTGTAGCGCTCGATCCAGTTCTCCCAGCTGCGGGGAGTCATCCATAGGCCGTGCACGAGAACGATGGTGTCGGGTTGGCTCATGGGCGCGAGCCTTTCATATCGCAGGCGAGGTGGAAACCCAGACCGCCTTTGAAAAAGCCCGGTTGGGGCTTGCGAGCCAGGGCCGTCGAGCGCTATCGCCAAGGGCTGGAGGCCGACATGGGACAAGCGAGCGAGCTCACCGGACCGAATCTCTCCGAAGGGGTCGAGGCAAAGGCGATCGAAGAGGGCAAGGCGCTGCTCGGACACGCGGGCGGCGAGGCCGTGATGCTCGTGCGTCGAGGTGACGCCGTGTTCGCGGTCGGCGCGACCTGCACCCATTACAGCGGCCCGCTGGCAGAAGGCCTCGTCGTCGACAAGACGGTGCGCTGTCCATGGCATCACGCCTGCTTCGATCTCGAGACCGGCGAAGCCGTGCGTGCGCCCGCGCTCGCTCCCATCGCCTGCTTCGAGGTCGAGACCCGCGGCGAGAAGCTCTACGTGCTCGGCAAGAAGCCCGAGACGAAGAAGGCTGCACCGAAGAAAGCGCCGGCATCGGTCGTCATCGTGGGGGCGGGCGCAGCGGGCTACGCCGCCGCCGACATGCTTCGTCGCGATGGCTATGCGGGCAAGATCACCCTGCTCGGTGCCGATGCTGCTCCGCCGGTCGATCGCCCCAACCTCTCGAAAGACTACCTCGCCGGGAACGCGCCCGAGGAATGGATACCCCTGCGCCCGCCGGAGTTTTACCAGGAGCAGCACATCGAGCTCGTTACGAATGCACGGGTCATCGAGCTCGACCTGGAAAGGAAGCGTGTCGTCGTCGAGAGCGGGGCGTCCTATGAATACGAAGCACTCCTTCTCGCAATGGGTGCCGACCCGGTGAGGCTCACGGTGCCCGGGAGCGAGCTGCCGCACGTCTTTGCATTGCGCACGCTCGCCGATTCACGCGCCATCATCGAAAGGCTCGGCGAAGCCAGGAGCGCGGTGGTGATCGGCTCGAGCTTCATCGGCCTCGAGGCGGCGGCCGCGCTCCGCGCTCGCAAGGTCGACGTGCAAGTGGTTTCGCTGCAAGAGCGCCCCCTCGAGCACGTGCTCGGCGCCGAGGTCGGTGCCGCCGTTCGCAAGATCCACGAGGCGCACGGTGTGGTGTTCCACCTCGGGCGCAGCGCCAAGGCGATCGAGGCGGGCAAGGTCACCCTCGACGATGGCCGGGTGCTCGAGGCCGATCTGGTCGTCGTCGGCATCGGAGTGCGCCCCGCCGTCGCGTTCGCCGAGAAGGCCAAGCTCACCGTCGACAACGGCATCGTGGTCGATGCGCATCTGCGAACGAGCGCCCCCGATGTCTACGCAGCGGGCGATCTCGCGCGCTGGCCCGATGCGCGCTCGGGCGAAAGCATCCGCGTGGAGCACTGGGTCGTCGCCGAGCGAATGGGACAGATCGCGGCGAAGAACATCATGGGAAGCGAGGTGCCCTGCGATCTCGTGCCCTTCTTCTGGAGCCAGCACTACGACGTACAGATCTCCTACGTGGGTCATGCGACGAAGTGGGACAGCGTCGAGATCGACGGCAGCCTAGAGAAGAACGATTGCACCATCCGCTACCGACGGGGCAAAAAGACCTTCGCCATTGCCACCATCGGGCGCGACATGGCCAGCCTCGAGGCCGAACGCGATTTCGAATTGACTCTCCCCTAACGGGAGATCGCAGACTCGGGGAATGACGAAGGAGCGCCTGACCATTGGCGAGCTCTCGAAGCGAACCGGGGTGTCGGTGAAGACACTGCGCTTCTATTCCGACGAGGGCTTACTGCCTCCGGCGGAGCGGTCGCGCGGCGGTTACCGGATCTATGGCGACGAGGCGCTGGTGCGTCTCGACGTGGTGCGGACCTTGCGCGAAGCGGGGCTCACCCTCGATTCGATCAAGAAGATCCTCCGGCGCGAGACCTCGCTCTCCGACGCCCTTCGTCTTCGGCTCGCCGCCGTCGAGGCTCACGTCGCCTCGCTGCAGCGGGTTGGCGCCGCCCTGCGCGCGGCGCTCCGTTCCGAACCCAACGAAGACGACGTGAGGAGGTTGTGTGCCGTGACTCGACTCTCGAACGAAGAACGCAAGGCGGTAATTCGAGGCTTCTTCGACCAGGTGGCCCAAGACATCCCCATCGACGAGAGCTGGAAGCGCCAGATGGTCGAAGCCAGCGCTCCGAAGCTCCCCGACAATCCCAGTCCCGAGCAGCTCGATGCCTGGATCGAGCTCGCGGAAATGGTCTCCGACCCCAGCTACGTGAAGAGCCTGCGCGACAACGCCAAAGAGGTTTGGGGGAAGTTCGACATGGTTCGGATGAAAAAGGCGAGTGACGACGCCAACGCCGCCGCGAAGGACTGCATGGCGCGTTCGATCGCGCCGCAATCGGGAGAAGCGAAGGAAATCGTGGAGCGCTACGCCGCCGCGCTCGCCGCGGCGAAGGGCGGCGTGCTGACCGACGAGACACGTCGTGGGATGCGCGAGCGCTTCGCCAACCAAGATCCGCGCGCCAGTCGCTACTGGGAGCTCCTCGCGATCATGAATGGCACTCCGAGCACGCTGGGAACGGTCGAGGAATGGAAGTGGATCCAGGCTGCCGTGCTGCACCACTTCGCCTGACCGTCGGATAGCATTGCCCGCATGACGACCCTGGCGCTGCGGCACCGCTATCTCACGGCTCTCGGGCTCTCGAGCTCTCTGATGTCAGCATGCTCGGCAGGCGAGCCTGGTACGGCGAGCCCCGAGACGACGGCGACGGCGTCGTCGATGGTGGACACGACGCCTCCTTCGACGCCGACAGCCGCGGCGAGCGACGCTGCGACGACGCCCACGGCGACAGCGACGGCGACCGCGACACCGAAGGTGGCGAGCTGGCAACCCACGGTGGAAAAGCCTGCGCCGAAGACGACTCGTCCCATGGCTCCCGACCCCGGGTTCGACATGCCGAGCTGTCCGAGCGGGCAGTTCTGCATGGCGGCCACCGACACCAAAGGCTCCGAGATGTCGGCCGCGCCTTTCGGCGATTGCGCCAAGGTCGTCGCCGATCCCGATGGCCCGGCGGGCGAATCACGCTCGATCTCGCTCAATCTCGAGCAGACCAAGCGAGAGCGCACCGTCAAGAAAGAGGCCTGCTGTTACAGCTGGTTCATTCCATGCCCCGGCGGTCGGCCGGTGACCGTCGGGGGCGTGCCGCGGGTGTCGGACGAGACAGGCGATGACCATTGGCTGGGAGAAACGAGCGAATCGGACACCTGGCAGGCGCTTCGCGCCTCGATGCAATGGCCATCGTCCGATGAATGCGACGCGCTTGCTCGTCACTACGCCCGAGAAGCCGCTTACGAGCACGCCAGCATTGCTTCGTTCGCACGCGTCTCTCTCTCGCTGCTCGCGGTCGGAGCGCCGCCCGACCTCGTCGGCGAAACGCACCGCGCGGCGCTCGACGAGATCGATCACGCTTCGACGATGTATCGCCTCGGCAGTGCCTTCCGCGGAGAAGCACTTGGCCCGGGAGCGCTCGATCTCGCCGATGCACCACCGCCCTCGACGCGTCTCGACGAGATCGCACGCGAAGCGCTGTTCGAAGGATGTGTCGGTGAAGTGGCTGCAGCTCTCGTGCTTCGCGAGGAAGCCAACCGCGCCCCGAACGCGCTGATGGCGCGCATGCTCGACGCGATGGCGGCCGACGAGGAGCGCCACGCCGAGCTTGCCTTTCGCACGCTCGCCTGGGCCGTCGCCCAGTCACCCGCAATAGTGGGTGCTGCCATCGAAACGGCCCTTGGCCAGCTCGTCGACGAATCGACCAGGCACATTCCGGCCGAGACGACCCGGGCGGCGCTGCCGTTCGTGACGACTGCCGTCGAGCGCGCCTCGCTTCGCCAGCGCGCCATCGCCGAAGTCACCCTCCCTTGCTTGCGGCGTTGCTCGCTGGCAGCGCTCGACCTCGCACCCTTTCCTGAGGGCCTCGTTCGGCTGCAACCATCGCAGTCGCCGACCTGTCCGTTTTGTGCAAGACGACCGGGCGCCCGAGCGGCAAGCTTTGCGTTCTCGGTGCTCATGCCGTGGTGCGAGTGAATGGGCGCCATCGGCTGCGGCGCCACCCCGAGAACGGAGGAGCTTCACGATGACGCAACTCTTCGACGTGCATAACATCGACATCTCGATTCATCGCCCGCCGAACGAGGTCTACGACCTCGCGCACGACGGAAAGAACCTCCCGTCGTGGGCCTCGGGCATCGGCAAGTCCGTTCGGCCCGAGCGAGGAGCATGGATCGCGGAAGGCCCTCTCGGGCGTGTCTCCATCCGCTTCGCGGAACGAAACGACCTTGGGGTTCTCGACCACGACGTGACCCTGCCGTCGGGCGACGTCGTTCACAACCCCATGCGCGTCGTGCCGAATGGAGACGGGTCGACCGTGACGTTCACGGTGCTTCGCCTTCCGGGTGTCACCAAGGAGGCGTTCCAGGAAGACATCTCCACGGTGAAAAAAGACCTGGCCCGTTTGAAGGAGCTGCTGGAAGGCGCGCAATGACGACGCGCGCCGCGAGGCCGGTGGTGAAAAACGCGGCGACGGCAGCACGAAGTCAGTTACCGAATCGATACTGCGCGAAGACGCTCCAGTTGTTCGGGTCCCCGCCGTCTTCGCCATTGGGTGCCGTCGAGAGCACCTCGCCCAGATAATGGGAGTATTCGTATTCGAGGCCGATATCGATGTTCTTGCGCAGCGCCACGAGCACGCCGATGCCGGCCTCGGGCGCGGCCACGTCGCCGGGAAGGAGCAGGGTGCGCTTGCCCGACGCGAAGATGGCGTGGCCGCCGAAGCCGCCGAACACGTAAGGCCTCACGACCGGCAAAGGCAGCGTGAAACGCACCGCGCCAAAGCCGCCGAGCGTGCTCAATGCGCCGCTGCGCACCGAATCGTTGCCGTGGTTGTTACTGAAAGTGGCGCGGCCATCGATGGCGAGCCACGAGAAGATCTCGAAGCTCGCGCGGATGCCGAGATTGGGGCCGGCCGCCAGAGAACGCCCCACACCGCTTCCCGTTTCGAACGGGGTTCCCTCGGTGAAGTAGGTGATGCCCGCCTGCACGCCGAGGGTGAATGCCTGCTGTGTCTTCTTGTGGAGATGCACGTCGACCGGCTGCGCCCCGGTATTCGTCTGCCCGGTATCGGATTCGGGTGCCGGCGCGGCACCATCCGGAGCCGTTGCGGAAGCCTGGACCGCGGCAGGAGGAGCCGCATCCTGCGCATAGGCGGACGAAGCGAATGTGGCGAGTGAGACGAAACCCAGCGCAGCTCCCACGCGACGTGAAGAAGCGCTCATCGAAGGATTCATGGTCGAAGCTTTCTTGCCGGCTCGACATCGACGAAAGGTCGACGACGCCAGACGCGCGGCGTGATTGCACGGCACATGCCCGCTTCGCCTCCGAATGCGCGTTCGCTCGGCGCGATGCCGAATGCTGCCGGAACCGCCTCGGCCTCGACCTCGCACGACGCGCGCGCTGCTCTTGCGAAAGAACGAACCTCCACGAGCGCCGCCACAGATGGGACTTTCGTGCCGGGCAGTGACACGTCGATCGCGACCGCACCTGAGGCCACGCTTCGAACGGATGGAGGCTGCGTTCGTTGCAGCTCGTTCATCGAGCGCGCGGTCGCGGGGCTACGCTCGAGTCGAGTCGATGGGCCACGGTGTGGTGCGCGGGCCCGCCTGCCAGTTGTCGTGACGGCCATCCCAGTGGACCAGGGAGAGCGTGCTCACGTCGACGTCGTCGAGGCAGTTCATGTTCACCGATGCGAAGTCCCCGCCGAGCTGCGCGAGGTGACCATGGCCGAAGCAATGCACCCCACACGTCTTGCAGAACGTGCGCTTCGACATCTCGCTACCCCAGGTGTAAATCGACACGTTCTCCTTCCCCGACAGCAAGCGCAGCGCGCTCGGAGCCACGATCTTTCCGACCTGGCTGACCTTCGTGCAGATGGTGCAATTGCACCGGCTCGCGCCCTCGGCGATCGCGAGGTCCACCTCGAAGCGGATGGCTCCGCAATGACAGCTTCCGTTGTGCGTCCTCAGCTCGGTCTTCTTTTCTTCCATGTCTCTTCTCCCTCGTTGGGTGCTGCGAGCGAGAAGGTAGCCGGGCGGATTGACAGCCTTGTGTCAGCAATTATCCCCGCGCGAGGAGCAGATCGTTTTCACGCTCTGCCGATCGCCTCACGCTCGAGCAACGCCTGTTTGCGCTCCACGCCCCATCGATATCCCGAGAGGCTGCCGTCACGCTTCACCACCCGGTGACAGGGAATGGCCACGGCGAGGGTGTTCGCGGCACAGGCGCCGGCCACCGCTCTGACAGAGCTTGGTGCGCGGATGCGACGGGCGATGTCGGCGTAGCTCACCGTCTTGCCCGCGGGGATCTTCTGCAGGGCACGCCACACGCGCTCCTGGAAGGCAGTCCCGCGAACGGCGAGCGGGAGGTCGAGCCCTCGCTTCGGACTCTCGACGAACCCCACCACCTCGGCGACGATTCGCTCGAAGCCGGCATCGGCACCGACCAGCCTTGCATGCCGGAAGCGGTCTTCGAGCTCGCGCACCAGCGCTGACGGGTCGTCGCCGAGCGAGATGGCGCACACCCCGAGGTCGCTCGCCGCGACGAGGATCGAACCGAGCGAGCACTCTCCCACCGCAAAGCGGATCGTCACGTCGGGGGCGCCGGCGCGGAACTTCGAGGGGGTCATTCCCAGACGCGCATTGGAGGCTTCGTAGAAGCGGCCCTGCGAAGCGTAGCCGGCGTCGTAGATCGCGTTCGTCACCGACGGGGCCTTCTCGAGGCCCGCCTTCAAGCGCGCGGCTCTCCGCGCTGCCGCATAGTCGCGCGGGGTGAGCCCCGTGATCGACTTGAACACGCGATGCAGGTGATGGGAGCTCCGCCCAGCGTGCGCTGCCAGCACCTCCAGACTCGGCGGCTCTTCGCAGGCATCGATGAAGCTGCAGAGCTCGGCAACCAGGTGGGCGTTGCGCTCGGCGAGCGGCGCCTCGGTCGGGCGGCACCTCTTGCACGCGCGGAAGCCGGCGCGCTCGGCAGCCTCGGTCGTGCGATGAAAGGCCACGTTCTCGGGCCTCGGCGTGCGTGCGCCGCACGAGGGTCGACAGAAGACGCCGGTGGTTTCGACCGAATAGAAGAACTCGCCATCGGCCGCTCGATCGCGCGCACGCACGAGGACCCAGCGAGAGTCACGCTCGGTCTCGGCAGCACGGACTCTGATTTTCTCACGCACGGTCAATCGCCTCCTTCGACGATGCTCTCCATCATCGAAGCGTCAACCTAGTTTTCGTTGCCCCGCCGCGCACTCCGACCCTTGCTCTCGAATTCGATGATTCGAAAGAAGGCGTGGATCAGCGCAAGCGCCTAGAGCACCGAACAGGTTAAAAGGCGAGTGAGTTCGGGCGAGTTTGCGTGCGAGGCGCGTGCCCGAGAAGCGAGCACCGCAAGACTGCTCGAAGCAATCTGAGGAGCACAGCGACGAGGCCACGTGGAACGTGCGTGAAATCGCGCGCGCACACCGGCTTTCAACCTGATCGGTGCTCTAGCGCTTCGACATCACCTCGCGGGCGATGCGTGCCGCGTGTCCCATCACGAACTGGGTGGCCGGATCGTCGTCGAGCACGCTCCGCCAGATGAGCTCCATACCCGTACCGCGAAGCTGAAATGGCGGCTCGGCGAGGCGGAGCTTCGGTCGATGCGCGACGATCTGCTTCGCGATCATCGTCGGGATGGTGGCAAGCATCGCGCTGCCCTCGATGAGCGAGCCGATGCCGCGAAAGCTCGGAATCGAAACGCGCACCGTGCGCGTGACGCCGAACGAGTCTTCGATGACGCCGCGAAAATCACCATTGTAGGAGACCACGACGTGATGATGCGCGAGGTAGCCGACCCGCGTGAGCTTCTTGCCGATCTTGGCGTGGCGAGGATCGTAGAGACAGCTGAACCCTCCACTGAAGAGCTGCTTGCGCCTGGTGCCGGCGGGAAGATCGTCGGCGACGGTGAGCGCGAAGTCGATCGACCCCGAGGCGAGGAGGGCGCCGACGGTGCGGAAGTGAACCGGAATGATGGCGAGGCGCATCCGCGGGGCTTCCTTCGTGAGCAGGCGCACGAGCTCGGGCAAGAGCCAGCTCTCTGCCGAGTCGGAGAGCCCGATGTGAATGGTTCTATCGCTGGTGAGCGGGTCGAAAGCACCCGGCTCGAGCGCTGCATCGAGCAGCGCCTCGAGATGCACCTTCCCCCGTGCCAGGAGCTGCTCGCCGCGTGCAGTGAGAACGAGCCCACGCCCCTGCCTGGCGAAGAGCGACGCGCCGACAGCGACGGACAGGCGCTTCAGCGCCGCGCTGATCGCCGGCTGCGTGAGGTAGAGACGGCTCGCGGCCAGAGTGACGCTCTTGCTCTCGGCCACGACCACGAACACCCTGAGAAGGTTGAGATCGAGGTCTCTTCCATAGGTTTCCGACACATCAATCTCCTTGATGGATCACATGTATCCTATTCGTTGGATAAGTCGGTCGCCAAGGCGCACCTTCTCGTTCTCAGCCAACGACGCGTCTCGAGAGGAGACGTGCTCGAGGCTCCGCACTCGAGGGAGAAGAAGCCATGACGAAGCTAGGAAAGAACGGACCGGAGATCTCGCCCATCGGGCTCGGTTGCATGGGTATGTCGGGCGCCTACGGTAAGACCGACGACGAGGTGAGCGTTCGCACCATCCAGGCAGCCATCGACAAGGGCGTGAACCTCCTCGACACCGGCGATTTCTACGGAATGGGGCACAACGAGCTGCTGGTGAGACGCGCCATCGCCGGCCGTCGGGACAAGGTCACGCTATCGGTGAAGTTCGGCGCCATGCGCACTCCCGATGGCGCCTTCGTCGGGTTCGACGCTCGGCCGGCCGCGGTGAAGAGCTTCGCCGCCTACAGCCTCCAGCGCCTGGGGGTCGAGGTCATCGACGTTTACCGTCCGGCGCGCCTCGATCCATCGGTCCCCGTCGAAGACACCATCGGCGCCATCGCAGATCTGATCCAGGCGGGCTACGTGAAGCACGTCGGCCTCTCCGAGGTCGGCGCAGACACCATCCGCCGCGCTCACGCCGTCTCGCCCGTGGCCGATCTGCAGATCGAGTACTCGATCGCCGACCGCAACCCGGAGGCGAGGATCTTCCCGGTGCTCGACGAGCTCGGCATCAGCGCGACGCTCTATGGCGTCTATTCGCGCGGCCTTCTCACCGGCGGCAAGCCCGGCGGGAAAGACGACTACCGCTCGCACCTCCCGCGGTTCAACGGCGACCACGCGTCGACCAATGCCGACATGGTGAGTGCGTTCTCGGCCTTCGCCAAGGAGCGCGGCATGTCCCCGGCGCAGCTCGCGCTCGCCTGGGTCCTCGCGAAGCAGCCCCGCTTCGTGCCCATCCCCGGTGCCAAGACCGAGGCCCAGCTCGTCGATGCCCTCGGCGCGCTCGACAAGAAGCTCTCCCCAGCCGACCTCGCGTCGCTCGAGGAGAAATTCCCCAAGGGAATGGTCTCGGGTGATCGCTATGGCGCCGAACAGATGAAGGCGCTCGACAGCGAGCGTTGACCACTCGACGTGCGCCCGGGTTGACGCGAAAGGTGCGGCGGTCGCGTCGGACGAGGTGCAGACAGCGGTCGAGCCCGGCTTCTCGTCATCAAGTTGGTCGGCGTAGTGACCTACGCCGATGGGCTCGTGGCCAGCCTGCTCGCGCGCTCCCGGGCAGAACGCGCGCGTGCGGTTCACACCATTGCTTCGACGGGGCTCGTGGTGACCTGGATCGCTGGCTATCTCCTCGCCGCACAGCTCGGTGTGGCGCGCACCGAGCTGTGGATCGCCGGCGCTCTCCTGCTCTCTTTTTGCTCGCAGATCGCGCGCGTCGTCGGTGCGGCGCGTGAAAAGGTGTCGCCCTTCATCGCGGTCGCCAGCGTGCTGACGCTCCTCGTCGTGCTCGTGCTGATGGTTTTCCGACTGACCTGGGCCTGGGCGCGCACGTGACGGCGCTGAGCAGCTGCGCGTCGTCGCGCTTGTGGAAGGGCTCTCGTTCCTGCTGCTCCTCGGCGTGGCAATGCCGCTGAAGCACTTCTGGGGCATGCCAGGCGCAGTGCGCGTTGCCGGAAGCCTGCATGGGCTCTTGTTCCTGCTGTTCGTCTCGGCACTGGTGCGGGTGTCGTCCCCGACTCGACCACCGGCGCCCTCATCGGGCTCTCCGGCTCGATGAAGATCGACATCGTCGAAGGCCGCCATCTCTACGCCCTCGAGCACGAGCTCGAAGCCTGAGCCATTCGAGCTTCCCGATAGAAGAGAGGGAGTGGTGGGCGCGGGAGCGGCTTGACTTGGAGCGCGCTCGAGGCCTTAGGGTGGCGTTCCAAAGGCGCGCAACGTGTCGAAGGCGATCAGCGCGCCGAGAAAGAGGAGACAGCCATGCGCTATCGATTGCTCGGAAAAACGGGTCTCTACGTTTCGGAGATGTGCCTCGGGGCGATGACGTTCGGGGGTAAAGGCTTCTGGGAGGTGGTGGGCAAGCTCGGCGAGAAAGAGGTCGAGTCGATGATCGGCGCGGCCCTCGATGGAGGCATCAACTTCATCGACACCGCCGACGTGTACTCGGAAGGTGAATCGGAGAAGCTGGTCGGCGGGGCACTCGCCGCATTGAAGAGGCCACGCGAGCAGGTCGTCGTCGCCACCAAGGTGCGGGGTCGCATGGGACCATCACCCAACGAGGTGGGCCTCTCGCGGGCACACATCCTCGCGGGCATCGATGCGAGCCTGAAACGACTCGAGCTCGACCACGTCGACCTCTATCAGATCCACGGCGTCGACAAGGACACGCCCATCGAGGAGACGGTGCGTGCGCTCGACGAGGTCGTTCGTTCGGGCAAGGCGCGCTACGTGGGCTTCTGCAACCTGCCCGCGTGGATGGCGATGAAGGCCGTCGCCTTTGCCGACGCCAACGGGCTCGCTCGCTTCCAGAGCGCGCAGATGTACTACTCGATCGCCGGACGTGACATCGAACGTGAGATCACTCCGTTCGCCGTCGATCAGGGGCTCGCCGTCCTTCCCTGGAGCCCTCTCGCCGGCGGACTACTCTCGGGCAAGTTCGACCCCGACAAGAAGGGCCCCGACGACTCACGACGCGCCAAGTTCGATTTTCCGCCCGTCGATCACGACCGGCTTCCGAAGGTGCTCGGTGCGATGCGCGAGGTGGCCAAGGAGCTCGATGTCTCGGTAGCGCGCGTCGCGCTCGCATGGCAGCTCACCCGGCCCTTCGTGACGAGCGTCATCATCGGCGCGAAGAACAAGGACCAGCTCGCCGACAACCTCGCGGCAGCGGAGCTCACGCTCACGGCCGATCAGGTGGCGAAGCTCGATGCAGCCAGCGCCCTTCCGCCGGAATACCCCGGGTGGATGGTCGAGTGGCAGCACCGCGACCCGCGCAACCCCGACGAGAGGAAGTAAGTCTCAGTCGTCGTCGGCCTCGAGAGGAAGCTCTTTCAGCTTCTCTTCGAGGGCGGCGAGGTCGATGCGCATGGCCTTGAGCTTCACGAACGCTTCCTGCACGAGCGGGCTCACGCGGGTCTTCTGCGCGCGGGGAAGCTTCTCGACGGCGCGAAGGGCCACATCGAGCTCTTTCTCGGCGACGCTGACCTCGTCTTTGGCCTTGCTGATGCGCTCGGCGATGGGCCAGAGCACGACCATCTTCGCCGGCTCGTCAGTGACACCCTCTCGGGTTTTCGCGTCGGCATCGTCTGCCGGAGCACCAGTCTTGGCGGGGGGGTCGCTCACAGCGCCCTGACCTCGGTGAGCAGCGACTCGATCGCGTCCCAGTCGAAGCGCGCCATACCCTGGTCGAAGCCGCCCTCGCGCCAGGTGCGTGCGACGGCGCGAAGCGCCTCGGTCGGGGTAGCCCCGACCTCGTTCGCGGTGGTCGGCGTGTCGTCACCGTCGCTATCAATGTCGTTGCGCTCTGGAAGCAGGAGGCGCGCGGTTCGGCACGTCGTGCGCCCGCGCCGGCTACCAGTTTCGCAGTCGCCTGGCGCGCCTTCGTCGAAAATCCGAAAGCGATGCGCTTCCTCGTCACGGTCGGCATCGGCACATTTGCCTTTAACATGCAGGACATCGTGCTCGAGCCTTACGGCGGGGAGATCCTGCATCTCACCGTCGGCGAGACGACGATGCTGACCGCGCTGCTCGCGGGCGGCGCGCTCGCCGCCTTTGCACTCGCGTCGCGCGTGCTGCTCGGCGGCTTCGATCCGCATCGCCTCGCTGCTTGCGGTGTCGTGGGCGGACTTTTCGCCTTTGCCGCCGTCATCTTTGCCGGCGCGATTCACTCGGCAACGTTGTTCCGCATCGGTACGCTCGGTATCGGTTTCGGCGCAGGACTGTTCGCCGTCTCGACACTCATCGCGGCGATGGACCTTGAAGCCGGCCGCATGAACGGTCTTGCACTCGGTGCATGGGGCGCCGTGCAGGCCGGTACGGCGGGTCTCGGAATCGTACTCGGCGGTGCGCTGCGCGACATCGTTGCGGCACTCGGCGCGCGCGGCGTGCTCGGCCCCGTCTTCACCGATCCGGCAGTGCCTTACTCGGTCGTCTACCACGTCGAGATCGCTGCACTCTTTGCGACATTGATTGCACTCGGGCCGCTTGTGCGGCGCGATGCGCCGGTTCACGCCGAGCCGAAAAGCTTCGGTCTCGCGGAGCTTCCCAACCCATGATTTCCCCGCTTCACTGGATGGTCGGAAAGGACAACCGATGATCTCCGAAAACATCGATCTCGCGCAGGTAATGATCTATCTCTTCTGGATATTCTTCGCATGCCTCGTGATCTATTTGCGTCGTGAGGATCGCCGCGAAGGCTACCCACTTGAATCCGACACGATGGTCGGCAAGCTGCACAAGCCAAGCCTGATTTTCTTCCCCGCGCCGAAGACATTCGCGCTGCCGCATGGCGGATCGCTGCGCACTGTGCCCACCGGCCTCGCCGATACGCGCCCGATCGCGGCGCAACCAATTGCGCGCTGGCCCGGCGCACCGCTACAGCCGACCGATGCGATGCCGCTGACCTCTGGCGTCGGCCCCGGCGCATGGGCGGAACGTTCCGACACGCCCGACATGACCTTCGAGAACCACACGAAGATCGTACCGCTGCGCGTCGCCCCGGCCTATGCGCCGGCTTCCGATGGTCCCGATCCGCGCGGCTACACCGTCATCGGCCTCGACCGCGCCATCGCCGGCACGGTCACGGACCTCTGGATCGACCGCTCCGAATGCGTGTTGCGCTATCTCGAAGTCACGCTTGCGGACGGCGCGAGTGCGGGCAAAGCCACGGCCGGTACGCCCACGCGGATGGGCGCCGGCTTTGAAGCCAAGGCCGATCCTCGTCCGGCCAATGTGTCGTCGCTCACGGGCAATGGTGTAACGAGCGCCATGCCGACCGAGGCGGCAGGCGGCGCGATCGTCGGTGCTCCCGCGACGGGCGGCACGGTGGTGACGGCCGTCGCCACGGCGACACCAACGAGGGCGGGGACGGTCCTCGTGCCCGTGACCTTCGCGAACATTCATCGCCGCAGACGCACCGTGACCATCAAGGCGGTTCTCGGCAGCCAGCTTGGCATGGTGCCGCGGCCGGCCTCGGCCGACCAGATCACGCTGCTTGAGGAGGACAAGGTCGCCGCCTTCTTCGGCGCTGGCATGCTTTACGCCACCAAGAACCGTGCGGAGCCGCTGCTGTGAGCGACGAGTGCGAACGCGAGCGTATCCGCGGTCTTCCTGGTCCGCTTCCGACAGGTGAACGCATCCTGTGGCGTGGTGCGCCGCGCTGGCAGCCGCTCGCGTGGCGCGCCTTGCACATGCGCGAGGCGCTGGTGTGGTTCGCAATCGTCGGCGTGGTCCGTACCACGGTCGAGGTCGCGAGCGGCGGAAGTTTGTCTAGCGCGGTGCTTCACAATGCGGCGTTGCTGCCGCTTTGCCTTGCGGCCTGCGCGCTGCTCGCGGGCCTCGCTTGGGCGAGCGCCGCGACAACAATCTACACCGTCACCGACAAGCGCGTCGTGATGCGCATCGGCATCGCGCTGCCGGTAACGCTCAACATTCCCTACACGCGCGTCGCGGGCGCCTTTGCGCGGCTCGATGCGTCGGGCGCGGGCGACGTTGGCCTCGCCCTCGGCGACGGCACACGGCTCGCATGGTTCGTCTTGTGGCCGCATTGCCGTCCGTGGCGCGTGCGCGCGCCGGAGCCGATGCTGCGTGCCGTGCCGGATGGCGCACGGCTCGCAAACATTCTCAGCGACGCCCTTGCCAATGCGGCGCGCGTGGATGGCGGTGCCGGCATGCGCACCGAGGTGACGGGCGGCACGCATGTCGTCACCGCGGTGCCGCAAGCGATCGGAGCCGCGACATGAGTACGGCGCGCCTGCCTCTCTTCGCGATGGCCGGCCTCGGCGTTATTGCGCTTCTCATTACCGGAGGCGCAAGGCTCGCCGGTGTCGAGACAGTGCAGGTGCGGCGCACGCCCGTCGTTGCCGCGGCGGACCTTCGCTTCGAAGACCTCGCAGATGGCGCCGTACGCGTTGTCGACGCGCGCGATGGACGCGTCGTCGATACGCTGCCGGCGCGCAGCAACGCGTTCGTGCGCACCGTGATGCGCGGCTTCGCACAGGCGCGGCTGCGCAACGGCATCAGCGACGACAAACCGTTCCGCATCGAGCGGACGGTTGACGCTCAGCTCTCGCTCACCGACCCCGTGACCGGCCGGCGCGTCGAACTCAACGCGTTCGGCGATCTCAACGCAAACACATTTGGCCGGTTGATCCCGGCCGAAGGTCAGCGCATCAAGGGATGATGCTGATGGAAAAAAAGCGTTTCGACGTCCCCTGCCGCATTGAGGTCGAGCACACGTTCGACAGTCTCCACGCACATGTGGAACTCGCTGATGGTGTCGTCGTGCACCCTGGCGACCAGGTGCAGGTGCAGGGCGCGCCGATCCGTGTGCCTTACGGCGAGCGCGCGACATTCGAGCGTGTCGCGACGGTGACGCGCGCAGGCGTTCTGGAACGGATCTGGACACGCCTGACTGGCCGCGCCGAATTCATGGAACTGCTCGAGTTTTCGTTCTCGGAAAGGACACGCCTATGACCGCTGCCGTTTTGCGCGGCTCGGCGCCGGCGCATGCTGTGCCGAACGAGTCGACCCGCGCCGCGACGCAGGACACGATGCTGAGCCCGCGGTTCTATACGACCGATTTCGACGAGCTCGATCGTGTCGACGTGACGTCGGTGCGCGCCGAATGGGATGCTCTCATCGCCGAGATGAAAAGCGATCCGAACAAGAAGCATTTCGTGCGCGATGAGAACTGGGACGCCGACATTGCGACCCTGCCGGAACCCTTACGGAAAGAGTTCATCGACTTCCTAGTCAGTTCGCTGACGGCCGAATTCTCGGGCTGCGTTCTTTATTCCGAGATGCGCAAGCGCGGGAAGAATCCTGACATCTGCGAGCTCTTCAAATACATGAGCCGCGACGAGGCGCGCCACGCCGGTTTCATCAACGACGCGCTGAAGGACTTCGGCATCGGCGTCGATCTCGGTTTTCTCACGAAGGCGAAGAAGTACACGTTCTTTAAGCCGAAGTTCATCTTCTACGCCACCTACCTGTCCGAGAAGATCGGCTACGCACGCTACATCACCATCTACCGTCATCTTGAGCGCCATCCCGACAAGCGCTTCCACCCGATCTTCCGGTGGTTCGACAAGTGGTGCAACGACGAGTTCCGTCACGGCGAAGCCTTCTCGCTTCTGATGCGCTCCAACCCGACGCTGTTGAGCGGCGCAAACAAATTGTGGGTGCGTTTCTTCCTGCTCGCCGTCTACGCGACCATGTATGTGCGCGATCACGTGCGGCCGGAGTTTCACAAGGCTGTCGATCTCGATCCAACGCAGTACGACTACGAGGTCTTCCGCATCACCTCGGAAATCACGAAGCAGGTATTTCCTGTGCTTCTCGATACCGACAGTGCGAAGTTTCGCGCCGGCCTCGAGAAGCTGCGTTTGATTTCCGTGGCAATGAGCGAAGCGAAGGAGGCCGGTGGCCTCGTCGCGAAAGCAAAACGTCTCGGCCTGATGGCAAAAGCCGGTGTCGTTCTCACGCGGCTCTACTTCCTGCCGACAATCTCCAACCAGCGGCCGGCGCTCAGCCGCCTGCAGCCGATCTGGTAGGAGCTACGACGTTGAACGTGTGGGTGGCCCTCGTTTGCGCAGTATTCGTCTGGTGGTTCGCCACCGGCGCGATCCTGTTCCTCGACGGGCTGCCGCGCCGTACGTTCCGCTGGACGATTCTCGGAGCGACAGCTCTGACCGGCATTGCTTACACAGTGCTCGTCGTCAACGCGTCCGACACGAGCACGAGTGCTGCCTACACTGCCTTCGCCTGCGCCATCGTGATTTGGGGTTGGAACGAGATTGCGTTCCTGATGGGCGGCATCACCGGCCCCCGCCGCAACACGTGTCCCGTGGATGCAAAGGGCTGGCGTCGCTTCGGTCTCGCGTTCCAGACGCTGCTCTATCACGAAGCCATGATCGCAGGCTGCGGCCTGCTGATCGTCGCGATCACATGGAATGCGCCGAACAAGGTCGCGCTCTGGACCTTTCTTGTGTTGTGGATCATGCGCGCGAGCGCAAAGCTCAACATCTTTCTCGGCGTGCCAAACATCACGCACGAGTTCCTGCCGTCGCATCTTGGCTATCTGAAAAGCTACTTCCGTTTCTCGTCGCCCAGTCGTCTGCTTCCAATCTCGATCGGTGCTGGCGTGCTGGCCGCGATCTGGCTTGCCGCTTGCGCGCGTGCCGCGCCCGCCGCCAGTTTCGAGGAAGCCGGCTTCATGCTGCTGGCGAGCCTCACGGCGCTCGCCGTTGTCGAACACATCTTCATGGTCGTTCCGCTGCCGTCCAGCGCCCTGTGGGGCTGGGCGATGCGCACGCCTGCTCTCTCGGTTTCGGTGTCGAGTAAACCGCGCTCCATTTCGCGCGCCGGAGGTGATCGATGAATTTCGAGGCGTTTTTCCAGAAGGAACTCGATACCCTCCATCGTGAAGGCCGCTACCGCATTTTTGCCGATCTCGAGCGCAAGGCCGGATGCTTTCCGCGTGCGACCTATCACGGCGAGACCGGCCCGCGCGAAGTCACAGTCTGGTGCTCGAACGATTATCTCGGCATGGGCCAGCACCCGGCTGTGCTCGCAGCCATGCATGATGCGCTCGACTCATGCGGCGCCGGCGCCGGTGGCACACGCAATATATCCGGTACGAACCATCATCATGTGCTGCTGGAACAAGAACTCGCCGATCTGCACGGCAAGGAAGCGGCGCTGCTCTTCAATTCCGGCTACATGTCTAACTGGACGTCGATCTCGACGCTCGCCGCACGCATCCCGAACTGCATCATTTTCTCGGATGCGTTGAATCATGCCTCGATGATCGAGGGTGCACGCCATAGCCGTGCGAAGATCGTGCTATTTGCGCACAACGACCCGCAAGATCTCGCGAGGAAGCTCGCCGCAGCGGACCGAACCGCGCCAAAGATCGTGATTTTCGAGAGCGTCTATTCGATGGACGGCGACGTCGCGCCCATCGCGGATATGTGCGACGTGGCCGATGCTTTCGGCGCCATGACCTACCTCGACGAAGTCCATGCGGTTGGCCTTTACGGCCCGCGCGGTGGCGGCGTGTCGGAGCGCGACGGCGTCGCCGACCGGCTCACGGTGATCGAGGGCACGCTCGGCAAGGCCTTCGGCGTGATGGGCGGCTATATCGCGGGCTCGGCCGCAATGTGCGATTTCGTGCGCAGCTATGCCTCGGGCTTCATATTCTCGACGTCATTGCCGCCGGCGCTCGCGGCCGGCGCCTGCGCCAGCATCAAGCATCTGAAGCAGAGCGGCGCGGAACGTGCCCGTCATCAGGATCGTGTGCGGCGCGTGCGCGCGAAGCTCGACGAGGCGGGTATCCCGCATCTGGACAATGCCAGCCACATCGTGCCGGTGATGGTCGGTGATCCCGTGTCATGCAAAGCGCTGAGCGACGATCTGCTCGAAATCTACGACATCTACGTGCAGCCCATCAATTATCCGACCGTGCCGCGCGGGACGGAGCGTTTGCGCATCACGCCGTCGCCGCTGCATTCTGACGAAGACATCGACGCGCTGATCGCGGCAATCAAGGCGGTGTGGAGCGCCAACCTGCTGCAACGCGCAGCGTAGCGGCGTTGCGCCTCACTCCGCTGGCGCCGGAAACGGCATCGGCGGTGCATGCGTCGCGAAGGCACTCTCGCGCGCGTGTCTCGGCGTACCTTGACGCACGCGGAACCAGGCGGCGTAGAGTGCGGGGAGAAACACCAGCGTCAGCACGGTCGCGACAAGCAGGCCGCCCATCATGCTGATCGCCATTGGCCCCCAGAACACGCTGCGCGACAGCGGGATCATCGCGAGAATGGCCGCGAGTGCGGTCAACACGACGGGGCGCGAGCGCCGCACCGTGCTCTCGACGATCGCATCCCAGGTGCTGAGGCCCGCCGCCATGTCGTGATCGATCTGGTCGACGAGGATCACCGTGTTGCGCATGATCATGCCGGCAAGCGCGATGACGCCGAGCAGCGCCACGAAGCCAAACGGCGCGTTCCACAACAGAAGGCCTGCCACCGCGCCGATGATGCCGAGCGGTGCTGTCGAAAAAACGAGGAAGAGTTTCGAGAAACTCTGCAGCTGGAACATCAGCAGCGTCAGCATCGCGAGGAACATCAGCGGAAACATCTTGAAAAGAGCCGTGTTCGCCTTGGCGCTTTCCTCAACGGCGCCGCCGGTGTCGATGCGCGTGCCGGGCGGCAGACTTGCCTTCAGCGCCTCGAGTTTCGGCAGCAGTGACTTTGTCACTGTCGGCGCCTGCACGCCAGGCGCCACGTCCGAGCGCACGGTGAGCACCATGTCGCGGTTGCGCCGCCACAGGATCGGCTCCTCGAAGCCGTAGGTTAGCGTCGCGACCTGCGCGAGCGGGACGGCCGTTCCGTTGCGCGTAAGAATCGTAAGATCGCCGAGATGTCCGACGTCAATGCGCTCCGACGGCGTCGCGCGCACCATCAGCTTGATCAGTTCGATGCCATCGCGGAATTCCGAAACTTGCACGCCCGACAGCAACGTGCCGAGCGTCTGCGCGATGTCCTGCGTGTTGAGGCCGAAGGCCCGCGCACGCGACTGGTCGATCGTGAGCTGCACATTCTTGACCTGCTCGTTCCAGTCGAGCTGTGCACCGACGACATTCGGCTCGGCGCGCATGATGTCGCGCACCTTGTAGGCAAGGTTGCGCACGGCCTGCGGATCACCCCCGACGACGCGGAACTGGACGGGGAAGCCGACAGGCGGCCCGAAGTTCAGCCGATCGACGCGAACATTTGCGGCCGGCACGATGCCGTCCGCGACAGCGCGCTCGATTTTCGCCTTCAGGCGCTCGCGCGCCTCCGGCCCTTTCGTCATGATGACGGTCAACGCGAAATTGGGATTCGGCAGCACAGGATTCAGGGCGAGGAAGAAACGCGGACTGCCCTGCCCGACATAGGTCGTGAATGTCTCGACATCGGGATCGCCAGCGAGCAGCGTCTCCGTCGTCTTCGCCGCCGCCGCGGTCGCGACGATGGCGGTGCCTTCCGGCATGCGCGTCTCGATGAAGAGTTCGGGCCGCGAACTCGTCGGGAAAAACTGCTGCTGCACGAAGCCCATGCCGACGATGGCGAGCGCGAAGCTGCCGACCGTCGCGCCGATGACTGGCCAGCGGTGCCGCAACGACCACGTCACGACACGACGCAGCGTGCGATACATGCGCGTGTCGTAGAGCGCATGTTCGTCGTGCACGAGCACCTTCGGCGTCGGCAACAATTTCACGCCCAGGTAGGGCGTGAAGATCACTGCCACGAACCACGAGACGACGAGCGCCAGCCCGACGATCCAGAAGAT
This sequence comes from Beijerinckiaceae bacterium, assembly GCA_965246795.1. Lineage (GTDB taxonomy): Bacteria > Pseudomonadota > Alphaproteobacteria > Rhizobiales > Beijerinckiaceae > JAJXWB01. The sequence continues at coordinate 367,447 of CBDFFN010000007.1, read as the reverse complement.
ATTGCCGGCATACTCGCCGGCCGTCGACCGCGCGAAGCCGACTGGAAGAAAGCCCGCCGCCGTCACTAGCGTGCCCGTGAGCATCGGGAAGGCGGTCGAGGTCCAGGTGAAGGTTGCCGCCCGCATCCGGTCGACGCCTTGCTCCATCTTCACGACCATCATCTCGATCGCGATAATCGCATCGTCGACGAGAAGACCGAGCGCGATGATGAGCGCGCCCAACGTGATTCGGTCCAGATTCATGCCAGCTGCGTTCATCACGACGAAGACGATCGCGAGTACGAGCGGCACCGACAGTGCGACGACGATGCCGGTGCGCAGGCCAAGCGACAGGAAGCTGACGAGCAGCACAATCGCGAGCGCCTCCGCGAAAGAGCGCAAAAACTCGCCGACAGAGTCTTCGACGACACGCGGCTGGTCGGCGATCTGCTCGACGGAGATACCGGTCGGGATGAGACGCTTCGCGTCGTTCACCGCCGCAGCGAGATTTTCGCCGAGCGCCAACACGTTCGCGTTGTCCGTCGCAGCGACGGCAATGCCGACCGCGGGCTTGCCGCGATGCGTGACAAGAAACGCCGCCGGGTCCTCGTAGCCGCGCGACACCGTCGCGATGTCGCCGAGCCGGAAGGTACGGCCACCGGCGTCGATTGCCACATCACGCACGTCGTCGAGCGAGCGAAAGGCGCCGGAGAGACGCACCTGCACCTGGTCCGCATTGGTCTCGATCGAACCACCCGCCGACACAGCGTTCTGCCGCGTGATGGCATCGAAGATCGTCTGTGTAGGAATGCCAAGCGTCGCCAACTTCGCGTGGCTAATCTCGACAAAGACCCGCTCCGGTACATCGCCCACAAGCGCCACCTTGCTCACGTCTTTTACGCGCAGGATTTCCGTGCGGAGACGCTCGGCGTAGCGCTTGAGGTCGGCACGCGTCGCGCCGTCACCGCTCAGCATGTAGACGGCTGAAAAGACATCGCCGTATTCGTCGTTGAAGAACGGCCCCAGCGCGCCTTGCGGAAGTTCGCCGCGGCTGTCACCAAGTTTTTTGCGGACCTGATACCAGGTGTCGGCGACTTCTCGGCCGCGTGCAGCATCCTTCAGGTTGACCTGCAAAACAGCAGCGCCGGGGCGCGTGTAGGTCTTCACGTAGTCGAGGTTCGGCAGTTCCTGCAGCCGCTTTTCGAGCGGCTCCGCAACGAGGCGCTGCATATCCGCCGCCGTCGCGCCGGGCCACACGACCTGCGCGATCATCACCTTGATCGTGAATGACGGATCCTCGGCGCGACCGAGATTGAGATAGGACCACGCGCCCGCGAGCGTCGAGGCGACGATCATGAAGAGCACGACCGCCTGATGGCGCACCGACCATTCGGAAAGATTGAGACGCGACATGTTGCGATCTCCAGAAGCGGAGGTGGTTCAGCGCGCGTCGGCGCGCATCTCGATCACGCGGACGGGTTTGCCTTCATCCAGCATGTGAACGCCGAGCGAGACGATGCGGTCGCCGCTAGCCAACGCTTCGCCTGCGCCCGCACCGATGACGGCGACGCCGGTTTCGTAAGCCAGCACGCGCACCGCCGTGCGGCGCACGCGATCGCCCGACGCATTCAGCGTCCAGACGGCCGGACCGACGCCGTCGCTCATCAGCGCCGCGAGCGGAATACGCGCGACGTCCGCTTCGCCGCCGCGCTGCAGCTTCACGGACACTGTGCGGCCCATGCGAAGCAGTTCGTTCGACGCGTCGATGGTGAAGCGCGCCTGATAGGTGCGCGATGTGCGGTCCGCGACCGGCGACAATTCGCGCAGATGTGCAGGGAGTACCGTCTCCGCGCCCCAGATGGACACGCTGGCTTTGGCAGTGCGGGCAATTTCGGTCTGATGCTCCGGCACGTCGACCTGCGCCTCAAGCGTGTCGAAGCGTGCGACGCGCGCGACGAGTTGTCCGGCCGTGACGACCTGACCCTTCTCCACGGGTAGCGCCGAAACAACGCCGGCCGCATCGGCGCGCAGATCCGCGTAGCCGAGCTGATTCTGCGAAAGCGACAAATTACGCTCGGCCCGTTCGACGCGCGACCGCGCTTCGTCGGCGGCGGCCTGTCGCTGGTCGAGCGTCGCACGGGCGACGATTCCCTGATTGACGAGCGATTTCGCGCGGTCCTCCGCCGCGACCGCCTGATCTCGACCGGACCGCGCGGCGCGCACCTCGGCCTCCTGCGATTGGAGAGCGAGATTCAGGTCGACGGGATCGAGCCGTGCCAGCACCTGACCGGCGGCGACGCGGTCGCCGACATCGACAAGCCGCTCGACGATCTTGCCGGCGACGCGAAAGCCGAGATCGCTCTCGTGACGCGGCCGCACGGTTCCGACCCAGGTCACGGTTTCCTCGCGCGGGGCCGGCCGAATGGTCATCGCCTGCACGGGCTGCGGCGCGGAGATAACCTCCTGCCTCGCGTTGCAGGCCGCGAGCGACGTGCCGAGCATGGCCGCGACAGCGACCCGCGCCGCCATCGCCACCAGAGCGGAACGGGCCTTGCGGCAGATTTCCTGCGGACAGGTCTCGGGAATGGCCATCGCATCGAACCCATTTGCAAAGTGAGCGCTTCTAACTTAAGTAAGCGCTTCTAACTTGGCAAGCACAAAAACCGGGCGCATCGTCCGAAAAGGCATCGAAGGGAAAAAGAGGCCGTGAAGGTCGCCGCAGCCGTCCGTCGCAAGACCGCGTTTCACCATGGCGATCTCCGCGAAGCGCTAATCGCGGCGACGCGCCAGTTGCTCGTCGAGCGCGGCGCTGATGGCTTCTCGTTGGCCGATGCCTGCCGGCTGGCGGGCGTGTCGACGGCCGCGCCCTACAAGCATTTTCGCGACAAGCAGGAGATCCTGCAGGAGATCGTCGAGCGCGCCTTCGACGACATGACGAACAAGATGCTGGAGGCGGTCGCAAAGGCCGGAGAAGGCACGATCGAGGCAATCATTGCCATCGGGCAGAGCTATCTCGCTTTCGCGCTGCGCGAGCCGGCGGTATTCCGCTTCATGTTCGGCCATAATGCCGCGATCAAACAGCATCCCGACGTGGAGAAGTCTGGCGAAGAATGTTTTGGCAAGGTGATCGCGCAGGTCGCGCATTATTGCCGCAACAACGGCCTTGCGGACGACGCAGAGCGGCTGGCGCTTGAGCTCTGGACCTTCGTCCACGGCGCTGCCTGCCTCGTCATCGACGACGATTACGAGAAAGTGGCGCCGGGCCTCGATCCTGCCGCGCTCATTGCCGGGGTCGCGCCGCGGCTGCTTAGATAGACTGTAAATTTAGTCTGTGACCGCGCCGGCCTTGTAACCATGGCCGCCCGGCTATATCCAAGTCCCGTGGTTATTTGAGCCGGTCGGCTTGCCGCCACGCGTCGCCCCGAGGGGCGTTGCACAAGGGCTAAAAGACCGGGTTTCCCTGGAGGAACCCGTCCAAGAGTGCGCTGGTCTCGGCTGGCGGGGAGACGCGTCGGTTTGATTCACGACGAAGCCAACCATCCGACAAGTTCTGTCGCGCGGTTTTCCGCCGCGCAAGGCCTCGTGCTCGATGCCGGCCCAACGCTTGGGCCGTTCCAGATCGCCTACCAGACCTATGGCACGCTGGATGCTGCGCGCTCCAACGCCATCCTGCTCTGTCATGCGCTGACCGGCGACCAGCACGCGGCCAACGTGCATCCGCTGAGCGGCAAGCCCGGCTGGTGGGCGACGATGGTCGGGCCGGGAAAGCCGATCGACACCGACCGCTATTTCGTTATCGCCTCGAACGTCATCGGTGGCTGCATGGGTTCGACCGGGCCTGCCTCCACCAATCCGGAAACCGGCAAGGCTTACGGCCTCGACATGCCGGTCGTGACGATCCGCGACATGGTGCGCGCGCAGTCGCGTCTCATCGACTCGCTTGGCATCGAGACATTGTTCTGCGTCGCCGGCGGCTCGATGGGCGGCATGCAGGTGCTGCAATGGCTGTCGTCCTTTCCGGAGCGCGTCTTCTCGGCGATGCCGATTGCGACGGCATCGAAACATTCGGCGCAGAACATTGCCTTTCACGAAGTTGGCCGGCAGGCGGTGATGGCCGATCCCGATTGGCGCGGCGGTCGCTATCGCGACGAGGGCGCGCATCCGTTGAAGGGCCTCGCGGTGGCGCGCATGGCGGCGCACATCACCTATCTCTCCGAAAGCGCGCTACAGCGGAAATTCGGGCGCACGTTGCAGAACCGCCTGGCGCCGACGTTTTCCTTTGACGCAGATTTTCGCATCGAAAGCTATCTGCGTTATCAGGGATCGAGTTTCGTTGATCGTTTCGACGCCAACTCCTATCTCTACGTCACCCGCGCCTGCGATTACTTCGATCTCGCCGAAGACTTTGGCGGACGACTGGCTGCCGCATTCAAGAATACGAAAGCGCGCGTCTGCGTCGTCTCCTTCACATCGGATTGGCTTTACACGACAGCCGATGCGCGTGCGGTGGTGCATGCGCTGAACGCCGCCGCACTGCCGGTGTCCTTCGTCGAGATTGCGACCGACAAGGGCCACGACGCCTTCCTTGTCGAAGAACCGGAATTCTTCAAGACGACGCGCGGATTTCTCGAGTCGGCCGCGATCGTGCGCGGACTGGAGACGCACGCGCCGCGACCCACCGCAAAGATTGCCGATGCCGTTGCCTGAAGTGCAAGGCGCATTGCCTCCGGAGGCGCGCAACGGCGTCGCCGGTCGCGTCGATCTCCTCCTCATCGCGGGGATGGTCGATCGCGGCGCGCGCGTCCTCGATGTCGGCTGCGGTGACGGCGCGCTGCTTCGCCTGCTGATCGACACGCGCGACGTGGATGGGCGCGGCATCGAACTGAGCCAGTCCGGCGTCAACGATTGCGTAGCGAAAGGCTTGTCCGTGATTCAGGGCGACGCCGATACCGATCTCGACGATTATCCCGACGACGCCTTCGACTTCGTGATTTTATCGCAGACGCTGCAAGCGACACGCAACCCGCGGCGTGTGCTCGAAAACATGCTGCGCATCGGCCACCGCGCCGTCGTGTCCTTCCCGAATTTCGGTCACTGGAAGGTTCGCAGCGACGTCGGGTTGCGCGGGCGCATGCCTGTCACCGGCGTGCTTGGCTACAAATGGTACGAGACGCCGAACATCCATCTCTGCACCATCCGCGACTTCGTCGTGCTCGTGCGTGAGCTCGATGCCACCAGCGAGCAGGCTGTCGCGCTCGATGCCTCGGGCAATCGAGTGCGGATGAATGCGCCGTGGTGGTTCTGGAACATGTTCGGCGCACAGGCGGTGTTTTTGCTGAAGCGGTAGTGGACGCGCGGATTGGCTGCGCTACTCTCCGCGGCGACGCTCGAAAACGGGCGCGAATGGACACCTGAACGTCCAAGCCTGGGGAGGCAAAGCATGAATATGAACGCCCCTACGAAGCCCGCGAAGATTCCGCGCGACAAGGCGAACGACTATTCCGCGGACGCCGCCAAAATGCGCCGCGACTTCATTACGGAGCAGACCGGCGCGAAGCTCGAACATGTCGGGAAGTATTCGTTCGATGCCGGCATGCTGCCGGGGAATATCGAGAATTTCATCGGCGTGGCGCAGGTGCCGATCGGGCTTGCCGGTCCGCTGAAGGTCAATGGCGAACACGCCAAGGGCGACTTCTACATTCCCCTCGCCACGTCGGAAGGCACGCTTGTCGCGAGCTACAGTCGCGGCATGCGGCTGCTTTCCGAATGCGGTGGCGTGAAGACGACGGTTGTCGAGCAATATATGCAGCGCTCACCGGTGTTCATTTGGGAAGATGCGCTGCAGGCGCGTTCGTTCGGCGAATGGGTCGACGAAAATTTCGCTGCGATCAAAGCCGCCGCCGAGACCACGACGCGCACGGGCAAACTCGAGAACATCTATCAATATACGGTGGGCCCGCTGCGGCACCTGCGCTTCAATTACACGACCGGCGATGCTGCCGGCCAGAACATGACGGGTAAGGCGACGTTCGCCGCCTGCGAATGGATCAAGAAGAACTATCCCGGCGGCGCGCGTTACATCCTGTCCGGCAACATGGACACGGACAAGAAGCACTCGCGCATCAACATGCTGGTCACGCGAGGCAAGCGTGTTGTGGCGGAATGCGTCATCAAGAAAGGCATCCTGAAAAGCCTGATGCGCGTCGAGGCGAAGGACCTGTTCTATACGCGCCAGATTTCGCAGGCCGGCGCGTTTCTCGCGGGCTCGGCGAACAACGGCGCGCATGCCGCAAATGGTCTGACCGCGATGTTCATCGCGACGGGCCAAGATGCCGCCAACGTCGCGGAATCGCACGCAGGCGTTGTCTACAATCAGCTGACCGACGATGGCGACCTCTACTGGTCGATCACGCTGACCTCGCTGATCACGGCCACCTACGGCGGCGGCACCGGGCTGGCGACACAGCGTGAGTGCCTCGAAATGCTCGGCTGCTACGGCACGGGCAAATCGGCGAAATTTGCGGAAATCTGCGCCGGCGTCGTGCTGGCCGGCGAGACGTCGCTCTCGGCGGCGATCATCGCCGGTGACTGGGTGTCGAGCCACGACGAACTCGGCCGCAACCGGCCCTGAAATAGGGGCGATTGGTCCCCCTTTCGCCGAAATCCCGTGTCAGCGAGGCGGGATCGTCCACTGCGATCCCAAATGTCCGACCCCGATCCCGCCCGCCTCTATCTGATCTCCCCGCCCATCGACGATGTCCAGGCGTTCCAGCCCCTACTGGAAGCGGCCTTGCGCACCCCCGCCGATTGCGTGCTGCTGCACTTCGGCTCGGGCATACGGCGCGAGGACTGCGCTGCGCTCGTGCGTGCTGTGCAGGCGAAGGGCGCAGCCGCGCTCGTCACAGGCGAAGCGCGCGAAGCGGCGCGGCTTGGCGCCGATGGCCTGCATCTCACGGGTGTCGGTGACGGCCTCGACGAGGCGCTGCGAACACTGAAACCCGATGGCATCGTCGGCGTCGGACGGCTGAGTGCGCGCGACGACGCGATGGCGGCGGGCGAAGCCGGCGTCGATTATCTGATGTTCGGCGAGCCGCGACCGGACGGTTTCGTACCGCCGCTGCTGACGACGCTCGACGTGACGCGCTGGTGGGCGGAAATCTTCAATGTTCCTTGCGTCGCCTATGCGCAAAAACTCGACGATGTCTGGCCGCTCGTCGAAGCGGGTGCCGAGTTCATCGCATTGGGTGACGCGTTGTGGACCGATCCACGCGGACCGGAGGCGGTGCTGACATCGCTCGCCGGTGTATTGTCGCGAAAGGCTTTCGCATGAGACGCGTCTTTCTCGCGGTTGCGCTGTTTTCATGCGCGCAGGGTGCGTTCGCACAGACAGGCACCAAGTTTCCAGCGATCACGCCGACGCCCGCGCCTGCCACCGCACCGACGCCGTCGGCAAAGGAGAACATCCTTACGCCGTCGACGTTCGTTCCGCCGCCTGCGACATCGGCTGCGGACATCGCCTCGCGCGAGATCGATCCGGCTTTCGGCGCGTACCAGCGCGGTTTTTACCAGACGGCGCTCGAGGACGCGCAGAAACGTCTCGCGAACGATCCGAACGATGCCGCGTCGCTGACTTTGCTTGGCCAGATCTACACCGAGGGTGTCGCTGTTCCGCGCGATCTGCCGCGCGCGGCGGATTATTACCGGCGCGGCGCGACGCGCGGCGATACGAATGCCGCCTTCGCGCTCGGCGTCGCGCTGCTTGAAGGCCGCGGCGTTGCGGTCGATCGCGCAGAAGCGCGGAAGCTGTTCGAGACGGCGGCGGCACGCAACCATCCCGGCGCGCTCTACAATCTCGGTGTCATCAGCATTGAATCGCAGGCAGCGCCCAACTTCGCCGCCGCCGTCACCTTTTTTCGCCGCGCGGCCGACGCTGGCAGTGCGGACGCCGCCTACTCACTTGGCATCCTCTACAAACAGGGTCGCGGCGTCGAACGCGACGACAAGCAGGCCGTCTCTTGGTTCAAGCGCGCGGCAGACGAAAGCAACGTCCCCGCGCTCGTCGAATACGGCATCATGGCCTTCAACGGCGCCGGCATGACGGCGGATGAAAGCGCAGCGGTTCGAGCATTCCTGAAAGCTGCGCAGAAGAACAATCCGGTGGCGCAGAACCGTGCCGCGCGCCTGCTCGTCGCTGGACGTGGCATCGCCTCCGATCCCGTCGAGGGGCTGAAGTGGCACGTGCTCGCGCGATCGGCGGGTGTGACCGACCAATGGCTCGACGCACAGCTTGCTACGTTGAACAACAATCAGCGCAACGCGCTCGAAGAGGCCGTGCGCAAATTCAGCGGGATGTAGTCTTCATACGCATATCCTTGGTCGCAAAAGTCTGACAACTTTTGCGAGACATGCTTTACGGCCACGGTGTCGTGATCGCCGCCGGGCCGTTGTCAAAAACCAGCGGCGCGCCTTCTCTCAACCGCGATCCATCCCACGCGAAGACCGAGATCGTACGCTCGACCATGTTCTGCACGAGCACCGTCTTTCCATCGCGCGAGAACGCCGCGCCCTGCGACCAATGGCCAATCCGCGCATCGGCGGCTCGGCGCATCTTGTTGCCTTCGATGGCGACCATGACGAGCTGACCGCCATCCGTCGCGAAAGGCGACGTCTTCGGCTTCGTCGAACCCTCCTGCACGACGACGGCGAGATAGGCGCCATCTGGCGAGAAGCGGATGCCTTCCGGCAGCGCACCGACCGCGATCGAGTCGACGACGCGAAACGGCTCTCGCGAGATGTCGATGAGGCTGACAGTGTCCGTGTCGCCATCGCCGCGGCCCATATTCGACACCGCTGCAAGACGGCCTGAGCCAGACAGCGCCATCGTATAGGGCCGGATGCCGGTCGTGAGCGGGCGCTTGTCGATCGTTACCGTCTCGCCGTCGACACGCAGAACGTTGACTATATTGTCGCCGTCGCGGCTTAGCAGCGCAGCCTTGCCATCCGGCAGAAACAGCAAACCGCTCGGGTTCGACTTCGGATTGCCGGTGTCGATTTTTCCGAGCGGCGTCAGCGTGCCGTTCGCCCATTTGAAAACGGACAATGTGCCTTCGTTGCGATTGGCGATGAGCGCGAGCGTGTTGTCGGGCGACAGCGCCACGGACGCCGGCGCAAGACCGGTCTCGACCTCGCCAACAATCTTCGGCGTCGCGCCGAGTTCGACGACGAAGGCGCGCGTGTCGGGAACGTTCTTCGTCTTGTCCTGCGGATCGAGCTTCGTCGCGCTGGTGACGATTGCATAGCGCCCGTCGCGCGTCAGGGCGACAGCCGTCGGCGGTCCGACGACACTGCCCGGCACCGCAACAGTGGCAGTGACCTTCGGTGTGCCGGAGAGATCGATGACGACGAGCGAATCCGCACCGGATGCCCCAACCGGCATGCCGTTCTGCAGGACAGAGTGTCCGTCGTTGGAGGAGATCGCGATATCGGCGATCTGCGCATGTGCGCCGCTCGCGAGCGACAGCGCCAGAACGGCCGCAGACGCGCGCAACGAGATTCGTGATGTCATCGAAAATCCTCCCGCCGGCATCTGCGCGCCGGTGTAGAAGGCATTCGACGATGCAAAATCCGTCTCGTCAATTGCTCAGGCGGCGCGCTCGGCGTCGGGCTGCACATCGGGATGCGCGGCCTTGAAGGCGGGGTGCGCGGCGGCCAGAGCGTTTGCTCGCAAGATGCGCGGAAAAGCCTCGAGCGGCACCTTGAAGCGTTTCGCGCCAAAGACCTGCGGTACGAGATAAACGTCGGCAAGACCGGGTTCCGGGCCGAAGCAGAAGCCGTCGTCGCCGATCAGCGCCTCGATGGCGACAAAACCCTCCGAGACCCAGCGTGCGATCCAGGCGTTGACCGCATCTTCATCCGCACCGAACGTTTTCCGCAAATAATTAAGCGGCCCAACATTGTGCAGCGGATGCATGTCGCAGCCGATGATTGCCGCGACGGCGCGCACTTTCGCGCGCATGACCGAATCCGAAGGAAGCAGCGAGGGTTGCGGAAAGACTTCCTCGAGATATTCGATGATCGCAGGCGACTGGATCAGGACTTCGCCGCCATCGGCGACGAAACTCGGCACACGCGCCTGCGGATTGATGGCGCGATAAGCGTCGCTGCGGTGCTCGCCGCCGTTTTTCACGAGATGCACGAACGCACGCTCGGGTGAAATGCCCTTGAGCTGAAGCGCAATGCGCAGCCGGTAGGACGAAGACGAACGCCAGTAGTCGTAGATTTTCACGCGGGCGCACTCCCGATGGTAGCGCGGCATTCGCCAAAGCCGATGGAGACGAAACCGTCGCGCCGCGCCTGCGCGGTCATGACGATCTCGTCGCCGTCCTGCAGATAAGTTCGCGTCTCGCCGCCGGGCAGTTCGAATGGCTGTTTTCCGCCGCGCGAAATCTCGAGCAGCGATCCGAGACCTGAATCGTCGGGCGTTGAGATCGTGCCCGAGCCGAAAAGATCGCCCGGTCGCAAATCGCAGCCTCCGGACGTGTGATGCGCCACCATCTGCGCGATGGTCCAGTACATGTGTCTTGCGTTGCTGCGCCCGAGTTTTTGCGGCACCGCGCCGGTGGCACGCATCCTTGGCGTGAGGATCGCGACATCGAGCGCGATGTCGAACGCGCCCTGCGCCTGGTCTGCGTCGTCGAGAAGGTACGGAAGCGGCGTCGGATCGCCGTCAGGTCGTTTCAACTGCGCGACACGAAAGGGTGCGAGCGCCTCCGAGGTCACGACCCAAGGCGAAATTGTCGTGGCGAAGTTCTTGGCGAGGAACGGTCCAAGCGGCTGGTATTCCCACGCCTGGATGTCACGTGCCGACCAGTCGTTGAGGAGACAAAGCCCCGCGACGTGTTCGGCCGCTTGCGCGACGGTGATGCGCGTGCCCCGAGAATTTCCGGGGCCGACAAAGATGCCGAGCTCGAGCTCGTAATCGAGGTTGCGCGCGGGACCGAAGGTTGGCGCATCTTCCGTCGGCAATTTGCGCTGACCGTTCGGCCGCACGACGGTCTCACCGGAGATGCCGATCGACGAAGCACGGCCGTGATAGCCGATCGGAACGTGCTTGTAGTTCGGCAGCAGCGGATTGTCGGGCCGAAACACCTTGCCGACGTTGGTGGCGTGATGAATGCCGACATAAAAGTCGGTGTAGTCGCCGATGATCGCCGGTAGATGCATCGTGCAGTTCTTGGCGTCGTGCAGTAGCGGCTCAATTCTGGCGCGATGCGAAGATGTTGCGTCGAGCAGTTTTGACAGCAACGCACGAAACTTGAGACGATTTGTAGCGGGCAACGCGAAGTACGGGTTTAGCGACGGGCCTGCTGCCGCCGCAACGATCGCCTGCTCGTCCGGCCCGCTTAGTTGCGCTTCGCATAGCGCAGCGAGATCGAGAATCTTGTCGCCAATGGCGACGCCGCCACGGTGCGCGCGACCGTCGATCGAGAAAATGCCGAGCGGTAGATTCTGGATCGGGAAATACTCGTGGCCGTTGGCGGACTTGACGAAGCTTCGTCGTGACGAGTCGTGGGTCGTATCGGTAGCAGTCATGCGTATCCGTCATTGCGAGATGCGTAGCGACGAAGCAATCCAGTCGCTGTCGTCGGATCAGAAAAATGGATCGCCGTGTCGCCTCCGCGAAATCAGCGTTGGCCGATTTCGCTAGGGCTCACTGCTAGGACGCGACAGATAAGCTGCATCACGGCTTCGTCGGATCGAACTTCTTCGCAAGCTGCTTCCCGTATGACCCGTAATTCTTCTGGAAGCTCGCGCTCTCCGCCGCGAATTTCGTCACGCGCTGCGGAAAGCGCGTCTCGAACATGAAGGCCATCGTATTCTCGAGCTTGTGCGGCTTGAGATCGACGGCGCTTGCCTTGTCGAACGCATCGATGTCCGGCCCGTGCGGCAGCATCGTGTTGTGAAGGGACATACCGCCCGGCACGAAACCTTCGGGCTTGGCGTCGTACTGCCCGTAGATAAGGCCCATGAACTCGCTCATCACGTTCATGTGGTACCACGGCGGGCGGAACGTGTTCTCCGCGACGAGCCAGCGATCCGGGAAAATAACGAAATCGATATTCGCCGTGCCCGGCGTTTCTGAAGGCGACGTCAGAACCGTGAAGATCGAGGGGTCGGCGTGGTCGAAGAGGATCGGCCCGACCGGCGAATATTTGCGCAGATCGTATTTGTACGGCGCGTAATTACCGTGCCATGCGACGACATCGAGCGGCGAGCGATCGATGTCGGTCTCCCAAAGATTGCCGCACCATTTCACGACGAGTTTCGACGGCGCCTCGAGATCCTCGTAGGCGGCGACAGGCGTCAGAAAATCGCGGGGATTGGCGAGGCAATTCGCGCCGATCGGCCCGCGCTCCGGCAGCGAAAAAGCACCGCCGTAGTTTTCGCAGATGTAGCCCCGCGCCGGACCGTCCAGAAGTTCGACCCGCACCTTCACGCCGCGGGGCAGAATGGCGATCTCGCCGGGCTCGATATCGATGATGCCGAATTCCGTCGCAAGCCGAAGTTCGCCCTGCTGCGGCACGAAGAGCATTTCGGCATCGGCATTGTAGAAATATTCGTCCTGCATAGAACGCGTGACGAGATAGACATGCGTGCCCATGCCAGCCTGACTGCCCGCATCGCCCGCCGTCGTCATCGTGCGGATGCCCTGGAGGAACGTAACCGCCTCGCTCGGGATCGGGATCGGCGACCAGCGCATCGGCGCGAGCGGCACATCGATTTCCGGCGCCGGTGCGGTGCGCCAAAACCCCGCGTCGATCTTCTGGAATGCGCCCCAATGCGCGACTGTCGGCCGGATGCGGTAGAGCCACGAGCGCTCGTTGGTCGTGCGCGGCGCGGTGAAGGGCGAGCCGGAAAGCTGCTCCGCATAAAGTCCGTAGGCGCAGCGCTGCGGCGAGTTGCGGCCAACCGGCAACGCGCCTGGCAATGCTTCGGTCTCGAAACCGTTGCCGAAGCCCGACATGTAGCCGGGGTGGATGCTCGCGCTCGCCTCGCGCGGATAGAAGGTGACGGGCCGCTGGATATTCATAAGGCCTCTCCGGTGTCTCGCGCGACAGTGATTGCTTCCTGCAGTTTCGCGAGGTCGCCGACCTCGTTGGCAAGGATGAGCACGAGACGCGCGTTCATCGAGGCACTTTGCTCATCGCTGAGTCCGGCGTGCCCCCCAAGCAGCGATTCGTAGAAATCGTCGGCGCGGCCGGCGAAATTGTCGGAGGCGGTCAGCGCGCTCATGCCGCGGCCTTCACAATTTCGGCCGTACGTCCAAGCGAGCGGACCAGAGCAGCGGCAAGCGCGTCGTGGTCGTAAGTGTCGAAGCGCGCCGCGACATGCGCGTCGGGCCGGATGAGGAAGAGTCCCTCGCCGTAGCGGGAACGTGCAAGACCTTCGCGATCGACGAGTGCTGTACCCGTCGTATCAGTACGCGGCGCGCTAGCGACGACGACCATGCGCAGGCCATCCCGCGTCGGTGTTGGCGCATTGTCGCCAACCGCGAGTAGGACGAAGTCGCCGCCCAGATGACTAAGTAGCCAACCGCGTCGGCCAGCGGCATCCGTGATCGGCGCATCGACGCAAGGATCGCCGGGCATGAGTCCTCCCGCAAACGCGCCCTGCGTCTGCAGGCTCTTCTCGCCTAGCATGCACGGTTTCGACAGCCGCCCCGCATTGAGCAATGCCCGCGCAAAAGGCTTCGTCTTCGCAAGCGACAGCACCGCATCGCGGAAGAGAAATTCCATGCGTGTTTTCGGCGTCATGAATGTTGTCGTACGGCTGGAATTGCGGATGTTCTCGTCCGCGCCAAAGCCGCGCTCTTCGTCGTAGGTGTCGATGAGCGACGCTGGTGCCTCGCCCTTCACAACATGCGCCAGCTTCCAGCAGAGATTGTCGGCATCCTGCACGCCGCCATTCCCGCCGCGTGCGCCAAAGGGACTGACAACATGCGCGCTATCGCCGGCGAAGACGACGCGGCCGTGCACGAAACGATCGAGCCGCGCGCAACGGAAGGAATAGACCGAGCACCATTCGAGTTCGACAGGCGTGTCGCCGACGACCGCCTTCACGCGCGCCATGACGCGCTCCGGTTCGCGCTCGGCTTCCGGGTCCGCGTCAGGGCCGAGCTGGAAGTCGATGCGGAAGACATCGTCGGCCTGTCGATGCATCAACGCGCTTTGGCCGGCATGGAAGGTCGGCTTGAACCAGAACAGGCGCTCGGTCGGATAATCCGCCTTCATGCGCACATCGGCGATGAGAAAGCGTTCTTCGAAACGCTGGCCGGTGAAGGCGAGCCCCATCATGCCGCGAACCGGCGAGCGCGCGCCATCGCAGGCGATCAGCCAGTCGCCATCGAGCGTATAAGCGCCCGCGGGCGTGCGCACCGATACGCCGACACCATCTGGGTGCGGCGTCACGCCGAAAACTTCGCTCTTCCACCTGATATCGATGAGATCGGGAAAATCTTGCGCGCGTTCCACAAGATATTGTTCGACGTAATACTGCTGCAAATTAACGAAGGCGGGCCGGCGATGATGCGGCTCCGGCAGCAGATCGAAGCGGAAGAGTTCGTCGTCGCCGTGAAAGACGCGGCCGACATTCCACGTGACGCCCTTCTCGACCACACGCTCGCCGATGCCGAGCCGATCGAAAATCTCCAGCGTGCGCTTGGCCCAGCAGATGGCTCGGCTGCCGGTCGACACCGTGTCGCCGTCGTCGATGACCGTCGAGGCAACGCCATGGAGCGCGAGATCGATAGCGCAGCAAAGGCCCACAGGGCCGGCGCCGACAATCACGACCGGTTTGCGCGTGACAGAGCCGCCGCCGAGTTCCGGGGGCGGCACGAAGGGAAACGGCGTCGACACGAAGCCTGTCATGGCCGCTCCATTACCGCCCGCGTGCCGGGGTCGGCAAGGCGTCCGTCGAAGCTTGCCGACGCAGGACAAGCACGACGACTGGATGCCACGGGATGTCCTGCGAATAGACGGCGTTCAGAAGGGCAGAGATGGTGGCTTGCGCTGCACCCCGCAAACGACGCGTCAGCATCGTCCGGAGGCCTGTTCCAAGAAAGCGGAACGGTGGTCCGTACCTGTCGATCGCAAAAGCATCGTGATCGAGAATCTGCTCGAAGGTACTGAGCGACAGGCGGGATTTGTGCGTAATGTCGCCGTTCTGAGGCGGCAGGCCGAATGGGCTCTGCGCATTCGGAAAACGCAGGATCAACCGACCGCCGGGCTTGAGCATTTTTCTGCAGGCGGCCATCGCGGATCGTATCTCGTCGAGATCGAAATGCTCGAAAACATCGAAGGCGATGACCGCATCGAAGCGACCCGAATGCTGCTCCGCGACCGTCGCGATCGCCGCAGGCAAGGTCTCGACGCCATTGTCCCGTGCCGCCGCGAGCAGAACATCGTTGACCTCGGTGCCGGCGACAGTCGCGCCCTCGCTTTTTGCCCAAGCGAGAAAATCGCCAGACCCGAAGCCGAGTTCGAGGATATGCGCGCCGCGCAGTGCGATGCCCTGCATTTCACCCGCGAAATAGCCGGCTTTATCGGCGTCGAAGGCGAACAGCGACGTCCATTTCTTCCAGCGTTCGTAGTCGCGATAGGCTGCGTTGCCCTCGTGCATCACAATCTCCGAGACGCCTGGTGCGAGGCATGCCGGTCGCCCATGCGACAGCGCCGTGTCGACGTCAAACGCCGGAGACATTCGGCTCAAGACGTTTCCAAGCGAATGGACCCGCCTTTGCCCGCATGACAGAACGTGGCGACGCGCGTACGGGCCGCGCGATCGGCCATCGTTGCCGAAAACGTCCCCGTGAGGAACGGATGGAATTGCTGAGGCGGGCCGCGCGCCGCTTGCTGGGCCAGACATCGCCGCTCTATTCGTTGGCCGCGGCGACCTTGAACAATGTGCAGGTGGTGCGGCGCGAAGGGATCGGAACGGCGCGTTCTCTCAGCCGCCACGCGCGGTCAGGGCACGCGCGGCCCGCCAGTTTTCGCCTGCGTTCGCTGGCGCATCCGATCGTCCTACCTTCCGGCCCCGATGCCTATGGCGCGATCCTCAATAACGTCATCCGCGAGGAATATGCCGCGCATCTGCCGGCACAGTGGCAACCGCGCGCGATCGTGGACGCCGGTGCTTTCGTCGGTGATACCGCCGCATATTTTGCGACGCGGTATCCGCACGCGACGATCGTCGCGCTGGAACCGGAGCGCGCTAATTTCGAGCTCGCGACGCAAAACCTCACAGCCTACGCCGGACAGGTACGCCTTCTCCGAAAAGGGCTCGCCGGGTCGCGCCGGACGACGACCTTCGACGGTCAGATGCTCGGCGGCGCGCTCGGCTCCGGCGTCGTTCCCGTCGAGACGATCGTCGTTTCGGATCTTCTCGCCATGTTTCCGGAATCACGGATCGATTTGCTGAAGATGGATATCGAAGGCGCCGAACTCGAAGTCGTCGAGGCGGACGCCGGCAATTGGCTGCCACGGGTCGACACGATCGTCGCGGAACTGCATGGACCGCAGATCACGCGACGCGTCGTGTCCGCGCTGGCGTCGCACGGCTTTGGCGCAAGGTCGTTCCGGTCGGTCACGTTCTTTCGCCGGGGATGGACATAGTTCGGCGCGTTCAGGTTGCCGTGCTGAAACCCATGATCTCGGCCATACGCGCCGCGCGCGCGTCGTAGCTATAGGCCGGCACCGCCCGCACATAAGCGGCGTCGATCATGGCGACCCGTCGTTCGGGCTGCGCGAGATAAAAATCGATTCTCTCCGCCAATTCCTGCGGCGTGGCAAAGACGTCGATTTCACTGCCGACATCGTAAAGCGTCCGTACTTCGTCGTTGTCGACATGGAGCATGAAGCCGCGCGCAGCAGGTATCTCGAACGTGCGTGTCGAGACGCTGTCGGCCCAGCCACTTTTCGTCGGGCCGTGATGGATTGCCAGATTGATGCGGCTGCGCGCGATGAGGCGGCGGTAGAACGCGCCTGTCACCTCTTCGACCACCTTGCCTTGCAGGACCGATCCTCGCGTCGCGCGCGCCCAATTGGGTCCTGCGATGACGAGCGACAGATTAGGCCGCGAGCCGATCATGTCCAAGAGCCACCGATGCTTGTAGTCGGAATGATTACCCACGAAGCCGACATCGAAACATTGCTCATGTGTGTCGAGATCGCGTACCGCGAGATGCGTACGCGTGGAATAGCCGTGATCGACGTGGTGGATGGCCGGACCACGGAGGTGCTGCGCCATCCAGGGCAGGTGAAAACGCTTCGTTGTGAAGATAAAATCGTAGAGCGCGAAAAGGCTGGAATCGACGCCGGCATGATCGAAGTCGACGTCCGGGTAGAACATCGCGAGACGCGCACCCCGTGCCTTTAGCGTTTCGAGAAGCGATCGGTCGGCCGCCGGGCCCTTCACTGTGAAGAAAATTGCTGGCTGCTCTGCGACGCGTGAAACGCTGACCCAGTCACGATATTTTGCGAGCGCGAACGGCGTCGTCAGCCGCGACAGAGCACGCAGTCTTAAGTCACCATCGGTCGCCGCGATATAATGCCCTATATCGAATGTCGCGACATCGAAACCGGCCTTTGCGAAACCGTCCGCCAAACCGAGGCCGCTGGCGCCGTCCCAGAATTCTCCGGCGAACAGCATCAGCGGCCGCATGATCAGGCGCCGTGGCCTTCCAGCGATTTCCACATTTCGATGTCGCGCTCGGCCGTCCAGATGCGCGGATTATCGATGCCCTGCGCCTCGTCGTAGGCGCGGCTGACATCGAACGGCATGCAATGTTCGAAGATCACCCAGTGCCCGTATTTCGGCCGCATCTCGTGCATCGCGCGGGCGTAGGTGTCGCCAAGATTCTTGCCCCCCGCGACGCAGTCTTTCGCAATGGCGAAAAGATCGCGCGTGAACGCGCGCGTTCCCTCGAGGCCCTCGCGGATCATCGCGGGCGTCGTCAGCGCCTCGCCACGGCCGGGCACGATAGCCTTCGCACCGAATGCCTCGAGCCGGTCGAGCGTCGCAGGCCAGTCGCCGTAATGCGCATCGCCGCAATAGGGCGTCGCGCCGAATTCGACGAGATCGCCGGCGAAGAGCACCTTCTCCTTCGGCAGCCAGGCCACCGTATCGCCGCGCGTGTGCCCGCGCCCGGCATGAACGATCTTCACCTCGCGCGAACCGAGATAGAGCGTCATCTCGCCGGTGAAGGTCATCGTCGGCCATGTGAGGCCCGGTATTTCCTCCTTGCCGCGGAAGAGACGCGGGAAGCGCTGGATTTCGGAATCCATGTCCTGCTGGCCGCGCTCGACGATCATCCCGCGTGTGACGTCGCTTGATATGACGTTGACGCGCTCGGGATAGCCCGCCACGCCGAGCACGCGCACAGCGTGGTAATGCGTCAGCAGCACGTGGCGGATCGGCTTGTCGGTGACGCGTTTCACCTGCGCGACGAGGTCGCCGGCCATGCGCGGGGTTGCACGGGCATCGATGACGAGCACGGAATCGTCGCCGACGATGACACCGGAGTTCGGATCGCCCTCGGCCGTCAGCGCAAAGACGCCTGGCGCGAGTTCGGAGAAGGTTTCCTTTTTCTCCGTCAGGTCGTTCTGACTTGCAAAGCCCGTGGCTGCCATCGGTACGTTTCCTCTGTTCCGTCGCGCCTAGAACCCGCGCCCGCGGCCGTCAAGCGAATGCGCGCCTGCATTCCGTCTGCGTGCGCCATGCAGTTGAGAAAGCCGGCGTTCATTTCACCTCCTTGGAACGGTGGCGGGGTTGGAGCGAGGTTGAAAAAGACTTGGACGCGCGAAATGGTCCTGTCGGGCTGACGATCAGACGTTGCCCGTCGCTCGGCGACCTGATCTTCTGAACGTCGAGGATTTGGGGGATACATGCTTCGTCTAATTGTTGCGGCTGCGATTGTGTCAGCGTCCGGAATCGGTGTTGCAGAAGCTTGCGAAACAACCGACGCCGCCAGTTTCGGCACCTCGAAGATGATCTTGGATTCCGGCGAGACGTGCGCTCTTGTCGTAGGGGTAGGACTTGCTCGCTTTGGCACAGGAAATGGCATCACTCTCAGAGCGAACATAGAGAACAAGGGCGTCCGCATCGTTGAACGTCCCGCTCATGGACAGGCGGGCGTCGCAGGGTTGAACAGCGTCGCCTATGCGTCGAAAGCCGGCTACCACGGTCCGGATCGTATCCGCGCCGATGTCGAGATGTATCAGGCGGATCACCATCGAGATCGAAGTGCGATAGTCTGAGAACAGCCGGCGCGATTTCGGGGGGAGATGCTACATCGTCGAACGAAGGTGCTGGTCGGCGCAGCCTTGCTCGAAGCTGGCCGTGGCGGCATCGCGCGGGTCGCGCGCGCCAGCATTTCGGCGCTGGCGCACGGCGGTTACGATGTCACGGCGCTGTCGTTCCTCGATCGAAAAATGTCCGCCATCGACGGAGCCAAAAGCCTGACCGCGTCGGGCAGCAAGCTGCGTTTCGCCACGTCCTGTTATCGTCACGCTCTCACGGCGGATTTTGCCCTTTACGATTCCGCCGGCATTGCGCGCGGACGCCCGCGCCTGCCGGGCCTGCGACGTCCCTTCGCCGTCTGGATGCATGGCATCGAGGCATGGGAAGCGCTGAAGCCGCAGGCTCACGCGTCCTATCGCGATGCCAGCCTGGTCTTCGTCAATTCCGCGCACACGCTGCGGCGCTTCGAGGCGCTGCACGGGCCGCTCCCGCAGGCGCGTATCTGTCCACTCGGCACGGAGACCGACGATCCGCCGGCCATAACGCGACGCATCGAGGGCGCGCCGCCAACGACGATGATTCTTGGACGCATCGTGAAGGCCGAGTCCGGCAAAGGCCACGTCGAACTCATCACGGCCTGGTCGGATGTCGTCGCACGCGTGCCCGATGCGCGGTTGGTGATCGCGGGCGGCGGCGATGGCCTCGATACGATCCGCGATTTCGCAGCAGGCTCGCCGGCAGCAAAACATATCGACGTGCTCGGTTTTGTTCCAGAGCACGAGATCGAGGCGCTTTGGGCACGCACACATGTCTTCGCGATGCCGAGCCACACGGAAGGTTTTGGTCTCGTCTTCGTCGAAGCGATGCGCCACGGCATTCCCGTGATCGCATCGACGCACGATGCGGGATGCGAAGTGAACGTGCATGGCGTGACCGGCTACAATGTCGATCCAGCGGACGAAACCAATCTCGCAGATCGGTTGATCGCGCTTCTCGCCGATCCTGACCACGCGGCGTCGCTCGGACAGAACGGTTTTGCGCTGTGGCAGGAGCGCTACTGCTTTTCTGCGTTTCGCGCCCGGTTTCTTGCGCTCATCGCAACCATGTCGCGCTGAGGTCACGCTAGACTACCTTGCGCCGCTCTCCCGCCCGGCCGATAGAAGGCAAAACGACAAACGACGGCTGGGAGGCCGGCATGGAAGCCTTGGGCGCAGCAGGGCTCGCGAAGCCCGCGTTCCGGAAGATCGATTGGATCAAGCGCGACATCGAGACGGTGCGCCGTCCCGACGGCACGATCGTCATGCGCTCGCGCATCCCGCTCGACCCCTACGAGCGGCATGTGCCGGCGTACCTCGCACGCTGGGCGCAGGAGCGGCCCGACCATGTGTGGCTCGCGCAGCGCCGCGGTCCGGCGCGCGAATGGCAGACGCTTACCTACGCGCAGGCGAAGCGCACCGCCGATGCGCTGACGCAGGCGCTGCTCGATTGCGGCCTCGGTCCGGATCGTCCTGTCGCGATCCTTTCCGGCAATTCGCTCGAACATGCGCTGATGACGATGGCGGCGATGCAGGCGCGTGCGCCGGCCGCGCCGATCTCGCCCGCCTATTCCTTGATGAGCCAGGATCATCTCAAGCTCAAGACGATTTTCTCACGCATCAAGCCCGGTCTCGTGCTTGTGCAGGACGGCGTCATCTTCGCAAAAGCGCTCGCGGCGCTCGATCTTGCGGGAATTACGGTCGTGCATGTCGACCGCCCGGCGCCCGGCATCGACAGCATCGCGTACGATGCGCTCGCGGCAACGCCTGTCACGTCAGATGTCGCTGCGTCGCTGGAGAAGATCGACGGCGACACGGTCGGCAAGCTGCTCTTCACCTCCGGTTCGACCGGCATGCCGAAGGCCGTCATCAACACGCAGCGAATGATGTGCGCGAACGTCACGATGGGCCGGCAATCCCGCCCGCGAGGAAAGGACGATCCGCCGGGCGTGATGCTCGACTGGATGCCGTGGAATCACACGATGGGCGGCAATGCGCTGTTCAACGCGGCGCTCGCCGATGGCGGCACGCTCTACATCGACGATGGACGGCCTGTGCCGGGCATGTTCGATGAGACGCTGCGCAATCTTCTTGAGGTTTCCCCGACCTATTATGCGAACGTGCCGGCAGGCTACGCAGTGTTGGCAAGCGCTCTCGAACGCGACGACGCGCTGCGCGATCATTTCTTCAAAGACTTGTCGATCATCGCCTATGGCGGCGCACGGCTGCCGGACGACCTTTACGACCGCATGCAGGCGCTGGCTATCAAAGCGACCGGCAAGCGTATCGTGTTCACGACCGGCTGGGGCTCTACGGAAACGGCGCCCACTGCCACGCAGACCTATTGGGAGACGGAGCGCGTCGGCCTTATCGGCCTGCCCTTCCCCGGTATCGAATTGAAGATGGTGCCAGCCGGCAAGCATTATGAATTGCGGTTGCGCGGCGTGACGGTGACGCCCGGTTACCACGGCCAGCCCGATCTCACCGCCGCCGCCTTCGACGAAGAGGGCTTCTACAAGATCGGCGATGCTGGGACCTTCGTCGACGAAAGCGATCCGTCGCAGGGGCTCGTCTTCGCCGGCCGCGTCGTCGAGGATTTCAAGCTCACCACCGGCACTTTCGTGCATGTCGGCAGTCTGCGCGTCGCGACCATCGCCGCCTGCACGCCCGTCATGCAGGATGCGCTGGTGACGGGACAGGACCGCCCCTTCATCGGACTGCTCGCCTGGCCCGCGATCGATGCCTGCCGCGCGCTGATCAGCGATGCGAAGGCGACGCCGGAGACGATCGTCGCGCATCCGCGCGTGCGGGAGAAAATTCGCGACGGCTTGCGCGCACACAATGCCAGTGCCGGCGGCGCTTCGAGCATGAAGGTCGCGCGCGCCATGCTGATGGCGGAGCCGGCGTCGATCGACGGCAACGAACTAACGGACAAAGGCTACATCAATCAGCGTGCCGGTCTCGAGCGCCGCGCGGCTTTGGTCGAGCGGCTTTATGCCGACGCGCCGGACGCGGATGTGATCGTCGTCTAGTCGAAAGACGGTGACGCGCGACCTTTTCGTGCACGAAGCTGTCCTCTACGGTCGTCGAAACAATAAACGAAGATCGAGGGAGGGATCATGCTGAAGAGGTTTGCGCTCACGACGGTGGCGTTCGCGGCGATGATCAGCGCGGCATCGGCGCAGAAGAACTACGGCCCCGGCGTCTCCGACACGGAGATCCGCATTGGCCAGACCATGCCCTACAGCGGGCCGGCTTCGTTCTATGGCATCGAGGGCCGCGCGCAGGACGCCTATTTTCGAATGATCAACGAGAAGGGCGGGATCAACGGCCGCAAGATCACTCTCGTCTCACTCGACGACGCATTCTCGCCACCGAAGACGGTCGAAGCGACGCGGCGCATGGTGGAGCAGGATGGCGTACTCTTCACCTTCTCCTCGGTCGGCACCGCCGCGCAAACCGCGGTGCAAAAATATCTTGCGTCGAAGAAGGTGCCACAGCTCTTCCTTTCGACCGGCGCATCGAAGTGGAACAATCCAAAAGACTTCCCGTGGACCGCGCCAATTCTCGTTCTTTACTCGACGGAAGGTGAGATTTTCGGCCGCTACATCATGGAAACGAAACCTGACGCGAAAGTCGGCATCCTCATGCAAAACGACGACTTCGGGAAGGATTTTGTCGCCGGCTTCAAGCGCGTGCTCGGTGACAAGGCGAAGACGATGATCGTGAAGGAAGTGCCCTTCGAGATCGCCGAACCGACGCTCGATGCGCAGATCATCGCGCTGAAGCAGAGCGGCGCCGACACGGTCTACAATGTTAGCCTTGGCAAGCAGACGGCGCAGGTGATCAAGAAATTCGCCGAGCTCAACTGGAAACCGTTGCATCTTGTCGTCGGCACATCGGCGGGCAAGCCGATCCTCGATGCGGCAGGAATCGAAAATGCCAAGGGCATCGTGTCCGCGACCGCCTACAAGCAGGCATCAAGCCCGGACTTTGCCAATGATCCGGACGTGCTGGAATTCCGCGCCTTCATGAAGAAATATCTGCCGAACGATGATCCGAGCAACGAGATCGGCTTTATCGCCTACTCCTGGGCAGTGTTGCTGACGAAGATCATCGGCACGATGGGCGACAACCTCACGCAAGAGGCGATCGTCGAGAAGGCGACCAACATGAAAGCGCTGATGTCTCCGGCGCTTCTGCCGGGCATCACCTACAACACGACGCCAACGGATTACGCACCGTTGAAGACGCTGCGGCTGCAGCAGTTCAACGGTGAGGGCTGGAACAAAATCAAGGACGTGACGGTGCAATGATGGCGCACGCCTTTCTTCGCGGCGCGCTCGCCGCACTCGCACTTTCGCTCCTCCCGACGACGGCCCTGCGCGCCGAAGTCGCGGAGGTCGGCCTCACCGCACAATACGGCCTGAGCTATCTCACCTTCGAGGTGATGAAGCAGCGTGGTCTCGTCGAGAAACAGCTCGCAGCTCGCGGGCTCGCCGATACGAAAGTGAAGTGGGTCACGTTCAGCGATGGCGCGGTGCAGAACGACGCGCTGCTGTCAGGTCAGGTGCACGTCGCCGCCGGTGGCATCGGCGCATTCGTGACGTTGTGGGACCGCACGCGCACATCATTGCGCGTAAAAGCGATCGCGGCGCTTGCCACGACGCCGGCGCTGCTCAACGTGCGCGATCCCGCGATCAAGAGCCTCGCCGATCTGAAACAAGATCAGCGCATCGGCCTGCCCGGTGCAAAGGTGTCGCCGCAGGCAATCACCATTCAACGCGAAGCGGCGAACCAGCTGGGGCAGAAGGAATGGGCGGCTTTCGACCGATACACGACCAACCTTTCGCATCCGCTCGCCATGCAGGCGATGATGGGCGGACAAGGCGAGGTGATCGGTCATTTCGCGACGATCCCCTATTCCTTCATGGAGCTGAAGGACCCGAAAGTTCACACGATCCTCGACAGCTACAAGGTGTGGGGCGGCAAGCAGACGTTGATCGTTGCGTGGTGCACGGGCAAGTTCCGCGACGAGAACCCAAAGACTTACGACGCCGTCGCCGCGGCGATCGCGGAGGCGACGGACTGGATCAACGCCGACAAAACGGCGGCGGCAAAGCTCTATCTCGATGCGTCGAAGGACAAGATCGAACTCACCGATGTCGTCGCCATTCTCAACGATCCCGCGAACGAATGGTCGATGACGCCGCACAGGCTTGTGCCCTTCGCGGTATTCAAACACGAGATCGGCACGTTGAAGCAGGCGCCGGCGGACTGGAAGGACATGTTCTTCGACACGGTCCACAAACTGGCCGGCAGTTGAAGTGAGCGAAGCACCCAAGCCGCAGGGGCCGCTGCGCGGCCTGAGGATTCTCGACATCTCGACGGTCGTTGCGGCGCCTTGGGCTGCAACGCTGCTCGCCGATCTCGGTGCCGATGTTCTCAAGGTCGAGATGCCCGGCGGCGGCGATGCACTGCGAGGCCTAAGCCCGCATAAGGATGGCGTGCCGCTGTGGTGGAAGGTCGCGAACCGCAACAAGCGCGGTGTGACGCTCGATCTGCGCAAGCCCGAGGGCCAGGCCTTGTTCGAGCAATTGCTTCCGCGCTTCGATGTGCTCGTCGAAAATTTTCGTCCCGGCACGCTCGACGGCTGGGGCCTGCCGGCGTCAAAACTGCTCGAACTGCAGCCGAAGCTGACCGTCCTGCGCGTGACTGGCTTCGGCCAGACCGGGCCTTACGCGCGAAAACCAGCGTTTGCGCGTATCGGCGAAGCGATGTCGGGCCTCACGCATATCTGCGGCGATCCCGATGGGCCGCCGATGCATCTCGGATTTCCCATCGCCGATTCTGTCGCCGGTCTCTTCGGCGCCATCGGCATTCTCAGCGCGCTCTACAAGCGTGCCCGCGAGCCCGACTCTCCGGGCGAAGAAATCGACGTCAATCTCACCGAGAGCATGTTCCGCGTGCTCGATTTTCTGCCGATCGAATACGACCAACTTGGCGTGGTGCGTGAACGCTCGGGCAACCTCAGCCAATATGCGGCGCCAAGCAACGTTTATCGCACGAAAGACGATCGCTGGGTGTCGTTGCCGGCATCGAGCCAGTCGCTCTTCCAGCGCTTTTGTAAAGCGATCGAACGGATAGACTTGCTGGCCGACGCACGTTTCGCCACGAACCCTTCGCGCGTGGAAAACCGCGTCGCCATCGATGCAATCGTTGCGGCGGAAGTGGCGAAGCGCACGATGGCCGAGCTCTCTGCTTTGCTTGACTCGCACGAGGTCGGCTATGCCCCGATCTTCTCCATTGCCGATGTCTTCGCCGATCCGCATTTTGCGGCACGCGAGAGCATCGTGACGGTGGAGGACAGCGAACTAGGTCCCGTGAAGATGCAGGCGGTTGCGCCGCGCTTCTCGCGCACGCCAGGGCGCATCACACGTACCGGTCCGACGATCGGCGAGCACAACGCAGAAGTGTTCGGAGACTGGCTCGGCCTCGACGAGGACGAGCGTGCGGCGCTCGCGGCGAAGGGCGTGATCTGAGGCCTAAGCGCTAAACCTTGAAATGCTTGATCAGCGCTGCTCCTACTTTGTCCGGTGCTTCGCGTGTCGGGAAATGCCCGACGCCCTCGAGCATCACCGCTTCGAACGGCCCGGAGAATTTCTGCGGAACATTCTTCGCCAGTTCCGGCGGGTTCACCCCATCGACGCTGCCGTAAATGTAGAGCGTCGGCGTCGCGAGTTGTTTCATCGCCCGGATCGTCGCTTCGAGTTCGACGGCGCGCGGATCGGGCGCGGCTTCTTCCCATCGCACACGATAGGAATGCAGCGTCACATCGATCCAGTCCGGATTTTCCCACGCGCGTGCGACGGTTTCGAACGTCGCATCATCGTACCAGCCGGGCGGGCTCCAGTTGTCCCACATGACGCGCGCAAAACCTTTCGGGTCGTTGCGGATCGCGTCCTCGCCATGCTTCGTCGCCTGAAACCAGTGGTACCAGAAGCGTTGGGCCTGCGCGAAAGACGGAATTCTCAAGCCACCGAGCCGTGGCGGCGTCGAGAGCATCGCGATGCGCGCTACACGTCTTGGCCATCCGATCGCGAGCGCTTCGGCGACATTGGAGCCCCAGTCGTGACCTGCGACGCCAAAATTTTCGATGCCAAGCGCATCCATCAAATCGATAGCATCACGTGCAAGGATACCGGGACTGCCGGTACGCAGCGTCGCCGCGTCGCGAAATTTCGTATCGCCAAAGCCGCGTAAAAACGGCGCGATGGTCCGCAGGCCGGCGGTATTCGACGCCGACGAAACATTCGCCCAGGTCGAGGCATCGTCAGGCCATCCATGCAGAAGCAGCACGACCGGCGCATTGCGCGGTCCTTCGTCGAAATATTCGATGTCGAGAAATTCGGTCGTTGCCCGCATTGCGTGCCTCAATATGCCTTCCAGCCTTCGTCGGCTTCGACAACCGGCGGCGGTCGTCGCAACAATCGTCGCCACCATTTGCGCGCGGCGCGTTCGGCGGCAGCTTGCTGATGCGCGGAAATGACGGCCTGCAGCGCCGCGCCTTCCTCGCGCTGGCCGGGAATGAACGCGTCGAACGCGGCCCAGAACTGTTGCCGGATCGTATCGCGCTCCTGCAGGATTTCGTGCTTCGCGCCGGCGAGCGGCACGGCGAGACTTGTCTTCAGGCCCGCCGTGTAGCGCGAGATCGCGGGGCTCGACACGAGCGTGTCTTCGCGCGCCGTGAAAGCGAGAACCGGGATGTCCGTGCGGCGCGGCAAATCGGGATCGGCAAAACGCGCCATCAGGCGGAAGGCGGCGTTGAGCCAGCCGATCGTCGGATCGCCGACGGCGAGATCGGGCGCGGCCGCGACCATCGCCGCATTGCGATTGTAGCGGCCTTCGTCCGACGTGAGGATGTTTCCCGCAAACGGCTTTGCCATCGCCGAGCCCGGTTTGCCGCCGGGGATAAAAGAACTTCCAAAACCAAGAATATCGAGAATCTCGATCGTGGCGCGGATTGCGCGCGGAAAGCGCAGCCCGTGCAAATCGATCATCGGTGCCGACACGACGAGGCGCTCGAAAGGCGACGTGCCGTTCTGCGCCTGCGCGAGCAGGATCGCGCCACCCATCGAATGGCCGAGAGCGAACCAAGGCTTCGGACAAAGATATTGCAGCACCTGCTGTTCAAGCGCGCCGAGATCGCGCTCGAACAACGTGAAATCGTCGACATGGCCCTTGCGCGCGTTGTGCAGCGGACGGCCGGAGAGCCCTTGTCCGCGCCAGTCCATCGCAACGACGGCAAAGCGCCGCTCCAGCAATTCGCCGATCACCTCGAAATATTTCTCGATGAATTCGCCGCGGCCTGTGAAGACGCAGACTGTGCCGCGCACGTCGCCCGCAAGCGGCCAGCGCGCGACGCGCAGCACGACGCCGTCGGACGCGCCGACCGGCGTGACGAGCGCGCCGGGCGGGATCAGATTTTCAGGCGTCGCGAAGAGTTCCACGCGCCGCCTCTACCATCTTCGCGCGATGCGAACGACTACGCCGTGCGCGGCACCGCCGCGGTGCGCGCCATGCGCGCGCGCTCTGCACCCGGCCATAGCAGCGCGAGTCCCGCGACGCCCGATGCAAGGAGCACCATCGAGAGAATGCGATAGCCATTCATGTAACCTTCGGCCGGCGTCGCCGCGCCCTCGATCACATTGCCCATCACCGCCGGCGCAAGGATCCCGGCGATCGTATAGAGCGCGCCATAAATCGAGATGATCGCGCCGCGCTGGCTGTCTGGCGTGAATTCGCCGAGCATTGCGGGGCAGACAACGTAAATCGCGCCGCACAGACCCGAGCCGAAGATCAAAAACGTCAGCTGCAGCGGCACGGAGCTCACCTGCGGGATCAGCGCGAGCAGCAATCCGCCGAAGACGAGCGGGGCAGCGCCGAGAATTCCACGCGCCGTTCGCGTCGAATAGCCACGACGTAACAGCACCTGCGACAGCACGCCGGTGCCGATCGACACCGCAGCGCCGACAATCCACGGGAGGATCGAGACATAGCCCGCCTGGCTCTGGTTGAAGCCGAGGTTGCGCAGGAAGGCCGTGAACCAAGTGAGGCCCAGCGAGAGCGCCCAATAGGCGCCGAAGGTCGCCAGCACGCAGCCGATGAAGGTCGGCGACAACAGCAGCTTCGCATAGGGCACACGCGGCAGGGCGAGGCCCGGCGTCGGCTTGGCTTCGAGCGGACCCTCTTTCCCGAAGGCGAGCCAGAAAGCGATCCAGATCAGGCCGACGATGCCGAGCGCGCCAAAGGCCCAGTGCCAGGAATGATTGACGATGATCCAGTTCAGCATCGGCACGGCGATGATGATGCCGAAGGACGAACCTTGCGCGAGGATTGCGGTCGGCAGAGTGCGCTTGTGATCCGGGAACCACTTGAAGATCGCATGCACGGCGATGGAGAAGGCCGGCCCTTCGCCGGCGCCGAGGATGACGCGGCAGATCAGCAGCGTCGTCAGGCTGACTTCGCCGACCATCGGGAATTGCGACAGCGACCAGACGAGGCCGAGGCCGAGCAGCACCCAGCGCGTCGGCACGCGGTTGATGACGAAGCCGAAGACGATGGCCGAGATCGAGAATAGCCAGAAGAAGGCCGAACCGAGTGTGCCGAATTCCTTCGGCGTCAGCTTCAGGTCCGTCATGATCGGCACGGCGGCGAGCCCGACGACGATCTTGTCGGCGAAATTGACGAGCATGTAGAAGAACAGGAGGACGACGATCCCCCATGCGCCCTTCGGGGTTGCCTGCCGGTCGGCCTGTGCGTCCATGATCTGTTTCCCCGTGGCCTGTTTCGGCCTTGCGGCGAGGGTTAGCCGTCCCGCATCCCGCGTCAAGGAGAATGGCTGTGCTGGAAGATCTGCAGACACCATGCCTCATTCTCGACGAAGCGAAGTTGCGTGCCAATGTCGATCGGATGCGCGCGCATCTGGCAAAGCTCGGCGTCGCTTTTCGTCCGCATCTCAAGACCGCAAAATCGATCGATGTCGCGCGGATCGCGATGTCGAATGCAAGCGGGCCGGCCATCGTCTCGACATTGCGGGAGGCGGAATATTTCGCCGCACATGGCGTGCGGGACATGATTTACGGTGTCGGTATCGCACCCTCCAAGCTTTTACGCGTCTCCGAGATTCGCAGAGACGGCGTCGATCTCGCGATCATCCTCGACAGTCTCGAGCAGGCGCAGACCGTCGTCGAACATGTGCGCAGGAGCAGCGATAGGATCCCCGTGCTGATCGAAGTCGATGCGGACGGTCATCGCTCCGGCATTGCGCCGACAGACGCGCAGACCCTCGTCGCGGTCGGCAAATGTCTGCAAGACGGCGGCGCAGTTTTGCGCGGTGTGCTGCTGCATGCCGGGGACTCTTATTCCCTGCACGACGCGCAGGCGCTCGCAGATGCGGCAGAAGTCGAGCGCATCGCGTCCGTTACGGCGGCGAAGAATCTCCGCGATGCAGGCTTGCCCTGTCCCGTCGTCAGCGTCGGCTCGACGCCCACCGCGCGTTACGCCCGCGATCTCACCGGCGTGACGGAAGTGCGCGCCGGCGTCTTCATGTTCGGCGATCTCTTCCAAGCCGGCGTAACATCCGTAAGAATGGACGACATTGCCCTCTCAGTACTTGCAACCGTCATCGGCCATCAGCGCGCGAAAGGGTGGATCATCGTCGATGCCGGCTGGATGGCACTGTCCCGCGATCGTAGCACTGCAAAGCAAGCAATCGATCAGGGTTATGGTGTCGCGTGCGATGTATCGGGCCGGCCTTATGATGATCTCATCGTCGCCGACGCCAATCAGGAGCACGGCATCGTCGCAAAGCGGGCGGGCGCGACTTCGTCGTTG
Source organism: Beijerinckiaceae bacterium (assembly GCA_965246795.1). GTDB lineage: Bacteria > Pseudomonadota > Alphaproteobacteria > Rhizobiales > Beijerinckiaceae > JAJXWB01. The sequence continues at coordinate 337,241 of CBDFFN010000007.1, read as the reverse complement.
CCAGACCTGCCGGTCGGCACGCGCGTTCGCATTCTGCCGAACCATGCCTGTGCCACCGGCGCGCAGCATGATCGTTACCACATCGTCGACGCCGACAATCGCGTTACGGCGGTCTGGCCGCGCATCAGCGGCTGGTGACGCACACGAACCTCTTGCGCATCGAAAGAGCCGTTCCCAGCTTGCTGTCAGCGCGGGCCGAATGCGGACGCGCTATCAACCCCGGTGCTTCACGGCCGGGTATAAACCCGGTTGATGCGCCGCATATCGCTTGATGAAGGATGTGCTTGCTATGCGAACGTTTGACCTTTCCCCGCTCTATCGCTCGACCGTCGGTTTCGACCGAATGTTCTCCTTGCTCGATCAGGTGACCGGCGCCGAAGCGCCGTCCTATCCGCCCTACAATATCGAGCGCACCGGCGAGAACGCCTACCGCATCACGGTCGCCGTCGCCGGCTTCTCCGACCAAGAGCTATCGATCGAGTCGCGTGAGAACACGCTGACGATCAAGGGCGCAAAGGACCAGCCCGCGGATGGCCCGCGTGCGGAAAGTCTGTATCAGGGCATCGCGGCCCGCGCGTTCGAGCGCCGCTTCCAGCTTGCCGACCATGTCCTCGTCACAGGCGCGCAACTCGAGAACGGTTTGCTGCATGTCGAACTCGTGCGCGAGATCCCGGAGGCGCAGAAGCCGCGTCAGATCAAGATCGGTGGCCCGGTCAAGTCCAACGACAACGTCGTGGAAGCTAAGGCCGCGTAACTGTCATCGCGATCCATGAAAAGGCGCCCGCAAGGGCGCCTTTTTTGTTTGGCGGGATCGTACCTGCAGAAGCGAGGCTACTCGTCCTTGTGCACTTCCGGCGCCAGCTTGTTCGCTTGTTCCGGCGTGACGTTCCCTGCCTTCGGCGCCGCTTCGGTGTCCCAGTCGGCGGCCGGCGGCGGAGCCTTCGCTTCGCCCTGCGGCTTCACAGGAATCACGCGCGGGCCGACATCGGCGGGCTGCGCATCCGGTGCCGGGCGCGCGGGGATGGCAGCCGCGGCGGGCGGCGCAATCTTCGGCGCCACAGGTACGACGACGGGTGCCGTCGCAGCGGCCGGAGGCACGGGTGCTGCGGCAGCCGGCGGTGGTGTCGGCACCGGTGTCACGGCTGTCGGCTGCAGCGCCTGCGAAGGCGGCGGTGGTGGCGACGCGGGCACAGCGCCGGGGAGTGGCGCCGGGGCCGGTCGGGCCGCCGTTTTCACGCGCGGCTTCGGCTTTGCGCCGGGCGCATCGATGTCGCCCGGTCCCGCGACAGGTCCCGCGCGAAGAAACGCGCCGCTGTAAGCATCGAGCACGACGCTCGACAGCCGGCCGTAATCGTCGGTCGCCAGCGCATAGATGCGACCGCCACGCCGCGCCGGTGCATCGGTCAGGCGATAGCCACGCGAATGCAGGACGCGCGCGACGACGCGCATCGGCAGTATGCCGCCCGGCTCCATGACAGGGGGCGGGCCGTAACTGCCGACCCAACCGCCGTCCCAGCCACCCCAAGATCCGCCCCAGCCGCCGACGAATTGCGCCGCGGCCGGCACGCTCGCGATGCCCGACAGGCCGGCCGCGATCGCCATAACGGCGGCCCCCTTGATCAGCCGTCTTGCCGCGGCCGACGTTCCGAAAGCGCTGCGCATGAAAATCCCTCGCAAATCCGGATCGCATATGCGGGCGCGATTGCGGTCACTTTGGGACGGAAAGGTCACGGTGCCGCGGCGGCCCGTGCAATGGCGAGGAAGCGGTCGACATCCGCGGGATCGGTCGCGAAGCTCGCAATGAGCCGCACAAAGGCTTCGTTTTCTTGCGGCCGGCGCGCCGCTCCGAGCGCCTCCGGATGCCAGTCGTAGAAGACCACGCCGACGGCACGCAGCGCTTCGCAGATGTTTCGCGGCAGGATCGCGAAGACCTCGTTGATCTCGCGCGGCCATGCAAACGAGACGCCCGGAATCTCGGCCAGCCCGTTCGCCAGCCGCGCGGCCTGCGTATTCGCGTGAGTTGCCAGCATGCGCCAATGGTCGTCGGCGAGCCACGCCAGCATCTGCGCGCCGAGAAACCGGCCTTTCGACAACGTGTGCCCACCGCGCTTGCGTTGATGCGCGAAGCCGTCCGCGCGCGATGGATCGAAAAAGATGACGGCCTCGCAAGCCAGCGCGCCGTTCTTGCTCGCGCCGAGCGAAAGCACGTCGATGCCCGCCCGCCACGTCATTTCGGCGGGTTTGCAGCCAAGTGCTACCAAGGCGTTGGCGAAACGCGCGCCATCCATATGCACCGTGAGGCCGCGCGCATGCGCGATATCGGACAGAGCCCGCAACTCCTCAAATGAGTAGAGCGTGCCCGCTTCCGTCGCCTGGCTCAGCGACAGGCAAACCGGCCGCGATTGCCGGACGATATCCTTAGGAACACGCGCCAGCGCCTCGTCGAGTGTCGCCGGCGTGATCTTGCCCGCGGCGCCTTCGACCAGCAGCAGTTTTGCGCCGCCGGTAAAGAATTCCGGCGCGCCGCACTCGTCGTTGGCGAGATGCGAATGCACGTGGCAGAGCGCGGCACCCCACGGCGGCGTCAACGCGCCGATGGCAAGCGCATTGGCCGCCGTGCCGGTCGCGACGAGGTAGGCCGCGAGATCGTGCTCGAACCAATCCGCGAGCCGCTTCTCCGCGTCGCGTGAAAGGTCGTCCGCGCCATAGGCTGGCGTCGCGCCGGAATTGGCCCCGGCGATCGCGGTGAGAATCGGCTCGCTGGCGCCCACGGCATTGTCGCTGGCGAAGTTCATGCATGGCCTCCGGACGCCGCTGCGAAACAACAAAGAGTACGGGAAACGCGATGGGGTTGCCGATGCCAGCACTGCGTCGTCATGCGACCGTAAGTGTGGCAGACGACGCTTGTGCGCTCTCTGGCAGTCTGGCATGTTTCCAGTCTTGGAATAGGACAGCCCTCCTGACCCTTGCGCGCAGCCGGTGGCGACGTGCGGGCAGGAAGTGCGTGCGGCCAGCCGGCTTCTTTTGGCCGGCGACGGAGTTGGATCGTGCGGAACGCGGAGTCGAAACCGGGAGAGCGAAAACGGCGCGTCGCCGACGCCGCCGCTCGCCCCGTACAAACCCGCTAATCGCCCGATATTCCAAAATTCCAGGATTGACGACATGCCCATGACCCGCGCTCGCGATCCCTTCCTGCCGCACGCGCAGGGCCTTTACGATCCATCCTACGAACACGATTCCTGCGGCGTCGGCTTCGTCGCGGACATGCACGGCCGCAAGACCCACGACATCGTCCAGATGGGCCTGCAGATTCTGCTCAATCTCGATCATCGTGGCGCCGTCGGCGCGGATGCGAAGCTCGGTGACGGTTGCGGCATCCTCGTGCAGATCCCGCACGCCTTCTTCGCTGCTGAATGCAAGGCGCTCGGCTTCGCTTTGCCCGAAGCCGGTCATTACGGCATCGGCCAGCTCTTCATGCCGCGTGATTCAAGCGTGCGCGCGCAAGCCGAGGCAACGATCAATCGCGTGATCGAGGACGAAGGGCTCGTCCTGCTCGGCTGGCGCGACGTGCCGGTCGACAACACCGATCTCGGTGAAGCCGTGAAGGACGTCGAGCCGGTTCACCGTCAGATTTTTGTCGGGCGTGGTCCCGGCGCGACGGACGAAGACGATTTCGAGCGCCGTCTCTACGTCGCGCGCAAGGCCGTATCGGGTGCGTTGCACGATCTGCCGAGCGCCGACATGGCCGAATATTATCCGGTGTCGATGTCGTGCCGCACCATCGTGTACAAGGGCATGGTGCTCGTCTCGCAGCTCGGGCCGTATTTCCTCGATCTGCAGGATGCACGCTTCGACAGCGCGCTCGCGCTCGTCCACCAGCGTTTCGCGACAAACACGTTCCCGTCTTGGCGGCTCGCGCATCCCTACCGGATGGTCGCGCATAACGGCGAGATCAATACGCTGCGCGGTAACGTGAACTGGATGGCGGCGCGGCAGGCGTCGGTCGAATCCGCTCTGTTCGGCAACAACATCGCGAAGCTGTGGCCGATCTCCTACGAAGGGCAGTCAGACACGGCGTGTTTCGACAATGCGCTCGAATTCCTCGTGCAGGGCGGTTACTCGCTCGCGCATGCGATGATGATGCTTATTCCGGAGGCGTGGGCCGGCAATCCGCTGATGGACGAGAAGCGCCGCGCTTTTTACGAATATCACGCGTCGCTGATGGAGCCGTGGGACGGCCCGGCCGCCGTCGCGTTCACCGACGGGCGGCAGATCGGCGCGACGCTCGATCGCAATGGCCTGCGTCCGGCGCGCTATCTCGTCACCGAAGACGGGCTTGTGGTCATGGCCTCCGAGATGGGCGTGCTGCCAATCCCGGAAGAGAAGATCGTCGAGAAATGGCGGCTGCAGCCCGGCCGCATGCTGCTCGTCGATCTCGCGAAGGGACGCATCGTTTCCGACGACGAGATCAAGAGCGAGCTCTGCGAGTCGCACCCCTACAAGGCGTGGCTCGACAGGACGCAGATCGTTCTGGAGGACCTGAAGCCCGTCGAGCCACGCTCTTCGCGCAACGACGTGTCGCTGCTCGATCGCCAGCAGGCATTCGGTTACACGCAGGAAGATTTCGCGATCCTGATGGAGCCGATGGCCGTCACCGGCCAGGAGGCCATCGGGTCGATGGGCACCGACACGCCCATCTCTGCTTTGTCCGACAAGTCGAAACTGCTTTACACTTATTTCAAGCAGAATTTCGCGCAGGTCACGAACCCGCCGATCGACCCGATCCGCGAAGAGCTCGTGATGAGCCTCGTGTCTTTCATCGGGCCGCGACCGAACCTGCTCGACCATGAGGGTTCCTCGCGCCGCAAGCGCCTCGAGGTGCGTCAGCCGATCCTCAGCAACGGCGATCTCGAGAAGATCCGTTCCATCGGTCATTACGAAGAGAGCTTCGACACCAAGACGCTCGACATCACCTATCCCGTCGAACAGGGCGCAGACGGTATGCGCGGCGCGCTCACGCGTCTGTGCGAGCGTTCGGAGCAGGCCGTCGCGGGCGGCTACAACATCATCGTTCTGTCGGATCGGCGTGTCGGGCCTGATCGCATCCCGATCCCGTCGTTGCTCGCGACGGCGGCGGTGCATCATCACCTGATCCGCAATGGTCTGCGTACGCGCGTCGGTCTTGTGGTCGAGATCGGCGACGCACGCGAAGTGCATCACTTCGCCTGTCTCGCCGGCTATGGCGCGGAGGCGATCAACCCGTATCTTGCGTTCGAAACGCTTGCGGCCGCTGCCGACAACTTCCCGAAGGAAGTCGACGGCTATGAGGCCGTGAAGCGTTACATCAAGTCGATCGACAAGGGCCTGCTGAAGGTCATGTCGAAGATGGGCATCTCGACCTACCAGTCCTATTGCGGCGCACAGATTTTCGACGCTATCGGACTGGCGGACGGTTTCGTCGCGGAATTCTTCACCGGCACCGCGACGCAGATCGGCGGCGTCGGCCTTGATGGTATCGCGCAGGAGACTGTGTCGCGTCATGCCGACGCGTTCGGTGACGCGCCGATCTATCGCAAGGCGCTCGATGTCGGCGGCGAATATGCGCTGCGTTTGCGCGGCGAGGCGCATGCGTGGTCGGCGCAATCGGTGTCGTTGTTGCAGCACGCTGTTCGTGGCGACAGCCAGGAGCAATATCGCGCCTACGCGAAGCTGTTGAACGAGCAGGACGAGCAACTGCTGACGATCCGCGGGCTATTTCGCATCAAGAGCGCCGAGGAAGACGGACGCAAGCCTGTGCCGCTCGAGGAAGTCGAGTCGGCGAAGGACATCGTGAAGCGTTTCGCGACCGGCGCGATGAGCTACGGCTCGATCTCGCGCGAGGCGCATACGACGCTCGCGATTGCGATGAACCGCATCGGCGGTAAATCGAACACCGGCGAAGGCGGCGAAGAATCCGACCGCTACAAGCCGATGCCGAACGGCGATTCGATGCGCTCGGCGATCAAGCAGGTGGCGTCCGGCCGTTTCGGCGTGACGACGGAATATCTCGTCAATTCCGACATGATGCAGATCAAGATGGCGCAGGGCGCTAAGCCCGGCGAAGGCGGACAATTGCCCGGCCACAAGGTCGACGCCGTCATCGCAAAGGTGCGCCACTCGACGCCAGGCGTCGGCCTCATCTCGCCGCCGCCGCATCACGACATCTATTCGATCGAGGACCTCGCGCAGCTCATCTACGATCTGAAGAACGTCAATCCGCGCGCCGACGTTTCGGTGAAGCTGGTGTCGGAAGTCGGCGTCGGCACGGTTGCAACCGGCGTTTCGAAAGCACGCGCCGATCACGTGACGATCTCCGGCTTCGAAGGCGGCACCGGCGCGTCTCCGCTGACGTCGATCAAGCACGCGGGCAGTCCGTGGGAGATCGGCCTCGCCGAAACGCATCAAACGCTAGTGATGAACAAGTTGCGCAACCGCATTGCGGTGCAGGTCGATGGCGGCCTGCGCACCGGCCGCGATGTTGTCGTGGGCGCGCTGCTCGGCGCGGACCAGTTCGGCTTCGCGACCGCGCCGCTGATTGCGGCCGGCTGCATCATGATGCGCAAGTGTCATCTCAACACCTGCCCGGTCGGCGTTGCGACGCAGGACCCGGTGCTGCGCAAGCGCTTCACCGGCCTGCCCGAGCATGTCGTGAACTTCTTCTTCTTCGTTGCTGAGGAAGTGCGCGAACATATGGCTGCGCTTGGCTTCCGCACGATCAGCGAGATGACCGGGCAGATGCAGATGCTCGATCGTGACAGAGCGATCGATCACTGGAAAGCCAAGGGCCTCGACTTCTCGAAGCTCTTCCACAAGCCGGCAACATCCGACCCGCAGGCGATCTACCACAACGCCTATCAGGACCACGGGCTCGACAAGACGCTCGACAAGACGCTTATCGCGCGCGCGCAATCCGCGATTGATCGCGGTGCGCCGGTCCGTATCGAAGATGTCGTGCATAATTATAACCGCACCGTCGGCGCGATGCTGTCGGGCGAAGTGGCGCGGCTTTATGGGCATAAGGGCCTGCCGGACGACACGATCCACGTGCGCCTGACCGGCACCGCCGGCCAGAGTTTTGGCGCGTGGCTCGCGAAGGGCGTGTCGCTCGAACTCGAAGGCGTTGCCAACGACTACGTCGGCAAGGGGCTTTCGGGCGGGCGCATCGTCGTCTATCCGCCGCGCACCGCGACGAAGATCGATCCGACACGTTCGATCATCGTCGGCAATACCGTGCTGTATGGCGCGGTGGCGGGCGAAGTCTATTTCCGTGGCGTCGCCGGCGAACGCTTCGCCGTGCGCAATTCCGGCGCGCTCGCGGTCGTCGAAGGCACCGGTGATCACGGCTGCGAATATATGACAGGCGGCGTTGTCGTCGTCATCGGACCGACGGGCCGCAACTTTGCAGCGGGCATGTCGGGCGGCATCGCCTACGTCCTCGACGAGGACGATACGTTCAAATCACGTTGCAACCTCGCGATGGTCGAGCTCGAATCCGTCGAGGAGGAAGAGGAGCTGATGCAGCGCGAGTACAATCAGGGCGGCGATCTGATCGTGCATGGTCGCGTCGACATCATGAGCGACATGACGCGTTTCGATGCCGAGCGCCTGCGGCAGCTCATCGCCAACCATCTCAAGCACACGGGATCTTCGCGCGCGCGCGAGATACTTGATTGCTGGCAGACCTATTTGGGCAAGTTCAAGAAGGTGATGCCGGTCGAGTACCGACGCGCACTGCAGGAACTGATGGCGCAGAGCGCACCACCGCGGCCGGTCGCGGCGGCAGGTGGGTGATGAGCACCCTGCTGCAAATCCATGGCGACAGCGGCTCCGGCAATTGCCTGAAGGTGGTTTGGGCGGCGAAACATCTCGGCATTCCCTTCGCGTGGCACGAGGTGAGCGTTGCGCTCGACCGCTCCGAAAGCCGCGTCACGCGGCAGGCGGCCTTCCTCGCGATGAATCCTTTTGGCGAAGTGCCGGTCGTTGTTCTGCCGGACGGGCGGCCGCTCGCGCAGTCGAATGCCATCATCCGGTATCTCGCGCGCGGTTCGGCATTGCTGCCCGACGATGCCTACTCGCAAGCGAAAATCGACGAGTGGTTGTTCTGGGAACAATACAGCCACGAGCCCTATATCGCCGTCTGCCGCTTTCAAATGAAATATGCGGGGCGTAGCGCCTTCGAACGCGAAGGCTGGCGTGTCGAACGCGGCGAAAAGGCGCTCGACCTGCTCGACACGCGTCTCACATCGCGAAAGTTCCTCGTCGGCGAGAGCGTCAGCATCGCCGACATCGCACTCGTTGCCTACACCCGCTGGGCGCACGAAGGTGGCTTCGACCTCGGCACGCGCCCGCACGTGCGCGCATGGATTTTCCGCTGCGAAGCGGCGCTCGACATCACATCGGATCAATCGGCGGCCGCGTAAACGGCCGCGAACATGAGTTGGCAATGGGCAAGGTAACGGGGTTCCTCGAAGTCGACCGGCACGACCGCAAGTACAAGCCGGCGGCGGACCGCATCCGGCATTACAACGAATTCGTCATCCCGCTGTCGGAGCCGGCGACGCGGGAGCAAGCGGCACGCTGCATGAATTGCGGCATTCCGTATTGTCACAACGGCTGCCCCGTCAACAACCAGATCCCCGATTGGAACGATCTCGTCTATCGCGACGAATGGGAAGATGCGTCGCGCAATCTTCACTCGACGAATAACTTTCCGGAATTTACCGGCCGCGTTTGTCCTGCGCCCTGCGAAGCGTCCTGCACGCTGAACATCGCGGACCAGCCGGTGACAATCAAGACGATCGAATGCGCCATCGTCGACCGCGCCTTTCGGGAGGGCTGGGTCAAGCCCGAACTTGCGAAGACGAAGACCGGAAAGCGCGTCGCTGTCGTCGGCTCCGGTCCCGCCGGCATGGCGTGCGCGCAGCAGCTCGCGCGTGCCGGCCACGATGTTCATCTCTTCGAGAAGCACGCAAAGGCCGGCGGCTTGCTCCGATACGGCATTCCCGACTTCAAAATGGAAAAGACCCTGATCGACCGCCGTGTCGTACAGATGGAATCCGAAGGCGTGCTGTTTCGCTACGGCATCGAGATCGGCAAGGACATTCGCGCCAAGGCGCTGCTTGGCGACTACGACGCCGTCGTGCTTTCGGGCGGCGCGGAGACGCCGCGCGATCTTCCGATCACGGGACGCGATCTCATGGGCGTCCATTACGCGATGGATTTCCTGCCGCAGCAGAACCGTCGCGTCGGGCGTGAGCCGCTGACGACGAATGAACCGATCCTCGCGCACGGGAAGCATGTCGTCGTGATCGGCGGCGGCGACACGGGATCCGATTGCATCGGTACATCCGTGCGCCAGGGTGCGCTCTCGGTGACGCAGCTCGAAATCATGCCGCAGCCGCCGGAAAAGGAAAACAAGATGCTGACGTGGCCGGACTGGCCGCTGAAAATGCGCACCTCATCGTCGCACGAGGAGGGTGCTGCGCGCGATTTTGCCGTTCTGACGAAGGAATTCACCGGCGCGGATGGCGCAGTGAAATCGCTGCGTTGCGTGCGCGTCGACGGCAAGATGAAAGAGGTGCCGGAAAGCGCATTTGAATTGCGTGCCGATCTCGTGCTGCTCGCGATGGGCTTTGTGTCGCCGATCCATCCCGGCATGCTGGAAGAGCTCGGCGTTGCGCTCGACGGCCGCAAGAACGTGCAGGCCGACACGAAAGCCTACGCGACATCGCTCGACAAAGTTTGGAGCTGCGGCGACATGCGTCGCGGCCAGTCGCTCGTCGTGTGGGCAATCCGTGAAGGCCGGCAATGCGCCCGCAGCGTCGATCTCGCGCTCATGGGACGTACGGATTTACCGCGCTGAATTGGACCGCGAGCCTCCGGGCTCGCTTAGTGTGAAGTGTTGCGAGCCTGGAGGCTCGCGATCCGATACCGGATGCGATACATGCTCCGCACGCAATGATCATGCGGAGGAAACATGACCACACTTTATTACGCCCCCGGTGCCTGCTCGATCGGCATCCACGTCCTGCTCGAAGAGATCGGCAAGCCGTTCGAACTCTCTAAAGTCGATCTGCAAAAGGGCGAGCAGTATCAGCCGCCGTTCGTCGAAGTGAACGCCAAGTCGAAAGTGCCGACGCTGAAGCGCGACGACGGTTCGGTGCTGACGGAATTCCCGGCAATCGCGACATGGCTGGCGCTCACCAATCCCGACAAGAAGCTGATGCCGACCGACCCCGAGGGGCAGGTGCGCACGCTTGAAGCGCTCGACCACGCGGTTTCAAGCATCCATATGCAGGCGTTCTCGCGGCTTTTCCGGCCGTCGAACTTCTCCCCAAACGAGGCGGATGCGGACGCCGTGAAGGCGAAAGGTAAGGAACTTGCGGCGAAGGGTTTCGCTGTCATGGACAAGCGGCTCGCCGGCAAGGACTACGTCAACGGCGATTATTCGATCGCTGACGCCGCGCTATTTTATGTTGAACTCTGGGCGAAGCGGCAGGGCGTTGAACTGCCGGCAAATTGCGCGAAACATTTCGATCGCATGATGACGCGACCGGCTGTGCAGCGCACGCTGAAAAGCGAAGGTATCAGCCTATAAATCTCTTTCGGATGCCCTTCATCGCAAAAGTCTGCAACTTTTGCGGAACCTGCGTCAGGCGAAAGCCGCAACGGCGGCGCTGCCGAACAGCAGCGCTGCGCCCAGCACGAAGACAACAAGCGCGGCGAGCAATTCCAGACCGCGTACCAGAATGACGCCGCGCGTCGACATCGACTCCGCGACGCGCGTCGCCAGACGCTTCCCGTAAACCGCGATGGTCGCGAGCGCGCCGGTGGTAATCGCCGTGCCCGCCGCCATCGCGAGCGACGCGGCGATACCGGTCGCAAACAAGTCGAGCGATAGCGCGAAGACCAGCACGACGATCGCGCCCGAACACGGGCGCACGCCGGCCGCTGCCATCGCGGCAAGCGCCTCGCGCCAGGAGAACTTGTCGCCGAGCGCGTCAACATCGAGCGCGAGCATGTGGCCGCAATTCGCGTCGTGTACGTGCCCGGCCTCGACAGCCTCGCAGGAGAAAGACGACGACGACGTGCCGCCGCCCGCGAAGGCCAGCGATGCAGGCCGCATCGCCGCCCCGAGCGCCGCGAAAAACGCAGCGCCCTTGCGCCAGACGAGCCATGCGCCGAGCGCCGCGACGATCGCGAAACTGGCGATGTCGACGGCCGCGGTGACATCCGTCATGCGCGCCGCCGTCGTGCCGATGACAAGCCGCAGCACGACGACGAGCGCGATGGCGACGAGCGCCTGCATCGCAGCCGCGCCAGTCGTGAGCAACAATCCGCGCTTCAGCGCCTGTTCGTTGGCGACCATGTAAGAGGCGATGACGGCCTTGCCATGACCCGGTCCCGCCGCGTGAAACACGCCGTAGGCGAAGGACAATCCGAGCAGGCTCCAGAACGCCGCCGTGCTGCTGCGCGTGTCGCGCAACGTTGTCGTCATTGCGCGCGTGAAGCGTGTCTGTTCCTCGATCAGCCATCGCGCAAAGGCGCTGCCGGGGACGCCGCCTTCCGTGCCGCCGATCGCAAAGGGATGCCGTGCCTGTGCCCATGCGACGCCTGCGGTCAGCAGCAGCGCGGCACCGGCAAAGAGCAGCGGTGAAATACGCCGCTTCACGGACATGCGACGATGATCCGTGTCGAAAGTTTGATCGACAAATCTGCGCCGGGCGAAAAATTATCGCTTGCCGCCGAACTGAGTTTCGAGGAGTCGGCAGCGAGGAGAGGTGCCGGCTCGACCGCACTTAGCGAACATCCCATCGGTGCGCCGACAAGCTTCGCCTCCTTGCCTGTCTCTGTCGAGAACGACACGAAATAAGTTGGATCGTAGGTCTGGAATGAGAAAGGCTTCTTCGCCTCCACCGATGCTTTCAGCGGCAGCGTAAAGTGCAGCGTCACGACGCCCTTATCGTCGGCTTCGAGCCAGTAATCCACGGGCTCGCTGAACTCGAGCCGCTTGCCGGCTTCGCGCGCCGCGGTAAAGAAGCCAAACTCAGCGAGAGACTCGACATTCGTTTTCGCAAGCGGCGCGAGCGCCTCGCGGCCGATCGGCTTGCCCTTTTCGCCGACGCCCTGCGTCGCGAAGGCCGAATACATCTCGTCGAAAGACCAGTGCTGGCGCAGGCCCGTGATGCGACCGCCAGCGTCGAACAGCACGTCCGTCGTACCGACGACCCAGACGTGTGGATGCGCAGCGGCGGGCAGCGCGGCGAGGCCGACGCCCGCAATTAAGGCGACGGTGCGGATCGATGTGGTTCGGGCCATGCAGCTTCCGTTCACGACGCGGAATGACGCTCAAGTCGGGCTGAATTGAGGATGGCTATTTAGACAGCACGACCACGAGTCCCGGCACATCGCTCCCGCCGTCGCGTCGCGTCGCCGCTTCGTTCTGGGAAACGATCTCGAAGCCGGCCTCCGCGGCTCGTGTGCGAAGATGATCGGGCGAATGCGTGAAGCGGCGGTCGGGTCCGACCCGTACATCGCTGTCGTATGGCCCGCGCTGTAAGGTGAAGGCGAACAGGCCATTCGGTTTCATGACCGCGGCGGTGGCGGCAAAGACCGGGCGCAGATCGCCGACATAGACAAAAACGTCTGCGGCCAGCACAAGATCGAGGGGAACAGGCTCAGCCTTCAGCGCAAAAATCATCTCGCCGACAGCGAGTTGGTCGTAGATGTTTTTGTCCCGCGCGCGCTCCACCATGTCGGGCGAGAGATCGACGCCGCCAAGCCAGTCCGTGGTTGGGCGGATGGCGTCGCCCATCAGGCCCGTTCCGCAGCCAAGATCGAACGTGCGCTGCCAGCGGCGGTCTGGCGCGGAGCGCGACAGCGCCGCCATCAGTAACTCCGGCGCGCGATAGCCGAGCGCCTGGGTGAGATGCGCCTCGAAGCGGGGGGCGTAATCGTCGAAGAGCGCCCGCACATGAGCGGGGTCGGCCCCATCGGGGACAGCCGACGTACCGAGCGCAGCCAGCGCCAGGAGCGCGCCAAGCCGGCCTTCTGGATCGAGCGCGGCTGTCTTCGAGAAGGCAGCCACGGCATCTTGCTGCGCGCCCAGCCGTATCCGCGCTTCGCCCAGCGCAAACCAGCCCGCGGCCCAATTCGGCACGCGCTCCAACGCCTGCGTGAAAAGGTCCGCCGCCGCGGCATGGTCGCCCTCGGCGGCAAGAGACTTCCCGTATTCGAGGCGCCGGTCGGCCAGAATATCGCCGGACGATTCCCTGCGCGTCGCCATGCTGGAATCGCTATCACGCCCGGCACCGGCGCAAAATTCACAGCGCGTTAAGGGCCGTTCTTGAAAACATGGGGTGTCACGCTGGGGCGCAGGCCTCGCGACAGGAGGCATCCATGACCGCACGCATTTTTACCGGAGCCGCAGTCGCGCTCTCGCTCGGACTGGCCGTTTCGACGGCGTCCGTCACCCCCGCATCGGCCGGCGACGCCGGCGCGTTCATTGCCGGCGCCATCGGCGGCACCGCGCTCGGCGCCATCGCCGGCTCGGCGCTGGCCGGCCCCCGCACCGTTTATGTTGCGCCCCCGCCGCCACGCCCGGTCTATGCCGAGCCGGTCGAATATGCCGAGGAGTGCCACATCGAGCGCCGCCCGGTCGTGGACCCCTACGGCTACGTCGTGGGCTACAAGCGCACCCGCATCTGCGAGTGATCGCAACGCCTTAGTTTACGCTTTGGCCGGTCGCGCCAGTTAGGGCGACAAACAATTGTCGTTGCCGACTGTTGCGCCGGCGACACCATGCAGAAATAATTTTTTGCGACTTTGGGAAACCGAAGAGCGTCGGCGACGTTTCGCCTGTGTTCTCGGCGTCGGTGCGCCCTTGGCGCTTCCGGAGGGTCCCATGGTCAAGAGGCGCGAATCGTTCGTATCGACCCCGGCTTCCCGGCTGGTACTTGGTATTGCGTTCGTTCTCGGCCTTGGCGCTGCAGTCGCCGCTTCACCGGTGCGCCCTGCGCTGATCGCCGCTGTTACAACGCAGCCGTCAATGCAGGCTTCGTTCGACAAGGTTGCCTTCAAGCCACTTGGCGAAGGCCCGTCGATCGCTGTGCAGAAAAGCTTCGGCCAGAACGACGAGGATTGCGTGACCGTTACCCAGATTAAGGGTGCCGACGGCCGCGTCTATCCGACACGCGGCATGGTCTGCCGCTGACAGTCGCACGTCCGCGCACTATCTCGGTGCCTTGCGAGGCGCTTCCGATCTTCTGACGCAGACGCCCGCCGGACTTTTTTGTCCCGCGGGCGATTTTTATGTCGATCCGCTGCGGCCGGTCGAACGCGCCATCATCACACATGGCCATTCCGATCATGCCCGTCCCGGCCACAAGCACGTGCTGGCGACGCCTGAGACGCTCGCGATCATGGCGCTGCGGCTAGGCGAGGACTGCGGCATGGGCGATCCGCTCCTGCCGGGCGAGACGCGCCGCATCGGCGAGGTCGACGTGTCGCTGCATCCGGCCGGCCACGTGCTCGGTTCGGCGCAGGTGCTGATCGTGCACCGCGGCTTCCGGCTTGTCGTCTCCGGCGACTACAAGCGCGCGAGTGACCCAACCTGCGCACCCTTCGAGCTCGTGCGCTGCGACGCCTTTATCACCGAGGCGACGTTCGGCCTGCCGGTGTTCCGCCACCCACCTGCCTCTGCCGAGGTCGCAAAACTGCTGGAGCACCGCCGGCTTTTCCCGGAAAGCACGCATCTCGTCGGTGCCTATTCGCTCGGCAAGGCGCAGCGCGTCATCGCTCTATTACGCGAGGCTGGCTACGATCGACCCATCTATCTGCATGGCGCAGTCGAGCGCGTAACCGAGCTTTATCGTGCGCATGGCGTGCCGCTCGGCGAGACGCCAAAAGTCGTCGCGACGGAGCGTGCGAAACTCGGTGGCGAGATCGTCATCTGCCCACCCTCTGCTGTCGCCGATGTCTGGTCGCGGAAATTTCCGTCGCCCGTCGCCGGCTTCGCGTCCGGTTGGATGCGCGTGCGGGCGCGAGCGCGGCAAAAAGGCGTCGAACTGCCGCTCGTCATCTCCGATCACGCGGACTGGGACGCGCTTTGCGCCACCGTGACCGAAACGGGCTGCGAGGAAGTCTGGGTCACGCATGGTGCGGAAGAAGCGCTCGTGCATTGGGCGCAGACGCAAGGGCTGAGGGCCAAACCGCTTCACCTCATCGGTTATGGCGACGAGGGCGAAGACGCTGGCGATGCGGCGCTGGACGGTGCGGCGTGAAGGATTTCGCCACGCTGCTCGACGGCTTGACGTTCGAGCCATCCCGCAACGGCAAGCTGCGGCTGATGGCGGATTATTTTCGCACCACGCCCGACCCCGAACGCGGGTGGGCGCTCGCGGCGCTGACGTCGAGCCTGTCGTTCCGGCAGGCGAAGCCAGCGCTTATCAAGACGCTTGTGATGGAGCGCGTCGATCCCGTGCTCTTCGGCCTGTCGCGCGACTATGTCGGCGATCTATCCGAGACCACGGCGCTGATCTGGCCGGCTAAACCGGCGTCGGACGTTCCCGCGACGAATAATCCGCCGCTGCATCTGTCGGACGTCGTCGAAACACTCGCGGCAGGCGGCCGCGTAAACCTGCCGCCGATCCTCGCGCATTGGCTCGATAGTCTCGACGAAACCGGCCGCTGGGCGCTGCTGAAGCTTGTCACCGGCGCGCTGCGTGTCGGCGTCAGCGCGCGACTGGCAAAGACCGCCGTCGCACAGATGGGCGACGTGACGCCCGACGACGTCGAACAAGTCTGGCACGGTCTCACGCCGCCGTACCGCGAGCTCTTCGCCTGGATCGAAGGTGTTGGCGACAAGCCTGTATCCACCAATCCCGCGCCGTTCCGCCCGCCGATGCTCGCGCATCCGCTCGAGGAGACCGACTTCGCGAAATTCGATGCACGCGATTACAGCGCCGAGTGGAAGTGGGACGGCATTCGCCTGCAGGCCGCGGCCGGTCCGACGCCGGACGGCACGGTGCTGCGTCTCTACTCCCGCACCGGCGAGGAAGTAACAGGCGCCTTTCCCGATCTTGCCGATGCGCTGGCCGCGATCGGTGGTGACGGATTCGCGATCGACGGCGAGTTGCTCGTGATGCACGGGCGCGATGTCCGGCCGTTCGCGGAGTTGCAGCAGCGCCTCAACCGCAAGACGGTCAGCGTAAAACATCTCGCGCAATTTCCCGCGCATCTACGCGCCTACGATCTCCTGTCGCGCGACGGCGAAGACTTGCGCGCGCTACCATTCGAGGAACGGCGGCGACGGCTCGAAGCCTTTGTCGAAGAAGCAGACTGTCCGCGTCTCGATATCTCTCCGCTGCTGCCATTCGAGAGTTGGGAGCAGCTCGCGGGCTTTCGCGCAAACCCCGAAAGCGTCGGCGCAGACGCCAACGCTGTCGAAGGCGTCATGCTGAAGCGGCGCGACTCGCTCTACGTCGCCGGACGCCCGACCGGGCCGTGGTGGAAGTGGAAGCGCGATCCCTACACGGTCGATGCGGTGATGATGTATGCGCAGCGCGGCAGTGGGAAGCGCTCGTCCTTCTACTCCGACTACACATTCGGCTGCTGGAAGGGCGCTGGCGACGACGAAGAGCTCGTGCCCGTCGGCAAAGCCTATTTCGGCTTTACCGACGAGGAACTTGCGCAACTCGACCGCTACGTGCGCCACCATACGCGTGAGCGTTTTGGTCCCGTGCGCGTCGTCGAACACGGCAAGGAGTCCGGGCTCGTGCTGGAGATCGCCTTCGAGGGTCTCAACCGTTCGACGCGCCACAAGTCGGGCGTCGCGATGCGCTTTCCGCGGGTTTCGCGCATTCGTTGGGACAAGCCGTCCGCAGAGGCTGATCGCATCGAGTTCCTGGAAAAGCTGCTGCCGTAAAGCGATGACAGCGAAAAACTCCGACGAGGTTGTACCGCGCCGCGTCCTCGTCCTCGGGGGCACCGGCACCATCGGTCGCGCGACGGTGAGCGCACTGGTTTCGCGCGGGCACGAGGTCGTTTGCGTCGTCCGGCGCAGTTCCGACGCGACAATGCACAACGTAGCGGTTCGCGTCTGCGACGTGACCGATCCGGAATCGCTCGGGCGCGAAGGCTTCCGTGACGAACGATTCGACGTTCTCGTGTCGTGCCTGGCGTCGCGCACTGGTGCACCCCGCGATGCCTGGTCCATCGACTATCAGACTCACGTGCACGCGTTGAACTCGGCCAAGGCTGCCGGTGTGAAGCATGTCGTCCTGCTTTCGGCGATCTGCGTGCAGAAGCCGAAACTCGCTTTTCAGCACGCCAAGCTCGCCTTCGAAGATGCGCTGATGACGTCAGGCGTGGATTACACGATCGTGCGGCCCACGGCTTTTTTCAAATCGCTGTCGGGACAGGTCGATCGCGTAAAGCGCGGTAAACCATTTCTCGTCTTTGGCGACGGCACGCTCACCGCCTGCAAGCCGATCAGCGACAACGATCTCGGCAAATACCTCGCTGATAGCATCGACAATGACGATCGCCGCAATTGCGTCCTTCCCATCGGTGGACCTGGCGAAGCAATCACACTGAAGGCGCAAGGTGAAATGCTCTTCGCGCTGCTCGGCCGTGCGCCGCGCTTCAAGCATGTGCCGGTGGCATTGCTGGACGTCATCATCGCCGTTCTCGCAACGCTCGGGAAATTATCCCCGGCGCTTGCGGCGAAAGCCGAGCTCGCGCGTATCGGACGCTATTATGCAACTGAATCCATGCTCGTCTGGGATGCGGCACGCGGGCGCTACGACGCGGACGCCACACCGTCGGCGGGCTCCGACACGTTGCGCGAGCACTATGCGCGGCTGCTCCGCGGCGATGCCGTCGCCGAACGCGGCGATCACGCAGTATTTTGATCCAGGATCTGGTGCGGGCGGTCGGACTCGAACCGACACTCCTTTAGGGGGAACCGGATTTTGAGTCCGGCGCGTCTACCGATTCCGCCACGCCCGCATGGATCGGCCGCGTTTGGCGCGCGACGATCGTTCCGGCGTTGCGAATGACATAGGTCGGCGACTTTCGCTAGGGCCGGTGAGCCACGTCGGGCGCGGGCGCCTCGCGACTCCAGCTTTCGCGCACGGCGAGAATGCGGGCGACGTCGGTCATATTGTCCGTGCCCCAGGCGCAGAGTGGCGCGAGCGCGGACGCGAGACTGCGGCCAAGCGGCGTCAGCGCATAGTCCACGCGCGGCGGCACCTCCCGATAATCGGTGCGCTTCACGATGCCGTCGGTCTCAAGCTCCTTCAGATGCTGGATAAGCATCTTGTCGCTGACGCCCTTCACAGCGCGCCGAAGCTCGCCGTAGCGGTTCGGCGACTGCGACAGGAAATAGACGATCAGCGGCTTCCACTTGCCGGAGATGATCCGAAGCGTGACGTCGAGACCGCAGGTAAATGCGGGTGAATCTGCTTTTTCGTCGGACATACGAGGCACTCACCAAAAGGTGCATACTTGTCGATAGGTGGGTACGCCGCCAGCTACGCGCCACCCCAATCGGAGTACGCGACATGAAAAGACTGGCAGGCAAGACGGCGGTGGTGACTGGCGGCGGGAGCGGCATCGGACTGGCCGCTGCGAAGCGCTTTATCGAGGAAGGCGCTTTCGTCTACATTTTTGGTCGACGGCAAAAGGCGCTGGATGCGGCGCTCGCTGACCTCGGCAGCGAGGCACGCGCCATAGCCGGCTCGGTGAGCGATCTCGCCGATCTCGACCGACTCTATGCACAGGTGAAGGCGGAGCGCGGCGGCCTCGATATCCTCTTCGCCAACGCCGGCACGGGTGCGTTTGCCGCGCTCGCCGACATCACGCCGGAACATTACGACGCCGTCTTTGACGTCAACGTGAAGGGCCTGCTCTTCACCGTACAGCGCGGCCTGCCGCTGATGAAGGCCGGCGGATCGATCATCCTCACTGGCTCGACGACGGGCGAAATGGGCACGCCGCAGTTCAGCGTCTACAGCGCCACCAAAGCCGCGGTTCGCAACTTCGCGCGCAGCTGGGCGCAGGATCTGCGAGGCACGGGCATCCGCGTCAACGTGCTGTCGCCCGGCCCGACCCGGACCGATCTCGCATTGGACATCGTCGGCAAGGATGCCTTCGAGGCGCTGGGCGCGACGACGCCGATCGGCCGTCTGGGCGATCCCGCGGAAACGGCAGCTGTCGCGGCGTTCCTCGCCTCGTCCGACAGCAGCTTCATGACCGGCAGCGAAGTGTTCGTCGACGGCGGCCTCGCGCAAGTCTGACGCGCGCATTTTCGGGAGAGGCGACGCACGCCCATCATCGCCCCTCCCGAACCGCCGGTCCGGCACTATCTCCCGAGACATGCGCGCATGTCTCGGCCTTACACTCTTCGTATTCTCGTCAGTCTCCGCCGGTGCGCAGACGCTGACAGGCCCCGCCGCCTTCGGCGATTGGCGCAGCGATGCGCCGGGCGTCTCGCGGCTTATCCGTGCCGGCGACGTGCCGCCCGCGGTGTCGCGCACCAGCGCATCGTCGGCGCGCGTCGTCGCACGACCGAAAGACATGCTGCCAAAGGTGCCGGACGGCTATGCGATCGCGCCGCTGGCCGACAATCTCGACGGCGCGCGCACGCTGCGTTTTGCGCCGGACGGGACGCTCTTCGTCGCGCAGACGTCTCGCGGTACGATCACGGCGCTGCGTCTGTCGCCCGACGGGGCGAGCGTCGTCGAACGGAAGACCTTTGTCAGCGGTCTCGATGGGCCCTTCGGCCTCGGTTTCTACCCGCCGGGCCCCGAGCCGAAATGGCTCTATCGTCGCGACCACCGCAGGCCGTCATGCGCTTTCCGTACAAGCGCGGCGACCTCGTCGCATCGGTCGAAGCCTGAAATGCTCGTGCGCGATCTGCCGGACGGCGGCCACTCGACGCGTGATCTCGTCTTTTCGCGCGACGGCACGCGCATGTTCGTGTCGGTCGGTTCGCAATCGAATGTCGCCGAGGACATGGGTGCGCGTCCGGGCGATCTCGCCGCCTTCGAAGCGTCGCACGGAACCGGCGCGACGTGGGGCGACGAAGAAGGGCGCGCATCCGTGCTCGTCTTCGATGCGCAGGGCAAGAACCGCAAGATTTTCGCCAATGGCCTGCGCAATTGCGTCGGCATGACGCTCGTGCCGGCCTCCGACAAATTGTGGTGCGCGACCAACGAACGCGATCTCATGGGCGACGACCTGCCGCCCGACTACGCCACCGAGGTGCGCGAAGGCGCGTTCTTCGGCTGGCCGTGGTTTTACATCGGCGCGAATATCGACAAGCGGCCGGGCTTGCGGCCCGATCTCGCGAGCAAAGTGTCGGTGCCGGATGTGTTGATCCAGGCGCATTCCGCACCGCTCGGCATCGCCTTTTACGAAGGCGACCGCTTTCCCGCCGCCGGACGCAGCGATGCTTTCGTCGCACTGCACGGTTCATGGAATCGCGCCAAGCGTACTGGGTACAAGATTGTGCGGTTGCCGTTCAAGGACGGCAAGCCGACCGGCGCCTACGAAGACTTCGTCACCGGCTTCGTGCTCGACGATCAGCGCGTGTGGGGCCGACCGGTTTCGGTGACAGGCGCACCGGACGGCAGCCTCCTGTTCAGCGAGGACGGCAACGGGTCCGTGTGGCGCGTAACGGCAACGCGCTGATTTTTACGCCGGCGCTTTCACCCTATCGTCGGTCGCAGCTTTATCGCCGCTCATCGCCTCATCGAGGCGAAAGGCGGAATTGACCAGCGCAATGTGGCTGAACGCCTGCGGGAAATTCCCGAGCATGCGTTTGGCGCGTGGATCGTACTCCTCGGCCAGCAGACCGACGCCGTTCGCAAGACCGATGAGGCGTTCGAACATCGTCTTCGCTTCGTCAACGCGGCCTTGCATCACGAGCACGTCGACATACCAGAATGAGCAGGCGAGGAACGCGCCTTCGCCTGGCGGCAGGCCGTCGACATCGGCATCGGGCTGCTCGTAGCGCAGCACGAAACCGTCGCGCAGAAGGCGCTTCTCGATCGCGGCAACGGTCGAGAGCATGCGCGGGTCGTTGGCGTCGATGAAGCCGACAGACGGCGCGAGAAGCACGCTCGCATCGAGTGCGTCGGCACCGTAGTACTGCATGAAAGCGCCGGTCTTCTCGTCGAAGCCTTTCACGCAAATTTCCGCGTGGATTTCGTCGCGGAGCGCCCGCCACCGGTCGACCGGCGCATCCGTCTCGATGCGCTCGAACGCCCGCACCGCGCGGTCGAATGCGACCCATGCCATGATCTTCGAATGCACGAAGTGGCGCAGCGGCCCGCGCACTTCCCAGATGCCATTGTCGGGCTCGCGCCAGATTTTCTCGAGCCGTTCGAGAAGGATCATGCCGATACGTCGCGCCGACATGCGGTGGTCGTGCTTTTCCGGCGGCACGTCCTCACGCGAATAGGTCTGATAGAGCGCGTCGAGCACTTCGCCGAACACGTCGAGCTGCAATTGCTCGGCGGCTGCATTGCCGATGCGCACCGGCTTCGAGCCTTCGTAGCCTGGCAGCCACGGTATCTCGCGCTCGTCGAGCAGGCGCTCGCCGGCAAGACCATACATGATCTGCGTCTGTTCCGGCGAGCCGGCGACGGCGCGGATGAGCCAGTCGCGCCAGGCGATCGCCTCCTCGCGATAGCCAGCGGCGAGCAGCGCCTGTAGCGTGAAACTCGAATCGCGCAGCCAGCAGATGCGATAGTCCCAGTTGCGCACGCCGCCGATCTTCTCGGGCAGTGAGGTCGTCGGCGCAGCGACGATGCCGCCGGTCGTTGGATAGGTGAGCGCTTTCAACGTCAGCAGCGAGCGCTTCACTGCGTGCGGCCATGCATGGTCGGTGCGGCATGGCCCGATCCAGTCGCGCGCGCTTTTCATCGTCGCCGACAGCGCCGCGCGCCAATCGCAGGCCTCGGGGTTCGGCCCCCATGAGGGCACATATTGCATCACGATCGGCACTTCCTCGCCGGCCTTCACCGTGAAGAGCGATTGCGTCGTCATGTCGTGGCCGGTGAGTTTCGTCGGGCTGCGCAGCACGAGTTTCGACGGGCCTGCGATAGCGACAAGCGCGTGGTCCTCTGCACGCGACACCCAGGGCACGGTGAGGCCGTAGTCGAAGCGCACCGCGAGCCGCATCCGCATGTCGACCGCGCCGCTTTCGCCGCGCACCACGCGGACGATCGTGCGTTCAGCTGTATCGCTGGGCATGAAGTCGGTGATTACGACAGTGCCGTCCTGGCACTCGAAACGCGTTTCAAGGACCATCGTGTCCTCGACATAGGCGTGCGTCGATGTGGCTTTCGCGTCTTTCGGCGCAATGCGCCAGTGGCCGTGTTTTTCACTGCCGAGCAGCGCGGCGAAACAGGCCGCGGAATCGAACCGCGGCCAGCACAGCCAGTCGATCGAACCGGTTTTCGACACCAGCGCTGCCGAATGGCAATCGCCGATCATGGCATAGTCTTCAATGCGTGAGGGCATGCGCTCAAGCTAGGGCGGATGCCCTCGCTCGCAACGCCTTGGACGCCGTAGAGTTAGCGATCTATTCGGCCATGATGCGCGAGGGCGGAAAGGCGATCTCGACGAGTGTGCCTTCGCCTTTGCGGCTTTTGATGATGAAATTCGCGCGATTGGCCTCGACGAGCGCCTTGGTCAGCGGCAACCCGAGGCCCGTGCCGGTCGTGTGCCGCGTCGTGTGCACCTGACCGAACGGCTCCAGTGCCGTCTGCACTTCGCTGTCCGTCATGCCGATCCCGGTGTCGCGGATGCGCACGACCGCGTGACCCGCGTCGGTCTGCGCCGTCGACACGATCACCTGGCCGCCGGACTCGTTGTATTTAACCGCATTAGACAAGACGTTGAGCACGATCTGCTTCATCGCGCGATCGTCGGCGATGACCTTCGGAAGTCTCGGCGCCAGCGACAGACGGATGACGACGCGCGCGCGCGAGGCCTGTGGCTGCATCAACGCCACGCAATCGGACACGCACGCGTTCGCATCGACGGCGGTGAACGTCATGTCCATCTTGCCGGCCTCGATCTTCGACAGATCGAGCAGGTCGTTGACGAGGCTCATCACATGCTCGCCGGAGCGATGAATGTCCTTCATGTAATCGCGGTAGCGATCGTTGCCGATCGGGCCGAAACGCTCGTCCATCATGACTTCTGCGAAGCCAAGGATGGCGTTGAGCGGCGTGCGGATTTCGTGGCTGATCCGCGCGAGAAACTCCGATTTCTCCGCGCTTGCGCGCTCGGCTTCCGTGCGCGCCTTGGTGAGGCCCTGCTCGGCGTTCTTCCAGGCGCTGAGATCGCGCAGCACGGCGCAATATTTCGGCGTGTCCGAACCGATGCGGCCGAGCGTCACGAACACCGGGATCAGGCCACCGCGCGGATCCTTGCAGAGAATTTCCCGTCCGTCGTTGAGCAGACTGGCGACGCCGCCCCCCTTCAGACCGGCGAGATAATCGGCGATCACGTCGCGGCTTTCGTCTGCGACGAGCGTCTCGAACGGCTTGCCCGCGACGTCGGCGCCGTCGCAACCGAACAACGCCTCCGCCGAGCGATTGAGCGACAGGATGCCGTTCTCCGCATCGAGGATGACGATGCCGTCCGTCGCGGTGTCGAGAACCGTATGGAGTTCGCGCGCCTCGCCTTCGCGCTCGCGGAGTTTCGCTTCGAGTTCCTTCGCGCGCGATGCCCCGACACGATCGACGGCGCTCCGCATCGACATCAGCGTTGCCGGCAGACTGTCCCAGTTGACCGCATGGACGCGCGCATCGACCGCAAGCGTGTCGCCCTCGTGCGTCCGCAATTGCACCGGCGCGCTGCCGGCCTCGGTCCGCGCGGGATCGCGACTGCCGAACAGCCGGTCGAGGCCACCAGCGTCGTGCAGCGCATCGGCATCGGCGAAGCCCGTGAGATCGAGCAACGTGCGGTTGGCGAAAACGACGGTCCCGTCGCGGCTCACCAGAATGCCGATCGGCACGAGATCGACGATGCGACGGAAATTTTCATTGGCCAGATCGACGGCCGGCATCGATGTGGCCGCGGCACGCACGCGATCCTGTTCGGGCGACAGCGGTGGGCCCAGTATGGCTGCGATCTCGGCGAGCGCGCCACGCTCTTCGTCCGTAAGCGCGGAGCGACTCTCCATGCGGCGCAGGACCGGAACGACCGATGTTTCCGACGCGGTTGGCCACAGCGACACGACATTGTCGGCCCGGTCCGACTTTCGCGCCGGTATTGCGCTTTCGACGATCGGCTCTTCAGTCGGGAGAAGCGCAACGGAGGCTTCCTCGACTGCCGGTGTTGCTACGCGAGCAACCTGCCCCTTCACCACCGCAAAACCGCGGAAACCGCCGAACGACCCGTCGCGATCGCGTTGCGGGACGCCGCCCCATTCGAGCGCTATGTCCGCCTCGCCATCCGCCCACGGCCAAAAATTTCGCAGACGACTGAACGTCGTGCGTCCCGCGAGCGCCGCGGCGAGCAGCCCGTCGGTGTCTGCACCGGCTTCGGTCATGAGCGCCGTGAACGGGCGGCCGGTCTGATGCACCGGCATGCGCAGGATGGTCGAGAGCGCCGGCTGAGCCTCGACGAGACGGCCCTCGGCATCCGTGCGCCAGACAAAACGCGTCTTCGCGCGGGCCGGCGTGTCCGGCATCGTCGTCGCAGCGTCGCCCATCGAACCGGTCATCCCTCGGACAATCCGTGTCAGTCAGTACCTTGTCTGCCAGTCACCTGCTTGCAATGGCGCATCCACACCACCGACGCCATGCTCACGCGCGCTCAAGAACCGTTACACCGGATTCATGATGAACCGGGCACCGTCCCATACGTTGCAACGGACCGAAGCGTAGCCTAGACGCAAGGTAGGCGATTCTTCGACCGAGCGGCAATCGGAACCGCCCCTGAAGCGAGGAAAATGACGATGAACAAGCCTTATGAGATTCCCTCCGAGATGCGCGACCTCGCGGAGCGCAGCGTCGATCAGGCCCGAAAGGCGTTCGAAGGCTTTGTTGGCGCAGCACAGAAAGCGGCCGGGACATTTGCCGGCGCGAACAATACGTTCCAGAGCGGCGCGCGCGACGTGAGCCTCAAGACGATGTCGTTCGCCGAGGCGAACATCAAGGCCGCGTTCGATCACGCCCAGAGCCTCGTGAAGGCGAAGGACATGCAGGAAGTGATGCAGCTGCAGTCCGAATATGTGAAGTCGCAGATCGCCACGCTCCAGGAGCAGGCGAAGGAAATTGGCGAGATCGTAAAGACCTCGGCGACGCCGCAGGCCTGATCCCTTCCGTTTCGAACAACTGACCCGGGCGCAAACGCGTCCGGGAGAGGGCTAAAAATGTCCGGCGCGCGCGTTTCGGCACATTCATGGCCGCATTGCGAATTGCCGCCGTCGCTTCAAGCCGAAGTGGACGGCGACATCGCACTACTGGCGCTTGCACGGCCCGAGAAACGCAACGCGCTGAGCATGGAGATGGTGCTCGGCGTCGAGCGCTTCTTCGAGACGTTGCCGGGAAGCGTGAAAGCCGTAGTGCTGCACGGTCTCGGCGACCATTTTTCCGCCGGACTCGATTTGAGCGAAGCGCATGAGATGGACGCGACCCAAGGCGTCGCGCATTCGCGCGGATGGCATCGCGCCTTCTCGAAGATCGAATTCGGCACCGTGCCGGTTGTTTGCGTCATGCATGGCGCGGTGGTTGGCGGCGGGCTCGAAATCGCGGCGTCGACGCATATCCGCGTCGCGGAAGAGAGCGCTTATTACGCATTCCCCGAAGGCATTCGCGGCATTTTCGTCGGTGGCGGTGGCTCGGTGCGCGTCTCGCGGCTGATCGGCACTTCGCGCATGCAGGAGATGATGCTCACCGGCCGTACCTACGGGGCGCAGGACGGGCAGGCCTTCTCACTGTCACATTACGTCGTGCCGAAAGGCGAGGGACTCGCGAAGGGCAAAGAACTCGCGCGACGTGTGGCGCAGAACGCGCCGATGTCGAATTTTGCTGTCATCCAGGCACTTCCGCGCATCGCCGATGCCGATCCGCAGACGGGGCTCCTGCTGGAGGCTTTGATTTCGTCGGTTGCCGCCAACGATGCCGAGGCAAAACGCCGGCTGCGCGACTTTCTCGAAAAGCGCGCCGCAAAGGTTTCGCACGGCTGACGCATGCTGGTCGCGACACGCCATCGTTATATCGAATGGGGCGACTGCGACCCCGCCGGTATCGTTTTTAATCCACGCTTTTTCGAATGGTTCGACGGCGCGACGGCGGGCCTGTTCGATCACGCCGGCTTCAACAAGGTGTCGTTACGCGAAAGGTTTGCATTCATCGGCTGGCCGATCGTCGAATCCCGCGCGAAGTTTCTGAAGCCATCGAAGTTTGGCGACACGGTGCGGATCGAGACGACGGCGACGGAGATCGGTCGCTCGTCCTTCGGCATCCGGCATCGGCTCTTCAATGCAGATGCGCTCGCCGTCGAAGCCTTTGAGACGCGCGTGTGGACGGGCCGGCATCCCGACGACCCCACGAAGATCAAGTCGACGCCAATTCCGGACGAGGTTGTGGCGGCGCTGAAGAGCGCGTGACTACAACCACCCGCGCTTCTTGAAATACACCACTGGTGCAACGCCTGTAAGCACCATCAGCCCCAGCGCCATGGGATAGCCGAACGTCCATTCCAGTTCCGGCAGATGTTTGAAGTTCATGCCGTACACGGAGGCCACGAGCGTCGGCGGCATAAGGCACACCGCCGCGATCGAAAATATCTTGATGATCTGGTTTTGCTCGAGATTGATGAGGCCGAGCGTCGCGTCGAGTACGAACGCGATCTTCGATCCGAGATAATTCGCGTGGTCCGACAAAGCCGCGACGTCGCGTTGGATCGTCATCGTGCGTGCGCGCGATTCCGCAGAGCGACGCTCTTGCGCACCAAGACCCTCGTGATAGCCGATCATGCGGTTGAAGCTGACGAGACTCTCGCGCACGAGGCCGAGCAGATCGCCCTGTCGCCCAACTTGCTCGATTGTCGCTTCGAGATCGCGATGCGCCTTGCTCGATCCGACCTTGCTGCGGAAGACGTTTCGCGAAATGCGATCGATGCCGTCGCCGAGCGATTCCAGCGCATCCGCGAGCCGGTCGACAAGCGCTTCGATCAACGTCAGCATCACCTGTTCGCCGGTCGAGCCCGTCGCACCATTACGCGAAGCGCGCTCGACGACATTCTCGAACGGCCGCAGCACCGCATAGCGCACCGTGACGAGCGTCTCGCCCTTCAGGATGAACATCAGGGGCGTCTTTTCCTGCGCGTCACCGACGCCGAATTTCGCCACCGCCGTGATCGTCATGTAGTCGGCGTCGTCCTCGTGATAGAGGCGCGACGAGACTTCGATCTCCTCGATATCGGCCCGCGTCGGTACATCGACATGCGCCTTGCCGTTGACAAAAGCGCGCTCCTCGGGCGTCGGATCGTAAAGGTCGTACCAAAGCGCGCGCGGCATCTCGGCATGGCCGTGCGGCACACCATCGGTGGACGTGCAGACGAGACGGCCTGACTGAAGCGAGAAGATACGCAGCATCAGGGATAGAGCCGTTGCCGCGCCCAGCGGTCGCCGTCGCGCGTGTAGGTGATGCGGTCGTGCAGACGGAACGCGCCATCGGACCAAAATTCGAAAGACTCCAGCGCGATGCGGAAGCCCTTCCAATAGGCCGGACGCGGCACGTCTTCGCCCGGAAACTTTTGGTCGAACGACGCAGCGGCATCTTCCATGGTCTTGCGACTATCGAGCGGGCGCGACTGCTGGCTTGCCCAGGCGCCGATGCGGCTCTGGCGATGGCGCGAATTGAAATAAGCGTCGGCCTCCGCATCGGTGACGACGGAGACTGCACCGCGAATGCGGATCTGGCGGCGCAGGCTCTTCCAGTGAAACAACACCGCCGCCTTCGGCGTCGCCGCGATCTCGCGGCCCTTGGCGCTTTCGGCGTTCGTATAGAAAACGACGCCACGTGCATCAAAGCCCTTCATCAGCACCATGCGAACGTCGGGCAGGCCGTTTTCGTCGACGGTCGCGAGCGCCATCGCTTCAGGATCGTTGAGCTCTTTCGCGCGCGCCTCAGCGGTCCAGTTCTGGAACAGGACGAGCGGGTCGGTCGCCTGCGTGAAGTCACCGGCCGTTAACGGGTCCATGAAAGCGTTGCCTTTCGCCGTACGCCCGCGCGTGCTGGTGCGTCGAAGAGTGTTCCAGTCGTGCCGATTCAACCGTACGCGACATTCCCGAGCTTCCTGACACGGCAAGGCCGTGCTGTCGCGCTTTTCGCGTTCCTCGGCTCGTGCGGCGGCTGTGCCGTTTCCATTCCGCTCTCGCCGCTGAAATCGTCGCAGGACGACGCGACCGGCAGCATCCCGAAGAGCGTGACCGTTCTTTCGCGGCGTCTCGACGCCGAGGATTGGCGCCGTGCGCGCGCCGCGCTCGGCACGGCGCTCGATCCGCAGGGCAACGGTTCGGTCGTGAACTGGGAAAACACGCAGACCGGCGCCAAAGGCTCGTTCACACCGGTGGCGCAGACCTATCCGTCCGACGACAAGATCTGCCGCGCGTTCCTCGCCAAGGTCGAGACCGACGGCGGATTGGAAGATGTGCAGGGCACGGCCTGCCGCGAAACCAGCACGGACTGGACCGTACGCGACGCGCGTCCATGGAAGCGCGCCTGATCTAGCGTCCCGTTACGCCGACTTCGCGCGCAGCTCTTCGCCTTCGGCCGGCGCCGCGTTCGCGCTTTCAAGAAACATTGCAAAGGCGCGATTGGCGCCATCGATCAGCGCCGCGTGATCGAGCCCCGCATCCTCGCGTTTCGCCAACACAGCGAGAAAGGACGGCCAGAACGACTGCCCGTCGCCGTGGCCGAGATAGGCCGTCGCGTCACGCACGACAGGATCGCTGCTTGCGCGTGCCTGCTTCACGAGAAATTTCGCACCGAGTCGTGAGCCTTCGAGCACGTAGAGTGCGCCCATCAGAGCATCGTCGCTCATTTCTGGCGCGCGCGATGGCGACGGCGATACGCTGCCGAGGCGCGCAAGGTCGTCGCTGATCGCCTCCGTGCGGCGACGCAGCGGCCAGTCGGGGATGCTTGTTGGCAAATCGCTGGCATCGATCGCCTCTTCGAGCGCAAACAATGGCGCGGCCTGTCGTGCAAGAAACAGCGCGTACGATTCGCGGTCGTCGAAATTGGCGCGCGACAGCATCGCATCCAGTTCGGTGTGCAGTTTCGCGGTTTCGCGGCGAAGGGCGTGCCGCGCGGACTCTGATTCGCTCATTTCGCCGGCATTCCCGCAAGAAGTTCGGCCGTCCTTAAGGCCGCAGCGATCGTCGCCGCATCGTAAGGCTTCGACACCTTCGGGATCGTGCGAAAACGCTCGGGAATGTTGATCTGGTCGCCGTAGCCGGTTGCAAAGACGAACGGCAGCTGTCGGCCGAGAAGCGCATCGGCTAGACCGCTGCTCGTCTCGCCGCGCAAGTTCACATCGAGCACAGCACCCGTGAATTCGGTGAGCGAAACCGCGCGAAGGCCGTCGGCAACGCTCGACGCAATCTCGACTGTCGCGCCGATGGCTTCGAGCGCTGCCTGCGCGTCGAGCGCGATCATCATGCTGTCTTCGACAAGCAGCAATTTCTTGCCGCGAAGGTCGGCCATCACGGGTGCCGGCGCGATGCTCGCCGGCTTCTCGTCGGCTTCGACGATGACGGCGTGTTCGGGGGGGATCAGAAAATCTGCCACGACGCCAGTAGCCTCGTAGCGGACGTCGGTCTTGCCCTGCAGCTCAAAGGGAATCGATTGCTCGATCACCGTTGTGCCGAACCCGCGCCGCGTCGGTGGCGTCACCGGTGGTCCGCCCGTTTCGCGCCATGCGATCGCGAGCCCCGCATCGCCCATCGTCCAGCGCACGGCGATCGTGCCGCCCGGTGTGCTGAGCGCGCCGTATTTCGCGGCATTGGTCATCATCTCGTGCAGCACAAGCGCAAAAGCCTGCAGCGCCCGAACGTCGAGCTGCACCGGCAGGCCTTCGATCGTGAAGCGGCCAACGGTTCCGTCGGACCAGGTGCGCGCCTGTTCCTCGACGAGCTGGCGCAGGGATGCAGGCCGCCATCCGACATGCGTCACCTGATCATGCGCGATGGCGAGCGCCGCGATGCGCCGTTCGAGATCGCCGGAATAGCTGTCGATCGTGTCCGCACCGATGCGGCTCTGCCGCACGACGGAGCGGATAAGCGCGAAGATGTTCTTCACGCGATGGCCGAGTTCGGCGATCAGCAATTTTTGCGATTCCGCCGCCGCTTGCCGACCCTCATCGACATAGCGTGCGCGCGACAGCAGCAGTTCGAGCAACCGAATCTGAAGAAGCTCGGCCAGCTGCAGTTCGGGCTTGCGCCACGGCATCGAGGCGCCGCGCACGATCTCTTTCCAGGCGGAGAAACTCTGGCGCGGCCCAATGCGACCACCCGACCCCGGCGTCACCGCCTTGTTGGGGTCGCCACCCCAAGTGACGGTCTGCACTTCCTCGCGCCGGAAGAGCATCAAAAAATCCTGCCGCCCGCGCGACAGCGGAATGGCGAGTACGCCGCTCGCCTCAGCGGTGTAGCGCAATGCGTCTGGGAGTTCGGTGCTGAGACGCGACGTGGCGTAGATGTCGTTCGGCGAAACGGCTCGGAGGTGGCGCACGAGTTCCGGCATTTGCTCGCCGGGCGGTGTCACGCCGGATGACTCCGCGATTCCGCCAATCCACAGCACCAGCCCGTCGTGCGGCAGTAACGCCTGCACGTCATTGCGGATCGCTTCAATCGCCTCCGATACCGGTCGGTCGACGCCTGCTTCGCGCAGGGCATCGACGACGGCATGCGCCTTCGCAGCATCGGCAAGTTCGGACGCCTGTTCACGCGCCTCTAATTGCAGCGAGAACATCTGCGCAAACAGTTCCATCGCGACGCAGATCATCGACGACAAGCGACGCGGACGTTCATGATGGCAGGCGAATAATCCCCAGAGTGCGTCGCCGCGCATGATGGAAATCGTCAGCGTCGCAGCGCTGCCCATGTTGCGCAAATATTCGAGATGCACCGACGAGGCGCTGCGCAACTGCGACAGCGTGAGATCGAGCGGCGGATCGTTCGGCCCGCCAGGCACGATCGGCACCGGCGTGTAACGCACATCCGGAATCTGCCGCAGCGGCTGGCGGCGGAAGAGTTCGCGTGCCTGTGGCGGAATGTCGGACGCCGGATAGTGCAGGCCAAGGTAGGGCTCGAGGCCGCCGCGCAGCGCCTCGGCAACCACCACGCCACTATGGTCGGCCTGGAAGCGATAGATCATCACGCGGTCGTAGCCGGTGACGGCGCGCACCTGCTGTGCCGCGAGGCTCAGAAGCCGCGCGGTATTCACGGCACGCGACAACCGTGCCGTCATGGCGCGCAGCAGCGCGGCCGAATCGACACGCCCGCTGTCCGGCCCCGCGGCGGGCAAGAATTCGCAGATCGCG
This sequence comes from Beijerinckiaceae bacterium, assembly GCA_965246795.1. Classification (GTDB taxonomy): domain Bacteria; phylum Pseudomonadota; class Alphaproteobacteria; order Rhizobiales; family Beijerinckiaceae; genus JAJXWB01. Next base: position 305,627 of record CBDFFN010000007.1, on the reverse strand, counting down.
CCGTCCGCCGTCGCGTGGGCGATCACATCGACGAGCGCCGCACCTTCGACGACGGCAATACCGTGCAGGCGTTCCGGCACGCGTGCGATCGACGCCGCCTGCAGCGTGTTGCCCAGATCATGGATGACGGCGCGCGAAAAATACTGGCGGAGATCCTTGCCGATCGTGATGCTGCCCTCGGGTAGGCCAAGCAGGGTATCGACATTGCGCGAGACATGCGTGACTTCGAAGCCCGGCACGGTCAGCGCGATCAGCGCCCCATGTGGCTGGATAGCGCCGGGGATATGGATCGGCTCGCGCGCGCATTCGTCCAGTGCGTCAGGCGGCAGGTGCACGGTCAAAGACTAAAAACCTCAAGGAAATCACGGCGCAAGCTACTATGACGCATCCCCTGCACCGCCGCAAAACCCGCGCCACAATTTGACGGCCCGCTCCCTTTGGCATGGATTGGCGCCCGCAACATGAACGATCACTCGCATCACGACCATTCGCACCACGGGCATTCGCACGCCGGGCACTCGCATCATGGCCACGCCGGTCACAGTCATGCTGGCCACAGCCATGCGCCAAAAGATTTCGGCCGCGCCTTCGCCATCGGCGCAATGCTCAACATCGGCTTCGTCGTTATCGAGGCGATCTACGGCATCCTCAGCGATTCGACCGCGCTGCTTGCGGACGCCGGGCACAATCTTGCGGACGTGCTCGGATTACTCGCGGCTTGGGGCGCGGCGCATGTTTCGGGCCGTGCACCGACCGAGCGCTTCACCTGGGGCATGCGGCACTCCGCCGTGCTGGTGGCGCTCGGCAATGCCGTGCTGCTCTTCGTCGGGGCAGGCGCCATCGGCTGGGAAGCGATAGAGCGGTTGCGCAATCCGCCACCGGTAGCCGGCGGCACGGTGATGGTCGTCGCCGCGATCGGCATCGTCGTCAACGGTGCCACGGCTCTGATGTTTGCGCGCGGCGCGAAAGATGACCTCAACATCCGCGGTGCGTTCCTGCACATGGCGGTCGATGCGCTCGTTTCGGCGGGCGTGCTGGTCGCGGGCGGCATCGTGCTGCTGACTGGATGGACGCGGGCCGACCCGCTGGTGGGTCTGGCCGTCGCAATCTTCATCGTATGGAGCACTTGGGGTCTGTTCCGCGACAGCGTCAGCATGTCGATGGGCGCAGTGCCGGCCTCCATCGATGCGGCCGGCGTGCGGAAACACCTCGCAACGCAGCCGGGCGTGACGGCGCTGCACGATCTGCACATCTGGCCGGTCGGCACGACGGAGGTCGCGCTGTCGGCGCATCTCGTGATGCCGGGCGGTCACCCCGGCGACGCGTTTCTCCTGCGCCTCGCGCGGGAGTTGCGCGAACGCGGCATCGGCCATGTGACGGTCCAGATCGAGACCGGCGACGGTGACGCATGTCCGCTAGCGTCCGACGCGGTAATCTGACGGCGACGCGAACGCGGTTCGCAGTAGGTTTGCGGCTTGTGTCGGCAGGCCAAACCACCACATGTCAAACAGACATAGGCGCCGTGCCATCTGCACGAGCATGTCCTTCTCGCCGAACCGGTTTCCACTTCGGCGGGACATGCTCTACGGGCGACGCCGGATTGGGCTGAACGAATGCGTGACCCCTACGACGTGTTGGGCGTGAAGCGCGACGCCGATGCGGATGCGGTCAAGAAGGCCTTCCGCAAGCAGGCGAAGCGATTCCATCCCGACCAGAACAAGGACGACCCCAAGGCGAAGGAAAAATTCGCCGAGGCCAACAGCGCCTATGAAATTCTTGGCGACGACGCCAAGCGCGGCCAGTTCGATCGCGGCGAAATCGATGCCGAGGGCAAGCCGAAATTCCAGGGCTTTGGTGGCGCTCGCCCGCGCGGCGGCGGCAATGCCGGCGAGGAGCGCTTCGAATTCCATTTCGGCGGTGGCGGTGGTCCAGGTGCCGGTGGGCGCGGCGGCGACGCCGGCGATTTCTTTTCCGATATTTTTGGCGGCGCGATGGGCGGGCGCGGACGCCAGAAGGCGAGCGCCCCGCCAAAGGGCGAGGATATTCTTGCCAGCGTGACCGTGCCGCTCGCCGACGCTGTCGCGGGCGGGCAGGTCGAGGTCTATCTGCCGACCGGCCGCACGCTGGAAGTGAAGATTCCCGTCGGCATCGAGGATGGCAAGCAGATTCGGCTGCGCGGCCAGGGCCAGGCGAGCGCCTGGGGCGGCGACTACGGCGACGTGCTGATCACGGTGCGGATCGCGCCGCATCCGCTCTTCCGTGTCGATGGCAAGGATTTGCGCGCCGATCTGCCGGTAACGCTCTATGAGGCGGTGCTGGGCGGGCCGGTCGACGTGCCGACGCTCGACGGGCGCGTTGTGCTGACCATTCCGCCGAACTCGAACGGCGGGAAGACGCTGCGACTGCGTGGGAAAGGCCTGCCCGGAACGCCGGCCGGCGATCTCTACGTCACGCTGAAGATCACTCTGCCGGAGGCGCCCGACCCGGACCTCGAAGCGCTGATGAAGACGTGGAAGGACGCAAAGCCCTACGCGCCGCGGAAGGCGTTGGGGTAGAATCAGCGCGCGAAGGACACAGCCGTTGCCCGTGCCAGTATCCTGATCGTATCGGAATCCGCGGGGCCAACGATCACGAAAGAATAGCCGGCGGCGCGCCAAAACAGGCAGCGCAGCCCGCCGTCGTCGCTGAGCAGCGGTGCGGAATCGTGTTCGGGCGTGCGCTCGACAATGAGCGCGACCCGGACGCGCGCTGCGGACTCGTAGAGAAGGAAGGCGGCCGGTTCGCTTTCGCCTGGCATCGTGCGTGTGCCAGATAGCTCGAAAGACTCGCGGCTCCAGTCGGGGATGCGCGACAGCGCTGTGATCCGTTGCAGCGTTGCAAGTGTTGCAGCGCGATCCGGCGAAACCCTGTCAGGGCCGCGGTCGATCTCGCGCGAAAATGTGCGCCAGGCTAGACGTGCGCGGCGCGCCTGCGCACTCGGCGCAAGCGGCGCGGGCTCGAGTGCAAAGGTGGGATCGACAGGCGTCGGCCATCGGCTCACCGCAACGGCACCGAGCACGGCGACACAGGCGCCGCCGAGAAAGGCCGCCAATGTCGCAATGGCCTGCCGCCGTCGTCGCGCCGCCCGCACAAGATCGAGGCGCGGCATGTCCGGAGCGGGGCCTCCTGCCCCGCCGTCACGCAGACCCGCAATGCGTTTCGACGCCGCCGGCTCGGGCCCGTCGAAGGCGCGGCGGATCACGGTATTCTGACGTCGCCAGGCATCGACGCGCGCAGCGTCGGCGGGATGCGCGGCAAGGTGCGCCCGTACGCGCTTGGTTTGAACAGGATCGAGTTCGCCGTCGACGAAAGCGTGAAGGTCGACGTCGCCGACTGCGTCGCGCTTCATCTCACTCGCGCCTCGAAAACCGGCGCGTCATTTTACGAGGCGCAGATGCGTCTGTCGTCCGGGCATATCCTCGCTTGTATCCGAGAGCGAGGCGCGCGCACGGGCAAGCCGCGCGACGATCGAAGAGCGTGGCAGGCCGAGCGCAGTCGCCGCCTCGTCATAGGAAAGGCGTTCGAGCACAACGAGCAGCAGCACCTCGCGCTGGTCGAGCGGCAACCGTTCGATGCGCTCGGCAATTTCCGGCCGCCCACCGCCACGCGAAAACTCGTGCGTCTGCGAGAACGTCGATTGCCGCGCACGATGCGCCTGCACAATCGCGCCATAGGCGGCGACACGAATGGTGGCATCGCTGGATGGATGCGGCACCCGCAGGCGCGCAAGCGCCGCCTGCAAAACTTCGTCGGCGGCGGTCGGGCGGCCGCGTCCGGCAAGAAGCACGCGCGCGAAACGGCGCAGCGCCGGCGTCAGCCGGTCGAGCACGCCGCTCGTGTCCTCGAATGCCCCAATGCTCGCCATTGCCGTCCCGCCCGGCTTTTGTCCGCCGTTTATTGCCCCGCAAGCATAGGACTGCGCCGGGCGTCGTGCCATAGGGCGCATCCGAAAATCCGCATGCCGCAGCGCGGATGGGGCATAAGCTCTGGCTTGCGCTCGCCCGGCGCAGCGCCTACACGCCACCGGCGTCTGTCAAAGGCGCCCACTCCCGGATCGCGATGACGCAAGCCACTGACCGCTCACAGGACGCGTCCCCGAAAACCGCCAAAAGCGGCATCCTGGCGGGCAAGAAGGGCCTGATTCTCGGCGTCGCCAACAATCGTTCGATTGCCTGGGGCATCGCCAAGGCGGCCGCCGATGCCGGCGCGGAACTCGCGATGACGTTCCAGATCGATGCGCTCGAGAAGCGCGTCCGTCCGCTCGCCGCAGAACTCGGCGCGCATGTGGTCGGGCGCTGCGACGTCACCGAGCCCGAGACGCTCGCAGCCGTCTTCGATGAAGTGAAGAAGCTCTGGGGCCGGCTCGATTTCGTGGTCCATTGCATCGCCTTTTCGGACAAGGACGAGCTGACCGGCCGCTACATCGACACGTCGGCGGAAAACTTCAAAACCTCACTCTTCATCTCCTGCTATTCGTTCACGGCCGTCGCGCAGCACGCGGAAAAGCTGATGGATAGCGGCGGCTCAATGCTGACGCTGACCTATTACGGCGCCGAGAAATGGATGCCGCACTACAATGTCATGGGTGTCGCGAAAGCAGCGCTCGAAGCGAGCGTGCGCTACCTCGCCGCCGATCTCGGCGAGAAGAACATTCGCGTGAATGCACTGTCGGCCGGGCCGATCAAGACGCTCGCGGCGTCGGGCATCGGCGACTTCCGCTACATCCTCAAGTGGAACGAATATAACGCGCCGCTGCGCCGGACCGTGACGATCGAAGAAGTCGGCGAAAGCGCCGTCTATCTCCTGTCGCCGATGTCGCGCGGCGTCACCGGCGAGATCCTGCATGTCGATGCCGGCTATCACATCGTCGGCATGAAGAACCCGTCCGCGCCTGACATGTCGAAGGAATGACTTCGATAAAGGTACGCGGGTGACGCAGACCTTTGTTCTCACGATCGTCGCCGGCGCCATCGTGGGCGGTTTCGCGCAAGGCCTTTCGGGCTTCGCGTTCGGTCTGGTTTCGATGTCGATCTGGGCGTGGACGATCGAACCGCGACTCGCCGCGGCGCTCGCGATTTTCGGCGCGATGACGGGTCAAATGATTTCCGCCATCACAGTGCGACGGGGCTTCGACGTCGCGACGCTCGCGCCCTTTATTCTTGGCGGCATCGTTGGCATTCCGATCGGTGTCCTGCTGTTGCCGCATCTCGATATCGAAATCTTCAAAGCCTGCCTCGGGACGTTTCTGGTCCTGTGGTGTCCGGCGATGCTCTTTGCGCGAAAACTGCCACCGATCGGTTCGGGCGGCGGCAAGACTGCCGACGGCGTGATTGGCATGATCGGCGGCGTCATGGGCGGCATCGGTGGTTTCTCCGGGCCGGTGCCGACGCTTTGGTGCACGTTGCGCCAGATGGAGAAGGACAAGCAGCGCTCGATAATCCAGAACTTCAACCTCGTCACGCTCAGCTTCGCGATGCTTGGCTCGGTGATCGGCGGGTCGGTAAAGCTCGACATGCTGCCGATGTTCGGCGTCGTCGCCGCCGCGATGCTCGTGCCGGTATTGCTTGGCGGACGGCTCTACATTGGCATCAGCGAGGCTAACTTTCGCCGCATCGTACTCACGCTGCTCACCTGTTCCGGCGTGGCGCTGCTCGCATCCTCCGTGCCGAAACTTGTCGGACGTACGCAAGTCGATGCGCCGGTTACGCAGAAAACCGCGCCGTGACGCTCTTTTACCTGCGCCACGGCGAGACTCTCTACAACAGCGCGGGTCAGGTGACGGGCCAGTTGGACATTCCGCTCGGGCCGCGCGGCCGCGATCAGGCCGCCGCCGCCGGGCGAGCGTTGAAAGCATTGCTCGCGGAACGCGGCATCGATGCCAAAGCCCTGCCGTTTCACGTGTCGCCGCTGGAACGCGCCCGCACGACGGCCGAAATCGCGCGCGAGGCGATGGGACTCGCGCCGAAGAATTACACGACCGACCCGCGCCTGATGGAGCTTGCGCTCGGCAAATGGGAAGGCCTGACGATGGACGAGGTCGGTGCGCGTTTCGCCGCCGATCTCAAAGCCCGAAGCGCCGACCCGTGGGACGTTGCGCCGACCGGCGGCGAGAATTACGCGCAGCTCAACACCCGCGTTGGGGTTGCCCTAGCGTCCTATGCGCGCCCTTGCGCGATCGTCGCCCATGCCGGCACCGCGAGGGCCGTCCTGCACCTCGAGGGTGGCGTCGAGGCGCATGCCTCGACCCGCATCCCGATCCAACAGGGTCGAATTCTCGTCATCGAAAACGGCGCTTACGTCTGGCGCTAGGCGGTTGGCTCCGCAACCTTCCGGGGGGCGGACGTCTTTATGGTAAAGGTACGGTAAAGGTGCCCATGCAGCGGCCCTGCGCCCGCAGGATCAATCGCATAGGGCCATTGGCAGGCAGGAATGGCGTCGGGTGAGATGACCGATCTCTTGGACCGGGACCAGGCGGCGACGTCGGGGGCGATCGATACACCAAAGCCTGCCGCGCCGGACCGCCGCGCCATTCTACACGGCAAGTCCGTGGGCGACTTTTTGCGCGACGAACTTCTGTCCGAAATTTTCGCTGCGACCGTTGCGGCGCGCGCGTCGCATGCCGCGATGACGACGCTCGAGCGGCATCTGACTTATTCGCAGGTCGATGCGCAGGCCGAGGTTATCGCGCGCGGGCTTGTCGCGAATGGTGCGAAACCCGGTGCTGTTGTCGGACTCTGGATGGCGCGCGGGCCGGAACTCCTCATCGCGCAGATCGCGATTTCGAAGACAGGTGCAGCATGGCTGCCCTTCGACGCGGATGCACCGATCGACCGCATCGCGGTCTGTCTTGGCGATGCCGAGGCCGTAGCGCTGCTCACCTCCGCCGAGTTTGCGATCAAGACGCACGGCCACGCGCCGTGCTCTGTGCTCATCGACGCGGATGTCGGAATCGCGGACGGCCCTCGCGTCGATGCGCGCGCGGCCGGAGCGACGCCGGATCATCCCGCCTATCTCATCTACACCTCCGGTTCGACCGGCGTGCCGAAAGGCATCGTCATCACCGGCCGCAACATCTGCCACTACCTGCGTTCCGCGAACGACATTTACGGCATCCTTCCGCAGGACATCGTCTTCCAAGGTGCGTCCGTCGCATTCGATCTGTCGATGGAAGAGATCTGGATTCCGTATCTCGTCGGCGCGACTTTGTTTGTCGCGACGCCGCAGGTGATGGGCGAGGCGGATCGCCTTCCCGACGTGCTCGACGATGCCGGCGTCACCGTGCTCGACACTGTGCCGACTCTGCTTGCGATGTTCCCGAAGGACGTCGCGCGGCTGCGCGTCATCATTCTGGGTGGCGAGGCGTGTCCGCCGTCCGTCGCCGCGCGCTGGTGCAAGCCGGGCCGCAAGATTTTCAATTCCTACGGACCGACCGAAGCGACGGTTGTTGCGACAGTGTCGGAGGTGTTGCGCGACAAGCCCGTCACGATCGGCGGGCCGATCCCGAATTATACCTGCTATGTCGCCGACGAGGCGCTCAATCTTCTCGACCGCAACGTCGAAGGCGAATTGCTGATCGGCGGCCCAGGTGTCGCGCGCGGCTATCTCAAGCGTGACACGCTTACGGCTGAGAAGTTCGTCGCGAATCCATTCGCGACAGCCGGCGTCGATCCGATCCTCTACCGCTCCGGCGATGCTGTGGTCCTCGACGACGACGGCAATATCGGCTTCCGCGGCCGCATCGACGATCAGGTGAAGATTCGCGGTTTCCGCGTCGAACTTGGCGAGATCGAGGCTCGGCTCGCGTCGATGAGTGGCGTGAACTCGGTCGCGGTCGTCGTGCGCGGCGAAAGCGGCATCGACGAACTCGTCGCCTTCATCGTGCCCGAGCGCGATGCCGAGCTCGATCCCAAGACGTTGCGCAGCGAACTGCGCGAGCATTTGCCGGCCTACATGGTGCCGTCGCGCTACGAAACACTGGCGACGCTACCCCGCTTGCCGTCGGGCAAGGCCGATCGCAAGGTGCTGAAGGCGCTCGAATTGGCGCCGGCCGCGCCGGTCGACGAGCAGGAAGAGCCGCGCACCGAAACCGAAGCGCTGTTGCTGGCAGCGGCGCAAAAGGCGTTGCCGCCGCAGGCAATCCCTTTCGACGCCGATTTCTTCACCGATCTTGGCGGCCATTCGCTCGTCGCGGCGCGCTTCGTCTCCACGGTGCGAACGACGCCAAGACTTGCCGGCATCACCCTTCAGGACGTCTACAAGAATCGCACCTTGCGCGCGATCGGCAAGCATCTCGACGGGCGCGATCAGGCGCAATCCGCGCCGCGCGATCTCTCCTTCACACCTGTGCCGCTGATGCGCCGCTTCCTTTGCGGTTGCGCGCAGGCCGTGGCGCTGCCATTCATCCTGTCGTTGATGACGGCACAATGGCTCGGCGTGTTTGTCAGCTACATGCTGCTCACCGGTCCGGACGCTTCGCTGCGCGACGAAATCGTTGCGCTGCTCGGCGTCTATATGTGCATCAACGTCGCGACGGTCATCATCTCGATCAGCGCGAAATGGATTTTGCTCGGGCGCACGAAGCCGGGCCGTTATCCGCTCTGGGGGACGTATTACTACCGCTGGTGGCTAGCGCAGCGGCTGATGGCGCTCACACATGCGAAGTGGTTCCAGGCGTCTCCGATCATGCGCCTCTACGTCATTGCGCTTGGCGGCAAGGTCGGCGAAGGCGCGATCATCAGCGAGTTCGAGGCGGGCGCCATCGATCTCGTGTCAATCGGCGCGGGCGCTACGCTGGGCGCGAAGGTGAAGCTCGCCAACGCCCGCGTCGAGGGCAACGAACTTGTCATCGGCACGATCGATATCGGCGAGGACGCCTATGTCGGAACGTCCGTCGCCATCGAAGAGAACGTCGTCATCGGCGCCAATGCGCAGATCGAGGACCTGACGTCGGTCGCGTCCGGCGCGCGCGTGCCGGACCTTGCAATCTACGACGGTTCGCCGGGCCGCATTACCGGGCAGTGCGATCCGTCTTTGTTCCGCGCGCCGCCGGAGGCTTCGCAGGCGCGCAAGTCGCTGATGACTTTCGGCTACACGCTTCTCTTGCTGATCATCCCACCGCTCGGTCTTTTGCCGATCTTCCCGGCCTTCTGGGTGTTCGATAAGGTCGATCAGTATTTCGGCTTCATCGACCGCACACTCTATCTCGCTGCAATACCATTGATGGCGTGGCCAACGTCATTCGCGCTTGTGCTTATGACGGTCGGTCTCATCGTTGTGCTGCGCTGGATCATCCTGCCAACGGTGCGCGAAGGCCTCTACTCCGTTCATTCGTTCTTCTATCTGCGCAAATGGGCGATCTCGCTCGCAACTGAAATCACGCTGGAAACGCTCTCTTCGCTCTTCGCCACCGTCTACATGCGCACGTGGTACCGGCTGATGGGCGCGAAGATCGGCAAGGATTCCGAAATCTCGACCAACATCGCCGGGCGCTATGACATCGTCGAAATCGGCGACAAATGCTTCATCGCCGACGAAGTCATCCTCGGTGACGAGGATATTCGCCACGGCTGGATGAATCTCGAAAAAGTGCGGACCGGTTCGCGCGTCTTCGTCGGCAACGATGCCGTCGTGCCGCCGGGCGCGTTCATTCCGGATGGCGCGCTCATCGGTGTGAAATCGAAGCCGCCGTCAAACGATCAGATGTCGCCGAGCGACACCTGGTTTGGCTCGCCGCCGATCCAGCTGCCCGTCCGCCAGAAGATGGATGCGGGCGGTTCGACCTGGACCTACGAGCCGCCATTCTGGAAAAAGCTCATGCGCGCGAGCTTCGAGGCGGTGAATATTTCGCTGCCGACGATGCTCTACATCACGTTCGGCACGTGGTCGGTCGAGGTCTTTGCCGACCGCTTGCTCGCGAAGGATTATCCGACCTTCGTGGCGCTCTTCATTGTGTGCTGCACCTGCATTTCCGTCGGCATGACGTCCATCGTCATCGCGATCAAATGGGCAACAATGGGTCGTTACGAGCCGCAGGTGAAGCCGATGTGGTCGTTCTGGGCCATGCGCACCGAGGCGGTCGCGGTGCTGTACTGGGGTCTCGCGGGACGCGTGTTCCTCGACCATCTGCGCGGTACGCCGTTCCTGCCGTGGATGCTGCGCCTCTTCGGCTCGAAGTTCGGCAAAGGCGTGTGGATGGATGCGACGGACATCACCGAATTCGATTGCGTAACGGTCGGCGACCATTGCGCCGTCAACATGTATTGCGTGCTGCAGACGCATCTCTACGAAGATCGCGTGATGAAGATCGGCCGCATCAAGGTTGACCAAGGCGTCACGATCGGAGCCGGTACGACGGTGCTCTACGACACGCATTGCGGCGAGTTTTCGCGGCTCGGACCGCTGACTGTGCTGATGAAGGGCGAGTCGTTGCCGCCGCATTCCGAATGGGTCGGCGCGCCGGCGGAGCCTCGCGCCGCTTGAAATTGCGCCTCTCCCCGCTTTGCGGGAGAGGTGCTACAGGCGCGCATGTCTCACAACACGTTCGGCCATCTCTTCCGCGTCACGACCTTTGGCGAAAGTCACGGCGTCGCGCTCGGCTGCGTAATCGACGGCTGCCCGCCACGCCTCCCGCTCGATGTCGCAGAGATACAGGCCGCGCTGGATCGCCGGCGTCCGGGCCAGTCGCGCTTCACGACGCAACGTCGCGAGCCGGACGAGGTGAAAATCCTGTCGGGTGTTTTCATCGCTGACGACGGCCGTCAGGTCACGACCGGCACGCCCATCGCGCTTGTCATCGAGAACGTCGATCAGCGCTCGAAGGATTACGGGGACATCAAGGAGAAGTATCGGCCGGGCCACGCCGATTATACTTACGATGCTAAATACGGCATCCGCGATTATCGCGGCGGCGGCCGTTCGTCGGCGCGCGAAACTGCGGCGCGTGTGGCCGCCGGCGCGGTTGCGGCGAAAGTACTCGCCGGAATTACCGTGCGTGGCGCGCTTGTGCAGATCGGTCCGCATAAAATCTCACGCGACAATTTCGACTGGCAAGAAGTCGGCAACAATCCGTTCTTCTGCCCCGATGCGACGGCTGCGGCGCAGTGGGAGACGTATCTCGACGGCGTGCGCAAAGCAGGCTCGTCGATCGGCGCAGTGATCGAGGTCGTCGCGGAGGGCGTGCCCGCCGGCTGGGGCGCACCGATTTACGGCAAGCTCGATGCGGAGCTTGCGGCCGCACTCATGTCGATCAACGCCGTGAAAGGTGTCGAAATCGGCGATGGTTTCGACGCTGCGACTTTGTCGGGCGAAGACAACGCCGACGAGATGCGCATGGGCAACGATGGGAAGCCGATCTTTCTTTCCAACCATGCCGGCGGCATTCTCGGTGGTATTTCCACGGGCCAGCCGATCGTCGCGCGCTTCGCGGTGAAGCCAACCTCGTCGATCCTCGCACCGCGTCAGACGATTGACCGCAGCGGCGCCAACGTCGAGATCGTGACGAAGGGTCGTCACGATCCGTGCGTTGGCATCCGCGCCGTGCCGGTCGGAGAAGCGATGATGCTGTGCGTGCTGGCCGATGCGTTTTTGCGGCACCGCGCGCAGGTGGGGTGAGCAATGCACGTGCTGTGATCGCAATCACAAGCGCCTGAAACAAAGCCGGTTACTCCTCTTGTCATGGCCTCGCCCCCGGGGCCCGAACGCAGACAGGAGCCCCACCATGATCAAGCAGACACGCCTTCTCTCCGCCGTCCTCGTCCTCGGCACGATGACGCTTTGCACCGCGTCGGCACAGGCATCGATGTTCAGCAACATCCAGAAAGCCGTGAAGAACGCTCAGGCGCAACAGTTCAACAAGGGTTCGCGCGTCAGCCTGAATCCGCAGCCCATCCCGCCGTCCAGCAAGTTTCGTCCCGGCTCGATCAATGCGCTCAACCCGCAGCCGCTTCCGCCGCTCGCGAAGCTTCGTCCCGGCTCCCTCGCCTCTCTCAATCCGCAGCCGCTGCCGCCGTTGGCGAAGTTCACGACGATCCGCCGCTGAGGCGCAGTCGAACACATCGACAAAAACAACGAACCCTGCCGCGCTTTCGCTCGGCGGGGTTCTTTCAATGCAACGATGCTGCTTTCGTAAAACGCGTCAGCCCACGCCGTTCTTCTTGAGCCACGCCGTCGCCTTCGCCCAGGAGTCCTCGGCGTCTGTTTTGTTGTAGCTCGGTCGATAATCGGCGTGGAAACCGTGTTGCGCATCGGGATAGACGATGATTTCGGACGGCCGCTTGGCATCGGCCAGCGCCTTTTTCATCGCCGCGACCTGGTCCTGCGTGATGCCGGTGTCCTTACCGCCGTAAAGACCGAGCACGGGCACGCTTTCCGTCGCGGCGATGTCGATCGGATTCTTCGGCTTCATCTCGTTGGTCGGGCCTGCCAGCGGCCCGTACCACGCGACCGCAGCCTTCCATTCTGGGTGGCGTGCCGCGTTCAGCCACACCTGCCGGCCGCCCCAGCAGAAGCCGATGATGCCGGTCTTCGACGTCTCCGCCTTGCCGCTCGCTTTCGCAAAGGCCAGCGTTGCATCGAGATCGCCTGCCACCTGCGCATCCGACGCTTTGCCGACGATGCCGTTCATAAGCTTGTCGCGATCCGTTTCCTTCGACGCATCGCCGGCACGCGCGAAGAGATCGGTCGCGATCGCGAAGTAGCCGAGCTTCGCAAGGCGCCGACACACGTCCTTGATGTGCTCGTGCACGCCGAAAATTTCGTTGACGACGAGGACTGTCGGAAACGGGCCGCCGCTCGCGGGCATGGCGCGATACGCCGGCAGATCGACGCCGCCGGACGGCACCTTCACTTCACCTGCTACGAGACCGTCCGTCGGGGTCGTGATGACCTGCGCCATCACCGGCTGCACGAAGGCGCAAAAGCCCGCGCCGAGGCTGGTCTTCACGAGAAGGTTGCGGCGATTGAGAGGCTCGCGCTCGGGCGAGAGCGAACGAAGGTGGGCGACGGAATCCATGAAAATCTCCGGGTGGGGCGCGTTTCGTGACGCCTCGCGCTTCGCTATCGTACAGATTGACGGCGATTCAACGACAGCAAGGAACGATGGCGGCCTATCTCATCGCGCAGATACGCATCACCGACCCCGAGGGGTGGGCGGCCTATCGCGCGGCGGTCGGTCCGAGCGCGGAGAAATTCGGCGGGCGCTACGTCGTCCGCGATGCATCGCCGCAAGTGATCGAGGGCGCGGCGCATGATGGCCGGCGGCTGGTGATCTACGAATTCCCGTCGCTGGAGGCGATCCATGCCTTTTGGCAATCGCCCGAATATGTCGCCGTGAAAGCCCTGCGCGAAAGCGCTGCCGAGCTCGACGTCTGGGCCGTGCCCGGCGTGTGATGGCCGGCGGCCATGCGGGACAAGCACGTGTGCTGCGCTAATTAGTCGGCTATCACCGACCCGTCCGCGACTGCATCTTGTAGACCGCGCCCTCCCATTCTCAGGTCAGAAAAATGCTCGACCCAAAGGCGACGCGTCGCCTGCCCGTCGTTGTCGCCGTCATGATGTCGATGTTCATGGTCGCGATCGAAGCGACCATCGTCTCGACCGCGATGCCGCAGATCGTCTCGCAGCTTGGCGGGCTTACGCTTTACAGCTGGGTGTTCTCGGCCTTCCTGCTGACGCAGACCGCCGCGACGATCATCTTTGGCAAGTTGTCCGATGTCTACGGACGACGGCCGATGATGGTCGCTGGCATCGGCATCTTCATCATCGGCTCCATCGCCTGCGGTCTCGCGACGTCGATGCTCGCGTTGATTCTCTTCCGTCTCGTGCAGGGCGTCGGCGCAGGCGCGGTGCAGCCGATTGCGCAAACGATCATCGGCGATCTTTACGACGCGCGCGAACGTGGCAAGGTGCAGGCAGCACTCGCCAGCGTGTGGGCATGCTCGGCCGTGCTCGGGCCGCTCGTCGGCGCGGTAATCGTCGCGCATGTTTCGTGGGCGTGGATCTTCTGGATCAACATTCCTTTCGGCATCGCCGCGATGATCTTCTTCACGCTCTACCTGCACGAGGGCATGGCAAAAGCAGAGCGCCGCATAGACCTCGTCGGCGCGGTGCTGTTCACGATCGCGATCGGCGCGCTGATGATCGCTCTCACCGAATCGAGCAGCACGCATACCGATATCGTGTGGGGCGCCGCGGCGATCTTCGTCGTGGCAACGGCACTCTTCGTCTGGCAAGAGCGCCGCGCGATCGAGCCGCTTGTTTCCTTCGCGCTCTGGGCGCGCCGCCCGATCGCGGCCGCGAATGGCGCGGCACTGCTTTCGGGCATGGCGCTCATCGGCCTAACGACGTTCCTGCCGATGTTCGTGCAGGGCGTGTTGCAGAAGCCGCCCATCGTTGCGGGTCTTGCGCTCACAGCGGTGATGTTCGGCTGGCCCTGCGGCGCAACGCTCGCTGTGCGCATCTATCGTCGTTACGGGCTGCGCGCGATCCTCGTGCTCGGCACGCTGTTGTTGCCGCTCGGCGCATTTGCGTTTCTCACGCTGCGGCCGGGCGTGTCGCCGTTTATCGCCGGCCTCGGCTCTTACGTCATGGGGCTTGGCATGGGCCTGTTTAGCTCTGCGTCCATCGTGATGATCCAGGAGATCACGACGTGGTCGCAGCGTGGCAGCGCCACCGCGTCGAACGTGTTCTCGCGGAACCTTGGAAGCACGCTCGGCGCCGCGGCCTTCGGCGCGGTGCTCAATCACGGCTTGCACGCGACGACGGCATTCGGTCCGATCACGTCGGAGCAATTGCAGCGCGTCATCGAGTCGACCGACGCCAGCGCGACGTCTGAGGCACTGCGCGGCGTGCTGCAGGCGGCGCTGCACCAGACGTTCCTCGCGGTGTTTATCGTGTCGCTGCTGGCGGTCGCGGTGGCGTGTTTCGTGCCGTATGTGCCGATGGGCCGCGCGGCGGAGGAACAGCCGGCGGAGTAGGACTTCGGTTTATGGGACCGCGAGCCTCCCGGCTCGCATTTTCGGAAGCGAATGCGAGGCAGAAGTCTCGCCGTCGACATTCAACAATCCGAAAGCTTCGCGTCCTTGCAAAGCATTCGCGCTGCTGCCCCTGATGTCTGCTTGTCCGCGTCGCGATCGACGGCAAGATTTGCACGCCGCATCGCTTCGACATAAATCGCGCCAATCAGCGGCCGTAACGCGTCGACAAGGCGAGCATCGTCGGCGCGCTTTGGCGACACAAGGATGACGGCATCGTAAGATGGCAGCGCGCCCTTTGGATCAGCCAGCACGACGAGGTCGTTCTCGGCGATGCGCCCATCGCTCGTGAAGGCGGAAATGACATCGACCACGCCGCCAGCGAGCGCACGATACATGAACGTCGGGTCGTAGGCTTTCGTCTCACGAAACTGCAGGCCATAGACCTGCTGCAACCGCGCCCATTCCGGCCGGTGCAGAAATTCGAGGTCGGCGCCGAAGACGAGGTTTTGCGCACGCGATGCGAGGCCTGCGTCATCCTTCACGCCGGCCCGCGTCGCGCCTGCGCGTGTCATCGCAAGGCCATAGGCATTCTCGAAGCCGAGCGCGCCGAGAAGCACGACACCGAACTTTTCCTTCAGTTCTCGCACAAGTTCCGCACGCATTTTTTCGCGCGGTGGCGCGTCGGTGCGGTTGAGGACGTTCGCCCATAACGTGCCGGTGTAGTCGACATAGGCGTCGATTTCACCCGTCGCGAGCGCGCGGAAGGCGACGGCAGAGCCCAACCCCTCGCGCACGCGCGCCGATGTACCCGCCTTTTCCAGACGCGACTGCATCAACGATGCAAGGATGAATTGCTCGCTGAAATTCTTTGCGCCAAGCACATACCCCGCCTTCGTCGTTCGCCCCGCAAAGGCAGCGCTCGCCGCGCCGATGGACAACAGCGCGAGCCCAACGATGATGCGCCTGCGATCGCGGCGCGCAAGACCCGTCTCGATGAGCGCGAGAAGTGCATCCGTCACGATGGCAAGCGCCGCGGCAGCGACACAGCCGAAAGCGACAAATATCCAGTTCTCGATCTGCAGCCCGGTGAAAATGTAATTGCCCAGGCTCGTCTGTCCGACCGGCGTCGCGAGCGTCGCTGCGCCGATCGTCCACACGGCGGCGGTGCGGATGCCGGCCATGATGACGGGCGCGGCAAGCGGCGCCTCCACCATTGCAAGACTCTGGCGGGGCGTCATGCCGACGCCTTTCGCAGCCTCCGTGATGGCGGGATCGACGCCGGTAAGGCCAGCGACGCCGTTCCGCAGGACCGGCAGGATTGCGTAAAGACTCAGCGCCAGCACAGACGGCAGAAAGCCGAGCGCGGGCAGATCGAAGCCAAGCGCCGGTTTCGTCAGCGACGACAATGCAAGCAGCACGGGATAGAAGATCGCGAGCAATGCGATGCCGGGGATCGTCTGGATGAGGCTTGCAGCCCCGAGCAGCGGCCCGCGCCAGCGCGGCTTTCGCGCCGCGAGCACTGCAAGGGGCAGACCGATGCCGATGCCGATGCCAAGCGCGGCGGCGCTCAGCGCGATATGCGGCAGCAGATATTCCGGCAGTAGCCGCCACGCGGCGAGGATCTGCTCACGCATGCCAAATCTGCTTACGCATAAGACGACATGAGCGCACCGATCCGCGACGCCTGTTCGCGCGGCACAGCCAGCAGCCCTTTCACACGCTCGTCGCCAGATTTCAGCAGATTTGTCGGCGTCTCGTCGGCGACGATTGTGCCGGCGTCCATGACGACGATACGGTCGGAAAGAAGCAGCGCCTCGCCGATATCGTGCGTTACCATGATCGTCGTCAGCCCAAGCTTCTCGTGCAGGGCGCGGTAACTCTTGCCGAGATTGTCGCGCGTCACGGGATCGAGTGCGCCGAACGGCTCGTCCATGACGATCACCTTCGGCTCCGCAGCGAGTGCGCGCGCGATGCCGACACGCTGCTGCTGCCCGCCGGACAGAGCACGGGCAGGTCGTAAAGCGAATTCGTGCGGCAGGCCGACAAGATCAAGCAGCTCGCCGACGCGCGCCGCGATTTTCTCCCGCGGCCATCGCAGAAGCGTCGGCGTGATCGCAATGTTCTGCGCGACGCTCATATGCGGAAAGAGACCGATGCCCTGAAAGACATAACCGATGCGCAGACGCAATTCATGCGCGGGGCCGGCATCGACTGATGCGCCCGCGAAACGGATCGCGCCCGATGTCGGCTCGGACAAGCGGTTGATGCATTTCAACAGCGAGGTCTTGCCCGAGCCGGATGCGCCGACGAGCGACACGAACTTGCCTGCCGGGATGTCGAGTGTCGCATCGCGCACCGCGAAGGTTTTGCCACCGTCATAGGAGACGCTGACCTGGTCGATGGCGAGAAGAGGCGCGGTCATCGTACCGCCCGCCGTGCGCGAGGCGCGGGTTCGGCATCATCCATTTCCGTCAACGCCGCACGCTCGGCGACAAGCAGCTCCGTAGCGCGCGAAAGCATCACCTCGATCTGTGCCGCAAGTTTTTCGCGCTCGCCGGCGGCGAATCCCGACAGCAGATGTTGGTTCGCTTCAGTCCCGGCGGCGAGCAGTCTTGCGTAAACGGCGCGGCCTTTCGCGGAGAAATGCAGAAACGCTTCGCGGGAGTCGTGCGGGTTGGTCTTCCGCAGCACGAGGCCGCGCTCGATCAGCGTCGCGACGCTGCGGCTCATCTGCGCCTTGTCGAGGTTGAGGCTTGCGGTGATGTCGCCAAGCGTACGTGGCGAACGTGCGCCGAGTTCGGCAACGATGCTCCATTCGTTCTGCCGCAGATCGAGCAGCCGCCGGTACCGCATACCTGCAGCGCGCCGCAGCGCATTCGCGAGAATGAGGATGCGCCGCGAGAGCAGGCCATCGGCCTCACTCGTACCGTGCGCGACAGGCAACGCGTCGGTCATCGACGACCAGCCGTCGAAACGAATGGTTGACGATCACAACCATCATTGGGATAATTCCAGAAAGCAGAGCCGAAGGCCAAATCAGGGAGGATCGCATGAACGCGACATCGAGCTTGCGCGACGAAGGCACCGGATACGACAAGAAGCCGGGCGCTTGGATTCCGGAACTCACCGAAGTTACGCGCGGCACGCCGATGGGCGAACTCTTGCGGCGATACTGGCATCCGGTCGGCCTCGCCAGTCACGCGACCGACACGCCGCGCGAAGTCCGTATGCTTGGCGAAGACCTCGTCCTGTTCCGCGACGGACAGGGTCGCGCAGGCCTCGTGCAGGCGCGCTGCTGTCATCGCGGCACGACGCTGTATTTCGGCAAGGTCGAGGATCGCGGCATCCGCTGTTGCTACCACGGCTGGCTCTTCGACGTGCAGGGCCACTGCCTCGAAATGCCCTGCGAGCCGAACCTGGGCCGCGACTTCGCGGCCGTCCGCCAGCCCTGGTACCCCGTGCAGGAGCGCTACGGGCTCATCTTTGCCTTTATGGGGCCGCCCGACAAAAAGCCGGTGCTGCCGCGCTACGAATGTCTCGAAGTGCTCGACGAGGGCGAGTTCGTCGACGCCGACGACACGTCGATCGGCAGCGGCGGCCCGGTCATTCCAGAATGCAACTGGCTACAGCATTACGAGAACGTGCTCGACACGTTCCACGTGCCGATCTTGCACGGCACGTTCAGCGGCACACAGTTTACCGAAGTGATGAACCAGATGCCGCAAGTCGACTGGACCTACACGCCGCTCGGCGTGAAGGTCGTCTCGACGCGACCGGCGGCCGAAGACGGCAAGATCATGCGCCGCGTGACGGAAGTGGTGCTGCCCACGTTACGCGTCGTGCCAAATCCGTTCGTTGGCAAATACGGGCGCGTGGAATCGATCGGCTGGACCATTCCGATCGACGACACGCATTACCGCATCTACACCGCCGGCCGCGTGAAGGAAAAAGGCGTCTTTCTGCCGAAGGGTGTCGGCGCCGCGACAGGCCGTCGCTGGAAAGACATGTCGCCGCAAGAGCGTCGCGAAAAGCCCGGCGACTACGAGGCGCAGGTCGGCCAGGGGCCAATCACCTTTCACACAGACGAGAATCTTCGCTCGAGTGACCGCGGCATCGCGCTGCTGCGGCGCAGGTTGCAGAAGCAGGTCGAGGAGGTGAAAGCCGGCCGCGATCCGATCGGTGTTTCCTTCGATCCGGATGAACCGCCGATCGTGTTCGAGGCCTCGAACCGCGTGGTAGACGCGTGATGCGGGCGCTTCTTCGCGGTGCCTTCGCTGCGCTTGCCTTTGCCACGTTACCGGCGCTCGCCGCCGACCCCGGCGTCACGCCGACGATCGTGAAGATCGGCCAGACCGTGCCGCTGAGCGGGCCGGTCTCAGCCTATGCGACCTTCAACCGGGCCACGGTCGCCTTCTACGACATGATCAACGACAAGGGCGGAATCAACGGCCGCAAGATCGAGCTGATCAGTGCGGACGATGCATTCAGCCCGCCGAAGACTGTCGAGCAGACACGCAAGCTTGTCGAGGGCGACGGCGTCTTCGCCATTGTTGCGCCGATGGGCAGCGCCGCAGCGATCGCTGTGCAGAAATATCTCAACAAGACCGAGGTGCCGCAGTTTCTGATCCAGAGCGGGCTCGGGCGCTTCAACAACCCGACGGAGTTTCCGTGGACTGTGCCGGGTCTACCGAGTTATGCGCTCGAAGTAGGCATCTATGCGAAATATATCCGCAAGACGACGCCGAAGGCGAATGTTGCTGTCCTCTATCAGAACGACGACTACGGGCGCTCCTATCTCGCAGCGATGAGGAGCGGTCTGGAAGGCAGTTCTGCGAAAATCGTTGCGGCGGAGGGATTCGATCTCACCGAGCCGACGGTCGACTCGCAGATCGTCAAACTCGCGGCGAGCAATGCGGACACGCTGCTCGTCGCTGCGACCGCAAAGCAGACAGTGCAGACGCTGAAGAAGGCCGCCGAACTCGGCTGGAAGCCGCAGATGTTCATCGCTTATCCCGCGTCTTCCGTGGAGCGGACTTATGCGGTCGCCGGCGTCGAGACTGCGAAGGGCGCGATCTCGACGTCCGTCTTCAAGGACCCCGGCGACCCCGGCGCGGCAATCGATCCGGAGGTACAGGCTTATTCCGACTGGATCGCGAAATATTATCCGCGCGGCGACCGGCTCGATACGCTGAACGTTGCTGCTTACGTCGAGGGCCAGATTTTCGCGGAAGTGCTGCGTCGCTGCGGTGACGACGTCAGCCGAAAGAATTTCCTAAAACAGGCCACGAGCCTCGGCAATTACAAAGCGCCGATGCTGCGCGACGTCGTTGTTGTGAAGACGGAGCCAAGCGACTACGACGTCTTCCGCACGATGCAGCTTCTACGCTTCGACGGCGTGCGTAACCGGCCGATCGAGATGCCGGATATGTAATGCGTCCTCGCTGTCACATCGAACGCCTCATCCTGAGGAGCTTGCGCAGCAAGCGTCTCGAAGGATGAACAAAAACCGCAAACCTCGTCCTTCGAGGCGCACCTTCGGCGCTCCTCAGGATGAGGTTTTGCGATGTCGGCCGCGCCTACTTCGGCGCGGTCGTCCCCGTTGGCGGCTGCACCGCGCCCGTCGACGTTGTGTTCGGCACAGACGCGGGCTGCGTCATCGACGGGCGGTTGAGGCTCGGCGGATTGGGGTCGTGCATTTCGAGGCAGGTGATCAGCTCGACATAGCTGGCGAGGCCGCCGAGCGTTGTCTGGCGCAGACAGGAACTGCGCCATTCCTGCTTCGATCGTTCCCACTGTTTTGGGAGATCGGCCTTGGCCTGTTTCTCGTCGTTGAGGCAGGAATTGAGCGTCTGCTGCTGATCCATCGCGACCGGCGGCGTCGCCTTGCAGGTCGACACGTAATCGAGCTGCGGGATTCCTCCCGCGTACTCTCCGCGCTGCTTCGCATCGGCGATGCCGAGCCCGCAGGCAAACACCGCCGCCGCCAAAACAACCTTCCCGCGCATAACCATCTCCGCCCGCTCATCCCGCCCGAAACATAGTCGAGCCGCAACGGTCACGCCATGCTGGCCGAAATCAAAAGGTTACGCGCTTGTTCTCGCCGGGGTGCGGCGCCTCGCCGGTAAGTCGCGCCTTCGCATAGCCGTAGGCATAGACGACGAGCGACGATGGTGCGTCCCAATACTCAGCGCTGTCGACGTCGACTTCGATCAGCGCGATGTTGGGATCGTCAGCGCCCTTCGGGAACCATGTCCGCATCGGCTCGCTCCAAAGCGACTTGATCTTCGCACGGTCGCGAACGATGCGCGCTTTGCCGGCAACCGAAACATAATCCTGCTTCGAAGGATGCGAGTAGGCGAGCAGGACTTTTCGATCCGAGGCGATCTCGTCAAGTTTCGGCGTGTCGTCGCGCGTCATGAACCAGAGCACGCCGCTGAATTCGGTCTGCGCCGCGGCCATCGGGCGCGCTGACAATTCGTGGGACGCGTTCTGCGTCACGAGCATCGCGATCTTGATGTCCTTGATCAGGTCCCAAACCTTTTGGCGATCCTCGTTGCTCGATGACGTTTCCACGCGCGCTCTCCCTTTGGCTTCGTAACGACTGGCCTAGAGAATGGCGCGCCCCGCAGGTTGGTTCCTGTCAGCTGGCCGCCGTTTGCGCACGAGATAGCGTTGCTGACCGTCCAGCACGAGTTCACCGCGCTGGTTGTGAATCGTCGCGCGCATCGTGACGACACCGGTCGTGCGCTGCGGCGTGCATTCCGTGATTTCCAGCACGGGATAGAGCGTGTCGTTCTCGACCGCAGGCTTTAGAAATTTCGACGACTGGTCGAGGAAAGCGACAAGCGAGTCCGTTGTCTCGTGCGGAAAGAGCCCGGCGCCGGCCGCCGTAAAACACAACACCTGCAGCCCGTGTGCGAAGAGGCCGGGCAGGCCGAGCCCCTGGCAGAACGGCCGGTCGTAATGGATAGGGTGATTGTCGCCGGAGACGACGCGGAAGGCCGCGAAATCCGCAACCGTCATCGTGCGGCTCGGCAGGATATAGCGTTCGCCGGGCGCAAAATCCTCGAACCAGCGGGACGGCCGCATGCGGTGCGCGCCGAGATCGAATACGTCTGACATGGAAGGGCCTCCTGCGGCGACGGCTATCGCGACATGCCAGCACCCGCAAACGCTTGCGTCCGCGCGGTCACGGCGTCAAAAGACGAGCATGGAAAAGTTCGAAACGCTGACAGGCGTCGCTGCGCCGCTCGAGATCATGAACATCGACACGGACATGATCATCCCGAAGCAATATTTGAAGACGATCGAGCGCACGGGTCTTGGCAAAGGCCTGTTCTCCGAGATGCGCTATCGCGAGGACGGTTCGGAGAACCCCGATTTCGTCCTCAACAAGCCCGCCTACCGCAAAGCGAAGATCATCGTTGCGGAAGATAATTTCGGTTGCGGCTCGTCGCGCGAACATGCGCCCTGGGCGCTGCTCGACTACGGCATCCGCTGCGTGATCTCGACGAGTTTCGCGGATATTTTCTACAACAATTGCTTCAAGAACGGCATCCTGCCGGTGGTCGTTTCGAAGGAAGACCTCGCGAAACTGATGGACGATGCGCAGCGCGGCGCCAATGCGACGCTGACGATCGATCTGCCGGCGCAGGAAATCCGCGGTCCCGACGGCGGTACTGTGAAGTTCGAACTCGATCCGTTCCGCAAACACTGTCTGCTGGAAGGTCTCGACGATATCGGCCTGACGATGGTGAAGGCAGCTTCGATCGACACGTTCGAGTCGAAGGCGTCAGCCGCGCGCCCTTGGGCTTAGACTTCACGGCGTAAAAAAGCCCGGGCTTTCGCCCGGGCAGTTCTCACTCAGTTCGTCTGCTGCTGCGTTTAGCGCTGCTGGTTGGTGCCACCGGGCGGCGTCGTGCGCATCGTGTCGGTGGCGTTTGCTCCGCCAGAACTTACCGAACCACCGCCGCTTGTTTGCGTCCCCATCGGGCCCGCTGCGCCTGGCGCGCGACCATTCGGAGTAGCGGCCGTCGTTCCAGCGTCGCCGGTTCCACCGCCGCCACCACCGCCACCGCCACCGCCCTGCGCCATCGCGAGGGACACGCTGCCAATAAGCGTAAGCGCCGTAGCGCCGGCAATCATTGCCTTCTTCATGTTCAAGTCTCCCATGTTGCGAGGAGTCAATCGCGCCGGATACCGAAGGTTCCGAACGAACTTATCGAGTGTTGCGAAGCTTAGCTGCAACCTCGACGCCGCTTTGCCATGCGCCATGTGCAGTAGAAAAAAATGTTGCACTGCATGCTTCTCCGGCGAAAAAAATTCGATTGTCGATCGGCTCTGCTAATACCTTTCGTGCATCCGCACGACCGACACGCGCATGCGAATAGCTGCCGCGTGAAAACGGGTCGCGCGCCCATGACGATGCGCTCAGAAATGTCAGGTGACGCTGCACATCGGCGCCAAGCGCATCCGTAAGTTGGTCGCGAGCCTCCGCTTCAAAAGCGCGGGGACCGCCGTCTTCCAATGCACGCGCATAACGGCCGCCGACAAACCCTTCCACCAGCGGCCGGCCATGCAGCCGCACATCGAAACTGAAGGCTTCCAACCGGGAAGGCGCACCAAAAACGTGCCCGGACGGAACGTCGGCTTCCGGGGAAAGCGAGAAGAAGATCTTGTCCGCAAGGCCGAGCGGCAGCGCTGCCGCAGCTTCGTATTTCTCCGGTAGATCGGGAGAAAAACGAATGACGCCGTCTGCAAGCACATCTGTGGGTATCGTGACGACGACGCTTCGCGCCGTCATCGCGCCACTGTCGGTTTCAATGCGCAAACGCGCGCCGGAATGATCGACACGGCGAACGCCGCAACCGAAGCGGATGTCGAGGCCTTCGGCGGCGCGCCCGACGAACGTGCCGTAGCCTTCCGCGATGCGCCAGTTGGTGCCGGTGTCGACGTAGCGGTCGAGATCGATGATCGACACAGCTTCGGGCTCGACGCCGTTGTAATAGTTGCTGACTGCCGAGAGCAGCGGATTCCAGCGATTTCCACGCTCGAGGAAATCTGATGCCGCGCGATCTGGCCCGCCGTCGCGCGCGGCCTTCTCCAGCGCATCCCAGAAGCGCGACGACGCTTTCTGGAAGGCTTCGTAATCGGCAGGCGGAAAATTCGCGCCGATCGACGTGCCCCACATCGGCGCGCGGCGATCGATCGTCAGGCCAAGCTGCTCCGCAACCGCCACGACAGGGTTGACGTCGGCCGAATGCAGCCATTCGCAACCCAGATCGAGCGGCGCTGGCATGCCCTGCGTCAATGTGTGCGCGCGGCCGCCGATGCGATCACGTGCCTCAAGAATGCGCACGGACAGGCCACTGTTTCGCAATGCGAATCCGACGGCGATGCCCGCGGCACCGGCACCAACGACAAGCACATCGACGTCTGGTTCACAATTCGAACTTACCAAGATTTAACTCCGATCACGCGTCCGTGCATGCGCGCTGCCCCCTTTCGGCCATGCTTCGCGACGCCTATATGCGTTGGTTGCGGTTGGCGTTTGCGCGACCGCTTAATGGCTCGCCGGTTTCGGGAGCTCCGGAGGTTTTTATGGCTGCTGCCTTGCCGATGATTTCTGCCGAGAGCGGGCTTTCCCGCTATCTTACGGAAATACGTAAATTTCCCATGCTCGAGCCCGGCGAAGAGTTCATGCTCGCCAAGCGTTGGCGCGAACATGAAGACCCCAATGCGGCGCAAAAACTGATTACGTCGCATCTTCGCCTCGTCGCCAAGATCGCGATGGGCTATCGCGGCTATGGCCTGCCCATCGGCGAAGTCGTGTCCGAAGGCAATGTCGGTCTCATGCAAGCCGTAAAGCGTTTTGAGCCTGACAAGGGCTTCCGTCTCGCCACTTACGCGATGTGGTGGATCCGCGCGTCGATACAAGAATACATCCTGCGCTCGTGGTCGCTCGTGAAGATGGGCACCACTGCGAACCAGAAGAAGTTGTTCTTCAACCTGCGCAAGGCGAAGAGCCGCATCTCCGCGCTTGAAGAGGGCGACTTGCGTCCAGAGAACGTTGCCGCAATCGCAAAATCTCTCGGGGTGACGGAGAAGGACGTCGTTGACATGAACCGCCGCCTCGGCGGCGACGCCTCGCTGAATTCGCCGCTCCGCGCGACGGAAGGCGAAGGCGAGTGGATGGACTGGCTCGTCGACGACACCGAAAGCCAGGAGCGCGTGCTTGTCGACCATCAGGAGAAGACGAATCGTCTTGGTGCACTGAAGGGCGCGCTCGATGTGCTGAACCCGCGCGAGCGGCGCATTTTCGAGGCGCGCCGTCTGGAGGACGATCCGCTGACGCTCGAGCAGCTCTCCGAAGAGTTCGGCGTGTCGCGCGAACGCGTGCGGCAGATCGAGGTACGCGCTTTCGAGAAGGTGCAACAGGCGGTGAAGATTGGCATGGCCGAGCGCGAGGCGCTGCCCCCGCCGGCAGCCCGTCTTCCCGGACGCACGCCGGCTGTCGCGCGGCTCGAAGCTCGATAAGATTGCAAAGACTGCCGGCGCTAAAACGCCGGCAGGCCGAGCGCGCTGCGCATCCGCAGCGTCATCGCCACGCCATCGCGTGACGGCAGCACACGCGGTAGGTTTTCGCCCGAAATCTTCGCCACGGCGACACAGGGACCGTCGCCGATAGCATGCAGACGCGTTGCGAGCGCCGCGCTGCCTGCTTCGTCCGTGATGGTCCGCGTATCTGCGATGCCGCAGGCGCGGGCGACCGCGGCAAGGTCTGTCGGGCCAGCAGTGTGCGTTTTCTGGCCACCCGTCTCGCCGTAGAGGCCATTGTCGAGCACGACGATCGTCAGGTTCTTCGGCGCCTGCAACGCAATGGTGGCGAAGGCGCCAAGCCCCATCAGAGCCTCGCCATCGCCCGTGATGACAGCGACCGGGACATTCGGCTGCGCCAGCGCAAGACCAAGGCCCGTGACCGCGGCGCCGCCCATTGCACCCCACAGATGGAAGTTGCGTGCATGATCGCCGGCAGCGGCGACGTCGTAGGTCGGCGCACCGAGACCGGTGACGAGGAGCAGGTCACGGCGATCTCGTAACAGGCGCGCGACGATGGCACGACGGTCGAGCCCGGCCATCAATGCGCATCCCTAGCGAAATCTTTGGCGCCGATAAGCTCCTGCGACAGCAGCACGGCGCTCGCCGTCCCCGCGTCGAATGCCATCGCAGCCGCCGCGGCCACCGTGTCGCGCACCTCATCGGCACGGCGCGCACGGGCGACACGCACATCCATCATCGCAAAGGCCTGCTCGGTCGCGGCGCCCATCGGCACCTGCCACGGATTGAACTCGCCCCATTCGCCGCGCATCGTCACGAGCGTGAGAAAGGGAAAGCGGCCGGCCTTCACGAGCGAGAGCATGTTGACGCAATTGCCGACGCCGCTCGATTGCATGAGCAGAACACCGCGCTGACCGCCGAGCCATGCGCCAGCGAGGAGCGCGACGCCTTCTTCCTCCGTCGTCAGCGTGATCGCGCGCATGGTCGGCTCCGCATGCACTTTATCGATCAACGTCGCGTGGCCGCCGTCGGGAACGTAGGCAACTAGCCGGACGTCGAAGGTCTTCAGCACGTCGTAGATGTCGTCGGGCCACGCCGGCTTTGTGTGCACTTCAGGCCGCTCGTTCGTCGTCGGGCGACAACATCGAGCCGGCGGCCCGAGCGATGACCTCCTGCCCCCATTGATTGAGGCTCTTTCCTGCAAGTTCGGCCGCAAGCGCCGCGTTCGCATGCACGGCCGGATCAACACGCAGCATCATCTTTCCGGAAAACGCTTTCTGCGGCGTCTTCCCCACCTTCGCGCAGGTCGCGACGTAATCGTCGACAGCCTCGATGAACGACGCGCGAAGATCGTCGACTGTCGTCGCATGAAATGTGACACCATCCGCAATGCCAGCGATCTGGCCGAAGAAGATGCCGTCCTCGGCGTCGAATTTGATGCGCGCCGAATAACCGCGATGCTGCAAGGTGCTCATGCTCTGCGCCTCATGTCTTGATCCCGACCCTCTCCAGAAATTCTTGCGCCTGTCGAACCTGATAACGCTTTGCTTCTTTCGTCGGATGCGGGCGATGGAAACTTTCGATGTGCCCATTGAATGCGAAGCTGACTCGGGATCCCGATCCTTCCAAGACAGTGCATCCAACGCCGACCAGCAGGCTCTCGACGTCTGCCCAAGCAAGGCTTGCCGGGATCGGGACCGCAAAGACGCGAACAAGCGTTTTGCGTTGCAAGCTATTCATTGAGTAACTCTATATTTGATAGCAAAATATGCAAGCAGCCCTGTCTTGCACCCCGCCCGCCGATGGGCCATCTAAACGTCGGGAGGTTGGTGGTGGACGTTCCACTCGCCAACCGGGTCAGGTCCGGAAGGAAGCAGCCCTAACGAGACCGGGCGGGTCTCTGTCAACCTCCTACTCAGTCTCTCCGCCACGGGCGCCAGCTTCAACGGCATGACCGACGACACGGGCGAGCCCGAGGCCTTCGCGGGCGACAGTCTTTTCCCCGAGCCGCCCGCCGCTGCCGGCGGCATCGATGCGTCGGCCGCCTATCGCGTCCTTGCCCGCAAGTATCGCCCGAAAAGTTTTGCCGAGTTGATCGGGCAGGATGTGATGGTTCGCATCCTGTCGAATTCCTTCGCGCTCGGACGCATCCATCAGGCCTATCTGCTGACCGGCGTCCGCGGCGTCGGCAAGACGACGACGGCACGCATTCTCGCGCGCGCGCTGAATTACGCGAAGCCTGCCATCGGCGATGCGCCGGCGATCGATATGCCGACGATCGATATGCCCGACTACGGCATACATTGCGAAGCGATCATCGAATCGCGGCACGTCGACGTGATCGAGATGGACGCCGCGTCGAACACCGGCGTCGACGACGTGCGCGAAATTATCGAGGCGGCGCGTTACCGGCCGGCCTCGGCGCGCATGAAGGTCTACATCATCGACGAAGTGCACATGCTGTCGAAGGCGGCCTTCAATGCGCTGTTGAAGACGCTGGAAGAACCGCCGGAGCATGTGAAATTCGTCTTCGCGACGACCGAGATCGAGAAAGTGCCGATCACGGTGCGTTCGCGCACCCTCCGCTTCGATCTGCGTCGTATCGAACCCGACATGCTTGTCGGGCATCTCGCGAAAATCTGTCGTGCGGAGAATGTTGCGCTGGACGACGAAGCGTTGGCGCTTATCGCGCGCGCGGCGGAAGGCTCAGTACGCGATTCGCTGTCGCTGCTCGATCAGGCGATCGCGCAGGGCGGCGGCGCGTCGACCTCGGCGGAGCAAGTGAGGCTGATGCTCGGGCTTGCCGACAAGAGCCGCATCATCGACCTGTTCGACATGCTGATGAGCGGCCGCATCGCTGCGGCGCTCGACGGATTGTCCGCGCAATACGACGACGGTGCAGACCCCGCGCAGATGCTGCTCGAGCTCGCCGAGTTCACGCATCTCGTGACGCGTTTCAAGATTATGCCAGATGCACCGGCACGTTCCGCGACGCGCGAGGAGCGCGAGCGGGCGCTGCAATTCGCGTCGCGGCTGTCTATGCCGGTGCTCGACCGCGCCTGGCAGGTGCTCGGCAAGGGCATTCTGGAAGTCCGCGAGTCGCCGCGCGCGCTGGCCGCCGCCGATATGGTGCTCGTGCGCCTCGCGCATCTCGCCGATGTGCCGACACCGGACGAGGCTTTGCGACGACTCGGCAGCGGCGCCGCGCGGGCGATTGGTACGAGCGGTCCGTCTGCCGATGCGCCGCGTGCGCAAACGGCAAGCGTCGCGCCGACGGCTATCGCGCGCACAACCGGAAGCGCTCAACGCCAGCCGTTTTCCGCACCGATGCCGGCGAGCGCAAGTACGCCACAGCCGACGGCGCGCACGACGCCCGCCATTGTCTTCGCCAGCTTCGCCGACGTTGTTGCAAAGGCGGCGGCCGAGCGTGACATCCAGATGAAGAACGCGCTCGAACGCGACGTGCGGCTGGTGCGTTTCGAGGACGGCCATATCGAATTTTCGCTTGCGCCGACCGGCTCGCCCGAACTAGCGCAAAAGCTCATGCGCACGCTCGCGGACTGGACCGGCCGCCGCTGGATGGTTGTCGTCTCGACGGCGGAAGGACAGCCGTCGATCCGCGAAGCTGCTGACGCTAAGCGCCGCGAGCGCGAGCATGGCGTCGCACAGCATCCGCTTGTGCGCAGCGTGCTCGATCGTTTTCCTGGCGCGGCGATCGTCGCCGTGCGCGACAATGCACCGACGCAAGATGTGCCTGCCGTTGCGCCCGCCGCGGAAGCGCACGCCGACGCCGGCGACGATATTCGCTACGATGATACCGCGCCGGATGGCGACCTTGCGGACGACGACGATTTTTAGACGGAGCAGACAGCCGTGAAAGACATCATGGGCCTGATGAAACAGGCGCAGGCCATGCAGGCGAAAATGGCTGATATGCAGGCCGAACTCGACAACGTTTTTGTCGAAGGGCGTGCCGGCGGCGGCATGGTCACCGTTACGCTGACCGCTAAAGGCGCGATGAAGGGCGTGAAGGTCGACGCGAGCCTGCTGAAGCCCGACGAAGCCGAGATGCTGGAAGACTTGATCGTCGCCGCGCACGAGGATGCACGTCGAAAGGGGGAGGAAGCGCTGGCCGAAAAGATGAAGAGCGTGACTGCCGGTCTGCCGCTGCCGCCCGGCATGAAGCTGCCGTTCTAAAAACTTCATGGCTGAACGCATTGCCGGCCCGGAAATCGAGCGGCTGATCCAGCTGCTCGCGCGTCTGCCGGGTCTCGGACCACGCTCGGCACGCCGCGCGGCGCTGCATCTCATCCGCAAGCGGCAGGATCTCATGGGTCCGCTTGCCGATGCGATGCGTGTCGCGCACGAGCGCATCCTCATCTGCACGGCTTGCGGCAATGTCGATACGCGCGACCCGTGCACCATCTGCGCCGATCCTTCACGAGACGCGGGCACGATCGTTATTGTCGAAACCGTTGCCGATCTATGGGCGCTGGAGCGCGCGAGCACGATCAAAGGCCGTTATCACGTGCTCGGGGGCACGCTGTCGCCGCTCGACGGCGTCGGGCCCGACGATCTCAATCTCGCAACGCTCGCGCATCGCATTCGCGAAGATGGCGTGCGCGAGGTAATCCTCGCCGTCAACGCGACCGTCGATGGACAGACGACGGCGCATTACGTCGTCGATCTGCTCGGCGATACGACAGCGAAGGTTACGCGGCTTGCGCATGGCGTGCCGGTCGGCGGCGAGCTCGATTATCTCGACGAGGGCACGCTTGCGGCTGCGCTTAGGCAACGCACGTTGTTCTAATTAAAACAAACGGCTTCCGTTCGGCACAACTTTATCCGGTTTGAACAAAACGACATTCCCGGCCTCGTCGGCAAAACCGAGCGTCAGAACTTCGGACATGAACTTGCCGATCTGACGCGGTGGAAAGTTCACCACACCCGCGACCTGTCGCCCGACAAGCTCTTCCGGCGTGTAGAGCGACGCGACCTGTGCGCTGGAACGCCTCAAACCGATGGCAGGGCCGAAGTCGATCGTCATCTTGATCGAGGGTTTGCGCGCTTCGGGATAAGGCTCGGCGGCAACGATCGTGCCGATGCGGATGTCGACTTTCAGGAAGTCGTCGAAGGCGATGTTTTGCGACGCGCCGGCCGCGAGATCGTGAGTTGTGTGCATGCGAATGCTTTAGTGCACCGCGTCCGGCCCGCGAAGAATCTCCGGCGAAATGTGCTCCGGCCGCACGCCCATGCCGACAGCACGCGCGGGGATGCGGCGGAACCAACGTGTTGCGGCCAGCGCACGCAACAGCAGCGGCGCGTGTGGCTTGTCCTTGCCGCCAAGCATGCGAGAGATGACGTTCCGCTGCACAAAGACCTGCGCGGCCTGCGTCGCGCGCGCTGGAAATTCGCGCCGCGCCTGCACCGCTGCGAGATCGTCGTCGCTAGGCGCACCGTTGCGCAGCACCGACACGAGAATGTTGGCGGCCGCGACCGCATCCTGGATCGCGAGATTAATGCCGACGCCGCCGACCGGCGACATCGTATGCGCGGCATCGCCGATGAAGAGCAGGCCGGGTCGATGCCATGTCTCGAGGCGGTCGATCCCGACGGTGAGCAGTTTCACATCGTCGAGTGATTTCAGGTCATCGAGACGGTCGCGCAGAGGCGGCGCCAGCGATGCTATCTTTTCGCGAAACGCTTCGAGGCCCGCAGCGCGAACACCCGCGTCGCCGCCCTTGGCAATGACATAGCCGCATTGCCAGACATCGCCACGGTCGATGGTGACGAAGACGCTGCCGGCGCCGAACGTACCGCCCGTCGCGAGATCGTCGTCCTTGCGGCGCGGCAGCGCAAACCAGAGCACGTCCATCGGCGCGCCGATGTCGATAGGCACGATGCCGAGAGCTTTCCGGATCGTCGAGTGACGCCCATCGCAGGCGACGACGACGTCGGCCTCGATTTCGACGGGCCCATCGGCGGTCTCGACATGCACACCGCAGACGCGACCATCACGCTCGATCAGTGCCGTCGCTGTCGCCTGCATCAGCAAGGTGAAATGCGGATTGTTCTTCGCTTTGCCGGCAAGGAAATCGAGAAAGTCCCATTGCGGCATGATGACGAGCTTATTTGTCGGTTTTGGCAAGCTCGTGAAATCCGCGATCGTCAGCACATCGTCGCCGATGCGCGCGGTCAGCGTTTCGATCGTGCCGTGCGGCAGTGCGAGGAAATCGTCGAGCACGCCCAGTTCGTGCATCAGCCCGAGCGTCGAAGGATGGATCGTATCGCCGCGGAAGTCGCGCAGGAAGTCCGCGTGCTTCTCCAACACGGTGACATCGATGCCACCCCGCGCGAGCAGAAAGCCGAGCATCATGCCCGCCGGGCCACCGCCCACCACGACGCAGCGCGTGCGGCGGACGGCCGGGCTCACGCGATGCGCTCCGGTTGTCCGTGGAGCCGCAGAAACGCCCGCACGCCTGCGCGCACCGTCCGGTCGATCTCGGCCTGGCCAGATGTTTCCGACAGAAACAGAGCCCGTCGCAGCAGCGTGCCTTGCGTGAGATTGACGAAATCCACCGCCGCGCCGGCCGGATCGGCAATGGCGATGTCGCTACGGCCGGCCAGGAACGCAGCGATGCGTTCCTGCCCATAGCCCGGACCGGCATCGTAGAAGGCACGGCCGATTTCGGGAAATTTCGCCGCCGCCGCGGTCACGATACGCAATTGCGCGATATGTGACGGCGCCAGCATCTCGCGCATGAAAGCGGTGCCAATTGCGACCAGCGCCTCGCCCAGCGACGCCGCGCTGGCATAGGGCACGATCTGCTCGGCCTGCCGCCGACGGTCGTCGGCGACGTACGCGGCAAACAGCGCCTCCTTCGAGGGGAAATAGACGTAGAGCGTACCCTTGGACACGCCCGCCTCGCGGGCGATGTCGTTCATCGACGCGCCATCGAACCCGTCCCGCAAAAACACCGCCCGTGCGCCGCCGAGAATCTGGCGTTGCTTGCGGTCGCGCTCTGGCGAGAGGGCGGCATCGGGCGCATGCAACGCCGATGGTGTGAAGTCGTTCATGCCGAGGAGAGTTCGTTCACGAAGTCCACCTTACGATTGGTTAGAAGCATAGATTGACTGAACCGTTCGGTCAACGTAGGTTCGGCCCGCTTTGAAGGACGTGGATGCGCCGATGACCGAGATGGTCCCTGCCGAACGCCTTACGCGGGCCGCGAAACCGCTGCCCCTGTCGGCGACTGTGCCACCTGCACCCGAACCCGCGCCGGCAAAACCGAAATCGTCGCGCAGGCTTGTGGCGCTTGTCGTCGCCTGCGCGGTGCTCGGCGGCGCCGTCTATTACGGCCATCACTACTGGACCGAGGGCCGCTTCCTCGTCTCGACCGACGACGCTTACGTGAAGGCCGACACTGCGACGATCGCGGCGAAAGTCGGCGGCTATTTGCTCTCCGTTCCGGTCGTCGACAACCAGCGCGTGAAGAAGGGCGATATTCTCGCGCAGGTCGATCCGCTCGATTATCGCCTCGCCGTCGATGCGGCGCGCGGACGCATCGAGACTCAGGGCGCGACCATTGCGCGTCTCGATGCGCAGACCAAGGTGCAGGCGGCCACGATCGAACAGACCCAAGCGATGCTGGCCGCGGCCGAAGCCGATCGTGCGCGCGCCGCATCCGACTTTTCGCGGGCCAACGAGCTTTCGCAAACCAATTATGGCACCGCGCAGCGCCTCGACACCGCCCGAGCGGACCGCGACCGCTCTGTTGCGACCGTCTCTAGTGCCCGCGCGCAGGTTGCCGCTGCGCAGGCCAATCTTGCCGTCATGGAAGCGCAGAAGCAGGAGGCCGAGCGCACCCGCGACGAGTTGCGGACGGCGCTCGAACGCGCGACGCGCGATTTCGACTTTGCCACCGTGCGCGCGCCTTTCGACGGCATCGTCGGCAATAAGGCGGCGCAGCCCGGCATGTTCGTGGCGCCCGGCACGCGGCTTCTCGCACTCGTGCCGCCGCAGACCGCCTATGTCGAGGCAAACTACAAGGAAACGCAGATCGGCCGTTTGAAGCCCGGCCAGCGCGCTACCGTGCGTCTCGACGCCGCGTCCGAGCGCACCGTCGAAGGCACGGTCGAGAGCTTTGCGCCGGCCTCGGGCTCGCAGTTTTCGCTGTTACCGCCCGAGAATGCGACCGGCAATTTCACGAAGATCGTGCAGCGCCTGCCGGTGCGCATCAAGATTCCGGCGGAGGCCGCGACCGAAGGTTTGTTCGCGCCGGGTCTGTCCGTCGTTGTCGATGTCGATACGCGGAGCGATCCCAAGCGCGACGAGGCAGCCACCGCGTCAACGCGCGCGTCGCGTTAACCGCGCATGAGCGCCACAGCCGCCGCCCTCCCGGGCGCCCACCCACCGGGCCGGCCCACAACGGCGTTGCCCGCACAGCGCTTCGATGCCGCGCGCGTCTTCACCTTCGTGGTGATGGTTTTCGGCATGTTCATGGCGATCCTGGACATCCAGATCGTCTCGGCCTCACTCGCCGAGATACAGGCGGGCCTGTCGGCAAGCGCCGACGAAATCACCTGGGTGCAGACGAGTTATCTCGTCGCCGAAGTCGTGATGATCCCGCTGTCGGGCTACCTGTCGCGCGCACTCTCGACGCGCGTGCTGTTCTCGATGTCGGCGGCGGGCTTCACGGTCATGAGCCTGATGTGCGCGCGCGCCTCCTCGATCGAAGAGATGATCGTTTATCGCGCGCTACAGGGCTTCATCGGTGGCGCGATGATCCCAACGGTCTTCGCCTCCGCCTTCACAATCTTTCCGCCGGACAAGCGCTCCGTCGTGTCGCCGGTCATCGGCCTTGTTGCGACGCTTGCGCCGACAATCGGGCCGACCTGCGGCGGCTACCTCACCGACATCTTCTCCTGGCACTGGCTGTTTCTCATCAACATCGTGCCGGGCATATTCGTCGCCGTCGTCACCTGGTTCACCATCGACTTCGACGAACCCGATTACACGCTGCTGAAGAATTTCGATTTCGCGGGTCTTTTATCGCTTGCGGCTTTTCTCGGCGCGCTCGAATACGTGCTTGAGGAAGGCCCAAACAAGAACTGGTTCGAGGAAGACGTCATCGTGTGGGGCACGATCGTCTCGATCACCGGTGCAATCGTGTTCTTCTGGCGCGCGTTTGCGTCGAGAAACCCCGTCGTCGAACTGCGAATAATCAATCGCAATTTCTGGAGCGGCTGCGCACTGTCCTTCACGATGGGTGTTGGGCTCTACGGGCTCACCTATCTCTACCCCGTCTATCTCGGGCGTGTGCGCGGCCTGTCGGCGCTGCAAATCGGCGAGACGCTCTTCATCACCGGCGTCGTGATGTTTCTCTGCGCACCCATTGCCGGCAAACTCGCCGCAAAAGTCGATGCGCGATGGATGATCGGCTTCGGCTTTCTGTCCTTCGGAGCCGGCGCCTTCATGGCCTCGGACATCACGAAGGACTGGTCGTTCTGGGAATTGCTGGTGCCGCAGATGCTACGCGGCGCCGGCATGATGCTC
Organism: Beijerinckiaceae bacterium; assembly: GCA_965246795.1. GTDB lineage: Bacteria > Pseudomonadota > Alphaproteobacteria > Rhizobiales > Beijerinckiaceae > JAJXWB01. The sequence goes on along the minus strand of CBDFFN010000007.1, from coordinate 270,503 downwards.
GGCATGGTCGCCATCAACAGCGTGGCGCTCGGGGCTTTGCCCGAGAAGGACATGAAGAACGCTGCCGGTCTCTTCAACCTCACGCGCAATCTCGGCGGTGCGGTCGGCCTCGCCATCATCAACACGATGCTCAACTACCGCATGGACCTGCATCTCGCGCGCCTGCACGAGCGCGTGACGTGGTCGTCCGAGCGCGCGATGAACTGGTTCTCGACAATGACCGGCGCTTTCGCATCGCGCGGTTCCGATGCCGAGACCGCGGCGCTGAAACAAATGGCGTCCTACGTGCGGCGCGAGGCCTTGGTGATGGCGCTCGGCGACGTGTTCTTCTTCATCGCCATCCTCTTCGTGAGCATGGTGATACTGCTGCCGTTCGTGAAAAAGCCACCGATGATCGGCGAGGCGCCCGAGGGTCACTAGTCCAGTTTCTGGACCGCGAGGCTTCTCGCCTCGCACTGATACGCGGGAATGCGAGCCGGATGCTCGCGGTCCATCCTATTTCGCCAAATCCTTGTGCACCGCTCGTCCTTCGAGCAGTGGCCGGTCGGCGCGTTGGATGCAGGCCGTATCGCCATCGACCGGTGCAACGCAGGCCCAGTCCGTGTGCATGCCACGATCGCGCGCCGCCGACGGCAGGCCGGCCATCAGGCCCGCCCCCACGAGCAGGACAATCACGACCAGCGCGATCTCCCACATCTCGCCAATATCAGGCATGCGCCAACCCATGACCCCGTCTCGCTTTCCCGCGGTGGCCATGCTCCATTGCGGCCAACCAATAGAGGTGAGGAAAACATGCGATCGTTTCTGCCGTGCGCCGTCGCCGCGCTGGTTCTTTTCGCCGCGCCGGTCGCCGCGCAATCATCGGACCCGCTAAAGATCGGCGTGCTGACCGACGAAGCCGGCCCCTACGCCGATTCCGCAGGCCCCGGCTCGATCCTTGCGGCGGAAATGGCGGTGGCGGATTTCGGCGGCACGGTAAAGGGCCGCAAGATCGAGATCGTGCACGCCGATACCGCCAACAAGCCGGACGTCGCGGCCGGTGTCGCACGTCGCTGGTTCGATACGGAGGGCGTCTCGGCGATCGTCGATCTACCGGTGACGCCAGTCGCGTTTGCGGTGCAGGACATCGCGGTCGCGAAGAAGAAGACGGTGATGATCACCGCCGCCGCGACCACAGACATCACGACGAAACGCTGCAACGTCGTCTCGACGCATTGGGCCGACGACAACAATGCGCTCGCCGGCGGCACAGCCAAGGCGATCATGTCGGCGACGCCCGGCAAGAACTGGTATTTCATCGCCGTCGACATCGCGTTTGGTGCGGCGCTGACGGGTGATGCGTCGAAAGTCATCGAAGCAGCGGGCGGCAAGGTGCTTGGCGTTTCACGCTATCCCGTCGGCAATGCGGATTTCGCATCGCTGCTGTTGAAAGCGCAATCGGCGAAGCCCGACTACATCGGTCTCGCATCGGTCGGCGCCGATCTCGTCACGGCGATCAAGCAGGCACACGAGTTCGGCCTCGGCAAAGCGCCGGAGGCTGGGCTCGTCGGCTTCCTCATCTACATCAACGACATTCATGCGCTGGGCCTCGAGACGGCGCAGGGCCTGAACGTCACGTCGTCCTTCTATTGGGACGCGACCGACGAGAGCCGCAAGTTTTCGCAGCGCTTTTTCGAGAAACGCAAGGCGATGCCCTCGCGCGATCAGGCGCAGATTTACACCGCGGTGAAGCACTATCTCGCGGCCGTCGACAAAGCCGGCACCGACGATGCCGAGAAGGTTGGTCGCGCAATGCGCGAAATGCCGATCGACTATTTCGGCAAGAAGGCGTCGCTGCGTGCGGATGGACGGCTTCTAGCGGACCTGACGCTCTACAAGGTGAAAGCGCCGAGCGAAGTGAAGAAGCCGTGGGACTATTATGCGCCGGTGCGCACGATTTCTGCGGCCGAGGCGTTCTTGCCGATGGTGGAAAGCTGCGCGGGGAAGTAGCCATCACAAGGGCCTGTCATGCCCGCGAAAGCGGGCATCCATTATCGCATTGGCGCGCTGGATTCCCGCTTGCGCGGGAATGACAGCTACCCAGAAATTTTCGAAAAATCCGCGACGGTATGCATCGCGCCACGCAACGCGCTCAGCAACCGCAGGCGATTGACACGCAATGCTGCATCGTTGGCGTTGACCGTGATCTTGTCGAAAAACGTATCGACAGGCGAACGAAGTTTTGCGAGCGCCGCCATCGCACCTGCGAAATCTTCTTTCGCGAGTGCGGTCGCGACATCCGCTTGCGCGCGAGCGATGGCAGCGTGCAACGCGCGCTCCTCGTCCTGCGCGAAAAGATTTGCATCGACCGCCGCATCAAACGCGCCCGAACCGTCCTTTTTTTCTTCGGCGCGAAGAATGTTCACCGCACGCTTGTAACCGGCGAGGAGATTCTTGCCGTCGTCGGAGTCGAGAAGTTTTCCAAGCGCTTCGACGCGGCGCACGATGAGGAGAAGGTCGTCGTTCGCAGTCGCAGCGGCCGCCTGTTCCCCTCCCCCTCGTGGGGAGGGGGTCTTTTCGGAGAGACTCGGGGTGCCCATCCCCCCACCCTTACCCTCCTCCACAAGGGGGGAGGGGGCGATCGACGCGGCCCCTGTTGCGGCACCCATCGCCGCATCGATGAGATCGTGTCGCACGCCCTTGTCGCGCAAATACACTTTCATCCGGTCGGCGAAGAAAGCGAGGAGCGATGCGCCTTGCTGCTGCAAATGCAAGGCGATGCGAAGCCGTATCTCGTTTTCGATAAGTATTCGGATCACACCCAACGCTGCACGCCGCAGCGCATACGGATCCTTCGAGCCCGTCGGCTTCTCGTCGATGGCCCAAAAGCCGACGAGTGTGTCGATCTTGTCGGCCAGCGCGACAGCAATTGCGACAGGATCGGTCGGCACCCGATCGGACGGTCCCTGCGGTCGGTAATGATCCTCGATCGCCGTTGCGACCGATGCATCCGCCCCTTGGGCTTGCGCATAATAGCGGCCCATCAGGCCCTGTAGTTCCGGAAACTCGCCGACCATCTCCGACACGAGATCGGCTTTCGCAAGCACTGCGGCGCGTTCGGCTTTGTCCGCGTCGGCGCCGACGAGCGGTGCCAATTCACGCGCAAGTGCCGCAATGCGCTTCACGCGCTCGCCCTGCGTGCCAAGTTTTTCGTGAAACACGATCTTGTCGAGTTTCGCGACGCGATCCTGAAGCGCGATCTTCAGATCGCTCTCCCAGAAGAATTTCGCATCGCTGAGACGCGCGGCGACGACGCGCTCGTTGCCTGCAATGATTGCCGCCCCGCCATCTCGCGCAACAATGTTCGACACGAGAATGAAGTTCGGCGCGAGAGCGCCTTTGGCATCGCGCAACACAAAGCACTTCTGGTTCGCACGGATCGTCGCGCGAATGACCTCCGGCGGAATTTCGAGAAACGCGGGATCGAATTTTCCCATCAGAATGACGGGCCATTCGACGAGGCCGGCAACCTCGTGCAGGAGCGCCTCGTCCTCGATCAGCTCAAGTCCTTGCGCGAAAGCGAGGTCCTTCGCATCGTGCAAAATCATGTCGCGGCGGCGCGCTGCATCGACGACGACCTTTGCGGCCTCCAACGCCGGCACGTAATCCGCGAAGCGCCGCACGCGAAACTTTTCCGGCGCCATGAAGCGATGGCCCGACGTCATGTCGCCTGCCGCGATGCCATCGACGGAGAACGGCACGAGCTCCGGGTCTTCGTTCTCCGGCCCGAACGTCGCGACGATGGAATGCAGCGGCCGCACCCAGCGCAGCGAATCCGACCGCACGGATGCATCGCCCCATCGCATGCTCTTTGGCCACGGGAAGCTCTTCACTAGGGCGGGCAGAATTTCCGCCAGAACGTCGAGCGTCGCCGCACCGGGCCGCGAAATCTTTGCGACGTAGAAAGAGCCTTTCTTATCATCGACGACAATCGCCTCGTCGATCGACGGCAGACCCGCGCTGCGGAGAAAGCCGTCTATGGCGCCTTGCGGGGCGCCGACACGCGGGCCCTTCTTCTCTTCGTTGCGGTCGGGCTGGCGCGCCGGAAGACCCGCAATATGCAGCACGAGCCGGCGCGGCGTCGCATGGGCAACTGCGCCTTCGTACATAAGGCCGCGCTCCACCAGCGCATCAGTGACGAGGCGGCGCAGGTCGGCCGACGCGCCGGCTTGCATGCGCGCGGGGATTTCCTCGCTGAAGAGTTCGAGCAGAAGTTCGGGCATCGCGGGCGCTATAGAGGGCGGCTCACCCCGCGTCGAGCGGTTCGACGCCTTTCGGCCGCCCGTCGGGCCCGAGCGAAATCTTTTCGATGCGCGCTTCGGCGGCCTTCAGCAGATCGTCGCAACGCTGCTTCAGGTGCTCGCCGCGCTCGTAGGCAACAATCGAATCCTCGAGCGAGAGCGTACCGGCTTCGAGCCGTTTCACGATTTCCTCGAGTTCGCGCATCGCCTCCTCGAAGGGCATCGAAGCGACGGCTTTCTCCGTGCTGGCTTTGCTGTCCGTCAAAGGTTTCTCATGTCAATTCCAGCGCGAAGGGCACGCCTTCGAAACAGTCTTCGCCGCGGCCGATGGCGTCGATGGCCGCGATCATGCGGCCGCCACGGCCCATCATTCTGTCCGCGACGGAAACCAGGAGCCGGTTCGGCGTCGCGGTGGGCGACGAGGCCCGGATGGCGCGCGCCACCTCCCGCTCGTCGCGCTCGGGAGACACCGCGCAGGCGATGATGAAGGCTGCTGCCGTCGAGCGCGAGACGCCGGCATAGCAATGCACGATCACCGGCTCCTTGCGGTCCCAGGTTTTCGCGAAGCGCAAGATTTTTTCGACGTGTTCCTCGGCGGGATGGATGTGCCCGTCCATCGGTTCGGCAATGTCGGACACGCCGATGAAGAGGTGCCGGTCCTCCTCGATCACGGTCGGGCGGCCAACCGGCGTTCCGACATTGATGAGCGTGACGAGCGAGCGAGCGCCGGTCTGGCGTGCGGTCTCGTCGATCAGGCGCAGCGAGCAGACATGCACGCGAGACATCAGCGATCCATTCCATCCACGGCGGCGAAGCGGGCAAGGAATCTTGCCTCCGCATCCGCGGATGAAAGCGGCTGCAAGAGGTTTACCAAATCCCTCGGCGTGGCCTCAGGCCTGCCAAAGAATTTGCGGGCCTCGTCCATAGCGAACCCGGCCAGCCTTGTCGCCTCATGAAAGGCCGCGGAGCGGTCCGCGAGCTTCAGCAGCTTTGCGGCGGCCGGCGCCGGCGAAGGCGGCAGGCCGAAATGCAGCAAGATCGCGGACAGAATTCGGTTCTCGGTGGCTTTGTAGGCGTCGCCGATGACGGCCTTGAAAGGCGAAATGATGTCGCCGACGACATATTCCGGTGCGTCGTGCAGTAACGCCAGAAGCCGCAAGGTGCGTTCCGCGCCCGGCATCATCGCATCGAGGATCGCCTCGACCAGAACCGAATGCTGCGCGACCGAGAAGATGTGGGGCCCGTGTGTCTGGCCGTTCCAGCGCGCGACGCGGGCAAGCCCATGTGCGATGTCGGAAATCTCGATATCGAGCGGCGAGGGATCGAGGAGATCGAGTCGTCGGCCGGACAGCATGCGCTGCCACGCGCGGGGTGGTGCGGCGCGGCTCATACGCGACGGAGGGACTTTTTTGCCGATTTTGCTGTCGGCGCCGCCAATTTCGCGCAAGTGAAATGGCAATGACAGCCGGCGAGATGGTCGTTCACCATCCCCGTCGCCTGCATGAAAGCATAGACGATCGTCGGCCCGCAGAACTTGAAGCCCTCCGCCTTCAACGCCTTCGACATCGCATCGGAGACCGGCGTCGACACCGGTACCTCGCCGACATGCTTCCAAGCATTCTGCAGCGGCTTGCCGTCGAGATGCTTCCAGAGAAATTGCGAAAACCCCTCGCGTTCCTCGATCGCGAGCCACGCTTTCGCGGAGAGAACCGTGCCCTCGATCTTCTGTCGGTTGCGGATGATGCCCGCGTCGAGCATCAGCGCCTCGACTTTGTCAGTGCCGTATCGCGCGATCGTTTCGGGCTTGAAGTCATCGAAGTTGGCGCGAAAATTCGGCCGTTTCTTGAGGATCGTGATCCACGAGAGGCCCGCCTGAAATCCATCGAGGATCAGTTTTTCGAACAGAGCGCGGCCATCGTATTCGGGAACGCCCCATTCGGTGTCGTGGTAGGTGACGTAGAGCGGATCGGCACCGGGCCACGGGCAGCGCGCGCGACCGTCTTCGCCGATGACATGCGCGTGGGCGGGCTTTGGCTTCGTGCCGGGCATCTTCGCGTCTTAGCCGAAGCTGGGATCGTCCGCTATTTGCCTGACGTCAGTTCGATCGGCTGCCCGTGCGGCGTTTCTCGCGCGGCATGATCCCAGGCAGCCTTCATCGCCGTGAGCCTCGAAACATCGCTCGCGCCCTTCGCAACAACCATCCGCTCCAGCGCGGCGAGCCATGATTCGTAATACGGCCGGCATGTATCTCGAGCGATCTCGTCGCCGAGCATGTCCGCCCATTCCGCGCCGGTGAACAGTCCGCGGTCCTGCAGGCTCGTCGCGAGCGCAAAGACCTGCGCTTCCCACGGCTCGGAGAAGACAGGTTCAGATGCGCTCAAGATAGGGCTCGAACGCGTCGAAAGAGACCTCGACCGTTGGGTCTGCACCTTCGCCCCAGAGTTCCGTCGCGGAGAAGCGCACGCAGTAGCACCATTGCGGCTGCTCGCCGGCGAAGTGCGCGTTTGTGTCGGGAAAGACGTAGCAGCCGCGCTGAATTTCGATCACGCCGACACGGTCGCGCATGTATCCCGGCAGGCGCGTGTGATGCTCGGGATGGAAATTCTTCACGCGTACCGTGTCGCCGACGGCGAATAGCGGATTTGTCTTCGCGTCGCGCGACGACGGCCAGCCTTTTCTTAACGCGCTTTCGACGATTTTCGCTTCGAACACGCGCGGCGGCTTTGGCGCCTCGTGCAGCGCACGGCCGGCAAGAATCGTCGTCGCTTTTGACGATCCCTTTTTGCGTAAGAATCTTTTCGAGCGCTGCGAACCAGATCGCGTAGTAGCTCGACGTCAGATATTGCACCGGCGGCAACGACTCGCGCGCGAAGCGGCTCGCATCGCCGTTCCACCAGCCGATCGCCTGCGTCGCGATGACGTTGGCGAGCACACGCGGCTCCCAGTCGGCATGGAACGTCGGCTCGTTCGGCTCAGGCTGCACGGGGCCGTGCCCCATCGTGCCGCCGAGATCCTGCGCGCCATTCATAGGCGCGCTCTGAAAGAGATTTGCGCGCCGTTCACGCGGGCGCACCTGGCAAGTTTGGAAACCCGGTGCCGATCATGCTGTCGCGTGTGACGAGCGCCGCAAGTTGCGCTTCGTCGAAACCGTCCGTACCGGCGGGGCGCTGCGGCAGCACCATGTACCGCATCTCCGACGTCGAATCCCAAACGCGGATTTTCTTGTCGGGCGGTAATTCGACGCCAAAATCCTTAAGCACGCCACGCGGGTCCATGACGGCGCGCGAGCGATAGGGCGCCGATTTGTACCAGATCGGCGGCAGGCCCAGCACCGGCCACGGGTAGCAGGAGCAGAGCGTGCAGACGACGACGTTATGCGTCTTGTCGGTGTTGGCGACGACCGCCAGATGCTCGCCGCCGCGGCCGCCGAACCCAAGTTCGTCGATCGCCGCTGTGCCGTCGGCCAGCAGCCGTTCGCGGAACGCGGGGTCGATCCAGGCGCGTGCAACAACCTGCGCGCCGTTGCGCGGTCCGACCTTTGTTTCGTAGGTCTCGACGATGCGGTCGAGCGCGGCGGGATCGACGAGGCCCTTCTCGATCAGCACGCTTTCCAGCGCGCGTACGCGCAGCGCGATGTCGGGGAGCGCCGAACCCTCGCCGTGATCGTGATCATGGTCGTGCGAATGATCGTGCCCCGCGTCGTCATGCGGATGATCGTCGTGCATCGCCGGTCCTCAGTTGCCGGGTTTTGGCGCGATCTCCAGCGCCCTGTGGCCCTGCCGCTCCAGAAATTCCGCGACCCGGCTCTGCAGGCGCGAGAGGATCCACGGCAGCTGCACCTCGACCCGCACGAGGTCGTCGAAGACGTCGATGCCGGCGCGCACATGCTGACCCATCGCGCCCACCGCGAGTTCAGCGTGATTCGCCTTCCAGGCCACATTCGTCGACGACAGGACGGACGAAAACTCGCGCTCGAGGCGGCCCAGGCCCGCTTCGAGCCGGCGCTGCGCTTCCTGCGCGCCGAGCTGGTGCGGCAATGTGACGACGATCGGCTTGGCCATCGGGTCTTCCTCTGCCGCAGAAATGGGGGCGGGGCCAAGGATTTTCGAGACAGGCGGCGCGGGACTGCGCAAGTTCTACGCATCTGTGGCGAAATGGGCCCGCATAGGCGCCCCGGCCGCGCTTGCCGCCTTGCCGCAAACGGGCCATCTTGCCCGGGCAGACACGCCGCCGCGACGCGTGTCGTTTCCCATGCGCCAGGACTCTCCCGTGCTGCTGTTCTCCCCGCAATCGTCCGGAGTTTTCGCGCACGTGCGCGGCCGGTCCGCAATTAAATTGACCGGTCTGGCAATGGCCGGCCTGCTGGCGGCGAATACCGCCGCGCCTGCCGCTGCAAAATCGCGGGAAAATCTTGCTGTGCCGACTCCGTTCGAGGTCGGTGCAAGTCCGTCCGGCAATTACCTCGCGGCGCTGGTCGCCGGCGCGGAGCGCGACACGCTCGCCGCCTCCACCTTCTTCCGGGAGGCGTTGCGCGCCGATCCTAAAAACGCGGAACTGCTTGAGCGCGCCTTTGTCTCTTCGATCGCCAACGGCAACATGCCGGACGCCTTCGGTCTCGCGGAGCGGCTGGTCGCGCGCGATCCTAACAGCGGGCTTGCACATCTCGCGCTCGGCATTCGCGCCATCAAGCAGAAGAAATGGGACGCGGCGCGTGCCGATCTCGGCAAAGGCGGCGCCGGCGTACAGCGCGATCTCACCGCAACGCTGCTGACGGCCTGGACCTGGGTCGGTTCGGGTGACAGCGCAAAGGCCTTCGCCTCGGTCGAGAAACTGCGCGACGATGCGTTCAAATCGTTCCGCGACTATCATGGTGCGCTGATCGCCGATGTCCTGCGCAACAAGGCCGAAGCGAAGAAGCGCTTCGCAGCGCTCTACGGTGCCGAGAAAGGCACGTTGCGGCTCGTCGACGCCTACGGCCGCTTTATGGCGACGAATGGCGATCGCGCCGAAGCGAAGCGTGCTTACGACGCCTTCGACGCTGTGCTGCCGCGCCATCCCCTGATCGCCTCGGCGCAGGCGACGCTCGCCGCCAACAAGCCGCTCGAACCCTTCGTGAAGACGGCGGAGCAGGGCGCGGCGGAAGTGCTCTACGGTCTCGGCGCCGTCGGTGGCCGGCAGGGCGACGAACTCGCGGCGATGATCTACCTGCGGCTGTCGCTTTTCCTTACGCCCGACAATGCGCTTGCACTCGTGACGCTCGCCGACGTGTCGGAGCGTCTCAAGCAATATGAGCAAGCGATCGACATCTACAATTCGGTGCCGGAAGGCTCGCCGCTGCGCACCAATGCGGACATCCAGATAGCGCTGCTGCTTGAGACGCTCGACAAGAAGGACGAAGCGTCGAAACATCTGCAGCAGATCGTCAGCGAGAATCCGCGCGACGAAGATGCACTTTCGGCGCTCGGCAATCTGCAACGCTCGCGCAAGGAATTTCGCGAGTCGATCGCCAGCTACACGAAGGCGATCGAGGCTTCGACGAAGCCCGGCAAAAGCCTGTGGTCGCTGTATTACTACCGCGGCATTTCCTACGAGCGCGACAAGCAATGGCCGCAGGCCGAAGCGGATTTCCAGAAAGCGCTGCAGCTCTTTCCGGATCAGCCGCTGGTGCTGAACTACCTCGGCTATTCCTGGGTCGATCGCGGCGAGAATCTCGAAGATGCGCTCGGCAAGCTGCGTCGCGCGGTCGAGCTGCGGCCAAACGATGGCTATATCGTCGACAGTCTCGGCTGGGCTCATTTCAAGCTAGGTCGGTACGACGAGGCGGTGATCGAACTCGAACGCGCGATCGATTTGAAGGCCTCCGATCCGGTGATCAACGACCACCTCGGCGATGCCTACTGGAAAATCGGTCGCAAGCTGGAAGCGAAATTTCAGTGGAACCACGCGCGTGACCTCAAGCCCGAACCGGACGACTTGAAGAAGATCCTCGACAAGATCGACCGCGGCCTGGACGAAGAGAAGCCGACGGAAGCCGTCGCACCGCAAGTCGACACAAAGCCGAACGGCGGCTGACCATCGCGCCATGTATCTGCCGCCGCATTTTCACGAGCAGGATTCCGCGCGGCTCCACGGGTTGATCCGCGCGCGGCCGTTGGGTCTGTTGATCACGAACGGCCCGGGCGGGCTTAACGCCAATCCTATCCCGTTCCTGCTCGACGCGGAGCGGGGACCGCACGGCACGTTGCGTGCGCATGTCGCGCGCGCCAATCCGGTCTGGCAGGAAGCCGACGGCGCGCGTGAGGCGCTCGTCGTGTTCCAGGACGTCGACAGCTACATCACGCCCGCCTGGTATGCATCGAAGCGCGAACACGGACGCGTCGTGCCGACGTGGAATTACGCGATGGTGCATGTCTACGGGCCGCTGACCGCGATCGACGATGCAGCGTGGCTGCACGACCAGATTTCCGCGCTGACGAACCGCCACGAGGCGTCGCGCGCAGAGTCTTGGGCTGTGACCGACGCGCCGGAAAAATTCGTCGATGCGCAGGTGCGTGGCATCGTCGGGATCGAGATTCCGATCGCGCGGATGGAAGGCAAGTGGAAGGTCAGCCAGAACCGCAGCGATGCCGACCGTGATGGCGTCGCCGACGGTTTGCGCGAAATCGGCGGCGAGGATGCCACCCGCATGGCGGAGATGGTGGAGTCCGCCGGCCGGTGAGGACCGGAACGCTGACCGCGCGCGCACCGGCAAAGATCAACCTCACGCTGCATGTCCTTGGCCGCCGTGCCGACGGCTTCCATGACCTCGACAGTCTTGTCGCCTTCGCAGGCGTCGCTGACCGACTGACGTTCGAGTCGGGCAAACACCTCGCACTCGCCACACGCGGCCCGACCGCCGCGCAGGCCGGCGACGTCACCGACAATCTCGTGCTGCGCGCCGCGCGCAATCTCTCCGCACGCATTCCCGAATTGAAGATGGGTGCGTTCACGCTGGAAAAACGCCTGCCAGTCGCGGCGGGCGTCGGCGGCGGCTCGTCCGACGCCGCGGCAGCACTGCGGCTTCTCGCGCAGCACAATCGCATCGCCGCGAACGATCCGCGCCTCATGGAAGCAGCGCGCGCGACAGGCTCCGACGTACCGGTCTGTCTCGAGCCGCAGGCGCGCACGATGCGTGGCGCGGGCGAGAACGTGGGCGCACCGCTCGACATGCCAAGGCTTTTTGCAGTCCTCGTGAACCCCCGTGTCGCGGTCGAAACCGCGCCGGTGTTCAAGGCGCTGGGACTGGCACCGGGCACGATCCTGGCGCAACTCTCATCCGCGCCGCGCGCGATCACGCTCGACACCATCGTCGAAGGCCGGAACGATCTCGAAGCACCGGCAATGCGCGTCGCGCCTGTCATCGCCGACGTGCTCACGGACTTGCGCGCGCTGTCGGACAATCGTCTCGCACGCATGTCAGGTTCCGGGGCAACCTGCTTTGCGCTGTTCGACACGTGCCACGCCGCCGCCCGCGCCGCGCGGGAATTGCGTTTGAGGCGGCCGGACTGGTGGATATCCCCGACGATGCTGCGCTAAGCTTCCCAAAAATGGGGAGGGTCGTACGTGACAAAACCAACCGGCCCGCTCGCCGGCATGAAAATCCTTGATCTCTCTTCGGTCGTGCTCGGGCCGCTCGCGACGCAAATTCTCGGCGATTACGGCGCCGACGTCATAAAAATCGAATCGCTCGAAGGCGATCTCATCCGCGCGAACGGTGTGTCGAAGAATCCCGGCATGTCGTCGATCTATCTCGCGATCAACCGCAACAAGCGCTCGCTCGTCGTCGACCTCAAAAAGCCCGCGGGCAAGGAGATCGTGCGCAAGCTGCTACATGGCGCCGATGCGCTCGTGCACAACATGCGCGTCGAGGCGATCGAGCGTCTAGGCTTTGGCTATGCCGCCTGCGCGGCGGAAAAGCCCGACCTCGTCTATTGCGTCGCGACGGGGTTCGGTCAGGACGGACCGGATCGCGCGCGACCGGCGTTCGACGACGTCATTCAGGCCGGCTCCGGTCTTGTTGCGCTGACGGAAATCTACGCCGAGCGGCCCGACTTCATGGCGACGCTCGTCGCCGACAAGACGGTCGGTCTCGCGCTCGTCAATGCCGTGCTTGCGGCGCTGCTGCATCGCGCACGCACTGGCGAAGGCCAGCAGGTCGAAGTGCCGATGCTCGAAACGATGGCGGCTTTCGTCATGGCCGAGCATATGGGCGGCCTGTGTTTCGAGCCGCCGCAAGGCCCCGCTGGTTATCAGCGCATTCTGAAGGACGGTCGTCGACCGATGCAAACGAAGGACGGCTGGCTCGTCGTGCTGCCCTACACCGGTGACCATTGGGCAGCGTTTCTCGCCGATGTCGGCCGCGGCGATCTCGTGCCCATCGCCTCCGACCGCAATCTTCGCGCAAAGCATATCCACGAGCTCTACGGCGTGATGACGACTGCGATGGTCGGACGCACGTCGGCCGAATGGATGGCGACCTGCGACAGGCTCGATATTCCAGCGACGCCCGTCGTTGGTCTCGACGATCTGCCGAACCACCCGCATCTGAAGAGCGTCGGTTTTTTTGCAGAACGCGATCACCCTAGTGAGGGCCGCATTCGCGAGACGCGACCGCCGACGAAATTCTCGAAGACGCCGGCGACACTCGGCAAGCCCGCGCCCCGATACGGCGAACACACGCGCGAGATTCTCGGACAGGCCGGCTATGCAGCGCGCGAAATCGAGACGCTGGTGAAAGACGGCGTGGTGAAAGTGGCGTAACGGCGCCATGAAAAAGACGAGACGCTCGCGCGCCTCGCCTTCTTCATTCAAAGCGTATGAAGATCACGCACCGGGCATCAGCACCGTGTCGACGACATGGATGACGCCATTCGACTGCAGAACATCGGCGATCGTCACGGTCGACTTGCCACCCTTAGCGTCGACGAGCTCGATCTTGCCGCCCTTTTCTTCCGCAGTGAGCGTGCCACCCTGCACGGTCTTCAGCGTCGCCTTGCCGTTGCCGTCCTTGATCATCTTGGCGAGATCGGCGGCAGTCACTTTGCCCGCCACGACATGATAAGTCAGGATTTTCGTCAGCGTCGCCTTGCTCTCCGGCTTTACAAGCGTATCGACAGTGCCCGCCGGCAACTTGCCGAACGCGGCGTTCGTCGGCGCGAAGACGGTGAACGGGCCAGCGCCCGACAATGTCTCGACGAGACCGGCAGCCTTCACGGCCGCGACAAGCGTCGTGTGATCTTTCGAGTTCACCGCGTTCTCGACGATGTTTTTCGACGGATACATCGGTGCGCCGCCGACCATGACGGTTTTTTCCTGCGCGGAAACAAGCGTGACGCCAGCCCCCACGAAGAGTGTCGAGACAACAGCCAGTGTTGCAGCGGTTTTACGAAGCATGTTTTTCCTCACCAAAACGAATCGCATCTATGTGCGAGCCGGTGCAGGTACGGAATGTGACCCCGGAAGTTTCACGCCGCTTCAAAGTGTCATTTCGTTCCGCGAATAGTTGCGGCTTCCAGAAACGCGCGGCACGGCAAATGCTACCGAACCGGAGCACGAGCAGGATGGGGACGCATTTGGCCAAAATTCCGCCCGGCGTCGGGCCGAAATATCCGCAGGTCGTCATCCTCGTCGGCGCGACTGGCGATCTCTCGAAGCGAAAGCTGCTGCCCGGCCTATTCCGGCTGATCCAGACCGGCTTCATCCCGGCGTGTCGTATCGTCGGCGTATCGCTCGACGATTTGGATGCCGAAGGCTTTCGCACGCTCGTGCACGAGGCGCTGGAGAAATTCGGAAGCCGGCGCGCCAGCAACGGCGAGTGGGAGAGCTTCGCGTCGATGCTCGACTACGTGCCGATCAAAGCCGGTCCGGAGGTTTTGAAAGCGGCTGTCGCAAAGGCCGAGGCCGAACTCGGTGAGTGCCGGCGGCTGCTCTATCTCAGCGTGCCGCCCGCCGCAGCCCTCTCCGCGGTCGGGCTCCTGTCCGCAGCAGGACTGACCGACGCATCGCGCGTCATCATGGAGAAGCCGTTCGGCACCGATCTCGAAAGCGCGATCGCGCTCAACGCGTCGCTGCACAAGGTATTCGACGAAAGCCAGATTTTCCGTATCGATCATTTCCTCGGCAAGGAGCCGGCGCAGAACATTCTCGCCTTCCGCTTCGCCAATGGTCTGTTCGAGCCGATCTGGAATCGCAATTTCATCGACCACGTGCAGATCGACGTGCCGGAGACGCTTGGTCTCGGCAATCGCGCCGCGTTCTACGAAGCAACTGGCGCTTATCGCGACATGGTCGTCACGCATCTCTTCCAGATTCTCGGCTTCGTCGCGATGGAGCCGCCGACCGCGCTCGAACCCGCGCCGATCTCCGAGGAAAAGAACAAGGTGTTTCGCTCGATGGTGCCCATCGATCCGAACAACGTTGTTCGCGGACAATACGCAGGTTATCGCGCCGAACACGGCGTCGATCCGGAGTCCGACACGGAAACCTTCATCGCTTTGAAATGCGCCATCGATAATTGGCGTTGGGCGGGCGTGCCCTTCTTCCTGCGAACCGGCAAGCGCATGGCGGAGGGCCAACGCATCATTTCGATTGCGTTTCGCGAAGCACCGAAGAGCATGTTTCCTGCGGGTTCCGGCGTCGGCGCACAGGGCCCGGACCACCTCACCTTCGATCTCGCCGATGCGTCGAAAGTGTCGCTGTCGTTCTACGGCAAGCGGCCGGGACCGGGCATGCGACTCGACAAGCAATCGATGCAATTCGCGATGAGCGAGACCGGCCTCGTGACCGATGTGCTCGAAGCCTACGAGCGGCTGATCCTCGATGCGATGCGCGGCGATCGCACGCTGTTCACAAGCGCCGACGGTATCGAGCGGCTTTGGGAAGTGTCCGTGCCCCTGCTGGAATCGCCGCCGCCGGTGCGGCTCTATTCGCCGGACGGTTGGGGGCCAAAATCGGTTCACCAGCTCGTCGCGCCGCATGCCTGGCGGTTGCCGTTCGAACGCGCATGGCGTGGTGGGGCTTAGCGCAGCGTCGCCAGCAACCCCGCAAACAAACGCGCGCGCTGCGGTAACGTGTCGATCAACACATGTTCTTCCAGCGTGTGAATGCCGCCACCGCGCACGCCGAGCCCATCGAGCGTCGGGATGCCGAGCGCGCCGGTGAAGTTGCCGTCGGACCCACCGCCTGCGCTTGCATGCGGCAAAGTCATGCCGTCCGCCTCGGCAAGTGTTTTCGCCCTCTCGTAAAGCTTCATCACTGCCGCATCCGGCTCCCACACCGGCCGCGTCACACCGCGCGTCACCTCGAATTTCACGCCGCCTTCATCGCCCGACAACGCCAGCATTTTCGCCACGCCCGCATCGAGATCGCTCTGGCGCTTCGCCATCGATAAAGCCTCGCCCGTGCAGGTTGTCGCGACGCAGTTCACCCATTGGCCGCCGTGCACGACGCCGACCGAGAAGGTGCAATCGTCTGTCGTCATCGTGTCGATGGCGACGATCTTCTGCGCCATCGCGCGGATGGCGGAGCGGCCGTCCTTCAACCGTGAGCCAGCATGGCTCGGCTTGCCCGTCGCCTTGAGGTTGAAGCGTGCGATCGCATAGCGACCAGTCGTGACGCCGTTGTCCTCGCGACCGGGCTCCGGCACGAGCACATAGCGATGCTTCTTCGCCTCGTCCTCGATAAGTTTGCGTGTCGAAGGGCTGCCGATCTCCTCGTCGCTGGTGAAGAGGACTGTGATCGGCAGCGGGGTGTCGCGCAACGCGCGGATCGCGGCGAGCGCGATGACATTGCCGCCCTTCATGTCGCAGATGCCGGGGCCGTAGCAGCGATCACCGTCGATGCGCCACGGCAGCACGTTCAGCGTGCCGAGCGGATGCACCGTGTCGAGATGTCCCATCACGAGAATGCCGGGCTCGCCCTTCCTCGGATGCGGGAACGTTCCACGCACGCAATTGCCGAGACCCATCGTGCCGGGGATAGTCTCGACCGCTGCGCCCATGTCGGTAAGTTCGTGCGCGACAAGCGCCATCATCGCGTTCACCGCGCCGGCATCGAAGGTCGGGCTCTCGCACTCGACCCAAGGTTTCAGGCGGCCAAGAAGTTCGTGGGCGTCGAAAGTCGGAAGCGTCATGCGAGATCCAATGAAGGCGCGATAGGCAGCCTGCAGTCGATACGCTAAGCGGGCGTGCCGCAAGACTCGATGGAGCCCGCATGTCCCTGTTCTCGCTCGAAGGTCGTGTTGCTGTCGTCACCGGCGGCAATGGTGGGATCGGCCTCGGCCTCGCCGAAGGCTTCGCGCAGTCTGGCGCGTCGATCGTGCTGTCGGGCCGCGATGCCGCGAAAGGCGCGGCGGCCGTCGCGACACTCGAGAAGCTGGGCGCAAAGGCCTGTTTCGTCGAGGCCGACGTGACGGACGAAACCGCCTGCCACGCGCTGATGCACGCGGCGCAGAGCCGCTACGGCCGCGTCGACATTCTCGTGAACAACGCGGGCATGTCGATCCGCAAGCGGCCGGAGGAATTGTCGGCGGCCGAATGGCATAAGGTGATAGACACGAACCTCACGTCGGCGCTGCTCTGTTCGCAAGCCGCGTATCCGCTGATGAAAACGGCGGGCGGCGGCAAGATCATCAACATCGGCTCGATGATGACACTGTTCGCCGCGCCGTTTGCCGCCGCCTACGGCGCGAGCAAGGGCGGCATCGTGCAGCTTTCGCGTGCGCTCGCGACGGCTTGGGCGACGGACAACATCCAGGTCAATGCGATCCTGCCGGGCTGGATCGACACGGCGCTGACCAAAGCCGCACGCGAACAGGTCGACGGCCTGCACGATCGTGTACTGGCACGCACGCCCGCCGGTCGCTGGGGCGATCCCGCGGATTTTCGCGGCATCGGCGTGTTTCTCGCCAGCGCCGCGTCGGATTTCGTCACCGGCACCGCGATCCCGGTCGACGGCGGCTATTCCATCTCGATTTGAGGACTAGTTTGCGCAAACTGGCAGTTTCGCGCGTGTCTCGGTAAAAGCCGCAAATGTCCGGTCCGCTGAACTCTCTCGGCCTGCCCAAGCCGCCAAATGAGACGCGCGTCGTCGTCGCGATGTCGGGCGGCGTCGACTCGTCAGTGGTTGCAGCTCTGCTGTCGCGTGAAAACTACGATGTCGTGGGTGTGACGCTGCAGCTTTACGACCACGGCGCCGCCAGCGGGCGCAAGGGCGCCTGCTGTGCCGGCCGCGACATTTCCGATGCCCGCGACGTCGCAGCAAAGCTCGGCTTCCCGCATTACGTGCTCGATTACGAGCAGAAGTTTCGTGAGGGCGTCATCGCACCCTTCGCGCAGGCCTATGCCCGTGGCGAAACGCCGGTGCCGTGCATCGCCTGCAACCAGACCGTGAAGTTTTCAGACCTCTTCAGCACGGCGAAGGATCTTGGCGCGGATGTGATGGCGACCGGCCATTACATTTCGTCGCGCGATGTCGGCGGACGTCGGGCTTTGTTCCGTTCCGCCGACGAAGCGCGCGATCAAAGCTGGTTCCTGTTCGCGACGACGCAGGCACAGCTCGACATGCTGCGCTTTCCGCTCGGCGACATGACGAAGGACGACGTGCGCACGCTGGCGCGCGAATTCGGCCTGCCGAATGCCGACAAGTCGGACAGCCAGGACATCTGCTTCGTGCCTTCCGGCCATTACTCCGACATCGTGCGAAAACTCGCGCCGGACGCCGGCCGTGCGGGCGACATCGTACATGTCGATGGCCGCGTGCTCGGCCGACATGCAGGTGTCGCGTACTACACTGTCGGTCAGCGCAAGGGCCTCAATCTCGGCGGTGTGGAAGGGCCGGATGCCGCGCCGTTGTTCGTCGTGCGCATTGAGCCTGCTGCGGCGCGCGTGACCGTGGGACCGCGCGAGGCGCTTGCGACAACGACAGTGGCGTTGCGCGACGTGAACTGGCTCGGCGGCGGCGATCTGCGCATTGTCGCGCGGGCGGGATTGCTGATCCATGCACGTGTGCGCTCGACGCGCGCCCCGGTGCAGGCAGTTCTGCATGCCGATGCCTCCGGCATGCATGTGGAATTTCCAGGCGGCGAAAGCGGCGTATCGCCCGGCCAGGCCTGCGTCTTCTATGCTGACGGGTCTGCGCGTGCGCGTGTTCTCGGCGGCGGGTTCATCGCGGCGACGCAAGGCGTCGCTGTGCCGTTGCGCCAGGCGGTCTGACGCGATGGCGAACGGCACGCTGAGCGCGCTCGACAACACGCATGTCGAAGAGGCCTACGCCCGCTGGGCCCCGGTCTACGATCTCGTCTTCACCGCCGTCATGGCGCCGGGCCGCCGCGCCGCCGCGGCCGCCGCATCGCGTGACGGTGGTCGCGTGCTCGATGTCGGTGTCGGCACCGGCCTTGAACTTCCGATGTTCTCGTCCGCGACCCGCATCGTTGGCGTCGATCTCTCCGAACCGATGCTGCAGCGGGCGCGCCAACGCGCCGCGCGGGAAAAACTCGGCGGCGTCGAAGGTCTGCTGCGCATGGACGCAATGCGGCTCGCCTTTCCCGATGCCGCTTTCGACTGCGTCGTCGCGCCTTATGTGATGACCGTCGTGCCCGACCCCAAGAAGACGCTCGACGAACTTTTCCGCGTCGTGAAGCCCGGCGGCGAGATCGTGCTCGTGAATCATGTCGGCGCCGAGCGCGGTCCGATCGCCATAATCGAACATTGGCTCGGCAAGCGCGCGGCGAAACTTGGCTGGCGGCCGGAATTTCCCTTCGCCATCATAGGCGACTGGATCGACGCGAAGGCCGGCGCAACGCTCGTCGAACGCCGTGCGCTTGCGCCGCTCGGCCTGTTCACACTCGTGCGCATTTCTCGAGACTCGTAAGAGGCGGGCGCGAAAAGTGGTCACCGGTTTTCGCGACAAGCCCGCTGATAAAAAAGAGCCGATGAGCGTCTTCGTCACCGGCTCGGCCGGCTTCATTGGCTTCCACCTGTGTAAGCGTCTTCTCGACGACGGCCATTTCGTCGACGGTTTCGACGGCATGACCGCTTATTACGATTTGCAATTGAAACGCGACCGTCTTGCCGTGCTCGAACGCTCGAACGGTTTTCGCCAGCACACGGGCATGCTGGAAGATTTCGATGCCCTGAAGACCGCCTACGATACCGCGCAGCCGGACGTCGTCGTGCATCTCGCGGCGCAGGCGGGCGTCCGCTACAGCCTCGAACATCCGCGCGCTTACGTCGATTCCAATCTCACCGGTTTCTTCAACCTCATCGAATGCGCGCGTATCGCGCCGCCGAAGCATCTTCTCTGCGCATCGACATCGTCCGTTTACGGATCGCGCACCGATGTGCCCTTCTACGAGACCGACAACACCGATCGCCCGATCACGCTGTACGCCGCAACGAAGAAAGCGAACGAGGTGATGGCGCACGCCTATGCGCATCTATGGTCGCTGCCGACGACGATGTTTCGCTTTTTTACGGTGTATGGGCCGTGGGGCCGGCCCGACATGGCGCCGCTGAAATTCGTCGAGGCGATCGAAGCCGGCCGCACCATCGACATCTATAACAACGGCGACATGAGCCGTGACTTCACTTTCATCGACGATCTCGTCGAGGCCATCGTTCGGCTCGCCGATACCGTGCCCGGCGCGCAGGCCGATACCGATGATCCCACGCTGTCGCCCGTCGCGCCATTCCGAATCGTGAACATCGGGCGGGGCAGTCCGGTCGCGTTGCTCGATTTCGTCGATGCGGTGGAAAGCGCGCTCGGCAAGAAAGCGCACCGCAACTACTTGCCGATGCAAAAGGGCGATGTGCCCGCCACCTATGCCAATGGCGCGCTGTTGCAGCGGCTGACCGGCTATCGGCCTTCGACTAGCGTTGGGGACGGCGTCGCCGCGCTCGTCGAATGGTATCGCGCGCGCCGTCGCGAATCCGTCTAGGCTCCGGGCATGCTCGTTCTTCTTCTCGGCCTTGTCGTCTTCCTCGGCATCCATGTCGTGCCGACCATCCCCGCCACGCGCGAAAACCTTCGCGCGAAACTTGGCGAGGGCGGGTACAAAGGCCTGTTCTCGGCCGTCTCGCTTGTCGGCCTCGTGCTCATTGTCTGGGGCGTCGGACTTTCCCGCGGCAGTCCGGCAAACCCGCAGCTCTGGTATCCGCCGGTCTGGACGAAGCACATTTCCTTCGTGCTGATGCCCTTTGCATTCATCCTGCTCGTTGCCGCCTACATCCCCTCGCACATCCGTGACCGGGCCAAGCACCCGATGCTGGCGGCGGTGAAAATCTGGGCGCTGTCGCATCTGATCGCGAATGGCGATCTCGCCGGCGTCATCCTCTTCGCGTCGTTTCTGGCCTTCGGGGTTTACGACCGGATTTCGGTGAAGAAACGCGGCGCGATGGGCCCGCTTGGGCGCAAGCATGGCGGTGTCGTCGCCGATATCGCCGTTGTCGTCATCGGTCTCGCGCTCTACGCGTTCATGCTGCTATGGGGACACCGCTGGCTGATCGGTGTGCCGCTCGTCGGGTGACATTCCGAAGCTTTGCCACATTTGTCGGAAAGAACGCCGGCTAACGGGAGACAAGACAGATGACGTCGACGTGGTCAGGTTTCGCAGGACGGAGCGCACTTGCGGTTCTGATGACGGCTGCGGTCGTTGCATCGGCGCAGGCGGCACCGCGGCGCTCTGGCGCGCCGACCTATCCCGAGCAGCCAAAGCCAACCGGCAAGGATCTGTCGGAATACGAAGCGAATTTTCCGACCAAGCAGACGTGGAACCTCTCTGAGATCAACGGCAAGTCGCCGCCTAGCGAAGCGTCGCTGTCGATCGACGATAATTATCGCGGCACCGGCACGTCCGGCTGCAACACCTGGTCCGCGGCGCTCTATCCGCAGAAGGGCAAGAAGCTCGCGATGGGCCCGGTCGCCCAGACGAAAAAGGCGTGCGGCAACGACGTCATGGCCTTCGAGCGGCTCTTTCTCGGCATCCTGCATTCCGGCCCCACCTGGGACCAGACGGGCTACCTGCTGACGATCAAATCGCAGCCCGGCACGCTGGTCTTCAAGCGCGGCCTCTGACGCCGCGTTGACCGTGCGGCGTCCGCTCGCGGCGCTCGCCGTCGTTCTCTCGATTGTCGCCGGCGCTGCCGTCGGCTTCTCCGGCGCACGTGTGGCGGTCGCGCGGCTTGCTGCGGATATGCAGGTCCATGCCGGCTGGATCGACGGCTCGCCAGATGCGGCCCTGCCAGTACTTCTTAGCCGCGCACTACACGTCCTTCGCGATCCCGCGGGCTTTCCAGACGACACGATCCGCACCTTCGAGACAGCTACGGATGCCGACGGCCGCGCTCTGGTGGGCCGCTCGACATACGTCCTGCGTTTTGCCGCAGGCGGTCAACAGACTACGGAGGCGTTTTGGGGCCTTTCGACTTCGGCGGCCGACGCGCGTCCGGCGGGAGACGCGCAGGCCTCGCTAACAAGCCGCAAGGCCGATCTGCGGCGCAATGCAGACGGCTCGCTCGACGTACTGGTGCAGGCGTCGCCGCCCGACGATCCTGCTGCCAACTGGCTGCCTGCGCCGCCGGATGCCTTCCGACTCTTCCTGCGGCTCTACGCGCCGAAATCCGGAACAGGCACGTGGCGGCCGCCGGCACTGGTGCGGCGCGAGACATCGGCGTGAGCAACGGACTTTCGATACTTTGCGGTGGTCTGTTTGCGCTCGGCGCAGTTGCTGGCGCCGTCGTCTCTGTCGCAGCCATCCCGGCTGACGCGACCGACGATTTGCGACGCCGCCTCACGACCTGCGCCCTGCCGGGGCTCGGCTGCGCGCCCACAGGGACCTTCCTGCATCAACGCGCGGTGGATGCGTCGCTGGGCGTGGCCTTCGGGCCACCCGATCCCGACACCCTCGTTTCGTCCGCCTGGCTCGATCTTTCGTCCGGGCCGATCGATATCGCGATCCCCGTCACCGGGCGCCGTTTCTTCGCGCTGCAGGTGCTGAACGAGCGGGGCGATCGCGTGGCGCTCGCAACTGCGGCCACGATCGGCCGCGCGGGCACGAAGCTACGTATCGCAGGGCCGGCCGACGCAACCGGCGCGCCGACATCGATTCAGCCGGGCACAGCGCGCGCCTGGATCGTCGCGCGTTTCGCGGTCGACGGCGAGACGGACGTACCCGCCGTGCGCGCGTTGCAGGACGGCTTGCGACTGACGCGCGAGGCCCGGCAATGAGCGCAAAGATGCCGCCGACGGTCGTCTTCGACATTGGCAACGTGCTGGTGCGGTGGGACCCGCGCAATCTCTATCGGAAGATGTTCGACGGCGACGATGCGGCGATGGAAGCGTTTCTCACCAACGCCTGTTCGCACGAATGGCTCCTCGAACTGGACGCCGGTTCGATCGCGCCGAACATTGCTTCCCGCGTTGCTGCTTTTCCGGAATATCGCGATAAAATCGAAGCGTTCGACACACGGTGGCTGGAAGCACTCAACGGGGCCATTGAGGAGAATGTTTCTCTGTTTGCGCAATTGAAGGCACGCGGCGAGAAGGTTTACGGCATCACCAACTATCCCGCCGACAAATTCGACCTGTCGCGACGGCACTTTCCTTTCTACGACTGGTTCGATGGGGTGATCGTGTCGGGCCGCGAGGGACTGGTGAAGCCCGATCCGCGTATCTTCGCGCTGCTTTTGGAGCGCTACGAACTGCGCGCTGCAGATTTGCTGTTGATCGATGACTCCCCGCGTAACATCGCGGCGGCAAAGGCGATCGGTATGGACACGGTGCATTTCGTGCTCGGCGTCGATCTGGCAGCCGAGTTTTCTCACCGCGGCGTGCTAACTTGACCTGCGCAAGGCAGCCATGCCGCAGCTGCCATTCTCGACGCCGAAACTTCGGCGTATAGAGCTGAGATGCCACCCGCGCCGCCCGAAAACAGCCGCTCGCTCATTGCGCTGATCAATGCGGCGCATTTCCTGACGCATTACACGCTGCTGATCCTGCCGACTGCCGTGCTCGCGATGGCGCGGCCGGGTGGACCATTCGGGTCCGATTACGGCCCGATTCTCGCGCTCGGCACCGGCATGTTCGTGCTCTACGGTGCGGCGTCGCTGCCACAAGGCTGGCTCGCGGCGAAGTTCGGCCGTCGCAACATGATGACCGCCTTCTTCGTCGGCACGGGCCTGTCGCTGATGGCCGCCGCGGCCGTCGATTCGACCTGGGCGCTGATGACGGCGCTCGCCGCGGCCGGGCTGTTCTCCGCCATCTATCATCCGATCGGCACGGCGATGCTCGTCGAGGGCGCCGGCGCATCGCCCGGCCGCGCGCTCGGTACGAATGGCGTCTTCGGCAATATCGGCGTGGCCTCTGCGCCGCTCGTCACAGCGTTTCTGGCCGGCGCGTTCGGCTGGCGCATTGCCTTCGTGGTGCCGGGCCTTGCGTGCCTCGCTGTCGCGGTTCTGTGGCTGCGCATGCCGGCGATCCACAACGATGCGAATTTCGCCAACCGGCCATTCCCCGCCATTCCGCCGGCGGTGGTCCGGCGCGCGCTCATCGTGCTGCTCGCGATCGCCGTCGTGTCTGGCCTCGTCTTCAACGCCTTTACGATCCTGCTACCAAAACTGATGGAAGAGCGGCTTGCGAGCGATCCGAATTTCCTGCCGATCGTCGGCGTCATCGCCTTTGCCGTGACGCTGTGCGGAGCGGTGACGCAGTTCACCGTCGGCCGGCTGATCGACAAGACGACTCTGAAGCGCATCTTTCTGCCGCTTGCGCTCGTGCTGGCGCCGGCGCTGCTGCTGCTCGCCAATGCGCAGGGCTGGGTCGTGCTGCCTCTGGCGGGCCTCATCGCCGCGGTCGTCTTCGGGCAGGTGACCGTCAACGAGACGATGACGGCGCGCTACATTTCACCGGCGTTGCGCACGAAAATCTATTCGATCCGCTTCTTCGTCGGCTTCCTTGGCGGCGCAGTGGCCAACCCGCTCGTCGGCTACCTGCACGAGCGCACGGGAAGCCTGACATCGGCCGTGCTGGTTCTCGCGGGCTTTGCGGTCGTCACGCTGATCTGCGCGCTCGCTTTTCCGAACCGGCGCGAAGAACTGCATCCTGAAATGTGGGCGCAGGCGCCGGCGGAGTAACGCTAGCCCCGTAACCTCACCAGGTTTCGCTGAGCGACGCACCGTCGAAGATTTCTGCCAATCGTACGTGCGTCGCCCGCGTCGTTCCGTCTGGCAAGGTACTTCGCGAAAACCAGCCGAGTTCGGCAATTTCGGCATCGCCGCGCAAGGCTTGTGACGAGTCTGTCGTCGCCCTGAACAGCGCGACATGGTCGCGGCCCGCAGCCGCCGTGTTGCGGTAGAGCCCGACAAGCATAGGGCGCGCCGGCAGAACGACGCCCGTTTCCTCGCGCGTCTCGCGGATCGCTGCGGCCAAAATGCTTTCGCCGATGTCGACGCCGCCGCCCGGAAAATGCCAGCCCGGCACATAGGTGTGGCGCACGAGCAGGATGCGCCCGGCCTCGTCCTCGACAAGAATGCGGACACCGAGCGTCATGGCGCGACGCAGGAGACCCCAGCGCAGGATCAGGGCGCGTGTCACCCGCGTGCGAAAATCTTCGGGCATTCCGCTGCAATGTCTCCTGCGACGAATGAGCGGTTCTCCTACCACGCTTGACGCCACGGCATTGGAGAGACACGGGAAAGGCACGTGACGTTTCTCCTTGCCCACCTGACCGACGTTCATCTCGGCCCGCTCGCGCGCCCAAAGCTGCGCGAGCTCGCGGGCAAGCGTCTGACCGGCTATCTCAACTGGACGCGAGGCCGCTCCGAGACGCATGACATGGATGTGTTGGCGCGCATCGTCGCCGACATTCATGCGCAGAAGCCCGATCACATCGCCTGCACCGGCGACCTGGTGAACATCGCGCTTCCCGCCGAATTCCTGCTCGCGCGAAAGTTTCTGGAAGACCTCGGTCCGCCCGACCGCGTGTCCTTCGTGCCCGGCAATCACGACGCCTATGTGCGCTCCGCGCTGCCGCTGGTTGCGCGCACCTTTGCCCCCTGGACGACCGACGACACGTCCGGCCAGCCGGCATGGCCCTATGTGCGACGGCGCAACGGCGTGGCGCTTATCGGCGTGTCGTCGGCGGTGCCGACCGCGCCGCTGATCGCGTCGGGCAAGATCGGTCGCACGCAACGTGTGCGGCTCGCCGCGGCGCTCGACGAGGCCGCCAGCGCGAAGCTCGCGCGCGTCGTCATGATCCATCATCCACCGCACCGCACCGGCGCAACGCCGGCGCGCGGCTTGACCGATGCGCGCGAATGCGAGGCGGTGCTGCGCCAGCATGGCGCCGATCTCGTGATTCACGGCCATAACCACCGCCTGTCGCTTTCGCGCGTCGGTGACGGGCGCGGCACCGGCGTGCCAGTCGTCGGCGCAGCTTCGGCTTCGGCGTCCGGCGGCACGCGCACGCATCGCGCGGCGTATAATCTCTACGAAATTACCGTCGTGGACGGCCGTGTACAGCTCAAGGGGCGTACGCGCGGGTTGCTCGACGATCGAAAGACCATTGGCGATCTCGGCCCGATCGGGTTTTGACTACGCCCCCGTCTTCGCGGTGAACCCAGCTGCCTCGATCCCCGCGATTGCAGACATCTCGTCGTTGTCCGACGTGTCGCCGGAAATGCCGACCCCGCCGATGATCTTGCCATTCTCGACGATCAGCACGCCGCCGGCGGCGGGCATCGCACGACCGCCCGTCACGGCCGTGTAGGCGGTAACGAAATGTGGGAATTTTGACCCGCGGTCGAACAATTCGCGCGAACCGAATCCCATGCCGAGGCCACCCCAAGCCTTGGCGGTCGCGACTTCGACGCGCGCAATTCCGGACCCGTCTTCACGCTTCAGCGCCACCATGTGTCCGCCCGCATCGAGCACGACGACCGTCAGCGGCAGGAGTTTCTTCTCGTGGCCCTTGGCGAGGGCGGCATCGACGATATTGCAGGCTTTGGCGAGGGTGATGGACGACATGCGGCTCTGGGCTCTCTGGCAGGGCTGGCCGTCCCGCTATGGCACGGCCGTCAACACTTCCTTAAGTAAGCCGGACCACCTTCGGAAGTGTCCATGCTCGAAGCCCTGCGATCATTCCTCGACGATCTCGCCACCGGTACGCGCGCGCCGGAAGCGTTCGCGGCCGACGACCACCGCGTCGCGGCCGTTGCCTTGCTCGTTCATATTGCCGGCGTCGACGGCACGGTCGATGCGGCGGAAGCCATGCGGCTCGAACGCCTCGTGCGCGAGCGATACGAGCTCGATCCCGCGCAGGCTCGCAGCCTGATCGCGCAGGCGACCGAAGACGAACGCGAGGCGGTCGATCTCTTCGCCTTTACGCATATTCTGAAGCGCCGGCTCGACGATGCCGGCCGCCACGCCGTCATCGAGGCGCTCTGGGAGATGGCCTACGCCGACGGCGAGGTGCACGAATTCGAGGAGAATATCGTGTGGCGCGTTGCCGAGCTTCTCGGCGTGTCGTCGCGCGACCGCGTCGAACTGCGCCAACGCGCCGAGCGCGAAGGTCCGGAAGATTTGAAGGGTGCTGGCCCTTGGGGCGCGGTGCTGAAAGGCGGCACGGCATGAGCGACGCAACACGCACCGTCGCCGTCATCACGGGCGCATCCGACGGCATCGGCGCCGAACTCGCGCGCGTTTTTGCGGCGAAGGGCCACGATCTCGCGCTCGTCGCGCGACGCGGCGACCGCCTCGAAACGCTCGCCGATGAGATCGCCGCGACAGGAAAACCGAAACCGCTCGTCATCGCGCTCGACCTCGCGGCCCACGACGCTCCTAACAAGCTTGCCGACGCCCTTTCCGCGAATGGCGCGACAACGAAATACCTCGTCAACAACGCAGGCTTCGGCAGCACGGGCCTCTTCGCGGGCGCGCCGGTCGACGACCAGCTCGGCATGATCGACCTCAACGTCCGCGCGCTGACAGCGCTGACGCATCGTTTCCTGCCCGACGTGACGGCAGCGAAGGGCGGCATCCTCAACGTCGCGTCGATCGCGGCCTATGCGCCCGGCCCCGGCATGGCGGTCTATTACGCCAGCAAGGCCTTCGTCCTGTCCTTTACGGAAGCGCTGGCGGAAGAGCTTGCCGGCAGCGGCGTAAAAGTCAGCGCGCTCTGCCCTGGCCCGATCGCGACCGGCTTCCAGGCCCGCGCCGGGATCGATGCCGGCGCGATGAAGGACGCATCGGCGACAATGATTTCTCCCCGCGCCGCGGCGGAGCAGGCCTATGCTGGCCTGATTTCGGGCCAGCGGGTCGTCGTGCCGGGCACGGGCGCGAAACTTCTGGCGACCGCGATGGCATGGATGCCGCATGCCATTCTCCTGCCGCAGCTGCTTGCGAGGCAGGTGCGACGCACGGCAACATGAGGATTTGCGGAAAGGCATGACGAGCGAGACACGCGACACGGTCCTGATCGTCCTGCATCAGGAGCTTTCGACACCCGGCCGCATCGGACGGCTGCTGGAGCGGCAAGGCGTGCAGCTCGACATCCGCCGTCCGGCCTGTGGCGATCCGCTGCCGCGCACGATGCGCGACCACGCCGGCGCGATCATCTTCGGCGGCCCGATGAGCGCCAACGACGACCACGATTACATCAAGCGCGAGATCGATTTCATCGGCGTGCCGCTGGCCGAGGACAAACCGTTTCTCGGCATCTGCCTCGGGGCGCAGATGATGGCGAAACATTTCGGCGCGGCGGTTTACACGCATCCGGATGGTCTCGCGGAGATCGGCTATTACCCGATCCGGCCGACGCAGGCCGGCCGCGCTCTATGCGGCGGCGCAGGTTTTCCCGAGACCGTCTACCAGTGGCACCGCGAGGGCTTCGAGGTGCCCGGCGACTGCGACCTGCTCGCCGAAGGCGATACGTTCGGTGCGCAGGCGATGGCCTACGGCTCCAACGCCATCGGGCTGCAATTTCACCCGGAAGTCACCTACGCCATGATGTGCAAATGGACCGTGCGGGCTCATGCGCGCATGGCGCTGCCCGGTGCGCAGGAGCGGCAGGATCATCTCGATGGCTGGTTCCGCTACGACCGCGCCGTCGCGCAATGGCTCGACACGTTTCTCTCGCGCTGGCGTGCTGGCTCTCCGAAGGTGAGAGTACCCGCTCGCGCAGAGAGCGCCGCTCCGGTCTGGCTCGATCGGGCGCTTGCCGCGGTCTGAGACAACCTGCGATCGCCGCAGGAACGCACTTCCGGAAAATCGAAAACCGCACTATATTCAGCGTGCCGTCGCAAGACGGATATGGCGATAAACGGACATCATAATAAACCATTCGGACCCGGGGGCGGTACCCGGCGCCTCCACCCAAACCTGTTGTGCGCGCACGCGTCCAGCAGGCTTCGGCGGGGGCGAAACAGGATCGACGAGGGTGTAAAAGGTGCTCTTTTGCCCGGCATGATACCGCCGTTATCGGGTCAAACCTATAGTTGCCAATGACAACTATGCTCCGGTGGCTGTTGCCGCGTAAGCGGTAATGGTTCTGGGAAATAAGTCCGAGCGGGTTGCACCGTAAGGCGGGGTTCGGAGGCACCTGGCAACAGAAGCCTCCACTTTCTTTTCAGCGGTGCGGATGCGCCGCGTTGCGAACAACGCGGGTGTAAAGTCCGTTCATGGCAACCGACCTCATCCGCTACGATCTGCTCGTCCAGAACGCGTTCCGCGAAATTTTTCGCAACGTGCTCACGGAGGTCGCCACAAAAGGCCTGCCGGGCGAACATCATTTCCTCGTCACGTTCCGCACCGGCGCACCGGGTGTGAAAATCTCGGACCGCCTGAAGGCAGCGCATCCGCAAGACATGACGATTGTTCTCCAGCACCAGTTCTGGGATCTTGCCGTGATGGACACAGGCTTCACCGTTGGCCTGTCCTTCAAAGGCATCGCGGAGAAGCTCATCGTGCCCTTCGCAGCCGTGACAGGCTTCTTCGACCCCTCAGTCAATTTCGGTGCGGAATTCACGGTCGAGGAGGCATCGTCCGAACCCGCGAGCAAGCGCCCGCAACCCGAGAAAACGCTGGCGCTCGCATCGAGCAAAGGACGGCCAACGCGCGGGCGCGGTTCCGAGCCTGTCGAAGTGCCCGGCGAAGAGCCGATCGACGTGAGCAAGAATAATCCGTTTAAGAAAGAATCCGCGCCGGCGGCAGACGCGTCGTCCGAGAAAGGCACCGATATAAAACCTGTCGAGACGCCGACCGGCGAGGGGCCAAAAGTCGTATCGATCGACGCCTTCCGGAAGAAGACGTGACCGCCGAAATCGTGAACCTGCGTCGCGCGCGAAAAGTTGTGACGCGACAGAAGCACGACGAGAAGGCGGCGCAGAATCGCGTGATATTCGGCACGCCGAAAGTTTTGCGCCAGCAGGCCGAGACAGAGCGCGACCTCGAGACGCGTCGGCTCGATGGTCATCGCCGCACTTCCGACGACGGGGCGTGAACGAACCGGACGACGGTGCGCGTTCCGAAGCGCGATTGGTCAAACATTCGCTTGTCATCGCAGGCCATCGCACTAGCGTTTCGCTCGAAGACATATTCTGGCAGGCCCTGCGGGAACTTGCCGTCGCGCGAACCATGTCCGTCGCGGCGCTGGTGCGCGAAGTGGATGCATCGCGTGGAACGGCAAACCTGTCGTCGGCGCTCCGGGTCTATTTGTTCAGCAACACCAAGCAAATTGTGCGAGATCGCACCTAGGGGAGGATGCCAGACGGCAACTCATAGGCGTATGCCGGCGCATCGCGATGGAGAGACGTTGCCGCATCGCTCTCCGGCGTGGTCATAAACTGCGCGCGAGCGAGCGCGGTGAAGCGGCCATCGAGCGCGATGAGTTCGTCGAACGTGCCGCTTTCCACGATCTTTCCGTGCTCGAACACGAGAATACGGTCAGCGTTACGGATCGTCGCAAGTCGATGCGCAATGACAAAGGTCGTGCGCCCCTGCGTCGCGCGGTCTAGCGCCGTCTGAATCTGTCGCTCCGTTGTCGCGTCGAGCGCGCTGGTCGCCTCGTCGAAAATCATGATCGGCGGGTCCTTCAGAAGCGCACGCGCAATCGACAGACGCTGGCGTTCGCCGCCCGACAGCGAACGCCCGCGCTCGCCGACACGCGCAGAAACGCCTTCGGGATTGCGCGCAACGAAATCCGCGGCCTGCGCGCGTTCGAGTGCGAGAGAGATTTCATCGCGAGTCGCCTCGGGTTTGCCGACGCGAAGGTTCTCCTCGATCGAACGCGCAAAAAGCATCGGCTCCTGAAACACCACGCCGATGTTCCGCCGCAGCGATTCCAGCGTCATGTCGCGGATGTCGATGCCGTCGACAGTGATCGAGCCCTCCTGCGGATCGAAGACACGATGCAGCAGTCCGAGAGTCGTCGACTTTCCTGAGCCCGTGGCGCCGACAAGCGCCACGGTCTTGCCGGGCTCGACGACAAAGTCGAGACCTTCGACGGCCTTTCGCTTCGCATCGTAGCCGAAAGCGACGTTGTGGAAGCCGACTTCGCCTTTCAGGCGGCCGGGATCGATGGCGTTCGGCCGGTCCGCCACCGCCGGAGCAAAATCCAGCACTGTGAAAAAATCAGTAAGTTTCGGCACCTGCATGAGCAACACGTTCGCGAAACCGACGAGCTGCTCCAGGCGCGTCACGAGCATCGTCGCGAAATTGATGAAGGTGACGATCTCGCCGACCGTCGCGAGACCCTGAAAATGGAGCCACGTGCCCAGAATGAAGATGACGAGGATCGACAGCGTCGCCGAGGCGCGCGTCGCGACCGTCGCCAGTGCCCACCACGACAGCACCGGCAATTGCGCCGCGAGCACCTGTGACGTGATTTGCCGCATCGCGCGCGACTCGACGCCGACGCGCGTAAAACTCTGGACGACGGAGATGTTGCCGAGCGCATCGGACGTGTGTTCCGCCAGCGCGGCGCTGTGCTGCTCGACCTCCGACTGTAACGTCTCGGTTTGGCGGATCACATAGGTCGTGAGGAAGCCGAAGATCACGACGAGGACGATCAGTACGGCTGCGAGCCGCCAGTTCACGAACAACGTCAGCGGCAGAAGGACAAAGAGCGCGACTGCCGAGGCGCAGTTCTCGCGGAAAAACGACAGCCAAAGCCCAGACAGGCCCTGCGCACCTTCCAGCATGACTTTCAGCAACCGACCGGAATGGTTTGCGCTATGAAAGCTCAGGGGCAGTCCGAGTACGTGATCGAAATAGTCGGCCATCACGGCGAGCCGACGCTTCTGCGCGAGGCGGTCGGCATGCAACGCGATCAGCACACCTGCGATGATCGAAAACACACCGAACGCCCCCCATGCGCCTAGCCACGGCAGAAGATCGATCCACGGGTTCGCGGACGGCGTCGCGTCGTTCCTGTTCAGCCGGTCGATGATACGGCCGAACAGAAACGGCTCGGCGAATTGCGCGATGGCGATTCCGAGATTGCCGATGACGAGGGCAATGGCCGTCCCGCGCACGGGTTTGAGAAGGCCGAGCGTGCGGGTGTAAACGGATATGAGTGACATGCAGGAGCGGTAAGCTTCAGTTGGCCCGCAAACGTCCCGTCCCGATGCGAAGTGTCAAGCCGCCTGGCGTGTGTGCCGTCGTCGGAGTTTCGAGGGCGCGAAACCGTACATGGCGCGAAAACGCGCATTGAACGCGCGAAGACTGCCGAACCCGGCCTGCGCTGCGACGTCGGTCATCGGCAGATCGGTCTCGTCGATAAGCCGCTTCGCCCGCGAAAGGCGCGCCGTTGCCGCGAGCTGCGCCGGCGTGCTGCCGAGATGTTCCTGAAACAGCCGCGTCAGATGTCGCGAACCGACGCCGACGCGCGTCGCGAGCGCTTCGGTATCTGCCCGATCGAGCGCGCCACCCTCGATCAATCGCATCGCGCGGCCGACCGTCGTGCGTGTGCCGTTCCAGACCGGCGAGAAGGGCGCGGTCTCGGGCCGGCATCGCAGGCAGGGCCTGAAGCCATCGCCCTCGGCCGAAGCGGCGCTCGGATAATAACGCACGTTGCGTGAGAGCGGCTGCCGCACCCGACAGACTGGCCGGCAGTAGATGCGCGTCGTGCGCACCGCGACGAAGAAGACACCGTCGAAGGCGCCGTCTCGGCGATAGCGCGCAGCTTCGCATACGCTCCAGTCAAGCGCGTTGCGGGCTGATGATGTCGGCGTGATCGCGTTCACGACGCCACTCTCGCACATCGCGACAGACTATGCTGCGCGGGGTCGATGATGAGGTCCGGTTCCTGCCAGTCGTCCTGCGTTGCGTGCGTTAAAGGAAGCTCACGCAAGGAGCGAAGTCATGGCGACCGTGAAGCACGAGATCGTGGTGCAGATGCCGGCCGCACAGGTTTGGGACGCCGTGCGCGATGTCGGCAATATCCATCGACGTCTCGTGCCGGGTTTCGTCGTCGACACCGTGCTGGAAGAGGGCGCGCGCGTCGTGACATTCGCCAACGGCCTTGTCGTGCGCGAAGCCATCGTCACATGCGACGATGCGGAACGGCGGCTCGTATGGGCGATCGTCAACGAACGTCTGTCGCATTACAACGCGTCGACGCAGGTGTTCGAGGTTACTGGTGGCACGCGGATCGTCTGGATCGCGGAACTGTTGCCGAACGAAAGAGCGCCGGCGATTTCAGCTACGATCGAAGCAGGTTTGGCCGCGATGAAGGCGCATCTCGATACGCCCGAAGCTACGACGCCGCTGCGCTGACGCCTTTCCGGCGACGCGGCGCACGCGCTGGCTTACGCGCAATTTGCGCCGGCTTTGGCGCGAGATGGTTGCTGGGAATACCGACCGGGCGTCCGAGCCGCGCGGCCTGCGCTGATCGGGATGCGACGCGCGCGCTCTCGATTAGCTCCTCGCCGCGATAGCCGGCGATTGGATACATGGCGATGCCGACGTCGACAGGCGGTGCGCCGGCGCCGACATCGGACGACAGATGCGGTGCGAGCCGTGCCGTCACGAGGCGACCGAGACGCGCAGAGATCGCGTCAAGATCGCGGCGCTGCGCGATGAGCGGCAGGCAGACGAGAATTTCGTCGCGGCCGTTGAGCCGCGCATGGTCGGTCGACCGCAGCGACGCCTTCAGCGCGTCGGATGCCTCGGCCAGCGCGGTCAGCGCACCATCGACGCCGAGACGCCGGGCCAACGTATCGAAACAATCGAGCTGCAGCGACAGAACGCCAAGCGAGCGCGAATGCTGCTTCGACATTTCGATCGCACTCTCGATGCGCTCGGGCAGCGTCAGGAGCAGCGCGTTGTCGTTCAACGTGTCCTGCGCCAGCGTTCGCGGTGCGGGTACGACGGGAGCGGCGGCCTCGGTCGCATTGCCTGGCGCGGAGGGTACGAAGAAGGCGATCGCGAGGAACAGCACGCCGAATGCGCCGCCGAGCTGTGCGAGCATCACGCCGGCGTCCGTGAAGCGCGACGAGACGAACAGACCGACCGTCAACGTCAGTAACGCGGTTAACGAAATCTTGCGCCCGACTGCCATGAAACCTGTTCCTCGCCCGCACAAACCCGTGGCTACAAAGCCCGGACCCGTCCGACGTTCCTTCCACATGCCGGGGCATTGTCCGCCAACGTAAACGAGAAGGAAATCGAGGATTTTCCGTGTACTTGCCAACGCCTTGGACGGGTGCGCGGCATTCAGCTCAAATTGACCCGTTCCGCAGCAGGGAAGTCGATTTCGATGCGTGCGCCATCGGGGTCGCGGAAGAACAATTGCAGCGTCCCGGACTGCGGTACGCCCGACGGCAGCGGCCGCACCTCATGGGCGATGCCGCGCTCGCTCAGCACGCGCAGATAATGGGCAAGACTCGTCGCGCGGAAGGCGAAGTGGTCGATCGTCGCCGCAACATCCGCCGCCGCGCGATCGACGATGTGCAACACAGGCACACCCGCGCAGTACAGCCAGGCGCCATCGAAATCGAAGGACGGACGGGGCCCAAGTTCCAGGCGGACGACGTCGCGGTAGAACGCGACGGAACGCGCGACGTCGCGTGTGCAGACGGTG
The DNA here is from genome assembly GCA_965246795.1 of Beijerinckiaceae bacterium. Classification (GTDB taxonomy): domain Bacteria; phylum Pseudomonadota; class Alphaproteobacteria; order Rhizobiales; family Beijerinckiaceae; genus JAJXWB01. The sequence goes on along the minus strand of CBDFFN010000007.1, from coordinate 236,114 downwards.
ACATGATCGAGCGCGACGAGAGGCATGCAAGCGCGCCTGAAAGCTCAGTCCTTGGCGCGTTCGACGTAAGCGCCATCTTCCGTCTGCACGACGATACGCGTGCCGGTCGCGATATGCGGCGGCACCATCACGCGTGCACCGTTGTCGCAGATCGCCGGCTTGTAGGACGAGGACGCCGTCTGGTTCTTGATCGCCGGCTCCGTCTCGGAGACTTGCACGGTCACACGCGCCGGCAGCTGAATGCCGACCGCCTGCTCGTTGAAGATCGACAGAATGACCTTCATGTTCTCCTGCAGCCAGACGGCCTGATCGCCGATCAGGTCCTTCGACACCATGATCTGGTCGAAGGTCTCTTGGTTCATGAAGGTGAAGCCGTCGCCATCGGCGAAGAGATAGGTGAAGTCGGTATCCTCGACGAAGGCGCGTTCGACCTGCTCCGTTGTCTTGTAACGATCGGAAGTCTTCACGCCGTCCGACAGACGCCGCATGTCGATCTGCGTCGTCGGCGTGCCCTTGCCGGGGAAGAAGCTTTCCGCGCTCAGCACGACATAGAGATTCCCGTCGTCCCGCTCGAGGATGTTGCCCTTGCGGATGGAACTGGCGATGACTCTCAACGGAAATCCTCGGGGTGCATGCGACGACCGGCGTCCGATCGCGAAGAAACGAAATCCGGGCCTGCTCTATCGCCTTTGTCGCGATACTGGCAATGCGCTGATTGCGGCTGCGCCGGGTTGGCTTCAGTCCGTCATGACGAGCGTCCAGTACACCTTGTAGCGGGTGCCGGGCGCATAGGCCGTGGCGATGCCCATGCGGCGGACGCCTTTGGCCAGCAGGTTCTTGTTGTGCGGCGGCGAATCTCGCCAGCCCGAGAACGCCTCTGCCAAGGTGTGATAGCCGGCCGAGACATTCTCGACCGCGAGGCCGTTCGGGACGCCGGCCCCGCGCAGGCGTGCATCGAGCGGACCGCGGACCTCGTGGCTGAGCTTGTCGGCTTTCGCCATCGCGCCGCTCTGCGTCTGCGCCGCCATCTCGAGAGTCGGATCGAGCGCCACGGGATCGAGCCCGTGATTGCGCCGATATTGCGAGATCATATCGCGCGCCGCCACGACATCGACGCGCGCGTCGGCGGTTGCGAGCGAGCGATAAAAAGACGGCGGTCCGCTAACGACCGGTTCGGGCAGCTCGCGCGTCGGAGAACAGGCCGCAAGCGCAATGAGTGCGACGGCGCCGATGAGAACACGCACGTTCATTCCGCGGCGTGTGCCTGCGGGGCGCGCAGCACATCCTCCGCGCCGGACGCAAGTTGCAGAACGGTCGGGCCGGGTGCGGGCGGCGCGATATTGATTCCGTCTGCGGCAAAACGGCGGAAGATCGCAAAATGCAGATCGCTCTTCGCACGCACCAACGTTTCCACGTCGGCGACGAAGCACACGAGCTCGAACGTAAGCCCGCCCGCGGCGATGCCGGTGAAAAGCACCGTCGGCGACGGCATCCGCGAAACGATCTCGTTCTCGCGCGCGACATCGAGCAGCGCATCGCGCACGCGGTCGGGATCGGAGCCGTGCTGTACGGTCAGATCGATCTTCAGGCGACCGACGCGGTCGGTACGGACCCAGTTCTTCACGGTGCCGGTGACGAGCGTCGAGTTCGGAACGATCATCATTGCGCGGTCGAAGGTCTCGATCTCGGTCGAACGCACATTGATCCGGCGCACGAAGCCTTGATCGCTACCGACGACGACCCAGTCGCCGACGCGGATGGCGCGCTCCCAGAGCAGGATAAGCCCCGAAACGAAATTATTGACCACCGACTGCAGGCCAAAACCGATACCGACGGAGAGTGCACCGGCGACGATAGCAAGCTTGTCGAAACTCAGGCCGAGCTGCGCGAGTGCGAGCGCCAGCGCGACGAAGGTGCCGATATAGCCGGTGACCGTGCCGATCGAGTTGCGCAGCCCCGCATCGAGCGCCGTCGTCGGCAGAAAGCGATCATCGAGCCAGTTGTGAAAGGCGCGGGTCGCGCCCAGCACGAGAACGAAGAGAACGACGGCGGTGACGAGGCTCGACGGCGAGAGCGTGACGCCGCCGACGCTGAAGCCGAAATAGGCAGCGCGCAGCGTGCCCGACAGATCGTCGGACTGGATGCCCCAGGGCGCCGCGATCAGAAGCGCTGCAATGACGAAGCTGACGAGTCGCAGCGCACCAGACAGGAGGATGCCGATCTGACCGAGCCGCTCGCGGCGCAGACCTACGCTTGTCGCCAGCACGCGATGCGAAAAAGCACCGGGCCGGAACTGCGCATCGACGGCATCGACCGAAAGGCTCAGCGCGAGATAGGCCGCGAGGCCGACGGTCGCGACCCAGACGAGCTGTTCCGAAACGAAGACGCCGAAGGCGATGTATCCGCTGGCGACCGCGACGAAGATGACGACCGCCAGCAGCCATCCGGCGAGCCGGATGACGCCGAACCAGTCGCGCCGACCATCGACGCGCGGTCCGAGGCAATCGTCGGCGCTCGCCTCATTCGGCAGGCCGTAGAGCGTGCCGGCGATCACGAGCGAAACGAGCAACGCGCCCGACCCGCGTGCGAGAACCGTCGTCGCGACGGACGACACGATGAGGTCGTGCGTCACTTCCAGCACGCGCATCGCCGAGACGATGACGGCGAGCGAGACCAGCAGATGGCTCAGCCGTTCCGCGGCAGCGTCCGGGATCGGGACCAGCCGCCACGCCGGCCGATCGGGCACGAGGATGGCGCGCGCAAGCGCGGCGACGATGGCGATGCGCGTCACCGCACCGACCAGCGCGTGCACGAGCGGCAGCAGGCGCTCCGAAAACATGTCGAAGGCTTCGCCGAGCAGCAGGAGTAGCATCGCGATAGCAATGGGGACCGTCGCGACGACGAGCGCCGACCAACAGGCGCCGAGCACCTTCCGCAAAGGATTGGGATCGGTGATGCTGGGCTCGCGCGCAAGAATGCGGTGCGCCATCCGCTTCAGGAGAACCGCCGCTGCGCAAAGCGCCGCGAGCAGGCCGAAGAAGACGGGCGCCCGCCAGCCTGCGAGCGTCGCCTTCGTGCGCGAGAAGAAATCCATCCCGAGTTGCTGAAGCGCGGCCATCTCGCGCGGCATATCGCCCATTACGTCGCGCCACAGCGTCGGCGCAAAGATGCCGCGCGACTGCTGCAACAGGTTTTTAAGGAAGCCGGCGCGTCGCCGCGAGACGATGGCGTCGTTGGCCTGATCGGCCTGCACGGACAGGAGTTTCGCGCGCTTGTAGAGGTCTTCGGCCCCGTTGAGCAGCGCCTGCTGCGCCTCGCGGTCGGCAGTCACGGCCGCGGCTTCCGGGGGCGCCTTGTCGTCGGGCTTCACCCCAAGCTGCGCGATCCGCGCCTTGGCCGCATCGACACGCGGCGCAAGCGCGCCGATCACGTCCTGCGCGGCAGCCTGCACCGGATCGATCTGATCACGCAAAGCCTGGAGGGCCGGGTCGTCGAGCGAATCGCGACGCATCGCGGCGATCACCGCATCGAGTTGCGTGCGCCCGGTGTCGAGCCGGCCCGTCAACTCGGCCGTCGACGCCCCGGCCGTGCTGTCGGTGGCGTTCTGGGCCTGCGACGGCATTGCAGTGAAAGGCAGCAGAAGCGCGAGAACAACGAGCACGCGGGCGCAGAAGGTCGAACGGACGAGCAAAACGATTCCCGGCGACAATAGGAGAGGCCCAGAAAAGGCCGCTCAATGCGGCTTTTTTGCTGGTCTTTGTCCGATAGCGGTCACGGTTTTGTAGGCGGCAGGGCATCGCGGTAGCGGTGCATTTCGCCAGCACGGTCCCGAAGCAGCCAGGTGCCGTCCGCGTTCTGCGAGGCCGCCTCCGACGAAAGCAAAACCTTGCCGTGCCCGCCCGGCAGATCGAGCACGTATCTTGGCCGCGCAAAGCCGGGCAGTTTCGTCTCCAGCGCCTGCATCAGTTCGCGCCCCCTCGCGATCGGCACACGGAAATGGCCGGTGCCCGGCGCAAGATCGGGATGGTGCAAGTAGTAGGGCGTAATGCGCGTTTCGAGGAAGGCGCGCATCAGCGCGACGAGCGTCTCGACATCGTCGTTGACCCCGGCGAGCAGCACGCTCTGCCCGAGGAGGGGAAGGCCGGCATCGACGAGTTTTCCGCAGGCCGCACGGGCGGCGGGAGAAAACTCGCGCGCGTGATTGCCGTGGACGGCGACGAAGACGGGTTTCCCCGCTACCCGCAGCGCATAGACCAGCGCGGCATCGACGGTTTTCGGCGTGACCAGCGGCACGCGTGTGTGGATGCGCAGCGTTTTGACATGCGCGATAGCGCCGACCCGCGCGAGAATTTTGCCGAGCCGGCGCGGCGAAACCGCCAGCGGATCGCCGCCGGTGAGAATGACTTCCGCGATGCTCTCGTTGGCGGCGATGTAGGCGAGCGCGCCGTCGAGATCGCGCTCGGACAGCATGCCCCCCTTGCCCGTGCCGACCGTTTCGCGACGGAAGCAGAAGCGGCAATAGACCGGGCAGGCCGACACGATCTTCAAGAGCGCGCGATCCGCGTAGCGATGCACGACGCCTGGAACCGGCGAGAAGGCATTGTCGCCGATTGGGTCGAGGCGCTCCGCCGGATGCGTCTCGAGCTCGCGCGCATCCGGTACGAACTGTTTTGCGATCGGGTCGTTCGGGTCGCTATGATCGACGAGCCCGACGAGATCGGCACTCATCGCAGCGGCGTATCGCGAAACGACGGAGCCGATGGCATCTGCGTCGCCCGGCGTCACGAAGCCCGCGTGTAAAAAATCATCGGCGTGGCGAAGCGTGCCATCGCTCATGTTGCGTCGACCGTCACGACCGGGGTCCAGATCACCTGTTCGATGCGCGTCGCGCCGGTGAGCAACATGACGAGACGGTCGAAGCCGAGCGCGATGCCGCTTGCTGGCGGCATATGCGCGAGCGCGGCGACGAAATCCTCGTCGATCGGAGGCGGCTCGTCGCCATAGCGTGCACGCCGCAATTCTGCCGCTTCGAGAAATCGCGTGCGTTGCACGGCCGGGTCCGTCAGTTCCTCGAACGCATTCGCGAGCTCGACGCCGCAGGCATAGAGCTCGAAGCGCTTTGCCACGCGCGCATCGACTGGATCGAGCCTCGCCAGCGCCGCCTCCGGCGCCGGATAGTCGTGCAGGATGTTCGCGCGACCTTCACCAAGGTGATGTTCGACGCGGTCGCTCAACACTTTGCTGAACAGGTCGGACCAGCTGTCGTCTTCGGCCACGCGAATGCCGAGTTTTGCGACATCGCCTGCGAGCGCGTCGCGATCGGGCTGCGATGAGTCTTTCAGCGTCGCAAGCAGGTCGATACCTGCACGCACTGTAAAGGCATTGGCGACCGAGATACGCCCTGGCACCGCGAACGGATCGGCGTTTCGCCCACGCCATACCATTTGCTCGATGCCCGCCGCTTCTGCCGCAACGCGGAGCAGCGCAGCGCAATCGTCCATCAACGCCTCGAGTGGCGTGTTGGCGCGATACCATTCGAGCATCGTGAATTCAGGATGATGCAGCGGCCCGCGCTCGCCGTTGCGAAACACGCGTGCAAAGCTGACGATCTTCTCTTCGCCGGCCGCCAACAGCTTCTTGCAGGCGAATTCCGGGGACGTGTGCAGGTATAGATCGCGCGCATTCCCGGAGGCATCCATCAGTCGCGTCGCAAAGGGCGTCAAATGCGGCTCGTTGCCGGGCGAGACCTGCAGCGTCGCGGTCTCGACTTCCGTGAAACCCTGATCCTCGAACCACTTGCGCAGCGCGCGAAGAACGCGCCCGCGCGCCGCAAGGAAGGGCTTGCGGTCGCGGTGCGCATCGCGATCCCAGAAGGGCGCGTCGGCATGCCGGGGGGCGGTCATGCGCGCGGGTCTAGAGCATGTGCGGGGCGAAGGGGAATCCGCGCTTCCGCATTAAGCGCGGTGCAACGCCTCTCTGGCAGGCTCGCAACATGTTCTCCCGCGCGTCTGCACGTCTGTCCCGCCGAGCGTTTCTATCGGGCATCGGCGCCGCCGCGCTCGCCGGGCCGTCAGTCCTGCACGCGGAAAACTTCTGTAACGATCTTGCTGCCGCCGCTCCCACGTCACGCGCCGCCACGCCGCTCGGCGCCGCAAGCGGCAGCGTTCAATGGGGCGTCGCCATCGGCTCGCCGGGCCTAGACGAACCCTTCTATGTCGCGCTGGTCGAGTCGGAGCGGCCAAAATATCTCGCTATCGCGAATGCGCTGAAGTTCGACCATCTCTACGCGCGCCAGCCGGCTGCCAGCGCGTCGCTCGCCAGCGTCGCGAACTTCGACGAATGCGACACCATCCTCGCGCTTGCGCGGCGGCTCGATGTGCCGGTGCGTGGCGATTGTCTCGCGTGGAACGACTGGCCACCGGGCTGGCTGAAAAAGCTCGTGGACGATGGGAATACCGAACAGGCGCGAAAATATTTCCGGCAGCATTTCGAAAACGTTTTCGCGCATTTCGCGGCACTGCCGGCAAGTCCGCCGCTCGCGGCGGTCGGCGTCGTCAACGAGCCCTTCGATCCGTGGAACAGGCGCTTCGGCATCCAGGGCTGGCGGCCCGGCCCGTGGTCGACGGCCTTCGGCAGCGAGCCCGACGGCACGCCGAGTTACATCCACGAGGCCTTTGCGCTCGCCGAGCGTTTCGCGAAGCCCGGCACAAAGCTCTTCCTCAACGAGGCGCATTGCGAGAACGACCGCTTTGGCCCGCTGATGCGTGCGGCCATGCTGCGCCTGATCGATGGACTGCAGCGCGCGGGCCGGCGTGTCGATGCCATCGGCCTCGAATGCCATCTGATGCCGCACTGGATGGCGGACCCGCAAAAGCCCGACTGGCAGCCATTCGTGCGCTTCCTCGACGAGATCGGCCGGCGCGGCATCGCGGTCTATCTCACCGAACTCGATGTCATCGACTGCTCCGTACGTGACACGCAGGCGCGCGACCGGCTCGTCGCCGACACGATGCGCACGTTTCTGACGGCCGCGTTGCAATCGTCGGCTGTCGTGTCGATCTCGAACTGGGATCTGTCGGATCGCTTCTCGTGGCTGCGTGAGTCGAACGTGCATCGCGGCCTTGCGAAATGGGCGCTCTGCCCGGCCGATCCGCCGTGCCCGCGGCCGACGCCCTATGACGCGAACTATTCGCCGAAGTCGGCACGCGATGCTCTGGCCGCAGGCTTAAGCACTCGACGATAGGCGGATTTCGCGGCCATACTCCTCCCGCTACGAAAAGTCCGACAAAGAACGGACACGCGGGCGGGAGGACACGCATGTATCTGGGGCGCTTCGCGCAATCGCGCGCCGACGAGCCGGCCATCATCATGGCGGGCTCGGGCGAGGTTCGGACGTTTGGCGAGATCGAGGCGCGCAGCAACCAGCTCGCTCATCTGTTGCGCAGTCGCGGCCTCAAGCGGCTCGATCACTACGCGATCTTTATGGAAAACAACGTGCAGTACGTCGAGTGCTGTGCCGCCGGCGAACGCTCCGGGCTCTACTACACCTGCATCAACTCGTTTCTGACGGCGGAAGAGCTCGCCTATCTCGTCGATAATTGCGAGGCGAAGGTGCTCATCACCTCGCAGGCGAAGCGCGAGATCGCGCTGGCGGCTGTCGCCAAATGCCCTCGCGTAAAACTTGTGCTGATCGTCGACGGACCAAGCGATGGTGACGCCGTGCGCAACCTCGACGAGGCGCTGGCGGGCCTGCCGACGACACCGATTGCGGACGAGTCGCTCGGCACACCGATGCTCTATTCCTCCGGCACGACCGGTCGGCCCAAAGGCATCATCCGGCCGTTGCCGGAGCAGCCGCCGTCGCAGCCGCTGCCACTCTTCGACTTTCTCATGAAGCTGTGGCGCTACCGCGAAGGGATGATCTACCTGTCGCCCGCGCCGCTCTATCATTCCGCGCCGCAGGCAGCCGTCGCACTCGCCATGCGCAACGGCGCGACGACGATCGTGATGGAGCGCTTCGATCCGGAAGACTATCTGCGCCTCGTCGAGAAACATCGCATCACGCATACACAGCTCGTGCCGACGATGTTTTCACGCATGCTGAAACGGCCCGAGAACGTGCGGAAGAAATACGATCTGTCGTCGCTCGAAACTGCGATCCATGCGGCCGCGCCTTGCCCGCCGCAGGTCAAAGAGCAGATGATCGACTGGTGGGGGCCGATCATCCACGAATATTACGGCGCGACCGAAGGGCTCGGCTTCACAGCCTGCGACAGTGCCGAATGGCTCGCGCATCGCGGCACAGTCGGGCGCATCCTGCTCGGCGACCTGCACGTGCTGGACGAGGAGATGAAGCCCGTACCAGCTGGCCAGAGCGGCACGCTGTGGTTTAAGACCGCGACCGCCTTCGAATATTTCAACGATCCGGAGAAGACGAAGGAGGCGCGCTCGGAAGACGGTACAATGAGCACGGTGGGCGATGTCGGCTATGTCGAGGACGGCTTCCTTTTCCTCACGGACCGCGCGACCTTCATGATCGTCTCGGGTGGTGTGAACATCTACCCGCAGGAGTGCGAGAACCTGCTCATCACGCATCCGAAGGTCGCCGATGCCGCCGTGTTCGGCGTGCCGAACGAGGATCTCGGAGAGGAAGTGAAAGCCGTCGTGCAACCGGCCGAGGGCATCGATGGCGACGCGGCGTTGGCGACGGAACTGCAGGAGTTTTGCGCGAAGAATCTGTCGCGGCAGAAGTGCCCGCGGTCGATCGATTTTGCGGAGGAGCTTCCGCGATTGCCGACGGGCAAACTCTACAAACGGCTGCTGCGCGATCGCTATTGGGGCGACCGCAAAAGCCGGATCGTTTAGAGTTTTGCTATGACGATGGCCGACACAAAACCCGGAGCATTCGACCTGCGGTCGCTGCCGCAGTCGTTCTATGACGATCCCTACCCGACCTATCGCGCGTTGCGCGAACGCGAGCCGGTCTATCGACTGCCCGACGGCGGCATCTTTCTCACGCGCTACGCCGACATGGAACGCGTGTACAAAGACCTGCAGACGTTCTCGTCGGACAAGAAGGTCGAGTTCAAGCCAAAATTCGGCGACTCGCCGCTCTATGAGCATCACACCACAAGCCTGATCTTCAACGATCCGCCGCTGCATACGCGCGTGCGCCGTCTCATCAATGGCGCGCTGACGCCGCGCGTCATTGCAGACATGGAGCCGGATCTCATCCGGCTCGTCGACGAGCTCCTCGACAAGATGGAGAGCAAGCCCGTTGTCGATCTCATCGAGGATTACGGCATCGCCATCCCCGTAGAGGTCATCGGCAATCTGCTCGACGTGCCGCACGAAGAGCGCGGACCGCTACGGCAATGGTCGCTCGATATTCTCGGCGCGCTGGAGCCGGTAATTTCGGAAGAAGCCTTTGCGCAGGGCAATCGCTCGGTCGACGAGTTCTGCGCCTATCTCAAGACGCTTGTCGAACGACGGCGTGCAAAACCGGGCAACGAACGCGATGTGCTGACGCGGCTGATCGCGGGCGAGGCGAACGGCGAGCGTTTGTCCGAGATCGAACTGCTGCAGAACTGCATCTTCATCCTCAACGCGGGCCACGAGACGACGACCAATCTCATCGGCAACGGGCTCAGCTTGCTGCTCGACTATCCCGACGAGCGGCAGCGCCTGCTCGACAATCCCGATCTGCTGCGCACGGCGATCGACGAAATGCTGCGCTACGATGCGCCGGTGCAGCTCGGCAATCGCATGACGATGGCGGATTGCGAGATCGGCGGCGTGCCGGTGAAAGAGGGTACGTCGATCAACCTCTGCATCGGCGCCGCGAACCACGATCCCGCACAGTTCGTCGAGCCCGACCGCTTCGACGTCGCACGTTCGCCAAATCGTCACCTCGCATTCGTCTCCGGTCCGCACCAATGCGTCGGCATGGCGCTGGCGCGTCTCGAAGGCCGCGTGGCAGTGTCGCGCTTTCTTGCGCGTCACCCAAACTTCACGCGAGCGGGAAAAGCCGTGCGGGGCGGACGTGCGCGGTTTCGCGGCTTCCTCAATCTGCCGGTGGCGCTGGGCTAAACCCTATTCGCCGGGCTGATCCGCCACCACCGCCCCGCGTTCTTCCGGACCACGCAGCGGCTTCTCTGGCATCGCGGCAAAGAACGCCCATGCGCCGCCGATGCACAGGGCCGCCGCGAGGAACACCAGCGAGAAGGCGCTTGCGAGACGTTCCGGCGCGACACCTGCAAGCGAGTGGCTCGCTTCCGACGCGCCATGACCCGTGGCGCTGAAGACCAGCGCGCCGAAGACCGCCACGACCAGTGCGCCGCCGATCTGCCGGAAGAAATTGCTGACCGCCGTCGCTGTACCGAGATCGTGGCGCGCGACGGCATTCTGGATCGCGACCGTCGAGGGCGGAAACATCGTGCCGATGCCGAAACTTGTGAGAATGAATATCGCTTCGAGCATCGGGAGCGACAGATCGGTCGCGCGCCACGCCAACACCAGTAGCAGAACGAACGACAGTGCCATGCCCGCAAGCGGCGGGCGCTTGTAGTGCTCGAGGTTCACCATCAGGCGTCCGGCGATCGTCGAGCCGATCACCGTGCCGATGGAAAGCGGGATCAGCGCAAGGCCCGAGCGGCTGGCTGAGAGGCCGAGCACAGTCTCGAAATAGATCGGCATGAAAATCGACATGCCCATCAGCGCGCCCATCGCGAGGCCCGCCGAAGCCGTGGCGGTTTTCACGACGGGGTTCGCGAGCACGGCAAGCGGGATCAGCGGCTCGTCCGTATTGGCGATGCGCCAGCCGAAGCCGGCACCCGCCGCGAGCACAAGCGCGCCGAGCGCAAAAATCGTTGGGCTGGCCCATGAGACACGTGTGCCGCCCCAACTGAGGATCAGCAGCAGCGCCGTTGAAGCGGCGATAAGCAGTGCCGCGCCAAGAATGTCGAGCTTGTGCTTGCGTTGCGGCAGCGGCAGTCCGGCGAGACGGCGGTTGACGATGAACAACGCGAGCAGCCCGAGCGGCAGGTTGATCCAGAAGATCGCCGTCCAGTGAAGATGTTCGGCAAAGAAGCCGCCGAGCGCCGGCCCGGCGAGGCTCGATGTCGCGAAAACGCTCGCGATATAGACCTGATAGCGCCCGCGCTCGCGTGGGCTGACGATGTCGGCGATGATCGTCTGCGCCAGCGAGATGAGACCACCGCCGCCCGCACCCTGAACGCCGCGTGCGAGTATCAGGGCGAGAAGATTCGGGGCGAGCGCGCACGCGACCGAGCCGACGATGAACAGACCGATTGCGAAGACCATGATGGCGCGGCGACCGTGGATATCGCTGAGCTTGCCGTAAAGCGGCGTCACCGCGATGGACGCAAGCAGATAGGCGGTGACGACCCACGGCAGGTTGATCTCGTCGTGCAGCGCACGGCCGATGGTCGGCAGGGCCGTCGATACGATCGTGCCGTCGATGGCGCCCAGCAGCATGCCGAGCATGAGGCCGAAGAGGATCGGTACGATGTCCGCATGCGCGAGCGGTGCTGGGGGTTCGGGTTCCGAGGTCACGAGACGCGCTCTATCGCGCGTGCCTCTTCCGCGCAAAGCGACAGGAAGGCGCGCTGAGCGGTACTGAGCGGTACTGTCGGCGCGACGATCTTTTCAGGCATGCCGATCGTGTCGCAGTCGAGCATCGCAAGCGCATCGAGAATGGAGTCGCTTGCGATACTCGCCGGCGCGACGCGGCGCATCCGCGCGATGCGATGGCGCGCGGCGGCATATTTCGCGCGGCGCGTCATTTGCTGCACGGTCATCGCGACATCGTTTCGGACGACAGGCTGCAATGCCTGCGTCACCTCGAACTCGTCTGTTGCAGCGTCCTCAGTCGGCTGCGTATCGCTGGCGAACCGCATGGCCTTTCGCTTCACCGCCGCTTTCGCGTTACGGAAGACACCGCTCGCGGCCAGCGCGACACGGCGCACACGCAGCGGATCGCTGGCGCAGAGATCGCACACGCCGCAAGGCTTCGAGGTCTCACCGAACATCGCGAGAAGGCGCTGCCAGCGACAGCCGGGATGACGCGCGAGCGTGACCATCGCGCCAGCGTCAGGCGACAGATCGTGACGCGCGGCCGCGCGATGCGGGTCGACAAAGGCGACGGCTGTCGCCGGCTTCCCGTCGCGGCCCGCACGTCCGATCTCCTGATAATAGGCTTCGATCGAATGCGGCAGATCGGCGTGGCAGACGAAGCGTACGTCCGGCTTGTCGATACCCATGCCGAAGGCGATGGTCGCGACCATCACCGCGCCGGGCTCGCGCAGGAAGCGATCCTGATTGGCGTCGCGCGTAAAAGCATCGAGCCCGGCGTGATACGGCAACGCCGGAATGCCGGCAGCATCGAGATGTTTCGCCAGCCGGTCCGTCACGACGCGCGATGCGCAATAGACGATGCCGCTTTCGCCCGCACGCCGCGCCACGAAGGTCCGCACGTCGGCGAAAATGTCATGGCGCGTACGAAAAGCGATGGAGATGTTGGGACGCGCGAAGGAGCGCACGAACTCTTTCGGTTTTCGCGCAAACAGCCGTTCGACGATGTCGGCACGCGTGCGCGGACCGGCGGTCGCAGTGACAGCGATCAGCGGTGGATTGTTCAGCGCTTTCGCGACATCGGCGATGGCACCGTAGTCGGGTCGAAAATCGTCGGCCCAACGGGAGACGCAATGCGCCTCGTCGACCGCGAGAAGCCCGACGCGCAAATCGCGCAGCATGTCGATCGTTGACGGCTGCGCAAGCCGTTCGGGCGCTAGATACAGTAGCTTGATGCGACGCTGGCCGATCATCTGGAGGACGCGCGCTGCTTCGTCTTCGTCGCTAGCCGAATGCAATGCACCGGCGGCGACACCTTTCGCCTGCAGCGCCGTCACCTGATCGCGCATCAGGGAAATCAGCGGCGACACGACGACGACCGGCTTCGATCCTACGATCGCCGGCAGTTGATAAAGCAGCGACTTGCCGGCGCCGGTTGGCATAACCGCGAGAACATCCTCGCCTGCCAACACGGCTTCGACGATTTCAGCCTGACCGGGCCGGAAATCGGCGTGACCAAAGGTCTTCGCCAAAGCGGCGCGTGCGGCAGCCATGTCCGGACGGCGTGCGGTCATTTCAGCCGCATCGGCAAACCGGCAACAACGAAATGTACGGCATCGGCGGCGGCGGCGACACGCTGGTTCAAAACGCCCGCCGCATCACGAAAGCGTCGCCCGAGCGGCGTTTGCGGCACGATGCCGAGGCCGACTTCGTTCGCCACCACGACGGTCGGCGCTTTGCGCGCCCGCAACGCGGCGACCAACGCGTCGCTTTCGTCTTCAATCAAGGCCTCCGCGAGCATCCGGTTCGTCAGCCACAGCGTGAGGCAATCGACCAGTGCCGGCGCATCGGGCAACGCGGCGATGATGGCAGGCAGATCGTGCGGCGCATCGTGTGTCGTCCAGCGCGCGGCGCGGCGCGCGCGATGCGTGTAGATGCGCGCCTCCATCTCGCCGTCGAGCGGCTGCGCCGTCGCGACATAGTGCCAGGGTGCGGGATGCGCCTCGACCAACCGCTCGGCAAAGCGGCTTTTGCCGGAGCGCGCGCCGCCCAGCACCAGCACAAGGCCGCTCGCGTCATCCACGGGATACGACCGCCGCGCGGTTGCCGGGGCACCGCCGATCCCTCATCGTCGCGACGCGAAACCTCTCGCGGACCGGTGCGTGTCGGATTTCTGCCTCCTGGCCTTGCTCGCGCTGCTGATCGAGGCAGCCATCGGATATCCCGACTGGCTGTGGCGCCTGATCGGCCATCCCGTTTCCTGGATCGGCCGCATTATCGACGTCGCGGATCGCCGCATCAATCTCCCGACGCTGTCGCCGGAGTCGCGGCAATGGCGCGGCGGCCTGCTGCTCGGCACGCTGCTGCTGCTCGTGGTCGTCGTATCGGGTACGCTCCATGCGACGCTGTTTCCGACAGCGATCGGCTATGGCGTGCTCGCCATCATCGCCTCGACGCTCGTCGCGCAACGCAGCCTGCACGCGCATGTCGCGGCCGTCGCCGACGCGCTGGAGCGCGACTTGAAGTCCGCGCGCGAGGCCGTGGGCGAGATCGTCGGGCGCGATACCGGCACGCTGGATGCCGCAGGCGTCGCCCGCGCCGCAATCGAAAGTCTCGCCGAGAATTTTGCCGATGGCGTCGTCGCGCCGACGATGTGGATGGCGGTTGCGGGCTTGCCGGGCGGTGCGCTCTACAAGGCGATCAACACCGCCGACAGCATGATCGGCCACCGCACCGATCTGCACGAGGATTTCGGCAAGGCGTCGGCTATCCTCGACGACGTCGTGAACTGGCCCGCCGCGCGGCTCGCGGCCGGCCTGCTGATTGCCGCCGCGGCCCTGAAGCGTGGCGCCTCGATGCGCGACGCCTGGCGCATCACGCTGCGCGACGCCACGAAACATCGCTCGCCCAATGCCGGCTGGCCGGAGGCCGCGATGGCCGGCGCGCTGAACCTGCAACTCTCGGGTCCGCGCAACTATCACGGCGTGCGGACGCAGGACGCGCCAATCGGCGACGGCTGGCACAAGCTGGGTGCCGACGACATCCGCGCTGCGCTCGCGCTCTACCGGCGCGCGGCGGTTTTGCTATGGCTGCTGCTCGCCATCGTCGCCGTGCTTCTGGTATAGCGCCGCCGATGAGCGATGTGCCGGGACAGACGACGACGATCTACGTCTGCACGAACTGCCGCCTCTCGACAGAGGCGCCAGAGCCGCGTGAACAACGCGCGGGAGCGCGGCTTTTTGCGGCAATGACGCAGGCCGCCGCAAAAGATGCTGCCATTGCCCTGCGCGGCGTCGAGTGCCTCAGCGTCTGCAAGCGGCCCGTCACCGTCGGGTTCGCAAGCGCCGGTAAATGGACTTACGTTTACGGCGACTTCGCGCCCGACGACGCAAGCACCTTGCTCGAAGGCGCACGGCGCTTCGCCGCGACACCAGACGGGCTCATTCCGTGGAAGGAACGGCCCGACGCGCTCAAGCGCGGTGTCGTCGCACGGTTGCCGCCGGTCTAGGCGGAGCGCACGACACAGGCGTCTACCTCGCGACACGCCGTGGCAACGCTGGCGTTCCATGTCATTCCGGCTATGGTCCGCCGCATTCTGCCCGGCCTCGGAGTTGAATCTCGTAAATGAACGTGCCCGATGACGACCATCCCACAGAGACGGGCCGCCATTTCCGGCTCGCCCTGGGAACGGAACGGTTCGGGCTCCTCGCCCTGCGCTTTCCCTACGCAGTGCTCGCGGTCTTTGTCGCGCTCTGCATCGGCGCCGCGTTCGGCGTAACGCGGCTGAAAGTCGACGATTCGCTGAGCCAGCTCTTTCGCTCCGACACGCCGCAGTTCCGCCAGTTCGAGCGCGTGACGCGCGACTTCCCGTCGAGCGAATACGATGTGCTCGTCGTGGTCGACGGCAAAACGTTGCTGGAACGCGACTCGATCGAGAAGCTCCGCGATCTCGTCACCGACCTCCAGCTTGTCGATGGTACGCGCGGCATCGTCTCGCTGTTTTCCGCGCGCCAGCCCGCCGCGGGCGGTGGCGTGCCGCCGCCACTATTCCCGGACAAGCTGCCGGAGGGCGCCGCCTACGACGATCTCGTCAAGACGGTGCGCGACAACGAGATCATCAAAGGCCGCTTGCTGTCGCCGGAGGGCGATCTCGCGCTGATCGTACTGGCGCTCGATCCCGCGACGACGGAGGGCTCGAAGCTCAACAAGGTCGTCGCCGACATCCGCAAGTCGATGAAAGACGACCTCGCCGGCTCGAAATTGCGCGCGCAGCTTTCCGGCGTCCCCGTGATGCAGCTTGAAATCCGCACCGCGGTCGAGCGCGACCGCCTGCTCTACAACGCCATCGGGTTTTTCGCGGGCTGTCTTATCGCGATCATCTTCTTCCGCCGTGTGTCGTTCATGATCGTCGCGGCAGCGCCGCCGCTTGTCGCCATCCTGCTCGCGCTCGGTGCGCTTGGCTGGCTCGACTTCCGCCTCAACATGTTCCTCAACGTGATGACGCCGCTCATCATGGTGATCTCCTTCGCCGACTCCATGCAGCTGACCTTCGCGGCCCGCGATCGGCTCATCGCGGGCAAGAGCAAGCAGGACGCGTTTCGTGAGGCGTTGCTTGTCGTCGGCCCGGCTTGTGTTCTGACCCATGCTACGGCGGCGCTCTCGTTCGTCGCATTGCTGTTCTCGCAATCCGAACTGATCCGCGCTTTCGGCCAGGCGGGCCTGCTCGCAACGGCGATCGCGCTCGTCAGCGTGCTGCTGCTTCTGCCGATGCTCGGGCTGTTACTCGTGCGCACCGGCGACACGTTCGCTTCGAAAGTCGCTACGAAAGACACGGGCGTGCAGGCCTTACGCGCCTTCTGCGCTTGGATCGTGCATCGCATGACCGCGCATCCCGCGATCTACTCTGCGATTGCGGTGGTCGTCGTCGTCGGGCTTGGCATCGTCTACGCCAACCTTCAGCCGCGCTATCGGCTTGCCGATCAGGTGCCGGACAAGGATCAGGCGGTCTCCGCCAGCAAGCGGCTCGACAAGGAACTGACCGGCGCGAACCCGATCGATGTGCTGGTTGAATTCCCGCAGGGCGCGTCGCTCTACGACAAGGCGACGCTCGATACGCTCTCGCAGGTCCACAACACGATCGAGCAAGCCGCCGGCGTCGGTAACGTCTGGTCGGTCGAGACGCTTCGCCGCTGGCTCACCGAAAAGATGGGCATGTCGGATGTCGCGACGCTCAAGACGTACATCGACGTGCTACCGAAGTTTTTGACGCGCCGTTTCGTGTCCGAAGACCAGAAGTCGGTACTGATCTCAGGCCGCATCCCGGACAACGATGCAAGCGATCTCGCGCCGGTCGTCGACAAGCTCGACGTCGCGCTGGACGCCGCGCGAAAGGCGCATCCTGGTTATACGATCTCCGTCACGGGTCTTGCCGTTATCGCCGCGCGAAATTCGGCCGAGATGATCGGTCGGCTCAATCAGGGCCTGACGATCGAGGTCGTCTTCGTCGCCGCGTTCATCGGGCTCGCATTCCGTTCGCCGCTGGTGATGCTCGCGTCGATCATGCCGGGAATCTTCCCGGTGCTCGCGGCCGGCGCCTTGCTCTACATCACGGGGCAGGGGCTGCAGTTCTCGTCGATCGTCGCATTGATCGTATCGTTCGGCCTGGGCCTGAGCGCCACGATCCACTTCCTCAACCGAATGCGGCTCGAGGAAAAACCGGGCGAGTCCCCGGAACAGGCGGTGGAACGCGCGACAGTCTTGATGGGGCCGGCACTCATCCTGACGTCGATCGTGCTTGCTTGCGGGCTCGCGATCACGGTCTTCTCGGATCTGCCGTCGCTGCGGATATTCGGCTGGCTCAGCGCCTTCTCGATGATGGCGGCGCTCGCGGCGGACTTCCTGATCCTGCGGCCAACGATGACGCTGCTGCGTCTCGCCAGCGAGCGATTGCGCGGAAAGCCGGCGTAAAAAATCGCCGAACCAGTTTGGCTCGGCGACTAGATTTGCTTGAGCCTGAAGGGGAAAAACCCGTCGAAGCGTGCTGCGACGGATCGAAACGTCAGCCCTTCTTCAGGTTCAGCGACACGCTCTGCACATCGCCGCCATTGACGCGAATATTGATCGTCTGGCTCGAGCCCTTGGTCGCGATGCTAAGGCCCGCGCCAAATCCTGGACCCGCGATGGTGGCCGTAATGTCCGATCCCTTGATCGTGCCATTGATCTGACCGCTTACGCCGCGCGTCGTCTCGCTCCAGTTGCCGATCACGTTCGAGCCGTTCACGCCAACATTCGATGTGATATCGACGCGATAGCTGTCGCTCGCGCAGCGTAGCGTCTGTGTCGCGGATGCACCGCCGCCACTGACCGCGTAATCCGCCTTGCAGCGCAGACGCTCGTTTGCGCCGCTCGTCATCTGGATGGTGCCACCGCCGGTCCAGGACCCTTCGAGCGCATTCAGGTTGTCGGCGGCGTAAAGGTTCCCGCCGAGTGAAAAGAGAACCGCAGCCGCAAGACCGGCGCGCTTCAGGATCGGCAAACTTGTCTCGGCCACGTTCATCTCCGATTGCGGGCAGCAGGGGATGCGACGCGTTCCGCCCTCCCAGGATTCAGCGTCGCAACGCAGCAAAACCCAACTCCGTTCCGGATCGGGCCACCGCGATTATTCAGGCCTGCTCGATATGGCCCGACGCCATGCCTTCGGCAAGTTGGTTTTCGGCAGGTTGTGCCTTCGCCGTCGGCAAGCGCCCCGCCAAAGCATCGCCGATCAGGCCGCGCGTATTTTCGATGCCGTAGAGCGCCGCAAAAGAACCGAAGCGCGGACCACGATCCTCACCGAGCAGCACTTGATAGAGCATGTTGAAGAAGTCGTTCGACACGCCCGGCCGTTCCGGGGTTGCGCCTTTGGCGGTCAGCGTCTGGTAACGCGGCACCGTGCGGGCGAGATCGTAGAGCGCGGTCTGAATTGTTTCCGGCGTGCTGGCGACGGGCAAGGTGCTCAACATCTCGCCTAACCGCGCAAGCACGTCGCGTTCGACATCGTCGGGGGCGCGATAGCATTTCGCCGGCCGCACGAAATCGCGAAAATAGGCGGTGGCATAACGCACGAGGCCGTCGAGACGCGGATGCGTCGCCGGCGTGGCGCTCGGCGCGTAACGCTGCAGGAACGACCAGACCACGGCCGGATCGTCGCTATTGGCTACGCTTGCGAGGTTCAGCAGCATCGCGAAAGACACAGTCTCGCCGTCGCCGAGCGTTTCAGGTGTCGGCGGCACGCCATTGTGGAGGTGCCAGACGGGATTGCCGAGGCGCTCCTTCCACGCCTGTCTGCCGTAAGCGCTGAGGAACGTGCCGTAATCATCGACGGCCCGCGGAATCACGTCGAAGAACAGGCGCTTTGCCGCCGTCGGCTTGCCATACATGAACACCGACAGGCTTTCGGGGCTCGCATAGGTCAGCCACTCGTCGATCGTCAGGCCATTACCTCTAGACTTCGAAATTTTCTGACCCTTGTCGTCGAGAAAGAGCTCGTAGTTGAAGCCGTCGGGCGGCGTGCCGCCGAGCGAGCGCACGATCTGCCCCGACAGCTTCACGCTATCGATGAGGTCCTTGCCGGCCATCTCGTAGTCGACGGAGAGCGCGTACCAGCGCATCGCCCAGTCCGGCTTCCATTGCAGCTTGCAGTGGCCGCCCGTCACCGGCGTGTCGTATTTGGCGCCGGTGTCCGGATCGGTCCAGGAGATCGTACCGGCCGTTGCATCATGCGCGTCGAGCGGCACCTGCATCACGATTCCGGTTTCGGGATGGATCGGCAGGAAAGGCGAATAAGTGCCGGCGCGCTCGGCGCGAAACGTCGGCAGCATGATCTTCATCACCACGTCGTAACGCGCCAGCATGTGCAGCAGCGCCGCGTCGAAGCGCCCGGACGTGTAATATTCCGTCGAGGACGCGAATTCGTATTCGAAGCCGAAGGCGTCGAGAAAGGCGCGCAAACGCGCATTGTTGTGCGCGCCAAAGGACGCATGCGCATCGCCGAACGGATCGGGGATTTTCGTCAGGGGCTTGCCGAGATGCTTCGCCAGCATCTCGCGGTTGGGCACGTTGTCCGGCACCTTCCGCAGGCCGTCCATGTCGTCGGAAAACGCCAGCAGCCGCGTCTTCACCCTGCCTTGCGTGAGCGTCTCGAAGGCGTGGCGCACCATTGTCGTGCGTGCGACCTCGCCAAACGTGCCGATGTGCGGCAGTCCCGACGGTCCATAGCCGGTCGAGAACAGCACCTCATCTTTCGGATGCTTCTCGAGCCGCGCGAGCAGTTTGCGCGCTTCCTCGAACGGCCAGGCGGGCGAAACGCGCGCCGCGTCGAGAAGCGTGTCGGGAATATCGGCCATCACGCGGGTCTAGGGTTTTCGCCCCTCAGCCTCAAGCGCGAAGGCATTCTTACATCTGCTTGCGAAGCTGTGCGACTTGCTCGGGCATCGGGCGCTCGAGATTAAACGCGCTGACGAAGCGTCCGTCCTTGCTCATGAGATAGACGAGCCCGCTGTGGTCCATCGTGTAATCGTCGGCGTCCTTCAACGGCACTTTCTTCGAATAGACACGATAGGCTTTCAGCATCGCGTCGACCGCGGGCCGGTCGCCGGTGAACGCCACGAGGTGCGGGTCGAAGCTCGACAAATATTCAGCTAGCACCTTTGGCGTGTCGCGCTCAGGATCGACGGTGACATAAACGGCATTCACGCCGGGCTCCGGCCCCATCACCTTCAATAATTCCGACATCTGGAAAAGCGTCGTCGGGCAGATGTCCGGGCAATGCGTGTAGCCGAAGAACATCAGCGTCGGCCGGCCCGCAAGCGACTTCTCTGTCACCGGCTTGCCGGTCTGATCGATCAGCGCGAATGGGCCGCCGATGCCCGGAATGCCAGATGACACCGGCCCGCGCAGCGTGAAGAAGGCTCCTACGGCGACGAGCAGAGCCACGACGCCGAACGCCAGAGCGATCACGGCTGTTCTGAGGGACATGGGCGTTTTCGAACTCATCGCACCTGCGGATCCGCGACGGCGGCGCCCCGGTTTCATCACGGCAACCAGCCCGCTTCAACCGGCGATCCCGCCCGCGCGTGGGGCATTGCGACGCGCCCGAAGGGCCGAGATTGAAGTCCGGAGAACGAGTCTTACCTCCTCCGCACTGTTGCGGAGAAGATTGTCTATGCTCAAGATCGGACGCACGGAGGAAACGTCCTCCGCACTGCGCGTTCAGCTCTTCGCGACGCGAAAGCATTCGCTCGATCTCGCAGCACCTTTATCGCCCGAAGATCAGGTCGTGCAGGCCTTCGAAGACGCGAGTCCTACGAAGTGGCATCTCGCGCATGTCACATGGTTTTTCGAGACCTTCGTGCTTGCGCCGCATCTACCCGGCTATCGCCATTTCGATGCAAAATTCGGCTATTGCTTCAACTCGTATTACGAGAGCGAAGGCGCTCGGCATCCGCGTCCGCAGCGAGGCCTGCTGACGCGACCGACGCACGACGAAGTCCTCGCCTATCGCGCACATGTCGACGCGGGACTTGAAAAGCTCTTCAACGCCGGCGTCGGCGAAGCGCCAGACGTTGCCCGGCTGATCGAAATCGGCGTGCATCACGAACAGCAGCATCAGGAGCTGCTGTTGACTGACATTCTCGCACTGTTTTCACGCAGTCCGGTGCGGCCGGCCTATCGCGAGCGTCCGCATCTCGTCGATGCATCGGATGCACCGGCGATGCAATTCTTGCCTTTTTCGCGCGACATCGTTCCGATCGGCGGCCCCGAGGGCTACGGCTGGGACAATGAATATCCGCGCCATGACGCGCTTGTGCATGCGTTTTCACTTGGGG
Organism: Beijerinckiaceae bacterium; assembly: GCA_965246795.1. Lineage (GTDB taxonomy): Bacteria > Pseudomonadota > Alphaproteobacteria > Rhizobiales > Beijerinckiaceae > JAJXWB01. The sequence goes on along the minus strand of CBDFFN010000007.1, from coordinate 214,656 downwards.
ACCGGCTCGTCACCAACGGCGAATGGCTCGATTTCATCGCGGATGGTGGCTATCGCGCGCCGCTCCTCTGGCTCGCGGACGGCTGGGGCCGTGTGCAGACCGACGGCTGGTGCGCGCCCGACTATTGGGAAGAACAGGACGGCCAGTGGCTCGCGACGACGCTCGAAGGCTTTGGCCCGATCGAGCGCGCCGCGCCCGTTACCAACGTGAGCTATTTCGAAGCCGACGCCTATGCACGCTGGGCCGGTGCGCGGCTGCCGACCGAGTTCGAATGGGAGCACGCAGCCACCGATGCGTCCGTGACGCATTCCGATGCCTTGCGTCCGAAGCCGGTTCGCGGTGAAGCCGCCGGTCTGCGCCAAATGTTCGGCGAAGGCTGGCAATGGACCGCCAGCGCGTACCTTCCCTATCCCGGTTATCGGCCGCCGGCCGGCGCGCTTGGCGAGTACAACGGCAAGTTCATGGTGTCGCAGCAGGTTTTGCGCGGGTCGTCCTGCGTCACGCCAGCGAACCATTCGCGAAAAACCTACCGCAACTTCTTCTATCCCTGGCAGCGCTGGCAGTTCACCGGCGTTCGCCTCGCAAAGGATTTTGCCTGATGCGTTCCGATGCACCACGCCTGCTCGATGCCGCCACAGATCCCGAATTTGCCGATGCCGTGACGCAAGGGCTCGGACGTGCCGACAAAAGCCTGCCGTGCCGATATTTCTACGACGAGATCGGCAGCGAGCTCTTCGAAGATATCACGCGCACGCGCGACTACTATCCGACGCGCACGGAAGCGACGATCCTGCGCCGCTACGGAAGCGAACTGGCAACCGGCAGTGATGGTGCCGTGCTCGTCGAGTTTGGGTCCGGTTCGTCGCTGAAGACCGAACTGCTGCTCGCGCATATGCCGCGCCTGCGTGGCTACGTTCCGCTCGACGTTTCGCCGTCGGCCTTGGCGGGCGCCGTGCGGCGGCTCGGCGAGCGTTTTCCCGGCCTGCCGGTCAAGCCCGTCGTCGGCTCCTTTACGGAGCGCGTCGGATTGCCGGCGGTTTTGGCGGATGCGCAAAAGATCGGGTTTTTTCCCGGCTCGACGATCGGCAATTTTGCGCCGACAGAAGCGCAGACGCTCCTGCGCACGATGCGCGAGACGCTTGGCCCGGACTCGCGGCTCGTCGTCGGCATCGATCTTCGCAAGGATGCACGAAAACTGATCGCGGCCTACAACGATGATGAGGGCGTCACCGCCGCTTTCAATCTCAATCTCCTCGCGCGTATCAACCGCGAGCTCGCTGGCACGTTCGATCTGCAGTTCTTCCGCCATGAAGCGATCTGGAATCCGAGCGCCGGGCGCGTCGAGATGTATCTCGTGAGCGAGCGCGCACAGACTGTCGAGATTCTCGGCCGACCCGTCCGCTTCGGCGTTGAGGAGCGCATTCACACCGAGAACTCGTACAAATACACGCCGGAGGCGTTCGCGCGCATGGCGGAAGCGTCTGGTTGGCAGGCGACAAACGCGCATTTCGATTCCGAACGGCTCTTTGCGGTCTTCGACCTTCGTTGCAATTGAACGCTATGCGCCATCCTTAGGTGGCACGTTTCTTGATCCCCGCTCGGAAGCAAGTAGGCTGACCGCCGAACGAGCGAGGGTCACCAATGTCGAAAATGCTTTCCAGCCTGCTGTGCGCGGTGGCGGCCGCTGCGGTCGCGACTGTCTTGTCGTCTGCCGCGCCGGCGATTGCTGCCGGCACGCTGAAGGCAGTGATGCATTCCGACGTGAAGATCGTCGATCCGATCTGGACGACGGCCTACATCACCCGCAACCACGGCTACATGGTCTACGACACGCTTTTCGCGCAAGACGCGAAGAACGAAGTCCAGCCGCAGATGGCATCGGGCTACGAGGTTTCGCCGGACAAACTCACCTACACGATCAAGCTGCGTGACGGACTGCTCTTCCACGATGGCGCACCAGTCACGGCCGAGGATTGCATTCAGTCGATCAAGCGATGGGCGGCCAAGGATGCGCTCGGCCAGAGCGTCAACGCGTTCATCGCGGAGATGACCGCGGCCGACGAGAAGACGATCGTCATCAAGCTCAAGGAGCCGACCGGGCTTCTCATCTTCGCGCTCGGCAAGCCGTCGTCGAACCCTGCTTTCATCATGCCGAAACGCGTCGCTCTGACCGACCCGAACACACAGATCTCCGACTTCATCGGATCCGGACCCTTCGTCTTCAAGCGGGACGAATGGAAGCCGGGCGACAAGACGGTTTACGTCAAATTCGACAAGTACAAGCCGCGCAGCGAACCGGCCTCGGGCTTGGCTGGCGGCAAGGTCGTCAATGTCGACCGCGTCGAATGGCTCGCCATCTCCGATCAGCAACAAGCGCTCAACGCGCTTTCCAACGGCGAGATCGACTTCATTGAGCAGGTCCCGACCGATCTGCTGCCGCTCGTCGAGAGCGACAAGAACCTGAAGGTCCTGAAATGGACGACCGGCGCGCAATACACATTGCGTTTCAACGCGACGATGCCGCCCTTCGACAATCCGAAAATTCGGCAGGCGGTCTGGTATGCGCTGAACCAGGAAGACTTCCTGAAAGCGACCATCGGCGACGCCAAATACTACAAGACCTGCAAAAGTTTCTATCCCTGCGGTACGCCGATGTCGACGACCGCTGGAATGGATGGCTTGCTTGAATCTAACTTCGCCAAGTCAAAGGCGCTTTTGAAAGAAGCCGGCTACGACGGCAAGCCGGTCGTTCTCATGGCTTCGACCGATCTTGCGGCCCTCACGAATCTTTCGCCGGTCGCCAAGCAATTGATGGAGAAGGGTGGCTTTACCGTCGACATGCAGTCGATGGATTGGCAAACGCTGGTTTCGCGGCGTGCCAAGAAGGATTCGTGGAATTATTTCCACACGTCGTGGGTCGGCGCCGATCTGCTCAATCCACCGATGATGGGCTTCATGAACGCGGCCTGCGACAAAGCCCTGCCGGGCTGGCCCTGCGATCCCGAACTTGAAAAAATCCGCGCGAACTTCCTGCGCGCGCCCGACCCGGAGGCGCAGAAGGCCGTCGCCGTCGAGGCTCAGAAACGGGCGATCGAAGTCTCGACGCATATTCCGCTTGGCGAATACGTAGCGCCCGGCGCCAAAGGAAAAGGCATCGACAACGTCATCATCGACGCGCCCGCGCCGGTGTTCTGGAACATCACGAAGAAGTAGCGGCAGCCTCGCGCGGCGGCGGCGATGGGCGCCTATATTCTGCGACGCATCATCGCGACGATTCCCGTCATGGGCATCGTCGCGGTGGTGGTGTTCCTCATGTTGCGGCTCACGCCCGGCGATCCCGCCGCCGTTATCGCGGGCGACAACGCGAGTCCGCAGGACATCGAGAGCATCCGCATCTCGCTCGGCCTCGACCGGCCCATCGTTTTTCAGTTCCTCAGCTGGCTCGGCGGCATCCTCACGGGCGACTTCGGCCAGAGCTTCTTCTTCAAGAAGAAGGTTTCCGAGTTGGTTCTGGATCGCGTCGAGCCGACACTGTCCCTCGCGCTGATGACCATGATCATCGCGATTGCCGTCGCCGTGCCGCTCGGCATCGTCGCAGCGGCCAAGCGCGGCAGCGCGCTCGATCGCATCGTGATGGGTTTCAGCGTTCTTGGCTTCTCCGTGCCGGTCTTCGTGATCGGCTATGCCATCGACTATCTGTTCGCGATCCAGCTCGGCTGGTTTCCCGTGCAGGGCTATCAGCGGCTCGCCGACGGCTTCGGCGGGTTTATCTGGCGGCTGACGTTGCCTTCCGTGACATTGGCCATCGTGTACATCGCGCTCATCGCGCGCATGACGCGCACGAGCCTGCTCGAAGTTTTGGGTGAGGACTACATCCGCACGGCCCGCGCGCACGGACTCGGACGCACCGCCGTGCTCGTGAAGCATGCGCTGCCTAACGCGGCAGTGCCGATCGTCACCGTCATCGGTCTCGGCATCGCCGTACTCATCGGTGGCGTCGTCGTGACGGAATCCGTCTTCGCGATCCCCGGTCTCGGCCGGCTTACCGTCGATGCCGTGCTCGCGCGCGACTATCCGACCGTACAGGCCGTGATCCTTCTGTTCTCGGTCATCTACGTGCTCGTCAATCTTCTGATCGACATCGCCTATACCGCGCTCGATCCGAGGATCCGGTATTGAGCGCGACGCTCGATACGCCGACGCCCGCACCGGTCGCGCGGCGAAGCGGCTGGACGGCCGATCCGGCGATCGTCATTCCCGCCGTGCTGCTCGCGCTCGTCACGCTGATCGCCATCGCCGCGCCGATCCTCGACACGATCGATCCGACGGCGATCAACCCGACCATGCGCAACAAATTGCCGGGCGCGATCGAAACATTGCGTCTGGCCGACGGCGCGACGCAGCGCTTCACGCACTGGATGGGCACCGACAGCCTCGGGCGCGACGTCTACAGCCGCGTGCTCTACGGCGCGCGCGTCTCGCTGCTCATCGGCTCGCTCGTGGCCGTCGTCTCCATCACCATCGGCCTCGTCATCGGGCTGCTTGCCGGTTATCTGCGCTGGCTCGACGGTTTCGTGATGCGCCTGATGGACGGGCTTATGGCGATCCCGCCGATCCTGCTCGCGATCGGCGTCGTCTCGCTGTCGCGCGCGGGTCTCACCGCCGTCGTCATCGCCATCGCCGTGCCGGAGATTCCGCGCGTCGTGCGGCTTGTGCGCTCAATCGTGCTCACGATCCGCGAAGAATCCTACGTCGAAGCCGCAGTCACCGCCGGCACGCCGCTTCTGCCGCTGCTCTGGCGTCACGTGCTGCCGAACTGCATCGCGCCGCTCATCGTGCAGGCGACCTTCGTCTGTGCCTCGGCCGTGGTGGTCGAATCGATCTTGTCCTTCCTCGGCGTGGGCATTCCCCCGGAAGTCCCGAGCTGGGGCAATGTGATGGCGCAGGGCCGGCAATATTTCCGGCTGTTCCCCGGTCAGATCCTCTTTCCAGGTGCGTTCCTCGCGCTGACGGTGCTCTGCGTAAATGTGCTCGGCGACGCGTTGCGCGACCGGCTCGATCCCAAACTGAAGCGGCGCGTATGAGCGCAGCAACCGCCAACGGTGCGACTGTTCTCGCGATCGACCGGCTCACGGTCGAACTGCCGCCGGGCGCCGACCGCCGCTATGCCGTCGAGGATCTGACGCTCAGCGTCGGCGCTGGCGAGATTGTCTGCGTCGTCGGTGAGTCCGGGTCCGGCAAATCCGTCAGCGCCTTCACCGTGATGGGCCTGCTGCCGAACGAGGTGAAGCCTGTCGCGGGCTCGATCCGGCTTGAGGGCGAGGAGCTCGTCGGCACGACCGAGAAGCGGCTGCGCGATCTCCGCGGCTCACGCATGGCGATGATCTTCCAGGAGCCGATGACGGCGCTCGATCCGGTGAAGACGATCGGCGATGGCATCGAGGAGGTTCTTACCGTCCACACATCGTTGAGCCGCGCCGAGCGGCTCGCGCGTGTGCGCGAGACGATCGAATCGGTGCATCTGCCCGATCCCGACGCAATCATGCGCGCCTTTCCGCACCAGCTTTCCGGCGGCCAGCGGCAGCGGGCGATGATCGCCGGCGCACTGGTGCTCGATCCGGCGCTGCTGATCGCCGACGAGCCGACGACGGCACTCGATGTGACGACGCAGGCGCAAATCCTGAAGCTCGTCGCGGAACTGCGCGCGCGACGCGGTACCGGTGTACTCTTCATAACGCACGACATCGGCGTCGTCGCCGACATCGCACACCGCGTGGTCGTCATGCGGCAGGGCCGCATCGTCGAACAGGGACCGGTCGATGACGTGCTTCGCCGACCGCAGCACCCCTATACGAAAATGTTGATCGCAGCGGTGCCCGGCATTCACCCGCCGGAGCGCGGGTCGAAGGCCGCGGAGCCCATCGTGTTGCGCGCCAGCGGTCTCACGAAAACCTATGTGTCTGGCGGCCTGTTTCAGAAAAAACGCGTCGTCGAGGCTGCGAAGGACGTCGATCTCGAACTGCGTCGCGGCGAGACCCTCGGCATCGTCGGCGAGTCTGGCTCCGGCAAATCGACGGTGGCGCGCACGCTCGTGCGGCTGATTGCGCCGACATCGGGCCAGATGACGCTCAGCGACGGCACGGCGAAGGACATCGACTACGCGCTGTGGCCGGAGCGCAAGCTGCGGCCGGTACGACGGCGCGTGCAGATCGTCTTTCAGGACCCCTATCGCTCCCTCAATCCGCGGCGCACGATCGAGGCGGCGTTGCTCGAAGCGCCGATGAACTTCGGCATGTCTCGCAAGGACGCGCTTTTGAAGGCGCGCGAATTGCTCGGGCTCGTCAGCATGTCGCACGACGCCTTAGCGCGCTATCCGCACCAGTTCTCGGGGGGACAACGTCAGCGGCTGTGCATTGCCCGCGCACTGATGGTCGATCCCGACCTGCTGATTGCCGACGAGGCAGTCTCTGCGCTCGACGTGTCCGTGCAGGCGCAAGTCCTGAAACTGCTCGACTCGTTGCGCGAGAAACTGCAACTCGCGATCGTCTTCATCACGCACGACCTGCGCGTAGCGGCGCAGATATGCGACCGCATCGCCGTGATGCAGAAGGGCCGCATCGTCGAGACCGGCTTCACACGGGACGTGTTCGCCGCGCCGGCACATCCCTACACGCAAGCGCTTTTCGCTGCCGCGCCCGGAAAAGGCCTCGGTTAGGCGCCGGTCTAAGGCGTGGTGTTTTCGTCACAGCAGGCTGCAATTCGCCAAGTGCTTAACGCATCGCCGAAGTCTGCTACGGGTGGCAATAACCGTAAGAGCTTTGAATCGACACAGACTTTGCCGTCCGCTGCTTGACTAGGCGAACAAGCGTAGCCGTATCTCTAAAACCACGCCGACGCCGAAAGGCCCGAAGCCTTCTGGCGACTCTTTCGCTGACGTGACTAGACTTTCGCATTGGCCGAACCGCGTTCGGCAAGATGGGGATTTCGATGCGGCAGATGAAAACAGGCGCGAAGATCGTCACGGCGCTCGCCGTCGGCATGCTGTCTTCGGGCGCTCTCGCGGCCGACCTGCGCAGCGCGCCGCCAATGATGGCGCCGCCGCCCGTCTATGTCCCGGCCCCGTTTTTCGTGAACATCAGCGGCCTGTTCGGCTCTTACAACATGAGCAACACGCGGACGAACCTAACGAGCTTCGGTCCGACCGGCGGATTCGGATTTCAGGGCGGGCGCTTCAACAACGGCGGCTTTAGCGGTGGCGTTCTCGCGACCTTCCAGCCGCTCTCGGTCTTCGGCGTCGGACCGTGGTTCAACACGATCACACCAATCTTCCAGGTTGGCTGGTTCGGCGACCTGCGTAACACGTCCAGCACCCCGATCTTCGGCCTCAATGCAGCCGCGGCCGGCTTCGGCTTCGCGCAGACGACGACCCGCAGCGGCGTGCCGATAATGGGCGGCATCTCCTTCCCGCTGGCGGCACTCCCGCTGCCGTCGTTCGGTGGCGTCTTCGCGACGACAACGATCCAGCTTTCGGCCGGTGTTCAGATAACGCAGCGCTCCGCCTCATTTGGGCTGCGCGAGTTCGGCGGCGCGGGCGGGCCCGTCGTCGGTGCATTCCAGCGCTACACCAGCACCGATGCGGCGTTCTCGTTCGGCACAATGTCCCAGATTCCGTGGGATACGCCGTTCGGTCGCCCGACGCTGACGAGCAACGCAACATTCATCTCGTCGCGTTCGCGCAATCTTGCCGCGCCTTCCGCCACCGCCGGCGGCGACGTCTATTTCCTGCGCACGCGCAGTGGCACGGAATTCCGCGCCACCAGCGGTCTGGGCTTCAGCTTCGGCGGCGGGGCAACGCCCGTTGCCCCAGTCGTCGCGAGATACTGACAGTTTGAACGACTGAACCCGGACGTAAGCGCCGGGTCAGTCCGTCAAAACGATCTTCGGATCGCCGCAGATGTCGATCTGACCTTCGTCGCCGGCATCTTCGAACTTCCAGCGCGCGAGATATTTGCAGCCCGTCGCGCCGCTGAGTTTCAGTGACTTCTTCTCGCCCGGCGCGAGCGGCTCCGACAATTGCCCGATCGCCTTCTTTGGCGGCTTCGGTTTTGCGCCGGCTTTCGGCGTTGCCTCGATATGCGCGATCTCGAACGACGTCAGTGCGAGGCTGCGGCCGTTCTCGATCGAGATCGCGGCCGGCGGCTTCTTAGCCTTGGGCGCGGCGATCGCCTGCATCGACGGGAAAAAGAGCGCGACGCCGGCAAGAACGCTGCAGAACAGAGAGCGGGTCGCGAACATCATTACCTCACGCCGATACGGGGCGGCGACGATACAGGCGATCCCGAAAAAGAAAAGTGTTGCTGAGCATGCCCCGCCGAAGTGGGTCCGGTTCGGCGATCAAGGATGCTCCAGAAAACAAGCTCTTCACGCAGCGACCGGACGCGCGGCCAGTGTTTCGTCCCAGGTGACGGGAAGATTGAGCAGGCCGCGAAACGCCCAACCGCCGATACGCACCGGCGCGTCCTCGACGAGCCGCAGGCCGCGCAGCCGCGAAAAAATCGTCGGTAACGCGACATCCGCGATCATCGCCCGTGACGCGAAAGCGCCGGCGCAGAAGTGCGGGCCGGCGCCGAAAGCGATGCTCTTCGCAGAGTCACGCGAAAGATCGAACTCGTCCGGCCGCTCGAAATGCGCTTCGTCGCGATTCGCCGACGAGAACATCAGGAAGACGCGATCCTCCGGCTCGAAGGCGACGTCGCGTATCGTCCAGGGTTTTGCGATACGACGCGGCGACATGCCGATCGGCGAAATCCAGCGCGCATATTCCTCGAAGACCTGCAGCCAGCGCACTTCGCCCGCGATTGCGCGTCGCAGTTGTGCGGGATGCGTGAGCAGCGCCCAGACCGTACCGGAGATCGCGTCGCGCGGCTCGTTCTGGCCGCCGCTGATCGCAAGCTTGATGTTGGCGCGGGCACTGTCGAGCGGCATGCCGGCCTCGAGCATGACGCTCAACAGGCTCGTGTTCGGTGTCTTACGCACGACGGGCAACATGTCGTCGATGCAGGCATCGATGCCTGCTGTGGCCGCATGACAGCGCGCTTCGATCGCGGGGTCGCCGGTGTAATTGGCAATACCGTCGATCATTGCTTGAGACCAGGCGTCCATGTCTTCGAAACGCATATTGACGAGGCCGGTGATGGACTTGAGGCATTCGGCCGAGAACGAGAGCGCGAAACTCTGGCAGAAATTCGCACCATCGTCGGGTTGCAGCGCATCGATCAGCCGCTCTGCATGCGCATGAAATTGCGCCGTCCAGACGTTCTTCACGGTGCGCGGCGACACCGCAGGAAAGATTGTCCGCCTCTCGTCCATATGCGCATCGCCGTCCTTGCGCATGAGGTTGTGGCCCACGAGATTGTTCATCAGTCCGCCGGGCTGGTGCGAACTGAAGACGTCGATTTGCTTTTCAGACACGAAGATGTCGTCGCGCTTCGCCAGCACCGTCGCGCCAAGCTGCGGGATAAAGGCGATCGGCGCTTCGCCACGCAGTTGCGCGAGCACGGGATAAGGATCGTTCCAGAAGGACGGGACGTCGATGTCGACGCGAGGCGCGTTGCTCATGGCACCAGTCTAGGCAAGCTTGGTCGTGATCGCCAATGGAGACAGCGTTTTGCTTCTCGGCGGCCGTTGCGCTTGCTGGTTCGCGCCAGCGGTCGTCACCAGGGCAGCGGCTCGCCTCGCCAGTCGAAAAAGCTGCCGCTGTCGCCGGACTTTAGATTTTCGATGACGGCCAGCAGGTTTCTTGCGGCGGCGTCGGGCGTGTGGACGTCGGGCCCGGCTCTGGCAAAGGGCCGCGACAGGCCGGTATCGACAGTGCCGGGATGCAGCGCGACGCAGATCGCTTCCGGACTGCGCCGGCGCAACTCGATCGACGCCGTGCGTACGAGCTGATTCAGCGCGGCTTTAGATGCGCGGTAGGAATACCAGCCGCCGAGGCGATTATCGCCAATGCTGCCGACTTTGGCCGAGAGCGTCGCGAAGACGGACCGCCCAGTTCGCGGCAGCAGCGGTAGGAAATGCTTCATCAGCAGCGCCGGACCGATGGCATTGATCGCAAAGGCGCGCGCCATTTGTGCGGGATCGATCGCAGCGAGCGATTTCTCCGCTTCGACGCCATCACCCGAAAGAATCCCGGTCGCATCGATGACGAGGCGGATTTCAGCGCCGACGAGTGACGCTGCCGCGGCGGCGATGCTCTGCTCGTCGGTTAGATCGAGCGATGGCGGCGTGCTTCGCGAAAAACCGACGAGACGGTCATAGCGGCTGTCCGAAGCGAGTGAATCGACAAGCGCGTGGCCGATACCACCGGTCGCACCGATGACGACGGCCGTCCAAGTCTCCCCGTCGACGCTCAACTCGCTTCGAGAAAACGCTCGGCCTCGGCGAGATCGACGGACACGAGTTGGCTCACGCCGCGTTCCGCCATCGTCACGCCGAACAGCCGGTTCATGCGCGCCATCGTGATCGGATTATGCGTGATCGTGACGAAGCGCGTGTCGGTCTTCTTGGCCATCTGGTCGAGAAGATCGCAGAAGCGCTCGACATTCGCGTCGTCGAGCGGCGCATCGACTTCGTCGAGCACGCAGATCGGCGAAGGGTTTGTGAGGAACACCGCAAAGATCAGCGACAGCGCCGTCAGCGCCTGCTCGCCACCCGATAGCAACGTCATCGTCTGCGGCTTCTTGCCCGGTGGGCGCGCCAGAATCTCGAGCCCGGCTTCCAAGGGATCGTCGCTCTCGATCAACTGCAGTTCGGCAGTGCCACCACCGAACAAAACGGTAAAAAGCTCCCGGAAATGGCCATTCACGACATCGAACGCGGCGACGAGCCGTTCGCGGCCTTCGCGATTCAGGCTGCCGATCGCGAGGCGAAGTTTCCGGATCGCTTCCGTGAGATCGTCACGCTCGGTGATCATCTTTTCGCGCGAGGTTTCCGTTTCGGTGAGTTCGTCGGCGGCGACGAGATTCACCGGCCCGATGCGCTCGCGGTCGGCCTTCAGCGAATCGAGCTTGTCGTTCGTGTCGCCGGCGGGCGGCAGGTCGTCGCCAGGCTTCACGTTGGCGAGCGCATAAAGCGCCGACGGCTCGCAATCGAGATCGTGCCGGATGCCGTCGAGCACGGCGGCGAAACGCGCGCGTGCGGCTTCGGCGCGTTCTTCCGCGCGTACCGAAAATTCGCGTGCGGAACTCATCGCTTCGAGCGCCGCGCGTGCGGCGCGGTCGGCGTCGGCGAGAGCATTTTCGGCAGATGCACGCGCGTCCGACGTCTGCGCCCGCGATGTCTCGGCGTCCTGCAATTCCGACAGGATCGCGCGGCGCTTGCCCGCGAATTCATTCGGCGCATCGGCGAGCGTTTCGGCTTCCGTCTGCGCCTCGTCGCGCCGTTCCGCCAGGCCGGACACCTGATCGCGCGCACGCTCGCGCCGCTCGATCCAGGATTTGCGCTCGCGCTCGACCTCGCCACGGCGGCGGCCGCGCGCATCGGCCTCGCGCGTGATCGCGTCGAGCACGGCACGCGCTTCACCGGCAGCAGCGCGGTCTTCGGACGCGCGCAGCTTTGCGCCGTCGAGTGCGCCCGCAAGCGAGGCCGGCTCGTCGAGTGCATCGAGCGCTGTTTGCGCGGCGTCGCGGCGCGTTTTCGTCTCGTCACGGTCGGTCAGCGCGCGGGCCTTGCCGGCCTCTAGTCCCGCCAGCCGCGCAGATATCTGTGCCTGCCGGCGCTCGGACGCCGCATGACGTTCGCGCGCCTCGTCGGTCGCCCGCCCGGCCGCGCGTTCTGCTGTGCGCGCTTCGGCCTCAGTGGCGGCGGCGCGGGTCAGTGCTGCGGCGGCCTCCTCTGCTTCCGCACGGAACTGGTCGGACGCAACCCGCGCCTCGCGTGCAGATTCTTCCAATTCTCCGAGGCGGTTCTTTTCCGCGAGACGACGCGCCGCGGGCGTCGGTGCTTCCGCCGCTTGCGTAAATCCGTCCCAGCGCCAGAGATCGCCGTCGCGCGACACGAGCCGCTGGCCCGGTTGCAGCAGCGCGCGCAACCGCATGCCGTCTTCCCGCGACACGATGCCGATCTGCGCCAGTCGTCGGGCCAAAGCGGGCGGCGCCTGCACCAGCGAACCGAGCGATGTCACACCGGGCGGCAGCGCCGCATCGCCGGAGGCATCGGTGACGGCCCAATGCGCGGGCGCGGAATCTTTCGTCGAGGCGTCGAGATCGTCGCCGAGTGCAGCGCCGAGCGCGGCCTCGTAACCCCTGGCGACCGTGATCGCCTCGACGACCGGCGGCCACATGCCACCCGTGCCGGTCGCGAGCATGCGCTGCAAGGTGCGCGCTTCCGTCTCCAGTCCGCTGGCACGCTTGTCGGCTTCCGAAAGCGGACCACGCATCGCGGCTTCGGTTTCACGCGCGATCTTGTGCGCGGCTTCGGCGGCACCCGTCGCCTCACGTGCGGAAGCCTGCTCTTGCTGGCGGGCCGCAAGTGCCTCTTCCAGCACATGCAGCGGCGTGTCGCCGGTGGAGCGCGCCAGCAGCGAAAATTCCGTTTCGACGCGCGTGATCTCGGCCTCGACGCGCGCCAGCCGTCCGTTCTCTTCACGCAGCACGTTGTCCGCGGCGGCGCGACGCGCATTGGCCTCGGCAAGCGCAGCCTGCGCATCCGCCAGGACGCGCTCCGATTCCGCCAATCGCGCCGCGAGTTCGGCGGTGCGTGCCTGCGCAGTAGTCCGGCGCTCCGTGTCACCTTCGGCTTCGGCCGAAAGCGTCGACTCTTCGTCCTGCAGCCGTGTGATCACATCGTCGGCGTCTGAAATCAGATGTTCCGCGCGCGAAATATCCTCACCGACCTGCGCGATTCTTCGCGCAAGCTCCTGCGCGCGGTTCGCGACCCGCTGCTCCTCCTGCGCCAGCGCATCCCGCGCATTGATGATGCGCTGAAGCGCGGCGCCCGCGCGCGCCTCGGCATCGCGGAGCGCCGGCAGGGCCGCCGCGGCGACGGCCTGATCCTTTGCGGACTCGGCCTGCGCGGCGGTGCGCGCGGCAACGTCACGCGTCGCGGCCTCGAAGGCGCGCTCGGAATCGGCGACGGCCTGGTTGGCGTCGCGGTGCGACAGCAGCGCCGACAAAGCCTCGAGCTTCTTGATGTCGGCGGACAGCTGCTTGTATTTGCCGGCCTGCCGCGCCTGCCGCTTCAACGAATCGACCTGGCTGTCGATCTGCTTCAGCACGTCCTCGAGCCGGGTGAGATTGTCCTCCGCGCCCTTCAGGCGAAGTTCCGCTTCGTGCCGGCGCGAATGCAGGCCAGCGACGCCCGCAGCCTCTTCCAGAATGCGCCGGCGCGCCTGCGGCTTCGCGGAGATGATCTCGCCGATCATGCCCTGCCGCACCATGCTTGGGGACCGCGAGCCGGTGGACGCGTCGGCGAAGAGGATCTGCACGTCGCGCGCGCGCACCTCTTTGTGGTTGATGCGGTAGGTCGAGCCTTCCTCGCGCTCGATTTTTCGCGCGACTTCGAGGATCTCCGCGTCGTTAAACGCGGCAGGTGCCGTGCGGTCAGCGTTGTCGATGACGAGCGCAACTTCCGCGACATTGCGCGCCGGGCGGTTGCCGCTGCCGGAGAAGATCACATCGTCCATGCCGGACGCGCGCATGTTCTTGTAGGAGTTCTCGCCCATCACCCAGCGAAGGGCTTCGACGAGGTTCGACTTGCCGCAGCCGTTCGGGCCGACGACGCCGGTCAGGCCCGGCTCGAAGTGGAATTCGGTCGGCTCCACGAAGGACTTGAAGCCGACGATGCGCAGCTTTGAGAACTTCATCGTGTTGCGCTCACTCCAAACTCACGCAATGCCACCTACCTCATCCTGAGGTGCTTTCCCGGGACGCGAAAGCCTCGAAGGACGCCTCATCCTGAGGAGCGCCAACAGGCGCGTCTCGAAGGATGCGCCGGCCCGGAACGCAACATGGGCCGACAGCGCGTTCAGACCGTCATAGCCCCATCGGATTCGCAAGCGAACGAGGCGATTTTGGTGGGGATGGCCTCGGCAGGCCCAATCCTGTGCAGGCGGCGGGAATAGCCGGCCACTCAGATCGTCACTCTGCGTGACACAATCGTGTGGCCGCGCGATGGTGCACACGAGAGCCGATAAGCCGGAGGAAATCACGATGCCCATGACCACCAACCGACGAACCATCCTCGCCGGCAGTGCCGCCGCCCTCGCCGCGAGCGCCCTCCCGAACGTTGCGCTCGCTAAAAGCGTCGCCGATGCGCAGCAGGCGCCGGGCTTCTATCGCTTCAAGCTCGGCGACATGACGCTGACCGTCGTCAACGACGGCGCGCGCACCTTCCCGATGCCCGATGGTTTCGTGAAGAACGCCTCGAAGGACGAAGCGCTGGCTGCGGCCTCCGCCGCCTACATGCCGGCGGGGCAGGTGACGATCCCATTTAACCCGGTCGTCATCGACACCGGCGGCAAGCTCGTGCTGTTCGACACCGGCAATGGCCCCACGCCCAACGCGCCGGTCGGCAAGCTGATGGCGAACCTGAAATCTGCGGGCATCAGTGCCGGCGATATCGATACGGTCGTCATCTCCCACATGCATCCCGACCACATCAATGGGTTGAAAGATGCCGATGGGAAGGTCGCCTTTCCGAACGCGGAGATCATGGTCTCGTCGCCGGACTGGGCGTTCTGGATGAGCGAGGAGAATGCCGCCAAGGCCGCCTCGCCGATGACGAAGAACTATTTCGCCAATGCGAAAAAGACGATGGGCGACATGGCGGACCGCGTGAAGCGCTACGAGCCCGGCAAGGACGTCGCGCCGGGCGTCACAGCGATCGAGGCTTTCGGCCACACGCCGGGTCATGTCGCGTTCGCCGTCGCGTCCGGCGGCAAAAAGCTGCTCGTGCAGTCGGACGTGACGAACATTCCGTCCTTCTTCCTGCAGAATCCGGACTGGCACGTGGCGTTCGATAACGACCCCATCATGGCGCAGGCGACGCGCCACAAGATCTACGACATGGCGGCAGCCGAGAAGATGCCGGTCATCGGCTATCACTTCTCCTTTCCGTCGGCGGGCTATGTCGAGAAGGACGGCGCGAAGTATCGGCTCGTGCCGGTGAACTGGAGCCCGGTGATTTAGGCGAACGCAAAAGATCGTCGTTCCCGGACGGCCGACGACCGATCCGGGATCCAGAATGCAGTCGGCGAATGAGCCCCGGATCGCGCTCCGCGCGTCCGGGGACGTGGTCGCGGGGTCGACTTAGTTTTTCAACAACCCTGTCGAAAACCACGGCACGCAGGCCACGACAATAAGGCCGATCATGAGCGCTGCGAGATAACGCCAGATCGGCGCGATGCCCTCGGAGGGGTCGACGCGGCCGATGGCGCAGGCGGCGTAATAGCCGACGCCGAACGGCGGCGCGAAAAGCCCGATGCCCATCGCGAGGATGACAACCATCGCGTAATGCACCTCGTGGATGCCGATTTTCTGCGCGATCGGAAACAGCAGCGGCCCGAACAGCACGATGGCGGGGATACCTTCGAGCACGGAGCCCAGCACGACAAAGGCGACGATCGACACCGCCATGAAAGTCGGTGCGCCGCCGGGCAGCGCCGCCATCGCGCTCGCGAGGTCGCGTGAAAAGCCGGACTGCGTGAGCGCCCACGCCATCGCAGTCGCAGCGCCGATGATGATGAGGATCGCGCCCGACAGCGTCGCCGTTTCGACGAGCATCGGTGCGAGCCGCGGCCACTCGATCTTCTGGCGGAAGAACAGCACGCCGATGACACCGACGACCGCGGCATAAACGATGCCGATGGTCGAGACTTCCGTCGCCGTCGCGACACCTTCGACGACGGCGTAGCGGATGAGGAAGGGTAATGCGATGCCGGGTGCCGCGGCGAGCGCGGCCCATGCGATCTCGCGGCCGGACGCGCGGGCCGGCAGCGGCTCCGTGCGGTTGCGGCCCGCGAACCAGATGACGCCCGCGAGTACGAGGCCGAGCACGAGACCGGGGATCAAACCGCCGGTGAACAAAGCCGCGATCGAAACGCCGGTGACGGAGCCGATGGTGATGAGCACGAGCGACGGCGGGATCGTTTCCGTCATCGCGCCGGTCGCGGCGAGCAACGCCACGAGGTCGCCGCCCTTCTCGCCGCGCTTCTTCATTTCTGGAAACAGCACCGGCGCGACGGCGGCCATGTCGGCGGCCTTGGAGCCCGAAATGCCTGACACGAGGTACATCGCGCCGAGCAGCACATACGAAAGTCCACCACGAAAATGGCCGATGAGGCTTGCGAGAAACGCGACCATCGCGCGCGCCATGCCGGTGATCTCGATGAGCAAGCCGAGGAACACGAACAGCGGCACCGACAGAAGGATGATGTGCGACATGCCCTCGTCGATGCGCGACACGACGACCGACCACGGCGTGCGCGTCGCAAGCGCGATGAAGGCGAATGTGCCGATGCCGAAGCAGAAAACGATCGGTACGCCGGCCAGCACCGCGCCGCCGGTGAGCAGTACGAAGAAGACGAGCAGCTTGTAATTGCCCATCGCCGCAAGCGCGGGCTTACCGAAGTAGAGCGTGACGCCAACGATGGCGACAAGCGCGATGGCGGGCACGACGTCGGCCAGCCGGTGCAGACGCAGCAGTCGCGACAGGCCCATCAGCGACATCAGGCCGAAGCCGACCGGCAGCGCCGCGGCGCGCCACGTACCCGCGATCTCCAGCGCCGGCGTCGTGATGTCGAGCTCGTCATGCGCATATTCGAACGCCGGTCCAAGCAGGAAGGCGAAGAACGTCAGCCCGACGACGAGGCCGAGCGCGTCGAGCCATGCACGCGTGCGCGGCCCCGACCGGTTCGCGAGCGCCGACATGCGCATGTGCTCGCCGCGGCGATAGGCGATGACTGCGCCGAGCATCGCCAGCCACAGGAACAGCGTCGAGGCGAGCTCGTCAGACCACACGAACGGACGGTGCAGAACGTAGCGCGAGACGACGCCAGCGAAGAGGATCGTCGTTTCCGCAACAACGAGCGTTGCGGCGACGGCTTCGATCGCGAGGCCGATGGCGCGCTCGACTTTGGCAAGTCCTCGCGCAAGCGACGGCGCGGGGGCCGCGTCCTGCGCCAGCGCACTCATCGCGTCAGTAGGCGCTTGTCACGAAATCTTGCCGGCATAGCGCTCGAGCAGCGCCCAGGGCTCGTCGCCATACTTGCCCTTCCATTCCTTGAAAAAGCCAGCGCTCGCGAGTTTCGCGCGGAAGGCGGCGTTGTCGACGTCGTTGAACGCGAGGCCTTTCGACTTCAGGTCCGTCTCGACGCTCGTTGCGAGCTTCGCGAGATCGTCGCGCTGCGCCAGCGCGGCAGCATTCATGTGCTTCGCGACGACGCCTTGCAGGTTCTCTGGTAACGCCTTCCAGATTTTGCCATTGGCGAGAAGCCAATAGCCGTCCCACATGTGGTTTGTCTTCGCGAGGTACTTCTGCACCTCGTAGAGCTTCGCAATGTTGATAAGCGTGAGCGGGTTCTCCTGCCCGTCGGCGACTTTCGTCTGCAACGCGGAATAGACTTCCGAGAAATTGATCGTCAGCGGCGCCGCGTCGAACGCCTTGAACATCGAAGTCCAGAGCGGGCTCGCAGGCACACGAATCTTGAAGCCCTTCAGATCGTCGGGCGTAACGATTGCCTTCGTCGAGGACGTGATCTGTCGAAAGCCATTGTCGAAAATCTTGTCGAAGGCATAGAGGTTGGACTTCGCAACTTGCGCGCGAATATAGGCGCCGAGATCGCCGTCCATCGCCGGCCACACCTTGTCGTAACCCGACCACGCAAAGCCGACGCCGCTGATGGACGCAGCGGGCACGAGTGTTGCGAGGATGAGCCCGGACAGCGAGAAGAATTCGAGCGCGCCGGAGCGGAGCTGGCTCAGCGAGTCTGTGTCCGAACCGAGCTGATTGTTTGGGAAAACCTGGATGTCGACCTTGCCGTCGGAGTCTTTCAGGATTGCCGCGGCTGCCTCGCGCATGCGCACGGTCAGCGGATGCGTATCGGGCACGTTGTTCGCCATCTTGAATTGGTATTCGGCCGCCCCCGCGCGCGTGGCGCGCAGCACCAGCGGCGCGGCCAGAATGCCAGCGGCGGCCGACGCGACAACGCGGCGGCGATCGATAGACGGACGATCGGCGTTCATGGAAACCTCGTACTGATGGCCGGTGGCCAAAAATCCTCCGCCGGTTCCGCTTGTGGGCGCGGATGCCGGGCTTGTGCCGGACTATGCGCAGGATGCGCCGCGGCTGACAATCGGCGACGAAGGCGCAGGTCTCAAGTCTCGATCACGGCGACGACGGCGGCCTCGGGCAACATCTCGTCGGCGGCGAAGAAGTGGTGCTTGATGCGGCCGGCGACCGGCGCATCGACGATCACATCAAAGCCCGAGGCATCGACCACGAGGATCGCATCGCCGGCGGACACGATGTGGCCGACAGGTGCCGCGATACGCGCGATCCGCCCGGCGACATCGCAAGCCACCAGATTGTCCGCCATCACCTAATCCTCGCCGCTCTCGTCCCGTCATAGGCATGCCGCCGGCAATAAAAAAACCCCGGCCGTAAGGCCGGGGTGTTGGCAATCGCTTGGTGAAGCGATCACATCATTTTTTTCTTCTTCATTTTCATCTTTTTCTTCTTCATCATTTTCATGGGCTTCGGCGCAGCCATCGGATCGCCCATCGTCTTCGCGCCAGTCGACGTCGCGCCAGCCGTGGACGGCATGTCCTGCTGTTTCGCCGTGCCGGTTCCGGTTGCGCCGCCAGTGCCACCACCGCCGCCACCACCACCACCACCCTGCGCAATCGCGCCGGTGACGGAGAGTGCGAGGGCAAGTCCTGTCCCAGCCAAAACCTTGGTAAGAGTTTTCATCGTAACCCCTTCTTGTTCGTGGCCCGACTGGCCATGCCCGCAACGGCGGGAAAACGGCAAAGGTTCCGCCTCAGCTGCCGCATGGCAGAACAATTTTCCACAGAACGCCAGTGCTGCAATGCAACTTGCTTTGCTTCTGGCGGGGTGGAAAAGCGCGGTCCATGACGAATGCATCCCTGGACGAAGACTTTGGGCTCATCGCCGCGATCGTCTCGCGAACCGCACGCGATGCACCGGATCGGCCGGCCGTGATCCAGGACGAGCGGTCGGTCACGTGGCGCGAGTTCGACCGGCTCGTTGATCGCGCGGCGGCCGCCTTGCAGCGCGACGGCGTTGCGCCCCGTAGTGCCGTGGCGATCTGCGCAGCGACGTCGATCGAATACGCCGTCCTGTTCCTCGGTGCGTTGCGCGCGGGTGTCGCGGTGTCGCCCCTCGCGCCGTCGTCCACACCGGCGCAGCTCGCCGCGATGGTCACCGATTGCGACGCGAAACTTCTGTTCCTCGATGCTTCGACCGTCGATCTGCTGCGCGATGCGGGCGGATTTTCATTGCGGCGAATTGCGTTCGACGGCTCGGCGGCCGGTGAAGACTTCGCGGCATGGCTGGCGCCTGAAGAGACACCACCTGCACCAGTCGAGATCGCGCCGCACGACCCCTTCAATATCATTTATTCTTCCGGCACGACTGGTGTGCCGAAAGGCATCGTGCAATCGCATAAGATGCGCTGGATGCATGTGCGTCGTGCCGATGCCTTCGGTTACACGGCCGAGGCGCGAACGCTGATCGCGACGCCGCTCTATTCCAACACGACGCTGGTCAGCTTCTTCCCGACGATCGCTGGCGGCGGCACGCTGATCCTGATGGCGAAGTTCGATGCTGGTCGCTACCTACAGCTCGCGCAAAAATATCGGGCGACGCACACGATGCTGGTGCCGGTGCAGTATCGCCGCATCATGGCGCTGCCGGACTTCGATACGTTCGATCTCTCGACGTTTCGAATGAAGTTCTGCACGAGTGCGCCGTTTGGTGCGGAGTTGAAAGCGGACATCCTGCGCCGATGGCCGGGCGGGCTCGTCGAATATTACGGCATGACCGAGGGTGGCGGCTCCTGCATGCTCGTCGCGCACGAATTTCCGGACAAGCTCGACACGGTCGGACGGCCAGCGGAAGGCCACGAGATCAAGCTGGTCGGCGAGGATGGCGTCGAAGTCGCGGCCGGCGAGATCGGCGAGATCGTCGGTCATTCGCCGTCCGTCATGAACGGCTATCACAACCAGCCGGGCAAAACGGCGGAAGCGCAGTGGCGTGCGCCGGATGGGCGCGTCTTCATGCGTACTGGCGACGTCGGCCGCTTCGATGCCGAGGGCTTTTTGCGACTCATGGACCGCAAGAAAGACATGATCATCTCCGGCGGCTTCAATATCTATCCAAGCGATCTCGAAGCCGTGTTGCAGCAACAGCCGGAGGTGGCGGAAGCCGCTGTCGTCGGCGTCGCATCGGAGCAATGGGGCGAGACGCCGGTTGCGTTCGTTGTCTTCCGCGCGGGCGCGCCGGCCGATGCGGAGGCGTTGCGCGAGAAGGTCAATGCAGGGTTGGGCAAGACGCAGCGACTTGCAGCGATCCGGGTCGTCGACCACCTTCCGCGCAGCGCCATCGGCAAAGTTTTGAAGCGCGAGTTGCGCGACGCGTTTGGCGCGATGGCGTAATTCGACGTCATTGCGAGGAGTTCAGACGAACTCGGCTTACCGATCTCGTCTGACGACGAAGCAATCCATCTCCGTTTCTCTCAATCAATCGGTGATGGATCGCCGCGTCATTCGCTTCGCTCATTCCTGGCGATGACAGTACTGGCCAGAGTTGCCGGCCGTCGCTTACACCGTCGCCGACACGAGCCACACTGCGCCGGACAGTGGCACGCCGGTTGGCTTGACGTAAGCCTCGAGCGTGCGCCGCACCGCCGCGAGCGCGGGCGCGCGAAGTTCCGACGGCGCATCCTGCAACGCACGTGCGGTCGCGCCGATCTCCGAGGCGCTCCGCACCGCATCATCGAGCGTTCCACCGGCTGCAATGTCGATCTGCACATCGCATTTCGTGAAGGTCGGCTCAGGCAGACCTGCTTCGCGAAAGATGCGCATCACGCGCTCGGGATCGGCGAAAGAGAACGGGCCGGGATCGTCCGGACCCGGACGCGGCATCTTCGGCACATGCTCGTAGGCGGCGCGCAACGGAACATCCATCCAGCCATTCTCGGCGATCGGCCGCCAGCACGCGAAGAGAATGCGTCCTTCTGGCTTCAGCGCCTTCTTCATATTGGCGAACGCCGCGCCGGGATCGCCGAAGAACATCACGCCGAAGCGTGAAAAGAGCAGATCGGCCTTCAGGTTCGACAAATCGTGCATGGCCGCGTCGGCAACGATGCATTCGGTCTGATTTAGATGCGCGGTGCGCTGTTTCGCAAGCGCCAGCATACCCTCGGAAATATCCGCGCCGATGACGCGGCCGTTCGGTCCGACCTTTTCGGCCAGTGCGACGACCGAGGCGCCGCAACCGCAGCCGATGTCGAGCACCGTTTCGCCCGGCTTCACATGCGCAGCGGCGATGGCCGCAATGAGAACCGGCTCTAGCATCCAGTCGGTCTGGTCGGCGCGCGCGAGCCAGCGTGTGCCGGGCTCGCCGTTCCAGTAGGCGCGCTGTTCCTCGTGCCGTTCCTGTCGCGCGTCCATTGGCGTCCTCTCATCTGTGTCGCTTCATGCTAGCACGTGGGGCATTGTCGGAGAGTTGCATGACGCGCATCCCACCCCTCGATCCCGCGACGCTGCCACCCGAAGCGCGCCGCGTGCATGACGCGATCGTCGCTGGCCCGCGCGGCAAGGTGCAGGGACCGTTGCGCGTCTGGCTCGAAAGCCCGGAGCTTGCGGACCGCGCGCAGGCGCTCGGCGCGTTCTGTCGCTACGGCACGACGTTGCCGCCGCGCCTGTCGGAACTCGCGATCATTACGACGGGTGCGTTCTGGCGCGCCGGTTTCGAATGGCACGTGCATGCGCCTCTCGCGCGCGAGGCCGGCATTTCCGAGCGCGCCATCGCGGCGATCTATGAAAATCGCGCGCCATTGTTCGAGAAGGACGATGAACGCGCCGTGCATGCGTTCACGCACGAGCTTCTGACGACGCGGCGCGTCGGCGATGCGACCTATGCGACGGCCGTCGCGGCGCTTGGGCAGCGCGGTGTTGTCGATCTCGTTGGAATCGTCGGCTACTACGGTCTCATCTCGCTGACCATCAACGCGTTCGAGGTCGAGGTGCCGCCGCCCCACCCGGATCCGTTCGCGTGAGGCGCATTGTCACTGCGATTGCGGGCGTTGCAATGCTGATGCTCCCAGTTTTCGCGCAGGACAGCGCGCCGAAGCCACGACCGGCGCTCACCGGCGTTAATCTCGCGGGTGCAGAGTTTGGCAAGACCGGCGGCATGCACGGGACGGACTACAAATATCCGGGCGCTGCGGAGATCGACGAGGTCGCGCAACGCGGCTTTACGATCATCCGCCTGCCGTTCCTGTGGGAGCATCTGCAGCCGGAACTCAACGGCGCATTTCAGCCCGACGAACTCAAGCGGCTCGATGCAGTCGTTGCGCGGGCTCGGACGAAAAAGCTCGCAATCATCCTCGATCCGCACAATTACGCGCGGCGTGGCGATGCCATCATCGGAAGCGATGCGCTGTCCATCGCGGCCTTCGCCGATTTCTGGCGACGTCTTGCCGAACATTACCGCGGGCGCGACGGCGTGATCTTCGGCCTGATGAACGAGCCGCACGACATGCGCACGGAAGTCTGGGCGCAGGCAGCGCAGGCTGCCGTCGATGCGATCCGCGCAACGGGTGCGTGCAATCGCATCCTTGCGCCAGGTAATGACTGGACTGGCGCGCATAGCTGGGTGTCCGGCAGCTACGGCACGTCGAATGCTGTGGGGATGGCCGACCTTCGCGATCCACTCGGCCGAACCTCGTTCGAATTTCACCAATATCTCGACTCGGATTGGTCGGGTCGTGCGAAGACCTGCCGTCCGCCTGCGGAGGCCGTCGCGGCGCTGAACGTCGCGACGCAATGGCTCGAAGGGAAAGGCGCGACCGGCTTTCTTGGTGAAATCGGCGCGGGTGTCGATCCGCAATGTCTTGCCGGGCTCGAGGCGATGCTTGCGCATATGGATGCGCATCCGAAGGTGTGGCGTGGCTGGACGGCGTGGGCCGCTGGCGCGTGGTGGCCGGCCGACTATCCCTTGCTGCTGCGGCGCGTGAACGATGCCGACACGCCACAGCTCGGCATCTTCACGAAATGGCGTGCGCCCGCCAACCACGACTTTGCATCGGCGACGTGCAAGGCCCAGTCGGGCAAACCGCGCCGTTAAGAGTTCAACCTGCGGGAAGTTCGGCCAGCACGCCGCGCATTTCGCTCGCCAGCGTGCCGAGATTGTCGCGACATTGGATGCGATCGCCGGCCTTGCCGCCTTGCTCCAGCGTGCCTGCGGCATTGCCGAGACGTCGCGCGCCAACCGTCTGCGCCGCCCCTTTGAGCTTGTGTGCCGCCGCCGCAAGAGCTGCGAGATCGCCGGCGCCGAACGCTGCGGAAATATCACGCTCGGCTTCGACGGCCGTCTTGCGAAACTTCCGCAGAAGACCGTCGATGGCTTCGATGTCATCGCCGAGCCATGCGATGAGAACGCCGCGATCGATCGCGGCGGTCTTCGGCGGCTCCGCTTTGGCGTCACGATCGCTCGCAGGTGACTGCACGGTCAGCCAGCGTTCGAGCGTCGCGCGCAGACGGTCCATGCTCACGGGTTTTGCGAGATATCCGTCCATGCCAGCATCGTGGCAGCGCGCTTCCTCGCCTTTGAGCGCATTGGCCGTCACCGCGACGACAGGCGTGCGCAGACCTTGCGGCTCACGCGCGCGCAACTGTCGCGTCATCTCGTAGCCGTCCATGTTCGGCATGTGGATGTCGGCGAGCACGACGGTGTAGCGACCGGGCTCCCACAGTTCGAGCGCTTGAACGCCGTCTTCGGCAGTATCCGAGGGAATGCCGAGCAGATTGAGCTGCATCACAAGAACGTCACGGTTGACCGGGTGATCGTCGACGACAAGCACTTTCACGCCGCTGTTGTCGGCGACGACGACTGGAGTCGTCGGCGCGCGTCGCAGCATCGTGTGCAGAGGCGAGTCCGCCGGTGCGGCTTCGAGCACAAGCGTCACTTCGAATGTTGCGCCTGCACCCGGGGTGCTGGTGACGACGACATCGCCGCCCATGAGTTGCGCGAGCCTACGAACGATGGAAAGGCCGAGCCCGCTGCCGCCGAAACGTCGTGTGGTCGACGAATCCGCCTGCCCAAAAGGCCGGAAGAGACGACCGCGCTGCTCGTCCGTGAGGCCGATGCCGGTATCGGTCACGGTCAGCGTCACACCGGCGCGTCCATCTCCGAGCGGCGTCGTTCCCGCCTCGACGCGAACACTGCCGCGCTCGGTAAATTTCAGCGCATTGCCAAGCAGGTTGAATAACACCTGTCGCACGCGCGTCGGGTCGCCGACCAGGGCATCGTGCGAGTCGGGCCGGATTTCGGAGAGGAGCGCGAGACCCTTGGCCTGCGCCTGCGTCGCGAATGTCGCGATGACGCTCTCGATGAGGCCCGAAAGCGAAAACGCCGTCTCTTCGAGTTCGAGCCGCCCTGCCTCGATTTTCGAGAAGTCGAGCACGTCGTCGATGATGCGCAGCAGCGCGTGAGCGGAATCGCGCATCGTGCCGACAGTGCGACGCTGCGTATCGTTCAGTCCCTGATATTCGAGCACGTCCATCATGCCGAGCACGCCGTTCATCGGCGTGCGTATCTCGTGGCTCATCGTCGCGAGGAACGTCGATTTCGACTGATTGGCAGCCTCTGCCTCCGCTCGCTCGCGTTCGGCGAGGTCACGCGCTTTCTCGAGGTCCGTCGCGCGGTTCCTGAGCTCGCTGATGTCGGCGACGACGACAACAACGCCGCCATCCGGTGTCTTCTGGTTGCGGATACGCACGAAGCGACCTTCGGCGATCGGCACTTCGACATTGGCATTGCCGCCGCGATGGACGCGCAGGAACCCCTGAATGTAACGCTCGACGTCCATGCGCGGATCGGGCGGCGGCACCAGAGCGAAGCGCTCGCGCAGACCTTCTTCCAGCGTATAGCCGGGGGTCATCGCCTTCGGTGCGTTTTTCATGAAGCGATTGTACGCATCGTTGCTGATGACGAGCTTCTCGTGCGCATCGAAATAAGCGAAGCCGTCGACGAGATTTTCGATCGCCGCTGTCAGACGCTCCTGCGCTGTCGCGAGTTCGCGTTCGCGCTGTTTGAGTTTCGAAAGGTCGTTGAAGAGCACGACAGTGTTGCCGTTCGGCGTCTTGCGGCCCTCGACTTGCACCCAGCGGTTGCCGCCCGTGTGCAATTGCACCGGCCGGTCCGGGTTGCGCATATAGGCGGTCCAGTGCGCGGCATAGGCCTCCGGCGTCACGCCGTTCATGCCCGGAAAATTCGTCTTGCGCGCGACGGCACGCAGCACGTCGCCGAGAGGCAGACCAGGCGTGCGCCACTCATCCACTTCGGGAAGCAAAGCGGCGAAGGCTGCATTGCAGGTGATGAGCCGGAAGTCCGGCCCGTAGAGCGCGAAGCCGCCGGCCTGGTTCTCGATCGCCTCGGTCAGCCGCTCCTGCGTTTGCGCGAGTTCGCGTTCGCGTTTCTTCAATTCGGAGAGATCGCTGAACAGTACGACCGTGTTGCCGTCGGGCGTCTTTCGCGCTTCCAGCTGGACCCAACGGTCCTCGGCGACACGCAACTGCACCGAACGATCTGGCGCGCGCATATAGGCAAGCCAACGCGCGATGTAGGCGGGGCCACCGTCGCCTTCGAGCCCGGGGTACGCCTTTCGATCGACGACCGCTTGCAGGATCGTTTCGAGGCTTAGCCCCGGTGTGCTCCATTCGGGCACTTCAGGCGCAAGCGCGGCGAATGCGCCGTTGCACGAGATGAGCACCAGATCGGGATCGAAAAGCGCGAAGCCGCCGGCCTGATTTTCGATCGCTTCCGTCAGGCGCTGCTGTGTCTGAGCCAATTCCTGCTCGCGCTGCTTTTGCTGCGAAAGGTCGCTGAACACGACGACCGTATTGCCTTCGGCAGTCTTGCGCGCCTCGATCTGGAGGGTGCGCCCGTCCATCACGTTCAATTGCACCGGCCGGTTGGGGTTATCTCCGTAAGCCGACCAGAATTCGATAAACCGTTCCGTCTTGTCCGGCGTGAGGTCCGGAACAACGCCAGCCGACGCGACCGCCGTCATGATCGTGCGAATGGATGTTCCAGGCGTGCGCCATTCGGGCACGCTTGGCGCAAGACTTGCGAATGTCGAATTGCAGGTGATGAGCCGCATGTCCGCGTCGTAAAGCGCGAAACCACCCGACTGATATTCGATAGCGTCCCTGAGCCGTTCTTCGGCGCGTTGCAGCGCGCTTTCGCGATCCTTTTGGCTGGAAATGTCGGTGTAGAGCATCACCGTGCTGCCGTCGGTCGTCTTGCGGCCGGCGAGCTGGATCACTTTGTTCGTGAAATTGATCTCGGCCGGCTGGCTCGGGTCGTCGAGAAAAGCGTTCCAGAAGCCGATATGCGCATCGACGTTGCCGTAGGCGAGGCTCGGAACGGCCTTCGCTTCGGCAAGCGCCTGCACGGCTTCCGGAATGGTGATGCCGATGCGCGTCCAGGCCGGTACGTCAGGAAGGATGGCGGCATAGGCCGAGTTGAACATTTCGAGCTTGTTGTGAGCGTCGAGCACCGCAAAACCGCTCGGCTGCACCTCGACCGCGTCGCGTAATTTTTGCTCGGTGCGCTGAAGTGCTTCTTGGCTCGTCTTCAAGGCGGTCAGGTTGCGGTAGACGGCGAGCAGTCGACCGTCGGGCAGCGGCTTGAAGGCGAATTCGATGAAATGGCCGTCCATCCACCGCGAGTAGGTGATGCCGCCGGGCGTCTGCATGACCGCAGCCCGCTCGGCGACGCCCTTCTCGATGTCGTCGATGGGGCCGAAATCGCCGCGCTTCGCCTGGAAGCGGAGAATTTCGTAGCCGGACACGCCGATATGGGCGAAGCCCGGCGGAAACGCCTGAAAATCCGTAAGCTGGCGGTTCGCCATCAGCCAGCGGAAGTCTTTGTCGAGCAACAAGACCCCGTCGGTCATGTTGTCGAGCACGGTGTGCATCAGCTCGTTGGCGCGCGCGGTCTCCGCCTGTGCCGCGGCGGCATCTGCGCGGGTGCGTTCGAGTTCGCTCTCGCGTTCCTTTTGCGGAGTAATATCGCCCACGGCGCCGACAACGCGGGTCGCGATGCCGTCCGCGCCACGCACAGCGATGCCCTGCTGCCGCGCCCAGCGCCAGCTTTTGTCGCGCGCGCGATAACGGTATTCGCAGATCAGCCGATCCGTATGGCCGGCGAGATGCGCGCGCACGGCGCGGGCATAAACCGGCTGGTCCTCCCAATGGATCATGTCGAGCCATTCAGAAGGTGTGCGCGGCTCGTCCACCCACCGCTTCATCGTGGTGTCCGTCAGCGCCAGATGTTCGAACGTGTTACTGGCGAGGTCCCAGTCGTAAACGCTCTCGTTGATGGCCTCGAGGGCGAGAGCGAAACGTTCGACCTGATCCTGCGGGATCGATACAGGCCCGCGTGGCATGAGCTGTGGGCTTTCGGCCAAAAAACGAATTCTCCTAACCCTTTATCTGCGCATGGCTCTGTATCGCCGCGATGTCGTTTCGGACCCGGTTTTGTATCGTCTGTATCGCCAAGATTGCGCTGGCGTCCCCCGTCTCCTAGAAGCGGGGCGACGTCCGCGACCCCCAGGCCCGATGCCACCTTCCCCGAATGCGCAGCATCTCGTCATCGTCGAGGACGAAGCGGCGCAGCGTGAACTCCTGCTGGACTACCTCGGACGGCAGAATTTTCGCGTCACGGGCGTAGAGAACGGAGCGGCGCTGCGGGCGCTCACCGCCGAGGATCTCCCGGCGCTCGTGCTGCTCGACATCGGCCTGCCTGACGAGGACGGATTGAGCCTCGCACGCTGGTTACGAAGCCGCTCGGCTTCGGTCGGCATCATCATGGTGACGGCAGCCGGCGAGACGATCGACCGCGTCGTCGGCCTCGAAACCGGCGCCGACGATTACATCGCAAAGCCCTACGAGCCGCGCGAACTTCTGGCGCGTGTAAAGAGTGTGCTGCGACGCGCGCCCCCGCCGGCGCCGGCAAAGGGAGCCACCGTGCCGAGCACCTGCGTGCGCATGGGCCGCCGGTTGCTCGATCTGGAGCGCCGCATTCTCGTCGATCCCGAGAGCGGCGCCGAAGAATCACTGGCTGCGAGCGAGTTCCGCCTGCTGCGCGCCTTTGCCGACAGCCCGAACCGCACGCTGGAGCGCGGCTGGCTGCTCGAAACCGTCGCCGAGCGCAGCGACGATTCCTTCGATCGCGCCATCGATCTACGCATCGCGCGGCTGCGCAAAAAGATCGAAGTTGATGCCGCGCATCCCGAGGCGATCCGCACGGTGCGTGGCGTCGGCTATATGTTCGTGCCGGCGAAGTCCTGATGGCCGACCGCGCCGCCATCCTTGTCGTCGACGACGACGAATTCAATCGTGCGGTCCTCGCGAAGGGACTTGCACGCGAAGGCTTTCCGGATGTCACGGAAGCCGCAAATGGCCGCGATGCGCTCGCGATTCTGCGCACGAAGCCGTTCGACCTGATCCTGCTCGATCTGATGATGCCGGAGATGGACGGCTATCAGGTCCTCACCGCGCTTAAGGCCGACATGGCGCTGCGCGACGTGCCTGTCGTGATGATCTCAGCACTCGACGATGTCGAAAGCGTCGTGCGCTGCATCGAAATGGGTGCCGAGGATTATCTGCCGAAACCGTTTAATCCGACGCTTCTGCGTGCGCGCATTTCTGCGTCGCTCGTGCGGAAGCAATCGCGCGATCAGGAGAACGCCTATCTCCAGATGATCGAAGCGGAGAAGAAGCATAGCGAGGACATGCTTCGCGCGGTGCTGCCGCCAGGCGCGATCCGCGAGCTCAAGGCGACCAACGAGGTCAAGCCACGCCGCTACGAATCTGTCGCCGTGCTTTTTTGCGACATCGTCGGCTTCACGGCCTATTGCGACTCGCATCCGCCGGAGCAGGCGATTGCCGAATTGCAGACTTTGGTCGAGCAGTTCGAGGTCATCGTCGCAAAACATGGGCTCGAGAAAATCAAGACCAGCGGCGACGCGTTGATGGCGACGGCGGGCCTGCTGCAGGAGATCGACGAGCCGCTCGTCGCGAGTGTACGTTGCGCGCTCGATTTGGTGAAGGCGGCGGCCGGCGTGAAACCCTATTGGGGTGTGCGCGTCGGCATCCATTTCGGTCCGGTGATCGCAGGCGTCATCGGACGCCGGCAGTTTCTGTTCGATCTATGGGGCGATACGGTGAACGTTGCCGCGCGCGTGATGCAATGCGCCAGTCCGAACTCCGTCTGCATGAGCACGGCAATCTGGATGCGCATTCGCCATCGCTGCGCGGCGCGCAGCCAGGGACACTACGATCTCAAGGGCAAGGGCCGTGTCGAGATCGTCGAGTGTCTGGATGTGATCGGCGGCTGAGCGCCCGCGTTGAGTGCGCGCGCGGCAATCTGCTGCGACGTTGCATGCGGCGAACACCTCTTTTGCGGCCTCGCTCTCGTCACCAGTTAAACGCCCTAACCCAAAGCCCGGCATTTTGTGATCCGACTCATCTTCTTCGCCATCGTTCTGATTTTTGTCGCGCCGATCGCCGTCTCGGCGGGCCTCTACTATGCGCGCAGCAGCGGTGCGGACTGGCGACTTGCGGACCGATCGAGCGCTGGCCTGCTGCCGCTGGCTACGCAGACGCCGCAGGCGGTCGTGCGCATCTTCTCCGCGCGCACCGTAAGCTGGCGCGGCATCCTCGCAACGCACAGCTGGATCGTTGTGAAGGAAAACGGCGCGAAGGCCTATCAGCGTTTCGACTACACGGCCTGGGGCGGCCCGATCTGGGTCGATCGTTTCGCTGCCGACGCACGTTGGTTCGGCAGCGCGCCGGAGACGATCTTTGCCATCGACGACGACGACGCGGCAGCGATGATCCCGAGAATTCGCGCGGCGATCGCGGGCTATCGCTATCCCAATCCCGGCGACTACACACTCTGGCCGGGACCGAACTCGAACACGTTCGTCGCTGCGATCATGAGTGCGGTGCCAGAAATGCGCGCAAGCCTCCCCGCGACGGCGATCGGCAAAGACTTTCCCTATGATGGCCGCTGGGCGGGCCTGACGCCATCCGGCACGGGCGTGCGCCTGAATCTCGGTGGTTATTTCGGCGTTACACTGGGTTGGGTCGAGGGTTTCGAGGTCAACCTGCTCGGGGCCGTCGCCGGTCTCGATTTGCGGCGGCCGGCACTCAAGCTGCCGGGGCTCGGTCGCCTTGGCGTGTCGTAGGTCTTACCGCACGACGGCGGGAGTCAGCCTGTAGAGCCCCACATCGATGGCGCCACTACGAAATCCGCCTTCGCAATAAGCGAGATAATAAGTCCACAGCCGCTGAAAGGCAGCATCGAAGCCAAGCGGTTGGATCTCTGGCCAGGCGCCCTTGAAGCGCTGTCCCCATTCCGCCAGCGTGCGCGCGTAACTTTTGCCGAACAGCATGGGGTCGGAGATCGTCAGCCCTACGGATTTCGACAGGCTTTGCATCAACGACGGCGAGGGCAGCATGCCGCCGGGGAAAACGTAGCGCTGGATGAAATCCGGTGTACGCGCGTAGAACGGAAAGCGGTGATCGGCGATGGTGATCGCCTGCAGCACGGCCGTCCCATGCGGCTCAAGCAATTCCCGCAGGCGCTGAAAGTAAGTTGGCAGGAACGCGATACCGACCGCCTCAATCATCTCGATCGACACGATGCGATCGAAGCGACCGGTGATGTCGCGATAATCCTGCAGCACGAAGGTGACGCGATCCTCAAGGCCGGCGGCTTCGACCCGCGTCTTGGCGTAAGCGAGCTGCGACGGCGACAGCGTCACCGCGGTCACATGGCAACCCTCGCGCGCGAGGCGTTCGGCGAGACCACCCCAGCCGCAGCCGATTTCGAGCACACGCTCACCGCCGCGCAAATCGAGTGCCGCGACGACCGCATCGAGTTTCGCGGATTGCGCGTCTTCAAGAGTCTGCGCGGCCTCCGTGAAGACGGCAGAGGAATAGGTCATTCCGCGATCGAGCCAATGTTCGTAGAAACGATTGCCGAGATCGTAATGCGCCATGATGTTGCGGCGACTGCCCGGCCGCGAGTTGCGATTGACCGCGTGACGCAACTGGTTGACGAGCCGCGACGCGACCAGGCCGGAGACGCTGCGTCGCAAGTTCTCGTCGTTCGACGCAAAAAGTTCGATGAGGGTCGCGACGTCAGGGCTGGACCAATCGCCATCGACAAAAGACTCGCCGAAGGCGACATCGCCGCCGACCATGAAACGGCGGACCATGCGCCAGCGGTGAATGACGAGCGTCGCCTCGAGACCGGTGCCGTCGCGGCCGCAGACGACATGCTGACCTTCCGGCGTTACGATGGTTAGCCGACCGTGCCGGAGTTTGCGCATGAGCGCTTGCGAGAGGCGCGCACGCCAGCCGGAAACCCGCGCCCGCCCGTCGCGGGACCGCCAGTCGACAGAATTCGGAACGGACTGGTCGCTCACGAACGAACCCTATGTGTTTCAGGCGTTTCGAAGGAGACGCTTATGGCAGGCGCTTCAGGACGGGGTTTCACGCGCAGACCTTTCAACCACAGCCGAAGCGCCTCCCAATGGATCGCGCCGACGACCTTCAGGGTCATAAGCGGATGGGTGGCAAGAACGCGCAGGATAGCACGGTCGGTAAGTGCCTCGCGTCGTCCCACAAAAAGCGTGCGGATGACCGGCGTGTCGCCGCGCGCCGCCGCGATGCCAAGCGACACGGTTTTGGTCGGGCGTAGCAAGTTGAAAGAGTAAGTCAGATCCATATCCATGAAGGGCGAGACGTAGAATAATTTCCGCGCCGTCTGGTGAACAGTATCGGCGTTCCGCGCGTCGGCTTCGACAGGCACGACATAGGTGTGCCGCTGTCCGAACGTGTTACGGACTTCGTAGAGCATGCAGACGAGCGCGCCCGCCGCGTCGTGGCAGAAATAGACGCTGATCGGATTAAAGACGTAGCCGAATAATCGTGGCATGCAGAGAAGCAAAATGCGGCCACCGCTTACATCGATGTCGGCATCTTGCAGGAGGGCGTCGACCTTTTTTCTCAAGGGGCGCCCATCGGCGCCGAGATGATCGGCATCGTGGAACGATATGAAGTTGCCGCGGTTGCGCGAAAATAAGCGCAAGCGCGAGGTAACGCTGTCGATCGAGTCGAGATCGAGCAGCGTATAGAAGGCGCGATAGCCGAACGAATGCGCCGTCGGCGTTAGCCGCGCATGGGTGACGCTCCCAGCGTAGAGACAACTGTCCGTCGCAACGTCCCGCATCACGATTGCGCCGCTTCCGGTACGAGACGTGGTGTCCGGCGAATGCGTGCAGAATCCTGTGCAACCGACCAGGGCCGCCGCACGCCACCGAGTTCTTCCGCGACGGCGAGGCCCGACTGCAAGCCGTCTTCATGAAAGCCCGCGCCGAAATACGCGCCGCAGAACCACGTGCGGTTGCGGCCTTGCAGCGACCACAGCCGCTCCTGCGCACGCATGGCCGCAACATCGAAGATCGGATGCTCGTAGTGCTGGCGATGCAGCACGTGTTCCGCGGGGATCGCCTGGCCCGGATTCAGCGTGAGAAAGATCGGCTGCTTTGTCGGCAGCGGCTGGAGATTGTTCATCCAGTAGGTCACGGACAGATCGCGCGCCTGTTCGGACGCGCCACTGCGCCCAAAATAATTCCAGCTCGCCCAGGCGCGACGCCGGCGTGGCATAAAACGCGGATCGGTGTGCAGCACAGCCTCGCTGCGATTGTATTTGAAACGGCCAAGCAGTTCGGTTTCTTCGGCGCTCGCATCGCCCAACATCGCCAGCGCCTGATCGGCGTGCGAGGCGACAATAACGGCATCGAAGCGCTCCTCGGCATCGTCCGTCCGCACGATGGCGCCGTCCATCTGCCGCGTGATACCGCGAACCGGCGTGCGTAGCCGTGCCACACTCGCCGCCGAGGCAGCGCGCAGTTTCTCGACATAGGACATGCTGCCGCCGTTCACCGTGCGCCAGATAGGGCGATTGGTAGCTTCCAGCAGGCCGTGGTTGTCGCAGAAGCGCACGAAAGCCTCGGCTGGGAAGTCGAGAAGGGTGCGTGCCGGGGCTGACCAGATGGCGGCGGCCATCGGCAACAGATGTTCGTCACGGAAAGTGGCGCTGTAACCGCCGGCATCGACGAAAGCGCCGAGCGAGATATCGCCGAGTTTGCCGAGTTGGGCGGGCGCTTCGCGATAGAAGCGCATAAGATCGCGCAGCATCCGCCAGAATTTTGGGCTCGCAAGATTACGCCGCTGCGCAAACAGACCGGGTATGTCGGTGCCGTTGTATTCGAGGCGGCCGTCGTCGAGCGACACGGCGAAGGACATGTTCGAGGCTGCCGTCGTGACGTCGAGATGACGAAAAAGTGCCGTCAGGTTCGGATAGGTATTCTCGTTGTAGACGATGAAGCCTGTGTCGACCGCGACCTGGCCATCCGGCATCGCTACGAAGACCGTATGGCTATGGCCACCAAACCGGTCCTCGCCCTCGAAGAGCGTGACATCATGGCATTGTGACGCGAGCCACGCTGCGGATAGGCCGGAGATGCCACTGCCAACCACCGCGATACGCAAGGAAATGCCACTCCTGTCCAGGCGATAGCCGACGCCCCAGATACGAGGCTTGGCAGAGAAAAGTTGCAGGGGCCAGCGCCCGGCCGCAGAAACCCGCGGGCCCCACGTTCGTAGATGCGGGGCGCGCCCGCCAGAAGGACAATTCGTGGTCAGATATGTTCCGATGTTCGCCGTGGTCGCGGTCGGGTTCAGCGTCGCCATGACCGGCGCGTGGTGGATCCAGAAGCGGACGGGCAAATCCGGCTGGATCGACGTGACATGGACGTACTCGGTCGGACTTGCTGGCGTTGTCTTTGCGCTATGGCCGTTTGCGGCGGTGTCGCCACGCCAGTGGCTTGTCGCGGCGCTTATCGCGCTCTGGTCGTTACGGCTCGGCACGCATGTCGCGCTGCGCACGATGAAAAGCGACGACGATCCGCGTTATGCCCAACTGAAGAATGACTGGGGCGCGGCGGCCCAGACAAAGATGTTCGGCTTCCTGCAGGTGCAGGCGCTCGCCGGCGTGCTTCTGTCACTCGCTGTGCTGGCGGCGGCCTGGGCGCCGCGTCCGGGGCTCGACTGGCGCGACATTCTTGGGGCGCTCGTGCTGCTCGCTTGTGTGATCGGCGAAGGGCTCGCCGATCAGCAGTTGAAGACCTTTGCGAAAAATCCCGCCAATCGCGGCAAGGTCTGCGACGTCGGTCTGTGGCGCACTTCGCGACATCCGAATTACTTCTTCGAATGGGCGCTGTGGTTCGCCTGGCCGATCATGGCGCTGTCGGCCGAGTATCCCTTCGGTTGGGTCGCGTGGATCGGGACGGTCTACATGTATTACTTGCTCGTCCATGTCTCCGGCATTCCGCCGCTCGAAGAGCATATGATGCGCACGCGGCCCGACGCCTTCGCCGCCTATGCGCGACGCACCAACGCCTTCTTCCCAGGTCCGTCGCGCACCGATGGAGGCGTCCGCCCGTGAACATCGCTGCAATCGTCGCGAGTGCCGAGCGTCTGCCGTTTCCCAATGTTATCCTGCGCGCCGGCATATCGGCGCTCGTCGGCCTGACGGAACGACGGCTGCGACGGTCCCACGACAACACGGCCGCCTTCGCGGTGGCAATGCGCCATTATCCGATCGCTGAATATACGGATGACGCCAATCAGCAGCACTACGAAGTGCCGGCCGACTTCTTCGCGCTCGTACTCGGCCCGCGTCGAAAATATTCGAGCTGTTTTTACGAGAGCAAAGCTTCCACGCTTGCGCAGGCGGAAGAGGTCGCGCTGGAGCAAACATGCGCGCATGCCGCGCTCGCCGACGGGCAGTCGGTGCTGGAACTCGGGTGCGGTTGGGGTTCGCTAACGCTGTTCGTGGCGGAGCGTTTTCCGAATACCCGCATTACAGCCGTTTCGAACTCGCATTCGCAGCGTAGCGCCATTCTCGACCTTGCGGCACAACGCGGTCTGACGAATGTCGAGATCATTACCGCCGATATGAACGTGTTCGCACCGAACAAACGTTACGACCGCATCGTGTCGGTCGAAATGTTCGAGCACATGTCGAACTGGGATGCGCTGCTTCGTCGAGTCCGCACATGGCTCGAGAACGACGGGCGCTTGTTCCTGCATGTATTTACGCATGCGACCGCGCCTTATCGCTTCGACCACGCGGACCCCGCCGATTGGATCGCACAGCATTTCTTCGCCGGCGGCATCATGCCGAGCCACAATCTGGCCCGCTGCTTTCCCGATACATTCGCGGTCGAAGACGAATGGCGCTGGAATGGCGAGCACTATGCTCGCACGGCGCGCGACTGGCTGCGCAACTTCGATACGAACATTGCTGCCATCCGGCCGATTCTCGCACGCACCTACGGCACCGATGCCAGACTCTGGGAACGGCGCTGGCGTTTGTTCTTCCTCGCGACTGAGGGCCTGTTCGGCCACGCCAGCGGCAAGCCTTGGGGCGTCAGCCACTATCGTCTGCGTTTCGCGTGATTTTGCTTATGTGGCGTCGCCTCGTCGCCTATTTTGATGGCGCGGATCGTAAGCTGAAACTGGCCGGCACGGTCGCCTTCGTCGTGACCAGCAATCAGCCGTTCTATCCGCTTTATGTCTGGTGGATCGCAGGCCGCGACGCGGCCTTCGTGTCGCTGGTGACGTGGCTTTCGACGCCCTTCTTCGCGACAGTTCCAGCGGTCGGACGGCGTTCGCCAGCCGCAGGGAAAATCCTGCTGCTTATCGCCGGCATCGGCAACACTGCGGTCTGTGCTTTTGTTTTCGGCACGGTCAGTGGCGTCGAGTGGTTCTATCTGCCGTGTCTTATTCTTGCGTGGGCGCTGTTCGAAACACGGACTGCGTGGATATCCCTTGCGGCATCAACGGCCACCGTTGCACTTGCAATGGTGCTCGCCCGCATCACGGACTATGCCCTGATCGCGCCGGCTGACGCTGGAACGCTTGTGCGCCTGCATGCCGGTAGTGTGGCGGGGCTTCTCGCCGTGATTGTCTACCGACTCTGGGCGGAGCGGAAGCGTTAGCCGTCAGGCTGATGGTCCGAAGATCGCACGCTGAATTACAAGAGTGAGTACCGAAACGCCGCCGGTCAGCACCGTGCCCCATGCCATGTCGGCGGCCGCGAGAGACGTCGTCCAGTTGCGTATGATCGCGAAGCTCGTGAGATCGAAGGTCGCATAGGCGAAAAAGCCAAACAGAGCGCCGTTCAACAGCGCGGTTGTCCAGCGATCCGTCGCGATCGCCGGCATCAGCACGAAGAACAGGATGCCGAGCGGAAAGATGAGGTAGAAGAGCACGCCTGGCGCGATCTGGATCGAGGGCGCCATAACATCGCCGAGCGTATCTTTGAATTGCTTCGCGCCGATCGTCGAGAGATAGGCCATGTCGATCGCGGTGAAGAGCACGGCGGTGATGAGGTAAGTAACAAACGGGCGCGTCATGGATCGGGTTGTCTCCGGTGTGCGTCGGAAACTGGAGCGAGCGCAGTTAGAGGCAAGCGGAAGCATGCCTGCTGAACTCTAGGGCCGTCTGACACCAGACTGCTCAAAAAGTAATCAAAAGACTGTGGCTTGCGACGATCGATGAGCTTTGCCAATGACTTAGCCTTTGGCGTATCGGTTGCATGCAATGTTCCGTCCTTCGACGGAGTCATCGATGTCCGCTTCCTCTTTTTCGCGTCGCCATTTTCTGGCCTCGACCGCCGGCGTCGCCGCCTCGCCTCTGATCGCCGGGGTCGGACCGGCCCAAGCCGCGAACACGACGGTCGGCTTCATCTACGTCGGGCCGCGCGACGACTTTGGCTACAACCAAGCGCACGCGCAGGCGGCGGCAGCGCTGAAGTCGATGTCCGGCGTCAACATCATCGAGGAGGAGAAGGTCGCCGAGAGCGATGCCGTCACCAAGACGATGCAGTCGATGATCGAACTCGACGGCGCGACGCTGCTGTTTCCGACATCCTTCGGTTACTACAAGCCATTCGTGCTGCAGGCTGCGGCCGCCAACCCGAAGGTTGACTTCCGTCATTGCGGCGGTCTCTGGAGCGAGAGCGATCCGAAGAACGCTGGCTCCTATTTCGGCTATATCGGCATGGCGCAATATCTGTCGGGCATCGTCGCCGGCCA
The DNA here is from genome assembly GCA_965246795.1 of Beijerinckiaceae bacterium. Taxonomy (GTDB): domain Bacteria; phylum Pseudomonadota; class Alphaproteobacteria; order Rhizobiales; family Beijerinckiaceae; genus JAJXWB01. The sequence goes on along the minus strand of CBDFFN010000007.1, from coordinate 177,170 downwards.
CCAGACGAAATCGAAGAAGATCGGCTTCGTAGCAGCCAAGCCGATCCCGCAAGTGCTGCTCAACATCAACTCCTTCACGCTCGGCGCACGCTCCGTCGATCCCTCGATCACGACGCAGGTGATCTTCACGGGCGACTGGTCGATGCCGGTGAAGGAAGCCGAAGCCGTTAACGCACTTGCGGACCAGGGCGTCGATGTCGTCACCTGCCACGTCGATGGACCGAAAGTGCTTGTGCAGACGGCCGCCGGCCGCAACGTTTTCGTATGCGGCTATCACACGAGCCAGGCCGAACTCGCGCCGAAGCACTATCTCACCGGCGCCGAGTGGAACTGGGCCAGCATCTACAAGACGTTCATCGAAAAGGCGGCGGCAAAACAGCCGCTGCCGAATTTTGTGCGCGGCGGTCTCGCCGAAGGCTTCGTGAAGACGAGCCCGTATGGCGCAATGGTATCGGACGCGGCGCGAAAGCAGGCCGACAGCGTCAAGGCCGAAATGATGAAGGGCGGCTATGCCGTCATCAAAGGCCCGCTGAAGGACAACAAGGGCAAGACGGTCGTTGCCGCCGGCGCGGCCTATCCGGAAACGGCGATCGAACTCGAGAAGATGGATTATCTCGTCGAAGGCGTCATCGGCTCGACGGCCTGAGCGAGCCTCTTCCACCGTGTCGGTCGAAACGATTCCGTCTGCGCCGGCAGCATCCCGCATGCGTCGGCGGACGCTGACGGAAGCGACGCTGCGCAGCATAGAGGGCGTGCTGTTGCCGGTGCTCGCGATACTGGCCGGCCTCGCGATCTTTGGCGCATTCATCGCCGCGATCGGCAAGTCGCCCGCCGATCTCTATAGCTACGTGTGGCGTGGCGGCTTCGGCACGGCCTTCTCGCTGCAGAACACGATGCAGCGCGCCGCGCCGCTGTTGCTGACTGCGCTCTGCGTTGCACTGCCCGCCCAACTCGGCCTCGTGATGATCGGCGGCGAGGGTGCCTTTGTCCTTGGAGGTCTCGGTGCAGCATGGGCCGGTGCGCATCTGGCCGGCATGGGCATCGTGGGTTCTGTGCTTATGGCGATCGCCGGCGCACTCGTCGGCGCGCTTTGGATCGGCATCGCCGGCGCACTGCGTCACTGGCGCGGCGTCAACGAGACGATCTCGTCGCTGCTTCTCGCTTATCTCGGCATCGCGCTGTTCAGTCATCTTGTCGAAGGGCCGCTGCGCGATCCCGCCAGCCTCAACAAGCCTTCGACGCCGCCGATCGATGCCAGCCTGAAGATCGGTTCGATGTTCGGCCTCAATGTGCATTGGGGCTTTCTCATCGGCTGCGCTGCCTGTCTGCTCGCAGCTTTTGTTGTCGGGCGCACAACCTTTGGTTTCGCGGCGCGCATCGCGGGCGGCAACGCGCGGGCCGCGGCCGTGCAGGGTCTGCCGGTGGGTCGTCTGATCCTCGCCTTTGCGGCGGCGGGTGGCGCGGCCGCCGGACTTGCCGGCGCGATCGATGTCGCCGCCGTGCAGGGCAGCGCCAATGCCTCGATCGTCGCGGGTTACGGCTATGCCGGCATCCTCATCGCGTTTCTCGCGCGACAAAATCCGTTAGCGATCATCCCGATGGCGTTGCTCATCGGCGGCATTCAGGCCTCCGGCGGTCTTGTTCAGCGGCGGATGCAATTGCCGGACGCGACGGTGCAGGTGCTGCAAGGCATCCTGTTCGTCGCCATCCTCGTGGCGGAGACGCTCAACGGCCGCTTGCTGCCGCGCCGCTGGCTCGAGAAGGCGAACCCATGAGTGATCTCGGACTCTGGAGCGTACCGCTCGCCATGCTCGGCGGTGCCATCCGCGTCTCGACGCCGTTCCTCTTCGTCAGCCTTGGCGAGTGCGTGACGGAGAAGAGCGGCCGCATCAATCTCGGGCTCGAAGGCACGCTCGTCTTCGGCGCGATGGCCGGCTACGGCGGATCGCTGCTCACGGGCTCGCCGTGGCTCGGCGTGCTGATTGCCGGCGTCGCCGGCGTGCTGTTCGGCCTGTTGCACGGACTCCTGTGTTCACTGGCAAAGGTCAACGACATCGCGGTCGGCATCGCGCTGATGCTGCTCGGCACCGGCCTCGCCTTTTTCTTCGGCAAGCCCTTCATTCAGCCGGCGGCACCGATGCTGCCGGCGATCGATTTTGGCGCTTGGAGCGACATTCCGCAGCTTCGCGCAGCCCTGCGCGTGAGCCCGCTCTTCCTCATCGGCATTTTGATCGCGGTCGCGCTTGCCTTCGTGTTCAAATATACGCGAATCGGCCTTGTGTTGCGCATGGTTGGCGACAGCGCCGACGCGGCGCGCGCGATGGGCTACGACATCCTTCGCGTGCGAATATCGGCGACGTGCTTCGGTGGCTTCATGGCCGGCATCGCCGGCGCCTATCTCTCGCTGTTCTATCCCGGCAGCTGGAACGAGGGCATCTCCTCCGGCCAGGGACTGATCGCCGTCGCGCTCGTCATTTTCGCACGATGGAAGCCACTGGCGTGCCTTGGCGCAGCGCTAATTTTTGGCGGTGCGGGCGCGCTAGGGCCGGCTCTGCAGTCCGCAGGCATCACGAGCGGCTATTACCTCTTTTATGCCGCGCCTTATGCGCTGACCCTCGCGATCCTGATCCTCACGTCCTCGCCGAAAGGTGCGCTCGAAGGCGCGCCGCGCGAATTGTCCATAACCAAATAGGGAGTGCGACCATGAACGGTCTCGGCGGGCTCAACAAATCCGAGAACGGCGTCGTCATCGGCTGCGTGCAACTGCAATTGCCTGTTGTCGTCACGAAGGACGATCTCGCGCGGCAGACGAAACGCATCGTCGAGATGGTCGGCAAGGCGCGGCGCAATCTCGACACGATGGATCTGGTCGTGTTCCCCGAATATTCGCTGCACGGTCTTTCGATGGACACGAACCCGCAGATCATGTGCCGGATCGACGGGCCGGAGGTTGCCGCCTTTAAGTTGGCCTGCGCCGACAACAAAATTTGGGGCTGCTTCTCCATCATGGAGCTCAACCCCGGCGGCATGCCCTACAACACCGGGCTCGTCATCGACGACAAGGGTGCGATCGTCCTCAACTATCGCAAGATGCATCCCTGGGTTCCCGTCGAGCCGTGGGAGCCCGGCGATTTCGGCATTCCCGTCATCGACGGTCCGAAGGGCGCGAAGCTCGCGCTGATCATCTGTCACGACGGCATGTTTCCGGAGATGGCGCGCGAATGTGCCTACAAGGGCGCCGAGATCATGCTGCGCACGGCGGGCTATACCGCGCCGATCCGGCAATCCTGGCGCTTCACCAATCAGGCGAACGCGTTCTGCAATCTCATGATCACCGCGAATGTCTGCATGTGCGGCTCGGACGGCAGTTTCGACTCGATGGGCGAAGGCATGATCGTCAACTTCGACGGCACCGTCATCGCGCATGGAACGAGCGGACGTGTCGACGAGATCATATCTGCCGAAGTGCGGCCCGACCTAGTGCGCGAAGCGCGTCTCGGATGGGGCGTCGAGAACAACATTTATCAGTTCGGTCATCGCGGCTACGTCGCGGTCGCGGGCGGCGCGCAGGACTGCCCTTATACGTTCATGCAGGACATGGTCGCGGGGCGCTACCGCGTGCCGTGGGAAGACAAAGTGAAGGTTGTCGACGGCACATCCTGCGGCTTCCCCGCGCCATCGCGCCACTATGGCGAGAAACTGCCCGAGGCAGCGGAGTAGCGCGATGACGAAAATGGAACGCGTCGGCCGCACCGTTCAGTCGCGGCCCTACGCCTGGCCCTTCGACGGCAGCCTCGCGCCGGAAAATACCGCGCTGATCGTCATCGACATGCAGACCGATTTCTGCGGCGTCGGTGGCTATGTCGACAAGATGGGCTACGACCTCTCGCTGACCCGCGCGCCGATCGCGCCGATCCGCGCCGTGATGGCCGCAATGCGCGCCGGCGGCTATCACATTATCCACACGCGCGAGGGCCACCGGCCAGACCTCGCGGATCTGCCCGCCAACAAACGCTGGCGCTCGCGGCAGATCGGCGCGGGCATCGGCGACGACGGTCCGTGCGGGCGCATCCTTATCCGTGGCGAGGCGGGCTGGGACATCATCCCCGAACTTAGCCCCCTGCCCGGCGAGATCGTCATCGACAAGCCCGGCAAGGGATCGTTCTGCGCGACGGACCTCGAACTGATCCTGCGTACGAAGGGCATCACGAACATCGCACTCTCCGGCATCACGACGGATGTCTGCGTGCACACGACGATGCGCGAGGCCAACGACCGCGGCTTCGAATGCGTGATCCTCGAGGATTGCTGCGGCGCCACCGATCGCGGCAACCATGACGCAGCGATCAAGATGGTGACGATGCAGGGCGGCGTGTTCGGCGCGGTGGCGACGAGCACCGACCTGATCGCGGCGATCCAATGAGTCTTGCCGCCGCCGAAAACATTTCCGCGAAACCACTCCTCGAAGCCGTCGGCCTGACGAAGACGTTCGGCGCGTTCGCCGCATTGTCCGACGTGTCGATCCGGCTGATGCCAGGCGAGTTCCACGCGTTGCTCGGCGAGAACGGCGCTGGCAAGTCGACGCTCGTGAAATGTATTCTTGGCTACTACACGCCCGATGCTGGCGACGTCCTGCTCGATGGGCGCGAGCAGGTGATTGCTAATCCGAGAGATGCGCGTCGCGCCGGCATCGGCATGGTGTACCAGCATTTCACGCTTGTGCCGGCGATGACGGTGCTCGAAAATCTCGTGATGGCGCGTGCCGACGTACCGGCAATCGTGAATTGGGGCGCGGAGCGCCGTGCGCTGGCGAATTTCCTCGACACCATGCCACTGAAGGTGGCGCTCGACGTACCGGTCGATCGGCTGTCCGCGGGCGAGCGGCAGAAGACCGAGATTTTAAAGGAGCTTTATCTCGGCTCGCGTGTGCTGGTGCTCGACGAACCGACGTCCGTCCTGACGCCGGAGGAAGCGCACGAGGTTCTCGGCTTTCTCCGCGACCGTGCAAGAAGCACCGGCATGACGGTGCTGCTCATCACGCATAAATTCTCCGAAGTGACGGCCTTCTGTGATCGCGTCACGGTCCTGCGGCGCGGTCATCATGTCGGCGGCGGTCTTGTCGGCGAACTGACCACCGCGGATATGGCGAAGATGATGATTGGCGAGCGCAAGCTCGCTGCTGTGCCCTCCCGCACCACAACTGCCGCCGATGCCCGTACCGTTCTCGACATGGCGGGCGTCCGCGCCGGTGGGGCGGATCGCGGTGCCATTGCGATCGAAAGCCTTGTCGTGAAGGCCGGCGAGATCGTTGGCATCGCCGGCATTTCCGGCAACGGCCAGAAGACGCTCGTCGATGTGCTTTCCGGCCAGACGTTGCCGGATGCCGGCACGATCTCCGTCGATGGCGCCCCCTATGACGCCAGCCGCGTCTCCGCGCAGGAACGAAAGGTGCGCTGCCTGCCGGAGGAACCGCTGCGCAACGCCTGCGTCGGGCGCATGAGCGTGGCCGAAAACCTCGCGTTCCGCCGATTCGACCGCGACGACGACGAAAAGATCGTCTGGCTCGTCGATCGTGCACGGCAGAATGCTGAGGCACAGCGGCTGATCGCGGGCTATTCCGTCAAGACGCAGGGGCCGGGCGCGCCGATCGCGACGTTGTCTGGCGGCAATGTGCAGCGCGCGGTCCTGGCGCGCGAACTCGACGGCCACACGCATCTGCTCGTCGTCGCTAATCCATGCTTCGGGCTCGATTTTGGCGCTGTCGCCGATATCCGCGCGCAACTCATCGAGGCGCGCAACCGTGGTGCCGCCATCCTGTTGCTGAGCGAAGACCTCGACGAGATCGTTGCGCTCTCGGATCGCATCCATGTGATCTTCGAAGGGAGACTGATCTTCGAGACGCGCGGCGGCGAGGCTGCCGACACGATGCAGATCGGTTCGTATATGGCGGGTCACGCGTGACGGACTTTTCCACACGCGATGCGAGCAGCGCCTTGCGCCGTGACAACGGTGCTGCAGGCAACCTGGAAAGCGCGCGCACACCCGCCGCCAAGCGCACCACCGCCGATCTTCTTCGCGAGGCGCTCGCCGACCGCATCGTCCACGGCTTCATGCGCCCGGGCGAAGCGCTGAACGAGACGGACATCGCGACGGAATTCGGCGTGTCTCGTACGCCCGTGCGCGAGGCCTTACGGCAACTCGAGGTCATCGGCCTTGCGGCTTCAAGACCGCATCGCGGCGCGATCGTCGCAAATCCCACGGGCGCCGAACTCGACGAAGCTTTCTTTGTCATGGCCGAACTGGAGGCGCTCTGCGCGAAACTCTGTGCGACGGCCATGTCGGCCGCGGGGAAACAGTCGTTGGTCGACCTGCATGAAGCAGGCGGCATTTGCGTCCGCGACGCGTCGACGGACTGCTTTCGTCTCCACAACGAGCGCTTCCACAATGCGCTTTACGAAGGCTCGGGAAATCATTTTCTTGAGGACATCACGCGCGGCGTGCGCCAGCGCGTTGCGCCGTTCCGAAAGATGCAGTTCGAGCTTGAGCGCCGCATCGACCAGTCGCAGCGCGAGCACTGCGCGTGTCGTACAAAAAATTCTCGCGGGTGACGGCGATGGCGCGGCGACACAGATGCGCGTGCATATCGCCATCGTTCGCGACAAGGTGAGTGAGGCGACGCCGGATCTCGGGTAGTGCCTGGCGACCACGTCGGCGCGCTATGATACATGCGCGTCGAACAAAACGTTTGGCTTCCCACGAGTGGTCTGAGGCGAATGCGGGCAGACAGACGACAATTGCTCAGAAGCGCGGTCGCGTCAGGCGCGTACGCGGGATTTGCTCTGGCGCCTTACGAAATTTCCGCGCAACCCGCCGCCCTTGTGCTCGGGACCGCAACACCGGGTGGCGGCTTTCCGGTTTATGCGGCGGCGCTGATCGCCACGCTCAAGACGGTCGACCCGGAATTCGTGATCGAAGCCCGCAACACGAAGGGCAGCGCCGAAAACATCGGATTTCTCGAGCGCGGCGACATCGATCTCGGGCTGATGACGGGCGAAGTCTTTCACGAGGCCGTCGCGGGCATCGGCCGGCCACCCTCCCGCGTGAAGATTGTTTTCGCGATGTATTCGCAACCCGGCATGTTCGTGCTCCGTGCCGACAATCCCGCGCGCAGCATAGCCGATCTGCGCGGACAGCCCGTCGTCTTCGGCGCGGCCGGATCGGGTCTCGTCGTCCTCGCGCGTTACGTGCTCGATGGCATGGGTCTCGATATGGAGCGCGACTTCCGGCCGATCTTCCTCGATCGTGCTGGCGACGGACCCGCGATGGTGATCGAGGGACGCGCCGCAGCCCTTTGGGGTGCCGGCGTCGGCTGGCCTGGCTTCAAGACTGTTGCCGACGCGGGCGCGCGCTTCTTTGCGCCGAGCGAGGCGGAAGTGAGAGCGATCGCAGCGAAACACCGCTTCCTCAAACCGATGACGATCCCCGCGGGAAGCTACCGCGGCCTCGATGCGCCTATCGCGTCGGTCGGATCATGGAGCGTAATCGTCGCACGTCCCGATCTCGACGATGCGCGTGCCTATCGCTTTGCGCGTGCCCTTCACGGTGCGGAGCGCGAACTCGGCAAAGGACTCCCGCAGGCACTCGAGACGACGGCTACGAATACGGTCGGCGCGATCGACAATCCGGGTTTCATCCATCCTGGCGCCGCACGTTACTTCAGGGAAATCGGTCTTCTCAACTGAAGCCGTCGCATTGAGTGCGAAGCCAGCGGCATGCAATTGCCGATTGCACTGCAACTCATTGGCAATTAGGCGTGCTTGGATCGAATGGGGAAAGTTCTATGTTCGAGTCCGTAAGATCAACGCTTGCCGAGATCCTTGCATCCGGGCTGCCGGTTGATCGGCGAACGGAAGTGGTGCGGCGGCTTCTGGCCGACGACACGCACGATGGGCTGACGCCTATTCGTCAGGTAGACTATCGCGGCCAGAAGCTCGCTTACAACACCGTGTCGCCGAGCACGGTGTGGCGCGTCGAGAATTTCGTCGAAGCCGAACCTGAAACGCTCGATTGGCTCGCAGGTTTGTCGGCGTCCGACGTACTCTTCGATGTCGGCGCGAATGTCGGCACATATTCGATCGTCGCGGCGAAGATATACGGCTCGAAAGTCTTCGCGTTCGAACCCGAGAGCAAGAATTACGCGACCCTGAATCGCAATATCATCTCGAATCAATGCGCGAATTTGGTGACCGCGTACAATCTTGCAATCATGGACAAGATGGTCGTCGACGAGCTCAACATATCTTATGTCACGACCGGCGCGGCGTTGAACGCGTTCGGTGACCCCTTACGCGTGCCGGAGGCAGAAGGCCTCGACAAGACGCAGCTCGAAACGTTTCAGCCGCAGCATCGGCAAGGGTGCGTTGCCTTCGCGATCGACGATCTGATCGCCAGAGGTTTACCGACGCCGACGTTCCTCAAGATCGACGTCGACAATTTCGAGGATCGCGTTCTGGCCGGGGCGCAGCAATTACTGGCAAGCGCGCCGAAGCTGACCATTCTCGTGGAGACGAGCGAAGAATTGCCGGCTCATCGCCAAATGCTTCAGGATCTCGAAGCACTCGGGTATCGGTCCCTACGACAAGGCGTCAACCGCATTTACGCGAGGGGATGACGTCTGCGACGCTGACCCCGTCTGGCGTCAGGACAGATCGAGCGGTTGCAAATAGTTCGGGTTGGCGGGCATGTCGCCGCGGTGATACCCTACCATGCTGTACGCCGAATAGAGGTGCCAGCGTTCTCCAGAAGGGAAGTACGATGCGCGATGCACGCCGCGCGTGTCGACGATGAAGATGCTTCCCTTCTTGATCGTGCAACGGACCTGACGCACCTCGGCGAGCTCGGGACTGCGGTTAATCAGATTGTCCATCATGACGTGGTTTAGCATTGTCGATTCACCCCAGACGCCACCGAGACGAACGACAAAATCGGGAAGCTTTCGCCATTCACCGCGACGGTGCGAGCCGGTCCAATAAACGATTGGACCGTTATTCTCGGTGATGTCTTCGAGAGCGAGATACGCCTTCACTTCACGAAATATATGGTCGCTGTGCGGATTAAGGTCGGCCAACGCCTTATCCCAATCGTGCGGCGGCTCACGCATTTCGAGGATGGTGTCGAAATGCCTGACGCGGTTCGACAGATAGGAATTCACGATATCCATGAGTACGGGATGTTCGCGGAACATCGACGCGGCGTCTGGCACTTTCTTGTCGATAGAAAGAATGCGGTATCGCCCGAGCTCGTGATAAAAATTATGATCCGAGTCGCTTTCCCGCGTCTTCTGCGTTCGGATGACATTCATCTGCCCTTCCAGCGCGCTGGTGAGCCGAGACAGTTCGTCCGCCGAAAGGAAGTCGTCGACGACGACGTAACCGTCGCGTTCCAACGCTTCCACACGCGCGACGTTCTCCGGCAGCTTCGGCTTCAACACCGGAAATGCCGTGTAGTGATGATCCAATTCTTTCTGAAAATCGCGCCAGTTGGGCGGGGCTTTTCCCACACCGACCTTCGACAGAATTGAACGCAACATGGTAGCGCCTCACGGGGGCTTTGCGGCTTCGGCATCTCCTTAACAGAGGTGTCATCGGGAGTGCAAAAGATCGCTGGAGCAGCGTTCGACCTATCAGGCCGGGGCGAGAACAGCGAGCCTTTCGATGGGCTTAAGGGTCGAACGGCGTCCGCCTTACGAATCCCGAACCGAAGGGCAACGCAACAGCCCATTCCGTGGAGAACGCAACAGCCCATTCCGTGGAGTTTGTTGCACGCAAACCATTGTATCGCACGACATCGCCGGCGCGAGCGAAAACGCTGTTGCAAAATCTCGACAGCGAAAACTTTTTGCAGCAAGTTCCAGCCGCTTTGAGGGGAGCGCGCGATTTTGTCCAGAGAGCTGAAATACAGACCGGACGTCGACGTGTTGCGTGCCGTCGCCGTCATCGGCGTGATGGCCTTTCACTGGAACGTCGGCGTCTTCAAAGGTGGGTTCGTCGGCGTCGACGTCTTCTTCGTCATCTCTGGCTTCCTCATCGCGTCGATCCTGCAATCAAGCGACCTTTCACCCAAGACCGTTGCAGATTTTCTCGAGCGCCGCGCCCGTCGATTACTACCGGCCATGATGGTCGTCGTCGTTGCGACGTGCATCGCCGGCTGGTTTCTTCTGGTGCCGCCGACCATGAACGAACTCATGGCGAGCGGGCTCGCTGGCCTCTCCTTCACCGCCAATCTCTATTTCCTCGGTCAGGCAGGCTATTTCGATCTACCGTCAGCGCAGAAGCCGCTTCTCCATCTCTGGTCCCTTGGCGTCGAAGGTCAGTTTTATCTGCTGGCGCCGCTACTTGTTGCCATCCCGCTGATCACGCGTCGTTGGCCGGCGGGCTTGGCGCGTGTGCCGATCTGGGTCGTTGCTCTCGCATCCGCGGCGTATTGCTTTTGGGCGACGCGATACGCACCGGCCTCGGCTTTCTATTCGACGGCGTCGCGGATCTGGGAATTTCTCATCGGGATGAGCCTCGCGCGAGGGCGTCTTTTGATACCCGCACGCGTTGCGCCCTATACGACGTTGCTTGGATACGCCCTGATTGCGGTTGCCATGTCGCGACTTCGCGAGCACAGCAGCTTTCCTGGTCCCTCTGCCGCATTACCGTGCTTCGGAACGGCTTTGATCATCGCGTCGTCGTACTCTCCTCCGCGCGATAGCTGGCTGCGATGTGGATTCGAGCGGCTTCGCGAAATCGGATTACGGTCTTTCTCGATCTATCTCTGGCATTGGCCGCTGTTTGTTTTCCTGCCGTTCATGGTGAACGCGCAATTGAGCGATCCCGCCAGGATTGCAGCCCTGACGATTGCAACCCTGTTGCTGTCGTTCGCGACATACGCGCTGGTGGAGCGGCGGTTTCGCGGTACCGCACGGAGCAGGAGCCGGGTCCAGTTCGTCGGCCTCGTCGCCGGTGTCGTCGCACTTGTCGGCTGTGCCACGGCCTTGGCGAGGGTGTATCCTACCTATGCCACGGCAAACGGGGAAATGTTCTCGGGTGCCTACGATCTCGTCCGGTACGACTATCGAAAAGTCTATCGTTCCGATGTCTGCTTCCTTGGTCCGACGGACGGCTTCTCCACAATTGATACCGCCGTCTGTCTCCACGAAGGATCCGTCGTCGCCGGAAGCATCATGCTGTGGGGCGACAGTATGGCCGCACACTATTATCCCGGTCTGAAGGCCTTCATCTCGAGCGATCTGATCCTTCAAGCGAACGCTTCCGCCTGCCCGCCGTTGGTCGATGTCGACGTTCCCGATCGGCCCTTGTGTCAAGGTTTCAACGACGACGTCCTAGCGTTTCTCACGCAGAACAAGTCCGTGAGGCCGCTGCTCGCCGCGACATGGATCGAATACGAACGCATACTCGGATCAGACGAACTTCTGCGTGCGCTGAAGCGTACGATCGCAATATTGCATGAGCGTGGGATCGAACCCGTGCTCGTCGGGCAGTCCATCCAATTGACGGAGCCATTGCCGTTTGCGCTCATCAGAGGGGCGAATGCCGCAAGTATTGTGAATGCCGGCATCTTTGGCATGGATGCAAAGCTTCGCGAGGTCGCGCGGATGTCAGACGTACCCTTCGTATCTATCCTCGAAAGCGTTTGCGGGCTGCATCGACGATGTACGTTGATCGAGGATCAGCATCCCCTCATCTGGGATCACATGCATCTCACCGAGTTCGGGTCTCAGAAGGTCATCAGCTGGGCCGCCGCATCGATCTCGAAGGCGCTCGCGGAAAAAGCCTCTTCGCACCGTGAAGCGAGGCCTTCGCCGCCGCAAGACTGATCCGAAAGACTTGACGGGAGCGTCAATTTCTTGCCGTCGTTCGAACTTGCTCGCCTCGGCACCCTTGCATACAAGAAATGTTGCGTTTCGCAGGGGTGGCGAGCCAAGTGATCATGCTTTCGAAACAAGTCGTCAGCTTGAAAATCAAGGAGCTCATCTGGACAATCACGCGCGTGGTTGGTCTGGGTGCATTTCATCATCCAGATGCGCGACGCGCGGTGTACGCGCATTTCGACAATGCTTTCGGCGTCGTGTTGCGCGCGCTGTACTGGCCAGTCTACACCGTCGTGCGTCGGCGCGGCATGCGTTTCATCGAACCGCAGTCGTGGATCATCGAGGCGATCGGGCATCTCGCGACCGATCTCGATTCATACGTCAAGGATACGATCCTTGCAGGGCGCGAGTCCAACATTGTCATGCTCTGTACGCGCTACCGGCCGGCCAACGAGGTCCTTCTTCAGCACTGGTCGAAGTACATCCGCGTCGTGCGCGGCAGATTCTCGTGCGTCTTGCTACGCCCGCTTCTTCGATATCCCGAACTCGCTGATGATCTTCGGGTCTATTGTTCCGTGATGCAGGGCTCCTCCCGCACCTATTCGACGCAAGCCCGCTGGGGCAAGCGACCACCGTTGCTTGTCTTGAGCGATGCTGAGATCGCTCGCGGCGAGGCGGTGTTGCGCGAAATGGGTGTGCCGGAGGGGGCATGGTTTGCTTGCGTCCATTCGCGCGAGGCTGGTTACGCCCTGCCGCACGAGTGGGTCAATTCGTATCGCAACAGCAATATCGCGCATTACCAGTCGGCGATCTCGGCGGTCACCGACCGCGATGGTTGGTGCATTCGGGTTGGTGACGCGAGCATGATGCCGCTCCCACAGATGGAACGCGTGGTCGATTACGCCGTATCGCCTTTCAAAAGCGAATTCATGGATATTTTCCTTTGTGCGCGGTGTCGTTTTTTTCTCGGAAACTCATCCGGTCTCTTCAACGTCGCCGGCGTGTTCGGGCGCCGATCCGCTCTGGCGAATGTTGCGCCTCTCGGTTGCGCCTATTCGTTTTTTCCCGGCGACATTTCGATTCCGAAGCGGCTTATTGCGCAAGATGGGCACGAAATGCCGCTCTCCCAGGCATTCGCGGATCCTGCATCAGAATATCGTTTCGCGTCGGATTACTTGGATCGCGGCCTCACGTTGCAAGACAACAGTTCCGACGAAATTCGTGATCTGGCGGTCGAGATGATGGACCGCGTCGACGGTTCCTTCGCGCCGTCACCGAGAGATCGTTCGCTACAAACGAATTTTCACCGCCTGCTCGGTCGCCACCACTATGCGTCCGACGCCGCATCGGAGATCGGCGTGCATTTTCTTCGCGCGTATGGATCGCGCTTGATGGAAAGCGAGCAAACCGCGCGTAGCGCCTGATTTTGTCATTTGCGCCGAAGAAAAATGTCGTCGATGCCGCCTTGGCTAAGATCGTCGCCGAGTACGTCGAATGAAAGCGAGCGCTCCACTGTATCAAAGCCCTTGAGGTATTTTGTTCCGTAGTCGTCGGCGAGGACCATTTGCTCTTCGAGAGCGACGCCCCGAGACGTTGCGGTCGTGCCTGTGATCGAGTGTGCCAGATAGACCCGCTCGGCTGTCGGCTCGATGATCTCCGTATAGTTGGCGACGGCTGCAGGCGCCATTTCCTGAAAGCTCTGGCAGTTCCAGAATAGAGGAATGCGCGCGCCCGCGAGCAGCGGGAACTGCCAGCTGCCGAACGTGTAGATTTTGCCGGATTTGAGATTGTCGAGCGATGTCACCGTGCGCAGATCGCGGTAATCGACAACGCGATCACCGTAGATCGCCTTCAGATACTGATGCGAAAAATACAGCGACGTCGGGATGTCGAAGATCACGTAAGTCAGATGCGGATGAAGGTTCAGCATCACCACGGCCTGCCGACCAGATCCGGCACCAAGCTCGACGACGCGATCGATCTTGTCAAAGGAAACATGCCGGCTGGCGAACGCATATTTGATGTAAAAATAGAGCGCGCGGTAGGTGTAGACGTGACCTTCGAATTCGAACGTATCGCCTGCAGGTCCGACAAGCGGCCAGTTCAGCGCATCGATCGGCCTCGCGCCGCGCGCCTCTCCGTAATATTTGGTGAGGCGTCCCGCAGCGCGCCGCAGCGCATCGACCGATAAATCGTAAGGGAGGAAAGGGTCGCTGGGAGCGGTCGCCAGGAAGCCATCGAGCGTGCGCTTCAAAGCGCTATAACCTGGCTTGTCGACCATCGAAAATCGAACCTGGCTTCCGCCCCATGCGAAGAATTCGGGATCGGATTCGACGGTGATGAAGCCACCCGCCAATCCATCGCGTTTCGACGTGTCGGAGGACTCGCGGAAGGAGTGGTTGCGGAACCAGTCGGCGTATTGTCGTTCGTAGTCCAGCCAGAAGGGGCCCGGCCGGTAGAGCGGGTCACCGGCGAGCGAATCCGCATACATGAGATCGAACGCTTCGCGATCGTCATCCAGTTGGATGCGGTTGGCCTGGATCGGCGCAGCCGCCGCTGCCGCGGCCCGTGCGGTACTCAACACCGGGTTCGCCGCGACCGCGCTGGTCAGATGCGCGAGAGACGCCGCGACGCTTTCCTCGCTCGGACGGCCCATCAGGCGGTCGATCCAGTTGGGCATGTCAGACGATCTCCCGAAGCGTCATGAAAGCTTCCGCGGCATGGCAGCCGGCCGTGCTGCCGCGCAAAGCGGCTTGCGCGCGGATCGCGACGTCGCTGCGTGGAAACGGAAACTCGCCCATCTCTGAAACATACAGGCGCATGGCTGCCAGCTTGCCTTCAAGATGAGCGCTTATGTCGACGAAGCAATTCGGCACGAAGACTGGCGCACCGGGTCCGATTTGAAACTCCGTTTCGGACAAAGTCTCGTACGTGCGGATACGGCGCAGGCACGGCTGACGAAAGGATTTCGTCGCGGACAGGCACGCGTCGGCGAGCGCTGCATGGTCGCTGTGAGCGTCGCCACGGAAGGGAAGGTACAGGGTGCCCGGTTGGATGTCCCGGATGACATCCGACACGGCGCGCACGATGTTTCCGCGCGGGATCGTGTCGAGTTCCGCGGATGGAAATCCGAGGCGACGCGTGCTGGCAAAGCCGAAATGCGCTGCAGCTGCGGTGATTTCCGCATCGCGGCTCGCGACGCGTTCGGGTGTGCCGCCGAGCGCAGTCGTGAACTCCGTGGCGATGAGCCAATGCACCTGATCGCCCGCCGCGCGATGCCGCAAGAGCGTACCACCGCACCCGAGTGTTTCGTCATCGGGATGTGCGGCGACAGCCAGGACGATTCCCACACCGCGCTCCGTCAAAGATATGCGCCAATTGTCGGAAGTGGATCGAATGCGTGCTCGACCAGCCGGACAGTTCCGCCAGAGCACTTCACCAGGATGGTGTTCGCGTCAACGGCAAGAACTTTACCCGGCTCGATATTCGACGGCGCAGCCGACCCGATCTCCACACGCCACACCTTCATGTCGCCAGCGGGCGTTTCACAATGTGCGCCCACGTAAGGCCGCGCGAGCGCTTTGACGAGATTCCTTATCGCGGACGCTTCCATACGCCAGTCGATGCGGCCGTCGGCGCGTCCGCGCTTCCGCCATGTGTTCGAAAGCGCGTCATCTTGCGGAACCGCAGGCAATCCGTCGGTCGCGAGCGCAGCGACGATATCGTCGATTTGCGGAAGCGCCGCCTTGGTCATGCGCGCGTAGAGCGTCGCCGCATCCTCGTCGTCTGCAATAGTCAGTGTGCGCTGGCTGACGATCGGGCCGGAATCGGCGCCCTCGTCCATCCGGAAAAATGTCGTCGCCGTTTGATTAAGGCCCAACGCTAGAGCCCAGATCAACGGGTGGCGGCCGCGGTTCTGCGGCAGCGCCGCGGGATGGAAGCCGATAACGCCGTGCGGCGCAGTCGTGAGCACGTCAGGTCCGAGAAGATAGGACCAGCCGATGCAGAACACGACGTCCGGGGCTTGGCTGCGAAGGAAGTCGGTCATCGCAGGCTGATTGTTGCCGTTCACGATCAGCGTCGGACAGCCGGCGCTTTTCGCGAGCGGGGCAAGCGATCGGAAATCGGCATTGATCGGCGATGCGTCGCGCGTGATGACGCCTACCACCTCTGCGTGGGGCGACTTCAGCACCTTTGCCAGTGCGGCCTCGCTGAAAGCGACACAGCCGATGAAGACGATGCGGAGGCGCTTCATCCAGCCAGCATGTCCAGCGCGATGATCGTCCCGGCGGGAGCGGCGCTCTTAAGCCTTCGCCCGATCACTTCTCCTGAACGCGACGGCGGCAGACCCGTGCCTGGTCGCATCGCCGTGAGGTCAGCATTCTGAAAGACGTGACCGGCCGGCAGATCGCGCGACGTTGCGAGGCTTTTGCGGATGACGACGCGATTTTCTTCTTCGCTTGGCTGCGCCCGCTTGCAACCGTCGCCGAGCGCCGATTGCGCCCGCCGTATATCGCGGATCAGATCGGCAAGCTCTTGCGGCTCCAGCGAGGCGCGATGGTCGGGGCCCGGCAAAGCGCGATCGAGCGTGAAATGCTTCTCGATCGTGCACGCCCCCAGCGCAACGGCCGCGACAGAAACGGCGGTACCTTCAGTATGATCCGAGAAGCCGACCGGGACGCCACAGCTTTCCGCCATCGTCCGCATCGCGCGAAGGTTGGCTTCCGCGGGATCGGCGGGGTAGTTGCTGAGGCAATGCAGGAGAACGATACGCTCGTTTCCCGCCGCACGGATCCGCTCCACCGCAGCTGTCACCTCGTCAAGATCCGACATGCCCGTCGAAAGCAAAATGGGTCGGCCTTTGCGGGCCATATGATCGAGATAGGCGAAGTTGATGATTTCGCCGGACGGAACCTTGAAGGCCGGAACATCGAGGGAAGCCAGCAGATCGATTGCAGGTTCGTCGAAGGGCGAGGACAGAAACATGATGTCGCGCTTGCGGCAATGTTTCATCAGCACACGATGATCGTCGGGCTTCAGCTCGAGGCGCGCAAGCATCGCGTGCTGGCTCTCGTCGGCGGCCGTCGTGACCTTCTGATAGGCGGCTTTCGGCGCATCGCGGCTGACGAGGCGATCCGCAGAGAAGGTCTGGAATTTGACCGCGTCCGCACCGGACTCTGCGGCGACATCAATGAGACGGCGCGCAAGCTCGAGGTCGCCGTTATGATTGACGCCGGCTTCCGCGATGAAGAAGCAGGGCCGGTCTTCACCGACCTGCCGGTCGCCGATTGCAACAGAACGTGGGGCGGACGTCATTGCGGGCGTCCCGTCGCGACGGCAGGCAGATCGTAGAAGCGCTTCTGCAAAAGCAATTCATCGAGCGGTATCGTTTGAAGGGCGTCGACGATGCGTTCGGCCGCGTGCCCATCTCCGTAAGGGTTGCGCAGACCGGATAGGCTCGCGCGAAAGTTCGCGCTGGTTGCGCGGGCGATGGCCGCATCGATCGACTCCGCTGTGGACTCGCAATCGATGACATTTGCCGCGCGCAGGCGCCCGCGTTGTCGGTTCCCTATATTGACGACGGGGAGCTCAAAACTCGGCGCTTCGATGAGGCCGCTCGACGAGTTGCCGATCATGGCAGCACTCAGTGCGAGTACGCCGAAATATTCGGCCGTCCCAAGACTCTTGATGACGCGCGCGTTTGTATGGCCCGAAACAAACCGATCGATTGCCGCGATGATTGTGCTCGCTGCCGTATCGGCATTCGGATAGGTGAAAAGGATCGGGCGCGCGACGGTCGACAGAGCGTTCATCAACGCCTCAACATGCGCATTCGTTCGGCCGGCTTCGAGCGTCACGGGGTGGTACGTGACGAGAAGCGGTGCAGGATCGAGCGCCATGCCGATGCGCATTTCGAGCTGCGCGCGGGATGCCGGCTTGATCGTCCGTATGGAATCAAGGCCGGGCGCTCCACTCACAACGACCCGGTCGGGCGCTTCACCCATCTGAATGACGCGGTTCCGATAAACGTCGGTCGCGGCGAAGTGCAGGTGGCTCATTTTGGTGACGGCGTGACGGATCGCTTCGTCGATCAGCCCCTCTGTAAGCTCGCCGCCGTGAATATGCGCGATCGGGATTGCGAAGGGCATGGCTGCTGCTGCCGCCGCCAACATGTCGTAACGATCGCCAAGCAGCACGACGATGTCCGGGCGCGCTTTCGCGAACGCGGCCGCGAATCCTGCCACGCCGCGGCTGACGGCTTCGGCGATGCCGAGCGGCGTATCCGCGCCGCTCCAAGTGTCGATGCGATCCGCAACCTCGAAACCGTCGGCCGTAATGCTGTCGACGGTCATGCCGAAGGCGGGCACAAGATGCATCCCGCAAACCATCAGTCGCAGGCTTAGAGCCCGATTGCTCGCGATCGCCGAAAGCGTGGAACGGTAGATGCCATATTCGGCACGCGAACCGGTGACGACCGCAATCGTGCGCGGGCGTTCACTCGACATGAGTCGCAACGTGCGCACGCATCAGGCTCGGGCTGCTCGGAATGTTGACGATCCGTGCCGCGAGATCCCGCGCCGCCGCAATCCCCGCCGCGGCTTGCGGAGAATCTTTGTAAGGCGGGAGATCAGCGATCAGCCGCCAGCAGGGACGGGTCTGCAAACCGCGTGCGTTGGTCTCGGTCAGGATGGCCTCGCGCCACTCGGCACGTTCGACAAGAAAGCCATTCAACCAGTAGTTGCTGCGGCAGTCCGGCGGTTCCTGTAAGAGCGCGATACCTACGATACCGTCCAGAGCATCTTCGATTGTTGCCGCGAGCCGACGCTTGCGCTCGATGAACGTATTGAGTTGCTCGAGTTGCGCGCACCCGAGCGCAGCATTGATATTGGCAAGACGGTAATTGTATCCGATTTCGTCGTGGTCGAATTCCCAGCCGTTCGTAACGCGAGCCGTCGTTGCGATGTGCCGAATCCTGCGGGCGAGTGCGGCGTCACGCACCGCGACAGCGCCACCGGCCCCGGTGGTGATTGTCTTGTTACCATTGAAACTGAACGTGCCGACTGTCGCGAGCGAACCGCAGGGCCGATCATGATAGTGGCTTCCGAGCGCTTCGGCGGAATCCTCGACCAAGGGGATTCCGTGCCGCGCGCAAGTCTCGGTCAATGAATCCATGTCGGCCGGGTGACCAAAAATGTGAACGGCGACGGCCGCCGCCACACGTCGTCCCGTCGCGCGGTGTCGCAAGCCGCCACTGGCGTGCTCGCAGTCGGAGGAGAGGAATTGCTCGAGCGCGATGGCGCTCAGGCCGAGCCGTCCGTCGACGTCGACGAACGCGGGCGATGCGCCGCAATGCGCGATACTCGCAGCGGTTGCAACGAATGTGAGTGGCGGACAGACCACTAGGTCGTTGGGACCGACTCCGACACCAATCAGCGCGAGATGAAGGGCCGCTGTTCCATTGACGACGGCAATCACATTCTCGGCGCCACAGATCGAGGCGAGATCGTTCTCGAAGCGGGTGACGAAGCTGCCGACCGACGACACCCAACCGGTGTCGATGCATTCCTTCACATAGGCCCATTCGTTGCCGGAGAAGGAAGGCTCATGCAACGCGACCGTGCCTGCGCATCCCAGGCGCTTGCGATACAGGTCGTCCAACGCCGCAAGGACGGACGAAGTGACGGTTGCGCCTTCGTCTGTCCGGCGCGGTGCGGCCGCGCTAAGACTTCGGGCCTGCACGGTTCTTGTACCTGATCTGCGCTTTTTCGAAGTGCTCGTGCGTGCCGACGTCGAGCCAGAACTCGTGAATCGGAAAGCTGCCAATCTGCGCATTCGAGTCGAGAAGCTGGTTGACGAGCTGTGGCATGTCGCACCGCTGGCCCTTTGGAAGATAGTCGAGGACTGACGGCGAAACGATATAGACCCCGGTGTTGACGTCCATATCGTAGGCCGGCTTCTCGCGCAGCGCGATAATCCGTCCGTTTTGCACTTCGGCGACGCCGTAAGGAATCTTGAAGCTGTCGCGTTTCAGCGCCACGGTGACTGCATTGTTTTCACGATTGTGGAAATCGAGCATCTCGCGAAGTGGGACTTCCGTCAGCAGGTCTGCATTCATGACGAGGAACGGACTTGTCGGACGCTCCGGCAGCAAGCTCAAAGAGCCGGCTGTACCGAGCGGCGTGTTCTCCATCACGAAATGTACGCAATTGCGGTAACGCGCGACCTCGCGCACACGATTAATTACCATCTGGCTCTTGTAGAAGAGCGTGATGTAGATCTTGTCGAAGCCCTCGCTGATCACCTGATCGAGCAGGATGAACAGCATCGGCCGGCCGGCGACTTCCAGCAGAGGTTTCGGCACCTGTTCGGTCATCGGCCGCAAACGCGTGCCGAATCCGCCGGCCATGATGACGGCGACCGATCCCGCGCGGATATCGGAAAGATGCAAGAAATCGTCTCGAAAGCGGATATCGACGGGCCGCCCATCCGGGTCGAGCACGGGTATCTGGTAGCGGGCCGTCTCCTGGAAGAGCGCGACTATTTCGCGCTCTTTCGCGCCCGCGCGCACAACCACGGGGTCGCGTTTGATAATCTGTTCGACGGGCGCGTCCAGCGTCAGATCGTTGAGGATCGCCTGGCGAATGTCGTAGTCCGTCACGACGCCGAGCAGAACGCCGCGGGTATCGACGACGAGCAGGATACCGCGGCTGGTCTTCGACAGCGTTTCCGCCGTGACCCGCAGACTGACGTCGGGCGAGATCGAGAGCGTGGAAACGAGTTCCGCGTTCATGGAGCTGCCCGGTCGCTAGACGGCATATTGGCCTACGCCCGGCATGGTGGTCCTCCCCTCGAACCAACGGACGGATTGTTCGATCCCGCGCCGAAATCCGTCGCGCCCACCGAATTTCGGTGACCAGCTCATCAGGCGCTTTGCCTTGCTCGCGTCGGCGAGAAGGCGATCGACCTCGCTCGCAGCGGGGCGCAATCGCTGCGCATCGGACGTCGCCGAAGCTTTGACGCCGATCACTTCGCCGACGATATCGAGAACGTCGCCGACACTGACCTCGAAACCACTGCCAACATTGATGACCTCGCCGATAGCGGCGGGCGATCCGGCCATCGCGATGAACGCGTCGACCGTATCTTCGACGAAATTGAAGTCACGCGTCGGTGTCAGGGAGCCGATTTTCACCGTCTCCGCGCCCGACAGCAGCTGCGTGATGATAGTCGGGATGACGGCGCGGGTCGATTGCCGCGGCCCGTAGGTGTTGAACGGACGGATGATCGCGACAGGCAATCCGAAGGCGCGATGATACGACAGCGCCAGTTGATCCGCACCGATCTTGGTGGCGGAATAGGGCGACTGCCCGACGAGAGGATGGTCCTCCGTCATCGGCACAGTCTGCGCCGAGCCGTAGACTTCGCTAGTCGACGTCTGGATCACCATATCGACGCTGCAATCTCGCGCGGCCTGAAGAACGTTCAGCGTGCCCGTGATGTTCGTCGCGACATATTGTGCCGGCGCCACGTAGGAATAGGGGATGCCGATAAGAGCGGCCAGATGCATGACGACATCGCAGCCGCGTACGGACTTGCGCACAAAATCCGGGTCCTGAACGTCGCCGAACACGATCTCGGCACCGAGGTCGACTACGCGCGTCTCGTCCAGCCAGCCAGCCGCGCCCTTCGAATTGTAGCGGACCATCGCACGCACGTTCCAGCCGGCGTGAACGAGCCCCTCGACAAGGTGCGAGCCGATAAAGCCTCCGGCGCCAGTGACGAGAACCTGCTTGCCCATATCCCTGTTCTGCCGTCCCTGGAACACTTGATGAAGAGCAGCATGGGCGGCGCGCGAACGACGCGGTGCCTGTGCCGTCGCAAGTCAAGGCCGCTCTCATGCCCCGATTGCGGGGCCGAAGCAATCCTGCCGGCGTACGCACAGGGCTGCTCGCCATCGCAATCTGTTGCTCGAAAACCGCATGCCGCAGTGAACGTCGCGATCGGCTGGTTCCGGTTTGCCGGAGGACGTTTCGTCCTCTAAGGACGAATCCTTGGATCGGCGATGCGCATTCTCGGCACAAGGTGCGGATCCGCTTCGGAATTCGAGGCGTCCGTGGCCATGCCGCTGGACCCAGACCTAAGATCGCCGCGCCTTGCACTGGTCGAGACATGTCTTTCCCGTCGCGTGATGTTGCCCCGGAGTCTGCGATCGACGCAGCGCATCCGGTGTTGACGACAGAGCGGTTCAATCTCGTTGCGCCTATGCCCAGACACGCCGCAGGCCTGTTCGACTACGGGTCCGACCCCCGATTCACCGCATTTCTCGACAGTGCGCCGTTTGCGACAGAGGCCGACGCAGGGCGTTTTCTAGAAAGTCTTCGGGACGAGAATAGCTCGGGCAAGCGGCTCTATTGGGTCGCCGAATGTCGTTCCGACGGTGTGGCTGTCGGAACCCTCGGCCTCCTGTTTCCCTTCTCGTCCCGCCATCGCACGGCTGAATTCGGATATGGCTTCGCGCCGTCGACGTGGGGGACCGGCGCGTTCGCCGAAGCCGCCACGGCCGTGATGCACTATGGCTTCGTGTCTCTTGGTCTGCATCGCATACAGGCGACGACCCGCGCGACGAACACGCGCTCGATCAAGGGCGTCGAGAAGCTTGGCTTCCGTCTGGAGGCTGAACTTGCGGATTTTTATCAAGAAGCTGACGGCGGCCGCAGCGATGCCGTGATCCTCGGCCTGCTCGCGTCCCGGGCGGTGATATGACTGTCGTGATCGTCGATACGGGCGTGGCCAATCGCCATTCGATCAGCAACGCTCTTCGTCACATCGGATCCGATGTCGAACTAACTGCCGATGCGGATCGCATCCGGCGCGCCTCAAAACTCGTTTTTCCCGGAGTGGGCGCTTTCGAAGCGGGGATGCAAAGCCTTCGCTCGCGCGGACTTATCGAAGTCTTGCGTGAAGAAGTTCTCGAGCGCGGCAAGCCCATCCTTGGCATTTGCCTTGGTATGCAGATGATGGCGGAGATTGGGGAGGAAGACGGCGAGCACGAGGGGCTCGGCTGGATCAAAGGCCGCGTTCGTCGCATCGCGCCACGCGATCCGTCTTTCAAGGTGCCGCATATTGGCTTCAACAGCGTCGACTGGAACGAGAAGTCTCGCCTGTTTCAGGGTTTGCCGCAGCCTGCGGATTTTTATTTCGTGCATAGCTACCAGGTCGAAGCGGACGTCGACACGATCAGCGGGACGGTCGAGTACAGCGGCACCGTGACGGCTGCCATCGAGCGAGGCAATATTTTCGGTGTGCAGTTCCACCCCGAGAAGAGCCAGGCAGCCGGTCTGAAGCTGCTGAGCAACTTCGTCGAAATGGCCTGACTGATGCTCAAGAAGCGCATGATCCTGTGTCTGTTGATGACCAACGACGGCGTCTTCTGCAACAGCCGGAATTTCACGCTGCAGCCGGTCGGCGAACTGAGCTGGATTCGCAAATACCTTGATTTTCTCGCCATCGATGAACTCGTGCTTGTCAACGTAGACCGGGAGCGCAAGAGCATTGTGCGTTTTGCTGAGCAGATGATGGCGTTAGCGAAATTCTGCTTCGTGCCGATCAGCGCAGGTGGTGGCGTCGTGAGCATCGAAGACTTCGAGACGCTGCTTGGTGCCGGCGCCGACAAGGTCGTTGTCAATTCCTACGCCTTGCAGAACCCCGAGTTCATCACTTCGGCCGCACGCCGGTTCGGCAGTCAATGCGTGGTGGTTTCAATCGACGTGAAGAAAAAGTCCGGCGGCGAACGTGTCATGGCGTCGAATGGCGCGGAAGATACCGGCCGCGATGTGGTCGAATGGGCGCGTGAGGTCGAGCGCCGCGGCGCCGGCGAAATCTTTCTGACGTCGATCGATCGAGACGGGACAGGCACCGGTTACGACATCGATCTGTTGCGCAGAGTCCACGATGCCGTGTCGATCCCCGTAATCGCATCAGGCGGCGTCGGCGAGTTCCAGCATCTCACCGAGGGTATCGAGCTGGGCGGTGCATCCGCAGTCTCCGCCGCGAACATCTTCCACTACATCGGCAACGGACTGGTCAAGGCAAAGCAGCACATGATAAGCAAAGGTGCATCCGTGCCCATGTGGAATTTCTGGTAGTATTTGCAGATGAATGAACAATCCAAAGTCGCGGTCGAGGCTGCCGCACCCCTAAGCGATGGCGCACAACGCCATGCCTTGCGACCGATGCTGTTCTGCAAGCACTGCACGCACCCTAACACGCGTCCGCGCATCACTTTCAATGCCGAAGGCATCTGCAACGGCTGCCAGCGTGCGCTGGAAAAGAAGGAGATCGACTGGGCGGCGAAAGAGAAAGAATTCTACGATCTCGTCCACGAATCGATCAAATCGAGCCCCGATCGCGAATACGATGCTGTCGTTCCTGTCAGTGGCGGCAAGGATTCGACGTTCCAGACATGGCATGCGGTGACGAAGCTCGGCCTGCACGTGCTTTGCGTGAACATCCAGCCTTATCTTCCGACCGACGTGGGCGTGCATAATCTGCGCAACCTTCCGGAAAAGCTGCCGGTCGATCTCGTCAGCGTCTGCCCGAATATGCAGTTCTATTCCAAGCTTGCGCGCCTGGGCATGGAGCGTTTCGGCGACCCCTATATTCCCTGGTTCTACGGCGTGTGGGCGCATGTCACGCGCGTCGCGATGGAAAAGAAAATCCCCGTCATTCTTTACGGCGAGAACGGCGAGACCGAATACGGCGGCTCGACCGACAAGGATTACGTCGATCTCGATCACGCCGGCGTCGAGGCGCGCATCCGCAGCGACAAGCAAGGCTGGCTCCCGCCGGAGCGCTGGACGGAGTATGGCTTCAAGCCGGAAGAGATCCGCTTTTACCAGCAGCCTTCCGAAGAAGAGATGCGTTCGATCGGCATGCGTCGTCTGTTCTACAGCGACTACACGCCTTGGTCGAACAACCACCACCTTCATATTTCGCTCAACGTCGTTGGCGGCTTCCGCACAGCCGAGAAGCGCACGCCGGGCACGTTCACTTTCGGTTACAGCACGGACGACGATTTCTACGACGTCTACATCTGGATGTTGTGGCCGAAATTCGGTTTCGGCCGTGCGACGAAATACAGCTCAAAGGACATCCAGGAAGGCAAGATCAGCCGTCCGGAAGCGGTCGAACTCGTCAAGGATTACGACGGCGAATTTCCGTGGAAAGCTTTCGAACGCTTCTGCGAGAAAACCGGCATGTCCGACGAGGATTTGTGGACATCGATCGAGCAGTGCGTTGGTGATACCGAAAACCTCGAGCGCGAGGCCCGGACTTACGGCACGCCGATGAAGATCCCCGCGTGGGAAAAGATCGGCCATCGCGAGTGGCGCGCCCGCAATACAGTGCACGGCGAAGAGCGCATCCTGCAGCTGCCGATCCCGCGGCCGACCGCCAACCGCTAGACGTCTTTGGGGAGCCGGCTCTGCCGGTTGTCCCGAAGACACACCGCGCGCAAAAAATATCCGACTTCCGCCACGTAATGGCATGACGCCTCGCGGTATGCTGGTTTTGCGGGGCCTTGTTCTTGCTTGCGTCGATTGATCTGGCTGGTTGATTGGACTAGACCCTCCGGTCAATCGCATCGACATGAGAGATACACGCCATGACAGCATCCGCGTCCATCGCGGTGCCGGGCGCTTCGTCAGTTCTAGGCGAGGGCGCGCCAGTAGAGACGCACGATCTCTACGAGTTCAACGCGAATGAGACCTATAACGAGGTCATCTATCGCGAAGAGTGGAAGAAGCATCGTCCTCCGGCCTATTTCGACTACCGTCGGTCGTGGGACGAGATCCCGCGCGAAAAGACGATCACGGACTTCCCGATCCATCTCGATATCGAGACGACAAACGTCTGTAATCTGAAATGCCCGATGTGCCCGCGTACGATGCTGGTCGAGCGCGACGAGTTCTCGCCGCTCGGTCTCATGTCGCGTGAGGATTATGCTCGCATTATCGATCAGGGCGTCGCGCACGGCGTGAAGAGCATCAAGCTCAATTATCTTGGAGAGCCGCTCGCGCATAAGGACGTCGTCTGGCAGGTCGACTACGCCAAGAAGAACGGCATCGTCGATGTGATGATGAATTCAAACGCAACGCTCTTAAGGCCTCAGCGAGCGCAGGAGTTACTCGACGCCGGTCTCGACAATCTCTTCATATCTTTCGACGCCGTCTCACCCGACCTCTTTGCAGACCGGCGCGTCGGCACGACGATCGGACGGGTGATCGACAACGTCTATCAGTTCGTGAAGCTGCGGAACGCGAAGTATCCGCACGTACAGGTCCGCATTTCGATGGTCATGTACAAGGACCAAAAGTGGCTCGATCAGTTCGAGGGCCTCAAGATCATGTGGCGCGATCTTGTCGACGCCGTCGGCTTCGGTTTCTACACCGAGCGCGATCCAAACGCGCAGGGCGACTTCGCGGAAGTTCCGGGCTTCTGGTGCGCACAGCCCTTCCAGCGCATGTTCCTCAAGTATAACGGCAACGTGACGATCTGCTGCGTCGACGACAAAGACGAGGTCATCGTCGGCGACTGGCGCAAGCAGGATCTGCACGAAATCTGGAACGGTCGCGAGTATCGCCGCATCCGGCACCTGCACGCCAACGGCGATTATTACAAAATGTCGCTGTGCCGTAAGTGCTATCTGCCGCCGGCCACGTGACGGCGGAATAGGCGCGATGTCCGGCGTCCTCGGGCTCATCCCCGCACGCGCGGGCTCGGTGGGCGTGCCGCAAAAGAACGTGCGGTTGCTCGGCGGGCGCCCCCTCGTGTCCCACACCGTGGAAGCCGCCAAACGCAGTCGGCTCGATCGCGTGGTGATCTCGACCGACTCCGAGGACATCGCTTCGGTCGCAGTGGCAGCGGGCGCAGAGCGTCCATTCTTGCGCCCGGCGGAACTCGCAAGCGGAACTGCCCTCGCCATTGGTGTCGTTCGCCACGCGCTTGAGTTCCTTAAGCGTGAAGAAGGCTGGGTGCCCGATGCGGTCTTCTATCTGCAGCCGACCTCGCCGTTTCGTACCTCGCAAGACATCGACACCGCGCTCGATTTGCTCGCGCGCAATCCGGCCGTCGATTCTGTGATGTCGGTCTCGCCCGTCACCGACCATCCATGTTTCGCCTGGGTCGATGTCGATGGTCGCCTCGCACCGGCCTTTCCGAGCCTGCGTCGGCCCGAGCGGCGTCAGGACCTCACGCCGCTCTTCGTCGACAACAATGCGATCATGTTGTCGCGCACGTCCTATCTGCTCGGCAATGCGGCGCCGGATCTGACGGTTATAAATCTGGAGAGTTTTGTGCCGCTGATGGTCGGCGGCGCAGTCGCTGTAGACATCGACAATGAGATGCAATTCCGCTTCGCGGAACTGCTGATGCAAGAGAAATTGGAACTGACTGCGTGAACAAGATCAAAGTCATCGCCGAGATGGCCTATTCGCATGACGGCAAGCGCGCGCTCGCCGAACAGATCGTGAGAGATGCTGCGGCGGCAGGTGCCGATGCGATCAGCATCCACATCACACATATGCCAGATTACATGGTGGAACATTACGGCAGCGGTCCGGGTCGCGTGTCCGCCGGCAAGGAAGTCCGCCCGATCTACGACTATCTCGTCGACATCACGATTTCCTTCGACGATTGGCGTGCGGTGGCCGACCTCGCGCGCGAACTCAAGCTCGAACTCGTCATCATGCCGAACGACATGCCGAGCCTCGAATTCGCGAAGACGCTCGACCCGCACTCGCTCGTCGTCCCGCCCGCATGTTTCGAGGACCAAGACTTCGTCGAGGCAATCGGGCGTATTGGACGCCATATCTACGTCCGCGTTGGCGGGTCGACGCTGGGCGAGATCGAGACCGTTCTCAATCAGTTACGCGGCGTCGGTAACGAACGGATCACGCTGCTCTACGGACATCAGAATTATCCGACGCAGATCGGCGACACGAACCTCGAATTCCTGTCGTGCCTGAAGGACACGTTTGGCTATCCCGTCGGGATTGCCGACCATATAGATGCTGATGACGACATCGCGACGATTGTACCGCTGCTCGCTGTGCCGCTCGGCATCACCTGCATCGAAAAGCACATGACACACGACCGCAGAAAGCGCGGTGAGGATTTCGAGTCGGCGCTTAATCGTGACGAGATGAGATTGATGATCGACCGGCTTCGTAAGGTCGAGCAGGCTCTTGGTTCGCGTCGAGCCTCCGCAATGGACGACGCGTCGCAGCGGTATCGTAACACCGTGCGCAAGCGCCTCGTCGCCGCGCGTGACATCAAGAAGGGCGATGTCATCGCCCCCGACGCAATCATCGCGAAGCGGTCGGATGACGGAGCATCGCCGACGATGAAAGCCGAACTTGTCGGTTCGGTCGCGTCCTCCGACATCCCGCGCGATACAGGCATCGACTGGTCGCGCGTCTCGAGTGGTGCGCAGTGAAAGCCGGCATTCTTCTTTCAGTACGCGAAAAGGCGACGCGCCTTCCCGGCAAAGTCTTAAAGCCACTTGGCGACGGGAACGTCACCGAGTTCCTGATCCGGCGCCTGAAGCAATCGCGGCATGCCGACAGGATTGTGCTCGCGACCTCGAGCGATCCACGCGATGCAATTCTCGTCTCCATCGCAAAGGCCGAGAGCATCGACGCATTTCGCGGCAGCCCGGACGACAAGCTGCTGCGCTATCGCGACGCTTGTCGGACGTTCGGGCTCGATTTCGTCGTCATAGTGGATGGCGACGATCCCTTCGTATCCGTCGATGCGATCGATCGCCTGATCGAGCATCAGCGCACGGAACCCGCCGATTACATCGTCGTCTCGAATCTTCCCGTGGGCGGCACAGGCTTCGGGCTGGCGGCGTCGGCGCTCGAACGCGTATGCGCGGGTCGGCCTGAACGCGACACCGAAGTATGGGGTCGTCTTTTCCTTGATGATCCGCGTTTTGAATGCCGCATGATCGAAGAAACGGATCCCGTTCTGGCGCGCCCGGATGTGCGCATGACTCTCGACTACGAAGACGACTATCGTTTCTTCACGACGGTCGCAGATGGCCTTCGCTTACAGGGCCAGCCTGCGACCTTCGGAAATATCATGATGTTTCTCTCAGATCGTCCCGATGTCGTCGCCATGAATCGCGACGCGCAGGAAGCTTACGAGAAACATCTCCGCGCGTCCGAACGCGCGACGCTGCAATTTGGAGCCGTATCGTGAAAGCGCTCGTCGTCGGTCTTGGCTCGATGGGCAAGCGGCGCGTCCGCTGCCTCAAACGCCTCGGCATCACCGACATCGTTGGATTCGATCCGCGCGCGGACCGGCGCGAAGAATCTACGACGAAATACGAGATCGCGACGCTCGGCGATTGGGAAGAGGCGAAAGCGCTCAAGGTCGATGCCTGGGTCATCTCGACGCCGCCGAATCTGCATCTCCTCTACGCCTTTCAGGCGCTCGATCGCGGCATTTCCTTCTTCACAGAAGCAAGCGTCACCGATCCGAAAGTGCCCGAGATGGTCGCGCGTCTCGCCAAGAGTGATGCGATCGGCGCGCCATCCTGCACGCTTCGCTATTACCCGGGTCCTCGTCGTATCAAGGCTATAGTGGCGGAAGGTGCGATCGGGCGGCCGCTCACGTTCACCTACCAAAGTGGTCAGTATCTTCCCGACTGGCATCCGTGGGAGAGTTATAAGGATTTCTACGTCTCGAAGCGGGATACCGGGGCCTGTCGCGAGATCGTGCCTTTCGAACTGTGCTGGCTGGTCGATGTCTTCGGACCTGTCATCGCCTTGTCCTGCATCAAAGATCGTCTCGGCGATCTCGATGCCGATATAGACGATGTCTACCAGTTGCTTCTGCGGTTCGACACGAAGGCGATCGGGCATCTGATGGTCGACGTCATCGCGCAACCCGCGGTGCGGTTGTTCCGGCTGCTCGGGTCCTCTGGCACCATAGAGTGGCACCATTCCACGAACAGCATCCGGCTCTACACGCCCGGCAAAGGCTGGAGTGAGGAATCGCTCAACAGCGGCACGGTCGAGAAGGGCTATATTCACGCCGAAGAGCCCTACGTCGACGAGATGGCCGACTTCGTGGCCGCTGTCCGGCGCGAGCGCCCGTGGCCCTACCCGTTCGCTGAAAGCAAGCGTGTCCTGGACCTGCTAGAACGGGCCGAGATCAGCAACGACCAGGCGCGTCACACATGAACGCCATCAGCAAATCCCTCCATGAGATCATTCCCGGCGGCGCACACACCTACAGCAAGGGCGACGACCAGTTTTCTGCGAACGGGCCGCGCTATCTCGAACGTGGTGACGGTGTCTACGTCTGGGACGAGAAGGGCACGCGATTCCTTGACTGGACGATGGGTCTGCGCACGATCGCACTCGGCTACGGCTTCAAGCCGGTGATCGATGCCGCTGTCTCGCAGATTGCCAAGGGCTCGAACTTTTGTCGTCCCTCGATGGTTGAGGAGCTTGCCGCTCAGGATCTGATTTCGTTGGTGCCTGGTGCCGACATGGTCAAATTCGCGAAGAACGGATCGAACGTCACCACCGCGGCGGTCAAACTGGCGCGCGCTTACACCGGGCGCGATCTCGTCGCGATCTGCTCCGACCATCCGTTCTTCTCGTTCGACGACTGGTTCATCGGCGCGACACCCTGCGACGCTGGCATCCCGGAAAGCACCAAGGACCTTACTGTCGCGTTCCGATACAATGACTTCGACAGCGTCGAGCGTATCCTCGAAACACGCGGGCCCGAGATCGCTTGCCTCATCATGGAGGCGGTGACCAGCGAGGAGCCGAAGGACGACTTCCTGCATAAGACGCGGGAAGCCTGCCGGAAGAGAGGCATCGTTTTCATCCTCGACGAGATGATCACTGGCTTTCGCTTTCACCGCGGTGGCGCGCAAGCCTATTTCAATCTCGACCCCGATCTCAGCACATTCGGCAAGGCGATGGGCAACGGTTTTGCCGTCGCCGCCGTCATTGGCAAGCGTGAGATCATGCGGCTCGGCGGTCTCACGCACAGCGAGCCGCGCGTGTTCTTGCTCTCCGCGACGCACGGTGCCGAGAACCACGCGCTGGCCGCCATGCGCACGGTCATCGACGTGTATCGCAACGAACCTGTGACTGACACGATCTGGTCTGCCGGTCGTGGCGTCATCGACGGCCTGAACGCGGCCGCGAAAGACGCCGGCATCGAGAAACACTTCCGTGCTTTCGGGTACCCCTGCAGCCCCTACTACAGCTGCTCCGATGCCAGCGGCGTGGCATCGATGGATTTCCGCACGCTCTTCCTGCAGGAGATGGCCGCGAAGGGTCTGCTCGTCAATTATTTCGCTCCAAGCTACGCGCATCGGCCGGAACATGTGGAGCAAACCGTCGAGGCAGCGCGCGCAGCCTTCACGGTCTATGCCCGTGCTCTGGAGGATGGTGTCCAGCGGCATGTGCGCGGGCCGAGCGTCAAGCCAGTCTTTCGGAAATACAACTAGATCACCCGAAGGCCGAGCCATCTCGATGTTGCTCTCGCGTTTAGTTGCGACGATCAAGGGCAGCGTGCGTGCGGTCCTCCGGGGACCAAGCTGGAAAAGGCACCGCAAAACGCCTCTGGAGCGATACGAGATCGGGCTGCGAAACGCGATTATCGCAGATCAAAATCCACGCAAGGCGCAGATATCGCTGATTTCCCTGCTTACGGCTTCGGGACGTGTTGGCGAAGCCGAAGACCTCGCGCGAGAGGCCGTAGGTCGGTGGCCAGACGATCCCGAGCCGTGGCTTGCGCTTGCGCGTTGCGAAAGCCTGCTCTTTAGGTATCTCGAAGCGGCACGAACGCTCGAAAGCGTACTCAAACGCTGGCCTGAAAATTCGGAGGCGTGGTTCGACTACGGCGAACTTGCACGCGATAGCCAGATTCCGAACGAGTTACCGCCGAGCAAGGCAAGCGACGCGTATCGTGCTGCGGCGCGGCACGCGAATGGTGCGCCTCGGATTCTGCAGGCCACCGCGCATTATTTTTCCGAGATCAACGATTTCGGCGAAGCCGTAAGACTGTATCGGGAGCTTTTTGAGGGCAGTCTCGACAATATGGATCCCGCGCCGATCCGTGATTATGCGCGCTGTTTGCGCGCCCTCGGGCACGAAGCGGAAGCCATGCACATCACAGACCGCGGGGTTGCGCGAAGCCGGTCTATCAGCGCGAGTTTGCTGGGAGAGGCGCTCGAAGTCGCGCTGCGCGAAGAAGCGCGACTTCTTCTTGATGCCGGACGCACGGTTGAAGCCGATGGAACCTTTCGAAGGATTTTGGACGCGGCATCTCACCACGTAAAATATTCACGACCAGAGTATCTGCCGCACACATCCGAGCGCCTGGCTCGTCTTCGCGAGATCGTCGCCGGCCGCGATCTTATCTTGTTTTTGCAGGGGCCGTCTTTTTCCGATTTTGCCGAGCAGATCGAAGCGCTTCGCGACACTGATGCGGTCTTCGCAACACTCGGTGCCTTTCCTCCAGTCGAAAAGGTCCTGCAGGAAAAGCTTGATCGTTCGGCCGATCTCGTCTTTGTCGCACACCCGGATCTCGCCCAGACGTGGCGTGCCGAGCTCGACGCCTTTGTGGCCCGCGATGCGAAGAATCTCGTTATTGCCACGCAATATGCGCTCTCGAACCTAAGCGAGTTCGGCGAAGAGGCCGAGGACTTCGTCGCGCGTCACGATGAGCGTTTCTTGTTCGTTTATCCGGTCGGCGGGCCGCCGTTGCCCTCGGTGCCGTTGCATTTCGAGCCGGGAAACAGTCTAGCCTGCTTTCTGCCGATCTTGATCCTAGGTCTACCGCGGCGCATTTTCCTCATCGGAGCGGATGGGGGAGGGCATCCTCGCATGCTGCGACCATATTTCTTCTACGACGACATCGATGCGGGAGACCGTACGAACGACCATGTCCTTGATCGGCCAGGCCTTCTTAATTTTCAGAATCGACCGGAGATGCTGCTGGAAGTGAATCGGCGCTATGAAATCGAAGCCGCGGCATGCGACCGAATCTGCACGACCGCGTCGCAATTCCTGTCGCATCTCTTCAATGTTCCGACGCCGCAGATCTACAACGTATGTCCTCACAGCACGCATAAGGCTTATCCGAAGATCGATACCGATACTGCGATCGCCCTGCTGCGAGAACGTTCGTGAGTCCGCGGACTCTCGTCGTCATTGCAGGGGGTGAGCATGCCCGGGTGGTGATCGAGGCGGCACAGTCACGTGCGACCGAACATCGTCTTCTTGGATTCATCGACCCCGAGCCTTGCGAGGAAACGGCGAGGCGTCTGGGCGTCTCCTGGCTGGGGCACGACGACGTGATTCCCGATCATGCGGATAGCGACTTCGTTCTTGGCTTCGGCCAGGTCGACGCAGGCAGAAGTCGACGAAATTATATAGGCAAACTTGCGAGCCGCGGTCTTTCTTGGCGCGCGGTGATTCACGAACGTGCGTGGGTATCGCCCACCGCTTATGTTGGCGCGGGCGCCGTGATCCTGGCAGGTGCCGTCGTGAACAGCGGCGCACGGATTGGAGAACATTGCATCGTTAATACGAACGCCACCATCGAGCACGACGTCGTGCTTGAAGACTTTGTTGTCGTGGCACCCGGCAGCGCTATCGGCGGCGGTGCATCGATCGGGGAAGGAAGCTTCATCGGCCTGGGCGCGCTGATCCGCGATCATCATAGGGTCGGCCGCGACTGCGTCGTGGGTATGGGAGCCGTCGTCACGCAAGACTTTGGTGACGGCATGGTCGTCCTCGGTGCTCCCGCAATTGCAAGATCGCGTAAAGGGAGAGCCTGAAGCTAGAATAGCTGTCAGGCGGAGCCGCCAGCCGAGGCGCGCTCCCAAAATCTTTATATGGCTCTTATACAAAGCCCGTTGCCAGCCTCTCGATCCTTTATGCGCTTCCCGCATATGCAAAGTGATCGAGGACCAAGCGATGCAAGACACAATCTTTATAGCCGGTGGAATAGCCTTCTTCGTCTTGTCGATCGGCTATGCCGCGCTTTGCGACAGGCTGTGAGGCGGCGATGACGCTCGACTACATCCTCGGCGGCGTCGTGACGCTCGGCCTGCTGGCCTACCTCACCGTCGCACTTCTGCATCCCGAGAAATTCTGAGTTCCCCAATGACGATCGTCGGCTGGTTGCAGATCGCGCTGTTTTGCGCACTCGTCCTCGTGCTCGTGAAGCCACTCGGCTTCTACATGACGCGCGTTTTCCACGGTGAGGCGACCGTCCTTTCGCCTTTGCTGCGGCCGGTCGAGCGGGGCATCTACGCGGCCGCCGGAATCGACGAGCGGCAGGAGCAGCACTGGCTCTCCTACACGGTGTCGATGCTTGTCTTTCACATCGGTGGCTTTGTGTTTCTCTACGTGCTGCTGCGCCTGCAGGCCGTGCTGCCGTTCAACCCGGCGGGTCAAAGCGCTGTCGCGCCGGACCTTGCATTCAACACCGCGGTCAGCTTTGCCACCAACACAAACTGGCAGAACTACGGTGGCGAAAGCACGATGTCGTATCTCGTGCAGATGCTTGGGCTGACGCACCAGAATTTCCTGTCGGCCGCGACAGGCATTGTGCTCGCGATCGCGCTGATCCGCGGCTTCGCGCGCGCCTCGGTACGGACACTCGGCTCCTTCTGGGTCGATCTCACGCGCTGCACGCTCTACGTGCTGCTGCCGATCTGCATCGTCCTTACGCTTTTTCTCGTCTGGCAGGGCATTCCGCAGACGCTCGGGCCATATGTCGATGCGACGACGCTCGAGGGTAGCAAGCAGACCATCGCTCTCGGACCTGTTGCCAGTCAGGTCGCGATCAAAATGCTCGGCACGAACGGCGGTGGTTTCTTCAATGCGAACGCCGCGCATCCCTTCGAGAATCCCACGGCACTATCGAATTTCGTGCAGATGGTCGCGATCTTCGCACTCGGTGCGGCGCTGACGAACGTCTTCGGCCGTATGGTCGGCGATCAACGCCAGGGTTGGGCGATCCTCGCAGCGATGGGCGTACTGTTGCTCGCCGGCGTCGCCGTCACTTATTACGCCGAGGCTGCCGGCAATCCGCTGCTGCACGCGCTTGGCGTCGAAGGCGGCAATATGGAAGGCAAGGAGGTCCGCTTCGGCATCGTTGCCTCGGCCTTGTTTGCCGTCATCACAACCGCGGCCTCGTGCGGCGCCGTCAATGCCATGCACGATTCCTTCACGGCGATCGGCGGCATGATCCCGCTCATCAACATGGAACTCGGCGAAATCATCATCGGCGGCGTCGGCGCGGGCCTCTACGGCATCATCGTTTTCATCGTCATCACGATCTTTGTCGCTGGCCTCATGGTCGGACGCACGCCGGAATATCTCGGCAAGAAGATCGAGGCGAAGGAGGTCAAGATGGCGATGCTCGCCATGCTGTGCCTCCCGCTCATGATGCTGGGCTTCTCCGCGATCGCCACGGTCGTGATGGCCGGCACGTCCGCAACCGGCAACCCCGGCCCGCACGGCTTCTCCGAAATCCTTTACGCCTACACGTCGGCGACGGCGAACAATGGATCGGCCTTCGGCGGTCTCAGTGCAAATACGCTCTTCTACAATGTGACGCTCGCAATCGCGATGCTCGTAGGCCGCTTCTTCTTCATCGTGCCGGCGATGGCGATTGCGGGTTCGCTCGCCGCGAAGCGCATCGTTGCCGCTTCGGCGGGAACATTTCCGACCGATGGCGGCCTATTCGTCGGTTTGCTCGTCGGCGTCATTCTCATCGTCGGCGGACTTACCTTCTTCCCTGCGCTGGCGCTCGGCCCCCTCACCGAACATCTTTCGATGACGGCCGGCCAGACCTTTTCGTCCAACTGATCCATCGGAGCCAAAATCATGGCGGCCGCACAAAGCCTGCTTGATCGCACCATCCTTATTCCCGCGATCGGAGCGTCGTTCAAGAAACTCGATCCGCGCGTGATGGTGAAGAACCCCGTCATGTTCGTCGTCGAGGTCGTCGCTACGCTAACGACGATCCTCTTCATCCGCGATATCTTCGTCGGCGGCGCCGATCTGAAATTCTCTGGCCAGATCATTCTGTGGCTGTGGTTCACAGTACTCTTCGCCAATCTTGCGGAAGCGGTAGCTGAGGGTCGCGGCAAGGCGCAGGCCGACAGCCTACGAAAGGCTCGCAGCGAAACACAAGCGAAGCTTCTCAAGGGCGACAGTCTTGAGGACTTCACGATCTTACCCGGTGCGAGCTTGAAGGTCGGCGACATCGTTCTCGTCGAAGCAGGCGACATTATCCCGTCCGACGGTGAAGTGATCGAAGGAATCGCCTCCGTCAACGAGGCCGCGATCACGGGCGAGTCTGCCCCAGTCATTCGCGAGTCGGGCGGCGACCGATCCGCTGTCACAGGCGGCACGCAGGTGCTGTCGGACTGGATTCGTGTGCGCATCACAGCAGCGGCCGGTTCAACTTTCATCGATCGCATGATCGCGCTGGTCGAAGGCGCGCAGCGTCAGAAGACGCCGAACGAAATCGCGC
The DNA here is from genome assembly GCA_965246795.1 of Beijerinckiaceae bacterium. Taxonomy (GTDB): domain Bacteria; phylum Pseudomonadota; class Alphaproteobacteria; order Rhizobiales; family Beijerinckiaceae; genus JAJXWB01. The sequence goes on along the minus strand of CBDFFN010000007.1, from coordinate 140,710 downwards.
TGAACATCCTGCTCGCCGGCATGACGATCATCTTCGTCTTCGCGACCGCGACGATCCCGAGTTTCGCAACTTATGCAGGTGGTTCTGTGCCGGTCGTCGTGCTTGTCGCGCTTTTCGTCACGCTCATTCCGACCACGATAGGCGCGTTGCTTTCGGCCATCGGCATCGCGGGCATGGACCGTCTGGTGCGCTTCAACGTGTTGGCTATGTCCGGCCGCGCCGTGGAAGCGGCAGGCGATGTCGACACGCTGCTTCTCGACAAGACTGGCACGATAACGCTCGGCAATCGTCAGGCGGCAGAGTTCCGGTCGATCCTCGGTGTCTCCGAAGTCGATCTCGCGGATGCCGCGCAACTCGCCTCGCTTGCAGACGAAACGCCGGAGGGACGCTCCGTCGTCGTTCTCGCAAAGGAAAAATACAACATCCGCGCGCGCGACATGGGCGAACTAGGCGCCACATTCGTGCCCTTCACGGCGCAGACGCGGATGAGCGGCATCGACGCCGATGGCGTCATCATCCGCAAGGGCGCCGTCGATGCGATCCTGAAGGACGTCGCGACGAGCGGCTTGCAAGGCGTGCCAGGCAATCGCCCGACCGCCGCCGACATCGATCAGATCGAAGCCATCGCGGCCGAAATCGCGAAGTCGGGCGGAACACCGCTGGCCGTCTCGCGCAACGGCCGCCTGCTCGGCGTCATCCACCTCAAGGACATCGTCAAAGGCGGTATCCGCGAGCGCTTCTCGGAATTGCGCCGCATGGGCATCCGCACAGTCATGATCACCGGCGACAATCCGATGACGGCCGCCGCAATCGCTGCGGAAGCCGGAGTCGACGATTTTCTTGCGCAGGCGACGCCGGAGAACAAGCTGGCGCTGATCCGCGAAGAGCAGGCCAAAGGCAAACTCGTTGCCATGTGCGGCGACGGCACCAACGACGCGCCAGCGCTTGCGCAAGCCGATGTTGGCGTCGCCATGAATACCGGCACAGTTGCCGCGCGCGAGGCCGGCAACATGGTCGATCTCGATTCCGATCCGACGAAACTGATTGAGATCGTCGAGATCGGAAAGCAGCTTCTGATGACAAGGGGCGCACTCACAACATTTTCGATAGCCAACGATGTCGCAAAATATTTCGCCATTATCCCCGCGATGTTTCTCGCCCTCTATCCGCAATTGCAGGGCCTGAACCTGATGCGCCTTGCCTCGCCACAAAGCGCCATCCTGTCGGCGATCATTTTCAATGCGCTCGTGATCGTCGCGCTGATCCCGCTCGCCCTGCGAGGCGTTTCTTACCGCCCTGTCGGCGCAGCGGCGCTTTTGCGTCGTAACCTGCTCGTCTACGGGCTCGGCGGCATCGTTGTGCCGTTCCTCGGCATCAAGACCATCGACATCGTCGTTTCCGCCCTTCATCTCGCGTGAGGTCCGCCATGCTGCGCGAAATTCGTCCTGCTTTTGTCGTTCTCGCCGCTCTGACGGCCATCACCGGGCTTCTTTATCCTCTCGCAATGACTGGCGTCGCCAGCGTGCTCTTTCCGAGGCAAGCGACCGGAAGCATCATCGAGCGGAACGGGAAAGTGATCGGCTCCGCGTTGATCGGCCAGACGTTCGAAAGCGATCGCTATTTTCACGGCCGGCCATCGGCGACGACGGCAACCGATCCGACCGACGCGACGAAGACCGTGCCCGCGCCCTACAATGCCGCAAGTTCTGGCGGTTCGAATCTTGGGCCCACGAACAGCGCGCTTATCGACCGTGTGAAAGCGGATGTCGAAAAGCTGCGCGCCGAGAACCCCAACGCACCGGTCCCCGCCGATCTCGTGACGACCTCCGGCTCCGGCCTCGACCCCGACATTTCGCCCGAGGCTGCAACGTTCCAGGCGCCGCGCATCGCGAAGACGCGTGGTCTCGACGAAAGCCGTGTGCGGGCGCTGATCGCCGCGCAAACGCAGGCGCCGCTTGCCGGGCTTCTTGGCGAGCCACGCGTCAACGTCCTCGCGATCAACCTTGCCTTGGACACGCTTTCCCCGCGCTGATACATCCCGTTTCGCAGGGACTGGATGGACCGCACCGAACAGGACGTGGATCGTCGCCGTGGTCGGGCCGATGCGCTGATCGCTTCGGCCGGCGCTTCGGCGCGGGGCGTTGGTCGCCTCAAAATTTTCCTCGGTGCAGCGCCCGGTGTCGGGAAGACTTATGAAATGCTGCTCAACGCACAGGCGCGAAAGCATCAGGGCGTCGATGTCGTCGTCGGCGTCGTGGAGACGCACGGGCGCGCCGACACAAGCGCGCTGCTGGAGGGACTCGAAATGGTCTCGCGTACAAACGTCTCGTACAAGGGCCAAACGCTCGACGAGATGGACCTCGACGCGATCCTAAAACGTCGTCCGTCCCTCGTGCTCGTCGACGAATTCGCGCATACGAATGCACCGGGAAGCCGGCACCCCAAGCGCTACCTCGATGTCGAGGAACTGCTGGATGCCGGGATCGACGTCCATACGACGCTCAACATCCAGCATGTCGAGAGCCTCAACGATGTCGTCGCGCGCATCACGCGCATTCGTGTGCGCGAGACCGTGCCCGACCGGATGCTCGATCGCGCCGACGACATCGAACTGATCGATCTCACGCCAGACGATCTCATTCGCCGGCTGCAGGACGGCAAGGTCTATGTCGGTCGTCACGCTGAACGTGCGCAAAAACATTATTTTACGCCGCAGAACCTGACTGCGCTCCGCGAACTCGCGCTGCGTCGCACGGCGCAGCGCGTCGACGAGCAGCTTCTCATTCACATGCAATCGAATGCGATCGCCGGTCCTTGGGCGGCCGGTGATCGCATCATCGTTTGTGTAAGCGAAGACCCGCGCTCCGCCGGACTCGTGCGGTATGGAAAGCGGCTCGCGGATCGCCTTCATGCGCCTTGGACGGCGCTCAGCGTCGAGACGCGCCGCAGCCTGCAACTGTCCGAAGCCGATCGCGATCGCCTCGCGGCAACCATGCGCCTGGCGCAATCGCTCGGCGGCGAAATCGCAACGCTTCCCGGTGTTGCGCATCGCATCGCGGACGATGTGCTCGCCTTTGCGCACGAGAACAACGCAACGCAGATCGTCGTCGGCAAATCGAACCGCTCCCGGCTGTTTGAGTTGATCAACGGTTCCGTCGTGCACGATCTCGTTCGGCGCGCCGGCGGCATCGGCGTGCATGTCGTGCCGGGCGAAGACAGACCAGGCGACGCGCTTCCGAAGCCGGTCGCCGCAGGCACGCAAGCAAAGCGCCCCGATCCCGCGGGCTATCTCTGGGCAACGCTCGCCGTCGGGTTTGCTCTCGCGTTCGCGTGGAACGTCCAGCCGATCATCGGGCTGGAGAGCATCGACCTCATCTTCCTCTCGGCAGTCCTTGGCATTGCCGTCCGCTACGGATTGTGGCCGTCGCTTCTTGCGACGGTCCTGTCGTCGCTCGCCTACAACTTCTTCTTCCTGCCGCCGCTCTACACGTTCACGATTGCCGACCCGACAAATGTCGCGGCGTTGTTTTTCTTCGCGCTGGTCGCAGTGCTCGTCTCCAATCTCGCTGCACGCGCGCGGCTGCAGACGTTGGCGGCGCAATCACGCGCGCGCACGACCGAAGCACTCTACAGCTTCAGCCGAAAGCTTTCAGGTAGCGTGACGCTCGACGATGTCCTTTGGGCAAGCGCATACCAGATCGCTTCGATGCTACGCGTGCATGTAGTTTTGCTGCTGCCCGCGGGCGGTTCCATCGCGGTACGTGCAGGCTATCCACCCGAAGACACACTCGAGGATGCCGATCTCGCGGCCGCGCGCTGGGCATTCGAACATGCCAAGGCCGCCGGTCGCGATGCAGACACGCTGCCCGGCGCGCGACGCCTGTTCCTGCCGATGCGGACAGGACGCGGCATGGTTGGCGTCGTCGGGCTCGACAAAGCGGGGCAGGGGCCTTTGCTGACGCCCGAACATGCACGCCTGCTCGATGCGCTTGTTGACCAGAGCGCGCTGGCAATCGAGCGCGTTCGACTTGTCGAAGACCTCGATCGTGCGCGCCTTGCCGAAGAGGCGGACCGACTGCGGCAGGCGCTGCTCACCTCGATCTCGCACGATCTGAAAACGCCGCTGGCTGCGATCCTCGGCGCGGCGGGAACGGTGCGCGATCTCGATGCTGCGCTCGAACCCGCATCCCGCACCGATCTTCTCGACACGATCGTTGAAGAGTCGGAACGGCTGAACCGCTTTATCGCGAACCTTCTCGATATGACGCGGATCGAAGCCGGCGCGATCGCACCAAAGATCACGATGCAGGACCTCAACGAGATCGTCTCAACCGCGCTCGACCGAAGCGCGCGCGTATTGATGCGGCATCGCGTCGAAACATCGCTGGGCAGCACTCTGCCAGCCGTTCGCGTCGATCCGATCCTGCTCGAACAGGCGATCTTCAATCTGCTCGACAATGCCGCGAAATATGCGCCGGTCGCCACGCGGATACTTATCGAAACACGCGCCGCCGACGGACAAGTCTTGTTGCGCGTCACCGACGAAGGACCGGGCATTCCGACCGACGATCTCGAACGCGTCTTCGACAAGTTTCATCGCGTTACAAAGACCGACACGGTCCGCGCCGGAACCGGACTCGGTCTGCCGATCGCGCGCGGTTTTGTCGAATTCATGGGCGGCACAGTGACGGCGGATTGCCGCACGGACCAAATCGGCGCGATCCTGACGATCGCTCTTCCAGTCGCTAAGGCGTCGGCGTGAGCGGCAATCGCACGCGCATCCTCGTCATCGACGACGAGCCACCGATCCGCAAGTTGCTGCGCACCGGGCTCGGCGCGCATGGCTACGAAATCGAGGAGGCGACGAACGCCCGCACTGCGCTCGCGGCGCTTGGCACTCGCGAGCCCGATCTCGCCATCCTCGACTTGGGTCTGCCCGACATGTCGGGCCACGAGCTCTTGCGTGCAATCCGCGTAAAACATGCGCACCTGCCGGTTATCGTGCTGTCCAGTCGCGATGACGAGCGCGGCAAGGTCGAAGCGCTCGATGGCGGCGCCGACGATTACGTGACGAAGCCTTTCGGGACGAACGAGCTTGTTGCGCGCATCCGCACGGCGCTGCGCCACAGGCTGAACGTGCAGGGCGAGGAAGCGATCTTCCGGCTCGACGATCTCAGCGTCGATCTCGTGCGAAGGCTCGTTCGCGTCGGCGAGCGGGACGTGAAGCTTTCGCCGAAGGAATACGAGATGCTGCGGCATTTCGTGCAGCACGCCGGCAAAGTGCTTACCCATGCGCAATTGCTGCGTGCCGTCTGGGGCGGCGAGGGCGACCCGCAATATCTGCGCGTCTACGTCAGGCAATTACGCCAAAAGATCGAGCAGGATCCCGAGCGCCCGCGTCTCATCCTTACGGAAACGGGTGTCGGCTATCGATTGCGAGAGCCGAATTTATCGTAGCGTGTCGTTTGCGTGCGGGCCTCACGACTGAAAGCCGCGAACTTGGCAAGACATTGGCGCAGACGCGCAGACGCGCATACGCGCATACGACAGCCGCAGGTACGCCTGCGAATTGAGACGAGGTCCGCATGAAATTCGTCAAATTCGGAACGACTGGCATGGACGTGTCCCGTCTTTGCCTCGGCTGCATGACCTTCGGCATGCCGGATCGCGGCGCCCATCCGTGGACGCTGGATGAGGAGCGCAGCCGCCCGCTGATCAAACAGGCGCTTGAACTCGGCATCAATTTCTTCGACACGGCGAACGTTTATTCGGACGGCACATCGGAGGAGATCGTTGGGCGCGCATTGAAGGAATTCGCGCCACGCGACGAGATCGTACTGGCGACGAAGGTGCGCTCGCCGATGCGGAAAGGCCCGAACGGCGAAGGCCTGTCGCGCAAGAACATTCTTGCCGAGATCGACAATAGTCTTCGGCGGCTTGGGACCGACTATGTCGATCTCTACCAGATCCATCGTTGGGACCCGAACGTCCCGATCGAAGAAACGCTTGAAGCACTGCACGACGTCGTGAAGGTGGGCAAGGCGCGCTACATCGGCGCGTCGAGCATGGCCGCTTGGCAATTCGCGAAGGCGCTCTACACGTCGCGCATGAACGGGTGGACGCGTTTCGTCTCGATGCAGGACCACATCAATCTGCTCAACCGCGAGGAAGAGCGCGAGATGCTGCCGCTGTGCCGCGACCAGGGTGTCGCGGTCATTCCATGGAGCCCGATGGCGCGGGGAAAGCTGACGCGTCCGTGGGACGAGGTCAGCGAGCGGCAGAAGACCGATGCATTCGGCAAGGGCCTGTACACGCAGGCGCCGGAGTCGGATCACGACATCGTCGGCGAGGTCGCAAAGCTCGCGCAGCGCCGCGGCGTGCCGATGGCGCAGATTGCTTTGTCATGGGTGCTGCAGACGCCGGGCATCACCGCACCGATCATTGGCGCATCAAAGCCAGGGCATCTGACGGATGCTGTTGCGGCGCTGGATGTTTCATTGACGACGGACGAGATCGCGGCGCTGGAGAACCCCTACGTGCCGCACACGCCGGTCGGGTTTGCGTGAGCGTCATCGCTTTGCTTCGCCGATTTCCGGCCCTGACGTCTGAAGATATCACGTAGAAATTACTCGACCTTGCAGCCAGCGATCGGAACAACAATCTAGGCGACAACTTACTGGCAGGATCGTCCATCGCATCTCCGCGCCGGCGTCTTCACGCCGCGCCGACGATGCGCAATGCACGATCTTCCAAACTTCCAGCTTTGGGACTCATTCGATGAAAAAGATCGGCTTTCTATCTTTCGGTCATTGGTCGTCCGCGGCGGGCTCTGCCACGCGCTCTGCGCAGGATGTGCTTTTGCAATCCATCGATCTCGCCGTTGCGGCAGAGGAACTCGGCGTCGATGGCGCGTATTTCCGCGTGCATCATTTCGCCCGCCAACTGGCATCGCCGTTTCCGCTCCTCGCCGCCGTTGGCGCGAAGACGCGCGGCATCGAGATCGGCACCGGCGTGATCGACATGCGTTACGAAAATCCGCTCTACATGGCGGAAGATGCCGGCGCAGCGGACCTGATCAGCGGTGGACGTCTGCAACTCGGCATTAGCCGGGGTTCGCCTGAACAGGTGATCGAGGGCTGGCGGCATTTCGGCTACGCGCCCTCGCAGGGCGAGAGCGATGCCGACATGGGTCGTCGTCACGCCGAAGTGTTTCTCGACGTGCTGAAGGGTGAGGGTTTCGCGAAGCCGAACCCGCGCCCGATGTTCGCCAATCCGCCCGGTCTGCTTCGCATTGAGCCGCACGCGCCGGGTCTGCGCGACCGTATCTGGTGGGGCTCGGCCTCGGATGCCACGGCCGTCTGGGCTGCGAAGGCCGGCATGAACCTGCAGAGTTCGACATTGAAAGCCGACGAAAGTGGCGAACCCTTTCACGTCCAGCAGGCGAAACAGATTCGCGGCTTCCGCGAGGCCTGGCGCGAAGCGGGCCATGCACGTGAGCCCCGCGTGTCCGTCTCCCGCTCGATCTTCGCGATCACCAACGATCTTGATCGACAATATTTCGGGCGTGGCGACGACAGCGATCAGGTCGGCGTTATCGACAATATGCGCGCCGTGTTCGGCCGCTCCTACGCCGCCGAACCGGATCGGTTGATCGAGCAATTGCGCGCCGACGAGGCAATCGCTGAAGCGGATACGCTGCTGTTGACCGTACCGAACCAACTTGGCGTTGCGTACAACGCGCATGTGCTCGAGAGCATTCTGAAGCACGTCGCGCCGGCACTGGGCTGGCGCGATAATGCTGTACGATCCGAACCGGAAATGTTGGTCGCGACCGCGTAAGGGTCGCGGGACAGACTTCGGGAGGTCTGAAATCGCGTCTGCCAAATCGACGCTGGCAATGGTGCCCAGGAGAGGACTCGAACCTCCACGAATTGCTCCACTGGTACCTGAAACCAGCGCGTCTACCAATTCCGCCACCTGGGCCCGGCGCCACTTAGGCGGCGGGTCTGCGCCTTGTCAAACCCAACGCAAGGCCACCTGTCTCACAGCACGATAGCCGAGACGAGGCGGCCGTAGTCTGCGGCCTTTTCGTGCGTCATCCGGCGGTAGCTGTAGAAATGCGCCGGCTCGCCGCAGGTGTCGCGCGCAAGGTTTTCGAAGCCGCCGACGCCGGCCTGTTCCGCGCGGCGCGCGATCATCGCGGGCAGGTCGAACATCCAGTGTTCGTCGCGTGTCGAGGGGACGAAGAATTCCGCATGGTCCGTGCAGGCGGCGACGAAACGCGCGAAAAACTCCGGGCCGACTTCGTAGCTATTCTGCGCGATCGCCGGGCCGAGCGCGACGACGATGTTCTCGCGCCGCGCGCCGAGTTCGCACATCCGCGCAACCGTCGCGCCGAGAACGTCGTCGAGCGCGCCTTTCCAGCCGGAATGCGCGGCGCCGATCACTTTCGCTTTTGGATCGTGGAAAAGCAGCATGCCGCAGTCCGCGCCGGTTGCGCCGAGCGCGAGGCCGGGCGTCGTCGTGGCGAGCCCGTCGCAACGCGGGCGCTCGATCCACGATGCATCGACGGCGAGACAATCGGCTGAATGGATCTGGAAGGGCACGAGCAGACGTTCCGGCGCGACGTCGAGCACGCGCGCCATGCGCGCGCGATTTTCCACGACATGTTCCGGCGCATCGCGCGAGCCGACACCGCCGTTGAGTGACGCATAGTCGCCGGTGCTGACGCCACCGTTGCGCGTGAAGAACGCATGTTTCGCGCCACTCGCGGCAAGCAAAGGCGATGTCAGAAAGTCTGGCGTGCTCATTCCGCGACTTCGATGTATTGGCGCAAGTCCTTCATCGCGAACGTCTGACAACTTTTACGGGACATGCGCAACAAATCCAGCGAGCTCCGGTGTTCCCGTCTTTGTCACGCAAAGCACCTTGAATAATTGCCCCATGTCGGTCGGCGTCGCATCGCTCGTCAGCCGATTGAGCGCGGTTGCAATCGTCTGCACATCCGCCAGGCCGGCGCGTTTCGACAGCACGCCCGCGCGTGCGCGAATGCCGAGCTGCTCCAGAAAGAACTTCTGCGTCACCGGACCTTGAAACCCCGCTCCCGCAGCTTTCGCGGCGCGCGCCAGTGCCGCGAAATCGACATGGACCGTAAGGTCCGCTTCGCCGGGATGTTTCAACGGATCAACATGGCGATGCTTTCTCACCGCCTGCAGAGTTTCGCCGAGCGATGTCGCGTCGTGCCCGTAATCGATCGCGAGCAGCAAGCCGCCGTGCCGCACGATGCGCGCGGCAAGCGCATCCACCATCTGCGCGGCGATAGCGCCGACCTCGAGGATCGCGCCGTTGTCGGCGACAGCGGTCAGCCCGTCCTCGGTCTGTTTCGCTAGTCCCCAAACGAGCGCATCGTCGTCGGACATGCCGATCAGCCGCTCGCGCCAGCCTTCCGCCGACTTGACGTAGTGCCGCACGGGGAGCGCATCGAAGAACTCGTTCGCGAGGATGATCGCCGGGCCTTCGGGCAGCGTGTCCAGCATCGTGTGCCATGTCACGTCGTGTCCGCAGTCGAACAGTGTTTCGCGTTGGCGCGCTGTCAGCACCGTGCTTGCCTCGACGAGATGCACCTGCACGGCAGCGGCGAAGTCTGTTGCCACTCGGGCAGCGCGTAAAACGTCGCGCATCATGGTGCCGCGACCGGGTCCGAGTTCGACGAGATGCACCGGCGATGGCGACCCGCAGGTGCGCCATCCCTCTGCGGCCCAAAGCCCGATCAACTCGCCAAACATCTGGCTGATTTCCGGCGCGGTGGTGAAATCGCCAGAGACACCGAAGGGATCGCGTGACGAGTAATAGCCGAGCGTGGGATGGCCATTGGCCAGCGCCATGTAGCGCTCGAGCGAGATCGGTCCCTCGCTCGCGATCAGATCGCGAAACAAGGTTTCCAGTTCGCTCACGGCGCTGCGCTGCTCACGGCAGGACGCCGCACCGCGCGGACGATCAGCACGAGACCGACGATAATCAGGGGCACGGACAGAACCATGCCCATCGTAAGGCCATTCGCCAGTGCTTCAAGGTCAGGATCGGGCTCGCGGAAAAATTCGCAGATGATGCGCGCGACGGCATAGCCGACGAGAAGCGTGCCGAAGACCAGCCCCGGCCGCCGGTATTGTCCACGCAAAACGAGCACCATCAGAAGCGCAAACAACGCCACACCTTCGAGACCGGCTTCGTAGAGTTGACTCGGATGGCGCGGCAGCGAACCGGCGCCGGGAAAGACCATTGCCCACGGAACATCCGTCGGCCGGCCCCAAAGCTCCGGTTTGATGAAGTTCGCAACGCGGCCGAAAAACAGCCCGATCGGCGCGACGGTCGAGACGAGATCGCCGATGGCGAGGACCGGATAGCCGCGCTGGCGCGCAAAGAAGACGCAGGCTGCGGCGACGCCAAGCAGGCCACCGTGAAAGGCCATGCCGCCGTTCCACACGGCAAGGATCTCGGCGGGATGCGCGATGTAATAATCGAGCCCGTAGAAGAGCACATTGAACAGGCGCCCGCCGACCACCGTGCCGAGCGCGCAGTAAAGCAACAGGTCGTCGAGCTCCAACGGCGTCGGCCGCGGTACGCCGCCCCAAAGCGACGTGCGTTGCACAAGCACGCGCGCAAGCCACCAGCCGCCAGCAAGGCCCGCGATATAGGCGAGCGCGTACCAGCGGATCGGCACCGGCCCAATGTTGACGAGGACCGGATCGATCACAGGAAAGGGAATGACGAAAAAGGGCATCGCGATCCCCTGGCGGCTTGCCGCGGGGTGTGCGGCGATGGCTCGCGAGGGTCAACCCTCTTCGCAACCGGCGCATGTCACCCCATCTTGCCCTACGAGCTGTCTGGAGCGTCCAAATGCCCGAAACCAAATCCCGCCTCGCCGACGATCTTTCGCGCCTCTTCAACGATGCCGCCGGCATCGCGGGCGGGGTTCGCAAGGAGATCGACACGCTGATCCGGAGCCAGCTCGACCGCTTGCTCTCGACGATGGACGTGGTCACGCGCGAGGAATTCGAGGCTGTGAAGGAGATGGCGGCCAAGGCACGCGCCGAGGCCGACGCGCTGGCGCGGCGGATAGCGGACCTGGAGGCAAAGGCCGGCAGCGGCAGCACGTCGCAGGGGCCGGTCGGGGGCGCATCGCCGCTTTAGTATGTTCCGCAAAAGTTGTTAGGCTTTTGCGATCAAGGACATGCGCAAATGTTTCGTTTGGCGCGAACCCTCTTCGATCGCGTGAAGCCCGCGATCGGGGAGCGCGCCGTCATTCCGTTTCGGCACGTCCCGCTTTAGAGAAGGGGCGTATCGGAGTGACGGAGTTATCCGTGGGCGTCGTCGTTTCACTGGAAGACAAGGCGCGAGCCGAAAAGATCGAGGCGCTGGTGGCGCTCGCCGCGCCCGATATGGCGCGCGTGAACACGACGATCCTGTCGCGCACGGGCTCGGACGTCGCGATGATCCCCGAGGTCGCGAACCACCTCATCTCGTCCGGTGGCAAGCGGCTGCGGCCGATGCTGACCTTGGCCACAGCGGGTCTCGCGGGCTATCGCGGCGACGGGCATATCAAGCTCGCTGCCGCCGTCGAGTTCATGCACACGGCAACCCTGCTGCACGACGACGTCGTCGACGAGAGCGATATGCGGCGCGGCAAGCTTGCGGCACGTATGCTGTGGGGCAACGAGGCGAGCGTGCTCGTCGGCGACTTCCTGCTCGGCCAAGCCTTCCGCATGATGGTCGAAGTCGGCTCGTTGCAGGCTCTCGAAGTGCTGTCCGCCGCGGCGACCGTGATTGCGGAGGGCGAAGTGATGCAGCTTGCCGCGGCGAAAGACACGACGACCACGGAAGACGCTTATCTCGCCGTCATCCGCGCCAAAACCGCGGCGTTGTTCGCGGCGGCTTGCGAGGTCGGGACGATTCTCGCCAACGCGAGCAAGGCCGATATCGCCGCTGCGCGCAGCTACGGCACCAATCTTGGAATCGCATTCCAGCTTATCGACGATGCGCTTGATTACGGCGGCACATCCGCAAAGCTCGGGAAGAATGTCGGCGACGATTTTCGCGAAGGGAAGATCACGTTGCCGGTCGTGCTATCGTTTCGGCGCGGTTCGGAACCAGAACGCGCCTTCTGGCAGCGCACGCTAGAGAAGGGCGAGGCGACAGACGCCGATCTCGAGCAGGCGCGCGCGATGATGAAGAAACATCGCGCGCTCGAAGATACGATCGAGCGCGCACGTCACTATGGTGCGATGGCGCGGGATGCACTCGAAATCTTTCCCGCGTCGGACTGGAAGAGCGCGCTACTCGATACTGTCGAATTCTGCATCGGCCGCGCGCACTAGTTCAAAGAATTCGCGTCCTTAGCGCCAGAAGATCATCAACAGTATGACGATCGGCAGGGGAATGCCGAGCAGCCAGAGAAGTCCACCTTTGCCGAGACCCATTGTTGTTCTCCCGTGATTGCACGTCACGATTCATGACGCGATTGGCACGGCAACGCTGACGCTTGGCTCTGGTTCCGCTTTGAAGTCCGTCTAACGCGGTAGCGATAGATCGAGCTTCGCCTGCAGGTCGGGTCCGACCTTCGGCACATCGCCAAACCACGCGCCAAATGCCGGTCGCGCCTGATGCAGCAACATGCCGAGCCCCTCGACAACGGGATTGCCACGCGCTGCGGCATCGTCGATGAATTTTGTGCGACGCGGCGTGTAGACGATGTCGCAGACGACGCATTCGTGAGGGAGTTTTGACAGATCAAGATCGAGCGGCGGCTGTCCCTGCATTCCAAGCGCTGTCGTCTGCACGACAAGGCTTGCGTCGGCGAGCGTGTCGCCGCGTGACGTCCACGGCACGACTTCGACTCGGCGGCTGAAATCGCGTGCCAGCGATTGCGAGCGCGCGATGGTCCGGTTGACGATTCGTATCCTTGGCACTTTCGCTTCGAGCAGCCCAAAGACGATCGCGCGCGCGGCACCGCCCGCGCCTATGACAACCGCATCGCCGCGCGAAAAATCGATGTTCGGTTGTGCCTCGCGCACCGATTCGATGAAGCCGAACGCATCGGTGTTGCGACCGTCGAGTTCGCCATCCTCGCCAACGACGATCGTGTTGACGGCGCCGATCGCACGCGCTGCGTGATCGAGACGGTCGACGATCGAACAGGCGGCCGTCTTGTGCGGAATGGTGAGATTGACGCCGGCGAAGCCGAGCGGATGCAAAGCACGTAAGGCGCGCTCTAGCTTCTCCGGCGGCACGGCGAGCGGCACATAGGCGCCGGGCATATTGCGCTCGGCAAGCCAATGATTGTGGATCAGCGGCGAGCGGGAATGCGCGATCGGCCAGCCCATCACACCCGCAAGCCGAAAGCGCGCAGGATCGGGCGCGCTCACGACGCCGGCTCGCAGGAAAAGCCCGAGCCGGCGCGCGCGATGCGGAACACGGATGGCGACGGGAAATGCGCCGTGCAGCAGAGCATGTTCCGATCGCACATCAATTCGAGTGCGCTGCGTCGTGTCTGCGCCGCGAGGACCGGATCAAGATCGAACATCGGTGACAGGTCGGGGCGGGCCATCTGCAGCGGCGAATGAAAGATGTCGCCTGTGAACATCGCCTCGCCGTCGCCCGATCCTTGTCCCTTGCCGAGCAGCATCGCGATATGGCCGGGCGTGTGGCCAGGCGTCGGCATCAGACGCATCTGTTCGTCGATCGCGGCATCGGACTCGACGAAGTCCACGCGGCCCGCCTCGACCACCGGAAGCACGCTTTCGTTGAAGACTGGATTCTCTGCCTTCAGGTTCTCGGCCTCCCAATGCGCATATTCGGTGCGGCCGAAGAGGTAGCGCGCGTTCGGGAAGGTCGGCACCCAGCGGCCGTCGAGCAGCTGTGTGTTCCAACCGACATGGTCGACATGCAGATGCGTGCAGAGCACGAGATCGATGTCGGCGGGCGAGACGCCAACCGCGTGCAGCGCATTCATGTAGGTCGCGCTCTTCCGCTGGTGCCACATCGGCAGGCGCGGAAACGTTTTGTCGTTGCCGCCGCAGGTATCGATCAGGACGGTCCTGTTCGGTGTCCGTATGAGATACGACTGCACGGCCAGCACGAGCATCTTCGTGCCGGGCACCAGCGCGCCCATCGCCTCTAGAATCGGGCGCTGGCGCTCGACTTCGTCCGCGGGCATTTGCGGAAACAGCGTGGGGATATCGAGGAAGGGCCCCTCGCTTTCGAGGATGCGGTCGACGCGCGTCGCGCCGACGTTGAACGATTTCGCCATGCGCGACCTCCCGCCGTTTTGCCGGAGATTAGCGTGAGGGGACCGTTTGCGCGAACGCCGCGCCGCCTCTGGCTTCCCCTTGGCGGGACATGCTCTTGCGCCGCATGTCCTGAACGCCGAACCGGCTTCCACTTCTGCGGGACATGCTCTAAAACCCGCCGCACCGCGATAGGCCGACGAGGCCACCGCTTTGCCGCCATAGCTCAGTTGGTTAGAGCGCTAGATTGTGGATCTAGAGGTCGCCCGTTCGAGCCGGGCTGGCGGTACCAGCGCTTCGACGACTCGCCGCGGCGTTCCGTCTTCCTATCTCCTGCGCATGCAAGCGCTCCCTTCTCGCATTCGCGTCATCGACCTCGAGACCGGCGGGAATGGAGCGGATGATGTTTGCGAGATCGGCTGGCAGGACGTACGCCGCCTTGCCGATGGTCGTTGGCATCTCGATGGCGAACCCGGCGCCCGTCTCGTAAATCCAGGGCGTCCCATGTCGCCCGACACGATCGCCGTGCATCACATCCTCGATGCGCATGTCGCCGGCGCGCCATTCTGGAGAGAGATCGCCGCATCCGTATTGCGACCGGAGGGGGATGTCGCGGCGCTGGCCGCGCATCGCGCCGCATTCGAGCAACGTTATTGTCGACCCGCGATGACCGGCGGGGCCGATTGGATCTGCACATGGAAATGCGCGCTGCGCCTATGGCCTCACCTCCAGCGCTTTTCCAATCAGATGCTGCGCTATCTTCGCATGCCGGAGGGTCTCGTGCATGACACGGGGTTGCCGGCGCATCGTGCAGCGCCGGATGCCTATGTCACCGCGCATCACTTGCGCGACATGCTCAACGAAAGCTCGCTCGAGCAACTTATCGCGTGGAGCCGCGAACCCGGTCTGCTGCCGCGTGTACCATCCGGACCGGCCCGCGGACGGCCGTGGGCAGATGTGGACGTTGAGGTGTTGCACGCCCTCGCGATCGAGCGCGACATCGACGTGCGTTTCAGCGCGCAGACCGAGTTACGCCGCCGCGGTGTGAAGACCGAACCGCGCGAAGGCGTGGTCCGTGAACAAGAAACGCTGTTTTAGTCGGACAGCTAGATGCGCGCCTGCAAGTCTCGCTGGCGATTACTCCGCTGCCATCGCCCGCGGGCGGCCGAGCCCGAGCCGACCGCGCGCCTCGTCGTATTCGCGGCCAAGCCGGGCGATGAAATCGCCGGCGCTCTCGACCGCCTTTACCGCGCCAATACCCTGGCCCGAACCCCAGATATCTTTCCAGGCTTTCGACTTCGCCGAACCGCCGGATCCAAAGCTCATCTTGCTCGGATCGGAGGTAGGCAGATTGTCCGGGTCGAGCCCCGCCGCCACAATCGAGGGCCGCAGATAATTGCCGTGCACGCCGGTGAAGAGGTTCGAATAGACGATGTCCTTCGCCTCACCGTCGACGATGGCCTGCTTGTGAATGTCGGTGGCGTTGGCTTCCTTCGTCGCGATGAAGGCGGAGCCGATATAGGCGAGGTCGGCGCCCATCGCCTGCGCTGCGAGAATGGCGCCGCCATGCGCGATGGAGCCCGAAAGCGCGATCGGCCCATCGAACCAGCTGCGTGTTTCCTGCACGAAAGCGAAGGGCGAGATCGTGCCGGCATGGCCGCCTGCGCCTGACGCAACGAGGATCAGGCCATCGGCGCCCTTCTCGATCGCCTTATGCGCGAAACGCTGGTCGATGACGTCATGAAGCACGATGCCGCCGTATGAGTGGATCGCTTCGTTAAGCTCAGGTCGCGCGCCGAGCGAGGTGATGACGATCGGCACTTTGTATTTCACGCACATTTCAACGTCGTGATCGAGCCGGTCGTTCGACTTGTGGACGATCTGGTTGACGGCGAAGGGCGCCGACGGCGCATGCGGGTTGGCCTCATCGTAGGCGCCGAGTTCGTCCTCGATGCGCTTCAGCCAGTCCTCCAGCACCGGACCCGGCCGCGCGTTGAGAGACGGAAAGGAGCCGACGACGCCGGCTTTGCATTGCGCGATGACGAGATCGGGATTGGAGATGATGAACAGTGGCGAGCCGATAGCCGGCAGGCGCAGGCGATCGAAAATCTTTGGCAGGGCCATGTGCGTTCCCTCAGCGTTTCCAACTATCGATGATTGCGTTCAGGCCTACACCAAGGGCTTTTGCCGTCAACACGGGTCCCTGCGTTGTGCGCGCAAGACACTCCTACGCATTTCGTCATAATCGCCGACAGGCGGCGCTGGATTTTGGGAGAACGCTTAGCGCGGGGACTGGGACTATTCCGCCGTCACGACGCCGCTGACGAGATTGCGGTCGTAGAGCGCCTTCACGTCGAGACCGTCGAAGAAGTCCTCAATCCCGTCGACAAGTCCTTGCAGCCACGTCTCGTGTTCTCGTGCGGCGTCTTCGGCTCCTCTTCGCGTGACAGCGGCGAAGCGTACGCGCTCGCCGGGTCTGCGTCGTACGAGTGCCGGCAGATCCGCGCCGATCACCGTCGCGATCTTCGTGTAGCCGCCAACACTCTGGCCGTCGGCAAGTAACACGATCGGCTGACCGGATCCCGGCACTTGGATGGAGCCGGCAACCGCGCCGTCCGACACGATGTCGGCGCCACGCACATGCGCGATCTTTGCCCCTTCGAAGCGAAAGCCCATGCGGTCGGCATTGGTGGTGATCGCGTAGTCACCGCCAAGAAATGCGGCCAACCCGTCCGGCGTGAAGGCATTGTCCTGCGGTCCGAGCACGACGCGGATCAGCGCATCGGACGGCGTCCGCCAGTCGCGCGTTAGCCGTTGTTCCGCGCGCGATGTATCGGCGGGCTGCACAGACATCACGTCACCCGCGCGAAGAATGCGGCCGGAAAAGCCCCCGAACCCGCCACGCACATAGGTCGAGCGACTGCCGAGCACGCTTTGTACGTCGATGCCGCCCTCGACCGCGACACAGGCGCAGAAACTTTTGAGCGCACCAAACGAAAGCTTTTCGCCAGGCATAAGCAGCGCGCTTTGTCCTGCGGCGAGCGACTGCCGCGTTCCATCTTCGCGCGTGATCGTCGTAACGGGCGCATCGCCGATGAACGCGACGCGTACGGACGCGTCCAAAACTTCGATGTCCGGACCGACACCAAGACATTCGAGCACGGCGGCATCATCGGCGTTGCCGACGAGGGCATTGGCGAAACGAAACGCGTCGCGATCGAGCACGCCGGATGTCGGCACGCCGCGATCGCGGAACCCGATGCGGCCGCCATCCTGCACGGTCGTGAACAGGCCGGGGGCGACGACGCGCAGGCCGTTCATGCGCGTGCTTCGGACGGTGGCGTGTAGGCGCCTTTCGCAACCAACCCCTTCACGCGCGAAAATTCGTCGCGCGAGACCGGTTCGAACAAGACTTCGTCGCCGGGCGCAAGAAGCGAAGCGCGTTCTGCGTCGGGATCGAAGAAGCGCACGGGGCAATTCGCGATGAGGTGCCAGCCGCCGGGACTTTCAAGGGGATAGACCCCGGTCAGCCCTTGCGCGATCGCCACCGATCCCGCTGGCACCTTTACACGAGGGTCCTTGCGGCGTGGGAACTGAAGTCGTTCGGGCAGATCGCCCATATAGGCGAAGCCCGGCGCGAAGCCGACGACGTAGACGTGGAAGGGCGTCGATGCATGCAATTCGACGACCTCGCGCGTCGAAAGCTTCGCGCGCGCCGCGATGTCTTCAAGGTCCGGCGCGAAATCGCCATCGTAGCAGGCTGGCAGACGCCAGCGCTTTGCATCGCGTGGCGTCGACGCAGCGTTCTGCAACATGCCGGAAATCTCGTGTTCGAGCGTCGCGGCGCGTGTGCGTAGCGGATCGTATTGCACGAGCAGCGAGCGGAATGTCGGTACGGTTTCGACGACGCCCTCCGCGGCACGGACTGCGGCGGCAAGCGCCATCACGCGGTCACTGACGGCGCGATCGATCGTGTCGCCGAATTCGACGACGAGTGCGGCATCGCCGGCGGAGAGGAATTTTGGCGAGGCAATCATGCGAAATCGAGTTGGGTCGCGCAGACCCCCCACCCCGACCCTCCCCCACAAGGGGGGAGGGAGTAGTTTGCGCATGTGACGCGAATTGAAGCCGTATTGACAGCCGCTTTGATGAAGCGGGCGATCTGCCCCCTCCCCCTCGATGGGGGAGGGTTGGGGTGGGGTTGACGAACCGTCATGCCGACACCCCTGATGCCGCCTAGTTCCCGCCTTCCAGCAGACGCCGCGCGATCACCATCGCCTGCACCTCCGCCGCGCCCTCAAAAATGTTGAGGATGCGCGCATCGCACAGCACGCGCGACACCGGATATTCCAACGCAAAACCATTGCCGCCGTGAATTTGGAGTGCGTTGTCGGCGGCCGCCCAAGCGACACGCGCCGCGAGCAGTTTCGCCATGCCGGCCTCGAGATCGCAGCGCCTTCCCTCATCTTTGGCACGCGCGGAAAAATACGTGATCTGGCGCGAAACGTGGATCTCCACAGCCATCATGACCAACTTGTCGGCGACGCGCGGAAATTTCATCAGCGGCTTGCCGAACTGAATGCGCTCCTGCGCATAGCGGCGGCCGAGTTCGAACGCATTCTGCGCCACGCCGACAGCACGCGCCGCTGTCTGAATGCGCGCGGACTCGAAGGTCTGCATGAGTTGCTTGAAGCCTGCGCCTTCTTCGCCGCCGAGTAGATTCTCGACCGGCACTTCGAACGCATCGAAGCCGATCTCGTATTCCTTCATGCCGCGGTAGCCGAGCACTTCGATTTCGCCACCGGTCATGCCCTTTGCGGGAAACGGATTGGCGTCATCGCCACGCGGTTTTTCCGCGAGCAGGATCGACAGGCCCTTGTAGCCCGGCTGGTCCGGATTGGTGCGCACCAGCATCGTCATCAGGTCGGCGCGCACGGGATGCGTGATCCACGTCTTGTTGCCGCTGATCTTGTAGTTGTCGCCGTCTTTGACCGCGCGCGTGCGCAGGCTTGCGAGATCGGAACCGGTGTTCGGTTCGGTGAAAACAGCCGTCGGCAGGATCTCGCCCGACGCGATCTTCGGCAGATATTTTTCCTTCTGCTGCGGCGTGCCGCTACCCAAAATCAGTTCGGCAGCGATCTCGGAGCGCGTGCCGAGCGACCCCACGCCGATATAGCCGCGTGACAGTTCCTCCGTGACGACGCACATGGCGATCTTGCCGAGGCCCATGCCGCCATTCTCTTCCGGCACGGTGAGGCCGAACACGCCGAGATCGGCGAGGCCGCGCACGACATCGAGCGGGATGTATTCATTCTTCAGGTGCCACTCGTGCGCGTGCGGCAGCACCTCGGTCTCGGTGAACTTCCGCATCTCTTCGCGGATCGATTCCATCGTGTCGTCGAGGCCGGGATCGCCAAACACAGAGGACGGGCCGGCGTCATTGATAAGATCGGCGAGCTTCGCACGATTGGCGACGGTGTTGCCGTCGGCGATCAGCGCTTCGATGGCAGGGGTGCGGCGCTTCGCAACGGCGTCGGCGGACAGGCCGAAGTCGGTGGGGCGGATGAACTCGCCCTGGTTCATCGGGATGCCGCCAAATATCTGCGCGAGATATTCTCCGAGGCCGATGCGCGTAAGTAGTTCTTCCGTCTCGCCGAACCTGCTTTCGTCGCGGAGCCTCGTGGCGTAATGCGCCATCTCGCGCACCGATTGCGTGTAGGTCGCGAGCCAGGCGAGGCCGTGCACCGCGTGCTGTTCGGCTTCCATCTTCGCGGCCGACAGCTTGCCGCTGTCCGTCACACGTGTCCGCACCGCCGCGGTGGCGTCGAGCAGCAGGGTCTCGATGTCGGAGACTGCGGCATCGGCGTCCGCGAGCCAGTCTGATTCGGGCGCGGTCTGTCGGGCGAGGGCAGGATTCATGGGATAGCCTCCAAAACTGTCGGCGATGGCACCATAGGCGCGCGGGACAGGTGGGTCGGTAGTTTCATGCCACCCGCGCTTCCGCGGTGCAACACGAAGCGAGCGATCGGGCCTTCAGCGCTGCCGCATCGCCAACGCGACGCCGAGTGCCGTCACCGCCATGCCCACCCACTGCACGGGCGAAAGCACGTCGCCGAAGAGGATCATCGCCTGCAGCGTCGCGACTGGCGGCACCAGGAAGAGCAGTTGCGATGCGCGCGACACCTCGCCCTCGCGGATCAGCAGCAGGAGCAGGACGATCGCGCCGACCGACAGGCCGAAGACCGACCATGCCATGACACCGGCGGCGAATAGCGACCAATGGAAATGCAGATCGCCGACGAGGACCGCTATTGGGATCATCGCAAGCGCCGCACCGGCATATTGCAGCACTGCCACCGTGCGCAGATCGCCGCTGGGGATGAAGCGCTTCTGGTAGAATGTGCCGGCGGTGACGCTCACCATGCCCAGCACATTGATCGCGATCGGAACAATCGCCGGGGGATTGCCCGCATCAGATAGGGCCGCGAGCTTTGGCAGCAGCACAAGTACGAGGCCGGCGAAGCCGAGCCCGACCCCGCACGCCCGTGCGGCACCAAGACGCTCGCCGAGCAGCAACGGCCCGAGCAACGCCGCCAGGATCGGTTGGAGCGCGGCGATCATCGCCGACAGCGACGCGGAGAGGCCATGCTGCACGGCCCACCAGACGCCCGTGAGATAGCCGGTGTGCAGCAGAACGCCGGACACCATCGCATGCGTTCGCGCCTGCCCCTTCGGCCAGACCGCCCGCGCCGCGAGCGCCAATGTGGCGAGAACGGCGCCCGCGAGCAGGAAGCGGAATGCCAGAAACAGCAAGGGATCGGCGAATTCGATGCAATAGCGCGCAACGATCCAGCCGGTCGACCAGAGAAAGACGAAACCAATCGGTGCGAACTGGCGTAACAAAAGGCAGGTTCCGGAAAAGCGGGATGGGCCGGACGGCGGCTTCGAAGGCCTTGGAGTTTTTGTATGCGGCGCCTGGCGCGGCTGGTCTTTAACGCCTGGATGCGATTCCTAGAAGACGATGGCTGGGCGATCGCGAGCCATATCGCGCTGTCCGGCCTGACGTCGCTGTTTCCGTTCCTGATCTTTGTGACGGCGCTCTCGCCTTATTTCGGCACCGCGAACGTTTCAGCGGAGGCCGCGCGCCTCATCTTCGACGCCTGGCCGGCACAGGTCGCCGGGCCGATCGCAACGGAGATGAGCAATGTCGTGCGGCAGACGCGCTCCGGTGTTCTGACTATCGGCGCGGTGCTCGCCCTCTACTTTTCGTCGAGCGCCGTCGAAGCGGTGCGCACCGCACTCAACCGTGCCTATGGCACGCGCGACGAGCGGCCCTGGTACTGGCTGCGCATCGAGTCGATCGTCTATGTCATTGTCGGCGCGTTTGCGCTGCTGGTCTTCGCGTTGCTGATCGTTCTGGCGCCGCTGGTCTGGGATCGTGTTCTGCCGCTCGCGCCCGCCATTGAGCCGCTCTCGCGTATCTTCACGTTCGGCCGCATCGGCGTGTCGGGCATCATCCTCATCGGGGCGCTGACCGTCGCACACAAGTTTCTCTGCGCGGGTCATCGAAGCTTCAAGGATATCGCGCCGGGGGTGTTAATGACGCTCGTGCTCTGGGTCGTCGCGGGCGAATTCTTCGGCATTTATCTCCGCGAGTTCTCGCGTAACTACGTCACGACCTACGCCGGCCTCGCGTCCGTAATGATCACGGTCGTTTTTCTTTACACGCTGTCGGCGATCTTCATTTACGGCGGCGAGTTGAACGCCGCGATCATCCGCCGGCAGGATGAAATGCTCGCTGCGAGAGCAGAGGCAGTGTCGCTGCGTCCGGAGCGCGCGGAGGCCGCGTAGACTAGGCGGCGTTATCGGGCCGTAGCAATGTCAGCGACGGAACAGCAGCCTCCGCCGCCTCCTCGCTGTCGAAATCGAGCAGAGCCTCGGCTGCTTTCGCATCGGGCAAATCGTGCACACCGCGAAGACTGCGGTCCATCGCGCGTGTCCGTGTGCCGAGCTTCTCGACCGACTTCATCGCCGTGTCCAGTTGCTTTGCCAGCCCTTCGACGACGCCGTTATACTTGCCGAACTCGGTCTTCACCGCGCCGAGAATCTGCCAGACTTCGCTCGACCGTTTCTCGATCGCGAGTGTGCGGAAGCCGACCTGCAATGCACTCAGCAACGCCGACAGCGTTGTCGGGCCAGCCACGGTGACGCGATAGTCACGCTGCAAAACCTCGAACAATCCTGGCTGCCGCAACACCTCGGCGTAGAGGCTTTCCGTCGGTAGAAACATCACCGCGAAATCCGTCGTTGCCGGCGGCAACACGTATTTGTCGCGGATGTCCTTCGCGCATTTCTTGATCTGCGCTTCGAGGTCCTTGCGCAATTGCTGCGCGGCTTCGATCTGACCCATCTCAGAAGCTTCGATCAATCGCTCGAACGTTTCGCGGGGAAATTTTGCGTCGATGGGGAGAAGCACTTCGCCGCTATCTCCGCGGCCTGGAAATTTCACCGCATATTCGACGCGCTCGAGGGAGCGATCGTTCAACCGCGCGTCTTTCACGTATTGATGTGGGGCCAAAAACTGTTCGAGGATCAAGGCAAGCTGCACTTCGCCGTAGGTGCCACGCACTTTCACATTCGTCAGTACGCTCTTCAGATCGCCAACGTTCGAAGCGAGGCTCTTCATCTCGCCGAGCCCTTCGTGGACGCGATTCAACTGCTCCACGACCCGTGTGAAGCTTTCGCCGAGACGCGCTTCGAGCGTGTTCTGTAGCTTCTCGTCGACCGTCCTGCGCATCTCGTCGAGTTTTGCGCTGTTGTCCTGCCGGAGCGCGTCAAGCCGGCCTTCGACGCTTTCTCGCAGCGCGATCTGTTCGGCGCCGGTGCGCTGCATGAGTTCGCGCACCGCACGCTCGACAGTCTCCAAGCGTTCCTTCTGGTTGGCGCCCATGTCGGCCAGCGTGCCCGCGTGTTGCTGGCCCATTGCACGAACATTCGTGCCGACCTCTTCGCGAAGAATTTTTGCGTGGTCAGCCTGCGCCTGTCCGTGCTGCGCCAGCCGCGCCTCGATATTGTCGCGTAAAACCTCGCGGCTTGCCGAGGCATCGACCCCCATCTGTGTAATGTCCCGGTCGAGCTTCTGTGCGATGGCGTCGACACGACCATTCATCGAGCCCACGCCTTCGCCGAGTCGGCCTTCGAACTCACGCACACGGCCGTCGATGCTCTGGCTCAGCACGCCGAATGCGTTGACGATCGAGCCCTGAAAGCGGTCGAAGCGGTCGGCAAGTTCGCCACGCGCCGACCGCGCATGGTCTGCACCTTCCCGCCGCACATGGTCGCATTCCTCGCGCATCGCGCGCGCGATCGCGTCATGGGAAAGCTGAGCGCTCCCGGCACGACGCACACCGACGAGAATGACAATCGCGACGACGAGCGTAATCGCCAGCATCACGGCGATGAGAACGAGAAGCATTTCCAGCATGGCGGACCCGAATCGTGGTCCGCCAAGCCTAGCAGCGCCTCAGCGCGATTGGAACAAATCGGGAATACTTGTCCCCTTCAGTGTCCCTCGGCCACATCCTCAAATGTCCGCAAGCCTGGCCGCTGCGCATTCACGAGCACCGACATATTGCCCGGCGCATGCTGGTTCTTCCACATTTTCGTGTGCGCCTGCGGAATCTTCGACCACGGAAACACTTCCGACATGCAGGGATCGACGCGGCGATCGAGCACGAACTTGTTTGCTGCCGCCGCCTGTTTCAGATGCGCGAAATGCGAACCCTGGATGCGCTTCTGCCGCATCCAGACGTAGCGCGCATCGAAGGTCAGGTTGAAGCCCGTCGTGCCCGCGCAGAACACCACCATGCCGCCGCGCTTAACAACGAGACACGACACCGGAAACGTCGATTCACCGGGATGTTCGAACACCGTATCGACATCCTGTTTGCCTGTGATGTCCCAAATCGCCTTGCCGAACTTTCGCGCTTCTTTCGTCCAGGTCGTGAATTCCGGCGAATTGACCTTCGGCAACTGGCCCCAGCAATTGAAGTCCTTGCGATTGATAACGCCCTTCGCGCCGAGCGACAGCACGTAGTCGCGCTTCGACTCGTCGGAGATGATGCCGATCGCATTGGCGCCCGCAGCGGCGCAAAGCTGCACGCCGAACACACCGAGGCCGCCTGAGGCACCCCACACGAGAACATTGTCGGCGGGCTTGAGGCGGTGCGGCTCGTGGCCGAACAGCATGCGATAGGCGGTGGCGAGCGTCAGCGTGTAGCAGGCCGCCTCTTCCCACGTCAGATGCTTCGGGCGAGGCATGAGCTGCCGGTCCTGCACGCGGCAGAATTGGCCGAAAGACCCGTCCGGCGTCTCGTAGCCCCAGATACGTTGCGAGTTCGAGAACATCGGATCGCCGCCATTGCACTCTTCGTCGTCGCCGTCGTCCTGGTTACAGTGGACGACGACTTCGTCGCCGACCTTCCACCGCTTCACCTTCGAGCCGATGGCCCAGACGATGCCCGATGCATCGGAGCCTGCGACGTGGTGCGGACTGTTGTGGCTGCCGAGTGTCGAAACCGGCTCGCCGAGCGAAGCCCAGACGCCGTTGTAGTTGACGCCCGCGGCCATCACGAGGACGAGCACGTCGTGGCTGTCGAGCGTCCATGTCGGGATGACTTCAAGCTGCATCGCGGATTCCGGCGGCCCGTGGCGCTCTTTGCGGATCACCCAGGCGTGCATGTTGGCAGGCACATGGCCGAGCGGTGGGATTTCGCCGATGTCGTAGAGATCCTTCAGGGCGCCGGCCGGCGCGGAAGCTCCGGGCTTCTCTGCAAAAGCGTGGCTCACCTTGAAGACTCCTTAGCGTCTCTGCGCGGTGGTTCGGCCCCCGCGCGCTGCAATGCACTACCCCATCCCGGCGGCGCTGTTAACAGCGCCACTTTTGGCAACGAATTGGAGGCCGGCCGCAATCGCGATAGGTTTGGCGCTTACGGCGACGGCCGCCAGGAGAAATCGCATGACTAGCGTCCTATTCAGCCGCCGTAACCTCATCGTCGGCAGCACTTTCCTTGCGTCGGGCGTTTCCGGCTTGCTTTCGGCACGCGCGGCAGGGCTTGCCCCGACGACGTCGATGTCGGGCGGCTCGAACAATTATCGCAAAGGTGCGGCCATCGTGGAGCGGATCGGCAAGGGCGGCTTCCTGATGAGCGGCACCGTGCGCCGCGCAGGTGACGGCGCGCCGATGGCCGGGCAACGCATCCAGATCTGGGCGCATACGGTGGAAGGGCAGGAGCACGAGCCGCAGAGCCAAGGCGCCACGCTTACCGACAAGGATGGCAAGTTCCGTCTGGAGATGCCGCAGATCGTCCCGATGTTCGGCCAGCCGCACGGGCATCTCGCTTACGACAGTGGCGAGTTCGGCACCGTGTTCCTGCGCCCGGTGATGGCCAGCGCCAAAGACAAGAGTCTCGAAGCGCACTTCGTCCTGCAGCCCGCCTGAGCCTTTTGCGGACGAGAGACGGGGCATGACGCGGGCTGCCGTAATCTGGGCCGTCCTATTGGCGGCGGTCGGCGTGCCGATCGCGCTGGCGGCCGCGAGTCCATTGTTCGAATATCGCGGCCCGATCTACATCGTCGCTGGCTTTGCCGGGATCGTCGCACTGGCTCTGACCTTCGTTCAGCCTCTGTTGATCAGTGGATATCTGCCGCCTCTCGCAGGCCACCGCGGACGCCGCGCCCATCGCTGGATCGGCAGTGCGCTTGTGGCGGCGGTTGTCATCCATGTCGCTGGCCTGTGGTTCACCAGCCCGCCCGACATGCTCGACGCGCTGACTTTTACGTCGCCGACGCCATTCGCGCCCTGGGGTGTCGTCGCCATGTGGGCGCTCTTCGCCACTGCGCTTCTCGCCGCATTCCGGCGACGATTGCGACTGGCACCACGAACGTGGCGGCTCTGGCACGTCCTCCTTGCCGTGGTCATCGTGGTCGGCGGCGTCGTCCACGGACTGCTCATCGAGGGCACGATGGAGACGATGTCGAAGGCGGTGCTCTGCGTGCTGGTTGTCGCCGCGACGGCGAAAGTCATCTTCGACAAGGGCCTTGCTCGACCGCGCGCCGTTGGCGAAAGACCCGGCGCGTAATATCGAGCCCACGATCTTCATTCGACGTTGGGCGTGCTGGCGCAGGATGGCTGCGCTTGCCATAGTGCTTTCCAAGCCGGGCTTACCGGCAGGCCAATGGCCGCCTCGGGAGGATTGAATGATTTCGCGGAAAGTTTTGGCGCCTGCGTTCGCGGCTGCGCTCGTCGGCGGCGGTATCGCGCAGGCGCAAGCGCCATTGAAGATCGGCGTGCTCACCGACCTCAATTCCGTCTATGCCGACATCGGCGGCGCGGGAAATATCGAAGCCTCGAAAATGGCGATCGAGGAATTCGGCGGCAAGATGTTCGGCAAGCCGATCGAATTCGTGTCGGCCGACGTGCTCAACAAGGCCGACATCGCCGCCGGCATCGCGCGCAAATGGTGGACCGACGAGAATGTCGACGCCATCATCGACATGCCGACGTCTGCGACCGCGCTTGCCGCTATGGAGCTCTCGAAACAGTTCGAGAAAATCCTCATCGTCACCGACGCTGCAAGTTCCGACATCACCGGCAAATCCTGCTCGCCCTACACCGCGCACTGGACCTACGACACCTACGGCAATGCCAAGACCGTCGGCGGCGCGACGGTGAAACAGGGTGGCGACAGCTGGTATTTCATCACCGCCGATTATGTCTTCGGCCATTCCATCGAGCGCGACGTGAGCGAGATCGTGAAGGCGGCCGGCGGCAAGGTCGTCGGCAGCACGCGCCTGCCGCTGAACACCGCCGACTTCAGCTCGGCGCTGCTTCAGGCGCAGCAGTCGAAGGCAAAAATCATCGGCCTCGCCAATGCCGGCGGCGATGCGATCAACACGATCAAGCAGGCGGGCGAGTTCGGCATCACGCAGGGCGGGCAGAACCTCGCCGGCATCGTGATGTTCATCTCCGACATTCACAGTCTGGGACTGAAGCTCGCGCAGGGCCTCATCATCACGGAGGCCTATTACTGGGACCAGAACGAACGCACGCGTGCCTTCGGCAAGCGCTATTTCGAGCGCACCAAACGCATGCCGACGATGAACCAGGCGGCGACATATTCAGCGACGCTGCATTACTTGAAAGCGGTGCAGGCGGCCGGCACGAAAGAGACGAAACCCGTTCTTGCCAAGATGCGCGAACTGCCGGTGCGCGATGCTTTTACGGATAATGGCTTCCTGCGTGAGGACGGCCGCATGGTGCACAGCATGCTGCTGCTGCAGGTGAAGAAGCCGGAAGAGTCCAAATATCCGTGGGACTATTACAAGGTGTTGGCCGAAGTGCCGGGCGACCAGGTTTTCCGTCCGCTGAAGGACGGCGGTTGCCAATACGTGACGCAATAACGCTTGCAACGCCGCCGATCTGATGTCGGCGGCGTCGCCGTTCAGCGCGATTTTTTGTAGAGCTTCGTCGCGATCTCGAACATCTCTTCCGGCGCGTAGTCCGGCGTGAACGCCGACGCGATGCCCGTCAGATCATGAATTTTCCCGCCTTCCGGCAAACCCTCGACGACTTCGAGTTCACCCCTCGGATCGTCCGGCAATGCGACCTCGCCGTTGCCCCAGATACCAGCCATCTCACGGTAGGTATCCTCGCCCCACGTGTAGAGGCGGCGGTGCGATCCCTCATCGAGATATTTCTGGCATTCCGGAATCTTCGACAGCGGAATGTTCGGCGTCGGGAGCATTTTCTCGATCTCTACGCCGGTGATCTTCTTGAGTGCGAGCGCGTAAGCATGCGCATGCACTGATCCGCGCACGAGAAGGTAACCGCAAACCTCGCGGCCTGTCGGATCGGTCAGTGTTTCGTACACCCGAAGCTTATGGATTCGCGCGCCGCACTCGAGATGGAAATTATGCAAGAGATCGACGACAAGATTTCCGGTCGTCGTGACGAAATCCATATTCCATGACACGCCGTTCGAATTCATCGGCATGGCTCCGCCGCCATTGGACAGGAAGGCGGCCGCAAGTCGCATATCCTGCATGTCATTGAATGGCGCTGCCGAAATATCCGCGCCGCCGACTTCATTCGCCGGATCATCCGGGCCGTTGGCGATCATCGCTACGCCGTTCGAGACGAGTTCGACATGGCCTAGTTCCTCGGCCGTGATGCTCGCGATAAGGCTGTAGAAGGGCCTCAACTTCGCTTTCGATCGAAAATTGAAGCTCTGGAACATGTAATTGTTCAGAGTGGACATTTCGCCGTATTTGCCGCCGAGCAGTTCCTGCAGCGCAGCCGCAGCGTTCGGATCAGCCTTCTTTGGTGCCGGGAGTTCGGCCTGTAGTTTGTCGACGCGCATGAACATTGATGGATGTCTTTCGGCTGTGTTGTGCACGGTAAGGCCGACATCCGCTGCGAGTTCCGCAGCTTGAGTGCTCCGCGGCCCAATAAACCATCGGGTTGGGCCCGCTGATGGCAAAGACCTTCACTTTCGTTATGGTGCCATGCACAAACGTGAGCCCGTGATGCCGACCGACACCCAGACCCGCGACAAGCCCTGGATCTTCCGCACTTACGCCGGCCATTCCAGCGCCGCGGAATCGAACAAGCTCTATCGCGGCAATCTCGCCAAAGGGCAGACGGGCCTCTCCGTCGCCTTCGATCTGCCGACGCAGACCGGCTACGATTCCGACCACGAACTTGCGCGCGGCGAAGTCGGCAAGGTCGGCGTGCCGATCTCGCATCTCGGCGACATGCGAACGCTGTTCACCGACATCCCGCTCGCGACGATGAACACGTCGATGACCATCAACGCAACGGCGCCGTGGCTGATGGCGCTTTATATCGCCGTCGCCGACGAGCAGGGCGCGCCCCGCGATGCGCTGCAGGGCACGACGCAGAACGACATCATCAAGGAATATCTTTCGCGCGGGACGTATATCTTTCCGCCCGGCCCCTCGATGCGGCTGACGCGCGACACGATCCTGTTCACTACGAAACAGGTTCCGAAGTGGAATCCGATGAACGTCTGCTCCTATCATCTGCAGGAAGCAGGCGCGACGCCTGTGCAGGAACTGTCTTACGCGCTCGCGACCGCCGTTGCCGTGCTCGACGCGATCAAAGGCTCGGGTGAAATCAGCCAGGCCGATCTCGAAGATGTGGTCGGCCGCATTTCCTTCTTCGTCAATGCGGGCATGCGTTTCGTCACCGAAATCTGCAAAATGCGTGCGTTCACCGAACTCTGGGACGAGATCACGCGCGAGCGTTACGGCGTCAAGAACGAGAAGATGCGCCGCTTCCGTTACGGCGTGCAGGTTAATTCGCTCGGTCTCACCGAGCAGCAGCCCGAGAATAACGTTTATCGCATTCTTATCGAAGCGCTGGCGGTGACCTTGTCGAAGGGTGCCCGCGCCCGCGCCGTGCAATTGCCGGCGTGGAATGAAGCGCTCGGCCTGCCGCGACCCTTCGACCAACAATGGTCGCTACGCTTGCAACAAATACTCGCTTACGAGACCGATCTTCTCGAATATGCCGACATTTTCGAGGGATCGACCGCGATCGCCGCGAAGGTCGACGAGTTGAAGAAAGCTGCACGCGACGAACTCGTGGCGATCGATGCGATGGGCGGCGGCATCGCCGCAGTCGAGAGCGGCTATATGAAATCGCGGCTCGTCGACGCGAACACGCGGCGGCTCGAAGCGATCGAATCCGGCGCGCAGACGGTTGTCGGCGTCAACCGTTTCAAGGAAACGGAAGCCTCGCCGCTGACGACCGGCGAAGGTTCGATCATGGTCGTGCCGCACGCTGTCGAGGAGCAGCAAGTCGCTCGTCTCGCGAAATGGCGCGAGCAACGTGATGTGCGTGCAGTGCGACACGCGCTCGGTGCGCTTCGCGAAGCAGCCTACGGCAACGACAACATCATGGAGCCGTCGATTGCCGCCGCGAAAGCCGGCGCGACGACCGGCGAATGGGGCGCGACGCTGCGTGTAACATTTGGAGAATATCGCGCACCGACCGGCGTCGGTCGCGCCGCGCGCCAGAATGCCGGCGATCTCGATGGCATTCGCGGCGAGGTTTCGCGCGTCTCCCAAATCATCGGCCGGCGCGTAAAATTTCTCGTCGGAAAACCCGGTCTCGACGGCCATTCCAATGGCGCAGAGCAAATCGCGGTACGCGCGCGCGATAGCGGGATGGAGGTCGTCTACGAAGGCATCCGCCTCACGCCCGCCGAAATCGTCAACGCCGCCCTCGAAGAGAGCGTGCATTGTGTCGGCCTTTCGATCCTGTCGGGCTCACACGTTCCGCTCGTGAGCGACGTGATGAAGCGTATGCGTGCCGAGGGTCTCGACGATGTGCCGGTTGTCGTCGGCGGCATCATTCCGCCGGAGGACGAGGCGCTACTGAAGGCGGCGGGCGTCGCCGCTGTCTACACGCCGAAAGACTTCGATCTCAACCAGATCATGCGCGACATCGTGCGGCTGGTGGAGCAGCGGGCGAAAATCGCGGCCTGATCGTCACCGTGTCGGCGTCTGCGTTTCGAGCGGTCGGCGCAGTAGTCTGACCGGCGGCACGTTCGCCGCCTTTGCTGTTGCGGGAACGACACGGCGAGGCGCATCCGTCTGGCTCGCAAGCGCGGGTCGCACTGGTTGCGTCACGTTCGTCTTCGCGGTCGCCTTCAGTTTGCGATCGGCAGTCGTCGCGCGCGCACTTTTCGCAGCGGCGGCCGCGCGTCTCGTCATCTTTGCCTCGGCAGTCGCCGTCTGTTTTGTGGCGCGCGCTTCTGCGGCAGCAGCCTTACGCGTCGCCCGTGCCAATGCGCGAGAGGTCGTTTCGCCGCGACGCGCAAGAGCGGCGGCCGCCCTTCGACCGAGCTGCGACGGATCGCCGAGCTTCGTTGTTTTTGCGCGCGCGTCCTTCGCAGTGACCGGCAAGGATGTTGCCGTCGGACGAGGAACGCCGGCGAGTGCTTTCGGCAAAACCGTCGGCGGCAAGGGCAGCAACGCGAGGCGGACCGCCGGCAGGCTCTTCGTCGGCACGGTGCGGGCACGGCCCGGTTCCGCGATCACGCTCTGACCCTTGCGTGCATCGGCGCAACCGCCGCCACCGGTGCTCCCATTCGGGCAGACGTTCACGAGGCCGGAGCGCATCGAAATTCGAACGCTCTTCTCGCCGATGATGACGTCGAACTCCGTGCCCCGAACGCCGATCGACGCGGTCGGCGTCTCGATCCGATAGGCATTGTGGTCCCCGCGTCCGGTCGAGAAGCGGAATGCGCCTTTCGTCGCCTTGATCACGAAAGCCGACGTCGACTTTTCCGGATCGTAAACGAAGCGATCGAGCACAACCGCCGCGCCGGGCCCGATCGACAGGCGCGTATCGTCAGCAAAGCGCAGCGCGGCCTTGCCGATCTTGTCTGTCGATATGACTTCGAGCGCCGCGACATCTGCGCCGCTGGCGAGATCGCGCTTGGTGCCCGCATTGTCGGCAAAGGCGTTCTGCGCGACTTCGACGACCTGCCCGATCGGGTCGGCATGCGCGGCTGCGTCCCATGCGCAGAGCATAGTCGCGGCAAGCATCAGGCGTGCCGCAACGTGGCGGTTTGGCAGGGAGCGCATCGACGTTCTCCAGCAATGTTCGGACGGCATTTGTGCATGGTGGCCGGTGGCCGCAAAGTGCCGGTCGTCACAGCATCGCGCGTGACACGTTTGTGGGGTTTCTCGCGGAAGCGGACCCTACGTCGCGTTGCAGATGGCAAAACCTTCTGTGACCTTGGCGCTCCCGAAACGATTCGCGGCAGGACGAATATGGCAGCGGAAGTCTGCACGCAGGGTCTCGACACCGGCTTCGTGTCGCTCGGCTACGCGAAGGTCGCGGTATTGGGCGTGGTGCAGGGCATCACTGAGCTGCTGCCCATTTCCTCCACCGCGCATATGCGCATCGTGCCGGCCTTTCTCGGCTGGCGCGATCCGGGTTCGGCCTTCTCGGCTGCCATGCAGCTTGCGGCGCTTTTCGCCGTCATCGGATTCTTCTGGAAGGATATTCGTGCCATCGTCTTCGGCTCGATCGACGCGGTCGTGAAGCGCGACTTCAGCAACTGGCATTTCCGTTTTGCGATCTGGATCGTTCTGGCGACGATTCCGATCGTTGTCGCGGGCCTGTTGTTGAAACCGCTACTCAACCAGTGCGATTCGCCGTTGCGCACGCTGCCCGTCATCGGCATCGCCTGCATCACGATGGCCGTGCTGCTCGCCATCGCCGAGGTCTACAATCGGCACAGCCGTCCGTTCGAGAGCGTCACGTTGATGGATGCGATGGTTGTGGGCATCGCGCAGGTCGGTGCGCTGATCCCCGGCGTGTCGCGCTCGGGCTCAAGCCTGACGGCCGCTTTCTTCCGCGACCTCAAGCGCGAGGATGCGGCGCGCTTCTCCTACATCCTCGGCATTCCCGCCATCACTGGCGCGGGCCTGAAGGAAATTCACGAGCTCTGGAAGGCGAACTTGCCGCTGGAAGGCTGGTTGATCCTTCTTGTCGGGCTTGTCGTCGCCTCCCTCTCGGCCTTTGTTGCGATCTGGGCGCTGTTGCGCATTCTCGAGAAATTCTCGTCCTGGCCGTTTGTGATTTATCGCGGCGTCATCGGCGTATTTTTGCTGGTGGGATCGGCGTTCGGCTGGCTGGTATAGTCTTTTCGCCAGCGGGCCTAGGGAGTCCGAGGGGAGAGCAGGAAAATGCCGCCCGTTTCGCCGAACGATATCTACGAGCGCAAGAAGAGCGAGAAGGCACAGCGCGACGCCGATAATGCGGTCTCGCCGGCCGAGCGCCGGGCGCGTTTCCCGAGCGAAGTCGAGGCCAAGCTGCATGCGTTACAGGCGGCGCTGCCGAACCATTTCAGTCTGCCGCTCAGCGTTTCATTCTCGGCCGGCGCACCGAACGACAGCGACGGCGGTCTCGGGCTGGCTGCGCTCGATTTCGCACTATGCTGCGAAGACAAACGGTTTGCTAAAGGCAGCGTGAACGTCGTCGACAACGGCATGGTCGAATTCTTCGACCGCACCGCGGTGTCGCACGAGCCGGCCGCGCATCTGACTTTTGCCGAACTGAGCGAGGACGCCGTCGTTGCCTTCATGGCGAAACTGACCGAGCGGCATCTGCGGTTGTGATTGGACCGCGCGCGTCCTCGCTTACATTGTCCTTACGAAAAGTATGCGAGCCGGGAGGCTCGCGATCCATTACTTCCGCGGGCGCGTAAACGGCAGTGTCGACGACAATCCACCGTCGACCGGAAACGCCTGGCCGTTCACGTAGGACGCCTCGTCGCTCGCGAGAAACAATGCCATCGCCGCGATTTCGTGCGGCTCGCCGCCGCGCTGCAACGGATTGAGCTGGCCGATCTTGTCGCCCGCGCCTTTTGCCCGCGCATTGTCGAAGATCGGTTGCGTCATGCCCGTCTCGATCAAGCCCGGGCAGATTGCGTTGACACGCACGCCTGTGCCGATCAGCGCATTGGCGCTCGTCTGCACAAGCGAGATCACGCCGGCTTTGGACGCGCTGTAAGGCACGCCGCCCGCGTTCGCGCGCAGACCCGCAACGGACGCCGTGCAAACGATCGAGCCCTTACCCCTCGCCGCCATTTTTGGCGCGGCGTGCTTGATGGCGAGAAACGGCCCGATAAGATTGATGCGCAGAATTTCCGTGAACATCTCCACGGTCACATCGAGCAACGACACAAGTCCGCCGCTTACGCCGGCATTGGCATAGATGACGTCGAGTCCGCCGAACTCTTTTTCGGCGCGCGCGAGGTAGGCGAGAACGTCCGCTTCGCTGCCGACGTCGGCCGCCTGCGCAATCGCGGAGCCTTTCAGGCCATCGACAGTCTCGCGAAGACCCTCTTCGTTACGGTCGACGGCGAGAACCTTCGCGCCCTCGGCGCAGAACAGTTTTGTCGTCGCACGGCCGATGCCGCTGCCGGCACCGGTGACCACCGCAACCTTGCCCGCGAGCCGTCCCGCCATTCGTCGTCCTCCGTTTGACCTGATCGTTGCGCTCTCCATAAACCAAACGACCCCGTTTGAAAGGAACCGCCTTGTCTGCTCCCGCCACCGCGCTCGACGAGAAACATCTGCCCGGCCTCGAAGGCTTTGCGCACACGCGTTTCTGGTGGGTGCGGCACGCGCCGGTGCGCAGCGACGGCGGCAAGATATACGGGCAGCGCGACCTCTCCTGCGATACGAGCGAGCGTTACAAATTCGATGCGCTCGCGCAGGCGCTTCCGACCGGCGCGCATTGGGTCGTGACGACGCTGCGCCGGACGCGCGAGACGGCCGACGCAATTCTCGCCGCCGGTCATCCCGATGCGAAGACGATAAAATACGAAATCAGCGCCGCGCTGATGGAGCAGAATCTTGGCGACTGGCAAGGCGAGGATCGCGCGGCCTTTTTCGAACGCGTGAAGCCGTCGCCGACGGCTTACTGGTTCTCCGCGCCCGACGTGCCGGCGCCGAACGGCGAGAGTTTCGTCGATCTCTGCGCGCGCGTGCGCGGCGCGATCGAGGAGATGTCGAAACGCTTGCGCGGAAAAGACGTCGTCATCGTCGCGCATGGCGGTACGATTCGCGCTGCGCTGGGCCAGGCGCTGGCGTTATCGCCCGCCGGGCCGCTTGCTTTTGCGACCGACAATTGCGCGATCACGCGGCTCGATTTTCTCGACGACGGAAAGGAAAGCGGCTGGCGGATTCACACGGTGAACCACCAGCCCTGGACCGGCGCGACGCCGGCCGATTCGAAACCCGCCTGAGAGCACGTCCCGCCGAAGTGGCTTCCACTTCGGCGTTTAGGATTTGCTCCAAAAAGAGTTCAGGCGGGAATCAGATCAATAATAGAAGCGGCGGCGATAGAAGCGGCGCGGACGGTAGAAGCGCGGGCGATAGTAGCGCCGACGCCAGCCGTAATATGCCTTTTCGGGCGTTGCCGCTTCGATGTCGGCGTCGGTCGCGACGCCCGGAGCAGCGCCCGGAGGCGTCGGCACCGCGCCGGAGCGCGGCGCGGCCGGCATGGCATCCGCCACGGCAGGCGCCATGACGGCAGCCGCCGCTGCCGCAACACCGAACATTTTCAAAAGAGATCGTCTGTCCAAAGGTCTACTCCCGATCAGTACCGCACCGCGGCCATTGTCGCGCAGCCAGTCGAACTTGCAAGGGCTGAACGGCGGCTGAACGAAACTGCGTTACGGTGACGTTAGGACGACAGCGCGGCTTTCACGGCGGCACTCGCCTTCGCGAAATCCATCCGGCCCGTGTATTTCGCCTTCAGCGCTGCGACGACCTTGCCCATGTCCTTCATCGACGAAGCGCCCGTCTCGGCGATCGCAGCCTTGATCGCATCTGCCGCGGCGGCTTCGTCGAGTTGGCTTGGCAAATAGGCGCCGATGATCGCCATCTCCTCGCGTTCCTGTGCCGCCAATTCCTCGCGGCCGGCCTTTTCGTAGATGTCGGCGGACTCGGCCCGGCTCTTGATGAGTTTTTGGAGCAGCGAGAGGATGTCGTCGTCCGAAACCGTCTTGCCCTCGCCGCGGGCGGCGATGTCACGATCTTTCAGCGCCGCCATCACCATGCGGATGGTCTCGACCTTGCGCTTCTCGCCCGCCTTCATCGCAGTCTTGAGGTCTTCCGTGAATTTTTCGCGCATCGGCTGTTCCCGTTTTGCCGTCCATGTATCGTGTCCGCGCACGGATTGGCAGCCGTCGCGCGATGTCGCAATTGCATGTCGGCATCGCTGGCGGCGCGATTGACCCTCTCCGCCGCGCCGCCTAAACCTCGCGATCAGCCCGATAACTGCGATGCAAAATGCTGCGACCTCTGTCGCCGTGTCTGCGCGCTTGCGAGGAACTGAATGACCGACGCCCCGGAACACTGGACGGAACAGAAGCCGACCGCGCTGCTCGTCCTCGCCGACGGCACGATCGTCGAAGGGTTCGGCCTTGGCGCGACGGGCGCCAAAGTCGCGGAAGTCTGTTTCAACACGGCGATGACGGGCTATGAGGAAATCCTCACCGACCCGTCCTACGCCGGGCAGATCGTCACTTTTACCTTCCCGCATATCGGCAATGTCGGGACGAACGAGGATGACATCGAAACGGTGAACATGGCCGCTTCCTCGGGCGTTGTTGGTGTCGTGCTGCGGGCGCCGGCCACCGCGCCGTCGAACTGGCGCGCCACGCGCCATCTCGCGCAATGGCTCGAACATCGCGGGATCATCGGCATTTCTGGCGTCGACACGCGCGCTCTCACTGCGCTCATTCGCGACAAGGGCATGCCGAATGCCGTCATCGCGCATGCGCCGTACGGTGGCTTCGATCGCGATGCACTGCTCGCGCAGGCCAAGGCCTGGGGCGGCATGGACGGCCTCGATCTCGTGCCGGAGGTGACGGGTACGCAGCGATTCGGGTGGGACGAGACGACCTGGACGCTCGACGACGGTTTCGGTCGCCAGACGGAGCCCAAGCGCAAGGTTGTCGCTATCGATTACGGCGTGAAGCGCAACATCCTGCGTCTGCTCGCTGATGCCGGTTGCGAGGTCACGGTCGTGCCACCGACAACGCCGGCCTCGGACATTCTCGCGATGAAGCCCGACGGCGTGTTTCTATCGAACGGCCCCGGCGATCCCGCGGCGACCGGCGAATATGCCGTGCCCGTCATCAAAAGCCTGCTGGATGCGAAGATGCCGACTTTCGGCATCTGCCTCGGCCATCAGATGATGGCGCTCGCCATCGGCGCGAAGACGATGAAGATGAGCCAGGGCCATCACGGCGCGAACCATCCCGTGTTCGACGACACGACAGGCAAGGTCGAGATCGTGTCGATGAACCACGGTTTTGCTGTCGATCGCGACACCTTGCCGTCGGGCGCAGTCGAGACGCATCGCTCGCTGTTCGATGGGTCGAATTGCGGCATCGCGCTGACGGATCGCCCGGCATTTTCGGTGCAGCATCATCCCGAAGCATCGCCGGGTCCGCGCGACAGCCATTATCTGTTCCGGCGTTTCGTCGAGATGATCGATACGAAGAGCGCGCCGACGAAAATCTGAGGCGGCGCTGGAACGAAAAACCTCATCCTGAGGAGCGAACGAAGTTCGCGTCTCGAAGGATGACATCCAGAACCGTGTGCCGATCATTCTTCGAGACGCCTGCTGCGCAGGCTTCTCAGGATGAGGGCCAAGTGGCGACGAGAGTCAGATCACCCAGTCGTCACGCGACGGCGCTTGCGCCGCGATCAACAGCTTCAAACGCGCGGAAACCTCGTGCAGCACGGGATCGCTGCGGCGACGCGGCTTCCCAACATCGACATCGATTTGCGCTTTCACTTCGCCGGGACGGCCGCCGAGCGCAACGACACGGTCGGCGAGAAACACCGCCTCGTCGATGTCGTGCGTGACAAAAAGCACAGTCTTGCCGGTCTCGCGCTGGATACGCATGAGATCATCCTGCAGCGCCTCGCGCGTTGCGACGTCGAGCGCCGAGAAGGGTTCGTCCATCAGCAGAATGTCGGGATCGACGGCAAGTGCGCGGGCGAGCGCGACGCGTTGGCGCTGACCACCGGAGAGCTGGTGCGGAAACCGTTTCGCGGTGTCGCGCAGGCCGACACGCGCGAGCGCACGTTCAGCGCGCGTCTTGCGCTCTGCCGCCGACAACGCAAGTTTTTCAAGGCCGAAACAAACGTTGGCGAGGATGCGCCGCCACGGCAGCAGTCGCGCATCCTGAAACACCATCGCCATCGCGCGGCTCGCGCCGGTCGCAGGCGCAACTTGCACCGTGCCGTGCGAGGGTTTCGCGAGACCCATGAGGATGCGCAGCAACGTCGACTTGCCGACGCCGGACGCGCCGACGATCGCAACGAACTCGCCCCGCGACACGTCGAGATCGAGGCTCCTGAGAACCTGCGAGCGCGACGCGCCTTCACCGAAGGCGATGCCGAGATCGCGGAGCGTGATCACGCTTTCCAAACGAGCGCCCTCGTCTGGATGGCGACGAAGATCGTGTCGACGAGGCCGTAAAGCGCCGCCATCGTCAGCATGTAGACAACAACGATGTCCGTCGCGAGCAGGCTGGACGCCTGGTTCATGCGCTGGCCCAAGCCGGCAACGCCGAACAGTTCTGCGGCGACGACCGCCATCCACGCTTGGCCAAGCGCCGTGCGAACGCCGACGAGAATGCCGGGAAGTGCCGCGGGGAAAAGCACTTTCACCAGCTTCTGCCACGCGCCGGTAAAGCCGAACGCGTCGGCGACTTCGATGAGGTCGCGGTCGACGCCGCGGATCGCGCCTTGCGCGGCAAAGAACACGATCCAGAACACGCCGATGGCGATGATGAAGACGGCGGCCGTCTGATCGATGCCGAACCACAGGATCGCGAACGGCACCCATGCGAGGCCGGGGATCGGGCGCAGCGTTCGCACGACCCAGGCGAGGCCCCATTCGAACGGCTGCCAGAGCCCTGTGGCGACGCCGAGCACGATACCCATGCCGACGCCGACGGCGAGACCGACGAGGTAATGTTCGAGGCTGAGAAACACCGACGTCAGCCAGATGCCGCTGCGTAACTCGCGCATGAACGCGGCCGGCAACTGGCTCGGCGTCGGCAGCAGCGTCTGCGGCATCAGGCCAAGTTTCGGCACGGCCTCCCAGATCGCGAGAAACAACAGCAGGCCGAGCACGCCGAGCGGCGTGCGCAGCCGTGCCGGAAGCGAAGACATCACGTTGTCAGTTCCGTGTCGCCTTTTCGTAGAAGCTTGCTTCAAACAGCCCGTCGAGCGGATATTCCTTGTCGAGTGAACCGCTCTTGACCTGGAACGCCTGCATCGCTCGGAAGGGCTCGATGATGATGCGCGGGTCGCTGGTGAAGGTCGCCGCTGGCGAACCGATCGCTTTCGTAATCGTCGCAACATCGACAAGGCCCTTGCCGAGCGACGCTTCGACCGGGATCGCCGCGCGTGCAGGGTCTTTCTTCAGAATGTCGGTCGCCTTGACGATCGCGTCCACGAGCTTCTGCACTTCCTGCGGATGTGCTTTCAGAAACGCACCGGAGACGGCAACAACCGTGCCCGGCTGGTTCGGGAACATCTCATTGCCGGTCGCGACGAGCTTCAGTTTTGGATCGCGTCCGAGCGATACTGTGACCGCCGGTTCGCGCAAGGTCGCACCATCGACAGCGCCGGCGAGCACCGCCTGTTGCGTCGCATCGATGCCCATCGTGACGACTTCGTAGTCGGCTTTGTCGGCCTTGATGACTTCGCTGAGCCAATGCACGAGCGTCGTATGCGGTACGGAGCCCGGCGGCTGCGTCGCGAAGCGCGCAGCCTTGCCGTTCTTGGCGCGAAAATCTTTCAGCACTGCGGCCGGCGCTTCGCCCGCTTTGAACAGCGGTGCAAGCTTGGCGCCCGCGACGACCGTCATCTCGTTGATCGCGGTCGCGGCGACGACTTTCACATCGACGCCCTTGGAGCGCGCAACGGCGAGGGGCGCGACGCCGGCGACATAGATGTCGAGCGTGCCCGATGCGAGCGCCTGGATCATCGCCGGGCCTGACTCGAACACTGAAAACTTCACGTCGAGGCCTGCCTGTTTCAACAGGCCTTCCTTCTCGGCGACAAACATCTGCGCGCTGCCGATGACCGGGATGTAGCCCGCCCGTGCCGGAACGGTCTGCGCGACGCCCGGCACCCCGGTGGCGGCAAGGAGGGCAAAGACGACGGCGAAACGCGGCAAGGGCATGAAAGGGGTCCGATCGAGCTCTGGCGCGCTTTTAGCCGCGCAGCGCCGCAATGCGAAACGCCAACAGAAAATTCCGGCGTTCATGCTAAAGTCAGCATCGTAGTGCTTCGCTCCAGCGGCCCGGGAGCAGAACATGCCTGCCGATTATCGCACCGGACTTCTTGCGCTCAATCGCTTCGGGTTGGGCGGTCGCGCCGACGGCGATCTCGCTGCGGCGAGCGACGATCCGCACGGATTTCTGCTGGCGGAACTGCGCGCGCCCAGCATTGCGCTACTCGGTGGTCCCGATCTTCCGACCTCGCAAGCGGCGCTTGTGGCCTATTTCGAAGCGAAGCGCATCGCGCGGTCGCAGGACGACATACTGAGAGGCCCAAGTCCCGCGCCGCCAATGTCGGCTTTCGCCGCGCGCGATACGATGAACGCGACGCCGATGATGGTCGGCGAGGGCAAGCCGCCGCCTGCCATGCCGTCGCCCGAAGCGACGATCTTCCGCGCTGAAGCGCTGGCGCGGCTGAACCGCGCCGCGAGTGCACGCGCCGGGCTCGTCGAGCGCCTTGTCGCCTTCTGGTCGAACCACTTCTGCGTCTCGGTCGGCAAGGGTGGATTCGTACGCGTTATAGCCGGCGCTTTTGAGCGCGAAGCGATCCGACCGTATGTGCTCGGACGTTTCGCGGACATGCTGCTCGCGGTCGAAAAACATCCCGCGATGATCTTCTACCTCGACAACCAGCAGTCGGCCGGCGCGGGCTCGCTTGCGGGCATGCGGCGCGGACGCGGCCTCAACGAGAATCTCGGCCGCGAGATCCTCGAACTGCATACGCTGGGCGTCGGAAGCGGCTACACGCAGGCCGACGTCACCAGCCTCGCGAAGATCATTACCGGCTGGACGTTTGCAGGTCGCGAAGGGCGCATCGGCGAGCCGGGAAGTCCCGTGTTTTTCGCCGACTTTCACGAGCCCGGTCCGCAGGTGCTGCTCGGCCGCACCTATGCGCAAGGAGGACGCGCGCAGGGCGAGGCCGCGCTTCTCGAACTCGCGCGACATCCGGCGACCGCGCGCCACATCGCGACAAAACTCGCGCGGCATTTCGTTGCTGACGATCCGTCTCCAGCGCTTGTTGCAAAACTCACCGACATTTTCACGCGCACCGATGGCGATCTGGCTGCGCTCGCAACGGGTCTCATCCAGACGCCCGAAGCCTGGAACGTATCGGCGCCAAAGGTTCGCGACCCCTGGCAGTTCGTTGTCGCGGCGATCCGCATGACGAGCCGTCCGCCGACCGACTCCAATCCGTCGCTCGGCGCTTTGGCTCTGCTCGGCCAGCCCCTCTGGGCGCCGCCCGGCCCGAATGGTTTCAGCGATGTTTCCGCGGGTTGGGCGACGCCCGAAGGCATGAAGACGCGGCTCGATATCGCCGACCGTATCGCCGCGCGCATTCCGGACGGGCCGAACCCGGTCGATCTCTTCGATGCGCTGGCAGGCTCCGCGGCAAGCGCCGAAACGCGGCGCGCTCTGGCTGGCGCGGCGTCGCGGCGGCAGGGGCTCGCACTGCTTATGATGTCGCCCGAGATGCAACGTCGATGAGGAGAGTTCGATGAGCGACTGCACGCACTTGCATCCCTCGCGACGCGCCATCCTCGGCACCGCCGGCGCCTTGTTCGGCTGGGCTGCGATCCCAGCCTTTGCGCGCGACAATTCCGGTCGCGATCCGCGGCTCGTCGTCATGGTTTTACGCGGTGCTCTCGATGGTCTGGCGGCGGTCGCACCGACCGGCGATCCCGATTACGCTGGGCTGCATGGTGCGCTGGCTCTGTCGCGCAGCGGCGACCGGCCGGCTTTGCCGCTCGATTCGTTCTTCGCACTGCATCCGGCAATGCCGGTCTTCCACGGGCTCTATCTCCAGAAGCAGGCGGCGATCATCCATGCGGTCGCAACCGGGTATCGCGAGCGCTCGCATTTCGACGGGCAGGACGTGCTGGAGAGCGGTTATCCCGCGCCGGGTTTCACGCTGTCAGGCTGGCTCAATCGCGCCGTCGCAGCACTGCCCGTTCGCGAGAAGATTGCAACGAACCGCGGGCTCGGTGTCGGCTCTGTGCCGCCGCTCGTTATCCGTGGCCCCGCGCCGGTTCTGGGCTGGGCGCCGCAGACGCTGCCGGCCGCGGAGGACGACTTGGCGGCACGGCTGCTTGCCCTCTACCGCCACACCGATCCGATGCTCGGCGATGCTCTCGCGCGGGGGCTCGAAACCGATCGTGTGGCCCGAAACGCGATGGGAGCTGCGGCGCAGCCGCGCGACAACATCGCTGGCATGCGGCGCACCGCTGAAGGCGCAGCGCGGCTGATTGCGGCGGACGATGGGCCGCGACTTGCGGCGCTTGCCTATGATGGGTGGGACACGCATGCCAACGAAGGCGGCACGTCCGGCCGGCTCGCGCAGCTTCTGTCAGGTCTTGACGGCGCGTTCGATGCGTTCCGTACGACCCTCGGGCCGCTCTGGCGCGACACGATCGTTGTCGCAATCACGGAGTTTGGCCGTACCGCCCGAATCAACGGCACAGTCGGTACTGATCACGGCACCGGAAGCGTCGCGTTTCTGGCGGGCGGGGCAGTCGCTGGTGGACGAATTATTGCCGACTGGCCCGGGCTATCGCAACAGGCGCTCCATGAGGGTCGTGACCTCGCGCCGACGACCGATCTACGCGCCGTGCTGAAGGGTTTGCTGGCGGACCATCTCGGGCTTGGCGCGGCTGTGCTGGGCGCGGATGTGTTCCCGAATTCGCCCGTCATCGCGCCTATGGGCGGGCTGGTCGTCTAAAACAAAAAAAGCGACCGGTTTGGCCGGTCGCCTTCGAAATTATCGTGGATCGCCGCCCGCAAGGGCAAGTCGTATCAGCGGATCGCGACAAGTCCGCCAGCGTAGGGTGCCGAAATCTCCGCCGAGCGATCGATCTTGATTGCGGCAGAGCGGCCTTCGGTCATCGGCGGGTCGAAGCGAAGCGTCGAGGCGAGGACAACGGCCGAGCAGAGCAAGGCGCCTACGAGGATGAGCGACATTTGGAACTGGCGACGAGCAGACGTCGCATCCCACGAACGGGTGAAACCAGCGTCAAAGCCAGTGTCGATCTTTTCGGAAGCCATGCTCATGGGACAGTCCCTCGGACACGCACGCGAAGCGGCGTCCCCGCTCCGGTACGAAGCCATAACAACCGACCTGTGTTTCAGTTTCACGTCGCGGCGATTTTTTCGCTCGAGACACCTGTCTAGGGCTTGACAGTGGCTTTCACGTTTTTGTGAGCAAACCTGCGTGGCGGCCGCGCGGATGGGTTCCCTTTCCGGTCCCCCGGACTATGGTGCGCCGCGTCAACAACCCTCCCCGAAAGGTCGTGCCCTCATGGCGTTCCTCGCCGATGCCCTGTCTCGCGTGAAGCCTTCCGCGACCATTGCAGCGACGCAGAAAGCGCGCGATCTCAAGGCGCAGGGTCGGGACATCATCAGCCTGTCCGTCGGCGAGCCGGATTTCGACACGCCCGACAATATCAAGCAGGCCGCGATCAAGGCGATCGAGACGGGCCAGACGAAATATCCGCCCGTCGCCGGCATCGTGCCGCTGCGCGAGGCGATCGCAGCCAAGTTCAAGCGCGAGAACCATCTCGACTACAAGCCTTCGCAGGTCATCGTCGGCACTGGCGGCAAGCAGATCCTGTTCAACGCCTTTATGGCGACGATGAATCCCGGCGACGAGGTCATCATCACCGCGCCCTACTGGGTCAGCTATCCCGAGATGGTGATGCTGTGCGGCGGCACGCCCGTCATCGTCGATACGAAGATGAAGGACGGTTTCAAGCTGCAGCCGGAAGACCTCGAGCGCGCCATCACGCCGAAAACCAAGTGGGTGGTGCTGAACTCGCCGTCGAATCCGTCCGGCGCGGCGTACACGCATGCCGAGATGAAGAAGGTGACGGACGTCCTCCTTCGCCATCCGAACGTGTGGTTGCTGCCCGACGACATGTACGAGCATCTCGTCTACGGCGGCTTCACCTTCGTGACGCCGGCCGAAGTCGAGCCGAAACTTTACGACCGCACGCTGACGATGAACGGCGTGTCGAAGGCCTATGCGATGACGGGTTGGCGCATCGGCTACGCCGCCGGCCCCGAGGAGCTGATCAAGGCGATGGACATGATCCAGGGCCAGCAGACTTCGGGGGCCTGCACGATCGCGCAATGGGCGGCCGTTGAAGCGCTGAACGGGCCGCAGGATTTCGTGAAGCGCAGCAAAAAAGTCTTCGAGGAGCGTCGCGATCTCGTGGTCTCGATGCTCAACCAGGCGAAGGGCCTGTCGTGCCCGAGCCCGGAGGGCGCGTTTTACGTTTTCCCATCTTGCGCCGATGCGATCGGCCGCAAGACGCCGGAA
The DNA here is from genome assembly GCA_965246795.1 of Beijerinckiaceae bacterium. Taxonomy (GTDB): domain Bacteria; phylum Pseudomonadota; class Alphaproteobacteria; order Rhizobiales; family Beijerinckiaceae; genus JAJXWB01. The sequence goes on along the minus strand of CBDFFN010000007.1, from coordinate 96,197 downwards.
GGCAAGGTGATCGAGACCGACACCGATTTCGTCGGCGCGCTTCTGGAGACGGAAGGCGTCGCTGTCGTGCAGGGCTCGGCCTTCGGCACCGGCCCGAACTTCCGCGTCTCCTACGCGACCTCCAACGCCGTGCTCGAAGAAGCATGCGTGAAAATCCAGCGTTTTTGCGCGAGTCTCAACTGACGTTTCCAAGCGCTGCGCGCTTGACGGCGCGCGCACCCTCGGCGACACCGCTCCTGCCAAGGTTCCGGTGTGACCGGCGACACAGGTCTTTTCCTGCCGCCGTGGCAGGGGGCGGACGCGCCGCTGGCGCTGCATGAGGAGAAGAGAATGGCGTTTAATTTGAACCGGCTCGCGAAGCCGGCTGTTATCGCGGCCTTTGCCGCCATTGGGATGACCGGCGCGGCGCAGGCGCAGGGCGCGGCTGGCATGCTCGAATGTAACGTGTCGGGCGGCACGGGCTTCATCATCACGTCGAGCAAAGCGCTCGACTGCTACTTCATGCCGTCGGGTGGTGCGCCGAGAGAGCGTTACCTCGGCACGATCAACCGCTTCGGTCTCGACATCGGCGTCACCGGTCCAGGCAAGCTCGCCTGGGGCGTCGCGGCGCCGGGTGGTCCGCCCGTGCCGGGTGCGTTGCAGGGCGTCTACACCGGCGTCGGTGGCGGCGCCACGGTCGGCGCAGGCGCGACGGCGAACGTTCTTGTCGGCGGCAACGGCAACAATCTCTCGCTGCAGCCCTTGTCTGTGTCCGGCCAGATCGGCCTGAACTTCACAGCAGGCGTTGGCCAGATCACGCTCGACTACGTGCCGTCGATGGCGCCGCCGCCCCCGCCGATGAAGAAGAAAAAGATGAAGAAAATGAAGAAGCCGCCGGCCTGATCGCCACGCAGCAATTAAGACGAAAAGCCCGCGTCAAAAACGCGGGCTTTTTCATTTCGCGTCTTGGAAGATCACGCCGAGCGTAAAACGTTCGCCACTACAGATTCGGCTGACGCCATGTCGCAGATTCACGCGATAGTTTCCGCGTGATCCCGCGACCGGCCGTTCGCGTACCGCGAAGACGACGGCGTCACCGTGGGCAAGCGGAACGACTTCCGCGCGCGATTGCATGCGCGGGCGCTGCTCCGTCAGCACGAACTCACCGCCGGTAAAGTTTTCGCCCGGTTGCGATAGCAGCACCGCGACCTGCAGTGGGAAGACGTTCTCGCCGTACACGTCCTGATGCAGGCAATTGTAGTCGCCCGCACGATAACGCAGCAGCAGGGGCGTCGGCCGCGTCTGGCCGGCCGCATGATTTTCCGCACGATATTCTGCATGGGTTGCAGGAAATGTCTTCGCGATTCCGAGCCGTTCGTTCCAACGGTTCGCGATTGGCGCGAGCGCGGAATACAGCGTCTCTCGCAGGTCCTGGATCAGCGTAGGGAGCGGATCGGCGAAATAGCGATACTCACCGCGACCAAAACCGTGGCGTGCCATGACGATCGTGCTGCGAAACTTTGCGTCGTCGTCGTACCAGCCGGCAACGTCGTGGCATTGCGCCGGCGACAGCAGTTTCGGGATGATCGCGCAGCCAAAGGCGTCGAGGTCGGTGGTGATTTGCTGGACCGCGAGCCTCCCCGCTCGCAGCTCTGCTCCGGCACCATCCAATTGCAAGGCGTGAGCCTCGCGGTCCAAAAGGCTCACGCCCGCTTCTCCCGTGCGAGCAGCGCCTGCTTTCGTGCGATGCCCCAGCGATAGCCGCCGTCCGCCAGTGCGCCAGACTTCCGCACCACGCGGTGACACGGGATTGCCACCGCAAGGTTGTTGTTAGCGCAGGCATTGGCTACGGCGCGCACCGCCTTCGGCGATCCGATGCGTTCCGCGACATCGGCATAACTCGCCGTCTTGCCGGCCGGGATCGTGCGCAACGCTTCCCACACGCGACGCTGGAACGCCGTGCCGCGCACGTCGAGCGGCAGATCGAGACCTTTCTCCGGCGTCTCCACCAAAGCCACGACCGTCGCGACGGTGCGCTCGAAGTTTTTGTCGCCGCCGACGATATCGGCTTTCGGAAAGCGGTCCTGCAAGTCGCGCAGCAACGCCTCTGGATCGTCGCCGAACGTGATCGCACAGACGCCCTTGTCAGTCGCGCCGACCAGCACGGCGCCGAGCGAACATTGCCCGACAGCGAAACGCACTTCTTCCTCAGCACCGCCGGCGCGAAACACTTTTGGCGTCATGCCCAAAGCGGCATTCGATTTTTCGTAGAAGCGGCTGCCGGAGTTGTAGCCGGCGTCGTAGATCGCTTCCGTCACCGTGCGCGCATCTTTGAGGCCGTCACGTACGCGCGACGTGCGATGTGCGGCAGCATAGGCGCGTGGCGTCACGCCCGTCGCCGCCTTGAAGACGCGATGGAAATGATGCGGGCTCAAGCCAGCCTTCGCCGCGAGTTCGCTTAGCGTCGGTGCTTCGTCAGCCGTCTCGATCTGCCGGCACGCGGCCGTGACCGCATCGGCATGCGAAGGCGCATCTGCGTTGGGCTTGCAACGCATGCAGGGCCGGAAACCTGCGCGCTCGGCGTCGGCGGTCGTCGCGTGGAAAGCGACGTTCTCCGGTCGTGCGGGCCGCGCGGCGCAGGACGGCCGGCAATACACGCCGGTCGTGCGTACGGAATAGACGAAGGCGCCGTCGGCGCTTTTTTCGCGCGCGCGGACTTTCAGCCAGCGCGGATCGGACAGTGTCTGCGCGGCCCGAAGTTCGGTCTGTGTGAGCGGTGCGTTCATGGTGTCACCCCTTGGGTTCGTCATGACGGCACAATGCCCCGTCCCGGATGATCGAAAACTCCGCCGCTTGCGGTCTAATTCGCTATTCCGCAGCATCTAGTTCAGCCGCGAGCTGTCCCGCCGGCGGCACAATATGTTCGGCGGCCAGATAGCGCTCGGCTTCCAGCGCCGCCATGCAGCCGAGGCCGGCCGCCGTCACCGCCTGGCGATAGACGTCGTCGGCAACGTCGCCCGCTGCAAACACGCCGGGGATGTTCGTTTGCGTCGTGCCTGGCTGCACACGGACGTAACCATTGCCGCGAATGTCGATCTGGCCAGCAAACAGCTCCGACGCTGGCGAATGGCCGATGGCAACGAACACGCCGTCCGTCTTGCACTCGCGCGTCGCGCCGGTCTTCACGTTCTTGATCCGTACGCCGGTGACGGTCTTCGGATCGTCGTGGCCGAGAATCTCATCGACGGTGTGGTTCCAGACGACCTCGACCTTCGGATGCGCGAACAGGCGTTCCTGCAGAATGCGCTCACCGCGGAACTCGTGACGTCGATGCACGATCGTCACTTTGGATGCGAGATTGGCGAGGTACAGTGCTTCCTCGACCGCGGAATTGCCGCCGCCGACGACGACAACTTCCTTGTTGCGGAAGAAGAAGCCGTCGCAGGTTGCGCAAGCCGACACGCCAAATCCGCGGAAATGTTCTTCGCTCGCGATGCCAAGCCATTTCGCCTTTGCGCCTGTCGCAATCACAAGCGTGTCGCAGGTGTAGAGCTGGCCGCTGTCGCCGGTCAGGCGAAACGGACGGTCCGAGAGATCGACCGCCGTGATGTGGTCGGACACAAGTTTTGCGCCAACATGCTCGGCCTGCCCGCGCATCTGCTCCATCAGCCACGGGCCCTGAATCGGCTGCGCGAAGCCCGGATAATTTTCGACGTCGGTGGTGATCATGAGCTGACCACCGGCTTCGAAGCCGGAGATCATCACCGGCTCCAGCATCGCGCGCGCGGCATAGATGGCTGCGGTGTAGCCGGCCGGTCCAGAGCCAACGATGATCAGTTTTGCGTGCATGTTTTCGCCTCTCGGACCGCAATGTAGGGACGCGAAGCCGCGCCAGCGAGTCAGCCGCAAGTCAGCCCCTTTGGGCCTGTTGAAAAGCCGCGAAGCGCGCCGAAATCGCCGCCGCGATCTCTGGCGTGGGGTCGAAGGGCGACTGGCGGTCGGTGGCAAGCTGGCCATCCCAGCGGCGCACAAGCTTCTTTGCGAGAAGGCGGTCGAGGAAGGCATTATGCCGCCGCCCGCCGCCTGTTGCTGAAAAGACATGCACCGGCGCACCGGACGCCAGAGCCTCGCCGACCATGTTGGTCGAATCAACGGTGACGAAGATCGCGTCGGCGAGCGCGATCATGGTGGGGTACGGGTTTTCGCCGTCGCCGGACCAAAGAAACACGCGTGTGTCGTCCGCGAAGGCTTCGTGCAGGCGAGAGACAAGCGACGACGGCGTACGGCGCGATGTCGTGATGGCGAGGCTGATGTTCGCGGCGCGGATGCTTCGCAGTGCTGCGGTCAGGGCTTCAATATCGCGCGGGCTGAACGTGTGATGGCGACTCGGGCCGCCGATGAGGATGGCGGCTCGCGGCTCTGACAGCGTCGCCACGCGCGCGTCGGGGTTTTTTCGCGCTTTGGACAAAGCCGCTGCCGAGCGCGTGTGCGGCGCGATATCGGTGACGATAACATCGTCGCCAACGAGCCTATCGTGTGCAGGTGCCCAGATGAGATCGGCGCCGGACCTGCGTGTGCGCGGATTGCCTGAAAAGACCGTGAATGTGCCCGGCGACGCGCGTTTCAGCGCGCGTAAAACCGGGACGGCGCGGCGTCCGGCGGCGAAGGCGATGGTCGGGAACGGCGGGCACACGATTTCCGCGCGATCGCGCGGGTCGACGAAACCCCACGGTGCGAGTGCCGCGAATATTCCTCGCGGCGCCACTGTCTTGAGCTCGACGGAAAGGCCCATCGCCTCGGCAATACCGCGTAGCGGTATTTCGTCGCCGATCTTACCGTCGGTGATCAGCCAGCAGTCGTCACGCAAACGCGACTTTCAAAACCTCGTAGGACTTGCCGCCGCCCGGCGCCATCACCTCGACTGTGTCGCCAACCGTCTTTCCGATCAGCGCCCGCGCGATCGGCGACGTGATCGAGATACGACCAAGTTTCACATCGGCCTCCATCTCGCCGACGATCTGGTAGCGTTTTTCCTGCTCGGTTTCTTCGTCGACAAGCGTCACAATGGCGCCGAACTTGATGGTCGTCCCCGTCAGCTTCGAGACGTCAATCACGTCGGCGCGCACGAGCCTGTCTTCGAGCGTCCCAATGCGGCCCTCGTTCAGCGACTGCGCTTCCTTCGCGGCGTGATATTCGGCGTTCTCGCTGAGATCGCCATGCGCACGCGCTTCGGAAATCTGCTGGATGATTTTAGGGCGCTCGATCTGCTGGCGGCGCTTCAATTCTTCTTCCAGCGCGGTGTAACCGCCCGGCGTCATCGGCACTTTCTCGACCATCGTTCCGGCTCTTGTTCGTCCCGACCCTTCTCGCGTGCACGACCCTCAGGCCGCACCCCGATCGTCGGACGCAAAATAATCCTGCAGCGCCCGCACCTCGAGATCGCCGGCGACATAGGCACGGATGCCCTGCGCGGCGGCGATCGCACCGGCCAGAGTGGTGTAGTAGGGCACCTTGTGCAAGAGGGCGGCGCGGCGCAGCGATCGCGAGTCCGACAGGGCCTGCGCGCCTTCCGTCGTGTTGAAGACGAGCTGGATCGAACCGTTCTTGATCGCGTCCACGCAATGCGGACGGCCTTCCGACACCTTGTTGATCTTGCGAACCGTCAGGCCTTCGTCGGCAAGGAATTTCGCCGTGCCGCCGGTCGCCTCGATGCGGAAGCCGAGCCCGTCGAGCAGCTTCACCGTCTCCAGGATGCGTGGCTTGTCGGCATCCCTGACCGACACGAACACCGTGCCTTCGCGTGGCACTTTCGTACCGCCGCCGAGCTGACTTTTCGCAAAGGCGATCGCAAAGTTGCGGTCGAGGCCGATGACTTCGCCGGTCGAACGCATCTCCGGACCGAGCACGGTATCGACACCGGGAAAGCGTGCGAAGGGAAAGACCGATTCCTTGACGCCGACATGGCCGTTCGTCGCCATCCAGTCGATCGGCTGCAAGTTGAAGGAGGCGAGAGGCTCGCCCGCCATGATGCGTGACGCGATTTTTGCAATCGGATGACCGATGACCTTCGCGACGAAAGGTACGGTGCGCGAGGCGCGTGGATTGACTTCGAGAACGAAAATCTCGCCGTCCTTCAGAGCATATTGCACGTTCATCAGTCCACCGACGTCGAGCGCCAGCGCGAGCTTCCTCGTCTGTTCTTCCAGCTCGGCGATCGTTTCTGCAGAAAGTGAGCGCGGCGGCAGTGAGCAGGCAGAATCGCCGGAGTGGATGCCGGCTTCCTCGATGTGCTCCATGATGCCCGCGATGAAGACATCCTTGCCGTCGCAGAGGCAGTCGACATCGATCTCGATCGCGTCGGCGAGATAGCGGTCGAACAGCAACGGATTCTTGCCGAGAACCGTGTTGATCTGGCCGGTTTTGTCGTTGGGGTAGCGCGCCTTCACGTCGGACGGTACGAGACCGGGCAGCGTCTCGAGCAGATAGTCGCTCAGTGCGGCCTCGTCGCGAATGATCGCCATGGCGCGGCCGCCAAGCACGTAGGACGGCCGCACGACGAGCGGCAGACCAAGATCGTGAGCAATGAGACGCGACTGCTCGACGGAATATGCGATGCCGTTCATCGGCTGTTTCAGGCCGAGCTTGTCGAGCAACCGCTTGAAGCGATCACGATCTTCCGCGAGATCGATCGACTCGACCGACGTGCCGAGGATTTTGATGCCGGCGCTTTCGAGCGTCTTGGCCAGCTTCAGCGGCGTCTGGCCGCCGAACTGCACGATGACGCCGACAAGTTCGCCACGCGATTGTTCGACGGCGAGGATTTCGAGAACGTCTTCGCCCGTCAACGGCTCGAAATAGAGCCGGTCGGACGTGTCGTAGTCGGTCGAGACCGTCTCCGGATTGCAGTTGATCATGATCGTCTCGAAACCGGCGTCGGCCAGCGCGAAACAGGCATGACAGCAGCAATAGTCGAACTCGATGCCCTGACCGATGCGGTTCGGGCCACCGCCGAGAATGACGATCTTCTTCTTGTCGGACGGCGCGGCTTCGCTCGCAAGCGCGCCCGCGAAGGGCGTCTCGTAGGTCGAATACATGTAGGCCGTGGGCGAGGCGAATTCGGCTGCACACGTATCGATGCGCTTGTAGACGGGATGTACGTCGAGCATGCGTCGCAGCGATGCGACACGGCGCTCATCGGTGCGCGTCAGCGTGGCGAGCCGCAGATCGGAGAAGCCGGCCGCCTTGAGCATGCGCATGTTCGCAGCGTCCTGCGGCAGGCCGTGCGCCTTGATGCGAAATTCAAGCGCGACGATTTCAGAGATGCGCTCCAGAAACCAGCGGTCGATCTTGCAGATTTCGTAGATTTCCTCGGTCCCCATGCCGAGCCGCATCGCCTGCGCGACATAGAGCAAACGGTCCGGCGTCGGCGTCGCGAGCGCGGCGCGAAGCACGTTGCGGTCGCCGCCGGGGATGAAACCTTCGACCTCGATTTCGTCGAGACCCGACAGGCCCGTTTCCAGCGAGCGCAACGCCTTCTGCAGGCTTTCTGCAAACGTGCGGCCGATCGCCATCGCTTCACCGACGGACTTCATCGCTGTCGTGAGCGTCGGTTCGGCGCCCGGAAATTTCTCGAAAGCGAAGCGCGGAATTTTCGTGACGACGTAATCGATCGTTGGCTCGAAAGAGGCGGGCGTTGCGCCGCCAGTGATGTCGTTCTCGATCTCGTCGAGCGTGTAGCCAACCGCGAGTTTCGCTGCGACCCGCGCGATCGGGAAGCCCGTCGCCTTCGATGCGAGGGCGGACGAACGCGACACGCGCGGGTTCATCTCGATGACGATCATTTTCCCGTTCTCGGGATCGACCGCGAACTGCACGTTGGACCCGCCGGTCTCGACGCCGATCTCGCGCAGCACCGCCAGTGAGGCGTCGCGCATGATCTGATATTCCTTGTCGGTCAGCGTCAGCGCCGGCGCGACGGTGATGGAATCGCCGGTGTGCACGCCCATCGGATCGAGATTCTCGATGGAGCAGACGATGATGCAATTGTCACGCTTGTCGCGCACGACCTCCATCTCGTATTCTTTCCAGCCGAGAACGCTTTCTTCAATCAGCACCTCGTCGGTCGGCGAGGCGTCGATGCCGCGTTCCACGATCTCGATGAACTCGGCCTTGTTGTAGGCGATGCCGCCGCCCGTGCCGCCCATCGTGAAGGATGGTCGGATAATGGTGGGCAGACCGATGTCGTCGAGCGCGGTCAGCGCGGCCGACAGCGTCTTTACGTGATGCGAGCGCGGCGTGGAGAGGCCAATCTTCGTCATCGCTTCGCGAAACCGTTCACGGTCTTCGGCCTTGTCGATCGCATCGGCGCTGGCGCCGATCATCTCGACATCGTGCTCGGCGAGCGTGCCCATCTTCTTCAGCGACAGCGCGCAATTCAGCGCGGTCTGGCCGCCCATCGTTGGCAGTAGTGCGAAACCGCCGGGCACCGCGTGCCGCTCGGCCGCGATGATCTTTGCGACGACTTCCGGCGTGATCGGCTCGACATAGGTGCGGTCGGCCATGTCCGGATCGGTCATGATCGTCGCCGGATTGGAATTGACGAGGACGACCCGGTAGCCTTCTTCACGCAAGGCTTTGCAGGCCTGCGTGCCGGAATAGTCGAACTCGCAGGCCTGACCGATGACGATCGGCCCGGCCCCGATGATCATGACCGTTCCGATGTCGGTGCGTTTCGGCATGGGCGCGAGACTTGTTCCAGATTGCGCGTGCGTGCCCGAGCGGGCGCGAGGCGTCCGTTGGCCAGGCAGGCAGCGATAGTCGTTGAAGCCGAGTGACTAGAGGCAAAAGGTGGGTATGTGAACCCCGTGCCGTGGCGCAATGCGCGGTTCAGGGGTAAGCCGCCGCGAATGGTCCGCCGGCAGCAACTCCTCGCCTTCCTCGCCGCCGGCCTTGCTTCTGCCGTCGCGCATTACGGCGTGCTGATTGGCCTCGTCGAAGGTGTGCACTTCACGCCGGTGCCCGCCACGCTCTGCGGCTACATCGCGGGTGGCGTCGTTTCCTATGTGCTCAACAGGAAACTCACCTTCGCGAGCCGCCGCAGCCATGCCGGCGCGGCGTGGCGGTTCGCCGTCGTGGCGGGGGTCGGTTTCGGGCTGACCGGGATCGCGATGACGTTCCTGACAGGGTCACTCGCACTGCCCTACCTGCTGGCGCAAGTGCTGACGACCGGCGTCGTGCTTGTCTGGAGTTTCACTGCCCACAGATTCTGGACGTTCGACGAAGCTCCGGTGCTCTAGCTGGGATCGGCAGACGGACGGGAATCCTGATCGCGTCGCGCCATGTCGTTCAAAGCGCTTATCAGCGACGCATCGTTGTAAGGCTTGGCGAAAAATCGGCTGCCTTCCGGCAGTTCATGCGCAAGCGGCGATGTCCGGCCGGACGCGACGATCAGATGCACCGGCGGCCACCGGTTGCGAATGAACCGTGCAAGCTTCAGTCCATCCATCGTGCCCGGCATTTCGACGTCGGTGAAAACGATCGCAATGTCCACGCGCCCTTCGAGAATGGCGATGGCCTCGTCGGCGTTGCGCGCCTCGATGACGTCGTATCCCTCGCCTTCGATCAAGTCGACGCTATGAAGAAGCAGAATCGGGTCGTCCTCGACGATAAGGACAAATTTCCCCACTAAACGCCCGGCGTGGCCCAAAATGCCTCCAAATTGGGCTCGCGCCACACGTTGGCCGAACTATCCGAAGCGCGAAAGGTTCCTGAAAAAATTGCTGAAGATTAATTTGCCGTTGATCCGATCACGGCCACGCAACCGCCGGGGGCAGCGACGACAGGATCGATTCGACGTTGCCGCCGGTCCGCAGGCCGAAAATCGTCCCGCGATCATGGAGTAGGTTGAACTCGACATAGCGACCGCGCCGCACAAGCTGCTCGTTGCGGTCCGCGTGGGTCCACGGCGTCTCGAGATCGCGCGCCATGATCGCGGGATAGGCGGCGAGAAACGCCTCTCCGACCGATTTCGTGAAGGCGAGATCGGCATCCCAGCCGGAATTCTCGGGGTCACCGCCGCTGTTGAGATAGTCGAAGAAAATACCGCCGATGCCGCGCGGCTCGTTTCGGTGCTTCAGATGGAAATACTCTTCGCACCACGCCTTGAAGCGCGGATAATCGGCGACCGGATGCGCCTCGCAGGCGCCGCGCATCGCGGCGTGGAAGGCGATGCTGTCCGGGTCTGTCTGCGTCCGTCGACGTTCGAGCACCGGCGTAAGATCGGCGCCACCCCCGAACCACGCCTTCGTCGTGACGACGAAGCGCGTGTTCATGTGGACGGTCGGTGCATGCGGATTCCACGGATGCGCAATCAGCGACACGCCGGTCGCGAAGAAGCGCGGGTCTTCGGATGCGCCCGGAATCTGCGCTGCGAATTCCGGCGCGAATGTGCCGAACACCGTCGAGGAGTGGACGCCGGCTTTCTCGAAAACGCGGCCCCGCAGCATGGCCATCTTCCCGCCGCCGCCCGGCGCGCCGGTATGGTCGGCGCGGGTCCAAGGCTTTCGTTCGAAGCGCCCCGGCGTCGCGTGCCCGTCCGCGAATGGGCCGGTCGCCTCTTGCTCGATCGTCTCGAAGGCCGCGACGATCTTGTCTTGTAGTGTTTCGAACCAGGCGCGCGCCGTCGCCTTTCGGGTCTCGATCTGGCTCATGCGGCTGCGTCCGTTGTGGCCGCCTGCGGCCAGCCGATCTGACGCCGAAGTTCGCCAAGCGCCATCGCCGCGCTCACCGCGACATTGAGCGAGCGCAGGCCGGGCGCCATCGGCACGCGCAGCCGCGCATCGGCGCTCTCGTGCACAGCCTCCGGTACGCCCGCGGATTCGCGGCCGACGAGCAGCACGTCGTCCGGCCGGAAAGCGAAGTCTGTGTAGGTCATGGCAGCCCGTGTTGTGAGAAGGATCAGCCGCCGGTCTTCGTTCGCGCACCAAGTCTGAAGCGCGGCGAAATCGGCGAAACGGTCGATAGCGACGCGATCGAGATAATCCATGCCGGCACGGCGAAACGCGCGGTCCGATACCGGGAAGGCGGCGGGCTCGACGATGGCCGCGCCGATGCCGAGGCAGGCGCAGGTTCGCAGCATCGTGCCCGTGTTCTGCGGGATGTCGGGTTCGTACAAAGCAAGCACGGGCGGGCGTGGCGTCATCGCATCATCCGTTGCACGCGATCCGCCGGGTGGACAAGCCGATTAAACGGTGCAAGGAACCGCGCTTATCGCATGGGAAAAAACACGTGGCGAGCGGTCGCATTGCGGCGGCCCGAACGTGTCCTTAGTACCATTCCAGTCTTCGCGACGGTCGCGAAGCGATACGGGGTCCAGACGTGGCGAACACGACGTTGGGGGGTTCTGAGCCGACGCGGCGGGACATGCTCTTCCTGGCGACCGGCGCCTTTGGCGCAGTGGCCGTCGGTTCGGCAGTCTGGCCGCTCATCAACCAGATGAACCCGGACGCCTCGACGCTGGCGCTGGCCTCGACCGAAGTCGATATCGCCAATATCGCGGAAGGTCAGATCGTCACGGTGAAGTGGCGCGGCAAGCCGGTCTTCGTGCGCCATCGCACGGCGAAAGAGATCGAGGAAGCCAAGAACGTTCCGCTGAACACCTTGCCCGATCCGCAGACGGACGCGCAGCGCGTGAAGAAGCCGGAATGGCTGGTCGTCGTCGGCGTCTGCACGCATCTCGGCTGCATTCCGCTTGGCCATCAGGGCACCTACGACGGCTGGTTCTGCCCCTGCCACGGCTCGGTCTACGACACGTCCGGCCGCATCCGCTCGGGTCCGGCGCCACGCAACCTCGAAGTGCCGACTTACGCCTTCGAGGGCGAAACCAAAGTGAAGATCGGCTGATCCCGCACAGCCGGGCAAGACGAAAACGGAAAGTTCACCGATGAGCGGACCTTCGACCTACGTTCCGAAAAGCGCCATAGGGCGCTGGTTCGAGCAGCGCCTGCCGCTGATGGGCCTCGTGCATTCGTCGTTCGTTGCCTATCCGACGCCGCGTAATCTCAATTACTGGTGGACGTTCGGCGGCATCCTGTCCGTCATGCTCGTCGCGCAGATCGTGACCGGCGTCGTCCTCGCGATGCATTACACGCCCGAGACGACGATGGCGTTCAACTCCGTCGAGCACATCATGCGCGACGTGAATTACGGCTGGCTGCTGCGTTACGCGCATGCCAACGGCGCGTCGATGTTCTTCCTCGCGGTCTATATCCATATCGCGCGCGGCATGTATTACGGCTCCTACAAGGATCCGCGCGAAATTCTCTGGATTCTCGGCGTCATCATCTTTCTTCTCATGATGGCGACGGCCTTCATGGGCTATGTGCTGCCGTGGGGCCAGATGTCGTTCTGGGGCGCCACCGTCATCACCAACCTGTTTTCGGCAATCCCAGTCGTCGGCGACACGATCACGACCTGGCTGTGGGGTGGTTATTCCGTCGACAATCCGACGCTCAACCGCTTCTTTGCGCTGCACTACCTGCTGCCTTTCATGATCGCGGGCATCGTTGTGCTGCACGTTTGGGCGCTGCATATCGCGGGTCAGAACAATCCGACCGGCGTCGAAGTGCGCGACGTGCAGAAGGACACGGTGCCCTTCACGCCCTACGCCACGATGAAAGACGCGTTCGCGATGACGTGCTTCTTCGTCGTGTTCGCGTGGTTCATTTTCTTCGTGCCGAACTATCTTGGCCACTCCGACAATTACATCGAGGCGAATCCGCTGCAGACGCCGGCGCATATCGTGCCGGAATGGTACTTCCTGCCGTTCTACGCGATCCTGCGCGCTATTCCGTCGAAGCTCGGCGGCGTCATTGCGATGTTCGGCTCGATCGCGCTGCTCGCCTTCCTGCCTTGGCTCGACACGTCGCGCGTTCGCTCGGCCGTGTATCGCCCGCTCTACAAGATCTTCTTCTGGCTTTTCGTGCTTTGCACGATCGGCCTCGGCTATCTTGGCTCGCAGCCGCCGAGCGATGGCGCAACGTTCGTTGCGCGCTTGCTGACGCTGTATTATTTCGCGCATCTTGTCGTGGTGCTGCCGCTGCTCGGTCTGTTCGAGACACCGCTAAAAATTCCGGCGTCGATCGCCGACTCGATTCTCGCCGGCGGGTCTGGTGCCTCTGTCGCCGCCGGTGCAGCCTCCGAGCCGAGCACAAAGGGCTGATGGCGATGATCCGTTCGCTCAAGCGCGCTGGCGCGTTCGTCTTCGCGTCGCCGATCGCGCGCGTCGCCGCCGGCGCCGGCCTTCTCGCCTTTGTCGCTTTCGTGCCAGCCCCCGCTGCGACGGCCGAAGACGCTGCCAAGCAAGGCGGCGGCACGGAGGTGCACGAACACGAGACGCCGATTCCGCCGCGCGAACCGTGGTCCTTCGCCGGCACGTTCGGCAAATACGATCCCGGCCAGCTGCAGCGCGGTTTCCGCGTGTTTCGCGAAGTCTGCGCCAACTGTCACTCGGCCGAGAAGCTCGCGTTCCGCAACCTCGCGGAGCCCGGCGGTCCGGGCTTTTCGGAGGGTCAGGTCAAAGCGCTCGCCGCGGAATACAAGGTCAAGGACGGCCCGAACGATGCCGGCGAAATGTTCGAGCGCCCTGCGCGCCCGTCGGACAAATGGCCGTCACCGTTTCCGAACGCCAACGCCGCCCGTGCCGCCAATGGCGGCGGTCTGCCGCCCGACATGTCAGTGCTCGCAAAGGCGCGCGACGTCCACAATCCGTTCCCGAAGTTTGTCTTTAACGCGCTGCCGTTCTTCTCGTACCAAGAAGGCGGTCCCGATTACATCGCGGCGATCCTGACGGGGTACAAAGATCCGCCGGCAGACGTGAAGCTCGATGCCGGGCAATACTACAACGAGTTCATGCCGGGCGGAAAAATCGCGATGCCGCCGCCGCTCTCCGGCGACGGACAGGTCGAATATTCCGACGGCACGCCGGCGACCATCCCGCAATATGCCAAGGACGTCGCCGCTTACATGATGTGGATGGCGGAGCCGAAGCTCGATCAGCGCAAGCGAACCGGCTTCCGGGTCATCATCTTCCTCCTCATTCTGTCGGGGCTGCTCTACGCCACGAAGCGCCGCATTTGGTCGAACGTCGCGCATTGATCGACGGATGACGTTCACGACCGCGTCCGCCCCGCTCCGGTCGGACGCGAAAATGCCGCCCGGTCTCGACGCCGCAATTTCGGGCGCCACGCGTTGGTTGCTCGACGTCCGCAAGCCGGACGGCCATTGGTGCTTCGAACTCGAAGCCGACGCGACGATTCCGTCCGAATACATTCTGATGCGCCACTTCCGTGGCGAGCCCCGCGACGAGGTGCTCGAGCGCAAGATCGGCAATTATCTGCGTCGTACCCAGGGCGCGCATGGCGGCTGGGCGCTTTATCAGGACGGGCCGTTCGACATCAGCGCGAGCGTGAAGGCGTACTTCGCGCTGAAGATGGCCGGCGACGATGTCGACGCGCCGCATATGGCGCTGGCACGGGAGGCGGTCCGCGCGGCCGGCGGTGCGGCGAAGGTCAATGTCTTCACGCGCATCCTGTTGGCACTTTGGCGTCAGGTCCCGTGGAACGCAGCGCCGGCCATGCCTGTCGAGATCATGCTCCTGCCGCGCTGGTTTCCGTTTCACATCGACAAGGTCAGCTACTGGGCGCGCGTGACGATCGTGCCGTTGCTTCTTCTGCTGATGTTTCGGCCCGCGCCAAAAAGCGGCACCGATGTTTCGATCGTCGAACTTTTCCTCACGCCGCCGCACAAGATCACGCATTGGCCAGCCGGGGCGCATCAGAAAGAGCCTTGGGTTTCGCTGTTCAACGGCATCGACAAGATACTTCGTGTAGTCGATCCCTACTTTCCGAAGGGGCCGCGCAAACGTGCGACGGATGCTGCGCTCGCATTCACGAAGGAGCGGCTGAACGGCGTCGACGGACTTGGCGCCATTTTTCCGTCGATGCTGAACAGCCTGCTCGTGTTCGATGCGCTGGGCTATCCCGCCGACGATCCAAATGTGCTTGCCGTTCGCGAGTCGCTCGAGCGTCTGCTCGTGATCCACGACGACGAGGCCTATTGCCAGCCTTGCGTTTCGCCGGTCTGGGATACGGCGCTCGTCTGCCACGCGATGCAGGAAACCGGCGACCGCGAAGCGATTGCGTCGGCACGCGCGGGGTTCGAGTGGTTGCGACCGCGACAAGTGCTCGACGTCAAAGGCGATTGGGCGGCGCAGAAGCCGAACGTGCGTCCCGGCGGCTGGGCGTTCCAGTACGCCAATGCGCATTACCCCGATCTCGACGACACTGCCGTCGTCGTCATGGGCATGGATCGGCTCGATCACGATGCTTATCGCACCCCGATCGCGCGCGCGCGCGAATGGGTTGAAGGTTTGCAGAGCCGCGATGGCGGCTGGGCCGCCTTCGACGCCGACAATTCCTATCACTACCTTAACAACATTCCCTTCGCCGATCATGGCGCCCTGCTCGATCCACCGACCGAGGATGTGACGGCGCGCTGCGTATCGATGTTGGCGCAACTCGGTGAGACATCAGCAACGTCGCCCGCGATGGCGCGCGGCATCGACTATCTGCGCCGCACGCAACTCACTGATGGCAGTTGGTACGGCCGGTGGGGGCTCAACTACATCTACGGCACGTGGTCGGTTCTCTGCGCCCTCAATGCGGCGGGCATGCCGGCATCGGACGCCGTTGTCCGGCGGGCATCGGTTTGGCTGCAATCGATCCAGAACGAGGACGGCGGTTGGGGCGAAGGCGGCGACAGCTACCGGCTCGACTATGCCGGTTATTCGCCGTCACCTTCGACGGCCTCGCAGACGGCTTGGGCCATCCTCGGTCTGATGGCCGCAGGCGATGTCGACAGCGATGCCGTCAAACGCGGCATCGCCTGGCTCGTAGCAACCCAAACGCCACAGGGCGCGTGGAAAGAAGAGCTCTACACCGCGACCGGCTTCCCTCGCGTGTTTTACTTGCGATACCATGGCTACGCGAAGTTTTTCCCGCTTTGGGCCTTGGCGCGGTATCGCAACCTGCGCGCCGGCAACAGTCCCACGGTGGCCTACGGAATGTAGCCGATGGAACCGGAGCTCCTCGTCGTCACGGGTCTTCTAAAAGAAGCGCGTGCCGCGCAGGGTCCGGGCATCCGCACGTTGTGCAGCGGCGGCGACAGCGACCGGCTTCGCAAGCTTCTCGACGATCTCGATCCGCAAAAATTCTGGGGCGTGATCAGTTTCGGCATCGCTGGCGGTCTCGACCCCTCGCTCGCACCAGGCGACATTCTTGTCGGCACGGGCGTCAGCTACGGCGACACGCGGCATTCCGCGCAAAACCGGCTGTCCGACGCGCTGTCCGACGATCTGCGTACCCGTCATGGCCGTGTCGGCACCGCCGATTTCGCCGGCAGCGATCGTGCTGTCATCCGGATCGAGGACAAGGCTGCATTGCGCACGCGCACCGGCGCCGGCGCCGTCGATATGGAATCGCACGTCGTTGCCGAATGGGCGGCCCGGCACGGGCTGCTTTTCTCGATTTTGCGGGTCGTCAGCGATCCCGCGCATCGCGCTCTGCCGGCGCTCGCGACAGAGGCTCTGAAGCCCGATGGCCGCGTCGATCTTCGTCGCGTCTTGGTTGGGCTGGCGCGCCGACCGCGCCAACTCCGTGCTTTGACCGACGCGGGCCGCGATGCCCGTGCCGCCTTCTCAAGCCTAGGCCGCTGTCGCGGCCTTCTTGGCCCGTTCCTGCGCGTCCGCTTCGCGGATATCTGAGAGCCGACGCGTCACGTTCTTGTCGAAGACGTATTCGGCCGGGCGTTGCTTATCGAGTCGGATTTCCGGGGCCATCGGACCTTCGGTCTTCACGCCCTTCAGCGCAACAGTCAGGGCCTTCCAGGGCTTGCGCACCGCATCGGTGACCGCCGTCGCTTCGTAGCCGCAATGCACCATGCAGTCGGCGCACTTCTCGTAATTGCCGGTGCCGTAGGCGTCCCAGTCCGTGTCGTCCATCAGTTTCTTGAACGAGTCGACATAGCCTTCGCCGAGAAGGTAGCAGGGCTTCTGCCAGCCGAAGACCGTGCGCGTCGGGTTGCCCCACGGCGTGCAGTGATAGGACTGGTTGCCGGCGAGGAAATCGAGAAACAAGCCGGACTGGTTGAAGGCCCACTTCTTGCCGTTGTTGCCGCGGCGGAAAATGTCGCGGAACAGAGCCTTGGTGCGGCTGCGATTGAGGAAGTGCTGCTGGTCGGGCGCACGCTCGTAGGCGTAGCCCGGCGACACCGTGATGCCGTCGACACCGAGTTCGGTCACCGTGTCGAAGAACGCGGCGACGCGCGCAGAATCGGCATCGGTGAAGAACGTGCAGTTGATCGTGACGCGGAAACCCTTGGACTTCGCGAGCTTGAGCGCCGCGACGGCACGATCGTACACACCCTGCTGGCACACCGACTTGTCGTGCATCTCTTGGTCGCCATCGAGATGAATCGACCAGGTAAAATACGGACCGGGTTTATACTCGTCGATCTTCTTCTCGAGCAGCAGCGCGTTCGTGCAGACGATCGCGAACTTGCGGCGCGCGACGATGCCCTGGACGATTTTCGGCAGATCCTTGTGAATCAGCGGTTCGCCGCCGGCGATGACGACGACCGGTGCGCCGCATTCGTCGACCGCGCCCAGCGCATCTTCGACCGAGATGCGCTTGTTGAGGATCGCGTCGGGGTAGTCGATCTTGCCGCAGCCCGAGCATGCGAGGTTGCAGCGAAACAGCGGTTCGAGCATCAGCACGAGCGGATAGCGTTTGCGGCCCGAAAGGTGCTGCTTGACGATATAGGAGCCGACCGTCGCGATCTGACGAAGGGGAATGCTCACCCGATTCTCCTGAAATTCCGGCCCGTTACGGACCAGCGCATCGGACCGCCGGATTGCCACGCAAAGGGCGCGCCATATACCGGCAAAACCTGTGCTCGATTGACTTCGACTGTTAAAAGACTGGCCCCCGAGGCGTCAATGTTGCACAGGCGCGCGGGGTGACGATCCTGACGCACCGTGTTACATCGCCAACACTTGCGGGGCCGGTTCGCAAAACGGCCTTCTTTGTCCCGCAAATCCCCGCATCCTTCCCCGTGGATGCCCCCGTAGCGACGATACGGGCGCGGCTGTCCAAAGGTTTTCGACGAGCGAATGGCTGATCTTCTGGAGCGTGTTGTCGCCTTCTGCATCCGGCGACCGTGGTTCGTCGTCATCGCGACCCTCGTCGTCGCCGCGCTCGCAATCGGCTACACCGCCACGCATTTCCGCATCAACACCGAGACGACCCGGCTCATCTCGCCCGACGTGCCGTGGCGCAAGAACGAGATCGCCTACAGCAAGGCGTTCCCGCAGCTCTTCGTGAACATTGTCGCTGTGATTGATGGCTCAACGCCCGAGGCCGCCGATGCAGGGGCCGATCGCCTCGTGAAGGCGCTGCAGGGTAAGCCGCTGATCGAGCGCGTCTGGCGTCCCGACAGCAACGAATATATCGAGCGCCAGGGGCTGCTTCTGCTCGACAAACCGGAACTCGAAAAGCAGCTCGGCGATCTCAAGACCTTTGCGCCATTCCTGAGCGGCGTCGCGGCCGATCCGACGATCCGCGGCCTAATGACGGTGATCGGCAAGGCGATGGACAACGCCGGCCGCAGCAAGGAAAACGAGAAGGAGTTCGAGAGGTTCGTGCAGCCGCTCGGCCGTCTCGCGAGCACGATCGACGATGCGCTCGCCGGTAAGCCGACGAAGCTCTCGTGGCAGCAGCTTCTCGATTCCGAAGGCGGAAAACAGGGCGCGCGCCGCCTCGTACTGATCCTGCCGCAGCTCGACTACATGGCGCTGCAGCCCGGCCGTCCCGCGGTCGACGAAATCCGCAAGATCGCGGCGCAGAACGGTATCGCGCCCGAGCAAGGCTTGCGTCTTCG
The DNA here is from genome assembly GCA_965246795.1 of Beijerinckiaceae bacterium. Classification (GTDB taxonomy): domain Bacteria; phylum Pseudomonadota; class Alphaproteobacteria; order Rhizobiales; family Beijerinckiaceae; genus JAJXWB01. The sequence goes on along the minus strand of CBDFFN010000007.1, from coordinate 77,225 downwards.
TATGACCGGTCTCGTGCCGCTCGCCGACGAGGAATTTGCGACCGTCGCCGAGAACCAGGAACTGAACATCGGGGGCACGCTGCTTGCGGTCGCCGTCATTCTTTTCCTCGCCTTGCGCTCGGGCAAGATCATCGTCGCGGTCCTTGCCACATTGCTGATCGGCCTCGTCATCACGGCCGGCGCGGGCCTGCTGATGATCGGCGAACTTAATCTGATCTCGGTCGCCTTCGCTGTGCTTTTCATCGGGCTCGGCGTCGATTTCGGCATCCAATTCGCAACTCGCTATCGCGAAGAACGCTTCGTGGTCGGCGAGCTTGGTCCGTCGCTTCTCGGCGCGACACGGCATCTCGGACGCGCACTGACACTGGCCGCGATCTCGCTCGTCGCAGGCTTTTTCTGCTTCCTGCCGACCGAATTCTACGGTGTGTCGGAGCTCGGACTTATCGCCGGCGTCGGCATGATCATCGCCTTCGTCTGTACGATGACCTTCCTCCCGGCGCTGCTCGTGATCCTGAAGCCGCGCCGCGAAACGAAACCGGTCGAGACGGCTTCGCTGGCGGCGGTCGACCACTGGATCGAGAACAACCGCAAACTCGTTCTGATCGCAACGGCGGTCGTCGTGCTGGCCGGCGTGCCTGCGCTTTTGAAGCTGCAGTTCGATTCGAACCCGATGCATCTGCGCAGCCCGAAGGTGGAGAGCGTCTCGACCTTCGACGATCTCTCGAAGGACCCGAAGACGGCGCCCAACACGATCTCCGTCATCGAAAAGGACCGTGCGTCGGCCGACGCGATGGCCGAAAAGCTCCGAAAGCTTCCCGAAGTCGCGCAGGTCGTCACGCTCGACACGTTCATCCCTAAAGATGTCGCGTCGAAGCTGCCGATCGTCACGAGCGCGCGCGACCAGTTCCGTGGCGCGCTGGAACCGCCGCGTGCCCCGCCGCCGACGGAGGCGCAGACCAATTCCGCCATCGGCAACGTCGCCGCGATGCTGAAGATCGCCGAAGAACAGGACGCGCCCGAACCCGTGCTGCACTTCAAGCGCGCGACGGAAGCACTGCGCGACGCGTCGCCGGACAAGCGAGCCGCCGCCCAGAGGGCACTCTTCGAGAATTTCGGACCGCTGATCGACAAGCTGCGGCTTGCGCTCAACCCGGCTGCGTCGGCGAAGGAAAGCGATCTGCCGAAACTGCTGCGCGACGATTGGGAAACGTCCGATGGGCGCTACCGCGTGCAGGCAACGGCGAAGGGCGATTCCAACGACAATGCCGTGCTGGCGCGTTTCGCCGCATCGGTGCGTGGCGTCGCGCCGGAGGCAACCGGCGCACCGATTACCGTCGTCGAGGCGGGCAAGACGATCGTGCGCTCCTTCCTCGTTGCCGGCGCACTGGCCTTCGTCGCCATCTTCATCATCCTCTGGGTGGCGATGCGCAGCTTGTGGGATGTCGCGATGGCGCTTGGTCCGCTTGTGCTCGCCGGCATCATGAGCCTCGAAGCCGCGCAACTGCTCGGCATGTCGCTGGACTTCGCGAACATCATCGCGCTGCCGTTGATGTTCGGCGTCGGCGTTGCCTTTCACATTTACTACCTGATCGCGTGGCGGAACGGGCAGCACGACATGCTCGCATCGAGCCTGACACGCGCCATCTTCTTCTCGTCGCTGACCACCGGCACGGCCTTCGGCAGTCTCGTGTTGTCGAGCCATCCCGGCACGTCCGGGATGGGCCAACTCCTTGCGATATCGCTGTTCTTTACGTTACTTGCCGCCTTCATCATCGTACCAGCGTTCCTCGGCCCGCCGAAGACGCCGGCGAAGGCAGCGGCGCACTAAACTTGTTTCGCCGACACAGGACTGGTTCAGCGACGTTGCTGCGCCAGTTCCGTTCGCACCGTTGTTCGATGCAGCGCCCGCGCACTGCCATGCTTCCGGCACGATTGCCGTTCAGAGGACCTTCAATGCCTTTCAAGGTGGAGCCCATGTCCAACCTTTTCCGTATTCCCCTCGCAGCCGCGCTTCTCTTCGGCGCCGTCTCCGTCGCTCAGGCCTTCGACCCTTGGGGCGTCTGGGTCCGCGAAGAAGGCGGCACGAAGTTCGACTTCTATAATTGCGACAACAAGCTTTGCGCGAAGGTCGTTGATGTCGATAAGCCCGAAGAGCGCAGCGGCATCGGCACAGTGATCCTGCGCAATGCCGTCAAGAAGGGCGACAACGACTGGGCCGGTGAAATCTTCAATCCGAAGGACGGCAAGAAATACACGGGCAAGGTGAAGCTCGAAAAGACCGGGGAGCTGATCCTGTCCGGCTGCCTCCTTGGTTTCCTCTGCAAGGGCGAAACCTGGACGCGCGCGCCGGACCAGAAGCTCGCCTCGACGCCGGGTGGAAAACCCACTGCGCCGGCCTTCAAGGATGCGCCGACGTCGGCCAAGTAAGCCTGCGCGGCGTCGATAGCCGCGTCAGAGCGTTCGCCATCAGAACGTGAACGTCGTCAAAAGATTGCGAATGTTCTCGAACAGCGACGCCTTGGCGTGCGCTTCCGATAATTGTGTCAGGAAGCGCTGCGCCCACCAGTCGATGTCATGCGTCCTGATCTGCGCCAGCATGTGGGCGTGACGTTCGCGCCGTTCCGCAAGCGGCATTTCGAGCGCCTGCCGGATCGCTGCGCCCATCGCTTCGGTCTCGTGTGGATTTACGAGGATCGCACCGCCCTCGAGTTCGCTGGCGGCACCGGCAAAACGAGAGAGCACCAGCACACCCGGATCATCCGGATCCTGCGCCGCGACATATTCCTTCGCGACGAGATTCATGCCGTCGCGCAGCGGTGTGACCAGCGCCACGGCGGCGGTGCGATAGACGCCCGAAAGCGTCGCGCGCGAATAGGCGCGGTTGATGTAGCGGATGGGCGTCCAGGCGGCCTCGCCGTAAGCGCCGTTGATCTGGCCGACGAGCCCGCTGACGACGTCGTCCATCTCTTTGTATCCAGGCACGGCCTCGCGGCTTTTCGGCGTCACTTGCAGGAACGAGACGCGTCCACGCCATTCCGGCCGCTGTTCGAGAAATGTCTCGAACGCCTGCATGCGGTGGATGATGCCCTTGGAGTAATCGAGGCGATCGACGCCCAGGATGAGCTTCTGGTCGACGAGACTTTTACGGAGATCGCCGGCAAATTTCGATCGCGTGGCGATGCGGGCCGCGCGCGTGTAGACATCGGTCGCAATGCCGACAGGAAATGTGTCGACCGCAATGCGGCGACCGTTCATGTCGTACTGCCGGTTGCCGCACCAGGTCGCGCCACAGGATTCGAGGTAGGCGCAGAAATTGTCCGTGTCGTTGTCGGTCTGGAAGCCGACAAGATCAAAGTCGCCGAGCGCGCCGAGCGTGTCGGCGTGTTGCGGAAGCGTCAGCAGGATGTCGGGCGGCGGACAGGGGATGTGGAGAAAAAACCCGATCCGATTCTGAAAGCCGCGCGCTCGAAGTTCCTTCGCCAGCGTCATCAAATGATAATCGTGCACCCAGATCATGTCGTCGGGCTGCAGCACTGCCGACAGCTTGTCGGCGAAAAGAGCGTTGACGCGCTTGTAGCCGGAAAGATCGGCGTTCGTGTATTCCGCGAGATCGACGCGGTAATGCAGGATTGGCCACAGCACGCTGTTGGCAAAACCCTGGTAATATTCCTCGTAGTCCTGCTTCGGCAGGTCGAGCGCCATATAGGTGATGCCGCGGCTCTCGATGATCTGCGGCTGCAGTGACGCAGCATCTTCCGTGACCTTGCCGCTCCAGCCAAACCAGATGCCCGGCTGCTTGCGCAACGCTGCGTTGACGGCGACCGTTAACCCGCCCGCCTGCCGGCCGGCGCCGGGCAGCGCAACACGGTTAGAAACTACGACGAGACGCGACACCGAACGTCCTCCCGCAGCAATAATGGCTTTGTTGCCATCTTCCTTGTCCGGTAGCTTTCTTCGCCCCGGGTGTCTGCCGACACCAGCCCCGATCCGGCAATCTTAAACACGCCTTGGCTCAGCTCCCGGCCCCTGACCACAAACAATCGCGTCCATCTTTTCGTTCCCGGTTTCGTTCAGGTGGTCCGGCATCGTGATCGCCAGCCAAGTGATCGTGCCGGCCTGTCGGTGGTGCGGAAAAAACCCGGCTTCAGGCGACGGCTGGCACATCAGAGGCGCGCGACATCTGCCCGAGCCATTTTCGCACCTCGGTCGGAGACGCGAACCAGTCCATCGTCCCTTCGATCTCGCGGCCGACCGCAAACGCATAGCCCCCTAGCCGCGTCACGACGTCGAAGGCGAACTGGTCGGTGACATCGTCGCCGACAAATACCGGCTGCCGTCCCCGAAATGCGTCCTCTTCTAGAAACCGCTTGACCGCACTTCCTTTGTTGAGGGTGCTGCCCTTGATCTCGAGGACGCTGTGGCCGCGCAACATCGTGAGCCCTGCCGGCGCATTTTCCATTATCGCCGCGACGCCGGCCTCGATGGCGCGACCGTACTGCGGTGCAAGTCGCCAGTGCAGCGCTATCGCGATGCCCTTGTCCTCGAACAGCGTGCCCGGATAGTTCTCGACGATCTTTCGGGCCTGCTCGCGGAGATCGTCGGGGATGCGCGGCGCAAGTTGCAACGCGGCGCCGGGCGGGACGGGGCGGAATTCCGATCCATGTACGCCACTGGCCGGTAATCCCAACGGAGAGAAGAGGCGGTCGATTTCCTCGACGGCACGCCCGCTGACGAGAGCGAGTGCCCCGTCGAGCACGCCGAATAGCGCGCCAAGATCAGCCTTCAGGCTCGCGGGTACGACTACTTCGTCAGGCCGGGGGGCGAGATCGATAAGCGTGCCGTCGATGTCGAGGAAGAGCGCCGTCTCACGCGGCGAAAGGGCGATGCGGCCGATGTCGATCATGGGGAGGCGTTATTTTCCGTTGGCATTGCAACGCTTCCGTCCAAAGTCGGTTCCGCATCGCAGCAAGGCGAGAATACAGGCTGCGGCATTCGGTCCGCTCGCGCCGACAGCCGCTTTTCCCGCCGTTCAAGCGTCGTTCAGGGCGCGTCGATCATATTGAGGGCACGGAGAATTCTCGAGTCCCGCTAATTCTCGCCAAAAAGTTCGGCGCTAGTGTAGAACAAGACGCTTGATCCGGGCCGGTCAGGCAATTGCCAAGGAAGATCGATGTCCCAAACGGGTCAGCCGCCACGTCGAAGCTGGCGTATCGTCGTAGTTGGCGTTGCACTACTCGCGGCTGGCGGCGCATATTACTGGTGGCAGGGGGCCCAATCGCGTGCTGCCGCGCAGCGGACAGCCGCCGCGGCGCCGCGCCCAGCCGTTCCCGTCTCGGTCATGTCTGTAAAAGCGAGCCGCTACGAAGTGCAGCTCGAGGGTCTCGGCTCCGTGCAGCCGATCAACACGGTCGTCATCAAGTCGCGCGTCGACGGACAGATCGAGCAGGTTTTCTTCAAGGAAGGCGAGATGGTGAAGGAGGGCGAACTCCTCCTTCGCATCGATCCGCGCCCGTTCAAAGCCGCGCTCGATGGCGCTGTCGCCAAGCTCGCGCAGGATCAAGCGACGCTGAACAATGCGAAGCTCGACCTCCAACGCTATTCGACACTTGCGCAGCAGCAGGTGACGTCGGTGAAACAGCTCGACGCGCAGCAGGCGGCGGTCGCGAGTGGCACGGCGCTGCTACAGGCCGATCAGGCGACGATCGACAATGCGCGCGTGCAACTTGGCTACACCGAAATTCGCGCGCCGCTCGCCGGCCGCATCGGCTTCCGGCAGGTCGACAACGGCAATCTCGTGCGCGCCAACGACACGGCTGGCCTGTTGTCGATCGTGCAAGTCGACCCGATCAACGTTCTCTACACGCTGCCCGAGGGCGACCTCAATTCGGTGCAGCAGGCTTTCACCAAAGGCCCGGTGCAGGTCATCGCATCGGTTAGCGGACGTGGTGCTTCTCCGGTGACGGGCCGTATAGCGGTCATCAACAATCAGGTCGATCAGACAAGCGGCACGGTGCAGATCAAGGCCGTTTACGACAACAAGGAGATGCGCCTCTGGCCGGGACAATCGGTGACGACGAAGACGCGTGTCGATACGCTCGACAATGTCATCGTCATTCCGGCGAGTACCATCCAGCACGGTCCCGAAGGCTTGTTCGTATGGCGCATCGACGATGACGGCGCGGCTCTGCCTGACAAGATCAAGGTCAGCGATCAGGACACCAGCAGTGCCGTTGTAACAAGCGGCTTGTCGGTCGGCGACCGGATTGTCACGGCTGGCCAGTTGCGCCTGCGCAAGGGCGTGAAGGTCGAGGCGAAGGATACGCCCGCCGATCAGCAGGCGCGCCTCGGCGCCGGCGCGACGCAATGAGCGACGCCGTATCGAACCGGGGCATTTCCGGCCCGTTTATCCGTCATCCGATCGGCACGTCGCTGGTAATGGCGGGCATCGTGTTCGTCGGCATCGTCGCCTATCCCTTCCTGCCCGTCGCGCCACTGCCGCAGGTCGACTTTCCGACCATCCAGGTTTCGGCAACGTTGCCCGGTGCCGATCCCGAGACGATGGCCGCCACTGTGGCGCAGCCGCTCGAGACGCAATTCGCGCAGATGCCGGGCGTCTCGCAGCTCACGTCGCAGAGTTCGCTCGGCCAGTCGCAGATCACGATCCAGTTCGATCTCGATCGCAACATCGACGGTGCGGCGAACGACGTGCAGGCGGCGATCAATGCCGCTGGCGGGCAGTTGCCGAAGACGCTTCCGAACCCGCCGACCTATCGCAAGGTGAATCCGGCCGATGCGCCGATCATGATCATATCTGCGACGTCGGACACGATGCCGCTGATCACCGTCAACGACGAGGTCAACACCAAGCTCGCGCAGCAGATCAGCCAGCTTTCGGGCGTCTCGCAGGTGTCGATCGGCGGGCAGCAAAAGCCCGCGATCCGCATCCAGGTCGATCCAGCGAAACTCGCGAGCCGCGGGATGACCGTCGAAGATGTCCGCGCGCAGATCGCGATCTCGACCGTTGCAGCGGCGAAAGGCTCGATCGATACGCCGAACCGATCCTACACGATCTACAACAACGATCAGCTTCTCGACGCCAAAGTCTGGAATGACGTCATCATCGCCTATCGCAGCGGCGCGCCGGTGCGCATCCGCGACGTGGGGCGCGCCATCTCTGGGCCGGAGGACGCCAAGCAACTTGCCTGGGCCGACGGCAAGCGCGGCATTTTCCTCGTCGTCTTCAAGCAACCGGGCGCCAACGTCATCGACACGGTCGACCGCATCAAGGCGCAACTGCCGCGCTTGCAGGCGGCAATCCCTGCAGCCATCAACATCAAGACCCTGAGCGACCGCACGACAACGATCCGCGCCGCCGTCGCCGAGGTGCAGAAAACGCTGCTCGAGACGATCGTGCTCGTCATCCTCGTCATCTTCGTCTTCTTGCGCAGCATGTGGGCGACGATCATTCCGGCCATCACCGTGCCGCTGTCGCTACTCGGCGCCTGCGCGGCGATGTATCTGTTCGGCTACAGCCTCGACAACATCTCGCTTCTCGCACTCACGATTTCCGTCGGCTTTGTCGTCGACGACGCCATCGTGATGCTGGAGAATATCTCCCGCTACATCGAGGAGGGCGAGAGCCCGATGAAGGCAGCGCTGCACGGCGCCGGCGAGATCGGCTTCACGATCGTCTCGATCAGCCTCTCGCTCATCGCGGTGCTGATCCCGATCTTGCTCATGGGCGGTATCATCGGCCGCTTGTTCCGCGAGTTCGCGGTGGTTCTCGCCATCACGATTGCTGTTTCGGGTTTCGTCGCGCTGACGCTCACGCCGATGATGGCGGCGCGCCTCCTGCGCCCCGAACATGACGTACAGCACGGCCGCTTCTATCAGTGGAGCGAGCGCGGCTTCGACGCCATCCTGCGCGGGTACGAGCGCGGTCTCGACGTTGTCCTGCGGTATCGCTTTGCGACACTGGTGACTTTCTTCATCACGCTCGGCGCGACGGCCTGGCTCTTCGTCGCCATCCCGAAAGGATTCTTCCCGCAACAGGACACCGGCCTAATTTCCGGCATCACGGAAGGTCCGCAGGACGTCTCCTTCTCGAAGATGGTGCAGTTGCAGGAGGCGCTTGGCGCGGTGGTCGCGAGCGATCCGGGTGTCGACACGATCGCCATGTCGATTGGCGGCTCCGGTGGTACGGCGATCAACAACGGCCGCATGTTCATCACGCTGAAGCCGCTTGAACAGCGCGACGCGACCGCGGACCGCATCATCGCGCGACTGCGCCCAAAACTTGAGGAAGTGCAGGGCGCGCGGCTTTATCTGCAGGCATCGCAGGACGTGCGCATGGGCGGCCGAGCATCACGCACTCAATATCAATATACGTTGCAAGATGCCGACATCGCCGAATTGAACGACTGGTCGCCAAAGGTTCTCGCGAAGCTGCAGACGCTGCCCGAAATCCGTGATGTCGCGACCGACCAACAGATGTCCGGCACGACGTTGCAGATGACGATCGACCGCGATCAGGCGTCACGCTTTGGTATCCAGCCACAGCTCATCGACGACACGCTCTACGACGCTTTTGGTCAACGGCAGGTCACGCAATATTTCACGCAAGTGAACTCGTACCGCGTCATCATGGAAGTGACGCCGGAACTGCAGGGCGATCTGAATACGCTCAATCGTCTTTATGTGCGCGCGCCTGCATCAGGACAGCTAGTGCCGCTGTCGACCTTCGTGAAATGGACGAATGCACCCGTGCGTCCGCTGTCGATCAGCCATCAGGGCCAGTTCGCGGCGACGACGATCTCCTTCAATCTCGCAAACGGTGTCGCGCTCGGGCAGGCGACGACCGCGATCGAAAAGGCGATGCGCGATGTCGGCGCGCCGGCTTCGCTGACGGGAACGTTCCAGGGCACAGCGCAGGCGTTCCAGCAATCGCTGTCGACGATCCCGATGCTGATCCTCGCGGCGCTCGTCGTCGTCTATCTAATTCTCGGCGTGCTCTACGAGAGCTACATCCATCCGATCACCATCCTGTCGACGCTGCCGTCGGCAGGGCTCGGTGCGCTCGCGACGCTGATGCTCTTCGGCTATGATTTCAGCCTCGTCGCGCTGATCGGCGTTATCTTGCTCATCGGCATCGTGAAAAAAAACGGCATCATGCTTGTCGACTTCGCCATCGTGGCAGAGCGCGATCAGGGCCTACGACCAATCGAATCCATCCGGCAGGCGGCGATCCTGCGCTTCCGGCCCATTCTCATGACGACGATGGCGGCTTTGCTCGGCGCGGTACCGCTAATGCTGGGTACGGGCACAGGTTCGGAGATACGGCAGCCCCTAGGCTACGCGATGTTCGGCGGTCTCATCGTCAGCCAGATACTCACGCTGTTCACGACGCCGGTCATATACCTCTATCTCGACGAGCTCTCGCACCGCACGTCACGCCTCTTCTCGCGACGACCAGCGCATGAGCCCCCGCGCGAACAGATCGCAGCGGAGTAGTCAGCCATGTCCGGGTTGCGCGAAGATGCGCCGTCGTTCGCCTATCCCGTTGCGCTTTGCGACATCGGCGGCACCAATGTGCGGCTGTCGGAGATCACCGAGCCCGGCGCTGCGCCTGGCGCCACCGCGCATGCGCATACCGACGAATACGATGGGCTCGCCGCGGCGGTCGAAGCACTCAGTGCGTCGTTCTCGCAGAAGCCGCGCTCGCTCGTTGTCTGCGCCGCCGGTCCGGTTTCGGGACGGCAGAGCAAACTGACGAATGCGCGCTGGTTGATCGACGGGCCGCAGGTCGCGCAGGCGCTTGGCCTCGATCAGGGGCTGCTGCTCAATGACTTCGAGGCGCAGGCGATCATGCTGCCGACGCTCGGCGGCGACGGCACGATGCCGATCGGCGATGTCGAGGCGCCGCAAGGCGATCACACGCGCCTTGTGCTCGGCCCCGGCACAGGTCTCGGTGTCGGGCTGCTGATGCCGTGGCAGGGTCGCCTGATGCCGGTGATGACCGAAGCCGGTCATATGGATTTTGCACCATCGAGCCCGTTCGAATTCGAGCTCTGGACGGTGCTGCTTCGTACCGTTTCACGCGTCACCGGCGAGACCTTGCTGTCCGGTCCTGGAACGGTTCGGCTCTACAAGGCCATCTGCGAGCTCGAAGGCATCAAGCCCGAAGCGCACGATGGTGCGGAAATCACACGGATCGCGCATGCGCACCGAGATGGCGCGGAAGCGCGTACGCAGCGCATGTTCTGGACGCTCGTCGCGCGTTTCACCGGCTCGCTGGCGCTCGGCATGCTTGCGAAAGGCGGTGTCGCGCTGTCCGGTGGCATCCTGAAAAAGATCACGACCTTTCTCGACGCCGCCGAATTTCGCCGCGTTTTCGAAGCGCAGGAACCGCTGGCCGATCTCGTCGCAAGGATTCCGGTGACGCTCGTGACCGACGACAGTAGCGTGCAGGGCGGCCTTGCCGCGCTCGCTGTCGACCCCGGCCGTTTCATGATCGATTACAAGGCGCGTCTGTGGAAGTGACCCTGCTGACGGCGTAAACTCATATCGCGTAAGTTGGCAACTTCTGGGGAATACGGATTACGCCGCGTGCGGCGTCGGCACATTGACCAGCACTGAATAGATCGCCGCGGCATCGCGTGTCGCCCGGATCGTGCGCACGACATTCGGTTCGCGCAGCGCCCGCGCGGCCCGCGACAGTGCGCTAAGGTGATCGGCGCCCGCATCCTCCGGCGCGAGCAGCATGAAGATAAGATCGACAGGCGCATCGTCGAGCGCGTCGAACGCAATCGGCCGTTCCATTCGCGCGAAAAGACCGAAGATCGACGTGCAGCGTGCGAGCTTGCCATGCGGGATGGCGATGCCGTCGCCAATGCCGGTCGAGCCGAGTTTCTCGCGCTGATGCAGGCAATCGAAAATTTCTCGCGCGTTGAGGCCCGAAAGCTGCGCCGCGCGCTCGCTTAGATCGAGAAGCGCCTGCTTCTTGTTCGCGGCCCGCAGCGAAGAAACGATCGCCTTGGGATTGAGGATGAGGTCGAGGCCCATCGCAATGACTCCGCGACGCGAATGCGCGTCAGGCGGATTTCGTCCTTGCCGTCGCTTCGGAAGAGCGGCGCTCGTCCGCGCCGATGTCGATCCAGCCGATATTCCCGTCCGGACGGCGGTAGATGATGTTCACGCGGCCCGACACATCGTGCCGAAACGTGAAAGCGCCTGCGCCCGTGAGATCGAACTCGTACACCGCGGCCGATACGGTCATGCGCACGAGGCCCGTCGTCTTCTCTGCGATGACGATCGGGCTGAACTGACCATCGGACGGATAGTCGGCTTCTTCGCCTGGCGCTTCGAGCACGTAGCTGACGATCTGGTCGCCGCCATCGACGGTCGAAGCAACTTGAGGATGGCGGCCCTTCAGCCGCTCCTTGTAGCGCCGCAGACGCTTTTCCATGCGGTCTGCGGCCTGCTCGAAACTGGCATAGACGTCCTGCGCGCGCCCATCGGACTGCAAGGTCGTGCCGGTCGTCAGATGCAGCGAACAATCCGAGCGGAAGCCCGAGCCTTCCGGCGCAATCGTCACGTGTCCCGTGATCGCGCCGTCGAAATATTTCGTCGTCGCGCCGTTGAGGCGCTCCGTGACGTGCTGGCGAAGCGCGTCGCCGATGTTCATGTTCTTGCCGGAGACACGAAGCGTCATCATTCCCGTCCTGCTGCCGCACGGAACTTGTGTTCCGTTTCCAAAGGGGTGCCGGCTTCGTCACGGCGCGCGCTGCGTTTACGAGCCCGCCACTTTCAAGTCAATGCGCGCGCCGAGCCTCGGAACAAGTCCAAAGCTTGAGCGCAAGATGCTGATTCCAAAGGCAGTGTGGCGCGAGTTTCCCCGCGCCACCGTTTCTCAATTAGACGGGGCCGCAAGCAGCCGGAAGGCGCCGTTCTCGACCTTGATGAGGAAGGCCGAGCGCTTGTCGTAGCCATTGTGATTGTCCGGCGTCATGTTGGAGAGGCCGTTGTTGAGATAGAGATTGCTCGTCTTCTCGACCTCGTCCCGCAGTGCTTGGCGAAACTCCGCCGTGCCGGGTTTCGCAACTTTTAGCGCGGCGGGAACGGCCTTCTCGATCAGCGACACCGAGTCCCACAGATGTGCGCCGAAGACGATGGCGGGCGTCTTGTAGGCGTCCATATACGCCTTGCTGTAGGCCTCCGTCGGCTTGCGGAACGGGCTGTCCTTCGGCAGGTCGTCGGCCACGATGAAGGCCTCGCCCGTAATGACGGCGCCTTCGACGTCCTTGCCGCCGAGCTTGATGAAGTCGGGCGTGCCGACGCCGTGCGTTTGATAGATCGGGCCGGTGTAGCCGCGTTCGCGCAGCGCCTTCTGCGGCAGCACGGCAGGCGTGCCGGCGGCGGCGACAAAGACCGCATCGGGCTTCGTTGCGATGATCTTGAGGATCTGACCCGTCACGCTTTGGTCGGCGCGTGCGTAGACTTCGTGCGTCGTAAGCTCGAGGCCGAGTTTCGGCGCGATCTGCTGCAGCACCTTGTAATAGCCTTCGCCATAGGCATCCGAGAATCCGATGTAACCGATCTTCTTCTGGCCCTGCTTGGCGATGTATTCCGCGAGCGCCGTCGCCATGATGTCGTCGTTGGGCACGACCTTGAAGACCCACTTCTTCTTCGCGTCCATCGGCTCGACGAGCACGTTCGAGGCGGCAGCGGTCATAAGCGGCGTCTTCGCTTCTGCGGCGATGTCGATCAGCGGGATCGAGACCGGCGTCAGAGAGGAGCCGATCATCGCGTCGACCTTCTCGTCGCCGATCAGCTTGCGCGCGTTCTGCGCGCCTTTGGTCGCGTCGGATTCATCGTCGAAGGCAATATAGGTGACCTTCTCGCCGCCCATCTCCTTCGGCAGCAAAGCGACGGACTTCATCTGCGGCTGGCCGAGCGAGGCGCCGGGTCCGCTGGCGCTGACCGTGATGCCGATCTTGATGTCGGCGAGCGCGGGAACTGCGCCGAGCAGCGCGGTCGCGGCAACGGCAGATAGCAGGCGTTTCGTCATCGATGTCATAGCGCTTTTTCCTCCAGGGTTTCTTGCAGGCTTTCTCGGGTGTCTTCGTTGTAGTCCACGCCGCCGAGGCCGAGATAGCTCTCGACGAGTTTAGGGTCGGCTGCGATCTCGGCGGCCGAGCCCTGCCGGACGGCGCGGCCCAGTTCCATGACGCAAGCATAGTCGGAGATTTCGAGCGCGGCACGCGCGTTCTGTTCGACCAGCAGAATAGCGACGCCGTCGCGCCGCAGGTCCGCGATGATGCGGAACACATCCCGCACGATCAGCGGCGCGAGGCCGAGGCTCGGTTCGTCGAGCATCAGCACGCGCGGCCGCGCCATCAGCGCACGGCCCATCGCGAGCATCTGCCGCTCCCCTCCCGACAGGGTGCCGGCAAGCTGCTTGCGACGCTCGTCGAGCTTTGGAAACCGCGTGAAAACTTCGGCAAGTGTCTCGGTTCGCTCACGGCGCGCACGCAACATGCCGCCGAGTTCGAGATTGTCGAGCACGCTCATCGTGGCAAAAAGCTCGCGCTTCTCCGGCACAAGCGTGAGGCCCGCGCCGACGCGTGCTTCGAGCGGCACGTCGGCCAGCGGCCGTCCGTCGAAATGTATCGTGCCGGTCGACGGCAACACTCCCATGATGGCGTTGAGCAGCGTCGTCTTTCCGGCACCATTGGCGCCGATAACGCTGACGATCGACGCTGGCGGCAGATCGAGCGACACGCCATGCACGGCCTCGACGCGCCCGTAGGACACGTGCAGATCGCGGACGGAAAGCAGCGGTGCTGTCATGCGACGCCGCCGAGATAGGCTTCTAGAACCTTTGGATCGCGGCGCACCGTCTGCGGCGCGCCTTCCGAAATCTTCACGCCGAAATCGAGAACGACGAGCTGATCGGCAACATTCATCACGAAATCCATGTCGTGCTCGACGAGCAGGACTGTGACACCGCTGGTACGAAGTTCGCGCAACAGCTTCGCGAGCGCTTTCTTCTCCGCGAGGCGCAGGCCCGCCGCTGGCTCGTCGAGCAGTAGCAGGACCGGATCGGCGCAAAGCGCACGCGCGATCTCGACGAGGCGCAACTGACCGAGCGCGAGACTGCCGCACGAGCGCATGGCCTCGGCTTCGAGGCCGACGCGTGCGAGTTGCCGCCGCGCTTCGGCGAAGATTTTTGCTTCCTCGTCCCGTTCGAGATGAAAGAGCGCACGGAAAAGACCGGCATGTCCGCGCACATGCGCGCCGAGCGCGACATTCTCGATGACGCTCATGTTCTCCACGAGCTTCACATGCTGGAACGTGCGCGCGATGCCGCGCGACGCGATGGTGCGAAGGTCGATATGTGCCAGCGCTTCGCCGCGGAAACGCACGTCGCCGGCATCGAAGGGCAGCACGCCGGTCAACAGGTTGAACGTCGTGCTCTTGCCTGCGCCGTTCGGCCCGATGAGCCCGAGGATTTTTCCGGACGTGGTCGAAAAGGTGACGTCGTCGACGGCGACAAGTCCGCCGAAGGTCTTGCGGATAGCGGTGACGTCGAGCAGCGCCGAACCGGGTGCGGGCTCTTCGCGCGGCGGCAGCGCAGTTACTACACCGTTGGCGGCCGGCACTTTCGGCGGTGACGGTGGGCCGGCGATCAGCGGCCACAGTCCATCCGGTGATAATTGCAGGATGACGACAAGGATCGCGCCGAAGACGATCGTCTCATAATTGCCGGTCGTGCCGACGAGTAGCGGCATGATGTTCTGCAATTGGTCGCGCAGAATCGTGATGCCTGCGGCTCCGAGCAGCGCGCCCCACAGCCGTCCAGCGCCGCCGGCCACCGCCATCAGGAGATATTCGGAGCCTGCGTTGAGGCCAAAAGCGCCGGGGCTGACCGAGCGTTGGAGATGCGCGTAAAGCCAGCCAGCGAGGCCCGCGAGCACGGCGGCATAAACGAAGACGAGCAGCTTGGTTCTTGCGGCGTCGATGCCAAACGTCTGCGCGACGAGCGTGCCACGTCGTAACACGCGGATGGAGCGCCCGACGCGGCTCGACAGAAGATTGCGCGTGACGAGGATCGCGATGACGACCGCGAGCCACACGACCAGGAAATAGTCGCGAGGATCGGTGAGCGCATAGGTGCCGATGCGCAACGGCGGGATGCCGGACAGACCGTCATGCGCACCGAGCCACGGCGTGTTGCCGAAGAGATAGAAGAACGAGATGCCCCAGGCGATCGTACCGAGCGGTACGTAATGGCCCGAGAGGCGCACAGTCACCGCGCCGATGAGCAGTGCGCCGACGCCGGTTACGAATAGCGAGATCGGCAGGGCCAACCACGGCGAAAGGCCGAAGTTGAGTGTGACGACGGCACTCGTATAGGCGCCGAAGCCGACGAAGGCGGCCTGCCCGAAAGACGTCATGCCGCCGACGCCGGTCAGCAACACAAGGCCGAGCGTCACGAGGCTCGCAATGCCGATATAATCGAGCAGCGTGATCCAGTAGCTCGGCAGACCGAGAAACGGCGCGACGAGAACGGCAAGCGCGAAGACCGGTGCGAGCCACGTGCGCGGCGCGCTCATTCCTCTTCCTCCGCATGCGCACCGAAGGAGCGCAGCAAGAGGAAGGGAATGATGATCGTGAAGACGAGCACTTCCTTGTAGGTGCTCGCCCAAAAAGACGAAAAGGCTTCGACGATTCCGACAAGCAGCGCAGCGCCGACGGTGAGCGGATAGCTGGCAAGCCCCGCGATGATCGCGGCGACGAAACCTTTCAAGCCGATGAGAAAGCCGGAATCGTAATAGATCGTCGTGATCGCGCCGATAAGAATGCCGGACACTGCGCCGATGAACGCGGCGACACCGAAGGCGACGCGACCCGCGACGGCGGTCGGCATGCCGACGAGACGCGCACCAAGACGATTGACGGAACAGGCCTGCAAAGCCTTGCCGAGCAATGTCTCACGGAAGAACCAGCCGAGACCGACCATCAGAACGACGGTCACACCGAGCACGCAAAGGCTTTGACCTGTCACGAGAAGCGCGCCGACATTGAAGCTCGTCGAGAGAAGCGCAGGCGTGGTGGCGCCCTCCGGCCCGAAGAAGACGAGGCCGAGGCCGGTCAGCGCGATATGCACACCGAAGGCGACGATGAGCAGCGTCAGCACGCTCGCTTCCGCCAGAATGTCGAACGCGAGATCGTAGAGAAGCGCGCCGAGCGGCACGATCAGCAGCAGCGTGATGACGATGTTGATCGCGAGCCCGAGTTTCAGCGGCGCGGCCACCAGAGCGACCGTAGCGATGACGGCGGGCAGCACGACATTCCACACAATGATTTTCACGACGCCGCGCGGGTTGAGCGCATGCCGGAAGCGCACAAACGACACGAGCGCGTTCAATCCTCCTACCGCGACTAGCAGCCAAGCCATGCGTGGTGGTGTGCCCGCCTGCAGGGACGCAAGCGTCAACGTGCTAAAGGCGACGAACTCGCCCTGCGGGATGAGGATCACGCGCGTGACGGCGAAGACGAGCACGAGCGCGATGGCGACGAGCGCATAGATCGCGCCGTTGACCATCGCATCCTGCAGCAGGAAAAGGACGATGGTGGAGTCCATCAGCCTCCGCCGGATCTCGCCGAGGACACGCGTCTATCGCTTGGCGTTGAGAATGCGCACGACCGCCCGCGTTGATGGATCGACTACGACGACCTTGTTGTCGACGGAGACGAAGAAACCGTATTTGGCCAGCGCCGATGCGCCACCGAACGGCTGCAGCGCGACGCCAACCGGCACGATGCTTCCTGGCCGCAGGGTCATGTTCTCTTCGATCACGACCGGCGGCGGCAGCGCGGGAAGTTCGACGATGTAGCGGTCGACGAGAACGTCTTCGTCCGGCGACAGCACGACGACCTGCGAATGCGCAGGTGCGACAAGCATCACGACCACGTAGACAGCGGCCGCGAAAGGCAAAAATTTATCGATGTGCTTCATGGCGATCCTCCCAGGAACGCATTTTCACGCATCTACGGACAGGGCTTCACGGGTGTCAATTTCGCGGCCATGCCACTTTGGTGTGGCCGCCCTTCCGTCGATATTTTGAACTTGAAATAAATGAGTGATCGTGAAAACGTGTGCGACATGAGCGGGTGCGCGCGATGAAGGTTGCGGTTCTCGGTGGCGGTGCGGCGGGACTCTATTTCGCCATCAGCCTGAAGCTGCGCGACGCCGCGCACGACGTGACCGTGTTCGAGCGCAACAAGCCGGACGATACGTTCGGCTGGGGCGTCGTTCTGTCGGACGAGACGCTCGGCAATCTCGCGGCGAACGATCCCGTCAGCGCGAACTGGATTCGCAAAGAGTTTGCGCGCTGGGATGATATCGCCGTTGTCTATGGCGGCGAGCGCATCGTCTCGACCGGCCACGGCTTCTGCGGCATCGGACGCAAGACGCTGCTGCTTCTGTTGCAGCGCCGTGCGCGCGAGCTCGGCGTCGATCTGCATTTCGAGACCGAGATAGCCGACCCGAAGCCGCTGATGGCGAGCCACGATATCGTCGTCGCCGCCGATGGTCTCAATTCTCGTGCGCGGTCAGCGTTTCCGGAAGCGTTCCGGGCCGACATCGACACGCGTCGCTGCAAATTTGTGTGGCTCGGCACGCGGCAGAAGTTCGACGACGCCTTCACCTTCATCTTCGAGAAGACCGAACACGGCTGGGTCTGGGTGCACGCCTACCAGTTCGATCCGGACACCGCGACATTCATCGTCGAATGTTCGCAGGAGACGTGGGACGCGTTCGGCTTCGGCGCGATGACGCAGGCCGAATCGATCGCAACCTGCGAGCGCATCTTTGCCGCCCATCTCGGCGGACAGCCGCTGATGTCCAACGCCAACCACATCCGTGGCTCGGCCTGGATCAATTTTCCCCGCATTCTGTGCGAGCGCTGGAGCCACGAAAATCTTGTGCTGATGGGTGATGCTGCCGCGTCGGCGCATTTCTCTGTCGGCTCCGGCACCAAACTCGCGCTCGAAAGCGCGATTTTCCTCGCCGAAGAATTCGGCAAAAACAGCAATCTCGCGACGACGTTTGCGAGATACGAAGACTCGCGGCGTACCGAAGTCTTGAAGCTGCAATCGGCGGCGCGCAACTCGCTCGAATGGTTCGAAGACATCGAGCGCTATCTCGGCCTCGATCCCGTGCAGTTCAATTATTCGCTCCTGACGCGTTCGCAGCGCATCAGCCACGAAAATCTGCGCATGCGCGATCCGGCCTGGCTCGCCGATGCCGAGCGCTGGTTCCACACGCAAGCTGGCGCATCGGCGAAGGTGTCACGCGCACCGATGTTCGCGCCGTTCCGCCTGCGCAGCATGGACCTCACCAATCGCATCGTCGTCTCGCCGATGGCGCAATACAAAGCCGTCGACGGCTGCCCGACCGACTGGCATCTCGTGCATTACGCCGAGCGCGCGAAAGGCGGCGCAGGTCTCGTCGTCACAGAGATGACCTGCGTGAGCGATGTCGGGCGCATTTCGCCGGGCTGTCCCGGCTTCTACGCGCCGGAACACGAAGCCGCATGGAAACGCATCGTCGACTTCGTCCATGCCGAAACGCGGGCGAAAATCGCGGCGCAGGTGGGCCACTCCGGTGCGAAAGGCTCGACGCAAGTTGGGTGGGAGGATGCCGACGCGCCACTGCCTGGAGGCAACTGGCCGATCATGGCCGCATCCGCCGTGTCGTGGTCAGCGACCAATCAGGTGCCGAAGGCGATGAGTCGCGCCGACATGGATTTGGTTCGCGAGCAATTCGTATCGGCGGCACGTATGGCGGATCGTGCCGGCTTCGACATGATCGAGCTGCATTGCGCGCACGGCTATCTCCTGTCCTCCTTCATCACGCCGCTGACGAACCACCGCAGCGACGAATACGGCGGCTCGCTCGAGAACCGCCTGCGCTATCCGCTCGAAGTCTTTTCCGCGATGCGCGCGGTATGGCCGTCGCACAAGCCAATGTCGGTGCGCATTTCCGCCAACGACTGGGTCGGCGACGACGGGGTCACGCCGCCCGAAGCCGTCGAAATCGCGCGCGCCTTCCGCGATGCCGGCGCCGATATCGTCGATGTCTCCGCTGGCCAGACATCGACGCAGGCAAAACCCGTCTACGGCCGCATGTTTCAGACGCCGTTCTCGGATCGCATCCGCAACGAACTCGGCATTCCGACGATGGCCGTCGGCAATATTTTCGAGCCCGACCACGTCAATTCGATCCTGATGGCGGGGCGCGCCGATCTCGTTTGCCTCGCGCGGCCACATCTGGCCGACCCCTACTGGACGCTGCACGCGGCGGCGGCCTTTGACGATCACGACGCCGTCTGGCCGAAGCCCTATTGGCCCGGCCGCGATCAGCTCTACCGGCTAAAGCGTGCCGAGAGCGGCCCGGTGCGCGCTTGATGCGTGCGCTCGTCGACGGCGGCGAGACATGGTGAGCGTGCCGCTCGCCGCCGCCGGCCGCGCGCCGGCCTCGAAGGACCGGCTGCGGCTCTGGATCCGCTTGCTGCGTGCATCCCGCTCGATCGAGTCCGTGTTGCGCGAGAAACTGAAGACGGAATTCGACACGACGCTGCCGCGCTTCGACGTGATGGCGGCGTTGTGGCGCGTGCCGGACGGTATGCTGATGAGCGATCTTTCGAGATTCCTGCTCGTCTCCAATGGAAACGTCACCGTCATCGTCGATCGTCTCGTTGCCGACGGCTTCGTCGTGCGCGCGACGCGCGAGGGCGACCGCCGCACGTCGATGGTTCGGCTGACGCCGAAAGGCACACGCGCCTTTGCCGCGATGGCGGCGGCGCACGAAGATTGGGTGAACACGCTGCTGCGCGACATCGGCGGCGCGGAAGCGCGCCAGCTCGCGGCGCGCCTGGAACATTTTTCGAGCGATTGGGAGTCCTGAGAATGAAGCTTGCCGGACGCAAGATGCAGCATTTCGACTGGCAGGTCGTCGACCGCATCGCGCGCGTTCGCCTCACACGGCCCGAGCGCAAGAACCCGCTGACCTTTCAGTCCTACGCCGAGCTTCGCGATACGTTCCGCGACCTTGTCTATGCCGACGATGTCGATGTCGTCGTATTCCTGCCGAACGGAGGTAATTTCTGTTCCGGCGGCGATGTGCACGAAATCATCGGGCCGCTCGTCGCGATGGACATGGTGCAGCTACTAAACTTCACACGCATGACCGGCGATCTTGTGAAAGCGATGATCGGCTGCGGCAAGCCGATCATTGCGGCCATCGACGGGATCGCAGCGGGCGCTGGTGCGATCATCGCAATGGCGTCGGATCTGCGCATCGCGACGCCGACGGCGAAATGCGCGTTTCTTTTTTCAAAGGTCGGGCTCGCGGGCTGCGACATGGGCGCCTGCGCAATCCTTCCGCGCCTCATCGGTCAGGGCCGCGCGGCGGAACTTCTCTACACCGGCCGTGCCATGACAGCAGAGGAGGGCGAGCGCTGGGGATTCTACAATCGCCTCGTTTCGGCCGACGCCCTCGAAGCCGATGTGTTGAAACTCGCCGAGAAGATCGCCGCTGGCCCGACGTTTGCGAACGGCATGACGAAGACGCAGCTCAACCACGAATGGTCGATGGGGCTCGAACAGGCGATCGAAGCCGAGGCGCAGGCGCAGGCGATCTGCATGCAGACGCAGGATTTCGACCGCGCGTATCATGCGTTCGTCGCGAAGAAACAGCCGGTGTTCGAGGGAAATTGATGCTCGGCCCCACCGCCCACGTCGACAGTTTCGCGCGCGATCGGCTGCCCGCCGAGGCCGAACAGCCGAAATATCTGTTCGACGGGCTCGACTATCCCGAACATCTCAATGCCGCCGTCGAGCTCACCGACCGCCTTGTCGAGCAGGGTTTCGGCGACAACATAGCGCTCATCGGCAACGGTCGCCGGCGCACCTACAAAGAACTCGCGGACTGGACGAACAGGCTCGCGAATGCGCTCGTGTCGGACTACGGCGTGAAGCCCGGCGACCGCGTGCTCATCCGCTCCGCCAACAATCCTGCGATGGTCGCGTGCTGGCTTGCCGCGACAAAGGCCGGCGCCGTCGTCGTCAACACGATGCCGATGCTGCGATCAGGCGAACTCGCCAAGATCGTCGACAAGGCGGAGATCGCAATCGCGCTCTGCGACACGCGCATCGTCGACGAGCTTGTCGCCTGCGCAAAGGACAGCCTCTATCTCAAGAAGGTGATCGGTTTCGACGGCACCGCCAATCACGATGCCGAACTCGATCGCGTTGCGCTGAACAAGCCCGTGCGTTTCGAGGCCGTAAAGACCGGCCGCGACGATGTCGCGCTGCTCGGATTCACCTCGGGTACGACGGGCGTGCCGAAGGCGACGATGCATTTCCATCGGGATTTGCTTGCGGTCGCCGATACTTATGCGAAACATGTGCTCGGCGTGCGGTCCGACGACATTTTCGTCGGTTCGCCACCGCTCGCCTTCACCTTTGGGTTGGGCGGTCTTGCGATCTTTCCGTTGCGCTTCGGCGCCGCCGCGACCCTGCTCGAAACGGCGTCGCCGCCAAACATGATCGCCATCATCGAGGAGTACAAAGCGACGGTCTGCTTCACCGCGCCGACCGCCTATCGCGCCATGCTCAATGCGATGGAAGCGGGCGCGGACCTCTCTTCGCTGCGTGTCGCGATCTCTGCCGGCGAGACGCTGCCGGCGCCCGTTTATTCCGACTGGATCGCGAAGACCGGTAAGCCGATCCTCGACGGCATCGGCTCTACGGAGATGCTGCATATTTTCGTCACCAACACATTCGACGATCACGCGCCGGGGTCCACGGGCAAAGCCGTGCCCGGTTACGAGGCAAAAGTCGTCGACGAGCAAATGCATGACGTGCCGCGTGGAACGCCGGGTCGTTTGGCCGTGCGTGGTCCGACCGGTTGCCGCTATCTCGATGATGCGCGCCAGCACGATTACGTGCAGGATGGCTGGAACATCACGGGCGACACATTCCTGCAGGATGACGCCGGGCACTTCCGCTTTCTCGCGCGTTCCGACGATATGATCGTGTCGGCCGGCTACAACATTGCGGGTCCGGAAGTCGAAGCCGCGCTGCTCTCGCATCCGCATGTGCGCGAGTGTGCCGTGGTCGGCGCAGAGGATGGCGAGCGGGGCCAGATCGTCGAGGCGCATGTCGTCCTCGCCGACGGTGCAAAGGGCGACGACACGACGGTGCGCACGCTGCAAAATCACGTGAAAGCGGTGATCGCGCCTTATAAATATCCGCGCCGCATCCGCTTCGTGACGGCGCTTCCGAAGACGCAGACTGGCAAGATCCAGCGCTTCGCCTTGCGCACGGAGGGCGCGCCCCATGCATGATGTTTTGCAACCGCCGGGTTGGGCGAAGCCGATCGGCTATTCCAACGGTATCGCGGCGAGCGGCCGCACCATCTTCGTCGGTGGCCAGATCGGTTGGAACGCGCAGAACCAGTTCGAGACGGACGATCTCATCGCGCAGACGCGGCAAACGCTCGTCAACATCGTCGCCGTGCTCGCGGCTGGCGGTGCAAGGCCGGAACACATCGCGACGATGACCTGGTACGTCACCGACAAGCGAGAATATCTGGCGAGCCTGAAGGGCATCGGCACCGCGTATCGCGAGATCATCGGCCGGCATTTTCCGGCGATGGCGGCGGTAGAAGTCTCTGCGCTGATAGAGGATCGCGCGAAGGTCGAGATACAGGCAATCGCGGTCGTGCCGTAAGGCGTCGCCTCACCCCACAGCTGCATTTGCGACGGCTGCCGGCGCATCGCCGATTGGTCCCGCACTTCGCAGTTCCGCCAGCCGTCGCGTGATCGCGCGACGCGTTTCCTCGACCGCCAATCGCAAAATTTCGACGCCGGCTTGATCGAAGCGGCCTTCACGCGCGCGATAGAGTGCGTTGAGTGCGAGTTCGCTGACATCGCGGTCGAGTGCGCGCAACGCCGGCTGGTCCGTGCATTCCGCCGCCTTGCGTCGCATATCCGCAAGCTGGTCGATGACGACCATCGCGCTACGCCGAGAGCGCGCCTGCAGCGACGCGATAAGACTTGCGAGCGCGGAGCCGACGCCGCCGAGCACCATCGCGATGATGTAGAACCAATCGCCGTAGCGATCCATGAATGTCTTTTCGTTGTCCTCGAAATAGGCCGTCGCGCCGACATGCAGTGGATAGCGCCCGCCCTTCTCGGTGTCGGGCGCCTGCATGAAATCGGCGATCGGCGCGGTTTCTGCGAGGCGCCGACGCAGAGCGAGGATCGTGCGCGTCAGCAGGCCGACAGAGGCCTCCGACATGTCGTGGCGCGCGACGAGCTGGTAATCGACGCCGATCGTCTGAACCTCTTCTTCCGGTAGTGGCGGCGATCCCGCAAAAAGACCGGCCGGGATCGTCACCTTCACGAAACCGTCGAGCCCTTGCTCGAGCGCATCGGCATTCTTGAGTTCGAGAAAGGCCGGCGTCTTGTCCCCGATGGTCATGGCGGAGACGGCATTCGACAAAATGTCGGAGGCAACGGGACCGAAGACGACGGCCGCGTCGATCTCCTTTTTCGTGACGGCTTCGGCGAGTTTATCCGGCGCCATCGGAATACGTTTGACGCCATCGTCGTCGACGCCGAAGCGCGACAGGACGGTCGAGACCAGAGTGTCGTTCGCCTTCCCGCCCGGTACGATCGCGACGCGTTTGCCTTCGAGACCGGCGATGTCCTCAATCTTGCTGTCAGGCAAAGCGAGGAAAAGCGCCGCGTCGCGATGCACGATCAGCATCGTGCCGGCATTGTCCGGCACTGCCACGTCGGTCCGCACGATCGCCAGTTCTGCTTTGTTGTTGTCGATCGCGTCGGATACTTCTTCCAGAGAGCTGCCGCGGATCAGCTGCACATCGACGGCGTTGAAACCGTGCGGAAGCTCGCGATGCAGCGCGTCTCCGAATATGCCGTCGGCAGTGTCGGTCGGTCCGACCGCGATGCGCACGCGGCTCGGTCTGTCGGCGCTTCGCAGCGCGAAGGCGGCGACGAGCACCAGCGCCATCGCCAATGCGACGATCGACGAGGTCGAAGTCATCACGAGGACGGTACGGCGCAGGAAACGGCTTCTCGCCATTGATCAGGCTCCCGGCATCGCGCGCATGAATGGCAGTTTGGGAATGACCCGCAACGCGTCAAGCCCGGCTTTCGTCAGCGACGCCCGAACAGCCGCTCGATGTCTGCGAGTGAAAGTTCGACATAGGTCGGGCGGCCGTGGTTGCACTGGCCGGCGCCTGGCGTCCGTTCCATCTCGCGCAGCAGCGCATTCATCTCTTGCGGCGAGAGGCGGCGTCCGGCGCGCACGGAATGATGGCAGGCCACGGTCGCGAGCACCATGTCGATACGCCGGAGCAGCGCGTCGCCTCCGGTGCAGTCGTCGAGCGCATCGGCGAGATCGGCAAGCAACCGTGCGGAATCGACGCGCTCCAGCAGCGTCGGCGTCTCGCGCACGATCATCGCGCCAGGGCCGAAACGCTCGCAGACAAGGCCGCACGCCGCCAGTGCATCCGCTGCGGCGTCGAGCCGATCGCAACTCGCGCCATCGAGTTCGACGACAGCCGGGACGAGCAGCAACTGGCGTTCGATGCCGGCTGCATTGCGCTGCGCCTTCAGTTTCTCGTAGACGAGCCGCTCGTGCGCGGCGTGCTGGTCGACGATGACGACGCCGTCGCGCGTTTGCGCGACGATGTAGGTTTCGTGCAGTTGCGCGCGTGCCGCGCCGAGCGGCGCGTCGCTGTCCGTGGCCGTGTTATCGACAGGCGGGCGGATATCGGCGGATGGCGCACCGATGTCGAAGCCGGCCTGTGCATTGTCGGCGAAGCCGTTGGACGGCGGCGGGACATAAGCAGGTGCGGCGGGCGATGCGCGCCAATCCCAGTTCGCAGGCGACGCAGGCCGCGCGAAGGCATGTAGCCGGCCGGCCGCAAACGATGTTGTCGTACGATGGCCGGCCGCCGCGATTGCTTCGCGCAGCGCACCGACGACGAGCCCGCGCGCGAGGCCCGGGTTCTGAAAGCGTACTTCTGTTTTGGCCGGATGCACGTTCACATCGACGCCGCTCGGATCGCAGGTAAGGAAGAGCACGGCCGCGCCGTAACGTCCGGCCGGCACATGGTCGGCATAGGCGCCGCGCAGTGCGCCGGCAAAAAGCTTGTCGCGCACGCCGCGTCCGTTGACGAAGACGTACTGGAACGCTGCGGAGCCGCGGTGCCACGTCGGCAGCGATGCAAAGCCGGCAAGCGCGTGATCCTCGCGTATTGCATCGATCGGGATCGCGTTTGCCTCGAATTCGCGGCCGAGTACGTCAGCAACGCGCCGCGCGCGCGACTTCGTTGCAGGCAGATCGATGGTCGCAACGCCGTCGCCGGCGAGCGTGAAGGCAACGTGGCAGTGCGCAAGCGCGAGGCGACGCACGATCTCGGCGACGGCCTGCGCTTCCGCGCGCGCAGTCTTGAGAAATTTCAGCCGGGCCGGCGTCGCGCCGAAAAGATCGCGCACTTCCACGCGCGTGCCCCGGGCGCGAGCCGCGCCCCGCAGCGCATGCTTGCGGCCGCCTTCGATGCGGATGCCGACGCCATGTTCGCTGCCTTGCCGACGCGTCTCGATGGCGAGATCGGCGACGGCGCCGATCGACGGCAGCGCCTCGCCGCGGAAGCCGAGCGTCGCGATGGCGGAAAGGTCGCCGTCCGCCAATTTCGAGGTGGCATGTCGCTCGACCGCGAGTTCGAGATCGCCGGCATCCATGCCGTAACCGTCGTCGGACACGCGGATCAGCCGCCGGCCGCCGTCATCGATAACGATCTCGATAATTTGGGCGCCTGCGTCGAGCGCATTCTCGACGAGTTCCTTCACGACCGCGGCCGGCCGTTCGACGACCTCGCCGGCGGCGATGCGATCGATCAGGACCGGATCGAGCCGGCGGACGGGCGCGGGTCCGGACATGGGCGTTTCTACCACGAGTCGGGGGAGAGCGAGCGACGGCTATTGGTGCGTAAGTCCCTTGCGTCGGCGACCTGTCCGCGCCTTTCTGCGCAAATGCCGGAGCCTGCCCGATGCGCCTCTACTATCATCCGCTGTCGTCGAACTCGCGGCGCGTGCTGCTCACTGCGCACCGGCTCGGCATCTCGCTCGATCTCGTTCCGCTCGATCTGACGCGCGGCGCGCATAAGGCGCCGGATTATCTGCGGCTCAACCCGGCCGGGCGCGTTCCCCTGCTCGTCGACGGTGACTTCCTGCTCTGGGAGTCGCACGCGATCATGCAATATCTCGCCGACACGGTGCCGGAGCAGGACATCTATCCCGCGGCAATCCAGGAACGCGCCGACGTCAACCGCTGGCTCTTCTGGTCCGCATTTCACTTCGCGCCGACGGCGGCCTGTCTCATCCGGGAGCGCGTGTCAAAACGCGTGCTTGGCGGCACGCCCGACTCGGCCGAAATCGCACGCGGCGACGCATTATTGCCGCCGGCGATGCAGCTGCTCGACGATCAACTCGCGGGTCGCGAATGGATCGCGCAGGACCGGCTAACGCTGGCGGATTTCGCTGTCGTCGCGCCGCTGATGCACGCCGCGGCGGCGGCAATCCCGATGGTGGACTTTGCGAACGTCAGCGCGTGGTTCGACCGCGTGCAGGCGTTGCCGGCGTGGAAGGCGACCGCGCCGTAACGTCGTTCGGCGGCGATATTACTCCGCCGCCTGCTTCCGCTCCGTCGGCACGAACGTCCCGCCGTCCGTGGGAGTCATCACGAGCCGGCGGGCGTGGAGCGCATCGAGCGTGGAGCGATGGCCGATCGATACAACCGTCGTGCCGGGCAGTTCCGTCGCCAGCATCTTGTAAAGTTCAGCCTCAAGCCCCTCGTCCATCGCAGCCGTCGCCTCGTCGAGAAACAACCAGTCGGGTTTTGCAAGCAAGACGCGCGCGATGGCGAGCCGCTGCTGCTCGCCGCCTGAGAGCCGCTGTGACCAGAGATCCTCGGTATCGATCTGCGGAACGAGCGCTTCGAGACGCGCCTTGCGCAAAGCCTCGGCGATGGCAGCGTCGTCGTGCCGGTCCGGCGGATCGGGATAGGTCACGGCGGCGCGCAACGTCCCGTGCGGGATGTAAGGTTTTTGCGGCACCACCATCACGGACGCATCAGGCGGTATGGCGACCGTGCCCTCGCCGTAGGGCCACAGCCCGGCGACGGCGCGGAGTAGCGTCGACTTGCCGGAGCCCGAGGGCCCGGACAGCAGCACGCTTTCGTGCGGCGCGAAACGGATGTCGGCGTCCGCCATGATTCGACGCCCGTCCGGTAGCGCGACGGTGACGTCGTTCATCGCGACCGCGTCGGTTCCGGCGGTGCGGCGCGGTCCATGCGAACTCGCTTCGCGGGCGCGGAAGATCGACGCGTCGAAGGACGATAGACGGTCCGAGACGGCGCGGAAATCGGCCAGCGACGTGTAGTAATTGACGAAGAAAGTCAGCGCGCCCTCGACGCGGCCGAAAGCGCTCGCCGTCTGCGTCATGACTCCAAGCGTGATGTTTCCGGCGAAATAGAAGGGCGCCGCAAAGATGTAGGGAATGATCGGCGACACCTGCCCATAGGTCGCGGTGAACGCCATCAGCCTTTTCTTGGTGTCGACGATCTGCAGATAGTTCGCGACGATGGCGCCGAAGCGCTGCGTCAACGAGGCCTTCTCCGCCTTCTCGCCGCCGAGCAGCGCCACCTGCTCGGAGAACTCGCGCAGGCGCGCGAGTGAGAAGCGGAAGTCGGCTTCAACGCGTTGGCGCGTGAACGACAGTTTCACGAGCGATCGCCCGATGAGATGCGTCACGAGCGTGCCGAAGGCCGCGTAGAAAAGCGCCACCCAGAACAGGAAGCCGGGGATTGTGACGCTCGTGCCGGGAAACGCGTAGTTGCCGGACAGATTCCACAACACGATGGCGAAAGAGACGAGCGAGGACAGCGTCGAGATCAGCAGAATCGAATACGAGTAGATGCCATAGCCCTGCTGGCCGCCGTCGATGAAGCGGCTCACGTCCTCCGCGATGCGCTGATCGGGGTTGTCGGCGTTCGAGCCGACGAGGCTCATCCGGTAATGCGAATGCTCGTCGAGCCAGTGGCCTGTGTAGTAGCGCGTCAGCCAGCGCCGCCAGCGAATGATCAGCATCGATTGCACGACGAATTCGATCACGGCGCTCGTCACATAGACAAAGGCCCAAGGGGTGAAGACCGTAAAGAGCTGGGTCCAGAAGACGGCGGCATTCTTCTCCTGAATGGCGTTGAACCAGTCGCGGTTGAAGAACGACAGGCGGACCGTGATGGCGACCTGCGCCTGATTGACGAGCACGAGGAACACGACCATCGCGATCGCAATGGCACGCTCCGATGCCATGAACGGCTTGAACGGCCAGATGCGCGCCGCGCCGCGTTCCGTAGCGCCGTAATAGAGCCCGGCGATCCCGATCATGGGTCGCAGAGACGGCAGTCGGCCGATCGTGAATACGAGGATCGAGAAAATCGCGACCGTGACCGGCAGTTCGTCCGGGATTCGCAGAGCCTCGAGCCGCGCCGGGAGCATCCCCATACGTTGCGCAATGACGGCCAGCCCGAAGACGATCGTCTCCGCCGAGAAGATGCAGACGAAAATCTGCAAGAAGGACGAGATGTCCGTGCTGCGCCAGGTCGCCACAGCGCAAACGAGTGCGGCGCCGGCGACGAGGAAGAGAAAACGATCTCCTCCCGAAACAGCAGCAGCGAAGGCAAGTGCTGCGAAGATGAGCACCGCGATAGCAAGTTTTCGCATGGCCTTCCGTTCTCTGGCGCAGGAATAGGGGGAGTGCCGGCTTCCGAATCCGGATCGGGCATCGGCGCTACATTACGGGAAATTATGGTCTAACCGATACTGCCACGTTTGACACAGGCAAAGGCCACGCGCATTTATCGTTGATACGGCACGGGGGGCTTCGCGCTGCCGTTTCTCATGGTCCGGCACGGATGCCCCAAGGTGCGAGAATGAACAACATGCCGGCCCTGGGGTCGCAAGTTTTCGATGCGGCGGATGCATTCGATATGGCGCATGCCGCGCAGGACCGCGATGCAGACCGCTACCGGCTGCACACCCGCCATCTCAACGAGCAGATGGTCAAGGTCCTCCAGACGATCGGTTACGATGTCTCCTTCGCGCGCGGCGCGGGCCAGTATCTGTGGGACGGCAAAGGCCAGAAATATCTCGATCTGCTGTCGGGCTGGGGCGTCTTCGCACTTGGCCGCAACCATCCAGACGTGCGCCGGGCGCTGAATAGCGTCATCGATGCCGATCTGCCCAATCTTGTGCAGATGGACGTCTCGGTCCTCTCCGGCTTGCTCGCCGAACAACTGCTCGGCAGCGTCCCCTATATGGACAAGGCGTTTTTCGCCAACAGCGGCGCAGAGGCCGTCGAAGCAGCGATGAAATTCGCGCGCGGCGCGACGGGCCGCCCTGGCCTCGTGTTCTGCGACCATGCGTTTCACGGCCTGACCTACGGCGCGCTGTCGATGAACGGCGATAGCGTTTTCCGCGACGGCTTCGGTCCGCTGATTCCCAACGTGACGCGGGTGCCCTTCAATGATCTTGCGGCGCTCGAGGCAGCGTTGCGTGGTCGCGATGTGGCGGCCTTCTTCGTAGAGCCAATTCAGGGCAAGGGCGTCATCATGCCCGATGCCGGATACCTCCAGCAGGCGGCGGCGCTTTGCCGCAAATACGGCACGCTCTTTGTCGTCGACGAGATCCAGACGGGCCTCGGCCGAACCGGCAAATTTCTCGCTGTGGAGCATTGGGGCGTCGAGCCCGACATGGTGCTGCTCGCCAAGGCGCTGTCTGGTGGCCATGTGCCGATCGGCGCGGTGCTGACGCGCCGCAAGACGTTCGAGAAGGTCTTCAACCGCATGGACCGGGCTGTCGTCCACGGCTCGACCTTCTCAAAAAACGATCTCGCAATGGCCGCCGGCATCGCGACGCTGCGCGTCATCGAGAACGAAGGCCTTGTCCAGAATGCCGCCGCGATCGGCGCGCGGCTTACGGCCTCCTTCGACGAAATGTGTGGGCGCTACGAGCTGATGAAAGACGTGCGCGGCAAGGGCCTCATGATCGGCGTCGAGTTCGGGCCGCCCAAGTCGCTGAAGCTGCGCGCCGCGTGGAGCCTGCTCGAAACCGTGAACGCGGGCCTCTTCTGCCAGCTCATCACCATCCCGCTCTTCAAGGAGCATCGCGTGCTGAGCCAGGTTGCCGGACACGGCAATCACTGCATCAAGTTGCTACCGCCGCTAGTGATCGACGCGCAGGACTGCGACTGGATCACGTCCGCGTTCGATGCTGTCATCGCCGACAGCCATCGTGTGCCCGGCGCCGTCTGGTCGCTCGGCAAGACCCTTGCCGACCATGCGATGAAGGCCCGCGCGGGCGCGTAAGAACGCGAGCTTTCGCATTACAGCGAGCTTCCCGGCTCGCTCGGTTCAAGCAGCGCGAATCTTCGACTTCAAATCTTCGACTTCAACGCGATGTTCGAGCCGACAGGCTCGCGCTCCGACGATCCGCGCTCAGACTTCGTTTCGATTTTCGAGATGCGCGAAGGGCATGTTGTTGGCACGCGCAATCAGCACCGGCGATGCCTTGAAGGTCACGACACGGCGCGGACGGATCGGCACTTCGATCCCGGTTTTCGGATTGCGGCCGATGCGCTCGCGTTTCGAGCGAACGTTGAATGCGCCGAACGAACGCAGCCTAACGCTCTCGCCTCGCGTGAAAGCGTCGGTGATTTCTTCCAACGTCATTTCGAAAACAGCGCGCGCCTGCACGCGTGTGAGACCCGGACAAACGGCATAGACCGCGTCGAGAAGCTCGGCGCGGGTAATGGTCTGTCCTCGAATGCGATCGTCCGATGCCGCCATCGCTGCGCGCCGCCGCGCCCCTTTCGCTCGGGTCAACCCTAATGACAAATCGTTCATGGTGGAAGCGCGCTGAGGTTCACCGCCGCGCAGCATTTTCTTCGCAGGTGCAACGAAAAAGGCCCCGGTCGAGACCGGGGCCTTCTATAACTTTACCTTGGGAAGCGGTGGATCAGAAATCCATGCCGCCCATGCCGCCGCCGCCCGGCATCGCGGGCATCGAGTCTTTCTTCGGCATTTCGGCGATCATGGCTTCCGTCGTGATGAGGAGGCCAGCAACCGAAGCCGCATCCTGCAGGGCGGTACGAACGACCTTGGTCGGGTCGATGATGCCCTTCTGGATGAGGTTGCCGTATTCACCCGCCTGCGCGTCGTAGCCGTAGGAGTAATCCGACGACTCGAGGAGCTTGCCGATGACGACAGCGCCGTCATCGCCGGCATTGTCGACGATCTGTCGCGCGGGCGACAGAAGGGCGCGACGGACGATCTCGATGCCGGTCTTCTGATCGGCACTTTTGGCTTCGAGATTCTTGAGGGCCGCAACAGCCCGGAGCAGCGGAATGCCGCCGCCCGGAAGCACGCCTTCTTCCACCGCAGCGCGGGTGGCGTTGAGCGCGTCGTCCACGCGATCCTTCTTTTCCTTCACTTCGACCTCGGTCGCGCCGCCGACGCGGATGACCGCGACGCCGCCTGCGAGTTTCGCGAGACGCTCCTGAAGCTTCTCACGATCATAGTCCGAGGTGGTCTCCTCGATCTGCGCCTTGATCTGCGCCACGCGGCCTTCGATGTCGGACTTCTGCCCGGCGCCGTCGATGATCGTGGTATTTTCTTTCTCGATGCGGACGCGCTTGGCGCGGCCGAGCATCTGGATCGTGACGTTCTCGAGCTTGATGCCGAGATCTTCGGCGATCATCTCGCCGCCCGTCAGGACCGCGATGTCTTCGAGCATCGCCTTGCGACGGTCACCGAAGCCCGGTGCCTTCACGGCCGCGATCTTCAGGCCACCACGCAGCTTGTTGACGACGAGCGTGGCAAGCGCTTCGCCTTCGACATCTTCGGCGATGATGATGAGCGGCTTGCCGGCCTGTACGACCGCCTCGAGGATCGGCAGCATCGGCTGCAGCGACGACAACTTCTTTTCGTGGATGAGGATGTAGGGGTCCTCAAGCTCGGCGACCATCTTCTCGGCGTTGGTGATGAAGTACGGCGAGAGATATCCGCGATCAAACTGCATGCCTTCGACGACGTCGAGTTCGGTCTCGGCCGTCTTGGCTTCCTCGACCGTGATCACGCCCTCGTTGCCGACCTTCTGCATCGCTTCCGCGATCATCTGGCCGATGGAGGCATCGCCGTTTGCCGAAATCGTGCCGACCTGCGCGATCTCGTCGTTCGACGTGACCTTCTTCGAGTTCTTCTTGAGGTCTTCGACCACCGCAAGAACGGCGAGATCGATGCCGCGCTTGAGATCCATCGGGTTCATGCCGGCGGCGACAGACTTTGCGCCTTCCTTGACGATGGCGTGGGCAAGAACCGTCGCCGTCGTGGTGCCGTCACCAGCCATGTCGTTCTGCTTCGAAGCGACTTCGCGCATCATCTGCGCGCCCATGTTCTCGAACTTGTCGCCGAGCTCGATCTCCTTCGCGACCGTCACACCATCCTTGGTGATGCGCGGGGCGCCGAAGGACTTCTCGATCACGACATTACGGCCCTTGGGACCAAGCGTAACACGGACCGCATTGGCGAGAACTTCGATGCCGCGCAACATCTTGTCGCGTGCATCGCCGGAAAAACGTACGTCTTTGGCTGCCATGTGTTTTGAACTCCGTCAGATTGTCTGAATGATGGGAAAGTGAATCAGGCGACGACGCCCATGATGTCGCTCTCCTTCATGATGAGGAGATCTTCGCCATCGATCTTCACTTCCGTGCCTGACCATTTGCCGAACAGGATCTTGTCGCCCGACTTCACGTCGAGGGGGACGAGCTTGCCGGCTTCGTCGCGCGCGCCTGGACCGACAGCCACGACCTGGCCCTCCTGGGGCTTTTCCTTGGCGTTGTCTGGGATGATGATGCCGCCCTTGGTCTTCTCTTCACCTTCGGTGCGCTTGACCACGACCCGGTCATGCAGGGGACGAAATTTCATGTGGCTTTCCTGTGCAGGAAGCGGCGCAACGGCCGCAGAAAGAGCCTTGGCACTCATCCCAAGAGAGTGCCAACAGGCCGCTGCGGAATAGGCTCGGGCCTATCGCGAGTCAAGCGAGCAACGGATTTTCCGTCTGTGCGCAGCTCCATTTCGCTAACGGCGATCTCTGACTGCAATGTGACGGATGAGATTCTGCCGTCCACAGGGACCGACCGTTGCCGGATGCCGGCCGCCGCGTGTCGCGCTAAAGATGCAGGCCAGCCAGCGGACCGGTCATGCAAGCCTATCTCGATCTCCTCTCGCGAGTCCTTCACGGCGGCGTGCCCAAGGCCGACCGCACCGGCACGGGCACGCGCTCGGTCTTCGGCCACCAGATGCGCTTCGATCTGGCCGAGGGCTTTCCGCTCGTCACGACCAAGAAGCTCTATCTGCGCGCCATCATTCACGAGCTGCTTTGGTTCCTCGCCGGCGACACCAACATCCAGTACCTGCGCGATAACAAGGTCACCATCTGGGACGAGTGGGCGGACGAGGAAGGCGACCTCGGCCCCGTCTACGGGAAGCAGTGGCGCTCATGGGCCTGCCCGGACGGACGCACCATCGATCAGATGGCATGGGTGCAGGAGGAGATACGCAAGAACCCGTTCTCGCGGCGCCTTGTCGTCTCGGCGTGGAATCCGGCTGACCTCGACGCGATGGCGCTCGCGCCCTGTCACTGTCTCTTCCAGTTCCATGTCGCGGAGGTCGGCGGAAAGCTGCGGCTGTCCTGTCAACTCTACCAGCGTTCGGCCGATGTGTTTCTTGGCGTGCCCTTCAATATCGCGAGCTATGCGCTGCTGACCGCGATGATGGCGCAGGCGACGGGCTGCGAGCCCGGCGACTTCGTCCATTCCTTCGGCGACGCCCATCTCTACGACAACCATCTTGAACAGGCGCAGCTTCAACTCACGCGCACGCCGCGCGCACTGCCAAAACTTGTGCTAGATCCTGGCGTGCGCAACATTTTCGATTTCCGCGCCGCGCATGTTGCGATCGAGGGCTACGATCCCGCGGCGGCGATCAAGGCGGACGTGGCGGTTTGAGCGCTGCCGGACTTCAGCGCGCGCAAACAACCGCGCGTTGGCTGTTGATCGTTTTCTACGGACTTGCCGGCATCGGCCATTTCGTGGCGATCGACGCGATCCTGAAAATCGTGCCGGACTGGGTGCCGTATCCGCGCGCCGTTATCATCATCACCGGCGTTTGCGAGATTGCCGGTGCGCTCGCGCTGATGACGCCGCGCTTTCGCCGCGCGGCCGGCATCGCGTTTGCGCTCTACGCGGTTTGCGTTTTTCCCGCCAACATCAAGCATGCCGCGATGGCACTCGATGTGCCGGGCCTGCCGTCGTCGCTCTGGTATCACGTGCCGCGCCTGATGCTACAGCCTGTCTTCGTATGGGCAGCGCTGTTCTGCGTCGACGTTTTGCGATGGCCGTTCGTTTCGCGCGACGCTGACGCGCGCTAACGTTGCCGCATGAGTAATGACGACCACACGCCGCCGATCCTGACGATCGACGGTTTTCGCGCAACGATCCGGTTGAATCGCCCGAAGGCGATGAACCGCATCGAGCCCGACGACCTCTTAGCGCTAGTGGCGCTCTTCGATCGCGTCGAGGCGGATCGTGATGTGCGCGTATTAGTTTTGACGGGCACAGGCCGGGCCTTCTCCGCCGGTTTCGATCTGCGCGCCGTCGGCGGACAGGCGACAGCCGCCGGCCCATCCTTCTCGGAAGTCGCGGACCGGCTCGAGGCCCTGCGCATGCCGACGATCTGCCGGCTGAACGGCGGCGTCTATGGCGGCTCGACCGACCTCGCGCTCGCTTGTGACTTCCGCATCGGTGTCGACACCTGCGAGCTCGTGATGCCCGCGGCGAAACTTGGCCTGCATTACTATCGCAGCGGGCTCGAACGCTTCGTCGCGCGTATCGGGCTCAGCAATGCGAAGATGCTGTTCCTGACGGCGCGCAAGCTCGAAGCGAGTGAGCTTTTGCGCATCGGATATCTCGACGAGATCGTGCCGGCATCGGAGCTCGACGCGCGCGTGAACGCGCTTGCGGAGAGTCTTTCGGCCCACGCGCCGAACGCCGTCGCGGGCATGAAAGCGAGCCTCAACGCGATTTCGCGCGGTGTGTACGATGCGAGCGCGATCGATGCGCGGCATCGCGCGTCGTTGAGCAGCGACGAGCTGAAGGAAGGCTCGGCGGCATTTCGTGAAAAGCGACCTCCACGATTTCAACAGCGGGATAAGTCTTACTAGTATCTTCCGTCACTGACCTCCACTATCGGGAAGGACTTATCGAATGAAGGCTCCGACTGAGCAACAGCTTCGCGCTATGAGACCGGAACAACGCACCACAGTGCGCAGCCACGCTATGAAGAGGGGCGGCGACGAGGCTCAAGCTCTTCTTGCACTCCTTGATAGCTTGTCGTTGCCTTACAGTTCAGGTGGGCTTTCGCTTGATGACCCAATTTACGTTGAGATGCAGGAAATCGTTTGGTCGAAGGATGGCGTCGCAGCAGCTCTAGATGCCGTCAAGCGCGGCTTACCTGCGATGGCAGGAATCGATCCACTGCTACAAGCGCGGATGGGTGAGCGCTATCGTCCTGAAGGTCAGGGGACGATGAATGCCGGGTCGCTCGTCGCCGAGATGATGCGTCATCAAGGCTACGAGGTTGGACCTTCTGCACCTCTGCCGGCCAGCTGCGTCGCAAAAAGTGCTGCAACATATCAGCCGAAGAAGCCGCTTCGTTAACCGCGCTCGCTGTTCAGCGAGCCTAGCGCACAAGGATATTCCGGAACTGCCATGGGTCGCTCTCGTCGATGTCTTCGGGAAAGAATCCCGGTCGGCCATCGAGCGGCGTCCAGTCGGTGTAATAGCCCGCGAGCGGCCCGAGATACGGCGACTGCACTGCGAGGCAGCGGCGAAAATCCATTTCGTCCGCCTCGACGATTCCAAGCTCGGGATTTTCGAGCGCAAACACCATCGCGGCCAGCACGGCGGACGTGACCTGCAGGCCCGTCGCGTTCTGGTAAGGCGCGATTTCACGCGTCTCTTCGACAGATAATTGCGAGCCGAACCAGTAGGCGTTCTTTGCGTGCCCGTAGAGCAGCACGCCGAGTTCATCGATGCCGTCTTCAATATCGCGTTCTGTGAGAATGTGATGCTCGTCCTGCACGCGGCCGGCATTGCCGAACATCTCGTGCAGCGAGAGCACGGCATCGTTCGCCGGGTGGTAGGCGTAGTGGCAGGTCGGGCGGTAGACGACGTCATTACCCTCGCGCACGGTCAGAAAATCTGCGATCGAAATCGACTCATTGTGCGTAACGAGAAAACCGTATTGCGCCTTTGGCGTCGGGCACCACGAGCGCACCCGCGTGTTGGCGCCCGGCTGCCGCAGGAATATCGCCGCGCCGCAACCCGCTTCGTGCGTGCCGGCATTGTCGGGCATCCAGCGCTCGTGCGTGCCCCATCCAAGTTCGGCCGGCTGCATGCCTTCCGACACAAAACCTTCGACCGACCACGTGTTCACGAACACCTTCGCAGGCTTCGGATGCACCGCGCGCTGCGTGTCGCGCTCGGCGATATGGATACCCTTCACACCGAGGCGCTGTGCAAGTTTGGCCCAGTCCTCGCGTGAGGCCGGCTCGGGCTGCGTGTCGCCGAGATCGGCGGCGAGATTGAGCAGCGCGCGCTTCACGAACCACGACACCATGCCGGGGTTCGCGCCGCAGCACGACACGGCGGTCGACCCGCCGGGGTTTCTTCGCCGCTCGGCAAGGACCGTTTCGCGCAACGCGTAATTGCTGCGTGCCTCCGGCCCGAGCGAGGCGTCGAAATAGAAGCCCGGCCACGGCTCGATGACCGTGTCGACATAGAGGCAGCCGAGTTCGCGTGCGAGTTGCATGATCGCAAGCGACGAGGTGTCGACGGAAAGGTTGACGCAAAAGCCCTGACCCTCGCCCTCCGTCAGAAGCGACGTCAGCACATCGCGATAATTTTCGCGCGTGATGGCGAGACATTCGAAGCGGATGCAGCGTTCGTCGAGCATCGCGCGGTCGCTGTCGTCGGGATCGATGACGATGAAACGGTTGGGGTCGTAGTCGAAATGGCGCTCGATCAGCGGCAGCGTGCCTTTGCCGATCGACCCGAAACCAATCATCACGATCGGACCGGAGATACGGGCATGGGTCGGCCAATCGGTCATCGCAGTTTTCGCTCCGGGATGGGGGTGTGGCGCCGACACGGCTCAAGCCGGGCACCTTCAGGTTCGGCGGATTAAGCAGCGTGTGGGCGCGGACGCAACCGCCTCGCACCCGGCTATGACAATCGCGTGACGGCCTCAGTCGCTCGGCTCAGCGCCCGCAGAGCGCTGACGCGATCTGGCCACCGTCGGTCGGCGACGAGGCATAACGTGTCGGCGCACAGAGCCCGTCCGACCCGCAATAGCTTGCGAAGCTGAAGCCGCCGGGGCCGCCTGGCGTCGTGGTCGTGCGGATGCCGGTCGCGGTGATGATGAGCGTGTCGCCGGGGTTCGAGATCGACCGGCATTGGCCGCTCTTGGTGCAGCCGGTGAGTGCGCCGTCGAGCAGCACGACGACCGTCTGTCCGTTGACGCTCAACACATCGAAGATGGTGCCGCGCACGCCGACCGTCGCGACGGGCGTGTTGATCTCATAGGCGCGCTTGTCGGAAAGGCCGGTCGTGAACCGGAATGCGCCGCGCACGAGATTGACGCTCACCTTCGACGCGCTTGTCTCGTCGCCCGCAAAGACGAAACGATCGAGCGTCACGGTCGCCGAAGGGCCGACCGCAAGATTCGTGTCGTCGCGGAAGACGAGTTTCGTGGCGCTGTCGGCGCCGGTCCGCACGACTTCATTGCGGACGACGGCTTCCCCGGATGCGATCGGCTGCGTCGCGCCTCGCGTCACCTGCAGCACTTGATTGCGGACTGTTTCGGCGACGCCGATGCTCTGTGCCGCCGCCGGCATGGCGAGCAGCATCGTTGCCGCGACCAGAAGCGCCGCGCTCCGCCAGCCGTTCGATCGCACCAAGTCTTCCGCCCCCTCAGTCGAATCCGTACAGGCTAGTCGCTATCCGCGGAGTGACGAACCACTATTTGCTGTCGAGCAGGCGTACGCCGTCTTTTTCGAGCGTCTGTGTTTCCCCGGCGACATTATCGAACCGGTCGGCCATCGCAGAGTAATGCGCGGCCCAGGCGGGTGGCGCTTCGTCGTGAAGGCTGGCCGTGTGGCGCCGCGCCGCGGCAACATCGCCGGAGCGGTAAGCGGCGAGCATCGCCTGATGCGCCGTGCGCCATTGCACGAAGGCAGGCGACGCAGCGAAACTTTCGTCTCCTGCGAGGCCAAAAATCGTCGTCGCCTCCGACCGTCCCTTGACGCGCACGCGGTCGAGTTCCAGCCAGCCGAAATCGGGTGTCTGCGCGACGACGGCGTTCGATGCGATGATGTCGACACCATACATTTTCGTGACGCCTTCGAGCCGGGACGCGAGATTCACCGTGTCGCCGAGAATCGAATAATCGAAGCGGCGTGCCGACCCCATGTTGCCGACCGTGCAGGGACCGGTGTTCAGACCGATCCCTTGCGATGCAACGACGTAGGACAATCCGGCGGTGCGTGCTTCTTCGGCCCGCAGATCGTTGAAGCGCGCGAGTTCCGAACGCATCTTGAGGGCGGCGCGCACGGCTCGCGCGGGATGTTCCGCGACATCGAGCGGCGCATTCCAGAACGCGACGATGGCGTCGCCGATATATTTGTCGACGGTGCCTTCTTCGTCGAGGATCGCGTCCGTCATCGGCGAGAGATAGGCGTTCATGAATTGCGTCAGCGCCTGCGCGTCGAGCCCTTCCGAAATGCCCGAGAAATTGCGCAGGTCCGAAAACATCACGGTGAGTTCGCGTGTCTCGCCGCCGAGCACGAGCCCGCGTGGATCGGCGGCAAGCCTGTCGACGACGGCGGGCGCGAGAAACTTGCCAAAAGCATTGCGCACCTGTTTCCGCGACACGCGTTCGGCGCGCCACAGCGACAGCGTCCCGAAGATGTAGGCGCTCACCATCGACAAGATGGCGAAGGACGGATCGAACAGCAGTTTCGCGCGATGGAAGGCGAGGAACGAGCCGACTCCGCTGGCAACGACGAGACCACCGACAACCAGCGCCGACACGAGCGGCGATACGGACGGCAAAGCGAACGCGACAAGCAAAAACAGGACGAGCGCGCCGGCGAATTCGGCGCCCGGCGCCCAATCCGGCCGCGCCAAGACCGTGTTTCCCACGAGCGCTTCAACGATCTGCGCCTGGATTTCGACACCGGGCACGGCGGGATCGAGCGGTGTCGCGCGGACGTCGCCGAGACCGATCGCGGTCGTGCCGACCATGATGATGCGGCCTTCGATTTCGGACCGGTCGACTTCGCCGCGCGCAAATTTTCCGTAGGGGATAAAGCGCGCCGGCTCCGTCGGTGTGTAGTACGGGCGCACCTCGGCCGCGGGGCCGGTCGCGATCTCGCGGTCGCCGATCTTCAGTGTGTTGACGCCGGTATGCGCGCCGAATGCGGATTGGCCGCTCGCGTTGGACGAGCGGATGATGATCGTCGAAGGACCTTCCGCGACGCGCAGCGCTTCCAGCGATAGCGATGGATAGAGCACCGTGCCTTGCCGCACGACGAGAGGCACGCGGCGGATCACCTGATCACGATCTGGCAGCCAGTTCGTCATTCCGATGCCGCGCGCACCTTCGGCAATGACCGGCAGCGGGATGGCGGCGCTGCGGAATGCGCTGAGGAAGGGCCGGGGATCATCGCCGGCGGTCACGAAGCCGACCTTCGCAGTCAGCGGACTGGGCGGCCCGTCGACGAGCAAGGTGGCGCCGGCGACCGTGGGGCCGGTCGCGAACGCCTCGGCGAGAACCTTGTCGTTCGGCGGTGAGTTTCCGATCTGCGCGGCGAGCGCGTCCCGCGCAGGCCCTGCGGGCAAAGTGGGCACAAGCCGTTCGAGGCTCGTGCGGTCGGGCTCGCCGAAGATGATGTCGAAGGCCACCGCCGCGGCGCCCATGTCGATGAGCTTTCGCGTGGTTTCCGCGATGCGCGTGCGCGGCCACGGCCATTGCCCGAATTCGGCGAGGCTCGCCTCGTCGATGGCAAGAATGCGCACCGGCCCCTCGGGATCGAAGGTGCGCGGTTCGATGCGCTGCCAGATGTCGGAGACGAGATTGCCGAGATCGCGGAGCGCGCGCGGCTGCGCGAAGCCGCAGGCCGTCACGGCGACGAAGGCGGCGGCCAGCGGCAGAAAATAGGTCGGCGAACGGCGCAGCTTCGGCGACTCCGGCGAAAACGCTAGAAGGAGTAGCGCGCCGCGATGCCGCCGTGAACCGTGTTGCCGACCGGGCGGCCGCCGAGCGTGCCGTCGGTGAAGACGTCGATGACGAAATTCTGCTGAATGCGGTAGCCGATGCGCGCGCCATATTCGGCCCAGGCGCGCTCGCTGAGCAGGTTTCGTCCGCCAAGCGCGGCGTTGAGACCGCTCCGCGACCCAAAGCTATGCGCGACGCCGAGATTGAGCTGCGTCTCGATTTTGTCGGTCAGCAGATGTGTCCACTGGCCGCCGATCTTCGCAACGCCCATGCGATCGATGCCGCCGCCAGCAGACAACGGCACGGGATTCGATGGCAGGCCCGCGCCGCCCTCGGACGCGCCGCCGAAACGCTGCCAACCCTGAGAGATTTCCACGGCGGCGGCGACTTCGTCACGCGGCGACAGCCGCCAGACCCAGCCGAGGCGGCCAAAGACCGAGCCGCTGGTGACGCTGCTCGTGCTCCGGGCTGCGATGGTGCCGAGCCCCGCGCCGTAGTTGCGTGTCGAGACGACGCGCTGCGCCGGCGACAGCACGCCGCCGAACTCGACGAAGGGCCGCGATGCGCCGAGTTCGACGAAGTCGTAGCGAAAAAGGCCGGCGAGGATC
This sequence comes from Beijerinckiaceae bacterium, assembly GCA_965246795.1. Lineage (GTDB taxonomy): Bacteria > Pseudomonadota > Alphaproteobacteria > Rhizobiales > Beijerinckiaceae > JAJXWB01. The sequence goes on along the minus strand of CBDFFN010000007.1, from coordinate 36,060 downwards.
GGTGCGCTCGTGACGCTCACGCCGCCGGCGCGATATTGGTTGAAGGAGATGCCGCCGACGACAGAAAGGTTGGGCGTCAATTGCTTGCGGCCGTGGAAGCCGACGCTGAAAGAACCGATCGAGCCGAACGCAGAAACGCAGTCGCTGCAGTTGATCTGCTCGTTGGTGCCGCGGAGAATGTTTGCTAGCACGCCGTTGGTGATCATCAGCGCCTGGCGATCGTTCGCGAGACGCGTGACCGACTGCGCGCTTGAGAAGACGTCGAGCGGTGTGATGCTGTTGTAATAGCCGCCGTTGCCGTTGGCGCTCGGGCCGCCGATCCCGGGAAACGCCTGCGCCCAGGTCGGCGTCGCGGTCTCAAGATAAAACAGTGTGCTTGCCGCGATCGTGCCGGCGAGCAGCGCCGCGCGTGCGCCTTGCCGACGCCACGACGCGTTTCGCGCAACGTCCGTGATCGCGTGTCTGCGCGACGACGTCGCCGCGAGTTGCGTGACAACGCGGCCGAACGCGTCGCCGACCGCACCGGGAAGTGCATGCGCGACGCGTGGCTTCGGCGCGACAGGCGCGGCAAGAAAGGCCTCGATCTTCGCAAGCGACGGTATCAGGGGATCGACGAGGCAGACGCTGTCGCCGAACAATTCGCGGCGGACAGGAAGGTCGGACAAGATTAGCGGCGTGCCGCGCAACGCAGCCTCCGCAGACGGCATGTCGAAGCCCTCGAAACGCGACAGCGAAACGAGCGCGCGCGCGCGACCGTACAGACTTTCCAACTCTTCGCGCGGCACAAAACCGCGATGATCGATGCGCGCGCGCAGCGCCGGATCGATGCCGGCGATCGACGCTTCGAACAGGTCACGCCCGCGCCCCGTCATCACCAGACACAAGGCGGGATCGCGCGCGGCGAGGCGGCCGAACAGCTTTACGATGCCGGCAAAATTCTTGTGACCGTGATCCTCAAAATGCGAGACGACGAGCAGGAAGTTTTCGCGCGATACATCTGCGGTGCGGACGTTCGCGCCGTCCATCACAGGGCCGACGACAGACGCGCTGCGTGGCGCACCGTAACGCGCGCAGAACTCCTGCCGCGTCGTGTCGCTGACGAAAGCGATATGATCGGCATTCGCCGCGGTCTCGGCGTAACGGCCGTCGAGCCAGCGTAGATAGTCCGGCGACAGATCGCCCGCGAGGCGGTCGAACGGCACGTCGTGGACGACGTTCACGATGCGCAGCCGAAACGGCGCGTGCGGCGAGACCGGCGATTGGAAATTCGGCACGACGACGAGCGCGTTCGGGTAACGCAACGCAAGTCGTTGCAGCGCCAGCCGCTCACGATCGAGATAGGGCAAGCGTGGATCGACGGCGCCGAGTTCGGTCTCGATCGTACGCAGCGGACGGATTCGATCGCCGTAGCGGGCGCGCAGAACTTTCAGCAATCGCGCCGAATATTCGCCGACGCCGCCGACTTTCGGATAGTCGTGGACGATATCCGCGTAGAAGATCGGCGCGTCGTCGCTGCCGGCGAGCGCCGGCAGGCGCGCGGATTTGCACCACGCGTCGATCATCGGATTGCGCGCCGCCGCCGGCTGCGAGTGCGATTCATGGCCTCTCCCCTGAGGCCGAAAAGATCACAGCCGGGCTTGTTCGTCTTGCTTTAAGCGACGCGTCACTACCGCTTGATCCGACCTTGCGGCCTTTCTGCAACAGCTTTGGGAGGGTGTCTATTCCGCGGGTGCGACCGTAAATATGCCGTTTGCACGCCTGCGAATTACAGCCTGCACGGCGAATGTCATAAGTCCGCCAACGGTTAGACAGGCCGCGAGGAACAGCATCGGCGCCTCGTTGCTGCCCGTCTGGTCCTTGATCCACGGCACGACATTCTGCGCGATGAAGCCGCCGAGATTGCCGACCGAATTGATCGCCGCAAGCCCTGCCGCCGCGCCTGCGCCGGTCAGAAACGACGATGGCAGGCTCCACAAAACCGGCTGACCGGCAAAAATGCCGGCCGCCGCGCCGCAGAGGAACGCGAATTTCAGCGCATTGCCGGGCACATAGACGCTTGCGACGAGACACGCGGCGCCGAACAAAGCCGGCCCGACGATGTAGGGCGTCGTCTTGCCGGTCGCCGAAGCGCGCGACGGTACGATCCAGAGTGCAAAGGCGACGATCACCCACGGGATGATGTTGATGAAGCCGTTGACGGTGTTCGACACGCCAAAGCCCTTCACAATCGTCGGGAGCCAGTAGCTTAGCCCGTAAGCGCCGAGCGGAAAAGCGATGTAGTAGAAACACATCAGGAGCACGCGCGCGTCGAGCAATGCAGCGAGCGGGTTACCGTGCTTCGTCTTGTTCATCGACGTGTCTTCGGCGTCGAGCGTCTCCCGCAGCCAGCGCTTCTCGCCGTCCGTCAAGAACTTCGACGTCTCCGGTTTGTCGTCGAGATAGAAGAAGGTGACGAAGCCCATGATGACGGCCGGCACGCCGGTCACCATGAACACCCACTGCCAGCCGCGGTACCCCATTGCGCCATTGAGATCGAGCAGCATGCCGCCGATCGGTGCCCCGACCGCATTGGCGATGGCACTGAAGATCATGAACGACCCGACCATTTTCGCGCGGTGCTTGAATGGGAACCAGAGCGTCAGAATGTACAACACGCCGGGGAAGAACCCGGCCTCCGTGACGCCGAGCAGGAAGCGCAACACGTAGAACATGGCGGGGCTGTTCGTGAACGCGAGTGCGATCGTGACGAGCCCCCACGAGATCATGATGCGCGTGAACCAGATGCGCGCGCCGACCTTCTCGAGGAAGACGTTCGACGGCACTTCGAAGAGAAAATAGCCGATGAAGAAAAGCGAGGCGCCGAGCCCGTACGCATATTCGGAGAGGCCGAGATCGCCGACCATCTGCAGTTTCGCGTAGCTGACGTTCTGACGGTCGATGTAGGCGATGAGATAGATGAAGCCGAGATAGGGGATCAGCCGCCAGGTGATCTTGCGGATGAGATCGGCGGAATTCACATCGGATGCACCTGTCGGCATCGCAACCTCCCAAATTTTGTTATTGGGAAGGATGATGCGCCGATTGTCCCGACTTTCAAGAGACTTATAAAAATTACCTCACTCGCGCGATTTCGTGCCGCCGCCGCCATGCGCCGCCGACCATTCGACTGGCGCATGAAGGAAGCGCTCGACCTCGTCGAGCACGCGCGGCTCGAAATGTCCGCTCGCCTTCGCGACTGCGAGAACGTCCCACCAAGTGGTCAGGTGGTGCAGCGCGACATTCATGTCCGCCATCGTCTCCTTCGTGCCGGGAAAGATGTCGTAGAAGAACAGCACGAAGCAATGATCGACCTTCGCGCCCGCGTTGCGTAACGCCTGCACGAAATTGATCTTGCTCGAGCCCTCGCTGGCCAGATCCTCGACAAGCAGCGTCCGCGCACCTTCGTGGAGATCGCCTTCGATCTGTGCGTTGCGGCCAAAACCCTTCGGCTTCTTGCGAATATATTGCATCGGCAGACTCATCCGTTCGGCGATCCAAGCCGCGAAGGGAATGCCGGCTGTCTCGCCGCCGGCGATCGAGTCGATCGCCTCATAGCCGATGTCGCGAAGGATGGTGCCGACGGCGAAATCCATCATCGCCGCGCGCAGACGTGGAAACGAAATCAGTTTGCGACAGTCGATATAGACGGGGCTCGCACTGCCGGAGGTGAAGATGAAGGGCGTGCCATCGTAGAAATTCACGGCGCGCACTTCGAGGAACATTTTTGCGGCCTCGCGTGCGACGAAGGCCCGGTCGGGTGCGGGCGGCAGGATCATGTTCGAGCTCCGTGATGCCGCACCTTCTGCATTGCAGGGACCGACGCGCAAGGGCATGAAGGTCGCCAACCAACAGGAAAACGGACAGGGCCGATGCAAGCGCTGGATTTTGCGGGCAAGACCGCGCTCGTCGTCGGCGGGTCGAGCGGCATCGGCAACGGCATTGCGCACGCGTTTCGGGCGCAGGGTGCAAGTGTCCATGTCTGGGGCACGCGCGCGACCGCGAAGGATTATGCCGGCGAGGCAGGCTCCGATCTCTCGGGTCTGACCTACACGAGCGTCGATGTCGGCAGTGATGCGGCGGTCGAGATTGCCACGCCAGGCTTCGACAAACTGGATGCGCTCGTGCTGTGCCAGGGCACCGTGCTCTACGACCGGCAGGAATTCACGATGCCCGGCTTTCGCAAGGTGCTCGACGTGAACCTGTCGAGCCTCATGGCCTGCGCGGAAAAATTCCGGCCACATCTCGCGGCCGCGAAAGGCGCGCTCATCATCGTCAGTTCGACGGCGGCATTTCATTCGACGAAGGGCAACCCAGCCTACAACGCATCGAAAGCCGGCGCAGTCGGGCTTACGCGCACGCTCGCCGAAGCCTATGCCCGCGACGGCATCCGCGTGAACGGCATCGCGCCCGGCCTCGTCGACACGAAGCTCACGAAAATCACGACCGACAATCCAAAACGCCTCGACGCGACGCTGACGAAAATCCCGATGCGGCGGCTCGGCACGCCCTCGGATATGGCGGGTGTCGCTTTGTTTCTCGCCTCGCCGCTGTCGGCCTACGTGCTCGGCCAGACGATCATCGTCGACGGCGGGCTGCTGCTCGCCTGAAGCTTCGAGGATTTCGCATGGACCTCAAGATCGGCGACATCCGCATCCGTGCGGTGACGGAACTGCAGACGACGGGCGGCAGCCGTTTCGTACTGCCGCAGGCAACGCCCGAGGCGATCCGGGCCATCCCGTGGCTCATCCCCGCTTTCGCGGACGAGAACGGCCGCCTGAAAATGGCGATCCAGTCGTTCCTGATCGAAACCGGCGGCCGCAAGGTGCTGGTTGACACGGGGCTCGGCAACGACAAGCAGGGACGGAAGGTGCCGGCCTGGAATGGCCGCAGCGACGACTTTCTCGACCGGCTCGCGACAGCAGGCTTTGGCCCGGACGACGTCGACATCGTCGTCAACACGCACTGCCATGTCGACCACGTCGGCTGGAACACGCGGCTTGTCGGCGGCGCGTGGGTGCCGACGTTTTCGCGCGCGCGATACGTCACGGGGCGGACCGAATTCGCCTATTGGCGGGACCAGAGCGCCGATGCCGAACACCGGCAGGTGTTCGAGGATTCGGTGCGGCCGGTTGCCGATGCCGGGCTCTTCGATCTCATCGACGATGGCGACGAGATCGCTACCGGCATCACCGCCGTCAGCACGCCCGGTCATTCCGTCGGCCATATGAGCCTTCGGGTGCAGTCAGGCGGGCAGACCGCGATCCTTGGCGGCGACGTGCTCCACCACGCCTGCCAACTTGCCAATCCTGGATGGTCCTCGACGCCGGACTTCGACCAACGCCAGTCGGCGGCGACACGACGGGTGTTCTTCGGCGACCTGGCCGGCACGGATACGCTGTTCGTCGCCGCCCATGCGCCGGATGGCCGACCCGGGCGCATCGTACGGAACGGCGAGGGTTTTCAATTGGTCGATTTGCGATGATTGGCCGCGGATGCCAAAAAGACGCCGTTTTCGCACGGCAAGAAGCGTGCGACTTCGCGTAGATTGACCGTCCGGAACAAAACCTATGAGCCCGTCTGTCCTTCGCTGGTTCCCGATCGCCGCCGCACTGGCCTTGCTGCCTGTCGCGACGCCGGCCCTCGCTGATTGCCAGGAGGACATGGGTAAGATCATGGCCGAGCGTCAGACGCTCATCAATTCGCTGAACAAGCTGTCGGGCGGCGGCAAACAGCTCGAGCCTACAGCGGCCTGTCCGAAACTGCGCGGTCTCGCGGCTCAGGACGGCAAGCTTGTCACCTTCCTCGAGAAGAACAAGGACTGGTGCAACATCCCCGACAATTTCGTCGACAACGCCAAGGCGGGTCGTGACAAGTCGGCCAGCTTTGCGGCCAAGGCCTGCAAGGTCGCCGCGCAGATGGAAAAGATGAAGTCCCAGCAGGCGGCGGGCGGCGGCGGCATGGGCGGCCCGCAGGTTCAAAGGCTCCCGTCCGGACCGCTGTGATCTCCAGCGTGTGACGTCGCAGCGGCCGCCGGACGCGGCCTCCGACCTTCTTCCCGATTCCGTCGCACATCATCCGGCGCTGGCTTTCGCGCCGATCTCCTGGCGTCCCTACGTGCAGCTGGCCCGTCTCGACCGGCCGATCGGCTGGTGGCTGCTGCTTCTGCCTTGCTGGTGGTCGAGCACGCTGGCGAGCATTTCGCAGTACCAAGGACCTCGCGCGACACACCTCGCACTGTTCCTGATCGGCGCGATCGCCATGCGCGGCGCCGGATCGACGTACAACGACATCGTCGATCGCGACATCGATGCCCGCGTTGTCCGTACGCGCGGCCGGCCGATTCCATCTGGCCGTGTGACGACCCGTTCCGCAGCTGTGTTTCTGCTGGCGCAATGCGCGGTCGGGCTGGCCGTCCTGCTCTGCTTCGATGCGCCCGCGATCCTGGCGGGCTTTGCGTCGCTGCTGATCGTCGCGATCTATCCCTTCGCGAAACGCTTCACCTCTTGGCCGCAGGCGATCCTCGGCCTCGCTTTCGCGTGGGGCGGGCTCATCGGTTGGATTGCCATCACCGGCGCGCTCGCCTGGCCGGCGGTGCTCGTGTATGCCGCCGCGATCAGCTGGACGGTCGGCTACGACACGATCTACGCCGTGCAGGACGAGCGTGACGATCCCGCAGCAGGCGTGTTGTCGACGGCGCGGCTTTTCGGCGCGAATGTGCGGCCGGCGGTGGGGATGTTCTTCACTGGCGCGGTGGCGTTGGCAGCACTGGCACTATGGTTGGCCGGCGCGGGCCTCGCGGGCTGGCTGGGCCTCGCCGCCTTCGCCGCGCATCTCGCGTGGCAGACCTGGTCGATCCGCACCGGCGATGCAGCGCATGCGTTAAAACTGTTCCGGGCGAACCGCGATGCCGGCCTGCTTCTGTTTGCGGGCCTGTTGGTGAACAGCCTGTTGCGCTGACGGAACCTTGAGCGAAGCCTTACGTTTGGCTGAAAATCTCTCGAGGAATTGCCATGCTGAAATGGGCTCTGATCTTTTTCCTGATTTCGATCGTCGCCGGTTTCCTCGGCTTCTCCGGCGTGTCGCAAGCAGCGGGCGGGATCGCAAAGATCCTGTTTTTCGTCTTCGTCGCGATTTTCGCGGTGTTCCTGATCCTGGGGTTGATCGCAGGCGAAGTGCTTTTCTAGGCTTGGTCGGCGCATGTCCTCGATCGCAAAAGTCTGCAACTTTCGCGGGACATGTTTCAGTTGCGCGCGATAATCTCGCGCTCACCGGCGTAGCGAAGCACTCGGATTGGTGCTGCAAGATTTTTGCGCGCCGACGGACGGCGCCGTAGCGCGACGCGACGCGAACGGCGTGCTTGCATTGGCCGTACGACCAGTGCGCCCATCGTCGCCGAGACGACGCGGTAACCGCCTTCGGGGCTTGCAACAAAACGGGCGATGCGCATCACGCGCGCGAGCAGGTGCCACGCACGCTTCGCACCGACCTCGTCAGCGGTCGTGACAAAGGGCCGGCCCTCCATGCCGTCTGCATCAAGCAGCAAGACGCTATAGACGGCAACGCCGCTCGACAGATCGACGTCGATGGCGACACCGGCGCAATTCTGGTGTTGGCTGGTGAGGGTGCGGATGTGGGCGAGTGCGGACGACATGCCGGCAAGCTGCCGCATCGCCCACCGCCAATGCGCTAAGACATACGGTGCATGCGCGGTAAACGCGCAGCGTGCCTGCCGCAGCCTCGCCGCAGTCCCTCAAATTGTCGGCAATGCGTCAACGCGCCCCGGTCTTTGCCTTGCGCGCCCGGCGGAGCGCCCGTAACCAACTTGGATGGAGTCAGGCTCAGCAGTCCTCGATGCGATCGACGATCGCCGTTTCGCGGACCTCCTCGCCATCGTGCATGATGCCGGGGCGCTGACGCTAAACCATTTCCGCAATGGTGCGCGTATCGCCGGCCGTATCGCCTGGAAGGAAGGCGGCTCGCCCGTCACCGAGGTCGATCTTGCCGTCGACATTTTTCTGCGCGAGCGCCTGTCTGACCTTTTCCCGGAGGCCGCCTGGCTGTCGGAAGAGACTGCGGACACGCCCGACCGGTTGTCGAGCCGCACCGTGCTGATCGTCGATCCTATCGACGGCACGCGCGGCTTCATGGATGGCGATCCGCGCTATGCGGTTTCGGTTGCGCTTGTCGTGGATGGTCGGCCGGTTGCGGGGGTCGTCGATGCGCCGGCGCTCGAACACGTTTTTTCCGCGCGGGCCGGGCGGGGTGCGTTCCTCAACGACCGGGCGATCCATGCGCCGTCCGGGTCCTTGCAGGGCGCAAAAATCGCCGGGCCAAAATTCCTCATCGAGCCCGTGGCGGAAAAACTTGGGCTGTTTGCGCAGCCAAAGGTGCCGTCGCTGGCGCTGCGCTTCGCACAGGTCGCGTCGGGCGATTTCGATGTCGCCGTTGCATCGACCGACGCGCATGATTGGGACATCGCTGCGGCCGACCTCATTCTGCACGAGGCCGGCGCGCAATTGCTGACGATCGACGGCGTGCCGGTGGCCTACAACATGGCGCAGACGAAACACGGCATCCTGATTGCAGCGGCGGAAGCATTCCAGTCGCCCGTTCTTGCCGCGGTGCGCGAGGTTCGCGAACGCTGGCAGAAAAAACAGTCACGCGGCTGACGCAGAGCGGTGAAACCATGACGACCGAAACGGCATCCAAACAATTGCTGCATCTCGTCTTCGGCGGCGAGCTTCAGTCGATCGACAGCCACGACTTCCGCGATCTCGAAAAGATCGATATCGTCGGCGTCTTCCCGAACTATGCGTCCGCCTATGCCGCGTGGAAGGGCAAGGCGCAGGGCTCCGTCGACAACGCCATGATGCGCTATTTCATCGTGCATCTGCATCGCCTGCTCGATCCGCAGGCGGGCGACTGACGCCGCACCGCGATGGCGTCGGCCGGCCTTGCGCTCTATCGTGGCGGCACGGTTTTGCTGTCGCCGTTTGCGCTCGCGTTTCTCGTGATGCGCGCCCGCGCTGGTAAGGAAGATCGCGCCGGGTTTGGCGAGAGGCTCGGACAACCGACGATTGCACGGCCTCGCGGAAAACTCGTGTGGCTGCATGGCGCGAGCATCGGTGAAGGTCTCGCGCTGCTACCGCTGATCGCCGCATTGAGGCAGCGCGGCTTTGCCGTGCTACTGACGACCGGAACGCGCTCCAGCGCGCAGGTGCTCGATGGTCGCCTGCCGGACGGCGCGCTGCATCAGCTTGCACCGCTCGATTTTCCAAATGCGGTGGCGCGCTTTCTCGGTCACTGGCAACCGGACATGCTGGTTCTGGCAGAATCCGAGTTATGGCCAAACATTCTCCTCGGCTGTAAAACACGAGAAATTCCTGTTGTTGTCGTCAACGGCAGGCTCTCGGAAAAATCTCATACGCGCTGGCGTCGCGCGCCGGAGGCTGCACGACAGCTTTTCGCGACGCCGGAATGCGTTCTCGCGCAGACCGATACAGATGCCGCGCGCTTCGCCGATCTTGGCGCGCGCGATGTGCGCGTCGCCGGCAATCTGAAACATGATCGCGCGCCGCCCCCTGTCGATGCCGAAGAACTGGCGCGCTGGCGTGCGGCGCTCGGCACACGACCGGTGCTCGCGGCGGCATCGACGCATGCGACCGACGAACCCGTCATCTTGCGTGCGATCGAACGTCTGCGCGAAACGCACCGCGATCTTCTCACGGTGATCGTTCCGCGCGATATTTCTCGCGCGCCAGCCATCGCTGCCGAGATGCAAAAAGCTGGACATGTTTGCGCGATGCGCAGTCACAGCGATGCCATCACCGCGCAAACCGATATGCTCGTTGCCGACACAGTCGGCGAGATGGGTCTGTGGCTGCGGCTCGCCTCAATCGCCATCATAGGCAAGACGTTCGACGTTGGTGGCGGACAGACGCCGATCGAGGCGGCGCAATGTGGCGCGGCGATTGTCTATGGTCCTTCCGTCGACGCCTTCGCCGACGTTTTTGCCGCGCTCGATGTTTCTGGCGGCGCACTTTGCGTGCACGAAAGTAGCGCACTCGCAGATGCCGTGGACAGGCTTCTTTCCAACCCTGCGCACCGCCGTAAAATGGCCCGCGCCGCGACCACGACAGTCGACAATCTGCGCGGCGCGACGGTGCGCACGCTCGATGTCCTGTTGCCGCTTCTCGCGCCGGTGAAGGATGTCGCGGCATGATGCGCACGCCGGCTTTCTGGCATCGGCCCGAAGCCGGCTTGCGCGCGAAGCTTCTTGCGCCGCTCGGCCGTCTCTACGGCGCCGCGACAGCGCGCGCGATGGCGGAGCCCGGTCTCGATGTCGGCGTGCCCGTCATCACCGTCGGCAATTTCGTCGCTGGCGGTGCGGGCAAAACGCCGACGGCCATCGCCATCGCCGAGATGTTGACGGTCGCGGGCGAGCATCCGGCTTTTTTGTCGCGTGGCTACGGCGGGTTGTCGCCACCAGAAGCCATCGCTGTCGACGGGCAGCCGGCAAGCATCGTCGGCGACGAGCCGATCCTGCTGTCGCGTATCGCGCCGACCTTTGTCGGGCCGATGCGTGTGCGTGCCGCGCATCTCGCGCTGAAGACCGTGCGGCCGAGCGTCCTCATCTGTGACGATGGTCTGCAGAGCCGCGCGATCGAGCCCGCCTGCGCGATCGCGGTAGTCGATGGCGAGACAGGCGTCGGCAACAACCTGTGCGTCCCCGCGGGACCGTTGCGTGCGCCGCTTGCCGATCAGATCGACTGCATCGATGCGTTGGTGCTCGTCGGCGCAGGCGCGCGCGGCGAAGCGGTGGCTGCGCAGGTCGAGGTGCAGGGTCGTCCGTGCTTTTACGCCGATCTGGAGCCAACCGGCGGCGCGCGACGGCTCGCCGGCACACGTGTCCTGGCCTTCGCCGGGATCGGCATGCCGCAGAAATTCTTCCGCATGCTCGAAGAGGTCGGCGCGCGCGTCATCGGCACACGTGCCTTTCCCGACCATCACGCCTACCGCCCGCGTGAGATCGCGCGGTTGCAGGCGCAAGCACGTGCCGAAGGCGCGATGCTCGTGACGACCGAAAAGGACATCGTCCGCCTGCCGACATTGCGCAGCGGCGGTCCACGCGTGCATGCGTTCGGTGTGCACCTGACGTTCCGTGACGAAGCGTCGGTGCTGCACTATCTGCAGAGCCGTCTGCGCGCTTGGCAGGGTTGACGTTGCGACCTGCGCTTTGGACACTGACATCGGTATTCCGTCGAAAAGGCGCGCCGTGAAACAACCGAAAGCCTTTTTCTTTGACGTCTTTGGGACGCTGGTTGACTGGCGCACGGGTGTTGCGCGCGAGTCGCAGGCGATCCTTGCGCCGCTCGGGCATCGACTCGACTGGACGGCCTTCGCGGATGCGTGGCGTGGCGAGTATCAGCCCGGCATGGAGGAGATACGCTCCGGTCGCCAGTCTTATGCGCGCCTCGATGTCGTGCATCGGCGCAATCTCGAACGCATCCTTCCGCGCTTCGAACTAGAGGGACTCGATGAAGACGTGCGTGCGCATCTCGTCACTGTGTGGCACCGGCTCGACGGCTGGAGCGATGTGACGCCCGCGCTGCAGCGGTTGCATTCGCAGGCTTGGCTTGCGCCGGTTTCCAACGGCAACATCTCGTTGATGGTGGCGCTGGCGCGTCGCAATCGTTTCCCCTTTGATGCCATACTCGGGGCCGAGATCGCGGGCGACTACAAACCGAAACCGCGCGTCTATCTTGCCGCCTGCGAAACGTTTGGCTTCGCACCGGACGAGTGCATGATGGTGGCCGCGCATTCCTCCGATCTGGCGGCGGCGAAAGACTGCGGCTTGCTCACCGGGTTCGTCGCACGTCCGGACGAATACGGGCCGGGCACCGGCGAAACCGAAGCGAAAGGCACGGTCGATGTAGCGGGCCGTGACATGCTTGATCTTGCGGCGAAGATTTACGGGTAGAATCGCGAGCCTCGTGGCTCGCATATTTGCGTGACCGAGCGAGCCGGGAGGCTCGCGGTCCAGTGATCCAGCCTCAGGCCCGCGCCGTCGGACGGCTCGTCACGAGCGAATACCAGCGCAGCAGGTTCGTCATGTCATCGGGGATCGGCGTGCCCGTGTGCTTGCCGAGCAAAAACGAACATTGCGCCGTGATATCGGCGACCGAATACGTTTCGCCCGCGATGTAGGTGCGCGTGCCCAGAACACGGTTGAGCCACGCCATGCGCTCGAGCGCCTGCGCCTGCATCACGCGGCCATATTCCGGCACCTGCTGGCGGCGCGTCTTCCACATCGGCGACGTGTTGATGAACACGTCCTGGATCGGGCGCTGGATTTCCAGCTCCATACGCCTGTTCCACATCTCGATACGTGCGCGTTCGAGCGTTCCCGTGCCGAACAGCGGCGGATCGGGATGCAGTTCCTCGAAATAGCGGCAGATGGCAATCGACTCGGACAGATACGTGCCGTCGTCGAATTCGAGCACCGGCATCGTGCCCATCGGATTCTTGGCGAGGAAATGCTCAGCTTTGTTCTCGCCGCTCATCATGTCGATCTCGACGGTCGGGATGCTGAGGCCCTTCTCGGCAAGGAAGATGCGAACGCGTCGCGGGTTCATACCCGACTTGAGATCGTGAAGTTTCATGCGCAAATGCCTCGAAGCTTGGCGCGCCGGATGTAGGCTCCCTGCCGAGTTCGCGCAATCGCCGGCTGGCCAGCTGCGTCCACCGTCCGCTACATCGCGAGGATGACCGAGACATCGTCCGATTCGCGCGCGCCCGAGGGCTGGCGGCCCTTTCCGATCCGCGACGGCTTCATCAGCGTGAACGGGCCGCTCTATCTGCGTCCCGAAGGCGACGGCATCGTGGTCGGCATGCGTGTCGAGGCGCGCCACTGCAATCCCAACGGCGTGTGCCACGGCGGCATGCTCATGACCTTTGCCGACATGATGCTGCCGATCGGCGCGCGCGTGGCCGCGAAGATGCCGCCGGTGTTCCTGCCGACGATCAATCTCGCGATGGATTATCTTGCGCCCGCGCCGCTCGGCTCGTGGATTGAAGGCCGCGCCCGCGTGCTGCGCGTGACGCGCAATCTCGTCTTCGCCGACGGCATCATCACCGCAGGCGACACGCCTATCGCGCGCGCCAACGGCACGTTCAAGATCGGCAAGCCGCTCGCGGAACTCGGCCGTCTCGACGATCTGCTCGCAAAGCCGCTCTAGTCAGATGCTGCCTGGCTGCGGCTTGTTCGCTTGCTCGCGCATCTGTCGGTTGTACCGGCGGCGCTCCGCATAGCCGAGCGCGCAGCCCGCAAGCGCGCCTTTGACCGCGTGGCCGCCAGCGTAATGGCCCGCGATCGCACCCGCCGCACCGTATTTCAGGCAGCCGCCGGGCTTCGCTTGCGCAGGCGCAGCACCGAAAGTGGGCGCAAGGAAAATCGCCGTGCCCAAAACTGCCGCCGTCACGAAAGCACGCATCCCCGTCTCCTCGCGCCATCGTGGCGTCGCAGAAAACATAGGGAGGGTCTTCAGCGCAGACAATCCGTCCACGGCGTGGCGCCGCGCGCGCGGGCCGCAATCGTGCCCGCAATGGACTGAACGCCGCGTGATGGTCTTCGCGCGTCGCGAAGGATCGGATTGGGCAACGTGGCGGTGAGGAACGCAGCCTCGCGTGGAGACAGGTCGGAGGCATCGCGGCCAAATGCGCGACGCGCTGCGGCCTGTGCGCCGAAGACGCCGTCCGGCCCCCATTCCGCGATGTTGAGATAGACTTCGAGGATGCGGCGCTTTGGCCAGACCGCGTCGAGCAGCATCGCGAGCGCAATTTCCATTCCCTTGCGCAGCACGGATCGCCCCGGCCAGAGGAACAGGTTCTTCGCGGTCTGCATTACGATGGTCGACGCGCCGCGCGATGGCCCGTCCTCGTCGTCGGCGGCCTCCATCACGTCGTTCAGCGCTTTCCAGTCGACGCCGTTGTGGCGGCAGAATTGCGCATCCTCCGACATCACGACGGCATTCTGCAGCGCCGGCGAAATGCGCGCGATGGGCATCCACTCGCGCACGACAGAGTGGCCGGTGGCATAGCGGGCGAGCATCAGCGTCGAGACCGGCGGCTCGAACCGCCATAGCACTAGCAATGCGATGAGCAGTGCGCCCAACGCCAAGGCGATGAGCAGCAAGAAGGCGACGATGCGTCGAACAAGGCGCATAGCATACGCTTGCTGGCGCGTGGCGTGAGGTCAAGAACGAGGCGCCGCGCTGGACATGGCGGGAAGCCCGAGTTACAGGAGCGCGCTCTGCGCTTGTGCGCACGGTCGATGGGCGCATAGCTCAGTTGGTAGAGCAGCTGACTCTTAATCAGCGGGTCCTAGGTTCGAGCCCTAGTGCGCCCACCATCGATTTTCCGCCATATTGCGACAAGCCGCTCACCGGTGTTCCGGCGCGGCCCGATCGAGGAGCACTTTCATGCCCGCGACAATGATTCCGATCGCCGACCTCCGTCCGACGCAGCTCACTCTCGGCCTGTCCGAGGTCAAGAAGCGCGCCGCGAAAGTCGACAAAATGTCGCCGTCGGAACGAGCCGCTTATATCGAGAAGAAGTCGATCCCGTACGTGCTCGGTCCGGGCAAGCGCATCTACATCATCGACCATCATCATCTCGCGCGAACGCTCTGGTCGCTCGATATCCGCGAGGCAGCGCTCGGCGAGAAACGGGCCGACTGGTCGGATATCGAGGTACGACCGTTCTGGCGAAAGATGGAATCGAGCGGCTACTGCTGGCCTATCGACAAGGATGGGCACCGCCGGCCGTTCTCGGCGATTCCACATCACATCGGCGACCTGACGGACAACGTCTGGCGCGCGCTGGCGCGGCGCGTTCGTGGCGAGGCTTTTCAGGATCAGGACACGCCGTTCCAGGAGTTCATGTGGGGCGATTATTTCCGCACCTTCATGAGCGGACGCCTGATCGAACTACAGTTCGACGTCGCCGTCGATCTCGCGAAGAAAGTCGCGCGTCTGCAGGAAGCCGAAGATCTGCCTGGCTATTTTCATCCCGGTGCGGAAAAGCCCGCAAAGCGCTGACGGGTTACGTCGGTAGCAGACAGCCTTCACGGATTTCGTATGTACCGAATCCTGTCGTTCGCGATCGTCGTTGTCGTCGCGGCCCTCTGCGCTTCGACGGCCGTTGCGCAGACGCCACCCATACCGAACACGCTGACACTGCGCGTCGCGACACGCGTTGTCCCGCCGTTCGTGTTTCGCGAGCAAGGCGAACTCACCGGCTTCAGCGTCGATCTCTGGAATGCGATTTCGAAAGAACTGGGCGCGAAATCTGAATTCTTGCTGGCCGACGATGTCGCAGGTCTTCTTGGGGATGTCGCATCCGGAAAAGCCGATCTCGGTATTGCCGCCATCTCGATCACGTCGGAACGCGAGAAGACGTTCGACTTTTCGCAGCCGATGTTCGACGGCGGTCTGCAGATTGCCACCGCCGCGACGCCGAAGCGCGATGCCGGACCCTTCGCAAGCTTCTGGAATTTCGTGCTGTCGAAATCGTTTCTCGAAGTCCTCGCGGTCATATTTGTGCTGATGCTTCTGCCCGCACCGTTTATCTGGCTTGCAGAGCGCAACAGCGGTGAAGAACTACTGCAGGCGAAGACGCGCATCGGCCAATTCGGGCAGGCGATCTGGTGGTCGATATGCGCACTCGGCGGACAGGCGCAGGATATGCCGAGCCGCACGGCGGGTCGGCTGATCGCGATCCCGTGGCTGATGTTCGCGGTGCTGTTTGCGTCTTATTTCACAGCAGCGGTGACGGCGCGGCTGACCGTCGGCCAACTCCAGCGTGGCATCGAAAGCGTTAGCGATCTGCCGGGCCGTCGTATCGTCACGGTGTCGAACAGCACAGCGTCTGTCTGGCTCAGGGCGCACAAGCTCGCGGCTGACAATGTCGGTGACATCGACACGGCGGTAAAGATGGTCGAGAGCGGACGCGCGGAGGCCATCGTTTACGACGAGCCGGTTCTCGCCTATCTCGCCTCGCACGATCTGGCGAAGATCAAGACGGTCGGTATGATCTTCCAGCCGGAGCATTACGGGCTGATTTTTTTGCCGGGCGATTCGCGTCGCCGCGCTGTCAACGAAATATTGCTGCGACTTCGCGAGCGCGGCGAATATCAGGAAATCAAGCAGAAGTGGTTCGGCAACGGCGACGAGTAGGCGGACGTTTTACCGCGTCACCAGTTCGACCAGCTTTCGGATGCCAGGCGCGGCGATCAGCACGACGGGCAGCATCACCGCCCAGGCGATGAGCCATGCGCGCAAGGCGTGCGACAAAAACATCCCCTCCGCGAAGAAGGGAATGCTGGCGATCGACGCCGTCACGATGCAGGTCAGTCCCGACTGGACGACGCCGAATACGAAATGGCTGTAGCGGCGAGGTATGGCGAGCATCGTGCTGGCAGGTTCCTACGAGGCGTGATCGGGGAGCCTGCACGAAGCGGGCCGTCTTTCCCGAAGCAGCGCCGTGCGGCGAAACGCCGTCCGGCGTGTGCGCGGCGCAAATGCTGCGCTATTCTGATCGCGTGACGCGATCGTTCCGCCCCGCCTCGAGCGTAAATTCCATCCGCCTTATCGCGGTCGGGACGATCTTCCTCGTGCTGGCGGGCTGCAAGCCTGCCGTCCTCGATCCCGCCGGACCGGTCGGCGAGGCGCAGCGCACGATCCTGCTCAACTCGCTCGCCATCATGCTTGCGATCGTCGTCCCGACGATCGTCGCGACACTTGGTTTCGCCTGGTGGTTTCGCGCCGGGAACGCGCGCGCGACCTATCGCGCAGACTGGAGCTATTCCGGCGCCGTCGAACTCGTGACGTGGTCGATCCCGGTTCTCGTCGTGCTATTTCTTGGTGGCATCGCCTGGATTGGCGCGCACGATCTCGATCCCATGAAGCCGCTTCCGTCGCGCGAGAAACCGCTGCGTGTGCAGGTCGTG
The DNA here is from genome assembly GCA_965246795.1 of Beijerinckiaceae bacterium. Taxonomy (GTDB): domain Bacteria; phylum Pseudomonadota; class Alphaproteobacteria; order Rhizobiales; family Beijerinckiaceae; genus JAJXWB01. The sequence goes on along the minus strand of CBDFFN010000007.1, from coordinate 19,013 downwards.
TCGCTCGACTGGAAATGGCTGTTCATCTACCCCGATGAAGGCGTCGCCAGCGTCAATGCGATCGCCATTCCCAAGGGAACACCGGTCGAATTCTCGCTGACCTCCGCAAGCGTGATGAACACGTTCTTCGTGCCGCGATTGGGCTCCATGATCTACACGATGAACGGCATGGTGACGCGCCTGTCCTTGCAGGCCAACAAGGAGGGCGATTTCGAGGGCCTGTCGGCGCATTTCAGCGGCGACGGCTTTCCAACCATGCGCTTCGCCCTCCAAGCAATGTCGCGCGATAAATTTGCGCAATGGATCGCGACGGCGAAGCAATCCAACGATGCGCTCGACGCAGATGCCTACGGCAAGTTGGCACAACCTGGCGGAAGCGTGCCGCCGAAAATATTTCGCGTGACGGACGCGAATTTGTTCGACGCCATCGCGACGCAAGCGATTCCGCCGGCGCCCGGTCCGAAAGCCGATGTCTCGCCGAACGCGACCGCCAAGCAGGGGCATCACTGAAGATGTGGGGCAAGCTCACCTGGGCGGCGATCCCGCTCGATCAGCCGATCCCGCTCGCCGCCGGTGCCGTCGTCATGCTCGTGATGCTCGGTACGCTTGCGTGGATCGTGATTGCGGGCCACCTGCCGTATCTGTGGCGCGAGTGGATCACGAGCGTCGATCACAAGCGTATCGGCATCATGTATTGCGCGCTCGCGCTCGTGATGCTGCTGCGTGGTTTTACCGATGCGATCATGATGCGCGCGCAACAGGCGCTCGCCTACGCCGCGCCGGGCTTCCTGCCGCCGGAACACTACAATCAGGTCTTCTCCGCGCATGGCACGTTGATGATCTTTTTCGTCGCGATGCCTTTCGTCATCGGGCTGATGAATTTCGCCGTGCCCTTGCAGCTTGGCGTTCGCGATGTCGCCTTCCCGACGCTCAATTCCGTGTCGTTCTGGCTGACAGCGACCGGCGCGCTGCTCGTGAACATTTCGCTCGTCATCGGCGAGTTCGCGCGAACCGGCTGGCTGCCCTATCCGCCGCTATCGGAGCTGACGTACTCGCCCGGCGTCGGCGTCGATTATTATCTCTGGTCGCTGCAAATTTCTGGCGTAGGCACGCTGCTCACAGGTGTGAACTTTGTCACAACCATTCTGAAGATGCGTGCGCCGGGTATGTCCTATCTGCGCATGCCGATGTTCTGCTGGACGGCGCTTGCGTCGAACCTGCTGATCGTCGCTGCGTTTCCCATCCTCACCGCAACGCTCGCGATGTTGACGCTCGACCGGTACCTCGGCTTCCACTTCTTCACGAACGAGGCCGGCGGCAATGTGATGATGTTCATGAACCTCATCTGGGCGTGGGGACATCCGGAGGTCTACATCCTCATTTTGCCGGCCTTCGGCGTCTTCTCGGAAGTCATTTCGACCTTCTCCGGCAAACCGCTCTTCGGCTATCGCTCGATGGTCGGCGCGACGATGGTGATCTGCATCCTCTCCTTCATGGTGTGGCTGCATCATTTCTTCACGATGGGCGCTGGGCCGGACGTCAACGCCGTGTTCGGCGTCGCGACGATGGTCATCGCCGTGCCGACTGGCGTGAAAATCTTCAACTGGCTTTTCACAATCTACGGCGGGCGCATCCGCTTCGACACGCCGATGTTATGGGCGCTCGGCTTCATGGTGACGTTCATCATCGGGGGCATGACGGGCGTGCTCCTCGCCGTGCCACCCGCAGATTTCGTGCTGCACAACAGCCTTTTCCTCGTCGCGCATTTTCACAACGTCATCATCGGCGGAGTGCTGTTCGGCGCTTTTGCGGGCTACACTTACTGGTTCCCAAAAGCCTTCGGCTTTCGTCTGCACGAAGGGTGGGGCAAGGCCGCTTTCTGGAGCTGGCTTGTCGGGTTCTATCTCGCGTTCATGCCGCTCTACCTGCTCGGCCTCATGGGCATGACGCGGCGCATGCAGCACTACGATGTGCCGGAATGGCGACCGTGGCTACTCGTCGCCGCAGCTGGTGCGGCCGTCATCTTCTGCGGCATCCTGTGCCAGATCGCGCAACTCGTCGTCAGCATTCGGCAACGCGACACATTGCGCGATGTCACCGGCGATCCCTGGGACGGCCGCTCGCTCGAATGGGCAACGGCATCACCACCGCCTGCTTTCAACTTCGCTGTTATGCCCGACGTCTCAGGCGAGGAGGCTTATTGGGGCGTAAAGCAGCGCGCGCGTGAACAGCAAAAGCTGTCCGACGCGCCGGACTACGAACCGATCGAAATGCCGCGCAGCAGTCCGACCGGTTTCGTCTGCGCCTTCTTTGCGACGATGATGGGCTTCGCGATGGTCTGGCACATCTGGTGGCTCGTTGCGCTCGGTTTCGTCGGCGCTTACGCCACCTTCGTCGTCTTTGCCTGGCGCGATCGCGTCGAAGACATCATCCCAGTCGACATTGTCCGCAAGCTCGACGACGCGAACAGACGCGCGCGCGCGAATGCGCTTTCACAGGCTGTGCGATGAGCGGCGCGACGGCAACGGCGGACAGCGATCCGCATCATCTCGGCCACGGCGGCGATGCGGAGAGCACGCGCGAGGGTCACGGCAGCGGCGGCCCGGCGTCGAAGCGCATCGTCGTCGGCTATGGTTTCTGGATTTTCCTGCTCAGCGACATCGTCATGTTCTCGGCGTTGTTTGCGACTTATGCTGTGCTGGTGGGCAAGACGGCCGACGGCCCCAAACCCGTAGAGATTTTCGATCTCCGCAACGTCGCGATCGAGACGGCGCTGCTGCTCCTTTCGAGCTTTACTTGCGCCACCGCCTCGCTGTCGATGGATGCGCGCAAGCAAGCGTGGTTTTACGGCGCGATGACAGCGACCTTCGTGCTTGGCGCGGGCTTCCTGGCGCTGGAACTGCGGGAATTCGCCGATCTCGTGATGCGCGATGCCGGCCCGACGCGCAGCGCTTTTCTCTCTGCGTTTTTCACGCTGGTCGGCTGCCATGGCCTTCACGTCACGGTCGGCCTGCTTTGGCTACTGACGATGATGGCGCAGCTTTGGGCGAAGGGCTTTCGCGCCGACATTCACCGCCGCTTCCTGTGCTTCAGCCTATTCTGGCATGCGCTCGACATCATCTGGGTCGCAGTCTTCACCGTCGTCTATCTCCTGGGAGCGATGACGTGAGCGCGCAGGACGGAGTCGACGGAATCGACGAGGGCCGGGATCGTGGCGGCGACACCGCGCCGGGCGATGCGCCCGCCGGCCGCGATGAACTCGTTGCAGGCCTGCGCTTCTATCTTGTCGGCCTGCTCTTCGCGGTTGTCCTGACGGCCCTGTCCTTCGGCATAGCAGGCACCGGCCTCGTCTGGGGGCCGGGTGTGCCGGTTGCGCTCGTCGTCTTTGCGATCGCACAGATGGGTGTCCACCTCGTGTTCTTCCTGCACATCACGACATCCGCCGACAATACGAACAACGTTCTCGCGCTCGCCTTCGGCACACTGATCGTCATTCTCGTGATCGGCGGCTCGCTCTGGATAATGGCCAATCTCGATCGCAACATGATGCCGGACGGCCATCCGATGCACATGCAAATGCAGCGGTAGCGTTGCTGGCACCAACTTTGGTGGCAGGGCGGCGGGCGTTTTCTCTCAGGCTCCGATGTGGCATCGTCCGCCGCAACGGGTCCCCTTGCGGGATCATCAAACAAAATCAAGGGAGAGACGGATGACCCTCACGCGACGCGGCGTTCTGGGTGCGGCGGCTGCGACGGCGGCTCCGCTGTGGATGGGTTGGGGTGGCCCTGCCCAGGCCGCCACGACGCTGAAGCTCTCGCATCAATTCCCCGGCGGCACGATCGAGGAAGGCGACTTCCGCGATCGTATGTCCCGTATGTTCGCGAAAGCCGTCACCGAGCGCTCGAAAGGTGCGCTCGAAGTGCAGGTCTATCCCGGCTCGTCGCTGATGAAGACGAACGCGCAATTCGCCGCGATGCGCAAAGGTGCGCTCGACCTGTCACTGTACCCTGCGCCTTACGCCGGCGGCGAAGTGCCAGAGACGAATATCGGCCTGATGCCGGCGCTCGTGCCGTCCTACGAACAGGCCCTCGCTTGGAAGAACGCGCCGGTCGGCCGCAAGCTCACATCCATCCTCGAATCCAAGGGCATCGTGCTTGTGTCCTGGGTCTGGCAGGCCGGTGGCCTCGTCAGCCGCGAGCGGCCGTTGCTGACGCCGGATGATGCCAAAGGCATGAAGGTGCGCGGCGGATCGCGCGAGATGGACCTGATGATGAAAGCCGCCGGTGCGGCGACGCTTTCGATCCCGTCGAACGAATCCTACGCCGCCATGCAGACCGGCGCGTGCGACGCAGTGCTGACATCGTCAACAAGTCTGATCTCCTTCCGGCTGGAGGAACTGGCGAAATATCTCCTGTCCGGCAAGGAGCGTTCTTACTGGTTCATGCTCGAGCCGATCATGATGTCTAAGAGCATTTTCGACGCCATGCCTGGGGATCAGCGCGATGTCATCATGGCCGTCGGCGCGGAGCTCGAGGCCTTCGGCCAGAAAGGCGCGAAGGAAGACGATGTCCGCGTTGAGCAAATCTTCTCCAAAGCGGGCGCGAAGGTACAGCAGCTCGACGACGCGAACCTGCGCAAGTGGCGAGATATCGCGCGCGACACCGCGTGGAAGGATTTCGCGGCCAAGAGCGAGGCCTGCGCGGACCTCCTGAAGATGGCCGAGCAGGTTTCTTGACGCACGGTTTCGACGCGGCGTCTGCGGGCACCGCGTCGCAGAATGCCGTCGCGACGCCCAAAATACCGGGCGCTGTCGGTGCGTTCGCGCGCGCTCTTGCCAGGATCAACGCGCTCGTCATGGTGTGCGGCGGAGTGGCGCTCGTCTGCGCGTGTCTCGTCCTTACCTACAGCGTGCTGGTGCGCTACGTGTTCAAACTGCCGACCGACTGGCAGGACGAGGCCGCCGTCTTTCTCATCATCGGGAGCACGTTCTTGTCCTCGGCGGCGGTGCAGGCGAAACGCGGCCATGTCGCGATCGAGGCGCTCACCGGTCTGCTGTCGCCGCGCGTCAATCGCGGACGGCTGATCTTCGTCGATATTGTCAGTCTTGGCTTCGTCGCATTCTTCGCTTGGAAAAGCGGAAGATTGCTGCACGAGGCGTGGGTCGATGGGCAGGTGTCGTCGTCGTCGTGGGGACCGCCGCTGTCGATTCCCTATGCTCTGATGACGTGCGGCCTGACGTTGCTCGCAGTGCAACTCGTTATGCAGATCGTCGAAGCGCTGCTCTACGGACCGGCGGCCGCCAGCCACGCCGATCCGAAGATCGGGCTTGCCGCTGACGGGCACGGCCGTCCTGTCGGAGATGCGCAAAAGCCATGAGCGTCGCAGCCATCGGCGTTCTCTACGCGGGCGCGACGCTTGCCGCGATGCTGTCGGGCATTCCGATCGCCTTTGCGCTCGGCGCGGTCGCACTCGCCTTCATGTACTTCTTTATGCCAGCCGCATCGCTCGATACGGTCGCGCAGAATATCTACGAAGAGATGGCGTCTATCACGCTGCTTTCGATCCCGCTCTTCATCCTGAAGGGTGCGGCGATCGGGCGTTCGCGCGCCGGCCAAGACCTTTATGCCGCCATGCATGCCTGGATGCGCAAAATTCCGGGCGGTCTCGGCATCGCCAACGTTTTCGCTTGCGCGATTTTCGCGGCGATGGCGGGGTCTTCGCCCGCAACATGCTCCGCCATCGGCTCAGCCGGTATTCCAGAAATGCGGCGGCGCGGTTATTCGCCGGGCTTCGCTGCGGGTATCATCGCCGCCGGCGGCACGCTCGGTATCCTTCTGCCGCCGTCGATCACGATGATCCTCTATGCCGTCGCAGCGGAACAATCGCTCGGGCGGCTGTTTCTTGCGGGCATCGGGCCGGGCCTGCTGCTTGTCGCTTTGTTTGCGGCATGGTCGATCGTGCGCTTCCGCAAGGAGCGTGCAGCTGCGCAACGCGCATACGAGACAGACGGTACGCGGTCCGCGTTGCTGATCGAAGAAAAAGACACGTTCCGCGAACGGCTCTCCACGTTGCCACGCGTGTTGCCGTTCGTCATCCTGCTGACCGGCGTCATGGTCGCCCTTTACGGCGGCTATTCCACGCCATCGGAGACGGCAGGACTTGGCGGTCTGCTCGCACTTGCGCTGATCGCGATCATCTACGGCGTCTGGCGGTTCAAGGATGTCAACCTGATCCTCACCGCGACATTGCGCGAGTCGACGATGCTGATGATGATCATCGGCATCTCGCTGCTTTACGCGTACGTGATGAGCTATCTCCACATCAGCCAGGCGGCCGCCGCGGCGATCGTGGCGCTCAACCTGTCGCCGTGGCTTCTGCTCGTTACGATCTTGCTGCTCGTGGTCGTCCTCGGCTTTTTCCTGCCGCCGGTCTCGATCATCCTGATGACGGCGCCGATCATCCTGCCGCCATTGCGGGCCGCGGGTTTCGATCTCGTGTGGTTCGGCGTTGTCATGACCATCACGATGGAGATGGGTCTCATCCATCCACCGGTCGGGCTCAACATTTTCGTCATCAAGAACATCGCGCCGGACATTCCACTCTCGCAGATTATCTGGGGCACGTTGCCGTTCGTCGTTTTGATGGCGGTCGCGATCCTGCTGCTCTGCCTCGCGCCTCAGATCGCCTTGACGCTGCCAGATCTGCTGATCCCTAAGACGCGGTGATTTTGGACCGCGAGCCTCCCGGCTCGCATTTGATCCGTGCAAGCGAGCCGGGAGGCTCGCGATCAGGTTCAACTCGGCGTAGATATCCGCGCGTGGACAATCCTCCCCTCGCAAAATCGCCCGGCGACGACGCCCTGCAAGCCATCCGCGACGGCGTACGCAGTGTCGTTATGCGCTTCGACGATGCCTATTGGCTCGCGCGCGACGAAGACGGGAAGTTTCCGTTCGAATTTCATCGCGCGATGGCTGAGGCCGGCTGGCTCGGCATTACGATGCCGGAGGAATTTGGCGGCGCAGGGCTGGGCGTCACCGAGGCGGCTGTCATGATGCACGAAGTCGCGAGCCACGGTGGTGGCATGGCGGCGGCGTCATCCGTGCACATCAACCTCTTCGGACCGCACCCGATTGTCGTAAAAGGAACGTCCGAGCAAAAGCGGCGATGGATTCCCCGGCTCATCGCGGGCGAGGATCAGTGCTGCTTCGGCTTCACCGAGCCGGACGCAGGTCTTGATACAACGCGCATCAAGACCTTCGCTAAAAAGGTCGACGGCGGTTACGTCATAAGCGGCCAGAAAGTTTGGACCTCGACGGCGCAGGTCGCGAATAAGATCATGCTGCTGACGCGCACGACCCGCTTCGAGGATTGTGCAAAACCCACCGACGGCATCACGATCTTCTACACCGATCTCGACCGCGCGAAGATCGACGTGCACCGCATTCCGAAAATGGGACGCAAGGCCGTCGACTCCAATGCTATCTTCATCGACGGGCTTTTCGTGCCTGACGAGGATCGCATCGGCGAGGAAGGGCGCGGCTTCGCGACCATCCTGCACAGTCTCAATCCCGAGCGTATCCTCATCGCGGCGGAAGCGATCGGCATCGGGCAGGACGCGCTGCGGCGCGCGACGAAATATGCGCGCGAGCGTCGCGTTTTCGGCCGCGCCATCGGCCAGAACCAGGGCATCCAGCATCCGCTCGCCGAGAAATGGATGCAGCTCGAAGCCGCGTGGCTCATGGTTTTACGCGCCGCGCATCTCTACGATTCTGGCCAGCCTTGCGGCGCAGAAGCGAACAGCGCGAAATTCCTCGGCGCGCGCGCGGGACATGATGCCGCCTGGCAAGCGATCGCGACGCATGGCGGCTTCGGCTACGCGAAAGAATATCATGTCGAGCGGCTGTTTCGCGAAGTCGCGATCAACCGAATTGCGCCGATCACCGAGCAGCTGATCCTCTCCTTCATCGCTGAAAAAGTGCTCGATCTGCCGAAGAGCTACTGACTGTGCGTGTGGGCTTGCGCCCCTGCGACGTAACCCGCTAGTCCAGCGCACCACCTAGAGACGAGCCGATGACGAAAAGCCTGTTCACGCCGTTGCAACTCGGGCCGTATCGGTTGGAGCATCGCGTCGTGATGGCGCCGCTGACCCGCATGCGCGCCGACCGCGAGCATTTTGCGGCGCGCGACCTGAACGCCGAATATTACGGCCAGCGCGCGACAAAGGGCGGTCTTATCATCGCGGAAGCCTCGCAGATCGTGCCCGGCGGCAGCGCCGCGGCGCGCACGCCTGGCATCCATTCGCGCGAACAGGTGGCCGGCTGGAAGAAGATCGTCGACGCCGTACACGCGAAGGGCGGCGTCATCTTCCTGCAGCTCTGGCATGTCGGACGCATTTCGCATTCGTCGCTCCAGCCCGACGGCAAGCTGCCTCCTTCTGCGTCCGACGTCGCGGCTGCTGGCAAGACACGCACGGCAGACGGAGCACTCTCAGACTTCGAGACCCCGCGCGCGTTGACGACAGCGGAGGTCGGCACGCTTGTCGAAGGCTATCGTCAGGCCTCGCGGAACGCGAAGGAGGCCGGCTTCGACGGCGTCGAGATTCACGGCGCCAACGGATATCTGCTCGAGCAATTCCTTCAGACGCGTACGAATCTGCGCACCGATGCCTATGGTGGCTCTGTCGCCAATCGCGCGCGCTTTCTTCTCGAAGCCTGCCAGGCCGCGATCGATGTCTTTGGCGCCGAGCGCGTCGGTCTGCGGCTCTCGCCGTTCGGCCGCGCCAACGACAGCGGCGAGGCGGAGCCTGATGCGCTCTATTCCTACGTGATCGACGAAGTCGCGAAGCTCGGCCTCGTCTATCTCCATCTCATCGAGCCACGCGCGAGCGGCGCAGGGCAGGGCGAGGTGGACCACAAGGACGTGCCTTCGGCATCGGCGCTCTATCGCAAGCGCTGGCCGCGCGTGCTGATCGCTGCCGGCAACTACAAGTCTGACACGGCCGAAGCCGCTGTGGCTGAGGGCACGGCGGATGCGATCGCGTTCGGGCGCTATTTCATCTCCAATCCCGACCTTGTCGACCGGCTGCGGCACGGACACGCCTTCACGCCTTACGATCGCGTGACCTTCTACGGTGGCGAGCACAAGGGCTATACGGACTACGGGCCATTCGCGGCGTGATTGCACAAGCGCGCGTCGCGCGCTTTGGAGCGTATCCTCGTCGCCAAAGATGATTCCACTTTGGCGGAACATGCTCTAAGCAAGCCACACGCACCCGGCGCGACCGGGCCGGTAGCTCAATGGTTAGAGCCGGCCGCTCATAACGGTCTGGTTGCAGGTTCGAGTCCTGCCCGGCCCACCACCCAGCTCTGTCGAACGGCCATTTCCACTTGGGCCGTAGAGAAGCCCGCATTTGACGGCGAATCGCGTAGGCGCCTTCTCGCAGAGATTCTTCGGAATTCTCTCAAAGCAGATTTTCGGAATATTGTTTGGCCCATTCTCAGGCTGCCCAATTCCGTTTCCAAACTCAAATGATAGCCACGGCATAATAGCTGCCGCCCGGTCTGCGAGATGATCGTCGTTCTCGGAGCAAGCGCTTGGGGCATAGCCACAACGTGCAACCACGTAAGATTCCCGATGGGCTTTACGTCAATGCTAGCTATCAGGCGCGCAGGCAATTGATCCTCAGGTCGCCTGCACACCCAGCATTGCCGTCTGCGCCGTCCAGTCTGCGGGAAGATCGTAGAGCTGGGCGAGCCCGACGCCGCGCGGCAGGCGCCGGTCGACGATGGCTTGTACGATCTGTGGCGCCAGGAACGCGAGCGAGATCGTCATCAGCACCGAGCGGGGCGAGCGCTTTTCGCGAACGGCGATGGCTTCGACGTCGATTGCCTTGTTGCTTTGCAGCTCGCTCAGCCATGTCCGACCCCGTGCGATGGCAACGAGCATATCGGCGCGCCGATCCGTGCGCATCGGCGACACGTCGGTTAAATCAGGTTGCAGAGCGTCCCGACGCACCTTTGTGGATTTTGGATCCCATGCGGTGACGATCTGCTGCCTGCCAAGGACATCTGCTGCGTCCGGTGTCAGATCGATCGTGAGCGTCGTGCGCGACGTGACGATCTTGCCGACGAAGGTTTCAATGCGGTTTGGCTCGTCTGACCCTTTGCGATCGTGCTGATCGGTCACTGCGGCAAGAGCATGCGTTATGGCGTCCTCGACCGCGGCTGCAGCAATGCGTGGCGCCGAGCCCGCCCGATCTCTCGCGCCCTCCGACAGCGCGCGCGAGATGTAGTAGCGGTACTGCCGACCCTTCTTGCGGACAGCCGATGGGGTCATCCGATAGCCGCGGTCGTCGAACAACAGACCCCTCAGCAAGAAGCTTTCAGAGGCGCGTTTCTGGCCGAATGCAACAGCAGCACCCGTCAAGCGATCTTGCACCCGGTCGAAAAGATCCCCATCGAGGATGGCGCAATGTTCGGCGGGGTAGCTTTCACCGTGATGGCGGAGCTCGCCAAGATAGATCCTGTTGCGCAAGAGAGACGCCAGCGCGCCCCTTCCGAAGAAGACACCGCCTCGCGTCTTCCCCGACGAGAGGGTACGGATACGGGTCCGGACCTCTTGCAAGCGCAGTTCCCGCAACAGGGCGTCGAGCGACCCCAGAGCAAGATACCGTTCGAACATGCTTCGAACGACGTTGGCCTCTGCCTCGTCAATCACAAGCTTGCGGTCTTTGACGATATACCCGAACGACGGATTGCCACCGACCCAAATGCCCTTGCGCTTGGAGGCCGCGATCTTGTCCCGGATGCGTTCGCCCGTCACCTCCCGCTCGAACTGGGCAAAGGAGAGGAGCATGTTGAGGGTGAGACGGCCCATGCTCGACGTGGAGTTAAAACTCTGCGTGATCGAGACGAACGAGGCAGTCTTGGCATCGAAGCGCTCGACCAGTTTAGCGAAGTCGGCAAGCGAGCGGGTCAGCCGGTCGACCTTGTAGACGACGATGACGTCGACGCGGCCGGCATCGACCAGAGCGAGCAATCGCGTCAATGCCGGCCGTTCGAGCGAGCCGCCGGAGAAGCCGCCGTCGTCGAACCGGTCCCGGACAAGCGTCCAGCCCTCGTGGGTCTGGCTGCGAACGTAGGCTTCGCAGGCCTCGCGCTGCGCATCAAGCGAGTTAAAGTCCTGATCGAGACCATGGTCGGTCGAGACGCGGGTATAGATCGCGCAACGCAAGGCCCTCGCTTTTTTGGCAGGCACTTGGCGCGATCGGGTCATAGGGCAGGGCCGGTGTTTGAGCTGGCCCTCGCACCGGCGCGATTTGCGCGCTCGCGACGGGTCGCAAGACCTCTATCTCGGCCACCGAAGAAGACGTGGCCGTTCCAGGCCGTGCCGGTGATCTCGCGGGCAACGCGCGACAGCGACGCGTAGGTTGTTCCGTTCCAGGCGAAGCCGTCCTTCATGACAGCAACGCGGTGCAAGCGTCCCTGCCATTCCCGCACGAGGATCGTACTCGGCGCATATCTGCGGTCCGCCCCGACTGTGCGGGCAGCCTCCGTGACTGTGAGAGAGGCCGAGGCGCTTGAGGCAAAACCTCGATCGGAAGCATCCCTTGCGGCGATCTGGGTCAGCAACCGCTCTGTCTCGCCCAACAAGTTGCCGTGGCGAACGGCCTGTCGATGATAGGCAATCAATCGGATCAGCAAGGCGCGCGTGAGCGCGGGAGCAGCGCCGCGTCCCGACAGGTTGCGCCATTGCTGGCGCAACCCTTCGATGGTGAGGCGTCGCAGATCGTCGTTGATCGCCGTCTCGATGCCATCATTGTTGACGGCCATCTGTGCCCTCCGTCCTAGGCCGCGACCCGAGACTTCGTGTCCGCTGAGACAGTCGGCTCCTGAGACACGATCCGATAGACGCTCACGCCGTCTGCCCTCGCTCGCTCGATCGCGAGACCGCGCTTGCGCAGACCCGTCAGCGCTGCGCGCGCCGAATGGGGCAGCCAACCTGTCGCATTGACCAGCGCATCCAGTGTCGTGCCAGTTTTGCCGGACAGCATGTCGATGACGAGCGCTTGTTTTGATCCCGCGCGCGGGACTGCAATACCGGATGGGAACGTGTCAGGCGTTACCGCATCGAGCGCCGCCTGGATTGGCTCCGCAGCTACCCCCGTGCTGCGCTTGCCTGCACCGGTTGCCGGGGTAGCCGAAGCACGCTCCCCGTTGTTGTTCGACTCGTTCTTCGAGGACATTGGGGTTTTGCCCGTCGGTCCGTCGGCACTTTCATCGACGCCGATCGCTTTGCGGCCTGCCGCGGTCAGCACCAGGCTGTAAACGCGATTGTCATCGTCCCGGCGCCAGACAGGCATATCCGGCTTGGCGCGGACTTCGCGCATCAGCTTGCGAGTGACAAGGCTCGCTCCGACCTTGCTGGCTGCAGCGGCCTTCATCTTCTCCGGCAGAACGGCGTGGCCATCGTCGCGAGCCGATGCCGCGGACAAGACGATCAGCTGGGTATCCGTTAGTTTGCTCATGATGCGCTCCTAGGAGTGTGACAGCCTTCGCCGTCACCATCACAACCCCGCAGTGGCCTGTCGCCAGCGGGGTCTCAAGCGCCTTCAATCGCCTACCCAGCAATGCTTGGTTCGCCGGGACAGTCCAGTCGAATGTGAGCGCGAGCGCCAACATCTATCAAATGAGAGCACGTTCTGATGATTGACGATGTACTATTCCGCGTCTCGAGCAGTGCATGCTCGATTTGGCTCGAGCTTACATCGGCGGGCTGGAACGCCTAGCCGAAGATTCGACAGTCGATCTGGTCGGTCGTCTTGCGAAGCGCCGCGTGTGCAGCTATTCAATTTTTATAGCTTCCAAGAAAAGACAGTGTCGACCGAAGCGACAAAGAAGCCTTCGTGGAACGACTGCTGACAGCAAAAAAGCTCTTTCCGGCGGCGCGCCCCTCAGTACAACGTTCACTGCCCGCGTGTAGCGCCTAGGATCGTTGTACATCCGCGCCGCTTTCGGTGACGCGGCCCACCGCGTAAAATTTCAGGGCAAGCCTCAGCGTCTTGATATGAAAGTACCTTTTGAAAGACGGACTTTTTCACACTATCCGCCAGAACCGGACGGTGGTGCTCGGCCGACAAGCGGACGTTCAGACGTTACAGACGGTAGGTCCGAACACGACCCATCTCTGAAGTTTCGCAGGTCCGCTTACGGTCACCCTGACTCAAGTTCCTGACCGACACTGGCCGGTTGCGGTCCGCCCGCTTCAGAGAAGTCGAATCACAAAGCGGACGTTGCTCTTGTCATCGATGTTGGCCTTTTCAAGCTCTCGGTAGGTCCCCTTCTGGCCCGCGAGGCGGGCCGACTGTGAAAACTTAACCTGCGGAACTCACCTGAACGCGCGGGTCCTGCTGACCCGCGGCTTAGGCGCTGTCGCGTTTAACTCGCCGACATCCTCTTGCGCGACCAACCTTGCCAGAGCGATGAAGCGCAGGAGTACAGCGTCTGCGTCTCCCTTGCGGTAAATCATGTGCAAGGTCGTTTTTGGTCGGCGGTGGTCGTCAATCGTAATCGGTCGATAGACAACACCGGGAAGTAGCAATCGGCCGATGCTTTTCGCGACGATCGCAACCCCCAGGCCGGCAGCCACAAGGCTGACGGCGGTCTGCATCTCGTCCGCTTCCTGGTCTACGCTCGGGCTGAAGCCGGCATCCGCGCACAGCGCGATGATTTCATCTGCGACGCTTGGCCAAGTGTTACCGCGATAAAGGATGAACCGATCGTTTGCCAGCTTCGCCAGCGAAACCTCCCGCCCTTGTGCAAGCGGATGTGTTTCGTGAAGAGCGGCGATGAAGTCCTCCTGTTGGAGGGGCTCGGATACGATTTCCGCGAGGCGGACGGGCGAGCGCGTGAACCCCAGCGTGATGCGGTGTTCGATGAGGCCTTCGATCTGGTGCGCCTTCATCTGATGCTGGATCTCCAGCCTGACGTCTGGATACTCCCGGCGAAATCTTTCCAGGATACGCGGCGCGATCCCGAAGGAGATCGATCCCGTCATTCCGACGACCATTCGCCCCGCTTCGCCGACGGCGACGCCGCGCGCCTGCTTCGCGGCGTGATCGAGAGCCGAGAAGACCTTGCCGACCTCCTTGTAGAACGCTGCGCCGGCCGGCGTGAGAGTCACACGCTGATTGCTGCGGACGACCAGCGCCACTCCCATCTCCCGTTCCAGAAACTGGATCTGCCGGCTGAACGGAGGCTGGGAAACATTGAGGCGCGCCGCGGCCTTGCCGAAATGGAGCTCTTCCGCTAGGGCGACGAACGACTTCAACTGGGCGAGTTTGATGTTCAAGCGAAGCGTCCGGAAGCCACGTCCGTCTGACCATCCCAATCATAAGGCAAGGTCCGATCGCGTCCAAAAGAATCACGTCCAAGGTTCAGAGACGCAGAGAGCTCAGATGCGGCGGCCGCTTTCGTCCCAATAGGCATCCCGCAAGAGACGTTTCCTGATCTTCCCGGAATCTTCGCGCGGCAAATCACGCCGAATCTCGATCTTGCGCGGCAGTTTGAACCCGCTCAGTCGTCCCTTCAGGAAGGACTGTACGTCGGACGCCCCGATGGTCTCGCCGGAATGCGGTTGGACGAGCGCGAGGAGGCTTTCGCCATAGTCCGCGTCGGGAATGCCGAAGACCACGCAATCTTGTACGCCTGGCATGTCAAGGACGACAGCTTCGATCTCGGCGGGATAGACGTTCGCCCCGCCAATGATGACCATGTCGCGCTTGCGGTCGCACAGAAATAAAAAACGGTCACTCGTGACGTAGCCGACGTCGCCCCAAGGTTATGAGCCCGTCGCGCTCCACCTCACGCCGCTTCTCGTCCAGGCGATGATACGTGAAATCGGGATTATGCCGTAGACGCATAAAGATCTCGCCCGGCTCTCCTGGCGGGCATTCGCGCCCGGCCTCATCGAAGATTTTGACCGTCGCTTGATCGAGAACCCGGCCGACAGTGCCGGGGTGAGCCAACCAGTCCGGCGACGTCGATAACGAGATCGGACCGGTCTCCGTGCCCCCGTAGAATTCGTGAATGACCGGTCCCCACCAATCGATCATCCGGCGTTTGACATCATGGGGACAGGGCGCCGCCGCATGCAGGACGAAGCTCAGGGATGAAACATCGTAGCGGCGTCTCACCTCCTCCTCCAACTTCAGGAGGCGGATGAACATCGTCGGAACGACGAACATCGTTTCGATGCGATGCGCCTCGATCAGGCGAAGCAGCTCTTCGGGGTCGAACTTGCCCATCAGGACGACGAGATCGGCAACCTGTGCGGCGCGGATCGCTATGCCGTTCGGCGCACCGTGATAGAGCGGACCCGGCACCAGTGTCCGGACGCCCGGTTTGATCCCGTACACTTCGCGACGCGTTTGATCGACGAGCTTTGCCTGTTCGGGCGTGGGTGCGCGGCGGCGCACGCCTTTCGGTGTTCCGGTCGTGCCCGACGTGTAGAGCATGCTGTCCGCACCGGGCGCCGGGTCCCCTACCCAAAGAGGCTGGTTCGCGACCCACGCGTGCCAGTCGACCGCCCCGCAGGGAACAACGCCGTCCTCGGACGCGACGCGATACGTCGCCACAATATCGGACGGGGTCGGCACGACGAGGGTTTCCACCAATGTGCCGACTTCAAGGGTGAGCGCGGCATTAAGATCGGCATGCGCGACCAGCACGCGCGCCTCGCAGTCGCGTAGGATGAACGCGATCTCCGCGGGCGTCGCGTGCCAGTTAATCGGGACGGCATAGGCGCCGAGAGTGCGCGCGGCGAGGCTTGCTTCCAGGAAGGGCAGATCGTTGCGCATCAGGATCGCCACGGCGTCGCCGCGTCCGACGTCGAGCGATGCGAAACCGCTAGCGGCTTGCCGCACACGGGATTCAAACGCTGTCCGTGTCAGGGCGCGGTTGGCTTGAAGCAGGAATGGCGCGGGTTGCGCATCCGCGTTCGTTGGCCCGCCTGGCGAGGTTGCACTCATACCCATCCGCGTTTCAACCAGCGGCCGCCATCGACGGTGAGGTCGCAGCCCGTGATGAAGGCGCCACCCTCCGACGCCAGGAAGGCGCAGGCGTTTGCGATGTCGTCGGTCAGCCCGAACTCCCCCAGCGCCATGCGGTCCTTCTCACGTTCAGCGATCCCCCTCTCCTCGTAGAGACGCTTGAGCCCTTCGGTTCCAGAGATCGGGCCTGGCAGCACGTTGTTGACGCGGATGCCGTACCCGCCCCACTCGATTGCAAGGCTTCGCGTAAGCGACAAGACGCCTGCTTTAGCGGCGCTCGCATGGGCGCTGCCCGGCCATCCGGATAACGCCTGCGGCACCGTGATGTTGATGATGCGCCCTCCGGACGCGGACGCTTTCAGGCCCGGCAGAGCCGCTTGGCAACTGTTGAAGGTGCCGTGCAGATCGATGTCGATGACGGTGCGCCATCCGTTGGGGGTGAGCTGTTCGGTCGGGCAATGGAAGTTGCCAGCCGCATTGTTCACGAGAACGTCGAGCCGGCCGAATTCGCTGAACACCGCGGCATACGTCTTCAAGACGGCGCCATGGTCGCGCAGGTCGGTCGCATATCCGACGACGCGCGCGCCGAGCACATCCTCCATCAGCTGCGTGCGCGCGGCTTGAAGCTTGTCCTCCTGACGCCCGATTATGACGACAGCGGACCCGAGTTCCGCCAAGACACGTGCAATGCCGAGGCCGATGCCCGAGCTTCCGCCCGTGACGATGCTGACCCGGTCCTTCAGGATTCCCGCCTGGAAGACCGCGTCCCGCCGTGCGCCGGCGTCCGCCGCCACCACGGGGTTCGATGCCGATGCCTGCACGCGACGGTCCTCCTCACTCTCGCGACGTTCGCCGCCTTTGCCGCAACGCTATGTCCGTTCGATCGGTAAACCCAATACCAAGGCAGCATCGATCCATTCGGTTTTGGTATTGGTCGGCGCGACGCGCGGGCCGTACGTTTCCGTCAAAGACTGGATAATACCGGAGGAAAAATGCGGCATCGTTGGAATTGGCGCGCAGTCGGCGCGCTTGCACTCGCGCTTCTAACAGCCCCGATGTGCCTTGCGCAGCCGCTGCGTGCCGAGGACGACATTCGCATCGGGATCACGCTCCCGCTGAGCGGCCCGGCCTCGTCCTACAGCGCTATCGGCAAAGCCGCCATCGCCTATCTCGATAAGATCAACAAGGATGGCGGTATCGCCGGACACCACCTGACGGTCATCTCGGCGGACGACGCCTATTCGCCGCCAAAGACCGTCGAGATGGTGCGCAAGCTCGTCGAGAGCGACGATGTCTTGTTCCTCTTCAACACGTTCGGAACGCCTACGAACATCGCGATCCTTAAATACGTGTCCGCTCGCAAGATCCCGCATCTGTTCGTCGGCACAGGCGCTTCGGCATTCGGAGATGCCAAGGCGAACCCGTGGTCGATGGCGTTCCGCCCGGACTACCCAAGCGAAGGGCGGGTCTACGGGCGCTACATCGCGGCTAACAAGCCGAATGCCCGCATCGGCGTCATCTACCAGAACGACGATTACGGCCGGGATTACCTCAAGGGCCTGAAGGAAGGGCTGGGGGACAAAGCGTCGCTAATTGTCGCTGAGCAGTCGTACGACGTCCTCGCGCCGTCGGTCGATTCTCAGATCGTCAATCTCAAGGCCGCCGGCATCGATGTCCTCATGAACTTCGCTTCCAATCGATCGGCAGCACAGACCATCCGCAAGGTCGCCGAACTCAACTGGAAGCCGATGCAGTTTCTTGCCTCGGCCGCCAGTTCGGTCGTAGCGGTCCTCACTCCGGCGGGCCTGCCCGCGTCGCAGGATATCATGACGATCGCCTATCTGAAGGACCCGAAGGATCCTCAGTGGGGCAAGGACGAAGGTGTTAAGCGGTTCCTGGCGTTCATGGACGCCTACATGCCGCGCGAGCACCATGACCTCGACGCTGTGCAGGGTTACAATTCCGCGCAGATGCTGGAAGTCGTCCTGAGGCAATGTGCAGGCGACTTCTCGCGAGCGAACGTGATGCGGCAGGCTGAGAACATGAAGAACATCCAACTCGACATGCTCCTGCCGGGCATTACGATTAATACGTCGCCGACGGAGCATCGCCCCTACACGCATGTGCAGCTGATGGAGTTCAAAGGCGACAGCTGGAGGGCAACGGGCAGCGTTTTGTCCGGCAACTGAGGCATTAAAAAAACGGAAGACACGAAACGGGAGACACAGGATGGCCCAAGCACCGCGCGCGCGACCAAAACCCACGCCTGAAACAAGCCATTTTTGGGAGGGCGCCCGCGCCGGAGAGCTGCGCTTGCAGCGCTGTCAACGCTGCGAGAAGGCGTATTTTCCGCCACGGCCCTTTTGCCCTGTCTGCGGCAGTCGGGAGGTCCGTGTATTTCAGGCAAGCGGCAAGGCGACGCTCTACAGTTACGTCATCAATCACCGCCCTCCGGCACCCGGTTTCACGCCGCCCTATTCGATCGCCGTGGTCACCTTGGAAGAAGGTCCCCGCATGATGACGAATATCGTCGAATGCCCGCAGACGCCGGAAGCGCTCGAGTTGGACATGGCACTGGAGGTCACGTTCGAGCCGCTCGATGCCGAGATTACGCTGCCGCTGTTCCGTCCGCGTCGGACCTAGCGAGATGCGCAGGAATCAGGTCGCCGTTGTCGGCGCAGCGGAAACCACGAAGCTCGGCGTCATCCCCGATGTCTCGCAGATCCAGCTCCACGCCGATGCGGCGCTGAATGCGATCGCCGATGCGGGCTTGAAACTATCCGACATCGACGGCATCGCGACGGCGGTCGAAACACCGCAGCAGATCGCGCATTACCTCGGCGTCACGCCGACGTGGGTCGACGGCACGTCCGTCGGCGGCTGCTCGTTCATGCTGCACGTGCGCCACGCGGCCGCGGCGATTGAGGCCGGCCTGTGCACCACGGTGCTCATCACCCATGCCGAG
>CBDFFN010000006.1:0-168087 GCA_965246795.1 Beijerinckiaceae bacterium | reverse complement strand
GGCCAGGAACGCCAGGTGTCGGCGCGCGCCAGAAAATCGCTGGCGTCGCGGCTCCAGTCGGCGAAGGCGCTTTCGACCGAATGCTCGTCGTCGCCCGTGCCGGCCATCACGGCGACGAGATTAACGACGCTACCGCCGCGCAAGGGATAGTGCACGAGATGCGCGCTTGGCCCGAGCCAAAGATTCGTGACAGGCGCACGCGCAAAGGCGGGACAGGCTTCAGCCGGCAAAAGAGTGCGCCACGCAGTGCGGCCGGAATGACGAAACGGCGCGCCGGGTTCGAACGCGTCCCGCAATGCTGATCGCACGCCGTCGGCGATGATCAGTGTGTCGGCCGGCATGTCGCAGTCGCCCGCGCCGACACGCAGTTCGCCGTCGTCTATCCAGCTTGTGACCGCTTTGCCAAACGTCAGCGCGATGCGCGGCTGCTCGGCTACTGCCTCGGCCAAAACCTGATGCAGATCGGCGCGATGTACAACACGGAATGGCGCGCCATAACGCCGCTCCGCGTCGTGCAGATCAAGTTTCGCAAGCACAGTCGCGTCGCGTCCGCGCCGCACAATGGCGGCCTCCGGGGCAAGCGCCATGGTCTGAAGCCTATCGAGAACGCCGAGGCCTCGCAGATGCCGCGTAGCATTGGGCGACAGCTGGATGCCGGCGCCTTCGTCCGTCAGCGTTTCGGCGCGCTCGAAGACGTGTACATCGCGGCCGGCCAGCGCGAGCGCCAATGCCGCGGACAGGCCCGCGATGCCGGCGCCGGCAACGACAGCCGGCAGCCGCTGACTCACGTCAGTTTACGCAGCTTCGGGATGATATTCGCAGGCCGCGGGGTCGGAATGCGCGCCGAGCGTCGCGTCGAAGACGTAGAGCGTCGAGCAATAGGAGCAGACGATCTCCGTCGCATCGCCCATGTCGATGAAGACATGCGGATGGTCGAACGGCGGCAGCGCGCCGATGCACATGAACTCGTGCACGCCGACACGTACGCGCCGCGCGCCGGGTTGATTGTGGAAGTGCGGGGTTTCGTGATGGCCGGCCATGACTCTTAGATAAAGCATGTCCCGTCGAAGTGGTATCCGGTTCGGCGACGAGGGCACGCGCAAACAGGCGCACGGCCGCGGCTTGAACAGCGCGAACGGCTCCCGTAACCCCTGCGCGATGCAGTACTTCACGTCTGGCGACCTGAGCCTGGCCTTCCTCGACGCACCGCCGACGGGCGACGATCGCGGCGAGCCGATCCTGCTCGTCCACGGCTTTGCTTCGACGCATGCGGTGAACTGGGTGTTTCCGCACTGGGTCCGCGCGCTGACCGGCGATGGCCGGCGCGTCATCGCGCTCGACAATCGCGGCCACGGGCGCAGCGACAAACCCTACGAGGTCGAGGCCTATCATACAGCCAACATGGCGGGCGATGCGCTGGCGCTGATGGACCATCTCGGCATTCGGCACGCAGACGTCATGGGCTATTCGATGGGCGCGCGGATCGGCGCATGGCTGACGCTCGAACATCCCGACCGTGCGCGGTCGCTCGTGCTAGGTGGCCTCGGCGACCGGCTCATCGACAAGTCTGGCCTGCCCGACAAGATCGCCGAGGCGATGGAGGCCGAAAGCCTCGACGACCTCACCGATCCGCAGCAGCGCACGTTCCGCGCTTTCGCGGATGCGACATTGGGCGATCGCCGCGCGCTGGCCGCCTGCATCCGCGGATCGCGGCAGGCGCTGACGCCATCGCAGGTCGGCGAGATCACGATCCCCGTGATGGTCTGCGTCGGGACGAGAGACGATGTTGCCGGCGATCCACATGCGCTTGCCGCTATGATCCCCGGCGCACGCGGTGTCGACATTCCCGGCCGCGACCATAACCGTGCCGTCGGCGACAAGGTCTATCGCGAGGCGGTGCTAGAGTTTCTGGCGGAGCGGCCGTAGAGACGGCGTGCTACCCTCCCGGAAAAACGGGAGGACGCCATGAACGAATTGCGCCGCATCGATGCGCCGCCCCTCCCGCTGCTGCACGAGACCGGACGCGCGGCCACCGCGCGCCGCGCCGTCCATATCGCGCCCGACTGCAGCGGGCTGAATTTCTACGCCAGCGACACCAACCTGCGTGACCTGCTGACGCTCTACATGGACGTGGATACGCGCGGGAAAATCACGCCGCATCTCGACGAGCTCGGCGCGCTCGCCGGCGGACGTTTGAACGATCTCGCCGACATCGCCGACAAGCACACGCCCGTGCTGTACCCGCGCGATCGCTACGGCCGCGACGAGGAGCGGCTTGAAACACATCCCGCCTACGACGAGATTCAGGCCATCGCCTTCGGCAAGTTCGGTATGCATGCGATGACGCACCGCGCCGGCGTGCTCGGCTTCGACGCTCCGCACTCGATCCTGACGAAGCAGATCTTCCACTACCTCTTCGCACAGGCCGAATTCGGCGTGCTCTGCCCGGTCAATCTGACAGACTCGTCGTCCGAACTGATCCGCCGCTACGGCAACGACAAGCTGCGCGCGCGTTTTCTCGAGCGCATGTGGACGCAGGATATGACGCGTCTCTACAAGGGTGCGCAGTTCATGACCGAAAAGGTCGGTGGGTCCGATGCAGGCGCCGCCGAACTTGTCGCCGTGCCGGACGGCGACGCTTGGCGGCTCTACGGCGAAAAATGGTTCTGTTCGAACGTCGATGCCGATGTTTCGGTTCTGCTTGCGCGGCCGCAAGGTGCGGTGACGGGCGGCAAGGGTCTCGGGCTTTTCGTCATGCCGAAGACGCTCGATGACGGCACGCGCAACGCCTACCGGATCGTGCGCCTGAAGGACAAGCTTGGCTCGAAGTCGATGCCGTCTGGCGAGATCGTCTTCGAAGGTGCGCTCGCCTGGCACCTCGGCGACATCGACAAGGGCATGAAGCAGATGCTGGAGATGGTGAACTCCAGCCGCATTTCGCATCTCACGCGCGCCGCGGGGATGATGCGCCGCTGCCTCAACGAAGCGCTCGCGGCGGCAAGACATCGCCAGGCGTTCGGTCGCACGGTCGTCGACTTTCCGCTCATGCGGCGTCAGTTGATGAAGATGAAGGTGCCGACGGAACAATCCTTGTCGGCGCTGATGTACGCTTCGACGCTTTACGGCAACGAGTCCGCGCAGGCGAAGAAGCTGCTGCGCATCGCGACGCCGGTGTTCAAGTATCGCGCCTGCCGCGACAACGTCACTGTCGCAACGGCGGCAATGGAGGCGCGCGGCGGCAACGGCTACATCGAGGACTGGCCGAACGCGCGGCTGGTGCGCGACGCGCATCTCGGCCTGCTCTGGGAAGGCACGAGCAGCGTCAATGCGCTCGACGTTGTAACCCGCGCGGTCGGCAAGGAGCGTGCGCACGAAGCGCTCGCCGACGATCTCGCGGATCGTTCGCGCGGCGCTGGTGGCGTGCCGGGTCAATTCCGCACGCGCGTGGATGGCGCGGTGAAACAGGCGATCGACTTTGCAGCGGAGGTCGCTGCGTCAACCGAGCACGAACGCTATTCGCGCATCGCATCGGGTGGGCTCTATCACGCCATCACTGCGGTCCTGATGCTGCAAGAGGGATCGAAACTCGGCGTAAGCGGCGGCGATGCACGGCGCATGCTGCTCGCGCGCATGGTGCTCGACCACCGTCTGACGGAACGGCCGAAATACAGTCTCGGCGCGAAATGGGAGGACGAGGCGGCGGCGCTGCTTCTCGACGATGCGCCTGTGCCTATGGAGAAGGCTGCGGCGCTATTGGTGGCTTGAACGCTGGACATTCGGTCGCCCCAGGCCTCATCCTGAGGAGCCTGCGAAGCCGGCGTCTCGAAGGATGTGCGCGTTACGGGTGACTGCCGATCCTTCGAGACGCGCCGGCGGCGCCCTTCAGGATGAGGTGGTTGGTGTGGGATCGAGCCCCGGCATCAGCGTTTCCGACATCAGCGCGACATAAGTGTACGCGCCGATGTGGAAGACTGGCTCGTCGACGAGTGCGAAGACCTCGCCGTCACAACGCGCCCATCGCAGGCAGAAGGAAAAATCCTCGGAGACGAGATTCCCCTCCGCGTCCGTCAGGCGATTGAAGAAGCCATAGACGGGGAAGTCCTGCCCCTTCGCGCCGATCGGATGCCGCTGCTGTTTGACGACATCTTTCGAAATCATCCTCCGCAGGGCATCGCATGCGATGAGCGTCATGCCCATGCCGACCATGCGATAGCGTGCGATGCCATCAATGGCTTCGAGCACGGGCCGGCCCTCCTTTTCGAAGGGAACGCCGGTAAAAAAACGTGTGCCGCGAGACGAGTTTGCGCTGCCAGTTTGCTTGCGTGCGATCTGCCGCAGCGGCGGCATCCATCAGACCAAGCAGATCGAGATTCTTTTGTGCATAGACGGCGCCGACGACGGACTTGTTTGCAGCAAGTAACCGCTGGACAGCCTGCGTCCGAAAACCGATGTCGGAATCGACGAAGAGGATGTGCGTAAAATCCTGCGCAAGAGCCTGCGAGGCGAGGACGTTGCGCGCCATCTCAAGGTCCGACCACGTGAGACTCGCGTGATCGCAGTGCTGGCCGCGCTGCTGGAGGTCCTGCGCGAGGCGAAACAGAGATGCGGCATGATGCGTGGTGACGTGGTTCTCCGCCGTCGGCGTCGCGACGAGGATGCGCACGTCGGCGCTCACGCCTCGTACACGTGCACGCCGCCGACCAGCGTTCGCTTCACGCGGCCTTGCATGCGTGCTTCGTCGAACGGCGTGTTCTTGCAACGCGAATGCAGCGTCTCGGGATCGAGCACAAAGGGCTCGTCGGGATCGAATTGGACGAGATCAGCCGGCGCGCCGACTTTAAGTTTGCCGCAGGCAAGACCGAGAATTTCGGCGGGTCGAGACGACATCGCGCAGAGCAAGCGCGCAAGGCTGACGTCGCCGGAATGGAAGAGACGCAGCGCCGCAGGCAGCATCGTCTCGACGCCGACAGCGCCGAATGCGGATTCTGCAAATGTCTGGCGTTTTGTCTCGACATCCTGCGGATCGTGATCGGAAACGATCACATCGACGACACCGCGCGAAACGCCGTCGACAAGCGCGAGGCGATCGTCCTCGGGCCGTAGCGGCGGACGCAACTTCAGGAATGTGCGGTAATCGCCGATGTCGTTCTCGTTCAGCGTGAGATTGTTGATCGACACGCCACAGGTGACGCGCAGGCCGCGTGCCTTCGCCGCCTCAACCACCGCAAGCCCGCGTGCGGTGGAAATCGTCGCGGCGTGGTAACGCGCGCCGGTCAGCTCCACGAGACGCATGTCGCGCTCGAGCGCGATGACTTCGGCTTCGACGGGAATGCCGGGCAGACCAAGCCGCGCCGCAAGTTCGCCTTCGTGCATGACGCCGCCGGCGGCGAGATGGTTGTCCTGCGCGAAATGCACGACCAGTGCGTCGAAGTCGCCCGCGTAACACAACGCGCGGCGCATGACTTGTGCATCGCCGAGGAAACGGCCGGCGTCGGAAAAGGCGACAGCGCCGGCGTCTGACAAGAGACCGATCTCGGCGATTTCCCGCCCTTCGCGGCCCTTTGTCAGCGTCGCCATCGGCAGAACGTGCACGCGGCCGGTATCGCGCGCGCGTCGAAGCAGAAAGTCGACCACGGCAGGATCGTCGACAGGCGGAAACGTGTCGGGTCGAGCGATCAATGTCGTGACGCCGCCCGCCGCTGCGGCCATCGTCGCGCTGGCGATCGTCTCGCGATATTCGGCGCCCGGCTCGCCGACGAAGGCCTGCATGTCGACGAGGCCCGGTGCGACGACATCGCCGCCGCATTCGATAATCGAGAAATTGCTGCCGACATTGGCGCGGGTCACGCCGTCACCGAGGGCGGAAATGCGGCCGTCGCGGATAAGAACTCCGCCACGGGTCTCGACGCCGGACACCGGATCGATCAGGCGCGCGCCGAGGAGCGCAAGTGGCAGACTGTGCGGATCGGGCGGCACTTCAACTCGCGTGGAACAGAACGCTGCCGCTTACCACACCGGCTTCGGCGTCTGCTAGATTGTCGCGATGCACCCCCGCATTTCGTTTCTACGTGTTGCCGTTTTTGCATTCGTGGCCCTCTGCGGCACGATATCTGGCGCGGCGGCCGGCTCGCATCTTGACGCGATCCGCGACCGCGGCGTCCTGCGCGTCGGCACGACCGGCGACTATGCGCCCTTCACGCTCCGCGATGGTGCCAATGGCGAGCACAGCGGCTTCGACATCGAGCAGGCCCGTGCGCTGGCCGGCTCGATCGGCGTGAAAGTGGAGTTCGTTGAGACGAGCTGGCCGACGCTCGCCGCTGATCTCACTGCCGACCGTTTCGACATTGCGATGGGCGGTGTTTCGATCACAGCCGACCGCACAGCGAAAGGCGCTTTCAGTGCGCCCTACCTCGTGGACGGAAAGACGCCGATCGCGCGCTGCGCCGATGCCGGGCGCTTCGACACGGTCGCGCAGATCGACCGACCCGAGACGCGCGTCGTCGTCAACCCCGGCGGGACGAACGAGCGGTTCGCGCGCGCCAACTTCCCGCATGCGCAGCTGACGGTCGTTCCCGACAACACGCGTGTCTTCGACGAGATCGCCGAGGGGCGTGCCGATGTTATGGTGACGGACGCAACCGAGACGCGCTTACAAGCGAAGCGGCATCCCGGCGTGCTGTGTGCTGTGCATCCAGACACGCCGTTCGATCGTGCGGAGAAAGCCTACTGGTTCGGGCGCGACACTGCGCTGAAAGCGCAGGTCGACGCGTGGCTCGCGCAGGCGCGCGATAACGGTTCGATGGCCGAACGCGCGCGCCGCTGGCTGCAATAAGACCGACGGCTTACGCCGCTCAGGTCTTTGCGGCGGCCTTCAAGCGCTTGTTGCAGTCGCTCCAGAACTGCGGCCACTTCAGTGCCGCATTGGTCTTGCGGAGCTCGACCTTCTGCGCCTTCCACTCGACGCCGCAGGCTTTCTGCCGCACGAGCATGGCCGCGCGACCACCCGTCGCCGCAGGCTTTGCATCCGTCGTTGCAGCGGGCATCGTCGTAGCCGGCGTCTTCGCGGCGGGAGTCGTCGCTGCTGTCGGTGCGGGGGGGGCCATCGTCGGCGCAGGCGTCGGGGTGGCAGCGGTCGGCGTCGTCGCGGCGGCTGGTGTTGCCGCGGACTTGCGCGTGCGGCACTCCGAGAGGAAGTCGTTCCACTTCTTCTCGCCGAGCGTCTTGGCGGCTTTCGCGGCCTGATACTCGGCGCCGCATTCCTTCATGACATTGGCTTGCGCAGAAGCGCCTGTCGGCGCGAACGCCGCGGCCAGCGCGACGGCAAGAGCAGCAGCTGCGATCCGGATCGACATGGGCTCGTCTCCCTACACGCGGGCCCTGCCCGCTTTCGCGAGCGTTGCCTCAAGGGGTCGGCCTGGTCAACTAAAGTTTACACTCAGCGCGAGGCGACGTTCGCGCCGGCGCCGTCGATCAGCGTAACCCAGGTGTTCGGATCGGTCTGGCTCTGGCGCTTCACGAAGCGGTAGCCGGTCTGGCGCGCGCCGCGAACTTCGTCCGTGAGGTTGTCGAGCATGTAGTCGCCGTGGTCCGTGCGCACCATCAGGATCGCGTGGCCATCGTCCTTCTTGTCGCGCACGACCGTCATCAGAAGCGCGCTCATCGGGAAGCCCTGCTCGGCGAGCAGCTTACGCTTCAGCAGCGCGTAATCCTCGCAATCGCCCTTGCCGTCGGTCGGATAATCCCACCGATCAACGACGCCCCAGTGATCCATGTCGGCCACCGGCTCGATATTGGCATTGACCCAGCGGTTGATGCGCTCGATCTCGCGCATCGCGCGAGGCGTCAGTTCGATGTCGCGCGGCGTGCTGGACCGGTCGTCGCATTCGCCGCGATAGCGCTGGCAGAAATCCACCCACCCGAAGGGCACGCTCGTCTCGCTGCCGACGGCGATGTGACCGACAGTCGCGGCACCCGCGACGCCTTCCGAATACTGGAGGGTCAGAGCGCCGGCGACGAGCGCGGCAGCGGCGACAACCTTGGCAGCGATACGCAACATGCTTGGTCCTCTTTGTTGAGACCAAGTTCGCAACCGCCGATATGCGCCCGTTCAAAAGAAATCGCGGCTTTTTACGCGAAGCGATTCAGATTTGCCGGAGACGGCGTCAAGTATAACGAGGCGTGAATCGCGGTATTCGAATGCGACGCGAACCGACTGTTTCCCCTCTGCGTCGAGACACCGGCGACATTCGGAAGAGATCGCTAACCCTGCCTGACATGCGCCGCATTTACACCCCGGATGCGAAGGTTAACGCCGGGGGGTCCGAAATCCTTAACGCGGGGCCGAAGCGCCCGAAAAAATCTCTAATCTTGCCCGGAGGTCTCGCACGCACGATCTAGCGGGCATTGGCCCCGGAGATGTGCGGTGACGGCGATGGACCTTGTTGCGACGGCGCCCCTGCCCCACGCGGGGCAGATTCTCACGCCGGCGGATCGCGACGCCCTCGTACGCGCAGTCGAGGCGCTGGAGCGCACAAGCCTCGCATCGCGGATCAGCGGCCTGCTCGGCAAGCAGATAGAACTTGCCGGTCGCTTCGTCCCGGAGCGCGTGTCGGGCCTCGTCTCGCGCGCCGCGACCGCAGCGCTTCGCCGGGCGATGCGCGTTGCACTTCGCAGTCTTGGCAAGAAGCCCATGCGCGGTGGACAGATATTCCACCGCTCGCTTGCCGCGGCTTCGGGCGCGGCCGGAGGTGCGCTTGGGATCGTCGCGTTGCCGATTGAGCTGCCGCTCTCGACGACCGTGATGCTGCGCTCCATCGCCGATATCGCACGCAGCGAAGGCGAAGACCTCGAGGATCCCGAGGCTGCGCTCGCCTGCCTCGAAGTCTTTGCGCTCGGCGGCCATGCGGCAGCGGGCGATCTGCTCGACGGGGGCTATTTCGCGCTTCGTGGCTTCCTGGCAAAATCGGTGTCGGAAGCCGCGCGATACATCACGGGCAAGCGTGTCGTCAGCGAAACCGCGCCGCTGCTCTTGCGATTGACGAGCCAGATCGCGGCGCGGTTCGGCCTCGTCGTATCGCAGAAGATCGCGGCACAGGCTGTTCCGATCATCGGTGCGGTGGGTGGCGCTGTCGTGAATCTCGCCTTCACCGAACATTTCCAGTCGCTGGCGCGCGGACATTTCACCGTGCGTCGGTTGGAGCGGACTTACGGCGAAGCTCTCGTGCGAAACGAATACGGCAAGCTGTCGCGGAAAAATTCACCCGCGCTTGACCAGAGCGCTTGAAGGACGATTTTCGCACGAGACATCGCAACGGGCGATCGTTCGAGCAGGAAGCATAACAATGGCTGATAAGAAAACTTCGGGCGCAGCGGCGGTTCGTGCGCCGCTCGCGGTGCCGACCGATCTCGGCGGCAACAGCGTCAAGGCGGTGACGGCGGGGCTCAATCGGCTGCTCGCCGACACGTTTGCGCTTTACATGAAGACCAAGAATTTCCACTGGCACATGAGCGGGCCGCACTTTCGCGACTACCATCTGCTGCTCGACGAGCATTCCGACCAGATTTTCGCGATGACCGATCCGATCGCTGAGCGCGTGCGCAAGATCGGCGGAATTACGCTGCATTCGATCGGCGAGATCGCCAAGAACCAGCGCATCATGGACAACGACGCGCCCTACGTGACGCCGCAGGACATGCTGGCGGAGCTGCGCGAGGACAACGGCAATCTGGTGAAGGAGCTACGCGCCGTTCACGAGACCTGCGACGACGCGAAGGATGTCGCAACAGCCAGCCTGCTCGAGGTCTGGATCGACGAGGGCGAGCGTCGCGCGTGGTTCCTCTACGAGGCAAGCCACCGCGAATAAGCGGCGCGCTGCCCGACGCCACGTTCCCGGCCGCCGAAGGCGAGCCGGGATCCAAAAGTGTTTTTGACTGGACCCCGGATCGCGCTGCGCGCGTCCGGGGACGGTCTAGTCGGTTTCGACCTCAGCGGCGCGGCAGGCTGCCTTCGAAGATAGGCGAACAACGCTCGCTGAGCTGCTTGCGCTTGGCCATCATGCAGGCCGTGACCTTCTGCTCGTCGGGGATCGCGTCACCGCAGAGTGCAAAGGCGTCGTCCGAACAGGCGGCTTCCTGCTGCTGGCGCGTAAAACGGCCCTGCGCAAAGGCGCTTGATGCCGCAACTGCAAGAACGGCTGCCGCCAACAGATATTTCCGGCTCATTCAAACGCCTCCCGTTCCAAAAATCGGACGTCAGTGCTGACCCGGCAGGATCGATCCGTCCAGCGTTTCCGCGCCATGCGGGAGGTTGCACGGGCTTGTTTCCCGGCGGTGTCGCTCCGGCGCAACGTCTAACAGGTCCGCGATCAGCGTCTGCCTAGCTTTGCGCGCCCGAGTTCGATCCAGGCCGGCGCATGGTCGCTCGCCTCTGGCTGTTCCCTCGCCTCCCGGTCGACGCCTGCTGACTTGAGGCGGCGCGCGGCCACCGGATTCAGGAGGAAATGGTCGATCCGCAGCCCGGCGTCCCTCGGCCAGCGGTTCCGGAAATAGCTCCAGAACGTGTAGGGCGCGCTCTCCGGAAACAACGTTCGGATCGCGTCGCACCAACCGGCTTCGAGCAGCCGCTCATAGGCGGCGCGGGCTTTGGGGTGCAGCAACGCGTCCTTCGCCCACGATCGCGTGGAATAGATGTCGGCATCAGTCGGCACGACATTGTAGTCGCCGGCCAGCACCACCGGCGCATCGGCATCGATCAATGTCGCGGCATGCGCCTCGAGCCGCGCCAGCCAAGCGAGCTTGTAGGCTAGCTTTGGCCCCGGCTGCGGATTGCCATTGGGCGCGTAGATCGACGCGACAAGCACACCGCGCACCGCCGCCTCGATATAGCGGGCTTGCTTATCTCCAGCGTCGCCTGGAAGCGCCGTGCGCGTCAGCACCGGCTCCGCATCGCGGGCGAGTATGGCGACACCGTTCCATGTACGCTCGCCGCACC
Organism: Beijerinckiaceae bacterium; assembly: GCA_965246795.1. Lineage (GTDB taxonomy): Bacteria > Pseudomonadota > Alphaproteobacteria > Rhizobiales > Beijerinckiaceae > JAJXWB01. The sequence continues at coordinate 157,097 of CBDFFN010000006.1, read as the reverse complement.
ACACCGCGCCATAGCCGGCGCTTGCAAAGGCATCGATGGGAAAGGCGGAATCCTCCGTCTTGAGTTCCTGCAGGCAGACAATGTCGGGCTTCGACGCCGCAAGCCACTCGAGCAAGTTGGGAAGGCGCCGCCGCACATTGTTAATGTTGAAGGTCGCGATCTTCACGCGAAGAAATCAGTCGCCGAAGGGAAGGGTTTTGCGCTGCTGCACGAGTTCGCCGTAGGGCGCGTCCGTGCCGGGTGGCAGCGTCAGCAGCCAAAGGATATGCGACGCGGCCTCTTCGGGCGTCTGTGCGGTGCGGCCCTTGAAGACATTGTCCATCAACCCCGCGGTGGCGTCGGTCAGCGTGAGACCCGGACAGACCGCGTTGATCAGCACGCCGGTCTTGCGCTCGGGCGACGCCGCATAAGCCTTCGCAAAGGCGCGCGTGACCGCCACCTGCCCGACTTTTGAGGGTATGTTGATCCAGGCGGGCCAACCCTCATCGGCAAGACGACCGCTTTCGGCTGCGACAACATAGTCCGCCATCGCGCGATCGATCTCATCGGCGATGTGAAGACGCGTGTCGAAGCGCAGGCGAAGATTTTCGGGCATGTTCTTCAAAAGGCCGAAGCCGCTGGCCGTTACCGCGATCCGCCCGTTTTCGCGAAGCAGCGGCACGAAAGCGCGCAGGAAGCGCAACGCGCCGTGATTATTGGTCTCGATCATAATGCGCGCGTCGCGCTCGGGCGGCGCGTCGTGCGCCGGTGCGAACGCGCCGTTCATAATCGCGATGTCGACGCCGTCGTGGCGGGACGCGAGACTGCGCGCGAGTTCGGCGGAACTATCGGGATCGGCGAGATCGAGCGGTAACGATTCTACTTTTGCGCGCGACCCTGCGAGCGATCCGACGGCGCGTTCGCCATCTCCCGCTTTGCGCGCGGTGAGATAGACGGTGTCGTCGCTGTCCCACTCTTTTGCCAGCGCGTCAGTCAGCGCGAGACCAATGCCGCGCGTGCCGCCGGCAACGAGTGCGACGCGGCGCGCCATCACATCACCGTCGCCGGCGAAGCTGCGAATCCGCCACGAGCGGCTTGGGCTCCTCCGTCATCCAAGCGGGCGGAAAGCCCTGCGGTGTGCGCGGCCCGGTCGGCGTCAACGCGGCCGGTGAAAGGCTGCGGCCGTTGCCGAGGATCGTGACGCCCGCGGTGCTGCCGCTCGACGGCAAGGTGTCGCTCTGCGCCGTCGCCGGCGCAGATGCCGCCAGCAAAGCGATCGCGGCGAAGGAGAACAATCGCTTCATGCCTTTGCCTCGTCCCAGAGCGACAGGTCGAACAACCCGTCCGTCGGCGGCGCCTGCGGAAAGTCGCCGAGCGCAGTCTGATAAACCAGCATCAGTTTAGTCGGTTCGATGATGGCGCGCGGATCGGCGACGAAGGCGATCGCCTTGGATGTGATTGCACGCGCCATGATGGCCGGCTCGACCAGACCACCGCCGAGCACGGCTGCGACATGCGGCGCGGCGACCTCCGGCTTGTCGACCACCAGTTTTGTAGCGCGCGCGTGCAGCCGCACGAGATCGACGGCCGCCGACCGCCGCGCGGCGACGAAGCGGCGTGACATCGCGAAAACGACGCCCGGAATTTGCGGAAACATATCGAGCGAGTCGACGATGCGTTTCAGGGCGGGATTGCGTGCCTGGACGATCGTCGCGGCGGGCTCCAGCACCGTCGCGCCATCGATTGCGCCAGCAAGCATCGCCTGCTGGATCGCCTCGATCCCGATGAAGGCGAGATCGACATCGGCGCGGTCGGTCTTGCCGGTCTCGAACAGCCAGTGATTGAGCGTGACGTTAGGCACACCGCCCGGCGGCAATGTCGCGAGTTTCGCGCGACGCCCCGTTTCCCTGCGAAACGCTGCGAGCGCCGCGGCAGGCGCATTGCCGTTGGCGGCGAACCGTGCGGCAAGCTCCTGCGTCGCGATGAAAGACGAACCGCCCGACCCCGCCGCCGCGACAACCGAGGCGTCGAGCCCTTTGGCACGTGCCACGGCCACAGGCGCAACGCCGATGAAAAGCGCATCGAACGTGCCGGACGCAAATGCCTGAATCGCAGCGGGGCCGGAGTCGAATTTCGTCGTAGCCAGCGAAAGGCCCGCCTCCTTTGCCCAACCTGCGCCGTCGATGATGAACAGCGACGCCGCGCCGATGACCGGCACGAACCCAATGCGGATTGGTGTGGCCTGCGCATTGGCGGATGCGAGAAAAGGCGCGCCCGCAAGCGCAGCGAGCGTGGAGCGACGGGTGAAGGACATGCACCGTTCTTTCACGAGGCGCGCGGCAATGCCACCGCCGCGTGCCGTTGGTTCACGCCGCCTTGCGACGCGAAAACTTCTCCTCGCGCGTTGGACGCTTGCCCGCCGCCTTCTTGCGCGCAGGTGCACGCTTGCTGGTCTCGGCCGCCAACCGTCGCCGGATCAACGTAAGAACAGCGGCCTCTTCGGGCTTCAGGCTCGCGAGATTTTCGAATTCCTTTTCCGCTTTCTTCTCGAGGTCTTCCGCCAGCGTCCCGTCAAGATAGGTCGTGAAAATCTCGGGATGCACATAACATTTGCGGCAGATCGTCGGCGTGTTGCCGAGCCGTTCCGAAACGCGCGCAATGGCCGCCTTGATGTTCTTCTTCGCCAAAGTCTGCGAGTCGAAAGCTTCGAATTCCCGCAACGCAATTGCCGCCAGCACGGTGCCAGCCCAAGTGCGAAAATCCTTCGCCGAGACGTCCGGTCCGCCGATCTCGCGGAGGTAGTCGTTCACGTCGGACGACGACACGACGCGCTGCTCACCTTCGTCGTCGACATACTGGAAGAGGTGCTGACCCGGCAGGTCTTGGCATTCCCGAACGACCTTGGCGATGCGTCGGTCGGAGTGATTAAGCTTCCACGCCTTGCCGCTTTTTCCCTTGAACTGGAAGCGCAGCTCATTGCCCTTCACATCGATATGTTTCTCGCGCAACGTCGTGAGACCGTAGGACTGGTTGTCGCGCGCGTAGTCTTCGTTGCCGACGCGGATCAGTGTCGACTCGAGAAGCGCGACGACAGTCGCGATGACCTTTTCGCGCGGCAGGCCGTGGCGGCCCATGTCCTTCTTCACCTGATCGCGGATGGTCGGCAGAATGCGCGCGAAATCGATGATGCGCTCGTATTTGCGCGTCTCGCGATGCTCCCGATATTTCGGGTGATAGCGATATTGCTTCCGGCCTTTCGCATCGCGACCCGTTGCCTGGATGTGGCCGTTCTCTTTCTCGCATATCCAGACGTCCTCGTAGGCCGGCGGCACCGCCAGCGAACGGATGCGGGCGAGCGTATCTTTGTCGCGAACCGTCTTGCCGGATGCGGTCTTGTAGGTGAAGCCGTCGCCCTTGCGTGCTCTGGCAATACCGGGCTCCTCGTCGTTGACGTATCGCAGGCCGGCAGGCGTCTCGGCGGGAACAGGAACGGCGGACAGCGACATCGGCAAACCCCGGGTCTGAGCCCGGTGACAACACGGGCTGACGATGCCGGTTCCGCTTGTCTGCCCTTCCCTCGCGCGCGGCCTTGCGCTTAGTTGCGCCGATGCACGAGCCAGTGGCAAAACCCGCGCAGACATTCGAGCGGCTGGCGTTCCTGTCTTCGGACACGGACGACGCCGTGGCCGCGCGCGTTCAGCTCGCCGGGCTGTATGGCGAGGCGTCGGTCGACGATGCCGATGCGGTTGTTGCGCTCGGCGGCGACGGGCTGATGTTGCAGACGCTGCACGCCTTCATGGGGCGCGATGTGCCGATCTTCGGCATGAACCGGGGGTCTGTCGGCTTTCTCATGAACGAATTTCGCGCCGAAGGCCTGCGCGAGCGTCTCACGGCGTCGACATCCTCTGTCGTACGTCCCCTCATCATGGAGGCAATGGACAGTCGCGGCGACAGGCACGTCGCGCGCGCGATCAACGAAGTGTCGTTGCTGCGCCAGACCAATCAGGTCGCGAAGCTCCGCATCTCGATCAACGGACGCGAGCGTCTTGGCGAGCTTGTCGCCGACGGCGTGATGGTCGCGACGCCCGCAGGTTCGACCGCCTACAACCTTTCGGCAGACGGCCCGATCCTGCCTCTCGACGCGCCGCTGATGGCACTGACCCCGATCTCGGCTTTCCGGCCGCGACGCTGGCGCGGCGCGCTGCTGCCCGACCGGGCGACGGTCGACATCGAGATTCTCGAAGCGGACAAGCGCCCTGTCTCGGTCGTTGCTGACCATAGCGAGTACCGTCGCGTGACGCATGTCGCGATCCGCATGGACCACGCAACAGGACTAACGTTGCTGCACGACCCCGGACATTCGCTCGAAGAACGGATTCTGCGCGAACAGTTCGGGTATTAGGCCGCGAGGTCCGCCTCGAAGCGCACGAGATCGATTTCGATCGCACGCGAAGGCCGCGACGGCGGTTCCTTGTATGGATCGAACGATGGCAGCAGTTGCACCGCCGGTGCGCGCATCTCTTTAACGGCGTCGCGAGCGTCCTCGCGTGCTGCTTCTGCCTCGAAGCGACGCAACAGCGCGAGCAGTGCGTTGAGCTCTCCGGCGTTGATGGTCTCGCAGGCGGCAAGCACGCGCTCGATGGCGAGGCGCGAAAGCCGGGCCGACGCGCCCTGCGGCGGCATGTTTGCGACAGCTGCGGCAAAGGCCAGTTGCAGCGCCGCTGGCATCCTGGCCGCGCGGTAGAGCGTCGCGAATGCCTCGGCCGAACCGCGTGCGAGGCCCAGCGCCTTCTTCTGCGGGAGGCCTGACAGATCGACCATCGCCGCTTCGTATAACGGCCGGTTGCCGGAGAGAATCGCACGCAGGATCAGGCTCGGCGTGAGCTGGCCTGAAGCGCGCAGATGCCGCACGAGTTGTTCAACGCCATCGCTGCAAGTCTCGCCCGCATCGCTGGCGATGATGAGATGCGCGCGGTCCGAGCTTTCACGCACGATGCGCGTCATACGCTCGGCCGACAGCCAGCCGCGCGCGCCAACAAAAGCCGACAGCGCCGACGCGGCGGCAGCCACAAGATCACTACGCACCGCTGCGCTGAGATTGTCGCGTGACAGGAGCGCTTCGCGCAGCTCCGCGTCCTCGCCGAATCGCGCGACCATGCGGCGTGCCGAAAAGTCCGGGATATTCGCGCCGCCGTTGACGGCCAGCACGACCAGCGCCTCGCGGCAACCGACCTCGGCCAGAGCCGCTGCGACCGGCGCCGCGACGAAGGGGCGAAGCGCGATGGAGGATTGCGCGAACATGTCGCCGATCGCGGCGCAGTCGATGAGTTCGGAATCGCTGAGAAGCGGCGAATAGCGCAACACCGCAGCGGACACGTCGGATTGATCGTTGGCGAGCGCCACGATCACCTGATGCGGTGCGCCAGCCGAAGGCCCGAGGACTTCGGCAAGTGCCTTTCGCACACAGGGTGCGGGATCGTCGAGCAGCGCCGTCAGCGCGACATCCGCCTCGTCGCGATCCTCGTCGCTAAGGTCGGCATGCAGCCAGGCGTTCGCGAGCGCCGCAGCACCTTGCGCACGCTGCGTCGCAGACGCGGTGGCGGCCCAGGTGAGGAAACGGCGAACGATCATTGGCGAGAACGCGACCCTGCGAAGCGCCTGTGCGCCCCTCGTGACGTTCGCGATTTATGGTAAACGGACCCTAAACAACGCAGGGACGGAAGCGATGACGGCGGCGGAACAACGACATGCGCGCGGTGGCCTCTATTTCGAGGATTTCGCCGTCGGGCGCGTGTTCAAACACGGGCTGACGCGCACCGTCACGCAGATGGACAACATGCTGTTCTCCAATATGACGCTGAATCCGCAGCCGCTGCACATCGACGCGCATTTCTGTGCGACCGAAACGCAGTGGGGCAAGCCGCTGATGAACTCGTTGTTCACGCTTGGCCTGATGATCGGCATTTCTGTCAACGACACGACGGTCGGCACGACGATCGGCAACCTCGGCATGACCGATGTGCGCTTCCCCGCGCCGCTGTTCGAGGGAGATACGATCCGGGTCGAGACCGAGATTCTCGGCGCGCGCATCTCGAAATCGCGCGGCGATTCCGGCATCGTCGATTTCCAACATCGCGCCTACAAGCAGGACGGCACGCTCGTCGCCGAATGCAAACGGCAGGGCCTGATGCTGCTGCGGCCGAAGACGGACGCATCTACATGATCCGATCGGCGCTGTTCGTTCCCGGCGATTCCGAACGCAAGATGACGAAGGGCCTCGACAGCGGGGCCGACTGCCTTTTCGTCGATCTCGAGGATTCGGTCGCCGACAGCCGCAAGCCGGCCGCGCGCGACATGGCGCGTGAGTTCATCGCCACGGCGCGAAAGCGCGAGACGCGCCCCCTGCTCTACGTGCGCGTCAACGCGCTCGACACGGGCCTTACCGACGACGATCTGCGCGGCGTGATGCCATCGAAGCCCGATGGCATCCTTCTGCCGAAACCACGCGGCGGCATCGACGTGCAGCATCTCGCGGCGAAACTGGCGGTGCGCGAGGCACACGAGGACATCGCGGCCGGCGCGACAAAGATCATCTGCGTCGCGACGGAAACGGCCGCGGCAGTCTTCGGCCTGCCGACCTATGCCGGATCGAGCCGCCGTCTTGCGGCATTGACCTGGGGTGCGGAAGACCTTTCCGCTGATCTCGGTGCAGAGACCAACCGCCTGCCCGACGGCGCCTGGGCGCCACCCTATGCGCTGGCGCGCACGATGACTCTGCTCGCGGCGGTGTCGGCCGGCGTGCAGCCCATGGACACGGTCTATCCGAATTTTCGCGACGAGGCCGGTTTTCGCGCGGAGTGCGAGGCCGCGCGCCGTGATGGATTCACCGGCAAGATGGCGATCCATCCCGCGCAGGTGCCCATCATCAACGACGTGTTCACGCCGCCTGAAGCCGAAGTCGCAATGGCGAAGCGCGTCGTCGCCGCCTTTGCCTCGCAACCTGATGCGGGCGTAGTGTCGATCGACGGCGAGATGTTCGACAAGCCGCATCTCGCACGCGCGCAGAAGCTGCTGAAGCGCGCGGGTGTCTAGCTTTCACGCAAACGGAAACGGGCCCAGAAAATCCCCGACCGGCACGAGATGCGTCAGCAATCTCTGCCCGCTCCAGTGATGCAACAGGAAGGCAGGCGGTTCGAGGAATGACGCAGGCGATGCGTCGGGCAACGGCTGCAACGCGATCGTCGTTGCCGTGCTCGGCGCGGTGCAGAGTGTCGTGCCGGCAAACCGCATCAGCATGTGGCGATGTACATGCCCACACACGATGCGCTCGATCGCGGGATATCGCGACACGATCTCCGCCAGACGTTCGGCACCGAAGCAGCGATAGGCGTCAAGATACGGTACCTCCGTTTCCAACGGCGGCTGGTGCATCAGCAGCAGCGTCGGCTTTGACGCATCCTTTGCCAACGCACGCTCCAGCCAGTCCGCCGCCTCGCGCGTGACATCACCATGATGTTCGCCCGGCACGGTGATGTCGAAGCCGACGACGCGCAGCGGCCCCGCATCGACGCAGAAATGCAGTGGGCCTTCCGTCGGCAAATGCTTGTGATTCGCGAAGGCGCGACGGAACGCCTCCCGCTCGTCGTGATTGCCGGGAATGGCGAGAAGCGGCGCCTCCAGCCGCGCCAAGATTTTTTGCGCCGCAGCGTACTCCGCCGCATCACCTTCGTCGACGACATCGCCCGTCAGCAGCACCAGCGCCGGCTTCGGACGGAACGCGTTGATCTGCGCCACCGCTTTGGCGAGCGCCGCATGCGCATCGACGACGCCCTGATAGAGCACGCCATCCGGCCGCACATGCGGGTCGGAGAGATGCGCGATCCACATGCGCGGATGCTCAACCTGGCCGCGTCATCTGAAAGAGTTCGTCGAGCACGGTGTAGTCGCCGAGCCCGCCGCAGCGCGCGATCGGCTGCATCTCGGTGATCTGCACGACGCCGTCCTTGATGAAGGCGGGATCGAGATGCACGCCGACGATCTCGCCGACGACGAGCCAGTTGCCGCCGGGCGTGCCCTCTTTCGTCTTCAGGTGGATGATCTCCGTCACCTTGCATTCCATCGCGCAGGGGCTGGCGGCGACGCGCGGTGGCTTGACCAGATTGCACGGCGCCATTTCGAGTCCGGCGTGCACGAATTCGTTGTCGCCGCGTGCGTAGGTACCGGATGTCTGGTTCATCGCCTCGCGCAACGCGAATGTCGGTAGGTTCCAGACGAACTCGCCGGTCTCCTGCGCGAAGGTCACGGAATCCTTCACGTCATTGGAGGAGAACGCGAGCAATGGCGGTCGCTCGCCGATGGCGTTGAAGAACGAATACGGCGCGAGGTTCACGTCGCCGTTCTTGCTCTTCGTCGAAACCCAGCCGATCGGCCGCGGCGCCACCAGCGATTTAAACGGATCGTGCGGCAGGAGTGTGCGGTCGCGTTTCGCAGGTTCGTAAAACAGCACGCAAAGACCTCGTTCAGCCGGAGTTCAGGCCTTCGGGGCCATAGAAGCGGGATAGAGGGCGCGCCGAACCCTTTCAACCACGTCCGAACGGCGTCCTTGCGGGGTCCGTCATGAAATGGTCCTGTTCGCCATCCACGGGACACCGCCGTGTGAGGGACCTGGCCGAGATGTCGTTCGTGTATCCGCGTTTTCGCCTGTTGGCGTCACTCCGCCCGTCCCGTCGCGACTGACCTCACGTCCATGACCCTTCTCGACCGGGCAAGTCCCGGCCTCGCGCCCGCGCGCGCAGCGCCCTTCTCGAAGCTGCGCGGCGCCCTCGCCGGCCCGCAGACAACGCGCTTGTCCGCGCGCCTGTGGAGCCGGGCCGAGACATTTGGCGCAATCGGATCACTGGCCGGCGTTACGCTGGCGGCGGCTTTATCGTGGCTGCTCGCAGGGCTCGTCGTGCCCTGGGACTCCAAAAACCACTTCTACGCAATGTTCCGCTTCGTCGGCGGTGCGCTATCGCGCGGCGAAATCCCGCTCTGGAACCCCTTCCATTTCGCCGGACACCCCGCCGTCGCCGATCCGCAATCGCTGATCTTCACGCCGACGCTCGCGTTGGCTGCTGCCCTCGCGCCGCAGGCGTCGATGCAGTTCTTCGATCTCGTCATTCTGGCGCATCTGCTGTTCGGCGGTTTTTGCGTGCTCTTCCTGTGCCGGCAGCGCGCTCACGAGCCGGTCGCCGCCGTCCTCGCGGCGCTGATCTTCATGTTCGGCGGTGCTGTCTCGTCGCGCCTGCAGCACACGGGCATGGTCGTTTCCTACGCCTTCTTCCCGCTGGCGCTTCTGATGCTGGAGCGGCTGATCGAGAAGGCGCGTCTGCGCGACGCCGTCGCGTTCGGTGTCGCCGCGAGCCTGATGGCGCTCGGCCGCGATCAGGTCGCCTATCTCTTCTGCCTCGTGCTGATTTTGCGCGTCATCCACGCGACGGTCTGCGCGCGCGATCCGCTATCGTTCTTGCGTAATCGGGCGTTTGTTCTGCTGGTCGCCGGCCTTGTCGGTGCGGCCATTCTTGCGGCGCCGGCGCTGTTGACGATGCAGTTCCTCGGCGGCTCGAACCGGCCGGGTATCTCCTATGGCGTCGCGGCTGCGGGCTCGCTGGCGCCGGTCAACTTCATCACGCTGTTCGCGCCGAACTTCTTCGGTTCGCTCGACTGGTCCTACCATTATTGGGGGCCGGGCTACGAGACGATGGCAGAAGCCGACTGGACCGACCGCGCGGTGAATTATCTCTTCATCGGCACCGTGCCTGCCGTGCTTTTCGTGTGGCACGGCATCGCCGGTGGACGTATCTTTGCGCGCGAGAACCGCTTCGTACTGCTCGCGCTGTCTGGCACGCTGCTCTTCGCGCTCGGCCGCGCAACGCCGCTGTTCGACGCGATGTTCACGCTCGTGCCCGGCGTGTCGCTCTATCGCCGGCCGGCCGACGCGACATTCCTCGTCAATGCGGCACTCGCTTTCTCCAGCGCCTATCTCTTGCATCGCTACATCGAAGCCGGCGTGCCGCGTTTGCGTACCCAGCCGCGCCCTTGGGGCCTTGTCCTTGCCGCCGCGACCGCGGTCGGAATGACGCTACTCATCGGTGCCGCGCTCGTGTTCTCGGCCGGACAAAAGGAACTGCTGCCGTCGCTCGGAAGCCTCGGCCTCGCGATCGCAATCGCCTCGGCGACAGTAGCGCTGCTCATCGCAGGCGATCGCATCGGTCGGCGTGCGCTCGTTGCGGCGGTGCTCGTCGCGCTGACCGGCGCCGAGCTTGTGTGGCGCAACACCGCGAATTCGATGAACGCCGAGCCGGCTGCGCAATACACGGTCTACAATGAGATGACCGATAGCGAGCGCGCTGGCATGGCGGTGCTTCGCAACGAACTCGTAGCGCGCGCAGCTGCCGGCCATCATCCCCGCGTCGAAATGCTTGGGCTCGGCGGCGGCTGGCAGAATGCCTCGATGGTGCTCGGCATCGAGAATACGCTCGGCTACAACCCGCTGCGAATTTCCGACTACGAACGTGCTGTCGGCCCTGGCGAGAACGCTGTCGATCCGAACCTGCGGCATTTCCCGGACTCGTTCCGCGGCTACAAGTGCCGCCTCGCGCGCATGCTTGGCATCGATTATCTCGTGCTCGACCGGCCGATCGCGAAACTGCCGCGCCACGTGCCACGCCCGACCGCGACGCTGCTTTACGGCGGAACGGGCTTCTACGTGTACAAGCTCGCGCCTGTTGTTTCGCGCGCGTATTTCGCGGATCGGGTGAAGCTGATCGACAATGACAGCACCATCGCCGACCACAAGATTCCGGAATTTGATCGCGCGTTCGAAGCACTCGTCGACGAGAAGCAGGCAGGCCTTCTGTCCAAGGACCTGCTGGTGCGCGATGCGAGCGATGCACCGGGCACCGGCCTAAGCGCGACGATCACGTCCTACAATGACAACCGCGTCGTGCTCGATGCCGACAGCACACGCGGCGGCATGCTCGTGCTGCACGATCTCTATTATCCCGGTTGGGAAGCGACGATCGACGGGAAGCCCGTGCCGGTCGTGAAAGCCAACGTGCTGTTCCGCGGAGTCGAGGTACCGGCAGGCCGCCACGAAGTCGTCTTCGCCTTCCGCCCGCTGTCGGTCGCCAATCTTCTCGCTGCGGCGAAGGGCTTGTTGAAGCACGACGAAGAATAGTTTTGACGCCGCGCGTCTGACCTGCATGTTCCTCGCAACCGAGTGGTTGCGGAGGAAGACATGCCAAAAGTGCTCTACGAGGCCGACGATCGCATCGCGCGGATCACGCTCAACCGGCCCGCCGTGATGAATGCAATCGACGACGATGTGCCGCGCGAACTCGAAGAATGCGTCGCGCGCGCCAACGACGATCCGCGCGTCCACGTGATTGTGCTTTCAGGCGCGGGTGACGCCTTTTGTGCCGGCTATGACCTCACCTATTACGCGCAGAACACCAGACGCAACACGATCACGCAGGACATGCCCTGGGACCCGATGCAGGACTATGCCTTCATGATGCGCAACACGGAGCGCTTCATGAGCCTCTGGCGCTCGCACAAGCCAGCGCTTTGCAAAGTTCAGGGTTTTGCGGTTGCCGGCGGGTCCGATATCGCACTCTGCTGCGATCTTGTCGTGATGGCCGAGGATGCGCGCATCGGCTACATGCCGGCGCGCGTGTGGGGTTGTCCGACAACGGCCATGTGGGTTTACCGGCTCGGGCCCGAACAAGCGAAACGCATGCTCTTCACCGGCGACAAGATCGATGGCGTCGAGGCGTCTCGGATCGGCCTCGTGCATAAGGCCGTGCCTGCCGCCGATCTCGACGCGGAGGTCGAGGCACTTGCGCAGCGCATGGCGACGGTGCCGACGAACCAGCTCATGATGCAGAAGCTAATGATCAATCAGGCCATCGAAGCGATGGGTTTGCGGCAGACGCAGATGTTCGCGACGATTTTCGACGGCATCACACGACACTCGCCTGAAGGTTATGCGTTCAAGCAGCGCGCCGAAAACGTCGGCTGGAAGGAGGCCGTACGCGACCGCGATCAGGGGACGTGGGACTGGACGACAAACACGCCGATCAACCCGCGCAGCTGAGCGCTGGCGTCTCGGGCTCGACGTCGATGCCGACCCATTCAGCATAAGTTTCGATCGGCGCGGGATGGCCGAACAGATAGCCCTGGATGAGATCGCAGTGTTCCGCTGCGAGGAAATCGCGTTGCGCAATCGTCTCGACGCCTTCGGCGAGGATCTGCAGCGAGAGCGTGTGCCCGAGGCCGATGACGGCACGCGTGATCGCATCGCTTTGATCGTTGTGGCCGAGCCGCGCCGTGAAGGCGCGATCGAGCTTGATCTTGTCGAACGGAAACGCCTGGAGATAGCCGAGCGACGAATAGCCCGTGCCGAAATCGTCCATTGCGATGCGCACGCCAAGATTCTTCAGGCGTCGCAGCACTGCAAGCGTGCGCGACTCGTTCTCCACCATCGCGCTTTCGGTGAGCTCCAGCTCGAGGCGCGGCGCGGCAAGTCCTGTTTCAAGCAACACCGTGTGAACCGTCTGCGCGATATCGCCGAGCCGAAACTGCACCGGTGAAAGGTTTACGGCGATCTGCAGCGGATGCGCCCAGCTTGCGGCATCCGTGCAAGCCTGACGCAAAACCCATTCGCCGATCGGCCCAATCAGTCCGCTCTGTTCGGCGAGCGGGATGAATTCAGACGGTGGGACCATGCCGCGCACAGGATGCAGCCAACGCACGAGCGCTTCGAAGCCGGTGACCTCGCCGTTCAGCCGCGTGATCGGCTGGTAGTGCAGGACAAATTCCCGCCGTTCGACGGCGCGACGCAGATCGCCTATCGCGGCGCGGCGCATCGTGCATTGCTCCGCAAGCGCCGGCTCGAAGAATCGAAAGGTGCCGCCGCCAGCCGTCTTCGCGAGGTAGAGCGCGTGGTCCGCATAGCGGTCGGCCGCCATGCCCTTGTCGGTGTCGGATGGCACCATCGCAACACCGATGCTGAAGGACAGCGCGATGTTTGTGCCGTCGAGAAAGATACCTTCTCCGGCTTGGGCGAGAAGATCTGCCGACATGCGCGCGATGCGATTGCGACTTCCTACGCGCTCCATCACGAGTGCGAATTCGTCGCAACCGATGCGCGCGGCAAAGGCATCCGGAAACGTGCGTTCGAAGAGCCCCGCGCATTCGGTCAGGATCGCATCACCGGCGTGATAGCCGAGTGTATCGTTGATCTCCTTGAAGCGGTCGAGGTCGACATGCACGAGCGCGTAACTGACGCCGCGTTTGTCGAGCCCTGCGAGATAAGAGGTGAACGATGTGCGGTTTGCGAGGCCGGTGACAGGGTCGTGCGCGGCGAGATGTTCGATCTCGGCCTCAGCCTTCTTGTGCTCGGTGATGTCGCGCAACGTTTCGATGGCGCCGATCATGCGGCCCGTGTCGTCGTAGACAGGGCTCGCGTCGATGGCGAGATAGAGACGCTTGCCGACCTGCGGCATCACGCACCAGTTCTCGGCAAAGACGCCGTCACCCCCCGCCGTCTTGTGACGGACGGTGTAGAGATCTTCGGTCTGCTCGACCTGCTTTTGCACGACGAGGTCGGCGAGACACGGCCGCGGTTCGTTATAGAAGGCGCGCCAGTGATTTTTCGTGCCGATGACGTCTCTGGCCAAAATGCCGGTCAGTCGCTCGCAGGGCCCGTTCCAGACAAGCACCCGGCATTGGTCATCGAGCACGAAAGCCGGGACAGCGAGGCGGTCGACAAGCTGAAAAGCCAGCCGTCTGGCGCCCGCCATGAGCGCACCGCTTTCGTCGACGATTTTGATGAACGACATGCATTGGACCGTTGAGACCGGAACCAAGACGGTGCAACAGAAGGCTTTTCAAAGGACTTAATGCGATCATCCAAGTATTGATGACGCATGATCTTCCGTTGCGTCAGAAGGCTTTGAAAGTGATGATGGTCTTCGTGTCGACGATACCGGAAATCGGTTGGACTTTCTCGCCGACAAAGTGCCCGATATCTTGACCAGCCTCGAGATAGAACTTGGCAAGGATGTCGTAATCGCCTGCTATGGAATAGATTTCAGACGCGATTTCTGCCTCCGCCAGCGCGTTTGCAACAGAATAGGTGCGCCCGAGCGCGCATTTGATCTCGACAAAGAAAATCTGCATTCGCGTTCCGGTCTCCGCTGACCTTCAACCTATTTCGACTTGATCTCGACGTCACGGTCGAGCGTCGATTGGACCTGAAAGACCGACTGGAACGTCTTTCCCTCGTGCCGCGCGATGGCGACATACTCGCCCTCCGCGAGAACGAGCGAAGGAAACGCACCGATCAATTCGCGGATCACGTCGCCGCCCGGCGTCAGCACCGTGAAGGCCGTATTCGCCAGCGCTTCACCACCGACATTGTTAACCAGTTTCAAAGTCATCAGCGCCGCGCGGTGCCGCAGCGTACCTTCAGTCAGCTTACCGGCTTGCACGCGAAGGTCGGCGGTGACGACCGAATTCGTCGGCGTTATAACACCACCGGACGAGCCGGAGCCCGAGTCCGCGAGCGTCGACACGATGTGATAGGTGCCCTCGGGAAGCGCAACGGGATCGCCGGGCTTCAGATTGGACGCGACGAGGCGGCCCTCGGGATTGTTGCGCTCGGGCACAAAGATCGAGAGCGACACGCGGTTCGGCGCGATCTGTGTCTCTCCCAGCATCGGGATGATGCGCAGGGCGCCGGCGTTGAGGACAAGGCGCTCGCTGGCGCTTTGCCCACGCAGATCGATGCGCTTGGTCGCGCCCGCGAGACCGAAAGCGGCATGGACGACGTAAGACCCGTCGGCGAGAACCAACAGAGGCGACGGTTCGGTGGAATCGGCGACCACCTGATGGCTGCCGTCCGCTTCGGCCTGCTCGCGGAAAATGCGCCATTTTAGCCCACCGAGGACAGGCTGCGTGTCGCCGGCGGCATAGATTGCGGAGAGATAGATCGAGCTTCGGCCTGGCTCGACCGCAGACGGCATGGCGCGCGCGCCCGACGGCGCGGCGGGTGGTGTCGAGGCCGAGGGCGGCGCATTGATCGCAGGCGGCGATAGGGCCGTCGGTGGCGACAACGGCGAGATCATGGATTGCGCAAGCGCTACATGCCCCGCCGCAAAAGCAAGAGAGGCCACAAGCGCGAGGGCCGAGCGAAAGATCATGCCCGCGACATCGCAGCCGAATGCGGCGACGATTGGGAGGCGGGTCATTTCACTCCGCTGCAACCGCAACCGACTCCGCGCGAAGGTCGGGCGGTGTCGCCTCGTCCACCAACGCGGCCAGAACATCATCGAGGCCACCCGACGTCTGGCCCTGCGAGCCGAGGCGCCGCACAGACACGGTATGCTCGGCTGCCTCCTTGCGGCCGACGACCAGCAGCACGGGCACTTTCGCCAGCGAATGCTCACGCACCTTGTAGTTGATCTTCTCGTTGCGGAGATCGACATCGACGCGTAGGCCGCGTTTGCGCGCGAGCGCGGTAACCTCCATCGCGAAATCGTCGGCTTCCTGCGTGATCGTCGCAACGACGATCTGCACGGGCGATAGCCACAACGGCAGGTGACCCGCGTGATGCTCGATCAGGATACCGATGAAGCGCTCGAGTGAACCGCAGATCGCCCGGTGCACCATCACCGGCGTCGTCTTCTCGCTGTTCGAGGCGATGTAGAATGCACCGAACCGCTCGGGCAGGTTGAAGTCGACTTGCGTCGTACCGCATTGCCACTCGCGGCCGATCGCGTCGCGAAGCGTGTATTCGAATTTCGGACCGTAGAAGGCCCCCTCGCCCGGATTGACGGATGTTGTGACGACATCGCCGTGACGCGCACGGATTTCGTCGAGGACGCGCATCATCACGGCCTCGGCGTGATCCCACATCGCATCCGTGCCGACGCGCTTTTCCGGCCGCGTCGAGAGTTTCACGACGACCTTCCCGAAGCCGAAATGGCCGTACACCGACAGGATCAGATCGTTGATCTTGAGGCACTCGGCGGCGAGTTGCTCTTCCATGCAGAAGACATGCGCGTCGTCCTGCGTGAAGGCACGCACGCGCATCACGCCGTGGATGGCGCCCGATGGCTCGTATCGGTGCACGATGCCAAACTCGGCCAGCCGCATCGGCAATTCGCGATACGAACGCAGGCCGTGCTTGAAAATCTGCACGTGGCCTGGACAGTTCATCGGCTTGATCGCGTAGATGCGCTCGTCCTCGGTCTCGGCTTCGTCGCCGGCCGGCCGGGCCATGAACATGTTCTCCTTGTACCAGCCCCAGTGGCCGGAGACCTCCCACAGCTTCTTGTCGAGCACCTGCGGTGCGTTCACTTCTTGATAGTCGCCGGCAAGACGCCGCCGCATGTAGGCCGTCAGCGTCTGAAAAAGCGTCCAGCCCTTCGGATGCCAGAAGACCGCGCCCGGTCCCTCCTCCTGAAAATGGAACAGGTCCATCTCGCGGCCGAGTTTTCGATGATCGCGACGCTCTGCCTCTTCGAGGCGATGCAGATAATCGTCGAGATCAGTTTGCGTCGCGAAGGCCGTCCCATAGATGCGAGACAGCATCGGGCGATTGGAATCGCCGCGCCAATACGCGCCCGCGACTTTCATCAGCTTGAACGCGCTGCCGATCTTGCCGGTCGACGTCATGTGCGGACCGCGGCAGAGGTCCATCCAGTCGCCCTGCCGGTACATCTTCAGCGACTGGTCGGCAGGAATAGTTTCGACAAGCTCGACCTTGAACGCCTCGCCCGCCTTTTCGAAATGCGAGATGGCGTCGGGGCGGCTCCAGACCTCCTTCGTGAAGGGACGGTCGCGCGCGATGATTTCGCGCATCTTCTTCTCGATGGCGGCAAAGTCTTCGGGTCGGAACGGCTCGTTACGGAAGAAGTCGTAATAGAACCCGTTCTCGATGACGGGGCCGATCGTCACCTGCGTGCCGGGATAAAGCGCCTGCACCGCTTCCGCGAGCACGTGCGCGGCATCGTGGCGGATGAGTTCGAGCGCGCGCGGATCGTCGCGCGAAACGAACTCGATGCGCGCATCCCGTGTGACAGGATCGGCGAGGTCGCTCAACGTGCCGTCGATCGTCATTGCGACCGTACGTTTCGCGAGCGAGGGCGAAATGGATTTCGCGATGTCGAGGCCGGATACGCCGGGCTCGAAGGCGCGCGATGCGCCGTCGGGGAAAGTCACCGAAATCATGGTCGCTCCCTGCTCACTCGCCGAAACCAATCGGCGTAAGCGGTCTGAAGCGCAGGGTTCTAGATCAAACGGAATGGCGGGGAAAGGCTAATCGAGGTAGCCTACGCGGCCGCTCGATCGTCGTCGTCATTGTCCGCCTGCGCCGGTTCCCGCGCATCGGGCACATCCTGTCGCCGATCTCCGAAGAAAACGGTTATCATTGTTTTCAGCACGATCCGCGCATCGAGACGAAGCGACGCGTTGCGGACATAATATTCATCGAGCGCATTTTTCTCCGCGACACCGACAAGCTTGCCGCCGTGGATCTGTGCCCATCCCGTGATGCCCGGCGCAACGGAGAGGCGGACGTCGGCGCTCGCCGGTTGATCCCTGGGCAAAAGGGGACGAGGGCCGATGAGAGCCATGTCGCCGCGCATCACATTGTACAGCTGTGGCAGCTCGTCGAGCCGCGTGGCGCGTAAGAAATCTCCGAATGAGGAGGCGCGCTCGCTCGCGGAGAGTAGCCGGCCGGTCTTGTCGAACGGGTTCGCCATGGAGCGGAACTTATAAACACGGATCGGACAACCGTTTCGTCCGACTCGCTGTTGCCAGAAGATGACGGGCGCATCGAGCTTGGACCAGACACCGGCGGCGACGAGCAGCAGAACCGGCGAAAGCGCCACGAGCGCAACCGCACTCAAGGCTGCATCGAAGATGCGACGCGCCCGCAGATACTTCGGCACGTCCCGGGAATAAAGCGGGACAGTTGTCTCTTCGACGCTGTCGTCCTCGTCGATACCGAGCTGTCTCGCGAGGTCTTCGACGGCAATGCCGTGGTCGCAGGCAACTGTCGCAAGACATGCGCCCAAAGCCGCCGACGCGCTTCGGCCCCGCTCGCAGATGACGAAGGCGCGCACCGGGATGCCGTGGGCGGCAAAGTCTTCGACGAGATGCCGCGCATCGTCCGGCGTACCAAGTACGAAATGACCAAAGACGGAGCGGCCAGTCAGCCCCTTCTCCACGTCGAGGATGCCGAGCACACGCCTGTGCCCGAGCCCGAACATGTCGATGATTCGCACGTAGAACCAGGCGAGACGCGTGGCGCCGATGAGCAGCACCGCCTCTTCCTGTTCCGTGCGCGTCGGCACCGCACCCCGATCGGCTCGCTGGCTTAGCGCCCGACGCGCGAGGCGCCCCGAAACGAGGAACGCGGTCAGAAGAAGGAAATGGATGATCGGGATCGACCGCGGCAGATTTTCGAGCCGCGTGACGGTGAACAGGATGGCGGCGATCACCGCCACGGAAAGTCCGGACGCCTTTGCGATCTCGACGGCATCGTGGAACGAAAAGAACTGTGGCATCGCCTGCGCGATGCGGAAGGCGCGGAACAGGATCGTCGAGACGATCGCCGACAGGGCGCCATAGATTAGCAATGTTGCGAGATCGACGCTCTCGAGGACGTTCGGATCACGGACGAAATAGGCGAGACACGGCGCGGCAAAGGCCAGCGTCGCATCCAGGAGACCGACCTTCAGGCCCAGCTTCGCCCGGCTCGCTGGAAGTCGAGCACGACTCATCTGCCCTCCCCCAAAAGCAAAGCTCGTATCGACCCGGACCAAGTCGACGTAAAGCCCTTACCTTGGGGCAGTTGCAGGGACAATGACCTTGCGCGACGGAAGCATTTTCATGGTTTGCATCGCGCGGAGCGGAAAGTTGGCGCAGAGCCTGTCGATCTTGCGTCGCCCGTAGGGCGACGTTAGACGTAGCGCGCCGCAAGGCCGCAGGAGTGTAGCTCAATTTGGTTAGAGCACCGGTCTCCAAAACCGGGGGTTGGGGGTTCGAGTCCCTCCTCTCCTGCCAGTGAAGAACGTACCCTCAGTCCCGGTCGACGCGTTATTTGATCGCGCGACAGGTAAGCGAGCGAGGTGCGGTGGTTGGACCGAGCGCCGAACGCCCTCGGCCTGAACGGCGCAGTTGCCGCAATGCCAGCGAAAGCGATAGCACGACGGAACGCGGCACCTCGAACGCCCGCGCCGGGGATTTTTGTGACCGCAACGCCAGCCGACGCTCAGACCGCGCCTGACACCGATGCGACGAAAGCGCCGGCCAGCCCGACCTACGACGATGTCCTTCGCGCCGCTAGACGTATCGAAGGCATCGCGCATCGCACGCCCGTCCTGACGTCGCGCACCGCCGACGAGAAGACTGGCGCGAAGCTCTTCTTCAAGGCCGAGAATCTGCAGCGCGCGGGCGCCTTCAAATTCCGCGGCGCCTGCAACGCCATCGCCGCGCTCGATGCTGCGCAACGCGCACGCGGCGTGCTGGCGTTTTCGTCCGGCAATCACGCGCAGGCGATCGCCTATGCCGGCCGGCTCAACGGCGTTTCCGTCACCATCCTGATGCCGGCCGACGCGCCCGCGATGAAGGTCGCGGCGACGAAGGCTTACGGCGGCGAAGTCATCTTCTTCGACCGCTACACCGAGGATCGCGAAGCGATCGGCCGTGCACTTGCGGACGAACGCGGGCTTGCGGTTATCCCGCCCTACGATCATCCCGATATCATCGCGGGCCAGGGGACGGCGGCGAAGGAACTGATCGAGGAAACGGGGCCGCTGGATGCGCTCTACGTCTGCACCGGTGGCGGCGGCCTGCTCGCGGGTAGTGCGTTGTCGGCGCGGGCGCTCTTGCCGGGCTGCCGCGTGGTCGGTGTCGAGCCGGAGGCCGGCAACGATGTCCAGCAGTCGTTTCGAGCCGGCAAGATCGTGCGCATCCCGCAACCGCGCTCCATTGCGGATGGCGCACTCACGACACATGCCGGAACCCTCACCTTCCCGATCATCCGCGCCTGTGTCGACGACATCCTCACCGTCACAGACGAGGAGCTTGTCGAAACCATGCGCTTCTTCGCCGAGCGCATGAAGATTCTCGTCGAGCCGACAGGGTGCCTCGCCGCCGCGGCAGTTTTCGCAGCAGGCGAGAAGATCATGGGGCAGCGTGTTGGCATAATCATCAGCGGCGGCAACGTGGACCTTGCACGTTTCGCGCAACTGGTGTCCGGCTGAGCCTCGAGAGATTCGGGGGATGCGCGTGATCAAACTACCCGCTTGCGTGACGCTGCTCGTCACGGCCGCCCTGCCCGCGGCCGCTATCGAACTGCGTGACATTCCTGCGCCGGTGACCGTGCCCAACGGAAAAGTTCTGGCGACGGTCGTGGCGACCGGCACGCAGAACTACGAATGCGTGAAGACCCCAAAGGGGGCGCTTGCCTGGTCGTTCCGCGAACCTGTCGCCACGATGGCGATGGACGGCAAGCCCGCCGGCAAGCACTTCGCTGGACCGACCTGGGAATTCACCGACGGATCGCGCCTCACCGCGCGCGTCGCGGACAAGGCCGACGGGAAAACCGACAAGGACATCCCGTGGCTGAAGCTCGCCGTCGTCGAGAAGGCGAAGAAGGGTCCGGCGTCGGGCACGAAATGGGTGCTACGCATCGAGACGCAGGGCGGCGTGCTGGCCGGCACTTGCGACAAGCAAAAAGACAAGCGCGCCGAGCCCTACAAGGCGACCTATCTCTTCGTGAAGTAAGGCGGCGCGGCTCGCGCGCGAGTTACTCAATGTCGCTTATCGCCGCGACTTTCGTGAAAGCTTCGATGCCGTAACGTTTATCACCGACTGCCGAACTGTACGAGGTATGTCACCGGTGTGCGTGTGACGGCGCCGCCACTCTCCGTTTCCATCACCACAAGGAAGGTATCCGTCCCGGAGGCGCTCGCGCTCGCCTTATAGGCAATCGCCGTCTGGCCGGAGAAACCGGCAAAGCCTTGTTGGGGTCGCGACGAGATGGAGCCGGCGCGGAATGCGACGGCCCCGCGATACGACATCACGTGCGAACAGACTTCGCCGGGAATCACGCCCGACATCGTTATCGTGCCGCCGGCGCCTGCAAACCATTGACCGCCCACGCGGCACGCCGCCAGGCACGTTGACCCTGCCGATAGCAGCGTTCCGACGACAAACGCTGCGCGAAGTGAAACATGGCCTCCAGACCGCATGGTCAGAGCCGCACCATTCGCTTGCCGCGGTTCTCGCCTGCGAGCAGACCGATGAGCGCGTGCGGCAGCTTCTCGATTCCGTCGAGCACGTCTTCCTCGACCTTCAGCTTGCCCGACTGCACCCAGCCCTGCAGCTCCGCAATCGCCGCGTCGCTTCTGTCGAAGAAGTCGGTGACGATGAAGCCTTCGACGCGCAGGCGCTTCACAACGATGAGGCCCGGCACGCCGCGCGGCCCGTGCGACGGCGCCGCGCCATCGTAAGCCGATACCGCCCCGCAGCACGCAATACGTCCGCGATTGTTCATCTGCGGAAGGCAGGCCTCGAAAATGTCGCCGCCGACGTTGTCGAAATAAACGTCGATGCCTTTGGGTGCCGCAGCGCGGAGCGATTTGAATAGCGCCCCGCCCTTGTAGTCGACGGCCTCGTCGAACCCGAGCTCGCTCTTCAGCCAGTCGCATTTCGCCTGGCCGCCCGCGATGCCGACCACGCGGCAGCCCTTAATCCTGGCGATCTGGCCGACGAAGGAGCCGACGGAACCGGCGGCGGCCGAAACGACCACCGTCTCGCCCGCCTTCGGCTGGCCGATTTCGAGCAGGCCGAAATAGGCCGTGAGGCCCGCGATGCCGAACACGCTGATAAGATGCGTCAGCGGCTCGACCTTCGGCACTTTCGTGAGCGCCTTGGCGGGCAGTGCCGCGAAATCCTGCCAGCCGGTGTCGGCGAACACGAGATCGCCCGGCGCGAAGCCCGGCGCCTTCGACTCGATGACCTCCGCGATGCCGCCGCCCGCCATCACTGTGCCGGCGGTAACGGCGGAGCGGTAGGTCGCGCCCTGCATCCAGGCGCGATTGGCGGCGTCGAGCGAGACGATCTTCACCCGCACAAGCACCTCGCCATCCTGCGGCACCGGACGTGCGGATTCCGAGAGCCTGAAATGCTTCGCGTCGAGTTTGCCCTGCGGAGTCTCGACGAGCAGAATCTGCCGGTTGGTGTTTTCGCCCGCCATTGCGTTTCCTCGTGCTGATGTCGCTTGACGGAAGCTTTACGCAGCACGACCGCTGCTGTCATGCGGGGTGCAAGGGGTCATCTCGCATTGACCCCCGACGCGTGGAGTCTTAGGACAGCCCGTCACGCCAAGGTGCGCGACGTGCCAGCGGCATGCCGGCTGCTGGGGGATAGTTCAACGGTAGAACTACGGACTCTGACTCCGTCAATCTTGGTTCGAATCCAGGTCCCCCAGCCACACACGTGCCAGTCAATCTGCCTCAGCTCCCCTGCGCCATTCCGTGCGCGAGCGGCAGGTAATAATCCTTCCACGACGACGGCATCGTCTTCAGCGTGCCAACCCGATGAAAATGCGCGGCGATCTTCATCGTGCTTTGCGGAAAGAGACTCCAATCGCCCATCCCCCGCCGTCGGAGCAACTCGACCAGAGTGTCGCTCGGCGTCTTGTCGTTGTTGATCTCGCGATAGGCTTCGATCGCGCGCGGCAGATCGGCTTCGATGGCCGCTTTCGCATCGGCGGCCGCCGCCGCAACGGCTTCAACGAATTGCGGATTGGCATCCGCGAAGCGCGTCGTGGTGAAGAACTGGCCCTGCGTCAGCGGACCGCCAATGATCTCGGTGGAGTCCGTAATCCTGCGGGCGCCCTGAATTTCCTTGAGTTCGTAGAAGTCGAACGGCGGCGCCCCGAAGTGACTGCGTATCTCGTGGACCGGATTCTTCATCGCGACGAAGGCGTCGGGATGCCCGAGCTGCACGGTCAGCGGATCGAAGTGGTTCCAGCGTTCGGGTCCGAACATCCCGGTTGCCGCGATCTGAAGCAGGATCGCTTGCGTCGACGTCTTGACCGTGGGCACCGCGATCTTGTCGCCGGACCCGAGGTCTTTCAGCGACTGGATGCGTGGGTCGCGGGTCACGAAGGTCAGCGGTGGCGCGCAGCTCGCCGCGATGCCCTTCACGCCGCCCCGTGTGCGGTCCCACAGGAGCAGCAACTGGCCCGTGCCCGTGTTCACCACATCCACGCCGCCAGCAAGCAACGCATCCTGCTGTGCGCCGCCATTCGCGAAGGATACCCACTTCACGCTCGCATCTTTGATGCCGAGCCGCTGCGCATGTTTCTCGACGAGGCGTTCCTTCTCGATCACATGCAGCGCCAGATACAGGATGCCGGGCTGCCGGCTGATCGTAATTTCGCTTTTGGCCTGCGCTCTCGCAAGGCTCGGCGCAAACAAGGCAGCGGTGGATAGGCCGTGGACGGCGTGACGACGCGTAAGCATCTGATCTCTCCCCTGCAGCGTGCCCTGTTATCTTTTCTGATCGAGCCGCCGGTGACATGCCGTCACACCGCAAGTCTTTGCACAGGTTTAGCGGCACGCCCAGTCGCGTCGACACGCGTCGGCCGGATGCGGATTCGGCGGATGCGTCTCAATGTGCAAAGGCTGTTTGCATGAACTTCAAACGGCCCGGAGCGATGAAGGACGGATCGTGAGAGTGCGCGGCGCAGTACGCGCGCGACGCATTTCGAATGTCGTGTCGCAGCGCGTTGCGAGAGCCGCGATCGCTGCAGCGCTGGCAATCGCTCTCGGCGGATGCAGCATAGCACTCGATCCGATCGAGCGCTGGTCGAGTACGAAAGACACAAAAAAAGAACAGCCCGCGCCCACGCCAGCCTCGCAGCCCGCGCAGGAACCGCCCGCCGACGCCGAATAGCCTGTCGCATGACGGGACGGATGGCACCGACCGGGAACATCCAAGCATCGAATCGCAAACGACGCAGTCTTAGAGACCGCCAAAACAAGGCGTTATCGAAGCGTAAATGACGCCCGCGCCACCACGAAAACCGGGCGAAACACGATGGCCCACCTGTTGCCTTCGCTAAAAAGATCGGCGCACTATCGGCCAAATTCCCACGCGGGTGACATGCCGCCATGATGAGCCAGGAACAAAACGACGCCATCACGCGCACCGGCGCGGAAACCGGGCTCGGCAAGCTGATGCGCCGCTATTGGCAGCCGGTCGCGCTCGTGCAGGAGATTGGCGTCGAGCGGCCGATCGTACCGGTGCAACTGCTCGGTCAGAACTTCGTCGTCTTCCGAGACGAGCAGGGTCGCTACGGCATGCTCGATCGCGACTGTCCGCATCGCGGCGCCGACCTCGCCTTCGGGCGGCTCGAAAACGGCGGATTGCGCTGCGCCTTTCACGGCTGGCTCTTCGACGTCGAAGGCAAATGCCTCGAAATGCCGGCCGAGCCCACGAATTCGCGCATGTGCGAGAACCTGAGTCAGGGCGCCTACCCCGTCGTCGAAAAGAACGGCATCCTTTTCGCCTTCCTCGGCAAGGGCGCGCCGCCGGCGTTTCCCGAACTCGACTGTTTCACCGCACCTGCGCCCTACACGTTCGCCTTCAAGGGCCTCTACGACTGCAACTGGCTGCAGGCGCTCGAAGTCGGCATCGATCCTGCGCACGCGTCGTTCCTGCATCGTTTCTTCCAGGATGAGGACGTCTCGGACTCCTACGGCAAGCAATTCCGCGGCGCATCCGCCGGCACGGTATTGCCGATGACGAAAATCCTGCGCGAGTACGATCGCCCAATCATCAACGTGGAGCGCACCGAATATGGCCTGCGGCTGATCGCGCTGCGTCAGCTCGACGAAGAACGCACACATATCCGCGTGACCAATCAGGTGTTCCCGCACGCCTTTGTCATCCCGATGTCGACCGAGATGACGATCACACAATGGCACGTGCCCGTCGATGACGAGACGAGCTACTGGTACGCGATCTTCACGAGCTTCACGAAGCCGGTCGACAAGGCAAAGATGGCGGCGCAGCGCCTCGAACTTTACGAGCTGCCGGACTATCGCTCGCGAAAAAATCGCACGAACAATTACGGCTTCGATCCGCACGAGCAGAAGCACGAAACCTATACGGGCATGGGTGCCGACATCAACGTGCACGACCAGTGGGCGGTGGAATCGATGGGCCGTATCCAGGACCGCACGCGCGAACATCTCGGCACATCGGACAAGGCCATCATCCAGTATCGCCGATTGTTGCGCGAACAGATCGAGGCCGTCGAGGGCGGGCTGGAGCCGATGCTGTTTCTCGACGAAGTGCATGCCAAGGCGATCCAGGGTCCGGGCACGATGGACGGCATCGGGCCGACGGCCGGCTGGGAGACTTACTGGATGGAAGTCGATGTCGCGCGGCGGCGCGGCGCGCCGTGGATGCCGGCCGCGCCGGCGGCACAGCCCGGCGACGCGCAGATCACACATCTCTCGGCGGCTGAGTAGTTTCGTCTTCGCATGAGCCGCCTGTGAGTTTCGTCGCCAAACACGGCCTGTGGTCGAACGACCAGCAACGCCTCGCCGCCGACATTCGATCGCGTGTCGAAGCAGATGGTCTGGAGACCATCCGTTTCTCCTTCCCCGACCAGCACGGCATCTTACGCGGCAAGACTCTTGTCGCGGACGAGGCAATGCGCGTGCTAGACAGCGGTGTGTCGCTGACGTCGACGCTGCTCGCCAAGGACACAGCACACCGCACCGTCTTCCCGATCTGGAAGGCCGGCGGCGGCTTCGATCTCACCGAGATGCAGGGCGGCCGCGACGTTGTCATGGTGCCGGATCCTGGAACGTTTCGCGTGTTGCCGTGGGTCGCGAAAACGGGATGGATTCTCTGCGACGTGCATTTCGGCGACGGCACGCCGGTGCCGTTCGCGACGCGGCATCTCTACCGGCAAGCGCTCGACAAGCTCGACGCGCGCGGGCTCGATTTTATCGCTGGCATCGAGGTCGAGTTTCATCTTTTCAAGCTGACGCAGAACGGGATGCGACTCGATCAGGCGGGGCAGCCCGGCGAGCCGCCCGAGGTCGAACTCACCTCGCCCGGCTACCAGTATCTGACCGAGCAGCGTTTCGATCTCATCGAGCCGATCCTCGACATCCTGCGCAAAAACCTGCTCGCGCTTGGACTGCCGTTGCGCTCTATCGAAGTCGAATACGGGCCGAGCCAGTGCGAGTTCACCTTCGCACCGACAACAGGTCTGGAACCCGCCGACCTTATGGTGTTGTTTCGCTCGGCGACAAAGCAAATCTGCCAGCGCGCCGGCTATCACGCGACGTTCATGTGCCGACCAAAAATTCCAAATGTCGTCTCTTCAGGCTGGCATCTGCATCAATCGCTGCGTGAGCGCACAAGCGGCACTAACATTTTCACTTCTGACAACGATGAACTTCTTTCGGCGCGCGGGAAAAATTATCTAGCCGGGCTTCTCGCGCATGCTCGCGCCGCGGCGGTTTTCTCGACGCCGACGATCAACGGCTACAAGCGTTACGCGCCCTATTCGCTCGCGCCAGATCGTGCCGTGTGGGCGAGCGACAATCGCGGCGTGATGATCCGCGTGATTGGCAGCCCCGGTGATCCCGCAACGCGGCTCGAGAACCGTGTTGGCGAGCCCGCCGCCAATCCCTATCTCTACATGGCGTCTCAGATTCATGCCGGCCTGGACGGCATCGATCGCAATCTTGATCCCGGACCATCGGCCGATACGCCATACGATACGCAGGCGCCTGCCCTGCCCCGCTCGCTGCGCGAAGCGTTGGATGCTTTGACAGAGGGCGACTTCTTCAAGTCGGCGATGGGCGAAGGCTTCGTCCGCTACTACGCGCACATCAAGAATGCTGAGATCGACCGCTTCCAGTCGATGGTCACCGATTGGGAGCAGCGCGAATATTTCGAGATATTTTAGAGAATGTCCCGCCGAAGTGGGTCTGGTTCGGCGACGAGGACATGCTCAACTTAGCTTGCGCCCTCATTCGCAATAACGACGGCCGCTGAATTCAAAACATCTTGGGCCTGAAATCGGCGCTACGACCGGACGCAGCCGCGCGATGCGTTGCAGCCGCAATCTCTTTGCCGCGCGCAACCGACGGTCGAGCGGGCCTGCGGCCGAGCGCGGCGGCCGGGCGATCTGCACTTCGACATCGAGATCGGCAGTCTTCGCGGTGGAATTGGCTGCGGGCGTGTCGAATGTGACGCGGCACTGGCCATTGCCGAGGACCGTAATGCGAATGGCCGCCGCGCAGCCGGGACACAGAAGCGCAGCCGGGATTTTACAGCGAACGCCGGCAGCCTCTGCCTCCGAGACCTCGACACTCACACCGATCGCGAGTGACAGGGAAAGAAGTACCGCCACGCTTCGCATTCGCACGAAAGCCCAGCTCGATAATGATACCGCCGCGCCCTGTCTCTGCATGGGTCGCCCTCCCCTTGTGCGATCAGGCTAGCGGGCGGCTTTGACATCGTCAAAACTATCGGAACGCATCCGAAAGCGTCCGGAATGTCAGCGCCATCGTCTCGATCTGGCCTTTGAGGCTGGCATCGCGACCAACCGCGGTCGTCTGAATATAGGCGTTAAGCACCAGCATCAGCACGAGCAGAAAGATCGCGCGATTGACGAGAAAGGTAACGACGAAGCGCATGCGCCTTCAGGAGGGTTCGCTGAGCTGTCGGACGCGCTGCGCCAGCCTGTCACGCTCGGCTTCGAGCTGCCGCAGACGCCGCGCCGTCTCGATCGACGTCACGGTCGCGACGTGCGGCTCTTCGAGCACGACGCCGATCGCCTCGTCCGTGCGCCAGACGATGCGTGCCAGCCGGCTGTCACCCTTGTGGCGGATCGCAAGGTCGAACGTGCCGGGCAGACCGACCGTGCTCGGGAAATCGAGCCGCGCGCCGTTGCCAGACAGATTGCGCACGATGCATTCCGCGATCGAGCTGCGGTGATTGAAGACGATACGTGCGCCCAGATAGGTCCGGTCGCGCGGCTCCCTGCGTCGTTCTTGTTGCAAAAGCGTGCCCTTTCGAGACAGCTGGCGTCACTCCGATCATGGTTGAGCAAGTGTTAAGCCAGCCGTCGTCCTATCGACCTTTCGCCAAGCGTTTTAAGGTGATGCGGGGGACGCCGGATGAGACACGGCAAGGTAACGATCGCGATTGCTGCGACAGACACGCATGCGCTTAGCCGTGCCGCCGTTCTTGCATCCCTCGCGCAGTTCGAACCGGCCGAGATCGTCGTCTTCAGCGACCGCGACGATCTTTGGAGCGACCTCTCGGTGAATGTCGTCGCGCCGTTCCGCACAGCGCGGGACTACAGCACCTTCATTCTCGAAATGCTGCCCAATTACGTTGCGACCGACTTCGTCCTCGTCATCCAGTACGACGGCTTCGTTCTGCGCGGCGACCAATTCTCTCCGCATTTCCTGCATTACGACTATATCGGTGCGCCCTGGCCTTGGTTCGACTCGTTGAATGTCGGAAACGGCGGCTTCTCGTGGCGGTCACGCCGGATGCTGGACGCCGCGGCCCGTTTGTACGAGCGGCAGAAGGGTAGCCTCAATCCACCGGTTGGATTCGCCGAGGATACTTTCCTGTGCCGCACAAATCGGGTGGCGCTCGAAGATGATTACGGTGTTCGCTTCGCGCCGGCTGCGCTCGCGTCGCATTTCTCGCAGGAGCACGGCGAACGCGCTTTTCCAACTTTCGGCTTTCACGGAGTTTGGCGGTTGCCCGGATTATACCGCGATCGACTCGATTGGCTGCTCGAGCACCTTCCAATGCGTCTTACAACCAATGCCGACCTTCACGCACGCTTCGCGCAATGCCTGCTCGAAATTTCGCCGCGGCATTTCAAAACATTCTGCAAAGTAACCGAAATGCCCGCCGCGCTTGAATAGGCGTTTAGCCGGCCGCCTGGAGTGGTGCATCACGACGGTCGGATTGCGCGGTCTTCTCCGACAAAGCCGGCGCGCTTCCCGTTGCGACACCCTCACCCTTTGCCGCCGTCAGCGCCGCCTTTGCCGCCTCGTAGAGTGACGTCTTCACGGTGCCCGCGTCGGCGGCCGCCAAGGCGCGCATTTGTTCTGCGGAAGCATCCCATACGCAAACGACAATCTCCGCGGCGGGTGCCTTGCGACGCAGTTTCTTGATCGCCTGCCGCAGATGCGCGGGGCTGGTCGTGTCCATGAACGACAGCGCAATCCAGCGCGCGGCCGACAAATCCAGACGAAAGAAGTCGGCGCTCCGCAATGCGCTCGCGGGCAAGGTTTGCGCGGGCAGGCCGTGACGATCGAGCACCTGCGCCAAGATACGCGCAGTGACGAGATCGAGATCACTGGCACCGGCAATGCAAACGACCGCGCCCTCACCCCAACCTCCTTGCGTGTCGGCCGTCGTCAGATTCGGAAGCGGCGGCACTTCGACTTCGCCATTGCTTTCAAGCGCATCGGCGGTCTCTGCGTCGACGCCGAGGCCGCCGCTCAAAAGCGACATCTGTTCCGACGCGAGATCTTCAACGACTTCGTTCGCAGAGGCGACCAACGTCGTCGTCTTTTCGCGATCTAGAAGGCCCGCATCGATATCGGCTTGCGCGAGGCGAAGTCCGCGCAACGCGACGCCTTCGTAATACGTCAGCAGCGAACGCTTCTTCAGGAATTGCTCCGCATGGTCGGCTGCTTCGGCCGGGTCCGACGCAAGCATCCGCTGATAGAAAATCTCGGGCGGCGTCAGTGCCGGGCGATTGCCGAGCATAACCTCCAGAAATCGCAATCGCTCGACATGCCGGCCGAGTACGACGAGGCACATCGTGAGAGGCGTCGCCAAGATGAGGCCGATCGGCCCCCACAACCACGTCCAGAACGTCGCAGCGACGACGACGGCTACCGGCGAAAGGCCGGTGCTATGTCCATACAGCAGCGGCTCGATGACCTGCCCGACAAGCACTTCGATAACGCCGAACATGATGGCGCATTCGATGACTTTCACCCAGCCTGGCTCGATCGCTGCGGCAAGCGAGAGCGGCAGGACGGCAGAGATGATTGCGCCGACATACGGCACGAACCGCAGGACGCCGGCAAGAATGCCCCATGTCGGTGCGCTAGGGACGCCGATGATCCAGAGACCCGCAGCGACCGCGAGGCCAAAGGCCGAATTGAGCAGAAGTTGTGTCACGTAAAACCGGCTCAGGCGCCGTGCACCATCGTCGATGGCAGCCGTCGTGCGGCCGAGGTCGCGTGTCCCGGTCAGCCGGATAAGGCGGTCGCGCAAATCCTGTCGCTTCACCAGCATGAAGATGACGAAGACGACGATAACGCCGAGCATCGCCAGCGGATTGAGGAGCGGCGCGATCAACGTCGTCAGCGTCGAAAGCACCCCCGGTTCCTGTTGTTGGATGATGACCGGTACAGGCTTTTCGTTCGCTTGCGCTGCCGTGTCGGACGCGTTCCCCGTCCGCGGCGCAACGTTTGGGGGGTTCTGCGGACGGCTTGCCTGCAGTTCGTTCGATAGGTCCTGCAGGATCGTCGAGGCTTGACCGAGCGTGCGCGATCCAGCGGTCATGCCCTTCAAGGCCTGGACCTTGTCGTGCAGCACTGCCTGATATTTCGGGAGGTCCGCCGCCAGATCACGGACGCCGGTCGCCACGACCGTGCCGAGTGCTGAGATGACGCCGAACGCGAGAAGCACCACGACCACAGCAGCCACGGCGCGCGGGATGCGGATTTTCTGAAGAAGCCGCATCGCCGGCGCGAGAACGAAAGACAGCAGGATCGCCAGCGCGAGCGGGATAAGGACTTCGCGAAGGAAATAGAGCACCGTCACAGTCGCGATCATCATGATCGTGCCAAGGACGACGGTCGCCAGCGCGATGAAGTCGGCCGGCAGCGCGGGCTGGATGGTCTGACGGGATTGTCCCGGCGCCGGATCGAATGACATCAATTTCCCTCCGTCGGCGCGCCGACACCCCTCCTGCGAGAGCACTGGAAAATGCCTAGCCTACGCTGCGGTTCCGCTCTCCCGAAAGCGCTCGCCAACCGCGACCATTGCAGGCGCTGCGGCGACGTTTATGGTGAAAATGAACGGCGTGAACGAGGCGCGCCGCAGGACCGCATGGCGGTCTTCCCGAAAGGCGACCGTGCTCAGCAGCGGAACGGATAGGCAGGTTCGCACGGCACGATCCGACGTCTATGCCGCGCTCGATCTCGGCACCAACAACTGCCGCCTGCTGGTCGCGACGCCGGCTGGCCGCGAAGAGCCGTCGGGTGCGGAAGGCTTGCGCGTCGTCGATGCGTTCTCGCGTATCGTTCGGCTCGGCGAAGGATTGCTGCACACAGGCCGCCTGTCCGACGGGGCAATGGCGCGCGCGCTCGACGCGCTCGACATCTGCCGCGACAAGATGGACCAACGCCGCGTGACACGCGCACGATTGATTGCGACTGAAGCATGCCGCGCAGCAACCAATGGCCCCGAGTTCATCGCACGCGTCGAAAAGCGGACGGGCTTGCGCCTTGAAATCATCGACCGCGAGACGGAGGCACGGCTTGCGGCAACCGGCTGCGGTTCGCTCGCCGATCCCACCGCCGCCAACGTCATCCTCTTCGACATCGGCGGCGGTTCCACCGAGATCGTATGGCTCGCGCGCGAGCCGGGCGCGACGACACGCTGCGCGAAGGCCGGACCGTGGACGTCGATCGAAC
Source organism: Beijerinckiaceae bacterium (assembly GCA_965246795.1). Lineage (GTDB taxonomy): Bacteria > Pseudomonadota > Alphaproteobacteria > Rhizobiales > Beijerinckiaceae > JAJXWB01. The sequence continues at coordinate 125,277 of CBDFFN010000006.1, read as the reverse complement.
TTGGTGTCGTCACGCTCGCCGATAAATTTGGCGGTGAAAGCGTCGATTGTGAGAAATACGAGAAGATGATCGCGCTGTTCGCTGCGGCGCTCGCGCCTTTCGTTACGACAGTCAATGCGATGCAGCCTTGCAAGCATTTCCATCTGCTCGGCACGTCCGGCACCGTAACGACGATCGGCGGCGTGCATCTCGGCCTTGAACGATACGACCGCCGGCGCGTCGATGGCCTCTGGATGAGCGGTGATGCGGTCGATCGCGCCATCGCGCGGCTGCGCGGCATGAGTTACGAGGAGCGCGCTGCGCAAGGCTGCATCGGCCGCGACCGCGCCGATCTCGTGCTCGCGGGCTGCGCGATTTTTGAGGCAATCCGGCGTGCTTTTCCTGCACCGCGTGTGCGCATCGCCGACAGAGGATTACGCGAAGGTATGCTGATCGAGCTGATGCAGGCGGACATGCGGCGGAGCGCGCCGGCGTGAAGAAGCCCGCAAGTTCCGGCCGCGAGGCCGGGCGTTCTCTCAAGACGCGCGTGAAGACCGCTCGCAAGCGCACGCAATCGTCGACGCTATGGCTGCAACGTCAGCTCAACGATCCCTATGTCGCGCAGGCGAAACGCGAAGGCTTCCGCTCGCGCGCTGCCTTCAAGCTGACCGAACTGGACGAGCGTTTTGGGCTGTTGAAGCCCGGCATGCGCGTCGTTGATCTTGGCGCCGCGCCCGGCGGATGGGCGCAGGTTGCGGCCGGGAAAGTCGGCGTGGAGAAAGGTCACGGCAAGGTCGTTGGCATCGATATCCTCGACATCGATCCCCTGCCCGGTGTTGCTTTTGCAAAGCTCGATTTTCTCGATGCAGATGCGCCGGACAAATTACGTGAAATGATGGCTGGGCCGGCCGATGCCGTGCTGTCCGACATGGCCGCTAATGCGACGGGCCATCGCCAGACGGACCATCTGAAGATTGTCGCGCTGGCCGAACTCGCGATTGAATTTGCCTGCGAAGTTCTGGCGCCGGGTGGCGTCTTCGTCGCGAAGGTTCTGCAAGGCGGCACGGAAGGCGCACTGCTTGCACGGCTGAAGAAGGATTTCGCTGTCGTGCGGCACGCGAAGCCCGCCGCAAGCCGTGCCGATTCCGCCGAGCTCTATGTCGTGGCCACAGGTTTTCGTGGAACGGGCGAACCCGCTACGCCTTGAAGTAACAAACCTGCATGCCGGTTGCGAGAAGCACACCGTCGGCGCTCCAGAGTTCAACGCTCTGATCGAAATAGCTGCGATAAAAACGCCGTGCGTCGGCGACGCCGAGCAGATGCCTGTCGCCTTGCCGCGCAATCTCGTCCGCGCTGCCGGTGAAATAGGTCGTGATCGACACAGTGCCGAACGGCGTCATCGCGCCGAGCGCGTGAAAGATGCGGGCGAAAAATGCATCCGACATTGCAGCGAGCGCAGAATGATCGAGCGGGCGCGGCGGCGCATCGCGCATCCACAGTTTCGAACGCGTGTCGGCCGGTGATGCCGCGGAAACCTCGCCCATGCGCGGTGCGCCCTCGACGAAACGAAACTCGTAGCGCTTCACCCATTCCGGCCCCCCGGATTGCATGCGGTACTCGGGCATTTCGTTCGGTTGTGGGACTCTTGGTAAGACAGCCGGCGCATGCGTCCAACTCTCGCGACGCTCCGCGGTGACGGCGGTGCCTGTGAGCACGACCTCGTCACCCTGCCGTAATTCGAGCGACCAGTGCTGAGTCGAACGGTTCGTTCGCGCCGGCTTCGCGATCACCTCGAACGGCCCTTTCGCGAGCGGCGCGGCGTAGTTGACGGTCAGCGCCAAGGGTTCGCCGATGCGTGCGGGATGATCCATCACGGCACGCAGCATCACGCCGGCCGATGTGCCGCCGAACGGCCCGACAAAGGCCCAATAGTCCTCGCTCGCGTGACCCAGGAACGTGTTGTCGCCCTGTGGCTGCAGTTGCGTTGCGCGGTCGAAGAGATGGTCGGACATGTGGCTCGTGGCTCGGGAAGGTTGCAGCAGCCATTCCGGCGCGCCCGAGCCCTGTCAATCGCCCCTGCGCTACACGGCCGCCTCGACGGCCCGCCTGCCCCTCCGCTACGGTACCGCTAACCGAGGAGTTCCCGCGTGACGAAACCCATCTGGCAGTGGACGGCGAAGAAGACGGCGCGCGCGATCCGCGACGGCGACGTGTCCTGCGTCGAAGTCACGAAGGCGCATGTCGAGCGGATGCATGCGGTCAACCCGCGGCTCAACGCCGTCGTCTACGACATGAGCGATGCGGCGCTCGCGACCGCGAAGACTGCCGATAAGACGCTCCGCAAGAACGGCCCGCGCGGAAAGCTCCACGGCGTTCCGATCACCATCAAGGAAAACGTCGACATCAAGGGCCGGCCGACGCCCAACGGCGTCGTCGCGCTCGAGAATGTCATTGCGCCCGACGATGCGCCGCTCGTGAGCAACTTCCGCAACGCCGGCGCGATCATCCTCGGCCAGACCAACGCGCCCGAATTTTCCATGCGCGGCTTTACCGACAACGTTTTGCACGGGCTGACCCTGAACCCGTGGGACGACGCCATCACATGCGGCGGCTCATCGGGCGGTGCGGCATCTGCAGTCGCCGCCGGTATCGGCACGATCGCACATGGCAACGATATCGGCGGTTCGCTGCGTTGGCCGGCGCATTGCTGCGGCGTTGCGACGATCAAGCCGACGCAGGGCCGCATCCCCGCCTTCAATCCGAGCGCGACGGTCGAGCGGCCGATGCTCGCATCGCTAATGTCGTGCCAGGGGCCGATCGCGCGCAGCGTCGCTGACGTGCGGCTTGGGCTCGAAGTCATGAGCCAGCGCGATCCACGCGATCCGTGGTGGGTGCCGGCGCCGCTGAAAGGCCCGAAGCCGAAGAAGCCGATCAAGGTCGCGCTTGCGAAAATTCCCGAAGACATGGATGTGCATCCGAGCGTACGAAGCGCCTTGCGCACGGCCGCCGATGCGCTGGATAAAGCCGGCTATCGCGTCAGCGAGCGCGAGGTGCCGGACATCACGAAAGTCTGGCAGACCTGGACGGACGTGCTGAACACCGAGATGCACGTCATGAACCGCGACGCCATGCTCAAGATGGGCAGCGACGATTTCAAGAAGGCCTGGGCCGGCTTCGAGTCATTCGCGAAAATCCAGGACATGCCGGGCTATATGGCGGCCTACACCGCGCGCTCGACGCATATCCGCGACTGGATGATGTTTCTCGAAGATTATCCCGTCGTGCTGACGCCGACGACGGTGCAGCCGACGCCCGGTCCGCGCGCCGACATCGAAAGTCTCGACGCCATCAAGCGCATTTTCTTTCAAGAAATGCGTTTCATTTCGGCAATCAACGTGCTCGGACTCCCCGGCGCCGTCGTGCCGGTTGCGCTGCGCGGCCAGCAGCCGATCGGCGTGCAGCTGATTGCGGGACGTTATCGCGAGGATCTCGCGCTCGATGCGGCGCAAGCGATCGAAGACGAAGCTGGCATTCTGGTGAAGCAACTCTGGGCGCGCGAAGACGCCTGAGAAACGTATTCGGAGGATTATCGGTGTTTCAGAAAGACCTGTTCGAAGGCAAGCGCATTCTCGTGACCGGCGGCGGCACGGGACTCGGCCGCGGGATGAGCGAGAAGTTTCTCCAACTCGGCGCCGATGTCGTCATCTGCGGGCGCCGCAAGGTGCTGCTCGATCAGGCCGCCGAAGAGATGATGAAGGCGCATGGCGGCAAGGTCGAGACATTCGGTATCGACATCCGCGACGCATCCGCCGTCGATCACATGGTCGAGGAGGCTTTTGCCAAAGGTCCGCTGACGGGGCTCGTCAACAACGCCGCCGGAAATTTCATCTCACGTACCGAAGACCTCTCCACGCGCGGTTTCGATGCCATCGCCAACATCGTGATGCACGGCACGTTCTACGTCACGCATGCCGTGGGCAAGCGCTGGATCGAGCACAAACTCCCTGGCAGCGTCGTGTCGATCACGACCACGTGGATTCGCAATGGGTCGCCATTCGTCGTGCCATCCGCGATGAGCAAGTCGGCGATCAACGCGATGACGATGTCGCTCGCCGCCGAATGGGGCCGCTACGGCATCCGGCTCAATTGCATCGCGCCCGGCGAAATTCCGACCGAAGGCATGAGCAAGCGCCTTAACCCCGGCGAGGAGCCCGGCGCCCGCTCGCGCAAGCGCAATCCGCAGGGGCGCGAAGGCACGATGGAGGAATTGCAGAATCTCGCGACCTTCCTGCTGTCTGACGGCTGTCGCTGGCTGTCCGGTGAGACGATCGCGATGGACGGCGCGCAGGCGCTTGCCGCCGGTGGCAATTTCTACGAATTGCGGGAATGGTCGGCCGACCAGTGGCGCGAAGCGCGCGAGCGGATCGAGGCACAGAACGCCAAGGATCGGGCACAACGCACGGCGTAAAGGCAGCCGCCGCGGCGGCTGTGTCCCTCTTGCAACGGGCTGGTGATCATCGTTGCGCGCATGCACGTCTTTCGTTGCATGCGCACCGGCGATCCTCAATGGTCGGTTAACTACGTTGCGCCACGAGTCGTGGGCAACGTGCTGATCCAAGAGGGATAGAATGAACCTCAAACTCGCCGTCTTCGCCGGCGTTATCGCATCCGCCATGACGGGTGTGGCTTTCGCCGCGCCGAAGCAGGAGCCCGCTCCGCCGCCGCCGGCCGCAACCGCTGCACCGTCGCTGTCGAGCTTTCTCGCAGTCGCTGCAGGCCGCGTCGAATACGATCCGCTGACGCATCAGCCGCTCGTTCAGGCACCCGGCGCTGTCGGGGAAGACGGCCGTCCGCTCGCCGTCGCGATCCCGCGCGAAACCGTTTATTTCGATACGAAGTTCGCGCCCGGAACGATCGTGATCTCGACTGTCGAGCGTCGCCTCTATTTCGTTCTGCCCGGTGGGCAGGCCGTCAAGTACGGCGTCGGCGTCGGACGTCCCGGATTCGAATGGGCGGGCACGAAGACTGTCGGCATGAAGCGTGAGTGGCCGGACTGGACGCCGCCTGCGCAGATGCTGAAGCGTCGTCCCGATCTGCCCCGTCATATGAAGGGCGGCGTCGACAATCCGCTCGGCGCGCGTGCCATGTATCTCGGAGGCACGCTCTACCGCATCCACGGCTCGAACGAGCCGGAGACAATCGGTCAGGCCGTTTCGTCCGGCTGCATTCGCATGGTCAACGACGACGTGATCGATCTTTACGAGCGCGTCCGGGTCGGCACGAAAGTCGTCGTCCTCCGCTGATCCGACCAAGCGTACAAAAAAGGCCAGTCTCGCGACCGGCCTTTTTCGTTTCTGAGGTGTCGCGGTCAGTTCGCCGCGAAACAGTAAAGCAGGCCCGCGCCGCCGGTTGTGACGAGTTGCGGCCCGCTGCAGCCGCGGCTCGGATGCGAAGAGTTCCAGGATTTCGACGGCTCGTCGTCGCGCAAGCCCATGCGATCATTGTGACCGACGATCGCGATGCCTTCACCGTTCTTCGTCCAGTTGCCGCACGTCTTGTCGTCACCCGCTGCAAACGCCCGACCATCGGGCTGCGAGCCCGTGAGGATATCGTGCTGGTTCACCGTGAAGACGCGGCCGGGGATCAGACGGCCGTTTTCCGAAACGCCCGTTTCTGCGCTGATCTTGTTCGTGCCGTGCAATTCGTCGACGTTCGCGGCGATGACGACGCCCTTGGCGTTCTGCCACGGTCCCTTGCCGATGCGGTCACGTGCGTTGACAGCCGTCGCACCGGCGGCCGCTTGCGTCGACAGATAGGCATGCCAGGTTTTCGCGCCTGCTCCCGCCGTCGCGGCGAGCGTCTGACAATGCTTGTCGGCCCCGTCAAGGCCACCAAAATTGGCGCCGTCCGGCCCACTCTTACTGCTGATGAAGAAGGTCATGTCCGGGAATTGCGGTGGAGTCTGCTGCGCGACGGCGGCGGAAGCGCCGAGCGCAAGAATTCCCGCACCGAGAATTGCTGATGTAAATTTCATAATTCCTCCCTCAAAGACGCCGACGGTAGCATGGCGATTCCGACGCGCCTCTGCGCCTTTCGGACAACCAGAAAGCAGTGACGAACGACCCGGCCGACTATTCCGCCGACGTTAAGCGTCCCGGTGCAGCCCTTTTGTCGCGAGCTCGGAGAGATAGCCGTTCCAGCGCGTCTGGTGTTCGACGCCGAGTGTCGCGAGATGGCTCCAGGTGAAAATCCCTGTCGAGTGGCCATCACTGAAAACGAGGCGGACGGCATAATTGCCAGTCGGCACGGCGTCCCTGATGGCGACGTCCCGCTTGCCCGGCACGGTCTTGCGCTCACCCGGCGCATGGCCCTGCACTTCGGCGCTCGGGCTCATCACCCGCAGATACTCGGCCGGCAGATCGAAGCTTTGGCCATCGTCGAAGGCAATGTGCAGCGTGCGGCCGCTATCGCGCACACGCAACTCCGTCGGCCAGATGTCGCCACCACTCATCGTCATGGAATCACTTCCGGCTCCGGCCCGATGTGCCTATATGTTTCTGGCACATCCATGAACGCTAACGTCTTTCCTCTCGCTCCGGCCACGCCCACGCTCGTCGACCCCTTCGGTCGCGCGATAGATTATCTACGCGTGTCGGTTACGGATCGCTGCGACTTCCGTTGCGTCTATTGCATGTCGGAAGATATGGCGTTCCTGCCGCGACGCGACCTGCTGACGCTTGAGGAGCTCGACAGGCTGTGCTCCGCCTTTGTCGCGCGGGGCACGCGCAAACTACGGATCACCGGCGGCGAGCCGCTGGTGCGGCGCGACATCATGCAATTGTTCCGCAGCCTCTCGCGCCATCTCGACAGCGGACAACTGCGCGAACTGACGCTGACCACCAATGGCTCGCGGCTTGCGCAACACGCGGCGGAATTGGCGGCCTGTGGCGTGCGCCGCGTGAACGTCTCGATCGACACTCTGAACCCCGAGAAATTCCGCGCCATCACGCGCCGAGGCGATCTCGCGACCGTGCTCAAGGGCATCGACGCCGCGCAGGCGAACAACCTCGCGGTAAAGCTCAATGTCGTCGCGCTAAAAGGCGTCAACGACGCCGAAGTCTTCGATCTCGTTGCCTTCGCGCATGGGCGCGGCATGGAGATCACTTTCATCGAGGTCATGCCGCTCGGCGAGATCGGCGAGAATCGCGTCGACCAGTACTGGCCCCTGACCGAAGTGCGCGACGCGCTGCGCACGCGCTGGACGCTTGATCCCACCCTGCACTGCTCCGGCGGCCCGGCTCGCTACTACACCGTCGCCGAGACCGGCGGCCGGGTCGGCTTCATCACGCCACTCACCCACAATTTCTGCGAGAGCTGCAATCGCGTCCGCGTCACCTGCACCGGCACGCTTTACATGTGCCTCGGCCAGGAAGATGCCGCCGATCTGCGCACGCCGCTTCGCGCCTCCGAGAGCAACGAAGCGCTCGATCATGCGATCACGGAGGCCATCGCGCGGAAGCCTAAGGGCCATGACTTCGTCATCGACCGGGCAACCCGCCAGCCGGCGGTCGGTCGCCACATGAGCGTCACGGGCGGCTAAGCGATTTGCTAGGGGTGGCACCGGCCGCCGCGCGGCCCCTCGACGCGCGACAGCTCGGAGCCTGCGCCTTTTTCGTCTTTGCGCCGATCGGCGTGCAGATGCCGTTCTTTCCGCTCTGGCTCGCGGGCAGCGGCTTCTCTGCCAATGAGATCGCGCTTCTGCTTGGCATCGCGCCTCTTGTGCGCTTCGTCGCCAACCTCACGATCCCGCCGCTCGCCGACCGCAAGGGCGATGCAGTCATCGTGCTCTTCGCCTGCGCGATCCTGACGGCAATCGCACAAGGGCTCAGCGGTCTTGCGTTTGGCATTTCCTGGATTTTCGTCCTGTCACTGATCGCCACCGCCGGTCAGGGACCGATGGTGCCGCTGCTCGACTCGATCGTCCTGCGCGAGGCCCGCCGTCGCGCCGTCGCGCGGGAAACACCGCTCGACTACGGTCGCGTGCGGGGCGTCGGCTCGATCTCTGTGCTTCTATTGATGCTCGCGGGCGGCGCGGTCGCGGCGGTGACCCCCACGGCGGCTATCATCTGGATGATTGCGGGCGCGTCGCTCGTCGCCGTGATTGCGATCCGCGTACTCCTGCCGCGCGAGACTGCTGCCGCCGGCGACGGCGGCTTGTCAGTACCCCGCGCGCCCCTCGCCAACCGCGGCCTGATCCTGGCGGTGATCGTCGCGAGCTCCGCCATTCAGGCCAGCCACGGCATGATCTACGCCTTTGGCTCGATAGGCTGGCGCGCCAACGGCTATGGCGACAGCGCGATCGGGCTTTTCTGGGCCAGCGGCGTCGCGACCGAGGTGGGGCTGTTCGTTTTCGCCAACCGGCTCGCACGCGGACGTAGCCTCTCCTATCCCTTCCTTGTTGCGGGCAGCCTGACCGCCGTCGTGCGCTGGTCCGTGATGGCGGCAGACCCTGGGCCGGGCTGGCTCCTCTTCGCGCAGCTTCTCCCATGCCGGCAGTTTTGCTGCCACCTATCTCGGTGCGGTTGTCGCCATCTCGCATCTCGCGGGCGAGGCGCGGCGCGCGCAGGTGCAAGGCTGGGTCTCCGCCGCAAACGCTCTGACCATCGCCGCCGTGACGATCATCAGCGGCCCGCTCTGGTCGGACCACGGCGCCCAGGCCTATCTCTTCGTGGCGGCACTGGCCGTCGTTGGGCTGGTGGCGGCAGTCTTCGCGTGGCTCGCGAATGCCGGCGCGCTTCCCGATCGCGTGTAAGCACGAGATCGAGAAGGAAACGCGCAAACTCAGTTGCGCATGTCCTCTCCGCAAAAGTCTGACAACTTTTGCGCGACGGGCGCTCAGCCCCAGAGTGCTGGTTCAGGCGGATAGACGACCGAACCCTCGTATCGCAGGCCCGGCTCGCGGTCGCGGGCCAGCAGGAGCGGGCCATCAAGGTCGACGAACCGCGCACGGCCTGCAAGCAGCAGGGCCGGCGCCATCGCGAGCGATGTGCCGACCATGCAGCCGATCATGATGGCAAGGCCGTGCTTCTGCGCGACGTCCGCCATAGCCAGCGCCTCGGTCAGGCCGCCGGCCTTGTCGAGCTTGATGTTGACGGCATCGTAGCGGTCGGCGAGCGCCGCAAGGTCGTGCGCGGTGTGCACGCTTTCGTCGGCACAGACCGGCACCGGGCGGGTGACTGACGCAAGAAGGACGTCATGTCCGGCCGGCAACGGCTGCTCGATGAGGCTCACGCGATACTTCGCACAAAGATCGAAATTACCTTCGATTTCCGTCGCTTGCCAAGCTTCGTTCGCATCGACGATGAGATCACTTTCGGGCGCGCCTTCGCGAACGGCGGCCAATCGCTCAGAGTCACCATCGCCCGCGAGCTTGATCTTCAGGATGGGTCGATCCGCAGCAGCGCGGGCGGCGGTCCGCATCGACTCCGGCGTACCGACCGACAACGTGAAGCAGGTCGTCGCCGGCGTCAGGCGGTCGAGCCCGGCGAGCCGATAGACCGGCATGCCGGCTTGCTTTGCTTCGAGGTCCCACAGCGCGCAGTCGAGCGCATTGCGCGCCGCGCCAGCCGGAAGCAGTGTCTGGAGCTCTGCCCGGTCCGTCCCCGTCTCGATCGCACCAGCGCCCGACTGGATCGCCGCCACGACGCTTTCGACGCTTTCCCCGTAGCGCGCGTAAGGCACGCACTCTCCGCGGCCCACATGCGCACCGTCCGAGATGGTCGCAGTCACGACAACCGCTTCGGTCTTCGCGCCGCGCGCGATCACGAAGGTCCCGGCGATCGGGAATCGTTCGACAGCTAGGGTAAGTGTTCGGGTCATGCGCAGGGTGTAGCGCGCGTGTCACGGGTTAACCATGACCGCTGCCGACACGCCCAAAAAGCCTTAATCGTGCGATAACCATAAACGGGTCCGGAGCGCGGCCGGGCCGCGCGTGAGGTCGATGTCCCAACAACCCGTTTTCTCTGTCGAGTCAGGCGGTAACGCCGTGCGGCTGACGCTCGGCGGCGTGTGGACGCTCGAAGCTTCGCGCGCCATCGAGGACGCCGCTGCCAAGCTGACCGTCGCCGCCAAGGGCGCCAAGCTCGCGGTGCTCGATCTCGCAGGCGTCGAGCGCATGGACACGGCCGGCGCCTGGCTCATCGACCGCACCCGCGTGTCGCTTGAAGCCGCCGGCGTCACGAGCCGCTTCGAACGCGTTCGTCCGGAATATGCGATCCTCTTCGAGGAAGCTAAGTTCCGCAGCTTCGAGGCGCCGCCCAAGCGCAAGGGCAATTTCATCGTCGACGGTCTTGCCAATCTTGGCGGAACTGTCGTCGGCTTCGGCCGCGATTTCTACGAGGGCACGGGCTTTCTCGGCGAGACGATCGTCTCCGTCGGCCGGGCCATCGCGTCGCCGCGCAAATTCCGGGGCACGTCGCTCGTCTATCATCTCGAAGCATTCGGGCTGCGGTCGGTCCCGATCATCGCCCTCATCAACTTCCTCGTCGGCTGCATCGTCGCGCAGCAGGGCATCTTTCAGCTCCGAACTTTTGGCGCCGAGACCTTTGCCGTCGATCTCATCGGCATCCTGATCCTGCGCGAATTGGGGGTGCTGCTCACCTCGATCATGGTTGCGGGTCGCTCCGGCTCCGCCATCACGGCCGAGATCGGCTCCATGAAGATGCGCGAGGAGATCGATGCGCTGAAGGTCATGGGCCTGTCGCCGATCGACGTGCTCGTCACGCCGCGCGTGCTGGCGCTGGTCATCGCCCTGCCCTTGCTGACCTTCATCGCCGACATGTCGGCGATTTTTGGCGGCCTCGTCGTTTCGTGGATTTATGCGGGGCTGAGCCCGGAAGCGTTCCTTGGTCGCCTGCAGCTCGCGATCAGCTTCAACACCTTTGCCGTCGGGCTCATCAAGGCGCCCTTCATGGCGCTGGTCATCGCCCTCATCGGCACGCTCGAAGGCTTGAAGGTGCAGGGCTCGGCGGAATCGCTCGGTCGACAGGTCACGTCGTCGGTCGTCAAAGGCATCTTCATGGTGATCGTCGTCGACGGCCTCTTCGCCATGTTCTTTGCTGCGATCAAATACTGATGTCTCTCGCCTTTTCCTCGCCCGCCCCGGCGGCCGCCCCGCGCGACGTCGCCATTCGCGTCCGCGGTCTGAATGTCGGCTTCGGCGAGAAGGTCATCATGGATGGCCTCGATCTCGATGTGGTTCGCGGCGAAGTGCTGGGCTTCGTCGGCGGCTCGGGCAAGGGCAAGTCGGTGCTGACCCGCGTGATCCTCGGCCTCGTGCCAAAACGCGCCGGCACGATCGAAGTCTTTGGCAAGAATATCGACGCCATCGGGCTCGAAGGCCGCCGAGCGCTAGAACGCCGCTACGGCGTCATGTTCCAGATGGGGGCGCTCTTCTCGGGCCTCACCGTGAAGCAGAACGTTCAGGTGCCGATGCGCGAGCACCTGAAGCTTTCGCAACGGCTTATGGACGAGCTTGCGCTTCTCAAGCTCGAGCTTGTGGGCCTGCCGCGTGACGCCGCGGACAAATTTCCGTCCGAATTATCTGGCGGAATGATCAAGCGTGCGGCGCTCGCCCGAGCACTCGCGCTCGACCCTGATCTCGTCTTTCTGGATGAGCCGACATCGGGGCTCGATCCGATCGGCGCGGCGGAGTTCGACGAGCTCATCGCGACCTTGCAGAAGACGTTGGGCCTCACCGTCTTCATGGTCACGCACGATCTCGACAGCCTTTTTGCGATCTGCGACCGCATCGCGGCGCTGGCCGACAAGAAGGTGATCGCCGCCGGACCGATGGCGGCGATGATGGCATCCGAACACCCGTGGCTCGTGTCCTACTTTCACGGCAAACGGGCACGACAGATCACGGCACTGGCCGGCTCCTGATCGGAGTGGACGACGAGTGGCGGCAGAGCCGCCGGAGGGAACGGAAAGCGGATGGAAACCAGGGCCAGTTACGCGCTTGTCGGCGGCTTCACCCTCACGGTGCTGGCGGCGGCTTTTGGCTTCGTGTGGTGGTTCTCGGGACCATCGAAAGCGGCCGCGCGCAAGAGCTACGAGGTCGTGTTCGAAGGCTCGGTGTCGGGCCTCTCGAATGGCGCCGCCGTGCTCTTCAACGGCCTGCGTGTCGGCGCCGTGTCGCGCATCCAGCTCGCACCGAACAATCCGAGTGAGGTTCTCGCACGCCTCGAGGTCGATCGGACGACGCCGATCAAGACAGACACGAAGGTGCGGCTCGAATTCACTGGCCTGACCGGCGTCGCGTCGGTCGCACTCTCCGGCGGCAGCCCCGAGGCAGCACAATTGCTGCCTGAGGACGACAAGCCGCTGCCGATCCTGCATGCCGAAAATTCGCAGTTTCAGGATCTCATTCAGACCGCGCAGCGCATCGCCGGCAACGCGGACGAGATGATCACCAAGCTGAACAAAGTCGTCGACGAAAACGCCGGCACCGTCGGCTCGGCACTTCGCAACGTGAACGCCTTTGCCGAAGCGCTCGCGGGCGCGGTCGATCAGGCAAAACTGCGGTCGATCATCGACAACGTGCAGATCGCCTCCGCAAAGCTCGCGCCGGTTCTTGATAGCGTGAATGGCATCGTCGGAAGCGGCGGCAATGGCGAGACGAAGAGCATGTTCGTCGACATCGGCGACGCCGCAAAATCGATCCGCAAGCTCGCGGACAATCTCGACGCGCGCTCGAAGGAACTGCTCGCGAACCTCAACAAGTTCTCCGGGCCGGGCCTGCGCCAGTACGAGGCTTTGGCAACCGATGGGCGCCGCACGCTCGACGACATTTCACGCGCTGTACGCTCGCTTGAAGCAAACCCCAGCCAGCTTCTGTGGGGCGCGAAGTCGAAAGTGCCGGAAGTCTCCTCGACCCGTTAACCATGCCGGCCCTGACGGTGGCTTGGGCAACAATGCGTTAAGTCCCGCGGCCGATTTGTGTGCGTTCGTATTCGCGTGACGTGCGTGTGGAGTTTTGCGTGAGGGAAATCGGCAAGACCAGATCGCCGCGCGGTATGCGCCGGCGTGCAGTCTTCGCCATCGCCCTGCCCGTGCTGCTTGCGGGTTGCGCCGGCGGAGCGCTCGAGAATTACGATCTAAGCGCGGTGCCGCCGACAACGACGGTGCAGGCGCGCAAGGCCGTGATTTCCGTCGAAGAGCCGAGCGCGCCCGAGATCATCGCGTCGAACCGTATCGCGATCCGCAGACCCGGTTCCGACTACGCCTATCTCTCCGGCGCGCAATGGGCCGACCAGCTCACGCAACTCGTGCAGCGTCGCGTCATCCAAAGCTTCGAGAACGCGCGCCTGTTCCAGGCGGTTGCCGAGACAGGCATGGCCGCGGATTACATCCTGTCGCTGGAGATACGCCGCTTCGATATCGACAGCGCAGCCGGCGAGGCGGTCGTCGAGATCGGTGTGCGATTGCTCACATCGAAGACGGGCAAGACGGTGCAAGGTACGATCGCGTCCGGCCGTGCGCCTGCCCCGGCGAACGGCGCGGCGGAGATTACCGCGGCGCTCGACGCGGCCTTCGGTCAGGCAGCCGCAAAGATTCTACAATTTGCAGTAAGTCGCACTTAGTCGAGCGGCAAATCCTCCTTCACCTGCTTGCCGTGCTGATCTAGAGAACGCGGCGTTTGCGACCTGTAAGGGGGTATCGATGCCAAGTAATATCGACGTATTCCGCATGATCATCGATCGCGGTTTCAATCAGGGCGATCTTTCCGTGGCTGACGAGGTCTGCGCACCGGGCCTGATCGAGCATCAGTATCTTTCGAAGACCGATGTACCGGGCTCTGCAATACTGAAGGGACAGATCGAAGCTGCCCGCGCCAACAACGCCGACCTCAGTCTGTCTGTCGAAGACATCATCGAGGATGGTGACAAGGTGTGGGCGAGACTTCGTGGTCACGCGACCGACCGGCGTACCGGAAAGAGCGTGTCGTTCGATGTGTTCGACATCTGCCGGTTCGAGTCCGGCAAGCTGGCGGAGCACTGGGGCGTCCCCGATCGCTTCGCCATGCTCCATCAGGCCGGCGTTCTAGGGCCACCGCCGGGCAAAGGCTGACGGTTTCCAGAGCACGGCGGGGTGCCGGCGCTTGCAGGCACCCCGAGTAAGTGATGCGAGGCGGCTTACTTCAACTCGCCGAACTTGCCACCCTTCATCTCAAGCACGACGACGCCCGAAGTATCGCCGGGATCGCGGTCGTTCGTGAAGGAGAAGGAGCCGAGCACGCCCGTGTACTTGGTCTTCTGCAGCGCGTCCTTGATCTTCTCGCTCTCCGGCGCGCCGGCAGCTTTGATCGCGTTGGCCACGATGTGCAGCGTATCGTAGGCCTGCGCAGCGAACTGGTCGGGCTCCATGCTGTACTTCGCCTTATAGTCGGCAACGAACTTCTCGTTGGCCGCGCCGCTCTTGCCGATGAACCAGGGCGAACCGACCAGCGTACCGTCGGCCGCATCGCCGGCAATCTCGCCGATCTTCGGCGCGTTAAGGCCGTTACCGCCGATGACGCGAACTTTCGCGGGGAAGCCGAGCGCCTTCTTGCCGAGCAGGATGCCCGAGCCCGCCTCGACCAGCGCCGAGACGACGATCGCATCGGGGTTCAGCGCCTTGATCTTGGTGAGCTGCGCCGAGAAATCCGTGTCCTTGCCGCCGAACGTCTCTGTCGTAAGAACTTCGATATTCAGCTTCGCGAGGGCGTCTTTCATGACGTCGTAGGCCGACTTCGTGAAGGCGTCGTCGTTGCCGTACATGACGGCGACCTTCTTTACGCCGAGCTTGTCGCGCGCCGTCTTCAACGTAACCGGCACGACGTCGGATTCCGGCAGCGACGTGCGGAAGACATACGGGCCCATCGCGGTGATGCCGTTCGCCGTCGTCGACGTACCGACGATCGGCACCTTGCGGCCATTCGCGATCGGGCCTGCGGCGAACATCTCGTTCGACAACGTCGGTCCGAGGATGATCGGCACGTTCTTCTGGCCGATGAGCGCACGCACGCCGTTCATCGCCTGGTCCTTGTTACCGGCGGAATCCTCGTAGGCGATGGCGAGCGGACGAGTGAGCACGCCACCAGCCTTGTTGACCTCGTCGAGCGCGAGATCGAAGCCGTTCTTGATCGCGATGCCGTATTTGTTGTTCGGCCCGGTCAGGATTTCGACGGCGCCGATGGTGATCGGCTCGCCCTTCTGGGCGAGCGCCGGCGCGGCCGTTCCGGCCAGCAGGACAGCGGTCGAAGCGGCAAGCAAATGACGGCGGCTGAAAGGGAGTGACATCGGTTTCCTCGGGGTTTCTTGTTGTTTCCGGCCGCTCTCATAGGGCAAAGGCGAGCGAGATGGAACGGGCGAGCAACGCAACCTTAGTCGGCGCGACGATCAAAACGCGCTTGCGAACGCCCCGCCATCGATCAGGAAATTCTGCCCGGTGATATAGCCGGCGTGTTCGCTGGCGACGAACGCGCAAAGCTTGCCGAACTCTTCCGGCCGCCCGTATCGTTTTGCAGGTATCCCCTTTTCCCGCTCGGCGCGCAATTGCTCCGGCGTCACATTGCGCATCGCAGCTTGCCGCGCGCCGGCCGAGGTGATGCGGTCGGTATCGAACACGCCCGGCAGGATGTGATTGATCGTGACGTTGCGGTCGGCAAACTGCCGCGCCGCCGCGGCGAGGAACGCCGTCAGGCCTGCGCGCGCGCCCGACGACAGATCGAGCCCGATCAGCGGCGTCTTCACGGACGCCGAGGTGATGTCGATGATGCGGCCGAACCGGCGCTCCGCCATGCCGTCGATGACCGCCTGCACCAGCGCGATCGGCGTGATCATGTTGGCCTCGAGCCCAACGATCATTTCGTCGCGGGTGATCTGCCGAAAATCTTTCGGCGGCGGGCCACCGTTGTTGTTGATGAGAATGTCCGGGTTCGGACAGACGCCGAGCACCGCCTTGCGGCCCTCCTCCAGACCGATGTCGCAGGCGACGGCCGTCACCTTCACGCCGGTGGCTTTGCGGATTTCGTCCGCCGTCTTCTCCAGCACGCCGGCATCGCGGCCGTTCATGACGAGATTGCAGCCGGCTTCCGCCAGCGCGGTCGCGCAGGCGCGCCCGAGTCCGCGCGACGAGGCGCAAACAATGGCGGTGCGCCCCTTGATGCCGAGGTCCATGTGGGTCTCCTTGTTGACCAACCCCTAGCGATCACAACCCGCGATGTCATGCCCGCGAAAGCGGGCATCCATAGATCACGACTAGATTCCGGCTTTCGCGGGAATGACAGGCGGCAAGACGGTCGCGAACTGCTAGACAGCGCCCGGAGGCATCATGCTCTGGGTCAAGACATTCCACGTCCTGTTCGTCATCTCGTGGCTTGCCGGCATCTTCTATCTGCCGCGCATCTTCGTGAACATTTCTGCCGCGCAGAACGCGAGCGAAGACACGGCGCGGCTGAAAGATATGGCGTACCGCCTCTATCGTTTCTGCACGATCCTCGCGGCGCTCGCGCTCGCCTTTGGCCTCACGCTCTGGCTCGGCTACGGCATTGACGGCACATGGCTGCACTGGAAGCTCGGCTTCGTCGTGCTGCTCATCGGTTATCACCACGCCTGCGGCATCTACACGCGGCGCTTGCGCGACGGCGCGCTCGGACGCAGTCCGACATTCTTCCGCGTCTTTAACGAAGTCGGCGTGCTGATCGTTCTTCCGATCCTGATCTTTGCCATCGTGAAGCCGTTCTGATCTCGTCAGAAAGCTTTGGAACCAGCGGCGCGTTTCCAAAACGTTCGGAGCGTAAGGCCGTTCGGCGTCCTCGGGTTGTCGAACCGAAGTTCCTCCGCCGTGAGAATGCTGATGATCCGCTTTTGATCGCGTACTGCGGCAATATTCGGATAGGTGCTTGCGGCAATGTCGATCGACATCACCTTGCTCGCCTCATCGATCGAATAGGACCCGTAATACGCGATGCTCGAGGCAACGATGGTCTGTGCCTCTTCCGGGGTCGCCTTGGCGCGATCGTTAGCTGCAATCTTCGGTAGTTCTGCGCGCGATTGAAAAAGCGAAAACCGGCCATCGGGTGAGAAGATGATGATGCCCTTCGGGGAGGCGCCGAACGGCTCGGCCTTTTCGCCATCGGCCGCTTCACTCACCACGGCAACCAGCAACCAGGCACCGACGATCTGTTCTTTCATCGAAGCTTGCTGAGCGCCCACCAAGTTCGTCGAGCCGCAAGAGTCGCGCTCCCTCTGCATCAGGCCTTCGTGTCCTTGAACAGAAACGGCGCGACATCGGCGACGCCCGGCTGTTTGAGCGCCGCGAAGGGCATCGGGCGGCACACCGCGAGCGCAGAGAGACCGATGCGTGCGGTGAGCATGCCGTTAAGCACGCCCTCCCCGAGCCGCGCGGACAGCCGCGACGCGAGACCGTGACCGAGCACCTGCTGCACGAGCGAGTCGCCGATCGCCATGCCACCGGTGATGGTGAGATGGACGCCTACGGAGCGCGCAAGTTTGAGAAATCCGAGCAGGCCCGGCCGGCCGCCATAGATTTCTGCGATACGCCGGATGAGCCGCACCGCCTGCGCGGCGACGAAGGCGACATCGATCAGCGCGCGCGGAGAGATTGCCGTGACGACCGACACACGCTTCGCTGCCACTGCGATCTCGCGCCGCGCGGCATCGTCGAGCGATGCCATCAGGTTACGCTCCGCAATGTCCAACAGATCGCGCCCATCGACGATTTCCGCGGAGAGTTCTTTCACGAGCGTGCGGGCGCGCGCCGTGTCGGGCCGCTCTGCATAGAGCGACGCAAGGTCTGCGAGCGCAATTCGCGCGCCGTCGCGATCGTCGGCTTCATGGGCTTCGGCGCAAGCAATGTGAAGTTTCGCAATATGCCGCTGTCGCGCCATCGCACGCCATTCGCGAAAACCGAGCGCAACGACGGCGAGCCCTGCCAGTCCGGCGAGCGCGACGGCAACCCAGCCGAGCGCAGGCGTGCGCGCGAAGAGGCTTTCGACGACATTCGTGACCCACAGGCCAAGCGCCATCGACACGAGACCGCCAAGCGCCGACCAGAACAGTCCACCCCACGACAACAACGTGCGCGAAAGCAAACCCTTCTTTTGCGCGACCTCGACGGCTTCTTCGTCAGTGGCCGGTTCGGCAGCATCGATGACCGCTGGCGCAAAAACATCGGGCTGCGACGTCAGGACAATAGCATCGTGGCGCCCGCGCCCTTCGTCGTCGACAGCGATGTCGTCGAGCCGGAATGCACGTGGTTTTCGGGGAGTGTCGGTCATTGCAGCCTGTCCCCAAGCAAAAACTCTAGCGTGCGATCGAGCCGGATCGAAGGTAGCGGCAATAGACCCCCATCTGCCGCGCGCGCAGGCATCGGCGGCCGAAACCGTACGAAGCGCATGTCCGCTTCGCCGACCGGTGTCGCCAATGCATCGCCGCGCAACGCGGCTTTCGGATCGGCAGGCAATTCCCCGGGAAACACGGCAGCATTCGTGCGGCCGTCGAACGTCTCGCCACCGATGACTTCGCCCGCGAGCGGCGTGCCGACAATCGCATCCACATCCGCGCCCCGTTCACGCACTTTTGCTTCACGAGTCGCACGGACTGCGGCGAGCGCAATGACATCGACACGTGCGCCGACATCTTCCGCGCGAGCGATAGCGCGCGCTGTGATCAAGCGCAGGATCGCTTCGAGGCGATCATGGCTCGTGTGATGCAGATGGTCTGCTTTGGTTGCGGCGAACAAAATCTTGTCGACCCGTGGGCGAAACAGCGTCGAAAGAAACCCGCTACGACCGGCGCGAAACGCCATTAGCACTTCCGATAGTGCCGTTTCGAGATCACGCACGGCACCCGCGCCGGAGTTCAGCGCGGAAAGCACATCAACAAGTACGATCTGCCGATCGAGCCGCGCAAAATGCTCGCGGAAAAACGGCCGAACGACGACAGTCTTGTAGGCCTCGTAACGCCGCTCCATCATTGCGTGCAGTGAACCCGACGCGGGTGTCGCGCCTTCCGCCAATGGCGGCAGCGGCGCAAAGGTCAGCGCTGGCGAACCCTCGAGATCGCCGGGCATGAGGAAGCGGCCGGGCGGTAGCGTCGACAATGAATAAGCATCCGCACGGCTCGCACGCAGATAGTCGGTGTAGAGCGCGCTGAGCTTTTGCGCGAGAATCTCGTCGCCAGCGGGATTTTCGCCGAGCGACAGTGTCGCGCCACGCCACGCGGCGGCAAGCGGTGCGCGCGCTGCGGCGGCACTCGCATCCAGCATGTCGCGCGACCACGTCGCGTAGTCCTTCGCGAGCAGCGGCAGATCGAGCAGCCACTCGCCGGGGTAATCGACGATATCGAGCGTGAGTTCAGCGGGGCCGCCGCGCCATCCCGCTTTCCGCTCGAATTCAAGCGTCACGCGCAATTCGCTGATGCGCCGCGTCGATTGCGGCCAAATGCGGTCGTCGCCGGTCAGGCTCGCAAGATGTTCCTCGTAAGCGAAGCGCGGCACGGCATCGTCGGGCTGCGGTTCAAGTTTTGCCCGCGTCAGACGTCCCTCTGCGTGAACCCTGAACACAGGCAGTGCCCGCTTGTTGGCAACGCTGGCAGCAGACAGACGCGTGAGGTTCTGAACCAGCGCTGTGATGAACACGGTCTTTCCCGCGCGGGAAAGCCCGGTGACCCCGAGCCGCAGGCCGGTGCCGGTGAGATAGTCGGTCAGGCTGCGCGTCGCGACGCTCGCCTCGAAGAGAAGATCGGAAAGGATGGGCACCGGACCGCCTGACGGAGGCACCAGACGTAATGGCGCGTCAGGCCGCCGAAAAGGTTTCGACCGGCGCAAGTTGCGCTGCGATCTCGGCCCGCAGGTCCGGCAGCAGTTCCGCCTCGAACCACGGATTGCGCTTCAGCCAGCCAGAATTGCGCCAGGACGGGTGCGGCAGCGGGAACAGTCTTGGGCGCGCGTGCGAAAACTCGCGCCAGCGGCGCACCGTCTCGTCGACCTTGGCGCCGCGCGCAAACGGCCGACCGAGGCGCGCGAAATGGTAAGCATGCGCGTGGCCGCCGATGGCCAGCACCAGTTCGACCTGCGGCAGCAACGCGAACAGCCGGTCGTGCCACAGCGGCCGGCATTCGCGTCGCGGCGGAAGATCGCCGCCATTGGCGTCGTAGCCGGGGAAGCAAAAACCCATCGGCGCGATGGCGATTTGGCCGGCGTCGAAAAACGTTTCGCGATCGACGCCCATCCAGTCGCGCAGGCGATCGCCAGAAGGATCGTTGAAAGGCACGCCGGAGACATGCGCCCGCAGGCCCGGCGCCTGGCTCGCAATCACGATGCGCGCGGTCCGCGACAGCCGGAAGATCGGTTTTGGCTCGTGCGGCAGCGGAGCCGGCATTGTCGGCGCATCGCGGCATACACGGCACGCGGCGATGTCGCGCGCGATTCGGGCAACGCTCCCGTGTCGGTTTGCTTTCACGCCGCGGCGCTTCTCATGCCGTAGCGCTTGGCCGGTTCGACACGGCTTTGTACCAGCGCGCGAAATTCACAAGATGCTCGCCCGGCTTGATGCGCGCGACGCGCAGAAAGTCCGCAGCGCAGAGCGCCGTGATGTCGGCAATCGAATATTTGTCGCCAGCCACGAATTCGTGGTCCGCAAGCTGCCGGTCGAAAACCTCGAGATAATCAGCAACGCGCGGCTTGTTGCTCTCGGCGACCTGCGGAATCTGTGGCACTTCCATCGCCGCCATCGCCGGGTGGCTGTGCCGGAACGCCATCGCCGTAGGCATGAGGAAGCTCAGCTCCGACCGGCGTTGCCACATCTCGACTTGCGCCCGGCCGACCGCGCCCTCGCCGAACAGCGGCGGCGCAGGCTGCACCTCCTCGAAATAGCGGCAGATCGCGACCGATTCCGTGATCACCGTCCCGTCATCGAGGACGAGCGACGGCGTCCGCATCAACGGATTGATTTTCGCGTAATCGGCGCCCTTCTGCTCCATTTTACCGAGGTCGACCTCGACCTTCGGGACCATGATCCCCTTCTCTGCGAGGAAGATGCGGACGCGCCGCGGATTGGGTCCAAGTCTGGTGTCGTAGAAAAGCATCGTCCCTCCATTTCGCTCGGTTTACACACGCATTCGCGTGCATTCGAGCGATCCCGGAACCCTGTCGTTAACGTTTCGCAGTCATTGTTCCGTTTCGTAATATTTACCTTAGCTTCGCCGAGTTGCGTATGGGCGATATCGCCGCGGAAATCCCCGCGCCTCGGCGCGACGAAGAGAATTCGTCCGCACGGCGGCGACGCGACCGCAGCATCCGGCAGGTTCGGGCGCGGCTCACGAGCGAGGGCGGCGAAGAGGCTTTCGAAGCCGATCTGCTGCGCATCCACGCCGCCAGCCGCAAAAGCTCGACCGTCATCGCCTGCTCCATCGCCGTCACCGTGGCGTCGATGGCAACGTTCTGGATTCCGCCACTCTACGCCGCCGCCTGGTTGGGGCTCGTGCTCGCGACGGTGATCGGCGCGGCCATCCTGTCGAAGGTCTTCCTCGCGCGCGATCCGGCAAAGAAGGCGGGCCGCTGGCGGCCGCGCTTCGTTCTTAGCGAGGGCTTGCAGGGCGCCGCCTGGGCCACCATCGTCGTGCCGTTCATGGCGACGGGCGGGAGTGGCGCCGACACGTTCCTGTTTGTCATTCTCATGCTCGCGGGCGCCATGAACGCCGTGACAGCCGCCACCGTCCCGCAGGCCGTTGTTGCAGCAATTCTCCCGACGACACTCGCCACCATCGCGACCGGCCTCGCCGGCACGGACGCAACCGTGAAATTGCCGCTGACGATGTTCGCCTGCGGGACGCAGCTCTTCTTCATCGCGCTTGCAAACCGTCTGCACGAGACATCGCTCGGCCAGATCACCTTTCGCGCTCAGAAAGACGAGCTGATCGCGGAACTTGAACAGTCAAAGGCGGTGTCGGACGAGGCACGCCATCGCGCGGAGGAATCCAATCTCGCGAAATCGCGTTTTCTCGCGACGATGAGCCACGAGTTACGCACGCCACTCAATGCGATCCTCGGCTTCTCTGAGGTGATGAAAGGCGAGTTGTTCGGCGTGCATATCGTGCCCGCGTACAAGGAATATGCGAGCGACATCCATGCGAGCGGCCAGCACTTGCTGACCCTCATCAACGAGATTCTCGATCTTTCGCGAGTCGAGGCCGGCCGCTATGAATTGCGCGAAGATGCCGTTTCGCTCGCCGGCATCATCGCCGATTGCAAACATCTTCTGACGCTGCGCGCCCGCAAGCGCGAGATCGACATTGCCGAGGCTATCGAGCCGGACCTGCCACGCATCTGGGTCGACGAGCGCGCGATGCGTCAGGTTGTGCTGAACCTGCTGACCAACGCGATAAAATTCACGCCGATCGGCGGCCACGTCACGATCAAGGTCGGCTGGACTGGCACCGGCGGTCAGTATGTTTCCATCCGTGACGACGGACCCGGTATTCCGGAGACCGAACTGTCGGTGGTCATGTCGTCATTCGGGCGCGGCACGCTCGCGCAGAAAAACGCCGACGAAGGTTCGGGGCTCGGACTGCCGATCGTGAAGGGCCTTGTGGAATTGCACGGCGGAAATCTGTTGCTGCGCTCTAAGCCTCGCGAGGGCACGGAAGCCATCGTGGTGTTGCCGCCGTCGCGCGTGATGGACGCGCTGCCGCAGATCGACGTGGGTGGCGCGAGGGCGGCGTAACGTCAGGCGAGCGGCGGCTCGGACAGCAGATCGTCGAGATCGAGCTTTCGCGTAAACATCACAAGCTTGCCGTCTTCGGACGTCGGCCATTTTTCACGCGGCCGATCCCAGTAGAGTTCGACGCCGTTCTCATCGGGATCGCGCAGATAAAGCGCTTCGCTGACGCCATGATCGCTCGCGCCATCGAGCGCGATGCCGGCCTGCATAAGCCGACGTAGCGCATCCGCAACATCGGCGCGCGACGGGTAACAGATTGCGGTGTGGAAGAGCCCCGTCGTGCCCGGCGCGGGCGGATGGCCGCCTTTGCTCTCCCATGTGTTGAGACCGATGTGATGATGGTAGCCGCCGGCCGAGACGAAGGCGGCCTGATCGCCGTAGCGCTGCATAAGTTCGAAGCCGAGCACGCCGCAATAAAACGCAAGCGCGCGTTCGAGATCGGCTACCTTCAGATGCACATGACCGATCCGCGTGCCGGCCGCGATCGGACGTGTCGAAGCCTCGTTAGTTGATGACATTTCGCTGCTCCGTCTTGCCCGCGACACCGGCGCTTTCGAACGTCGCCATATCGCGATGGCACGCGAGCGCGCTGCGAATGATTCCGATGGCGAGCGCAGCGCCCGTCCCCTCCCCCAACCGCATGTCGAGCGACAACAGCGGCGGCTTGCCCAGTCGCACGAGCACATCGGCATGCGCGCCTTCGGCAGACAGATGGCCGGCGACGCAATGGTCGAGCGTTTTGGGATCGAGTGCGTGCAGGATCGCCGCGGCGGCGCAAACGACGTATCCGTCGAGCACGACCGGTACACGCTGCATGCGCGCAGCGATAATTGCGCCGCAAAGCGCCGCGATCTCGCGCCCGCCGACATGCCGCAACACTTCGAGGGGATCGCGCAGTTTCGATCCGTGCAACGCAACAGCGCGAGCAACAACGTCGGCCTTGCGGGTGAGACCTGCATCGTCGAGGCCGGTGCCGCGGCCGACCCAATGCGCGGCGTCGCCGCCGTAAAGCGCGTGATAGACCGCCGCGGCCGCCGTCGTGTTGCCAATGCCCATCTCGCCGAGGCCGAGCAGGTCGGGTCCGTTGGCCATCGCCTCCATGCCGAAGGCAATGGTCGCCGCGCATTCGGCCTCTTCCATCGCCGGCCCCTGCGAAAAGTCCTTCGTCGGAATGTCGAGCGCGAGTTCGAAGACGTTGAGGCCAAACCCGCCGAGTTTGCAGATCTGGTTGATCGCCGCGCCGCCGGCAGAAAAGTTCTGCAGCATCTGCCGCGTCACACTTGGCGGGAACGCCGACACGCCCTGCGCGACGATGCCGTGGTTGGCGGCGAAAATGGCGATCGTCGGTCGCTCGACGAGAGGTAGCGGCTTGCCCTGCCAGGCGGCGAGCCATTCGACGAGCGTCTCCATCCGGCCAAGCGCGCCGGGCGGCTTCGTCAGCGTCGCATCACGCGCACGCACGGCCGCGATGCAATCCTCCGCCGGCCCCGGAAGCTGGCGAAGAAGTTCGCGGATGTCGTCGAAGGGCAGACCCGACGCGGGACGCGCGCTCACGTCAAAAACGGGTTTGTCGCACGCTCGCGGCCGATCGTGCTCATCGGCCCGTGACCGCAAACGAAGATTGTCTCGTCGGGCAGCGGCATCAGCTTCGTCTCGATGCTTTTGAGCAGCGCCGCGTGATTGCCCAGCGGAAGGTCCGTGCGGCCGATCGAGCCTTGAAACAGCACGTCACCGACAACGGCAAAACCCGGCGGCTCCATGTCTTCCGGCTTCTTGCGCCAAACGAACACGACCGAGCCCGGCGAATGGCCGGGGCAGTGGAAGACATCGAAGGTGAGTTCGCCGACGGTGACGACGTCGCCCTCGGCAAGCCAGCGCGTGACGGTCACGGGCTCCATTTCGCCAAGCCCGTATCGTCGGCCGGTCTCCGTCAACGCGGCGAGGATCGGTGTTTCGTCGCGATGCGGCCCCTCGATCGGGACGCCGAGTTTCTTGCGCATTGGTTCGGCCGCGCCGACGTGGTCGACGTGGCCGTGCGTGAGCAGAATCTTCTCGATCGTTGCGCCGCTCTCGCGGATCGCCTCCTCGATGCGCGGCTGGTCGCCGCCGGGATCGATGAGCGCGGCTTTATTCGTATTCGCGCAGATGAGGATCGAGCAGTTCTGCTCGAACGGCGTGACGGGGACGACGAGAAGCTTAAAGGGCGGCGCCATGAGGTTCCGGGTCGCTTGGGAGAGGCGGTCTCGTAGCAGCGCGCTGCGATCCGGGCCAGCAGCGCGTTAAACGCCGTCGCGGGTCAGCCTCTCAAGCGTCGCCTGCTCTCCGGGGGTCAGCGCCGGCGAAGACAGGGTGCGACGGCGTCTGACTGCAAGCGCGATGGCGGTACCGCCGACACCGAGGCAGAGCAGCGGCACACCCCAAAGGAGGATCGTGCCCGGCTCGAACGGCGGCTTCAACAGCACGAACGATCCGTAACGCGCGACAAGAAAGTCCCGAACCTGGCTGTCGGTGTCGCCGGACTGGAGCCGGTCTCGAACAAGCAAGCGCAGGTCTTTCGCGAGGGTCGCCTCGGAATCGTCGATCGACTGGTTCTGGCAGACGAGACAGCGCAGCCCCGAGGAAATTTCGCGGGCGCGCGTCTCGAGTTTTTGGTCGGCGAGCATTTCGCCAGGTTCGACGGCGCGAGCGGGCGTGGCGAAGGCGACCGCAAACAACGCTGCGAAAACCAGCGAGGACAACCGTGACACGCTCACTCCGCCGGCTGCGGTGCAGCCACAGGCATGCGCTTTCGACGCGCGACACCGACGCGCACGCGTCGATCCGACAGCGACAGCAACCCTCCCGCCGCCATGATCAGCGCGCCGATCCAGATCAAAGTCACGAGCGGCTTCCAGTAGAGCCGCACATCGATTTTCTCGCCCGCATCGTCGCCGACCGAAACGTAAAGCTGTCCAAGCTCGAGCGTCGCAATACCGGCTTGCGTTGTCGTCATTCGCCGCGTGGTGAAATTGCGGCGCGCCGGCTCGATCCGCGCGACAGTGCGGCCGGCACTGTCGAGAATGCGCGTTGGGACGACGAGCGCGGAAAAGTTCGGGCCCTGCTCTTGTTGCGACGCGCCGAACTGGACGGTGTATGGCCCGACCGAAACCGTTTCGTTCGGTCCGACGCGCGCGATGCGCTCGACGCCCCAGCCAACTGCCGAAATCCCGAGGATTGTGACGGCGATCCCGGCATGGGCGAGCGCTGCGCCCCATGCCGAGCGCGGCAGGCCAACGGCACGGGACCACGCTTCGCCGAGGTCTCGTGTGCGGAAAATGCGGCCGAATACATCGACGAAAGCGCCGACGAACAGGAAAACTGCTGCACCGGCGCCGATGATCGAGACCACGGGCCCGCCCTGCACCGCGACGACGACCAGCGCACCAAGAACCCCTGCCCCACAGGCCAGCATCAGGCGCTGCGCAGCGCCGAGCAAATCGCCGCGCTTCCACGCGAGAAGCTGACCGAAGGGCATGGCGAGCGCGAGCGGCAGAAAAAGTGGGATGGCCGCGAGATCGTAGTACGGCGGCCCGACCGAAATCTTTGCGCCGGTGATTGCCTCTAACGCGAGCGGATAGAGCGTGCCGGTGAACACCGTGGCGCAGAGCGTCACGAGCAACAAGTTGTTGAGCACCAGCGCGCCTTCGCGCGACACGGGTGCGAACAGGCCGCCTTGAGCCAACGCCGGCGCACGCCACGCGAACAACGCAAACGCGCCGCCGATGAAGGCGACGAGAATCATGAGGATGAACACGCCACGTGTTGGATCGCTGGCGAAAGAATGCACGGACGTCAGCACGCCAGACCGAACGAGGAACGTGCCGAGCAGCGACAGCGAAAAGGCAAGGATCGCGAGAAACAGCGTCCAGATTTTCAGCGCGCCGCGCTTCTCGACGACGGCGACGCAATGAATGAGCGCGGTCGCCGCGAGCCACGGCAAAAGCGACGCATTCTCGACCGGGTCCCAGAACCAGAAGCCGCCCCAGCCCAGCGTGTAATAGGCCCAGTAAGAGCCCATCGCGATGCCGAGCGTAAGAAACATCCACGCAAGCAGCGTCCAGGGCCGCACGAAACGCGCCCAAACCGCATCGACACGACCGGAAATCAGCGCGGCAAAGGCGAAGGAAAAGGTGATCGAAAGTCCGACGTAGCCGAGGTAGAGCAGCGGCGGATGGATCGCGAGGCCGGGGTCCTGCAGGATCGGGTTGAGGTCCTGTCCTTCCGCCGGCGCCAAGGCCAGCCGCGCGAACGGGTTCGACGTCGTCAGGATGAAGAGCACGAAGGCGGCTGCGATGCCCGCCTGCCCCGCCAGCGTCAACGCGCGGAGATCGTCCGGCATCGGCCGCGAGTACAAAGCGACGAGCGCGCCGAACAGCGCAAGGATGAAGACCCACAAAAGCATCGAGCCTTCGTGGTTTCCCCAGACGCCGGAGACTTTGTAGATCAGCGGCTTCGTCGAATGCGAATGCTCGACGACGTTCGCGAGCGAGAAATCCGACGCGACATGCGCCCACATGAGCGCGGCAAAGGCGATCGCGCAAAAACCGAATTGTGCGAGCGCCGCCGGCCGCGCGACGCTCATCAGCGCCCCGTCCTGCGCCAGCGCGCCCCATAGCGGGAGGACCGCCTGCGCCAATGCGACGGCGAGCATCAGCACGAGCGCGTAGTGGCCGGCCTCGACGATCATGCCAGCGGGATACGGCAGGCCGCGAGGATTAGCCAGCGTCGGAGCGCCGCGCTTTCCGCCGCAGCCGGCCCGCGCCACAATGGTGGTATGACCGAGCCTGCGACCCTCAATGCCGATATTCTCGTGCCCGGCGCGGGCGCGACCGGGCTGCTGGCTGCCATTGCCTTCGCGAGGGCCGGACGCAGCGTCCTCCTCGTCGGCCCTCCGCCGCCGCCGCTGCACGGGCGCACCGTGGCGCTGTTCGAAGGGTCTCTGCGCGCGCTCGAAGCGCTCGGCGTCGGTCCGCCACCGGCGAACCTGTCGGCGGCAATCGAGAAATTCCGCATCATCGACGACACGGGTTCGTTGTTCGCGCCGCCGCCGGCGATTTTCGAAGCGGCGGACATCGGGCTCGACGCCTTTGGCCGCAACATCGCCAACGACGATCTCGTACGCGAATGGTCGCGCATCGCGTTTGAGACGCCTGGCATCATACGCATCGACGCGATGGTGGAGACTTACGATTTCGGCGCCGACGCCGTTCGCGCCACGCTCGACGATGGGCGCGTCGTGACAACAAAACTCGCCATTGCAGCCGACGGTCATAAGTCGGCCGCGCGACATGCCGCCGACATTGCGACGCGCGAGAGCGCCTATCCCCAGGTGGCACTGACGGCGCTGCTCCGCCATCGTCGCTCGCATGCAAACTTCTCGACAGAATTCCACACGCGCAGCGGACCTTTCACCTTCGTGCCGCTACCGCCGCTCCCCGATGCGCCGCATCGTTCGAGCCTTGTCTGGCTGATGAGCGAGACGGATGGCGAGCGCCGGCGCGCGATGTCACTCGCAGCACTCGGCGAGGAGATTGCCACGCATGCAAAGCACGCGTTCGGCAGCGTTGCGATTGAAGGCAGGATCGCGATGTTCCCGATGCGCACGTTGCGCGCGAATATGTTGACTGCCCGACGCCTGCTGCTGGTCGGCGAGGCCGCGCATGCCTTTCCGCCACTTGCCGCACAAGGCCTCAACCTCGGTATTCGCGATGTCGCCGATTCCGTCGAGACTTTTGCGCATGTTGCGCTCGACGATGCGAGCGCTGTCGAGAGCGCGCTGCAGCGCTACGCAACGTCGCGACGTAGCGATATCGATCTGCGGACGCGCGCCGTCGATCTGCTCAACCGCTCGCTTCTCGTGTCGGTTCTGCCGGTCGACATCTTACGCGGCGTGGCGTTGGGCGCGGTGACGGCACTTCCGCCATTGCGCCGCGCCGTGCTTGCGGAAGGCATCATGCCGGCGATGGCGCCGGCAAGTGCGCGTCGTCCGCGACGCGCAAGTTGAGAAACTAGCTCGCGCGAGCGTGTCCCACGAAAGGTGCAGACCCTTGCGATAAGGACATGCTGTCCTTGTCCATTGGCGCTGTCGCGTCCTTCAGCTCCCCAAGCATTGCAAGCGTCGTCTTCAGCGCGTTCAGAATATCGTCGTTCCGGCTCTCGAGTTTCGCCACGCGCGCGGCGAGTGCATTGTCCTGAACGGGCATTGGCGCTGACATTTCGGTCGGCGTCTCCAGCGCCACAAGACGATCGGCAAGGACCTCCCATTCCGTCCGATCCTGTTCGCCACGCTCCTCGATCAGCGCAAGGCGCGACAGGATGCCGTCGACATCTGGCGAAACGACAGGCGCTGCGACTTGCAACGCATCCGTACGCGGCGCTTCATGCTGCGCCATCGCACCCGCACGCGCGAGCGCGACATCGGCACGAAAGGCGCGGAATTCTTCTTCAATCTTGGCGATGCGCACGAGCATTTCGCTCAGGCGCTGATCTTCCGTCGAACCACGGCCTTGGATGAACTCGACGCCGATCGACTCGGGCGTCTTCCAGCGTACGAGCGCATGACGCGTATCGCCACGCGACGGCACGAAGAGATCGAAGGCGCTCGGCGGTTCCTGGCCCGTTGGAAAGACGATTTTCGCGCCGGTCGGGCTGAAATCGGTGACGATGCAATCGATCGGCGGAGCACCGTCGTAGCGATGCGCCTGCGCCTTGATGCTGCATTCGCGGCGTTCGGCCTGACGGCGTGCCTTGAAACCCGGACGCATGAAAACCTCGCGCGTCACGCACGCTGACGCACGGAAACCTTCGCCCCATCGCAGTTAAAGCGCGGTGCAGGAACGCGGTTAACGAATGCTCAATGGCATAGCGCCGCTGGAAATAAGCCAGAGCACGAAAGTTACCGTCAGCACGGACAAAAGCGTGCCGATGAGGATCGCGCTCGATGCGCGTTCGACATAGACGCGATATTGGCTGGCCATCACGAAGACGTTCAGCGCCGGCGGTAGCGACGCCATCAGCACCGCCGTCGCGACCCACACATGATCGAAGCCGCCGACGAGGGCGAGATAGGCGAACACAATGAGCGGATGTGCGATCAGCTTGATCGCAAGAATAACGGGCAGTTCCCGCGCGATGCGACGGACCGGGCGCAAGCCGACCGTGACGCCGAGCGCAAACAGCGCACACGGCGCTGCCGCGCCCGACAGAAGCGCGATGACACGCGCCAACGCGGCGGGCGGATGGGCTTCGGCCGCGGCCGCGAGAACACCCGCGGCAGTGGCGATGTTGAAGGGATGCGAAACAATGCGCCAGAGAACGAGACGCGCCGTGGCGAGGAAACCGTCGCCGCCGCCCTGCCCGATCGCCATCGCAATCGGCAAAGCCGAGAAGAGGAAGATGGTGTCGGACACGAAAATCAACGCGACCGGCGCCGAAGAAGTTGGGCCGAGAAGCGCTAGCGTCAGGCCCGGCCCCATGTAGCCGATGTTGGAATAGCCTGCGGCCATCGCCTGGATCGTCGCTTCCGGGACCGGGCTCTTGATGAGCAATCGGCCGTTGAGAAAGCCGAGCGTCAGAGCGCTCGCGGTTGCGCCAGCGGTGCAGACCATGAACGGCCAATTGGCGAGCTGCGCCAGCGGCGTCGCTGCCACGAGCGTGAACAGCAGCGACGGCAGCGCAAGCCAGACGATGAACGTGTTAAGCCACGCTAGCCCTTCGGGCGGCGTGTCGAACAAGACGGCGCAGGCATAGCCGAGCCCGATCAGCCCGAAGAACGGCAAAGCAAGATCGACGACAGGCTTGACGCTCGGCACGAGCGGGCCTGCCGCGACGAAGATTGCAAACAGCACAACCGGCGGCAAAAGCCGCAGCAGTTTTTCGCGCGTAATGTTGGGACCCATAAGGCCTACGCCAGCGCCTCTTCGAGCAGCGTCAGCGCCGCGATTGCGAAGCGCGTCATGTTTGCAGCACGGTCGGCATCGCCGGTCTCCAGCGTTTGCACGACGCGCACAGGCCCGCTGACGGCCAGGCAAGTGTGGCCTGCCGCATCGCCGTAGCGGTTGCCTGTCGGGCCGGCCGCGCCGGTTTCGGCCAATCCCCACGTCGCGTGGAGCAACTCGCGCGACCGGTCCGCCAGCAGTTGCGCATAAGGCTCTGAGGAGGACCGCAAGCCCTCCATGTCGTCACGCGTGATGTTAAGGAAGGCGCGCGCCCGCGCGCTGTAAGGCACGACCCCACCGCGAAAATAGGCTGATGCACCCGGCACCGCGAGCAGCGCCGCCGCGATCAGCCCGCCGGCCGATGTCTCAGCGACGGCGATCGTCTCCTTGCGCGCGATCAAACGAACGGCGACGCGTGCTGCGAGGTCTTCGAGATCGGTCATATCGCTCCCATGTGAAATCTTCGGCGCTTTGCTATCCTGCCCGCATGCGTATCGCCACCTGGAACGTCAATTCCGTCCGCCTCCGCCTGCCGCACCTGCTCTCCTACCTCTCTGAGGTCTCGCCGGACGTGTTGTGCCTGCAGGAGATCAAGTGTCAGGACGAGCAGTTTCCGCGGCTAGAGATCGAGAGCGCCGGTTACAATTGCGCCGTGCACGGGCAGAAGGGTTTCAACGGCGTCGCGATCCTCTCGAAGCGGCCGATCGAGGTGACCCGTGGCCTGCCCGGCGACGACGAAGATACCCAGTCCCGCTACATCGAGGCGATCGTGCCGGATGATGCGGGCGTTGTGCGCGTGGCATCGATCTATCTTCCGAACGGCAACCCTGCCGACAGCGACAAATTCCCCTACAAGCTCGCGTGGATGGATCGGCTGATCCGTCACGCCGAAGGCCTGCTCGCGCTTGAAGAACCGACCGTTCTCGCGGGTGACTACAATGTCTTGCCCGACGCGCGCGACGTTTACGATCCGTCGAACTGGACACGCGACGCGCTCTTTCGACTTGAGACGCGCGAGAAATTCCGGATGCTGTTGGCGCTTGGATACATCGATGCATTGCGCGCTGTGTCGGACGAGGCGGGCCTCTACACGTTCTGGGATTATCAGGCCGGCGCCTGGCAAAAGAATCTCGGGCTTCGCATCGACCATTGCCTGTTGTCGCCGCGCGCCGCGGACCGGCTGGCATCCGTCGCCATCGACAAGGCGCAGCGCGCGAAGGACAAGCCGTCCGACCATGTGCCGATCCGGGTGGAGCTGACATGAAGCACGTCTCCTGCATCGCGATTGCGTTTGTTGCCGTCCTACCGCTCGCTTTCGGTGACGACGCCCTGGCGCAAACGATCCCGATGACGCCGGACTTCGCCGCCTATGTGAAATCGCCGGCGAACCGGCAGGCCGTCAGCAACGCGCTACGCAAACAGGCGAGCGCCTGGTTCGACTGTGCCGACGTGACGCTCGATCCGAAGGTGACGATCAAGATTCAGGAGCCGATCCAGATCGTACGCGACGGCGCGGCACTGAAGTCGCTGACAGGCGCGTGGACGGAATCGGAATCCGTCACCGCCTGCGGTGAGACGCGGCTGCATCATGTCTTCAGCATCGCGCGCGGCATGAACATCGCGCGGCTTGCGCGACTCGTCGGCACTTCGATCGCAGATGCGAAGCTGCAGAACGACACGCTGCCCGCGGTGCGCGTGGCAGCGAAGACAGCCGCGCCTGACAATTGCGAGAAGGCTTTCGTGACCGACACGCAGGTCGTTGCACGCGAAGGCGATGGCGGCATCCCACCGACAGACGGACGGAAACCCTGGACGGAAGAGTGGACGCTGCGTGCCTGCAGCCGTGACATCGTGGTCCCGGTGACTTTCACGCCGACGCCACCGCGTGGTGCAGACTATGCGATCTCGACGAAGGATATTCGTGCGAGACCCGCGCCGAAAGGAATCGGCCAGAAGCTTTAGCTACTTCGCGAACGTCGCGATCAACGCCATCGCAGCCGCCGGCGCGCGTTCCTTGGCGCCGTTGATCGCGTAGACGAAACAATCGCGCGCTTTCTTCGACGGTGCCTTCGCGGCGATACGCGTGAGGTCGTCGGGCACGCCGCCAGACGCCCACACCAAGACGCGCTTCGACCAAAGCGCAATGTCGTCTTTCGAATATCCGGTGTCGATATCCGCCTGCGCGCTTTCGAGCCGCAGATACACAAAGTCGGCGGTGACATCGAGAAATTCGGGATATTTTTCGCTGTCGGCGAAGACGATCGCAACGCCCGCCGCCTGCATCAACTCCACAAACTTCTGATCGCGAAAACTCTCGTGCCGCACTTCCATCGCGTGGCGCAGCCGCGTGCCGTCTTTCTCCGCGGGCAAATGTTCAAGAAACGCCTCGATCTGCGCCGCGTCGAATTTCTTCGTCGGCGCGAGTTGCCACAGGATCGGCCCGAGTTTCGGTCCGAGTTCCAGCACGCCGCTGCCGAGGAAACTGTCGATCGACGCTTTCGCCTCGCCGAGGTCTTTGCGGTTTGTCGTGACGCGATGCGCCTTCACCGAAAAGATGAAATCGTCCGGCGTCTCGTCGGCCCATTTGCGATAGGTCGCGGGCGTCTGCGTGCGGTAGAATGTGCCGTTGATCTCGATCGACGTGACCTTGCGGCTCGCATATTCGAGCTCGCGACCCTTCTTCAGATCGGAGGGGTAAAACGTCTCGCGCCACGGATCGAAGGTCCAGCCGCCGATGCCGGCTACGATGCGCCCAGCCCCTTTCACGTATCAGTCCCGGTTCTTCAGCCAGCCTTCGAGCGAAGCCAGCGCCGACTGCCTGTCGTTCTCGCTCGCCGCGCGCATCGCCTTGTCGTAGAGGTCGACGATCCAGCCGTCCTTGGCGGGATCGAGCGCCGATTCACGCGCGAGCGTCAGATACATCAGCCCGCGTGCGCGGTTGCGCGACACGCCCTCGGCGCCG
Organism: Beijerinckiaceae bacterium; assembly: GCA_965246795.1. Classification (GTDB taxonomy): domain Bacteria; phylum Pseudomonadota; class Alphaproteobacteria; order Rhizobiales; family Beijerinckiaceae; genus JAJXWB01. The sequence goes on along the minus strand of CBDFFN010000006.1, from coordinate 91,574 downwards.
TTGAACAGCAGATGTCCGAGCAGAGCCTGCGACGGCGCATGGGCCTTGGCGCAAGCGAGCCGCAGCCAGCGCGCCGCCTGTCGCGGATCTTTCGCAACACCGGCGCCATCGAGATAGATGCGCGCGAGATTATACTGCGCATTCGGGTCGCCGAAATTCGTCGCGGCATACTGGAACATCTGATGCGCACGGCCGGGATCGGCCGCGACATTGCGCTCGGGCATTCCATTGAGGCTGTAGACACCGACCGCGACGAAGGCGCTGGCGATCGCCGGCAGATCGCGCTGCGGCGCGACGTCCTCGTCGTAGCTCTGCACGATGGCTTGGAAATACTGGTACGCCTTCCAGTCGTCGGCGGCGACGCCATCGCCGGCCGCGTACATCTTGCCGAGCTTCCAGCGTGCCAGCGTCTCGCCGCCCTGTGCAGCATAGGTCAGCGCATCGACGGAATTGCGTGTGTTGCCGGACTTCAGCGACTCGATGCCGTCGCGCAAAGCCTGCTGAGCGTCGCGCCACGCGCCAGTGATCGGCTTCGCCGCCGCCACAGCGTCCCGCTCGACGTCGAACGCCGCCGCAGGGCCGGCGAAGGCCAGCCCGAGCGCGAGGATGAGGGGAAGGCGGCTAGATGTCCGCATAGACATGCTTCTCGGCTGCCCCACCCGGATGGGTGACGGCGCCCTTCACCGCAGAGCCGACGCCCTGCGCGTATTTCCAGATCGCGCCGGATGCGTAGTCCGTCTCTCGCGGCTTCCAAGACTTGGCGCGCTCGGCGAGTTCGGCCTCCGACAACGCGACGTCGATCGTGCCCTTCACGGCGTCGACGGTGATCATGTCGCCATCGCGCAGCAGGCCGATCGGTCCGCCGACCGCAGCCTCCGGCCCGACATGGCCGATGCAGAAACCGCGCGTCGCACCGGAGAAGCGACCATCGGTGATGAGCGCAACCTTGCCGCTCATTCCCTGCCCGTAGAGCGCGCCCGTGGTCGACAGCATTTCGCGCATGCCTGGGCCGCCGCGCGGCCCCTCGTAACGGATGACGAGAACTTCGCCTTCCTTGTAGGTGCGCTTGGCGACGGCCTCGAAGGCCAGCTCCTCGCTGTCGAAGCAGCGCGCGGGGCCGGTGAAGGCGAGCTTGTCCTGGTCCATGCCGGCGATCTTCACAATCGCGCCTTCCGGCGCGAGATTGCCCTTGAGACCGACAACACCGCCTGTTTTCGTGATCGGCTTGTTGGCCGGCCAGACAACGTCCTGGTCAGGATTCCAGCGCACCTTTTCCATGTTCTCGGCGATGGTGCGGCCCGTGACCGTCATGCAGTCGCCGTGCAGGAAGCCATTGTCGAGCAGTGTCTTCATGAGCAGCGGAATGCCGCCGGCCTCGAACATGTCCTTGGCGACGTATTTTCCGCCCGGCTTCAGGTCGGCGATGTATGGCGTCTTGCGGAAAATTTCGGCGACCTCGAACAGGTCGAAGTCGATCCCGCATTCATGCGCCATCGCGGGCAGATGCAGCGCAGCATTCGTCGAGCCGCCGGTTGCGGCGACGACGGTCGCGGCATTCTCGAATGCCTTGCGTGTGCAGATGTCGCGCGGACGGATGTTTCGCGCGAGCAGCTCCATCACCATTTCGCCCGCCGTCATGCAGAAGCGGTCGCGGATTTCGTAAGGCGCCGGCGCGCCGGCCGAATAGGGCAGCGCGAGGCCGATGGCCTCTGAGACGGTCGCCATCGTATTGGCGGTGAACTGCGCACCGCACGCGCCGGCCGACGGACAGGCAACGCTTTCGAGCTCGTCGAGATCGTCGTCCGACATGTCGCCGACGGAATGCTTGCCGACCGCTTCGAAAAGGTCCTGCACCGTGACCTGCTGGCCGCGGAAATTGCCGGGCAGAATCGAGCCGCCGTAGATGAAGATGGACGGCACGTTGAGGCGCAGCATCGACATCATCATGCCGGGCAGCGACTTGTCGCAACCAGCGAGGCCGACCAACGCGTCGTAGCAATGGCCGCGCATCGTGAGCTCGACAGAATCGGCAATGACTTCGCGCGACACGAGAGACGCCTTCATGCCCTGATGGCCCATCGCGATGCCATCGGTGACGGTGATGGTGCAGAATTCGCGCGCCGTACCGTTGGCGGCCGCAACGCCCTTCTTCACAGCCTGCGCCTGGCGCATGAGGGCGATGTTGCAGGGCGCCGCCTCGTTCCAGCAGGAGGCCACGCCGACGAGCGGCTGATGAATCTGCTCGCGGGTCAGGCCCATCGCGTAGAGATATGAGCGATGCGGTGCGCGCGTCGGCCCCTCGGTGACATACCGGCTCGGAAGTTTCGCTTTATCGAAAACGCGCGCGTCCATGACCACCCAAAACCGCCGTCGCATTCTCCGACCGCCCGTCCCGTCACGGGGGCTGTGCGACGTGCCCTATGGCTCCGTTTAGCGTGGGGTTTATGGCTGAATAGCGGCTCCGCTTGGCCGGTTCGGCGAAACCGTCCGAAACAATTCACTCTGTTGCGACGCGGTCACAAGGTGCGCGCGACACGCCGCTGAAATGCACCGCCCGTACTCACCGTAACTAAGGGATTGCATCGGCGCTCCCGCCGCTAGGCAACCAAGTGCCAAGCGGCGTGTTGAGTGCTCAAGGGGACCGGGGAATCAAGATGAACACGCCACTGAAGCTCTTCCGCACGATTTTGGTCGCGGGTGTCGCGACCGCCGCGATCGGCACGTCCGCCGCGTCCGCTCAGGGCTTTTTTGAGTCGCTATTTGGCGGAGGCGCTCCGCAGCCGCGCGAAGGCCGCTCGGCCTACGAGCGCGATTTCGGCCGGCAGAACAATTTCTTCGGCAACGGCTATCAGCGTCAGCCTGCCTCCGGGTATGGCGAAGGAACGCTCGACCCGAACGACCCGAGCTTGCAGCGAGAGATGCGTCGCCGCGCCGCGCCGCGTGCCAAGCACGAGGGCGCCAGCGGTTCGGCCGGTCGCCAGACGGCGGTCGCTCCGACTGACGATGCGCCGCGTGGATCGGTCGCCTATTTCGCCAAGGACAAGACGCTCCGCTCCGGCGACGTCGTCGTCACCGAAAAGGGCTTCCTCGTTTATCAGGGCGGCAGCGACCACGGCGCGAAGTCTTTCGTCGCCATCAATTCCGCTTCGGGCCTGAAGGGCGAGAAGCGCGATCTGCTCGCGCTCGAACAAGTGAGTTCGCTGCGTACGCCGAATACGACGATCCAGACGATCATGCCGGTTCGCGACTTCGTTGGTCCGCGTACCCTTGAGCAGCTCGATATCGAGGCGCAGCTCGCAAAGCCGGCCGTCACCGCGGCTCGCTGACATCTCGCTCTGTCAAAAGGCCGGCAATCTTTTTGAGCATGTCCTTGTCGCTGAACCGGATACCACTTCGGCGGGACATGCTCTAGAACCGCACCGTTTTCGCGGCCGTGCCACCCTGCGGCCGCAGCCACGGATGCGACATGACCGAAATCATCGATATTCACGCGCGCGAGATCCTCGATTCGCGCGGTAACCCGACCATAGAGGTCGAGGTGACGTTGGAAGGCGGCGCTGCAGGCCGCGCGGCTGTCCCCTCCGGCGCATCGACCGGCGCGCACGAAGCCGTCGAACTGCGTGACGGCGACAAGTCGCGCTACGGCGGTAAGGGCGTTCGCAAGGCGGTCGAGGCCGTCAACACGACGATCGCCGATGCGATCTGCGGCTACGAAGCCGAGGACCAAGTCGCGGTCGACGAGGCGATGATCGCGCTCGACGGGACGCATAACAAGAAGAAGCTCGGCGCGAACAGTATTCTTGGCGTGTCTATGGCGATCGCCAAGGCCGCGGCCGACGCGTCCGGTCTGCCGCTGTGGCGCTATGTGGGCGGTGTCCATGCCCGCGTCTTGCCGGTGCCGATGATGAACATCGTCAACGGCGGCATGCATGCCGACAATCCCATCGACTTCCAGGAATTCATGGTGCTGCCGACCGGCGCCGACTCGATCGCGGAAGCTGTGCGCTGGGGTGCGGAAATCTTCCACGTGCTGAAGGCGGCACTAAAGAAGGCCGGCCATAACACGAACGTCGGTGACGAAGGCGGCTTTGCGCCGAACTTGCCGTCGGCGGAAGCCGCGCTCGATTTCTGTCTCGAGGCGATCCGGCAGGCCGGCTTCAAGCCCGGTGATGACGTGTTCCTCGGTCTCGACTGCGCCGCGACGGAATTCTTCAAGGATGGTGTCTACGACTACGAAGGCGAAGGTCGAAAACGTACAATCGAGCAGCAGGTCGATTATCTCGCAAAACTCGTCGACACCTACCCGATCGTCTCGATCGAGGACGGGATGGCCGAGGACGATTGGGACGGCTGGAAAGCGCTGACCGACAAGATCGGCGCAAAGTGTCAGCTCGTCGGCGACGATCTCTTCGTCACTAACGTGACGCGCCTGTCGGAAGGCATCGACAAGGGTGTCGCCAATTCAATCCTCGTGAAGGTCAATCAGATCGGCACGCTGACGGAGACTCTTGCCGCCGTCGAAATGGCGCAACGCGCGGGCTACACAGCGGTCATGTCGCATCGTTCCGGCGAGACGGAAGATGCCACGATCGCCGATCTCGCGGTGGCCACGAACTGCGGGCAAATCAAGACGGGCTCGCTCGCGCGTTCGGACCGGCTGGCGAAATACAACCAGCTCATCCGTATCGAGGAAGAGCTTGGTTCGCAGGCGCGCTATGCCGGACGGCGGGCGCTCAAGGGGCGATAAAGCGGACCGCGAGCCTCCAGGCTCGCCAAGTCACTTGAAGACTGCGAGCCGGGAGGCTCGCGGTCCTTCAAACGATCTCGATCTCCGGAAACGGAAAGATCATCTTTCCGCCGGCAGCCAGAAACTCCGCTTCGCGCTGCACGATACCGTCCTTGAAGTGCCAGGGCAGTACGAGAAAATAGTCGGGCTTCATCGCCCGCGCCTCGGTCTCCGAGATGATGGGGATATGCATGCCCGGCGTGACATGCCCGAACTTGTCGGCATTAACCTCCGCGATGCCCGACACAAGATCTGGCCCGATGCCGCAGAACTGCAGCACGACATTGCCTTTCGTCGAAGCGCCGAGCCCGAGCACTTTCTTGCCGTCGTCCCGCAAAGCGATCAGCAGGCGGCGTAAGTCCTCGCGGTGGCGAAACACGCGCTCCTCGAAGTCGCGATAAGGTTTTGGCGTGCCAAGCCCCATGCGCTCTTCCTGTGCGAGCAGCCAGTCGACGACCGTGTCGTTGGCTTTACGCGTCGAAGTTTTATGCGCGGCGGTGACGGCGAAGGAGCCGCCGTTCACGGCGTTCATCTGCACGTCAAGGACTTTCATCCCGGCAGCGTCGAGAATCTTCTTTACGACGGCGAGCGAGTAATATTCGACATGCTCGTGACAGATCGTGTCATACGACGTCATGCGCAGCATCGAGGGCATGTAGCTCTGCTCGAAGTGCCAGATGCCATCGGGTGCGAGTACTTGAGCGATCTCGCGTGAAAATTGCACCGGGTTTTCGAGGTCGTAGAACATCGCGATCGACGTCACGATCTTCGCGCGTTCTTTCGACACGCCGTCGAAGTTTTTCGCGGAGAAGAAGTCTGGCACAAGCTTGATGTCGTCGGGATAATATTGCCGGAACTTTGCACCGGTCGGATCGATGCCGATGCGCTTCAGCGACGGTGTCTTGTAGGCCTTCAGCGATGTCGCATCGTTCGAGCCGATGTCGAGCACCGTATCCCCTGCCCGCAACTCGGCAACGCGCTCCAAATGCGCAACCTTGCTCGTGAGGTGGCGCACCATCGAGCCGTTGAGCCCGGAGCGATAGCCGTAATTGTCACCGTACATTTCGCCGGGTTCGTAGACGTGGGCGAGTTGCACGAGGCCGGAGTCCGGGCACCACACGAGTTCGAGCGGACCGACCGTGACCGGCGTCTGGGCACTCGGCGGAAAGACCCCGGTCAGCGCCTGGTCGCCAAGCGACAGCACCGAAACGAGATTCGTCGACCCGCTCACCCGGCATCGCTCGATGCGTTTGACCATCGTGTCCTTCACCCGAGACGCGGTCGGCAATCTCTATGCCTGCCGCCAAAACCGGCCGCTGCCATCGCATCTTCGGGCAGGAGGGGCAACGCCGCTACGCGCGCAGCGGCTTGGCCGATGCCGTGTGCGGTGCTAAGGCCGAAGGGCCGAAATTGGCACCGTGAACCCCTGCGTCTGGACCCCTCCCGAGATGAAAAAGATCGAGGCGATCATCAAGCCCTTCAAGCTCGACGAAGTGAAGGAGGCGCTGCAGGAGATCGGTCTTCAGGGCATCACGGTGACCGAGGCCAAAGGCTTCGGCCGGCAGAAGGGCCACACCGAACTCTATCGCGGCGCGGAATATGTCGTCGACTTTCTCCCGAAGGTGAAGATCGAAGTCGTCATCACGGACGACTCGCTCGACCGTGCGATGGAAGCCATTCGCAAGGCAGCACAGACTGGGCGCATCGGCGACGGCAAGATTTTCGTCTCGAACATCGAGCAGGTGGTGCGCATCCGCACCGGAGAATCCGGCGCCGACGCGATCTGACCGGTTCGGCAACAAACATCACGACCAGAGAGAGAAACGCATGAAGAACGCGAACGAAGTCCTCAAAGCGATCAAGGACGACGACGTGAAATACGTCGACCTGCGCTTCACCGATCCGCGCGGAAAGTGGCAGCACGTCACCTTCGATATATCGATGGTCGACGAGGAATTGTTCGCAGACGGCACGATGTTCGACGGCTCCTCGATCGCCGGCTGGAAGGCGATCAACGAGTCCGACATGACTCTCATGCCGGACCCGACGTCCGCCTGCATGGACCCGTTCTTCGCGGCATCGACGATGTCGATCGTCTGTGACGTGCTCGAGCCCGCGACCGGCGAGCCCTACAACCGCGACCCGCGCGGCATCGCCAAGAAGGCGGAAGCTTTTGCGAAGTCGGCTGGCGTCGGCGATGCCGTCTACTTCGGACCGGAAGCCGAATTCTTTGTGTTCGACGACGTCCGTTTCAAGTCCGACCCCTACAACACTGGTTTCGTACTCGACTCGATCGAACTACCGTCGAACATGGACACGTCTTACGAGGGCGGAAACCTTGGCCACCGTGTGCGCACGAAAGGCGGCTACTTCCCCGTGCCGCCTATCGACTCGGCGCAGGACATGCGCGGCGAGATGCTCGCGGCGATGGCGCAAATGGGCGCACGCGTCGAGAAGCACCATCACGAGGTGGCGTCGGCGCAGCACGAACTCGGCCTGAAGTTCGGCCCACTGACGACGATGGCGGACCACATGCAGGTCTATAAATACTGCATCCATCAGGTTGCGCAGAGCTACGGCAAGTCGGCGACCTTCATGCCGAAGCCTGTTTTCGGCGACAACGGCTCGGGCATGCATGTCCACCAGTCGATCTGGAAGGGTGGCAAGCCGGTGTTTGCCGGCGACAAATACGCCGGTCTTTCGCAGGAATGCCTGTGGTACATCGGCGGCATCATCCGCCACGCCAAGTCGCTCAACGCCTTCACCAATCCGTCGACCAACAGCTACAAGCGACTGGTGCCGGGTTACGAAGCACCCGTGCTGCTGGCCTACAGCGCGCGCAATCGTTCTGCGTCGTGCCGCATTCCCTTCACTTCGAATCCGAAGGCAAAGCGCGTCGAAGTGCGCTTCCCCGATCCGGCGGCAAACCCGTATCTCGCCTTCTCTGCGATGTTGATGGCGGGCCTCGATGGCATCGCCAACAAGATCGATCCGGGCCAGGCGATGGACAAGGATCTCTACGATCTTCCGCCGCGCGAGCTGAAGAAGATCCCGACGGTGTGCGGATCGCTTCGCGAGGCGCTCGAAAACCTGTCGAAGGACCGGCAGTATTTGAAGGCTGGCGGCGTCTTCAACGACGACTTTATCGACAGCTACATCGAACTGAAGATGCAGGACGTGATGCGCTACGATATGACGCCGCATCCCGTCGAATTCGACATGTATTACTCGGTCTGATCGAGACCGCGCGAAACATAGCCCGGAGGCTGGTCGTTACGACCCGCTTCCGGGCTTTTTGATTCTTGAACATGTCCCGCCGAAGTGGCTCCGGTTCGGCGAAAATGACATGCTCAGCTAAAAGCGTCACGCGGGTAACCGGCCGCGTGGCTTCACGTGGTCGGGACACGCGCTGATGTGCGCGCGCTTTACGCAGAACTACACATGGGCGGAGGTCGAGGCGTTCCTCGATCTTGTTGGCGACCGGGCGTGCCTGCACTGTCTCCGGCGGCGCTGAATGCCGATAGGCGATAATCTGTGGCCTTCTCATCGCTGTCCGGATGAAGCGTGCGACGCGCAATTTCCTTGCTTTTCGACCCAGCGCGCGTGTTAAGGACCCAGCCGCACATGCCGCCGCGCCACCGGGCGCAGGCTGCCAACCGGAACATCCATGCCCGAAGTCATTTTCACCGGCCCCGCCGGGCGGCTTGAAGGCCGCTTCCATTCGTCCAGGACGAAGGGTGCGCCCATCGCCATCATTTTGCATCCGCACCCGCAGTTCGGGGGCACGATGAACAACCAGATCGTCTACCAACTCTACTACGCCTTCGCGGAGCGCGGCTTCTCCGTCATGCGCTTCAATTTCCGCGGTGTCGGGCGCTCGCAAGGCGCGTTCGATCACGGATCGGGTGAGCTATCAGACGCCGCTGCTGCGCTCGACTGGGCGCAGGCGCTAAACCCGGAGGCACGCGCATGCTGGATTGCCGGCGTGTCCTTCGGCGCGTGGATCGGCATGCAATTGCTAATGCGCCGGCCAGAGATCGAAGGCTTCATCTCGATCGCGCCACCCGCCAACCGCTTCGATTTCACCTTTCTGGCGCCCTGCCCGTCATCTGGTCTGTTCGTGCACGGCGATCAGGATCGCGTAGCGCCTCTGAAGGAAGTGATGCCGCTGATCGAGAAGCTGAAGACGCAGAAGGGCATTCTCATCGAACATGTGACGGTGCAGGGCGCGAACCACTTCTTCGAGAATCGAGTCGAGCCACTGATCGACGAGGTCGGCATCTATCTCGACAGACGGCTCGGAAATCCGCCACGCGTCGCGGTCCCACAGCGGCGGGATTGAGGCTTACCCCAGCGAGAACCGCAGCGTCGCGCGCGTACCTGACGCGACGGGATCGTAGTTCACTTTCGATTGCAGGCCGGCCGCCATCGCCTGAATGATGCGCGAGCCGAGCCCCGAGCCTTTTGGCGTGCCGGTGCCGCGCCACCCAACACCGTCGTCTTCGACCGTCACCGAGGCATGCCCATTGTCGCGCGTCAGACGCACGCGAATTTGCCCCTGCTCGCCGGGGGGATAAGCGTATTTGAACGCGTTTGTGACAAGCTCGGTCACGATCACGCCGAGCGAAACGGCGCGGTCCGTCGCGAGCGTCACCGGCGCAGCTTCGAGATCGATGGCGTGTTCGAACTGCGACGCACGCATTGACGTTTCGAGTTCCTCGACTAGCGAGCGCAGATAGGCGTCGATCTCGACGACCTCCACATTAGACGACGTGTAGAGCCGCCGGTGAACACCAGCGATCGCGACGATGCGCGCCTGCATCTCGTTCAACGCCGTGCGCACATCGCCTTCGGGCGTCGCCTGCGCTTGCATGCGCGCGAGCGACGCAACGATCGCCAGTGAATTCGCAACGCGATGATTGACTTCGTGGAGCAGAAGCTCCGCGCGCTCCTTCGCAGCGCGAACATCGCGGTCCGCCTGCTCCTTCGCGAGGCGTAGCTGCTCCTGCTTCAGCGCCGTGACCAGCGCTTCGCTGAGAAGCTCTCGGAACGTCCCCTGAACGTCCTTCCAGACGTAGTCGACGGCGCCGGCCTTCAGCGCGGCGACGGCAACGCGGCTATCCTGCGAACCCGTTACGAAAACGACCGGCGGCGCGCTCGGCATGGCGCGAATATCGGCCAGCAATTCAAGGCCTGTCCGGCCGGGCATGTGATGGTCGAGCGCCACCGCCTCGATGCCGCCACGCGCAAGAATCGCAAGCGCTTCATCGCCACTGCCGGCATGATCCACGATGAAGCCGCGGCCCTCGAGCGTCTTGCGAACGAGGCGCGCGATTCCAGGATCGTCGTCGACGTAGAGTACGCGAGACGGGAGCATCGTCCTCTTCCGGGTCAGTCGTTCGACGGGACCTGCATCACGGAAAAGAACAGCCCGAGTTGCCGGATCGCGTTCGCAAACCCCTCATAATTCACGGGCTTCGTTATATAAACGTTCGCGCCCAGGTCATAACAACGCTGGATTTCACGCTCGTCGTCGGTGGTCGTGAGCACGACGACGGGGGACCGCTTCGTATGCGGATCGGCCTTGATCTTCTGCAGAATGTCGATGCCAGTCATGTCGGGCAGATTGAGGTCGAGCAAGACAAGCAGATGGCGATTGGCGTTATCGACGCCCGCCCCGAAGAGAAATTTTAGTGCGTCGGTGCCGTTCGTGAAGGGCACGATCTCGTTGTTGACGCCGGCACGGCGGATGTTGCGCTCGATGAGACGCGCATGGCCTTCGTCGTCCTCGATCATCACGATGGTTACGCGGTGCATGCGGACTCCTCAGTACTTCTGATGACTTGCGGTATTGGTCGGCGCGAGCGGCAGCACGACGGTGAACGTCGTTCCGGTACCGAGTTCGGAGGCAACGGTGATGCGCCCGCCGAGCGAGCGGACGAGCGTCTGAACATGCGCGAGACCGATGCCGTGACCCGGCTTGTTCTGCTCGCCCGATCGCCGGAAAAGCTCGAAGACGCGCTTGTGATCGCGTTCTGCGATGCCGCGGCCGTTATCCTTCACGCTGATCCGCGCACGTAAACCGATCGTCTCGCCACTGACGTCGATGCGCCCCGGCCGCGAGGGTTCGAGATACTTGATCGCATTGTCGATGAGATTGCCGAAAATCTGTTCGAGCGCGACGCGGTCGCTGACGAGCCCCGGGAGCTTCTTATCGATCAATACGGTCGCACCGGCTTCGTCGGCCTGATGGCGCTGCGCGTCTGCCAGCCCCTCCATGAGTTTTGTCGTGTCGATCGGTTCCGACTGGAAATTCCGCTTACCTTCGCGCGACAGCCGCAGGATAGCCGCGATCAGCCCTTCCATCTTGTCAATCGCGGCCTTGATGAAGCCGATCGACTCGTCGAATTCACGCACGATGCGGACACGGTCGGCATTGTCGGACTTCTTGTCGCCAACGGAAAGCAGATCGTCTTTCAACGCCTGAAGTTCGCTCGTGAAGCCCATGACATTGACGAGCGGTGAGCGCAGATCGTGCGAGACGATATAGGCGAAGCGCTGGATCTCTTCGTTCGACTCGGTGAGTTCGATCGTGCGCTCCGCGACCGCCGCTTCGAGCGAGTCGTTGAGTGCCTCGGCTTTTGCGCGGCTGTTTTCCGCATCCAACACCGCGCGTGAATTCAGGCGGACGGCAACGGCGCCAAGAATAAGGATGCCACCCAAAGCGATGAGCGTCACAACGAGCAGCGCCGCATCGACATGCTGGCCCTGCTGATATTCGCTGTCGATGCTCTGCGTGGCGCGCGCCTGAATACGATCGACGGCGTTGCGGATGTCGACCATCAGGTTTCGTCCGAGGTCGGTCTTCACGACGTCGAGCGCTTCGGCGCCCTTGCCCTCTCTCTGCTGCGCGACGGTTCGGGCCAGTTCCGCCATCTTGGCCTCACCGGCAGCCTTGATGGCGACGGCGTCGGTGGCCTGCAGCGGGTCCTTGCGCACGGCGGTGAGGAGGCCGGTGAGTGCCGGCTCGAACGCGGTCACGCCAAGCCTGTAGGCTTCGAGATAGGCTGCATCGTTCGTGAGTAGATAGCCGCGCTGACCCGATTCGGCGGCGAGCACGGCGCGATAAACGCGACTTGTCGTGCGCTGAATCTCAGAGACGTCGAACACGATGCGGGACTGCCGCTGGCTCGAGTCGACGAGCCAGAGGATGATGCCACCGACGGCTAGAAGCAGAAGCAGACCGCCGATGATCGGCAGCGACGAGACGTCGAAGCCCAGCGCCGACGCTCGCGCGCGGGCCCGCTCACGCAAGGTGTGCGTGGAATCCGTCATCGGTGGTCAGCAGGCGGCGAAGACATCCAGGCGCTTCTTACGGAATTTTGCTGTTCGCGCCAGTGCTTGCGGGCAATCTGACGTCCCTCAGGCGCGCGCGATCCGACCGCCCGAAAGTGACGCAGCGACACCGGTCGTTGTCGGAAAGGTGAGCGGCAGACCCATCGCACATCGTGCGGCGAGATAGGCGAAGGCCTGCGCTTCCATCGCGTCTGACGACCAACCGACCGCATCGGCTGTAGTGACCCGGCACGGCGCGCGGTCGGCGAGTTCGCGCACGAGGATCGGATTGCGCGCCCCGCCGCCGCACACGACCAGCGTCGAAGGCAGCGCGGGAAGCAGCCCAAGCGCGTCGGCAATGGTGGCCGCCGTGAACGCCGTCAGCGTCGCGGCGGCGTCTTCCGTCGCCAGATCTGCGACCGCGGCCGACGAGAACGCATTGCGATCCAGAGATTTCGGCGGCGGCAACACGAAGAACGGGTGATGCAGCAGGTGCTCCAGCGCCGCCGCATTCACCCGGCCCCGCGCCGCGGTGTGTCCATGACGGTCGATCGGCTTGCCGGTGCGGCCAAGCATCAGATCGTCGAGCAGCGCATTGCCAGGACCCGTATCGCAAGCGATCGGATCCCGGCCGGCGTTGATCCAAGTGATGTTGGCGACGCCGCCGACATTCACGAGGACGACTGGCAGTGGCAGATCGCTCGCGGCGACGAGTGCCTGGTGATAGGCAGGCACGATCGGCGCGCCTTGCCCGCCTGCGGCAACATCCGTCGCGCGGAAGTCGAAGACGGTGTCGATCCCGAGCCGCTGCGCAAGCCCAGCACCGTCGCCGATCTGGATCGTAAGATGGTCGAGCGGCCGATGCAGCACGGTCTGGCCGTGGAAGCCGACGAGGTCGACATTTCCGCTTTCGATGGCGTGCTCGTCGAGAAAGGCTTCGACCGCCTCCGCATGCCGCTCCGTCACCATGCGTTCGGCTGCGGCGACGGCAGACGGTCGCGCATCGCGATCGTTGAGCCCGCCGGCGGCAGCAAGCGCGGCGCGGAGCAGACCGCGATCCGCGTCGTCGTACGGCCGAAAGCCGGACGGTCCCGGCCGGACGGTATCGCGACCGTCCGTCTCCAGCAGGGCGACGTCGATACCGTCCATCGACGTGCCGCTCATCGTGCCGATAGCGCGTGTCAAACCGGAGCGATTCGCAGACATCTGCCGAGCCTATCGGCGTCGTTGGCCAGCGACAAAATCCGCTCCTGTTCCCCTTTGCCGCGTGTCGCTCTATGGGTGCGCGCATGTTCGCGCCTGCCGATTTTCGCCCGAAGTCAGATTTCCTCCACGCGATGATCTCGCGCGGCTATCTGCATCAATGTTCGGATTTCGAGGGGCTCGACGCCAAGGCAAAAGCGGGTGAGCTGATCGCCTATATCGGCTTCGACTGCACGGCGCCGTCGCTTCACGTCGGCCACATCATGCAGATCATGATGCTCACGTGGCTGCAGCGCACCGGCAACAAGCCGATCCCGCTGATGGGCGGTGGCACGACACGCGTCGGTGACCCCTCAGGCCGCGACGCAAGTCGGCAGTTACTGCCGCTCGAGACGATCGAGGCGAACAAGGAATCGATCCGCAAGATCTTTTCCAAATTCATCCGCTTCGGCGACGGACCGACCGATGCCGCGATGCTGGACAATGCGGAATGGCTCACCAAGCTCAACTACATCGACTTTTTGCGCGATGTCGGCCGGCATTTTTCGGTCAACCGCATGTTGTCGATGGATTCGGTGAAGCTCCGTCTCGATCGCGACCAGGAACTGTCGTTCATCGAGTTCAACTACATGTGCCTGCAGTCATACGATTTCGTCGAGCTGCACAAGCGCACGGGTTGCATCCTGCAGATGGGCGGCTCCGATCAGTGGGGCAACATCGTCACCGGCATCGATCTCGGGCGTCGCATGGGTACGGCGCAATTGTATGCGCTCACGTCGCCGCTGCTGACGACATCGTCAGGGGCGAAGATGGGCAAGACCGCGGCCGGCGCAGTCTGGCTCAACGCCGATAAGCTGAGCCCCTACGAATACTGGCAGTTCTGGCGCAACACCGAAGATGCCGATGTCGGGCGCTTCCTGAAGCTTTTCACGTTCCTCGAACTCGACGAGATCGCGCGACTCGAAGCGCTCCAGGGCGCCGAGATCAACGATGCGAAGAAAGCGCTCGCCGATGCCGCAACGACGCTGGTGCATGGCGAAGACGCTGCACGCAACGCTGCCGAAACGGCGCGCAAGACCTTCGAACAGGGCGCGATCGGTGACGATCTCCCGCGCGTTGATGTTGCGAAAAACGACCTTGACGGCATGGGCGTCCTCGCTGCCTTCGTGCAGGCGGGGCTCGTCGCTTCGACCGGCGAAGCACGACGGCAGATCAAGGGTGGTGGTCTGCGCATCAACGATGCGCCAGTAACCGACGAACGCGCGAAAGTAACCGGCGGCGACATTCACGACGGTCTTGTGAAACTGTCGTTCGGGCGAAAGAAGCATGTCTTGCTGAAAGCCGTCTGACGCGGCGGCTTTCAATACACGCGACTACTGCACGCGCCCCGACGGATCGATCGGCGTCAACGACGGCTCGAACGGTCGCGCACGCGGTGTGCCGCGCGCCGCGGGTGGCAGAGTCGGCGTCGCGAATGCTGGATCGGCTTGTCGCGCAGCCCCATCGAGCGCACCGAAAATCTTGCGCAGGAAGCCAGGCGCCACCATCGACAACGGATTGATGTTGAGCACCGGCGCCGAAAACTTTCCGGTGATGCGGTAGTCGACGGCGAAAAGCCCTTCGTTCCAGTCACCACCGAGGAAAAGGCCGACCACTGGAATCTTCGCGAAGAGGTTGTTGATGCCGTAGGCCGGTACGTAAGTGCCAGTGAGATCGAGCGTGTCGCGCGTGTCGTCGACGGTGCCCTGCACTGTCAGACCGAGCACCTGACCATGCATCACGCCGTCACGGATCACGACGCGGCCATTCTCCTGCTGGAAGACGGCGCGCAACTGATCGAATTGCACGGACGTGCCGTCGGGGCGCGTCTGCCCGCGCGTGTTCGCGGCGGGCTGCTGGGGTACGCCCTCGACGACGAGACGTCGCAATGCCGGCTCGTCCTTCAGCACGAAATTGTTGATGAATACGGTGCCCGTGATGCGACCGCCTTCCATCTGCAAGAGCGTGTTGAGCTGACCACCGTCCATGTGGCTGTAGAGATCGGTGAACGCGAGCAACGCGCCGGCATCGGGCGTCGTGATCTGCACTTGCGGCACCGTTGCCTCGCGCGACATCACCGCCTGCACGGGTCGTCGGCCGAACGCGCCATTCAGGGTGAACTGCCGGATCGCTGAAGCCTTGCGTACAAGGTGCAGATCGACATTACTCAGCACCTGTTTGCCGAAGCCGGTGATGATCGGTGCTTTAAGATCGAGATCGAAATCGCCGCCGGTTCCCGGCGCATTCGCGCTCGGCTTCGTCAGAAGTTTAAGGAACGGACGCGCGTCGAAACTGACGGCCTTGACCGCGATCTTCATGCCGCCGTCGGCCTTGGTGATATCGGCGCGGAAATCGTCACCCGGCGACAGGCGTATCTGGTTCAAACGCGCGCTCTGGAAACCGCCTTCGGACGTGAGTTCCACGACGCCTTTTGCAGTCGCACCGTTGCCTTCGAAATTCAGCTGATCGAGAAAGAGCCCCGATGGTTTCTGGTCGAGCGTGAACGCAAGTTTTGCCGGCTTGCCCGCGGGCTTCACAAGGCCGGGGATGCCGTTCTCGATTCCCGTGCGAGTCAGATCGAGTTCGACCTGCGCGCGCGAGACGTCGTTGCCGATCGTCGCGGCGACACGGGCGGCGATCGGCCCTGTCACGCCAGTGAGCGCGTAGCCGGCGCGCGCCCGCGCCGCATCGTCGAGCGTGATGTTTGCGGTCGCGACGGCAGGCTGGTTGTTAGGCTTGCGGATGTCGAATGTCGCAGGGCCACCGAAGAGGCGACCCGTACCGTTTGCCTTGAGGCCCGACGCGTCGTTGCTGATCGCGATCGTCGCGCCCTCGAGCTTTTCCTTCCCGATGATCTTGTCCACCGAGAAGTCGGTCAGGTTGGCTTCGAGCGTCGTGCGCGGGGGCGCGGCCTGCGCTCCGATCTCGAAATCCACCGCCACGCGGCCGTCGACCTTGCCGCGCATGGTCGCGGGATCGATCGGCATTTGCGCCGCAGCCTTAAACGCATCCTTGGTTAGGAGTTCTGCCGCAGCCTCGACCGGTCCCGTCGCGCGCAGCGACAGGCGTGCCGGAATGGCGTCCGAGCCGTCGTTGCGCGGCATATCGAGCTCGCCACCTTGCAAGGTCAGCTTGCGTCCGCCGGACAATTCGAGCGTCCCGCTTTTGCCGTCGAGATGCAGTGTGCGGCCCGTGACGCGCACATTCGCGTCGAGACCCGTCAGAGGCGGTAGACCTGTGATCGTATCGACGACGCCGCCGGAGATCATGAAGTCCATCGTCAACGCGCGATCGGGCGGCGGACGATTGTAGCGCATCATCAGGAGCGTATGCCGATCGAAGTCGGCGCGGATGCTTCCTGCACGCACGGTGCCGGCATAGGCATGGGTGATGAGCCAGCCGCGGATGACCGAACCGACATGTGACGGCCAGACGCGCAAGAGCGCGCGCAACGGCCCCTGCCCGGCATGGCCATCGAATTTGACGTGCAGACCATCCGTCCAGTCGGCGGAACCATTCACGGTCACGTCGATGTCGGGACCGCGCAGAACAGCGCGCGAAAACGTCGCCCGCTGCGCGAAGGGAAGGACGGTGACGTCCAGGCCCATGTCGACGATCGGCAAGACGCGCTCGCCCGGCCGTTCAGGCGCAAGCGTTCCCGGCTCCGCAAGACCGAGCTTCACTTTCCAGCCGTCTTCGCTGCTGGTGGGGGGATCAACTGATCCGACCATCGTGAGGCGCGTGTCGGCGGCGAAGAGATGCGTCGGGTCGATGACGATGCGTCGCGACGCGCCGTCCCAATGCGCGCTCCCCGACAATTCGTCGATGAAATATGGCTCGTGGTCCGGATCGGCGAGGCGCAGATAGCCGGTGCCGAGGCCGAAGGACGCGTTGGCCTCGCGCACCCGGCCATCGGGTTCGAGCGCGAAACGCATATTGGCTGCGATCTTCACGTCGCTGTCGAAATTCGGATTGCGGACACCGCTCGCCAGAATGATCTCGTCGATCGAGATATTGCGCACAGACAGGTCAAGAGTGCGCAGCTGGCCCGGCACGCCTTGCGCATGCGCTTCGCCGGCAACTGGACCGTTCGGGCCGATCGCATTGATGACGAGATCGGTCCCGGTCGCGGTCTTGTCGAAGACGACGTCGAGTTCTTCGAAAACGGTGCGGCGGTCGGCCGTGCGATCATCGACGATCAGGCGACCCGATTTGATGGCGACGCGCTCGATGACGCCGATCGCGGCGCCCGGAGACGTCGCAAGATCGAAGAAGCTGCGGAGCGCCGTACCGGCTTGTGCGAGAAGCTCCGCGCGCCGCACGCGAGGATTGTCGCTTTGCGAGCGCGGCACCGGCGCGGCGGCAACCGCGATGGGCGACGCCTTCTGGCCACCGGCGACAGAAATCGACCCGTCCGGCAGCACGCGCAGATTGATGTCGATGTTCGAGATCTGCAGACGTCGCGGACGCATGTCGCCGGCAAGCAGCGAAAGCGGATCAATCGAGACTTCCGCATGCGGCGCTTCGACGATCGTCTGACCGTCCGCCTTCACCTTGAAGTCGTCTATGACAAGCGTCGCGCCGAGCGAGGACCGTTCGAGATAGGTGGCGCCGAGATCGAAGGAAAACCGGTCGCCCGAGCGCGCGTCGAGCGACGACGCGATGCGTTGCCCGATGAATTCGACACGCAACGGACCGAGCGACAGACGCGCGAGCAACGCGATGAGGCCAAGCGTCACGACGACGGCCAAAACCGTGCCGATCCGGATCAGCCAGCGTGCGGTACGCGAACCTCCGCCACGCCGAAGACGGGGCGTCTTCGCGCCCTGCGCGTCGCGTCGCTTGAGGTTGCCGAAAACGTCGAAAGCCAGGAACCCTCTCCTTGGACGCGACGATGCGCTGCATCGCGAACCACAGGCCGCGAAGCGATTCCGCCGCGCGACTTTATCGCCTTGCCGCGCATCTCGCTATCGGCATCCGATGTCCGCCGCACGCGCAGAACGGGACGCCGGCACCGGCATTTGATAGACCCTGTGCTGACCCAATGGGACGAAAGGAAGGCGCATGGCAGGCGTGTTGACGGAAGGCGATGCGGCGCCGGGATTTTCGTTGCCGGGAAACGACGGCGTTGCCGTCTCGCTCGACCAGCATCGCGGCAAGCCGGTGGCGCTGTTCTTCTACCCAAAGGACGACACGTCAGGTTGTACGCAGGAGGCGCAGGAGTTCGAGGCGCTATCGAAAGATTTTGCCGCCAGCGGTTGCACCGTCCTCGGCATGTCACCCGACCCGGTGAAGAGCCACGCGAAATTCCGCACCAAGCACGGCCTGTCGATGAATCTCATCGCCGACGAGACCAAGACGACGCTCGAAGATTACGGCGTCTGGCAGGAGAGAAGCATGTACGGCCGCAAGTATATGGGGGTCGAGCGTTCGACCTTTCTGATCCGCGGCGACGGAAAGATCGCGCGTATCTGGCGCAAGGTTAAGGTGCCAGGCCACGCGGCGGAGGTGCTGGCAGCAGCGAAAGCGCTTTAGCGGGCTTGCGCTAACCCAAGGGAATTCGCGCTCCGTTAACCTTAACCGCTCATGTCTTTCGGGTCCGCCGTTCGCCGGAGCCCGTCATGTCCCTGCGTCCCCCCTCCTCCGGCGCCGCACCAAAGTGGCCCTCAACGAGAAATAATCGTTTCGTTCTGTCCATCGGACGCGGCGGCCGATGCCGCAGCCTCGCCCTGCCGGCCGGCGTCCTCTACGCCCTGTCGGCGTTGATCCCGGCTATCGGCGCCATCTACCTCGGCGCGACGGGCTACCTCTTTTTTC
The DNA here is from genome assembly GCA_965246795.1 of Beijerinckiaceae bacterium. Taxonomy (GTDB): domain Bacteria; phylum Pseudomonadota; class Alphaproteobacteria; order Rhizobiales; family Beijerinckiaceae; genus JAJXWB01. The sequence goes on along the minus strand of CBDFFN010000006.1, from coordinate 72,394 downwards.
GCGACGACATGATCGCCGCGCTCATGGCCCGTCAGGCGCGGCAGCAATACGCCTACGAGGACCGGCTCGCGAACCTTCGCCTGCAGATCGACCGCATTACCGGCCGCCAGATGCTCGAGCAGGACACGTTCGACGGCAAGCTGCGCGACATGATCTCGCGCCAGGCCCGGATCGAGACCCGCGCGGCCGTCATCGCCTCCCTCGACGATGTCGTCGGCGGCGCGACCGATACAGCCGCGACGCCGGGCTTGGCGGTCGCGAAAACCGTCAAGCCGACGCCGACACCGATGGTCCGTGGCCGCCCGATGCCGGCGGGCGTCGAAGCGACGGTCCAGCCGGAACCGATCGAGCCCGCACCGATGCGTCCCCGGCCAGAAGACACAGGCCTGCGCCCGTCCGCCGATGCGTCCGGCGTCGTCACTCCGCAGCCCGGCCCTGCACTGGCGCTCGCCCTCTCCGACATCGCCTCCGAAGACGTGCCCGCCCATCTTCGCGTCGGGACACTCTCCCACGCCATCGAAAAGATCGAGCGCAAGCAGGTCGCTGCGCTACGCCGCCTTGAGGCACCCGCAGCGGCGCTTGCCTCGAAGCTGCGTGCTGCGATCAATGCAACCGGTCTGCCGATCGACCGGCTGAAGATAGCCGCGCCGAAATCGGCCGAACCGGCGGTCGGCGGCCCCTTCGTGCCGATGCGGGTCGATAGTCGCGCCTCGGAATTCGATGCACAGCTCGCGCGTACGCAGGAAGCCGTCCTTTCGCTCGACACGGTCCGTCGCGTCGTGCCGACGCTCCCGATCCGCAAGCCACTTGCCGGCACGCTGGAGACGACCTCCACTTTCGGCTACCGCCTCGATCCCTTCCTCGGGCGTCCTGCCCTGCATTCCGGCCTCGATTTCCGCGGCGAGTATGGCGGCGCCGTTCGCGCCACCGCTGGTGGCAAGGTCGTCACGGCGGGCTGGAGCGGCGGCTACGGCAATATGGTCGAGATCGAACACGCCAACGGTGTGTCGACACGTTACGGGCATCTCTCGGGCATACTCGTAAGCGAAGGGCAGATGGTGCTGCCCGGCGCGCTTATCGGCAAAGTCGGATCGACCGGCCGCTCCACCGGCAACCATCTGCACTACGAAGTGCGGATCGACGACGAGGCCGTCGACCCGACGCGCTTCATCCGCGCCGCGAACCTTCTCGCGGAATAGCGACTCGATCTAGCGGCGCCGTTTGACCGGCCGTTCGTCGGCGATCGCGAGGTTCGAGCCGCCGAGCCGCCAACGCGCGATGTCGCTCTGGCTCAGCACCTGGATGCCGTTGCTCGACGTCTGCTCCGCCGCATCGATCAGCCCGCGGCTGACGCCCATCATGGTCGAGTAACGCGCCACGATCTCACGCATGCCGCCGTTGTCGTGACGCATGTTCCGGGATGTGCCGCCGGCCGGATCGGCGTTGGATTCGTAAGAGAACATGCGATGGATGCCGACACGGCTCTCCCGCGGGATGACCCGTCGCTTCGCGCCCATCAGCGCATAAACGCAGGCAGAGAAGCAGGTGCCGGCGGCGATGCCGCTGCCCTCGATCGGCCGCGCGACGATCGCCGCAAAGCCGAGTTTCCGGAACGTCTGGCCAAGCTCCATAGACGAAACGACCTTGCCGCCGGGAGAGTCGATGAAGACCACCGAGCGCAGGTTCGGCGCCGGGTTGCTTTGGATAAAGGACACGAACTCGTCCGGGGTCGTGTTGGTGATCTCGCCCTGCGCAACGATCGCCTGCGGGCAACGATCGCCGCAGCGCGCGGGATCGCCGACCGACATGACGCGGAAGGACATGTCCGCCGCGCAGGCGGGCGCAGCGAGGGCGGTAGCCAAGAACGCACCAGCGACGGCGAAAGTGACACGAGACGGCATGGACGGGTCCCCGGACAATCCCGAGGAAAGTGTGACAGCGGTCTTGGGGGGCGGCAAGCGACCCGTTGTCGCTAGGCGTGTTCCGTAGCGATGTCGCTGTTGCGAACATCGCCAGCGATGTGGACCCCGGTTCGACGAAAAGGACACGCCCAGCTAAGCGTGAACGAATGGTGGGCGGTGACGGGCTCGAACCGCCGACATCCTGCGTGTAAAGCAGGCGCTCTACCAACTGAGCTAACCGCCCAACCCACTGTAGTTCAAAACTTTTTCAGCTTGGCTTACGGTATCCGTTTCTAACAGCGGGTCAGGTGGATACCGAAGTGGATACCGTTTGCCCTCTAATCACAGCCTGCGCAAGCAGCTCAGCATCGTTCAACGCCTGCGCATCGAGCGCAGCACGAATGCGTCTCTCATCGACACGCGCTGCATAGTGTTTTGCGGTGGTCACGATTGATGAATGCCCGAGGTGTTTCTGAACCGCTTGCAGGTCCAGACCGGCGTCGGCCATCCGCCCACCGCACGTGCGGCGAAGATCGTGGATGCGTAGGGTTGCGAGCGCTGGCAGGTCCTTAGCCCATCGGTTCCGTGCCCGATTGAACCACGTCGAAAAACCCGAATACGTCACCGGGTATCGGTCGCCACGGATCAGGACCGGGCGCGCAGATGACCAGTTGCTCGACGGGAGCGCCCATGAAGTGTGCGAACCGCCCCGTCCGCCCTCGAAGACATACGTGAAGACGAACTCGCGGTGATGCCCGCGCTGCGCTTCAACGATCGCCAGCATTTCGGCGGTCAGATTGATGATGTGGTTTTTACCGCCCTTGACCACGACCTTCGCGACCTTGCGATCGATGTCCACCTCGGACCATCGCAGTGCCGTGAAGTTCTCCAAGCGAAGCCCTGCCCGCATGGCGAAATCCATAAGCGCCCAATAATCCGCCCGAACGTTCGCGCGAAGGTAGGCTTCCTCTTCGTATGTCAATTCGCGATCGCGCGCCGGAGCCTCCTTCAACCTCAGGTCTTTGAAGTTCAGGCGGCAAAGCGGAATGCCCATATTGAGCTGGGCATGGTTGTGCAGGGCCGACAGAGGTTCGATGACTGTTCGGTTGATCGTCGCCGCCGCTAACGGCTTCGCCTTGGCCTGCCGCGCTTCAAGGTCCTTTGATCCCTGAAGCACGCGTGGTTCGTTGCGGCGTATTCTCCGCAATTTTATCACGGTGTCGTTTGTAATCGCGCTAACTTTCGTCGTCCTACCGATGTTCCGGACAATCCACGCGATGTAGCCCGCGCGTTCCTTTGAGATCGTGCCACCGTCCGACATGAATTGAAGGTAGTGCATGGCGACTTCTTCGATCGTCGCGTCCTTCGGACCTTGCACAGGCGTGGCATGGCCCTTCAGCACATGCGCCGCCTTCGTCTTCCGATACAGGTCTGCGGCAAAGGCGTAGGCCTTGTCGTGATCGGTCATTCTTGTCGTGCCGCCGTAGCGTTGGCCGCCGATCTTGAATTGATAAGTGTAGACGCTGGCGTCTTTAGTTCGCTTGAAAATGATCTTCTCGGGCACGTCCTTTGCCCTCAAACGTCTAGGCATCAATAAGTCTCCTGAAATGGTCTAATGGCGATTGTTTTAGGTCGCCGGGCGAAAGACCCGCTCGACGCTGTTTTGAGCGCGACGGCTTGGGCTCGGCTGTGGTATTCACAAAGAGCGCGGCGGCAAGAAGGATGGGCGCGGGCGGGCTCAGGACCGGGGCTGGAGCGGGGCCTAAGAGCCGACGCACCCGGAAAGCCTCAAGCTCATCTGGATGGACGCGCAAGAGTTGATTTCGCGCACCGCTTGCGGCGAGATCGCTTGGATGCAAGTCGCCAGATGCGATCAACTTACGAATGTGCTTCGCGCTGCAATTTAGAAAGCGTGCGCAATCATCGATCGTAAGCAAACGCGTTTCTTTAGGGACACCCTCCACCACCGACACGACACAAACTCAAACTCGTTGTGTCCTATCGGTAGCGGGTCGAGATTCAGGATGTCATTATTTTTCGCGGGCAATGTACCAACCGTCTGCGCGACGGCCCTCCAGCCACGATGCCCTTTGGCGACCTGACACACCTGATGGGCCTGACGCACCTGAGGCACTGGCGAACCGTGCAATTATAACCATCGATCCGTCCGCCCCGCCATATTTATGCGAGCGGGAAGAAGGAACCCTTCTCAAGCTTCACCCGCTCGGCGAACGGCAGTCCCGGCTTGCCAGCAAATGCCGCCATCTGCGCTGACCAGAGGTTAATCGCCACCCGCTGCTTCGTCGTCTCTTGGTGGATGCGGTGCAGCTTCGTTGCATTGACGCCTCGTCTTCCGTGACTGATCGCCTCCACCGGCAGCGTCGCGACGTTCAAGCCACGCAGCCATTCTTCGAGAGGGTCGATCGCGTGTGACTTTTCTTGATGCTTGACCAGTTCAGACATCGCTGCGCCAATCGGGCTCGCGTCCATGATGTCTACGCTGCGCCACAGCAGCCCGTAGTCGGTCCCGTTGATGATGTCCTGAACGCGCTGGCTTCCTCCGCGCCCCGGATTTGCGTTACCAAACGGCATCTCACAAAAGCGCCGGTTGCCGGTAGGATCGTTGATCAATTCCGAGAGCGGCAGATTTGATGTCCCGATTAGCGTGGTCCGCTGTTCTGTTTTGACCGCAAGGCTGGAGAATAGTTTGCGACGGCCAAGGCTCCCGCCCGTGATGATGCGCTTCAGGTTGGCCACCTTGTCCGGCAGCACCCGGCCCATGTCGTCAACATCGATGACCGGATAGCTGAAGATTTGGGAAGATCGCGGATCGCTGATCTCATCGGCGCTTCCCGGATAGCAAAGTTCCTTGACCGGTTGGCAGAAGCGCTGAACGGCAGTCGTTTTTCCGCTACCGTGATTGGGCGAGAAAAATACCGGCATCAGATGGTCGGTCACTGCTTCGCGAGCGGCCTTGCGTCCAACCTGCCAGACGAAGTGCTTCATCACCGCGACCGACAAGCAGACCGGCATTTCGAAGCTAGCTTCTGCTAGTCGCTTCCACTGCGACTCAGCCTTCTTTCGCTCGATGTTCGACAGCTCGTCGCCCGAAAACAGTGGAGCGAGAAGATCGGCCCGCCGATGCCACTTCATATGATCGAAGACGACCCGGAAGGCGTCGCGGAGATCGCCCTTCTTCAGGCCAATCTGTTTGCCCGTCGCGATCAAGTCTTGGAGGAGACGTTCATGGTCCAGTGAGCGACGAGCAATTGCATACCGAAGATCAGACCGTCCAAGCGGCTTCCAATCGTCTTGGCCTTCTCTGAATAGCCCGCCATCGAAGCGAACGCCGATGCTTTTTCGTTCGAGATAATCCCGAACGAACATCCGCTCTACGCTTGTGTAGACATCGTCTTGCGCAGAATTGTGTCCAGTCCGCGCCGCCAATTGCTGCTTGATATGTGTAGCCATTGTCGCATTCCAAAGTCGCCCCGAAAACGAGGCCGTTGACGATTTGGCAATCGGTCTTTGGAAATGACTTCGATGCTGGATCACGCACAGGCGGCTTGCGCACAAGCTCGCGGGGACCGAGACAAAAGATCGCTAGGCAATCGAACCCGGACAAAACAACGCCGAGCAATCAGGCAATACGAAGGTTGTAACAGGCTTTGCTCTTATTTGCAACTTACCCCGGACGGCGCGTCCATTTTGTAGCGACTCGCTACAACTCGCTCGGAAGGACCGCGTCGGAGGGTTGGGTCGTCATTCGGTTCAACGAAGTGGATCACCTGCCCCATGGTCCCAGATAACGGTCTAACATCGCAACGTTGTCCTGCATCCAGTCGAACGGCTTCGTTCGCTTCACGATAAAACGATCTTTATTGACGCCTGCAATGCCCCTCCCATAAGTAATCTTGGAAGCCGACATCCGCGTTCATCTGAGGCGACGGCAACAAGGACAATATGTGTGAGATAATTCTGATAGACGCCTCGGCCGGGGCGGGCAAAACGCGCGTGTTGATGGAAGAGGCCGATCGCCTCGCACGACTGGACCAAAAGGTTCTGATCGTTATGCCGACAACCGTGCTGATCCAAGAAACCGTAGCGAACGAGCTAGCTCGGCTAACCCCCCCATACCCCGTCACAGCGATACACAGTTGCACGCATCCGGGGAACGTGAACGGAGCGATCATCAATCACTTTGTGAATGCACAACCGGGCGGGGAAATCCTCTTCATCACGCACGCGGCACTTTTGGCAGAACCGAACCTTGCCGGTGCCGGGCGATACTGGACGGTGATGGTGGACGAGGTGCCTGATGTACACGCATTCCATTCGATCACCGTGCCTGACAATCACCGCATGATTACGGATCACGTCCAGCTAGAGCCGTTTCGCGATGGCTACGCCAAACTACTACCGCTAAAGAATCTCTCCCCCGCCGCGATCAATCGTCATCGCGACGCCGTGTTCAATTGTCTGCAATCGATCGCAGGTCCGATCCGCTCGGAATATAAGGACGTGTACGTGCGGGAGGCGGATTATCAAAAACTTTTGGACGGATTGGAAGACAAGCTAACCACACTTGCGATACTGAAGCCGTCTATATTGACGCAGTTCAAGATGGCTTACATCGCGTCGGCTTGCTTGAAGGATACGCTCCTATATTACGCGTGGAAGCCGCATGGCGTGGTGATGCGAGATGCGCCAGCGTCATTGATGGATCGTCTGCGCTACCGCCATCATGCCAACGGCGCAACCATGACATTCTACTATGTCTCGCAATCGGATTGGTCAAAGAACAAACGCGATCGAAAGTTAAAGATAGACGGGTGTGAGATCGTTGATGCAGACGTGTTCGATGGTTGCCTCGGTCTCGTTTCAACTCTCTTCGGCGAAGAATTTGCCTACATGGCGAACAATGACACTGAGAAACGGGTTGCACGCGCCTTTCCGAAGGCGACGCAATTGCCCGGTGTGCCGCACGGGCTGAATATCTTTCAGAGTTTTGATGACATTGTGGTCTTCAGCGCGCTGAACCTGTTTGGTCCACATAGGACGATGTTGGAAGACATCCTCCAAGTCGGTTATACCGCGATCAGGACCGCAATCTATGCGACTGCCTGCTATCAAGCTGCCATGCGAGGATCGGCACGTAAGCCGTTGGACCAGTCACCGAAGCGGATCGTGTTGATGGATCGTTTCGCGGCAGAGTGGCTTTCAAAGCGCTTTCCCGGATCGCGGGTAGAGCATCTTGGCGGGATTGAGCACGCGACAGAAGAGAAGAAGCCGGGTCGCAAACGTGTGTATAAATCGGCGGCAGAGAAGATGCGAGTGTGGCGCGCCGAGAACAAGAAGAAGGCCGCGTAGGGGTGTTACGGCCATCAAACCTGTTACTTTTTCCTTTATATATTAAAAGGATTTCGTAACGCGAATTCGACTGCCAAGTCGTTCATTTTTGAGGCGCAGCACATGACCGAAGCCCTGAGTAGGGCGAGCATCGAAGCGGACGAAGCCGAAGGCGAGGAACGCGAGAAGCGCAGCACGTCGCGAAGGGCAGAAGGCATGCTCGTCCGCACGAAAGCGCGAAGCGCGTGAGTAGCGGGCGACCAGTCTACGTGTATCAGATGCCTATAGGCTTGTGCGGGGAGGAGCCTGAAGGCTTCGTCTCTCAGATATATGTCTTCGCTTCGCGAATCCATGCCCTACGTGCGGCCGGTTCCCGCTTTCAGCGGCAACTCGTCCTTTGCACGGGCGGGCAACCTGAAGGGCTTCCGTTGGTGCGAGGAAACAAGAAACTTCGCCTTGTACGACTCGCCCGTTCTATCTCGTCCTCTCCAATTGGTTTTGATAGCGCGCAACGCGCGCTCCGCGTGATGGCCGTAACACGCCGAGCTAAACCTTATTCGCGACTCTGAAGCGACTCACTGCCGCCATTGCGTCTTCAAAGCTACGATCCGTCCCTGTGAGATTAATGAAAACGTCGCCGCCAGTGAGCTTCCTGTTCACACCTTGAAGCAGGGCCGGTATTGGCTTTCCGGGGAATCGATCCGGTGCATAGAGAACAAGGATGATCGATCTCTGCTTCTTGTTGTAGGCCCACACGTTTACGTCCTTGATCTCGCTCCACGGGATCAATGCATCCGACCAAGACGTACAACGGATACCCTCAAGCCCAATAACGACCGCCGCGCCCTTCGCAAAGCTTCCGATCAGCCATGCAATGCTGCAAAGCCCGAAAAGAATAAAACAAAGCCAGCCAACAGATACGATCATATCGTGTGAGTAGCGAACGGATGTCGGCACAGTTCCAAAGAGCCCTGCCATCCAAAGGCCAAGTACCGCGAAGATCGCTGAACCACAGGCCAGCAGCAATCGCTTCGCGTGAGCCGGGTAAGCAACGAACTCGTCCAACATGTTTCCCCCATTGTCCGGATTGACCACAACGGCTCTTTCTTGACGCGCTCATAACCGATCCACGGCGCATCACTGTCCTGCGACCATCACAAATCCAAGAAGCAAAAAAGCCGCCCGAAGGCGGCTTCGTTCGATCGATCGTCTGCGCAACGGATGGTGTCCGAGGACATCAAGGCATATCAAGAGACGATCGATACCAGATTGAGCGCGCTAGAACGCAAGCTCGATCACGAATGTGATGGCATCTACAAGCTTGGCGTGATGCTGATCGCGGATGACAACCTACTGCAAGGCGATATCCGATCCGCGCGAGAAGAATTCGAGCGGCGCCTCGACGCGATGTCAGAGATCGTGGCAGGGCATGAAGCAGCGCTTATCGAGCTTGGCGTGGACACGCAGCCGATAATGCTACCGAAGTCTTGATTAGCACTACGTTGCACCACGGGTTAAAAATAGGAGCACCTGCATCAGGCCGCTTTCAAGGCGCTGCAATTCTGCTTGGGCTTCGTCTACGCTCGGAAATCTGAAGCGCAAGCGCACCAGCTCATCAGCTTCGCTAGCGGCCTTGGCGAAGGCGGTGACAAGGCTATCAACGTCATGATTGGCGCGTTGTGATTTAAAATTGACGAGCAACCCTACAGACACCGTAACCGTGGCGAGCGTGCAGAATGCTTCGAGCATGACCAAGGTCTGACTAAGCACTGAGGCCGCTGAAAGCTCCGGTATTGATGAGAAATATGCAACACTAAAGCTAAACCGGAAGAATTGAAAGATGGATGGTGTCTGCGAAGCAGTGAAATCAAATGGCTCAATCTTATAAAGCACGACGTAAACTGCACCGAATGTCACGACAATGCTGAGCCAAAACGCTAGCGCTGAAAACGCTCGCGATGCGAGCGCGAATGGACTATCATAAAAGTCCTTCATGCGGCGCGCTAGAAACAGGCAGACGCGATTGTAGAGCACAGCCGCGAGCAGCGAGTTCTTGTATTCGGCCATCTGCTTTTCGTCGAGAGACGAGACTGGCAGCGCAGAAATTTCTGCGTTCGGCTTGATGTTGACAGTCGCGCCTAAAGCAATTCGTTCAATTCCCGCACGGTAATATCGGACGAGTGGGTCGCTGGAGAGCGCCGCTTTCGTTCGACGATAGAATGATGCGAGCAAACATCCTACAAGAGCGATCGCAGCCAGTTGAAGTGATATCACGTCGCTCGACGCGATTGCCACCGTAAATGCTATGGCATATGTGGCAAATGCGGCAACGTTGTAACGCACGTTCAAGACGAATTGTGCCGCCGTATTGATGACATTCACTGCGACAACCCAGTTGCCCGCACGGAACAGAATGAGCGGAATGCGGACAAAGACGACGTAGAGCGGGTAGATCGCAATGAACGCGACGAACCACGCGCTTCGCCACGATCGGACAGCAAGCAGCGTCAAGCCTAGCAGCCCGAGAAAGAACAGGGCTTTGTATGCGAGCAGCCATTCTAGTGATGGCGCAAGATGCTGAACTAAGAAAACATCGATATCCGCGACAAAGAGCTTGCACAGGATATAGAACCATATGCTCAGGGCGCATAGCTCTCTCGCGCTAGTGAGGAACATTCCCCTGCTGCGCTTCTTACTCACTGGCAAAGAGTCGGTTGACATATCGCACCCGCGTTACCCGATAACATTATCGCTATGGACGGGCTAAAGCATTCGATCTCCGTTGCCCCATGTGGACAACCTATCGCTATAAGTGCTCTTTTCGTGGCGCACGCATGACTGGCCCTCGCCCGACAAACTTTCAAACGAACATCTCAAAGCCTCGAAATGAAAAAGCCGCCCGAAAGCGGCTCGTATGTCCAGCGGTGGCGAAGACGGTCAGGCGAGCATGGCGAGCAAGTTTCGCACAGACGATGCGTGCCACGCGCCGCCACGTGCGGTCACGATCTCGCGGGCAGTCAGCTCTTCGGCAATCCCCAGTAGCGTCTCGACACCGCTCGCCCGGATGTCCGCGACGATCTCGCGAAGGTCTTCGGCACGGTTCGCCGCGTTGGCGCTTACCACTTTAATAGCCGCCACATTGCCTTTAGCCGCCCGTCGAAGGGCAGCGGCACCGTTCGGGTTGCCAAGGCGCTGGCCCCGCGCCCGTGCGGCCCGCAAGGCTTCTACGGTCCTCTTGGAGATAGCTTCACGTTCCTGTTGCGCCACAAGTGCCATGATGCCGATCGTCAGGTCATTCGCGTCTGGCATATCGGCAGCGACGAATTTCACGCCGCTGTCCCGTAGGTTCAGTAGGAAGGCCGCGTTGCGGCTAAGCCGGTCCAGCTTCGCGATGACGAGCGTTCCGCCGGTGACCTTGGCTTGGTGGATCGCCTTCGCCAACGCCGGACGGTTGTCCGCACGCTTGCCGCTCTCCACTTCCTTGTAGGTCGCGACGATCTTGCCAGCGCGCGCCGTGCAGAGATCGTCAATCGCTTTCTCCTGCGCCGCGAGACCGAGGCCCGACACCGCTTGGGTAACACGTGACACGCGGTAATAGGCAACAATTCGCATACTTACATATCCCCGCAACGCTCGTTACGCGGCTTTGTAGCTTTATCAGAGTGCTTCGGCTAGCCAATAAGCTAATCGTTTTCCCGAAAATACCGAAGTACTCGAACCCGCGATCGATCTCGCTCGACGATCCACGGACACGATCCGCGCGGCAGTCTCGCGTGCGATCGTCTGGCCTCACGCTCGCGATCGAAGGCGTCGCGGCTGGACGATCATAACCCCCACCCTTGTCTGGAAGCGGTGAGGCTCGGCCGTCTGACAGACTTTCATTAAATCGTACCGCTTAACGGCGACGTTATGGGCGAGATCGACTGCCCGACCGTTTCACGCCAAACTCACGGTATTCCGTATAATTGAACATACGTTTCTTTGCCGTCGTCCGTGAGCGTCGCGTCATAAACCACCGGCAATGTAATACCGTTCAGAGTGAACTCGTTCATTATGGGCATTGCTGCATCAAATCCCGACGGGTCGCGATCGCGCTGCTCCTTGAACTGATCGGTCCAAGAAAAAACGATTTTGAGGTTCGCTCTACATCTGCAAGATTTGGCTTCATTGGACACAGAACGAATAGACAAAACGTCGAAGCGCGTCCTACCAATATCGAAGACGGTCTTATATGTTTCATCTCGTGCAAGTTTCCGCGACGCGATTTGTTTTAGCGTGTCCAAAACGGTTTCGGAGGAACAAGTCGGAGCGGTAGGCCCGCACCCGGCCAGCATTATCGTCGCTGCCGCAATACCGAGCAGTTGCCGCATGTCCTACCCTTTCCTGTCAGGACACGCCTCAAACAAATAACCCCGAACAGCTTCGATCATCACGCCCGTTTGCAGAACCGGATTAGCATCGGCGTGTTTCTGAATCTTCTCCGCAAGCTGTTGTGCCGTCATTTGCGAACCCGTCACGCACCGCTCAAAACGCGTACCCGGCTCAGGCCTATTCATCCAATGAATGATGGCGTCATACATGCCTGACACATATGCCGCCTTCGCAACAACTGGCCAATTCTTCCACATAGAATAGGTGACGAACGACCCGGCTTGAGCCCCACGTGTCCCGGCGACGATCAGCGCGACAATCGCAAGCAGTCGCATACCCCCTCCTAACGTAGCTGAACAGAAACTATTATTTGGTGCCGCTCGTCTGAGTCAGGGTCACGTAGATATCCGGCTTGCCAGTAGCGTCCTTCCCCATCACCGCAGTCATATACTCGATCTTCGATTGTCCCGATGACTTTGGCTGCTGCCCCATACTCTTCATAATTTCCATTTGGGCCTTCCACTGCTCGTTGAGAGCGAATTAAATATCGAGCTTCGCCTCACAGAACGCGACATATTTTTCGGAACGCGTTGTCGTGATGTTTGAAACGTCAATTTTGGTCTTGGCGACAATTTCGTGCAGCACCCTCGATATCAAAGCGGCCGAAGACGAGCAGGATGCCATTCAACACATTCGGAAGGAGTATGGACGTGCTGCCCCGGAAATCGGCATGTCGATCACCTTCGAAGCTTAGCATTCATAGGTACGCTAGAGAGCATTGGCGGCCAGACTGTGCCGCTAGAAACGTTTGTAACGGCTTCAGAGGCTGTCGGGACATAGCGAGTATTTCTGTTGCGCTAAACGCCGGGCTTCTGGTCGGATGCGACGAGAGCCCATTCGCTGTCATGATGTACGGCTTCGAGTACAGGCTCGCGTCGATCCCCGTCCATGCGATCTTTGTCACAGTGGCAGCGTGGGTCTGCACGCACGTTTCAGCGAAGGCGAACCGTCAAGCTTTAACGACGTTCTTTGGCACTGCTCGTGTTTGGCATAGCGATTATGCGTTCGAACGGTTCGCGGCACTAGAGGGCCAGTGCGCTGCGGGGTGTTTGAAGCCACCCGGTCAAACAATCACAATCGATGAAGGCGCGGGCGGATGCACGCTTTCTGCGAAACGTTTCAAGCCTGCACGTATAGCAATCACCAAAAACGCCGTTGCCATGATCGAGCAGCACCGTCGCAATAATCAGTTTACCGCCCTCGATCTTGCCCCATACCGAGTGACCTGTCCCGGCAGGGGCTTCGGCGCCCGTATGCCGCGATCCGCAAGGAAAGAGGTAAACTCCCGCCGCGCCGCGATCCTCGCCGCCCACCTGCCCCCGATGCTGAGACCTGTCTTCGGCGCGATCGACTTCCGCATATCATCGAGCACACGGGCTTCGATACGATCATAATCTGCTTGGTATCGCGCGCAGGCGTCGGCAAAGGTCCTGATGGCCAAACGGCTTTCGGCCGCCGCCATCTCTGATCGGATGTCCAAAAGCGGCAGCCCAGCTTCGCGTCGGATGGCGTTGCGTTCGCAAATCTCGGTAAACGCCTCAGACCGCATAGCAAAATCACTTTAGCGGAATAGGTCGCTCTGGACACGTCAAAAGTGATTCATCTCGGATGTTTGAGCCGCGATCGCTTGAGCGAACAGATGATACGCACGACGTGCCTAAGCAGGCTTTCGCCAGTCAGCGTATCATCGACTTGAATCTGGGAGTTATCACAGCAAGGACTGACATGGTCGCGATCAGTCGATAGTCGCCATACATTCCATCGTGATCGAACGGCCTCACCCGCTCGATTGTGAAACGCGCGCCGGTTCGAGTGAGAAGCTGTTTGATCGCGGCGGCAGTCGCGCCACATTTGATTATGATCTTGCCCATGCATTTATTTACTTCGAGGTGCAGATTTTACCGGAATCAAACGGTCATGGGCATCGCGTCATCGATCGTCCGCGCCCAGATCGGCACGCTCACGCGCGGACGTTGGGGTCGTATCGTTAGGAAGATCGACTTGAGCGATCCAGTGTCATGTGTCTGCCCGGTTGACCACAGCACCTGAGCAACGCCTCCCACCGTCCCACCCATCTCAAACATTTGGGCTTCAGGCAGAAGATATTTCAGATCGTCCGTCCCGAGGACATCCCAGCACATCACGCCATGCACCGAGAAGCCATCGTGGCGCACGAGCATTGCGAAGGATTTCCAGCGCCAGTTGGTCGCCCGGCGGTAGGTGATCGCATCATGCAAGCGTCCTCTCCAGTCGCGAAAATCTGCCACCGCCATCGATACGGCCATCCAGCGGCCTTTGGATTTGGTGAAGATCGCTCGGTTGGAGATGGTGAGGAAGCGGGCGGCCCGGTCGCAGCAGGCTCGCCTGACGCACTTTGGGCAGGACGCTTGGCGGCAGAAATGTTGTAGGGTCGCGTTGATTGAGTAGCCGCAAGAGCTCCACAGCGAATCGCGGAGTACTTCAATCTGCTTTGATGCCACAATGCTATTTAGAGAAAACGCCGCAGCCTACAGATGCTCTAACCAGCTACCTGCCTCCAACAGCAACCATCGCCTATCACCTGCGCCACGGTTGGTCGCTTTGATCCGAACAATCCTGTCGCATTGACCAACACTCCCGAAAGCAAGAGTGGAAGATGTCACATCGCTTAAAACGTCCATCCATCGCCATCCCCCATGTCTTGACGGAAGCGATCCGAAAGAGCCAAGCGATCCTTTTTTTAGGCGCGGGTGCGTCCAAGGAGTGTAAAAACGCAGCTGGTCTGACGCCCCCGAACGGAGAGCAGTTACGGGATATTTTAGCTCAGCGGTATTTCGGAAAGCCTATGGCAAACCGAACTCTGATGACCGTGGCGGAGATGGCTATTCAGTCAGCGGGCGGGCGCAATCTCGTTCTACAGACCGTTGCAGACGCATTCTCTGGTTTCAACACATCCGAGGCCCATCGGATAGTCACCGACTTTAATTGGCGTGCGATCGCAACCACAAATTACGATATTTTCCTAGAGGAGGCGTACGCCGACGCGACGCGCCGACGACAAACTCTGGTGCCCTTCGTAAAAGATGACGAGCCTGTTGATGAAAGGATGCGGGCGGCGATCAAACCCGTTCAATATCTAAAAGTTCATGGCTGCATCAATCATCGTAGCGACAACGATGTGCCTCTTATCTTGTCATGGGAGCAATACAGCAGTCACGCAGAGAACCGCACTCGTCTTAACTCACGACTACGCGACTACGCTCATGAATGCCCAGTCGTTTTCATCGGTTACGCGCTTGCGGACGCGCATATCCGAGAGCTTATCTACCGCATCGACCCCGGTAAGAGGCCACGGTGGTACATTGTAGACCCGGCTTCGGAAGACGAGGATGTTCGGTATTGGGCACGTAAAAATGTAGAAGTGTTCAAGTGCACGTTTAGCAGTTTCATGCGAGCACTCGACGAGAGCATTCCCCGATTGATGCGCTTTCTGACCCCGCCCGATGAAACCATCAGATTTCCGCTCAGAACATACTATCATTCTGCCTCGATCGAAGAGTCCGATAATCTTCGACGATCACTTTCATCAGACTTCACGCTAGTCCAAGCCACGATGCCCATTGCGGAGCAACAGGCGAAAGAGTTTTATTCAGGCTACGACACCGGCTGGGGCGCAATCGTCCGGCGGCTAGATGCGCGGCGAAAGGTTACCGACGACCTGCTATACAGAGCGCTTCTCGAACACAGCGCCCCACACGGACCGGTGTTCTTCGTGCTTCGCGGACCTGCCGGTGCAGGTAAAACTATAGCTTTGAAGCGAGCTGCTTTTGATGCCGCCACGGCAAGCGATGCGCTGGTGCTTTGGTTCAATGAGACTGGGCAATTGCGCGCTGAGACAATTCTTGAAGTGGCAGAGCTTAGCCGCAGAACCGTCTACGTCTTTATCGACCAAATCGCGGTTCATGTCGATGCTTTTGCCGCTTTCGTAAAGACGCTCAAAGCACGATCTGCTGCCGTCGTACTAATAGGCGCAGAGCGTGAGGCCGATTGGATGACTTATTGCTCGGATTTAGAGGAAACATTACCACCGCACTTCGTGAGGATTGGCCATCTTTCCATGACGGAAGTCGAAAATCTGCTTGATGCCTTAAAGCGTCATGATTGTCTCGGCGAGTTAGAGGGGAAGAGTCGAGAGGAGCAAGTGGACGCCTTTATGGCCGAAGAGAAAGCCGATCGACAATTGCTCGTTGCGCTCCACACCTTAACGCGCGGTCTTCCATTCGAAAAGATTGTTTTGAGTGAGTATGAGGATGTTCGACCCGAGCAAGCTCGAAAGATGTATCTGGATATTGCTACGATGAATCAATTCAGCGTGCCCGTACGTGCAGGCACGATATCGCGCATATCTGGCGTTGCACTCGATGAGTATAATGAGAAGTTCTTTGGGCCGTTGAAAGGAATGGTATCCATTGTGCGTGATCCCTACTCCGGTGATTTCGCATACAAGACGCGCCATTCACGGGTAGCTCAAATATTATTTCGACAGGTATGTAACGACGACGCTTCGCGCCTTTCGCAGATTACCCACCTGATCCTTGGTCTAGATGTCGGATATTCATCAGACCGTCGCGCGTTAGAAAGCATCTGTCGCGGACGCAATTTAAAGGAGGCATTTGGCGACCCTTTGTGTGCGAGGGAGATATTTGCAGCTGCCCTTCAGATCGCGCCCAAGCAGGCGTTTTTACATCAGCAATGGGCGATATTTGAAACACTGCATGAAAAGGGAGACTTTAGGCTAGCCGAAACTCATGCATTGGCCGCTGCTGAGATGGCGCCTTGGAACCAGACATTTAAGCACACACAGGCCGAGGTCGCGAGGAAGCGAGCGAACCAAGAGTCCTCTCCGGTCTTACGTGAACAGTTGCGAAGAAGCGCTCGGCAAAAGCTGAACGAGATGTCTAAGGGTAGCCGCTTTCAGACGGCCAGCCGATGCAAACTCGTGGTCGATGAGGTGGCCGATCTCGCCGATACGTTGACGGATGGCGAGCGCGTCTCTGACGATAGTTTTTTCGCGGAAAAATTGAAGGAAGCCGAGACAACGCTTGCGAAGGCGCAGCAAGAGTTTCCGGACGATGCGGAGATGATCGAAGCAGAGGCCCGTTTGTGGGACGAGCTCAAGAACAGATCGCGAGCTCTTAGAGCCTTGGAACGTGCTTGGAAGAAGTCTCCTAGAGGTACCGGTACGGCTATCCGGATTGCGAAGTTGTACAAGGCCGCTGATCGAGGACCAGAGCGTCTTGCGATCTTAACGGCCGCGCTTGAAAGGGACCCGGACGACAAACCTTCGCATCTAGCCGTGGCGGTATTGTTTCTCGAAGAACCAGACTGGAAACAATCCAGCATCGAGCGGCATCTAGGTAAGAGCTTCACTAGTGACGACCGCAACTATGAGGCCCGGTTTCTTCTGGCTGAATACCTCTTTGCTAAGGGCGACGTGCTGACCTCAGCTCATCGGTTCAGCGAGATTGACGCTCGTTCACCGAGCGAGTTTCGACGGTTTCCGCCGAAGGCGGACGACGTTATCACGGTGAGACTTCCGACCTACACCGGCACCATCGACACCAAGCAAGCAGGATCATGCTTCATCAGATCAGGAGCATATCCCAATTCGATATTTGCTCACCGATCAGCATTCGATGCCACCGATTTCGATGAGTTGGAAGTCGGAAGCCAAGTCACGTTCCGCCTTCGCTTTAATCGAAGGGGGCCTGTCGGCGTGAACGTGGCAACCAAGATGTAAGTCGTCTTCTTAACAGCGATATTTCATCAAATGCTTGCTGGATCGGCACGGAGGCTGGCGTCCTATCCGAGCCAAATATCAGCAATTCTGGAACGCGACACGCCCGCTGAAAACAAAGTGCTTTTCTGTTCCAGATTTCCGTTCCAGAATAGCGAGATGATTTGCGCTTACGCAAGGGTAAGTGGCCCGTCTCAGAACCTCGATACGCAGGTTGATCAGCTCCAAGCCGCAGGTGCTGCCAAAGTCTTCAAGGAGACGGCCAGCGGAGCGCGACCCGACCGCATTCAGCTTGCCCGAGCGATTCGACAGCTAGGTGCAGGCGATGTTCTGCTCGTGACGCGGCTGGACCGGCTGGCGAGATCGACGCGTGACCTCTTGAACGTGCTGGCGCAGGTCACCGAGCGTGGTGCAGGGTTCCGCTCACTTTCTGACGTATGGGCCGACACAACCACTCCCCACGGTCGCCTAATGCTCACCGTGCTTGGCGGTCTAGCGGAGTTCGAGCGAGAGCTAATTAGGGCTCGCACTGGCGATGGTCGCGAGAGCGCCAAGGCAGCTGGTATCAGGTTCGGCCGCAAACCGATTCTAACGACCCACCAGCAACGTGAGGCCGCCCGGCGACGTGACAGCGGGAACGAGACGCTTCGGGAGATTGGTCGCAGCTATAATGTGAGTGCGCAAACGATTTCTCGGCTGCGTACCTTGTCGTAAGCAGAGCTTTAGAAATCCACACTTGGAGGTGTTCGAATGATCATACGCGTTTCTGTTTTTACGCTGCTATCGCTGATTGCACTTTCAGGTCCAGCGGACGCTCAGAAGAAAATGTCAGCCCGGTCGGTGCTCGTCGGTGAGTGCAATTACGTCGCTCCACCGACCAAGGGGGCGTGTGGAAGGTCTGTAATCCTCGTGAGCTTCGAGGACGGCTATATGTCAATTCAATTCCATTCAGCAGATCGGTTCACGAATGGCCGTTATCGAGAGGTGACCAGTCTTGTCGGCCCCGGACTCAAGGACACGAGCGACAAGAACATTCTCGTTCTGCCGCTAACGGAGTACCACGTGTTGGACGGTGCTCGTCGCCGACTTTCGTCTCCGAAATTCGCGTCAGGCGAATGCCGGATAAAGTTCGAGAATGCCGAGAACCTTCAAACGCATCAGATTCGGTCGATCGAGTGTGCATTGCGAAACGACAAAGATCAGAGCACGTTTTCACTTTTAGGGGCTAAGCCGGGCACGGAACGCGATTTGTGAGGTCATAGACCGATGCATCGAATCTGTAAGGCTCCTGTGAGACCAAGGTCGGCGTTTGCCGTAGCAGTGCTCCTTGCAGCGTTAGGTAGTGTTGATGTATCGGCGCAATCTCGCCAAGCGCAATGTCTCCTTGAAGTGAAAGGCGTGCACTATCTCGGAGGACCTTGCATATTCCAAGCCCTCGACCGACGCGGCTCATTTCGGATAACCGACGTTCAAGGACTGAACCTCATTGCGCAGATCAATGCGACCAAAAAGGATGAAGGCAAAGCAGTATGGAATGGACCTCTAGGCGGCAGCGCGTCAGGACATGTGATTGGTGACGCAAGTCGAGATGGCGCGTGTTGGATGCTGAACGACTCAAGCAGCAGCGACTATGATGACTCGCGAATATGCTCGTGGAACCTAAATGAACGGGTTTATCTAGGACCGTCTCCCGGAAAGCCTAGCCCGACGAACACCCTGTTTTACGGTTCGCGTGTCGGGATGTATGATGACATAACGTCCCGCAGCGGCCTAGATACCTCAGGTGCTCAGGTAATCACAACGCCAAGCAAGGACGGCGCTGTGAAGTTCTGTCGAGAATACAGCCGCGACTACTCGATTCAATGCGTTAACGACATCCTACGAAATAGTTCGCGCTCTGCATTCAAGGGAGATTGTAAGGCAAAGACGTTCAGCACCTCCGACGGACACAAATATGCATTTGGTGGGAAGGCACCTAAGAATGACGATACGATCACGGCTGACTACATCATCAAGGACCTCGCCGATGGCACGGTGCTCGATGGCTCGTCTGCATCCGGCTATGATGTGAGGCTTGGCATCTATAAGGCGTTGTGTCCGAGTTCTGCGCCGAAACGAACAGACTGATTGAGATGCCGCGCTTCGCATCTCCCACTCGCCGTCCACACTTCGCGCAGCTTTCTTAGACCCTGAGCCGGTCATTCTTTCAAAGCACGCTCGGTTATCTGCGTTATTACGCCTTTCCCGTCGCGGAGCTTTATCGTAATAGTCCGCTCGACCATGGGGTCTTCCCACCTGTTTGTCCCCGACACTTTTACAGCGTTCGTCGATGAAGCAAACGAGCTGAGAGCATTGAAATTGAAAGGCAGCGACGGCAACTCGCTGACCACCTTGCCCGTTGTGAATAACGAGATGATGCCGACGTTATTATTCGCACCATTACATCCTTCGATTGACACAACCACCACTAGGGCCTCCTGAACACTGGCCCCACCACCTCCATAGATTCGGGAGAAGAACATCGGTGTGAACTCGCACGCGGCGTATTTCTTCTGGAGTAAAGTCACCGCCTGAGCGACATCTGATATTTTAACCTCGCCCGCCGTCGATGGCACAGAGACAACAAGAACATGCGTCGAAGCGAGAAGAGCGGCGAGTTGCGTAAGATAGTGTTGTGATGTTCGGCTCATGCCTAGCACCCCACTCGGCAACTTACGCCGCTGACAACTGGTTCGTCCTCACCTACTGTCGATACATTGATCATTGTGTCGCCGCGTTTCCAAACGAACGAGCAGTTCGCCATTCCGGTCCCGGCGCATGCTTCCATCTCAGGCCTTCCTTTGCATCGATTGTCGGTTTCCGAGCATTTGTCCGAGTCGGTCAAGTGTATGGGTTGCCACCCAATAGCGATCAAACTTTTGCGAGCATCTGCATAGAGTGTGTTCTTTGGAAAGCGCGGCAAGCTCGGTGCGGAGGTACTGATCGGCTGCTCTTGCGAACCTACGGAAGCAGGGAGTGCCGATCGAGCCATTGCGGCGACAGGAAGTTCAGAGAAGATGCCCTTATTGAAAAGATAGAAGTGCGGCCCTGCGCTTCCTTCTTCATTGCGTTGTCCGTTGAACTCGACCAGTCGGCTGTCCGCTCGATAATCGACCATTTCTTTGTTTTCATTTAGCTGCTGGTCGGTGTTGCAACAGATACTGAATGGGAGCAGCGACGCCGCGCCTGTCCCCGTGTCATAAACCGCTCCCTGAACACAGTTCGTCCCGCAGCCCCAAATCGAAAGGACGTAATGCCCGGCGAAATTGACCGGGAGTTTCGCAGAAGCCCTAATCCGAGTTCGATATTCGTAGGTTCGCTTGTCAAAAATGACCGGCGGTCGTCTCGACGATTGATCGACCGGAACTGAATATGCCGAAAAGGTTGGTACTCGCGACGGTGACGGCTGTTCCGCTTGCGCGACTGCTGGCTGCCCGAAGAACACGACTAAGGCGAACAGGACCGCAACCGCCCTGCACCATCGTGTCGCGACCATGGGATGTTCGTCGGGCAACGTTTCTCTCCTAGCTAAAATGGGCACAAACCCGAGACGGGCGGTACTGCGTCTGTTCAACTGTTCAGCAAGTATGCCGAACGCGGCCCTCTACCGCGAACTTTTTCATGTGTCTCGCGAGTAGGCCCAATATCGTCCGTCAGGCCAGCAGTATACTTCGGCAATCCTAGCCAAGGTCCGGTGGTGCCGGAGTTCAGGAGCTCAAGAGAACTTTTGTAGGCTGCTCGGGCAGGTCAGAACCCCCTGACCTCGCGCAAACACCGCTGATCCCACGAACCGTTTCTCAGCGCGATCGAGAAGCCCTCAGGGTCACTATAGAGCGAGGTGACGCTTTGGATCATAACGCGCCACGCATCACGATTTTGTTCCAGCATGTAATCGAAAGCGTCCCGCGCCGTGGATATCGGTATCCCGTTTCGTCTCCAACCATTAATCACGCCCCCTAAAACACTTCGGCCTGACAGACAGTATGTACCCGCAATTCCAGCCGTCGCCAGATCGATGGTCGGCTGCGCGTTCGAAGTTGCCGGAGAGCCAATCGATGGTAACGAGCTACTTGCCGGTTTGTTGGTGTTGCTGTCATTCGCACGATTAGTTTGCTGAAGCGAGCACCGACGCATCAAGACTCCAATCGGAGCCCCATGAAATCGACGATACCACTGCTCGGACTGGCCATCCCGCGCTTGCATGATATGTTTGATTTTGAAATCGATTGTAACGACATCGCCATTTGGTAGCTTGCTGAGTACCTGTAGCGCATCGTTACCGATGGGTTTCCATACCCGGCCGTCAGGCGATTTAAACAGCTTCAGCGTTGAGGTATAGGCGGTGCGGCCATCCGAAGTAATAAGGTCCTCTTGATCGCCATGAACTAGCGTTCGGATGTTACTCGCATCGCATACGCCGTTTGCTTGAACAAACAACCCCGACTGCCAGTTTCCGTCCTCAAAGTATTTCTCGTGGAAGGGCGTCAACTCAATGCTTTTCTCGTCGAAGTTACCTGCTTCAGGCACCGGGTCGATCAGCTTCGCGGCTATCAGAAGATCATATGCTGCGGCTTCACAGAACGATTGCATAACGTACTGCTTGCGCTCGCTGGCCAAAAACTCGGCGGAAAGTCGCAAAGAGGCTGAGGCTTGTTTCCCCATCCGTTCGATGTCGGCGGCCGGTCGCTGGCACGCTTGACTCGCTTCCGCTCCAGCCTGCGTTACACGATCTTCAAAAGACTGCGGTGGCGAAATGCCAGTAAACGGAACACTACCGTTCAATAGGCATCTATCTTTTACGGCAACAACTAACTTAGCCTTGCAAGGCCAATTTGCCTGTAGGCGAAGTGGCAATGGCTTTTGTTGAAGGGAGTCCGGTGAGACCGTTGCTGGCGATATTGCGACCGTAGCGGGGGAAGGACGCACGGGCGAGGGAGCACAGTGATCTGTACATAACGCTCCAGCCAGATCGGGCGGCGGGCTCCAAGCGTCAAATATCAAGCCGTTCGGCATCTTCGCCATGCACCTCCCCCGCCCGTCAGGGGTGCATTCTTTAGTCAACTCGGTCTGACAGAAGTCCGAGGGATTGTCTCCGCATTTGTGATTCGGGTCCAAAGCAATGGCTTGAGCAAGGGCCGCCTTCCGCGATTGAGCGCTACCATTTTGTTTGGATGGCGTTTCGGATTCATGAGTCGGCGTAGCCGTTGCGACCGCTTTTGCGGCTTGGGCCTCTGCCGTTGTGGATGGCGTGGGTGCGGGAGCAGCTTGGCCGTCTTTCTGCGCTCCCGATATCTTCGCTTTCTGTCCCGCGATTTGACTAGCCGATGTCTTTTTACGTTGGCAGTCGCCCATCATCGTAGAGACAGACTGGAAGCCTTGAGCGGTACCCATGTAAGATTTCTCAGCAACGCGAACGGTAAGCATTTTTGCATCTTGTCGTTCCATCCTCGCAATAAGGGTATCGACGTCTGGAATGGTCGCTATTACGCCGCTCTTGGTCTCAGCGTTATGGCTTGGCCAAGGTGCTTGCAGCGTGATTGGAGCTTGAGCAATTGTTTCTCCATCTACTGAAACTAACACCGACTTTGCGTTCGCGAACGACGGCCCTTCGTGCACTACAATTAGATTTGGCGGCCGTATCACAATTTCATATGCACCTTCAGTCGCTTGGTTCGTGTCTCTGATCCAAGCCTCGCAATAGTAGCCCGCCCGGGCCTTGCCCAAGGTTACCTGCCAGCCAAATCCTGCGCTCGGATGTACCGGTTTAGGCTCAAACACTGCGGCGGGCGACGGCGACACTGAAGTGACGGGGGATTGCTTCGGCACTTCGTTTTGGCCTAGCGCGGCCTTGATTTGCTCAAAGCTCTGATGAAACTCCAGTGAGCACGATCGGTACGATCCATCTTGGGTTACGCGTATCCGACCCGCTAAAGCTGCTGGCTGGCTCTGCGTTCCTCGAAGATCATAAGTCCATGTTCGTCCTGTAGGAGAGCGGCCATTTCCAACGACTCGTATCGCGCCACCTATTAGGTCGGCGTCAAAGGTCTGACGAATGCCCGTTGCCGGGGAGCTATTGCTCGCCTTGAGAGTCTCACCGGCGCTCGTAAACTGGAGGTCCAGTCGGAACGGCGGACGCGAAAAAGACGCGCCAACAAGCGCTCCGCAGCTTAGGGAAGCAGGCACTGTCTCGGCCGCCGCAGATAGTCCGACCGAAGCGGCTAACGGTACAAAAATCAAGAATGTGAAACGACCGATTTGCGCTTTCATTTTCGGCTCCAATCACGCGTAAGATCGATGTAGGCACCAAGCGCCCGTGTCTCTTTTGACCGAAACTCGACGCTGCCGATCATCTCCATTCAGAGCGTGATGCTGGCCGTGGATCGGACGACTTCTGCGACTGATTGGTCTCCTGCGCGCCAAGTGCCCGGTCCACAGGGGATTTCATCTTCGAGATTGCCGGTGCATCACCAATGCGCAGTTGAGTGCCTGTGGCTAGAGGACGACTTTTACGTTCTGTTTCGCTCTTCTCGACACTTCGGCGAAGTGCCTCACGCTGTGACTTCATCGAGTTAAGAGGATCGTCATGGACGACATCGTCGATCTTCCATTTCCCACTTTCATTCACGAGCGCAATCCGTATCTTGTAGGGCGCGAATAATTTCGAAACGACCGTGTACATGACAGCAGCGTGTGTGGTGTTCCGCATCGAAGTCGCAGGCTGCGTCAGCGAGCAATCCTCGCAATCCTGCCAGATGAATATCGGGTCCCACTCTCCATCAGGCTCATTGAGCGCTGATCCCCTCGTAAGAAGGTTTGCGTAACTGCTGGAAAACCATTTCTCTAGCGGCTCATTCGCTTTCCCATATGGTCTCGTATCGAGATAAGTTTGTGTAAAGCGTTGAGCGTCGCGCTTGGCAGGTTCATCGGTTTTGGTTTCTGTCGAGGTCTCTGAACTGGAAACCTGCTTCTTGGCAGCAATCTGCCATTCCTTCTGACCAATCTTGAGATCAAAGCGAGCGATAAACGACATCCCAAGTAGGCCGTCGATCCCGGTGCCGATAGGCTTCGGCAGGAGAACGACGGCTACCTCGGTAGCTTCGGCCCGGCCAACTCGGATGGATTGCGCCGTGCCTAAAGCGGTCGAGATCGCGCCATTGGCCGTATTTGAGATAATCCGATCTTGCGCCCCTCTTATGCTGGCCCGATTTGCAAAATCAGCGCTCACGGACACGAAGCTTGCGCCGGTGTCGAGGATAAACTTGCCGGGAACGCCGTTGATATCCGCGCGCACTTCAATGACACCGTTAGTCCCGCGAGCGACCCGTTCCGATCCCTGCGCGAACGACGCGCATCGTCCGCTGGCACTGTATCGCTCGACGAGGGTCTGCGTTCGCTGGTTTGCGCGCTCAGACGGCTTCATTGCGACATATGTCTCTATCGGGGTGACGGCTTCACAAAACCGGCCCAAAGTCGCGTAAATGGCGGCCATTTCTTCGAAGACCCAACTGCCCAATGTTACAGGCTCCGACTCGAATTGAATCGTGTTGGCGTAGTCGCTCAATGCGTCTTCGTGTTGCTTCAAACCTACCCGTGCCTGTGCTCGCAGGTAGTAGTAGGTATGGTCCGTGGGGTCTTGCTCGACAAGCTTGTTAGTTTGAGAAAGCGCCGACTCGTAGTCCCCTATTTCAAGATACAGCTGGGCTGCTCGTCGGCGGTCCCCTTCATCATTGACGCAGGTGTCGGCAAACCCGCGATATACAATTGCTGCCGTCCGCGTCCGTTTGTTCTCGTATAGACCTTCGCCGACATCATAAATCGCGCGTTTGTCACATGGCGTCTCACTCAAGTTGCGCATACCACTAAGCACTCGGTCAATGGATAGCTCCTGCTCAGTAAGGGGCGCAGTTCCCCAACGCTTGTAGAGATCGGCAAAACGCTTGGCGTCGTCGCTCGTGATCGGATTAAACTGCGCCGAGATGGCAGCAACCGTTTGTCTGAAACCGAACGATGCTACGCAGATCGCTGAAGCGATCGTGGCAACGAAGGCGGCCGATGCTACCCAGATCAAAACGGACTTATTTGGGCGTTCTGCTGGCTCCGTTGCGGCCAGTCGATCGTCAGCATTCGCCTGCATTTCGCTCCCCTATCTAGCCCATGCTGCTGCGGTTCGCGGCCCTGCGCAAGGCTAACGATCTCCTATCGGCCGACCTGCTTTGGTCGTCTGGCTAAGAAGCGCGCTGGCAACTTCGCAGCAGCTCGGCAAAGAGCGCCTCTATCTCCTGAAAGCGGCGCTCCGCCTCTCGTTTGGCTCGCTCATCCCGATACCGGTCAGGATGCTCTCGGCCCCGCCACGCACGTTGAGCGGCATGGAGAACGAAGTCCGGGGCCGAGGGGTCCAGTCCGAGGCAGGCGTAGCGATTGAGCCCAGCGCTCGGCGCCGACCTCTCCAGTTCGGATATCCTTCTCCGGAGATCACCGGACATGCGATCGGCTTCGGCATGGAGGGCAATGAGGCGCTCATTTTCAGCCTGTGCTCGTTCGAGAGCCGTCTCCAAAGCCTCTCGCCTGTTGGGCGGCGACCGAAGAAGGTCTCCCATTTCAGGATGGTTCCTCGTTAGCAGGGAGACGGAGTTACCGATCGAGCGAAGCGAGGATCGTGCAAAATGGATGAACGCGAAGAAGACCAGAAGGTAGAGAAGATCGGTCATCGTAGCGCTTCTTCGATCGTTTCTATCGATACTTGAGTGATTTAAAGAAACCGATCATTGCTCCGATTGCTGGAATGAAGACGAGAAATGTTAGAGACCCTGTGAATGACCGCGCATTCCTGAAATAGATTAGCGTAAAGGCGACTATGAGACCTGCGATCGCATAATTCCTGACAACGAGGCGAGGAGCATTGGCGCCATGTGTTTCGACAAAGTCAGCTTCGAACTTTTCTTTTCGAGCGATTTGCTCCCGCGTCTGATGACGGATGCGCTCCTCAGCGGCTATTTGTTGCTTACGCTCGAAGGACAATCCCATCGCCCATCCCAATCAATGCGATCGAAGCACTGACGTATTAGAAGACTGCATATGCGAAAGCCGCATGTAGCTCAAGGCCCGGTCTTCGAATCGGGGCAAGTGGGTTGCCAAAGTCGTTATTCACCGACGCCCATCGGCGGGTCGCTGCGACGGTGAAGACCGCCCGGCAGGACGCCGGTCTATATCAAGCTGACCTCGCTGCAAGGCTCGGCAAAGATCAGGCTTTCATTTCCAACATTGAACGTGTCCAGCGTCGAGTAGATGTAATCGAGTTTTACGCCATTGCGAAAGCGATGAAGGTCGATCCCGTCGAGTTATTTCGGAAGATTGTTCAGAAGCTCCCCGCGAAGGTAGAAATCTAGCGACGTTAGTCGCCACGATCGTGCAAGAAATCGGTGACTTTGATCCAAAGCGTTGTTTAGGTGTGTGCACTGCACGACCTCGAACGCCACCTGCTTTAGGTTCTTGAACGCTTTCCCGGCGGGTTCGTCGGATAGTTCGATCGAGCGTCAGCCGATGCGGCGAAGTAGCACGCGGGCGACATCGAAAAGCCCTTCGAAAAGCGTCTCTGCCTCTTGAAAGCGGCGCTCGGCCTCTTCCTTCGCGCGTTCATCAGAATACCTATCGGGGTGCTCGCATCAGCGATCCAAATCGCATTGAATCTGTACGCCGCCCTCTTCGAAGTCGGCATACCCCTTCGTAGCAGTGCAAAAATTGAATGCTTCGCCCG
The DNA here is from genome assembly GCA_965246795.1 of Beijerinckiaceae bacterium. Classification (GTDB taxonomy): domain Bacteria; phylum Pseudomonadota; class Alphaproteobacteria; order Rhizobiales; family Beijerinckiaceae; genus JAJXWB01. The sequence continues at coordinate 45,144 of CBDFFN010000006.1, read as the reverse complement.
CTCTCTCGGCTCGCCAGCCAAACTTCGCACAATCTTCTTGGATTTTGATCCGGTAGTTTTTGCCGCGCCACTGAAGCGTATTCCGCACGTCATCGACCTTCACGACGAGCGATTTGCCATCCAACCGACAGGTGTAGCTGTAGATATGAGCGTGAGCCGGGATAACGTGGACTATCGTCAATGCAATAAGGGCGGCACGTGTCATTTGATGTCCCTGCTGATCGAAATCGGTGACTGACCTTCCCTATCCCCGTTTCGGTCCTCACAGAAGCTAGCGTCCGACGACGTTTCCGCCGCCGGTACGCTTGAAGATGGAGTGGGTCAGGCCGCCAGCTTGACCTTCTGGCGCCGCCCCTTGATCACCTTCGCAGCTGTCTCGGCTTGCACATCCAATTCGCCTCTCATTGCCGCGTCGCGAAGCAACGTGAAAGTTTTCTTGACCGTATCAAGATTTGCACCGGCAACGACCGACGTATGTCCCTTCGTAAACTCCAGCGGCAGACCGCCATATGTGACCGAGAGAAGGTAGTCGCCGCTGAGAGACTGCCAGAATGTTCTGCGGGGCGACGTGACCACGCTTTCGATCTTCTTTGCATCGCCTTCGCCGACCGATCGCTGCTTCGTCACCTGATAGGGCTTTCCGGCGAGGTCGCCTTCGACGAGTGCCAATTGAACGTCGATCGCCGAGACAATCGTGTCGCGCGGGGATCGAGACTGCACATCCGCACGCTTTGGGCGTGTATCAGTCGCGAACCGTAGGGTCGAAAGAATTGCCTTCGAAGGCTGCTTCGTGGAAGAATCCGCCATAGACCACCTCATGCTGTTTCCAGCAAAAGACCACCTCATGCTGTTTCCAGCAAAAAGTTTACACTAAATTGTTGTGTTTGTCAACGGTATTGAGGCGCGTTGCTTGCGTATCATTCTGGTGTTTGGCTGCCTCACTCCCCCGCACTTTCTTTTAAAAAAAGAAATCGAGGTTTGATTTCAGGTCGATGCTCGCGCCTTCGCACCGGCCAGATCGAGAAGGCGGCTGCGCTTCGAAAAGCATTTGGTATTTGTTCTCTAGATAGAGACCCGCAGTGCGATGGCTTGATCGCAATGGCCATTGAGGGATGGGATGCTCCGCCTGTCGCCCAGCATTTTCGGGCTGACAACGATCACGATCCCAGCTCAAAGCATCGCGGGGATCGGTTGGAACGGTTTGCCGAGATAAAAGCTTTTTTTAGAATCGTTTAGCAGCCCGCTTGTCCCTGTAAGCGGATCACCACCACACCCGTGCCCGTCCCAAGCCGACTGCTATCTGTCGGTCTCGGATCGATACTATAGGCGAGCCTTACATCGCGCGACCCAATACGGCAGAAAAGCCTTTGATCGGCCTGAAAGGTCCAATGAAGATTGTGAGGCATCCCGCCATGCAGTCGTCTGAAAAACGACGGTCGCACGGTGAAGAGGCGATTTAGCTCGCGATCAGATATCCCAGTATTCGATCCGGGCTGAACCGAAACCGTCACGCTTGATCCCTGCCGACGATTCGCATCTAAAAGCGAAAGCGTCCCCGACACGAACGGTGTTGCGGAAGTCAGCGGGTCTAGCGTGCCTGCACTATCACCTTCGACGCAGAACATGACAGGCCATGGCCGGAGCTGCGGCAGCGTTGTCTTCCCGCATTCATTCGGCATCGGTCTGCCATGGTCAGCAGCCTGCGATCTCATCGGCAAAGTGCCGAAAACAACCGCCGAGATCATCGCGAGAACTTTTGTGAGACGCAGACAGCTCATAATCCCTCTCAAGCTCCATGATGTCGATAAGGTGTTGTTTGTCGAGCACATTAGCGAGAATTGATAGCCGTGCGCTTGACCGGGAAATGGCCACCCATAAACTAGCTTGCTCTGGTGCGTTGGGGGCGAAATTGCGTAGACTTGTTCTCGTCATCCTGACGTTCGCAGCGTTTAATATGGTGGCTCAAGCCGCAACGCCTCGACCGCCGGGCTATTTTCAGGCGGAACAAGCCTTTGAAGGCCTCAGCCCCAACAACCGCATTCTTTTTCAAATTTTGATGACAGCAACTGGGCAATGGAATGCTGTCCCGAATGAAGCCTTCAGTGGGCGCCTGTTTCAAGCGATCAGATCATTTCAGACCGAAAAAGGAATGGATTCGTCAGGCGTTCCGGATGGACAGATGGTAGAGCGCCTGCTCAGTACGGCGTCCCCCATCATGGCAAATTGGGGATTTCAAAAGATAACTCATCCGACGCGTCCGGTCACGATTTGGGTGCCTCTTGGCCTACCCCTGTCCATTTCACGGAATAAGAGCGGTCTCGAATACAGAGATCAACAGAAGCGTTTGACGCTCGATTTTACGACTGTTCCTAACTTTCCGGTCGCTAGAAACTTCGCAGCAATTGTAGCTCAGATGATATCGGATGGTTCGGATATCCATTACAAAGTCATCAAAGACGATTGGTTTGCGATTTCGGTAACAACACGGGACGGGATCGACGGCTATCTCCGCTACCATCAGGACGGGCCGAATGTTACTGGCTTTACCCTAATGTGGGACAACAGAAACGGCGTAATCTTTGGTGAGCGTATCGCAGTAATCATGTCGGGTTCGCTTTGGTCGAATATGACGGGTGCAGCATTCATTGATCCTCCAAGCGGACGGTTTTCGCCACCTGCGAAGGCTCCACAGGAAGTAGTCGCTCGACCGTCTATCCCGGAGCAGCCGCGTGAAGAAAATAAGTTTTCCTCCGGAAGTGGGTTTTTCGTAACGGGCAGTGATTTCATTACGAATGCGCACGTCGTCAAAGGTTGCACGCAAACACGAATTAAAACGGTCGATGGAACCGTCCGAGACGCAAACATCGCTGCGCGTGATGAAGGTGCCGACCTTGCTCTTCTGAGGCTTTCGGGTTCATCAAGCTCGAAAGTCGCGCAGCTCCGATCAGGTCTACGCTTAGGTGAAAGCGTTGCAGCCTTCGGATTTCCACATGCGGATATCCTATCGTCTTCCGGCAACTTCACGCTGGGCAACATTACCGCTCTCACCGGGATGAATGACGACACCCGTGAGATACAGATTTCAGCACCGGTCCAAAGTGGTAATTCTGGCGGACCTCTTCTCGATCAAACCGGCAACGTCGTCGGTGTTGTGACAGGCAAACTAAACGCGATGAAAATGGCGAATGCGAGTGGCGATCTGCCTCAGAACGTTAATTTCGCCATCAAGGCATCAATCCTTGCCTCGTTTCTCGAAAGCAATCGTGTTGAGTTTAAGAGTGGCGTCATCGGAACGATGATGCAGCCGCCGGATATCGCCGATGTTGCGAGAAACATCAGCGGTTTCGTTATGTGCAGGTGAATCACGGTCGAAGTGCAAAGTGTCACGGATCATCTTCAAGAGATCGCGTCCGAGCTGTATCGTCCCGATGGTTAGCTTCCGTCTGTAACCCTTCAGCAAGCGCTCAGGTTGGACAAGCCACGCCTAATGCGTTGCCCCGAATGCCACGGAAAGGTCCGCGCATAAGCAGCCGCGCAAACGGGTACATGCTCACATTGAGCGGGTCTGGTGCAACATGCAAAACCTACGAGGCAATAGCTAGCTAGCGATGCAGCCATCAACAAGATCGATTTTATCTCACGAGATACCCGAATTGTTTCAAAGCGCGCATCGATCGGGGAGATGGCTGAGCAATTGATCGCAAGCGCGGCGGCTTATCGGCAATTAATGCGGACAGTGAACTCTTTGGCTTTATCCGCGATGGTTGCTCCGTCCATAGCGTCAGACGAACGAGCACGGTTGAGCGCTTCCACGCCATTAGCTTCTAGGAAGTTTTGCGCGATTACCGACTTGATCGCAAAGTTTACATTCTGTGCAAGGTCAGAAGTCACGCTCGCCATTTTCAGTGCGTTGAGCTTCGAAACAATCACACCGACCACATTTCCGTACTGATCCACTAGTGGACCACCACTGTTTCCCGGCTGCACGGGTGCAGAAATCTGAAGCTGTCTCGTGTCATCGGATATTCCAGCCGTCGCCGTGACATTGCCAATCGTAAAATTGCCTGTCGTCGCAAGAAATCCATTCAGAGGAAATCCATAGACATAAACTTGCTCGCCTATCCGAGCTCTTAAAGACAGCGGTGGAACGACAGCTTGTGGTAGGTCAGTTGCAAGCAGAGCCAAATCATTTCGTGCGTCGTTTGCAACGACGTGAGCTGGAACAGCCGACAAACCATTTCTTGTGATAGCAATTTCGCGACAGCCGTCCACTACATGGTTGTTCGTGAGGATGTGTCCCTTAAGCGAAACATAGAAGCCTGTACCCTGACTGCTCTCAGCTTCCTTACGCTCATCCTTCGTCTTCGGCGACGCTTCACGGGCGGCTGCATCGGTCGTGCTGAACGACTTTTGACAACCTACCAAAGCTTGCAAAGCCTCAGTCGAGCCTACTAGCGATACGGCAGCGATCTGACGGCCTTCGAACTCAACGGCTAACTGTCCCGAGTCTGAAATGTCGGAAACAAACTTTTCCTTGAGCCCGGCAGAAAACAAACCTTTCTCACCGTTTCGTTCAAACCCGACGAATGTCCCTCGCCATTTGCCCTGATCACCAACTCGCATCACGATTGAGTAGGTCTGACCAACTTCTAGTGACCGCCACTTGGGATTTGTGAATGCCAGATACGCTCGATATTGCGCACTGCCGATTCCAAACCACATGGTGGTTTGGTCACGATACGAAGCCGCAGCGACGCAACTGCCGAGCGATTGACTAGAGCCAATCGACCAGCCAGCAACTTTTCCAACCGTTTTATCGATAACCAAATCAGGTGGAGCTGACGACGCAGACACCGTCTGTCCAGAAAAAAGTGTCCCTACAAAAAAGGCTGCAAGGATCGCCTTTCCTCGCAAGCCCGTCACGGCTTAGCCGAAACAGGAATCGGCTCAATTGCAGAAGACTTTGAGGTGGCGAAGGGATCAACGGCGGTGTTGATTACCGCTTTGCTACCAGTTCCGGGGCCAATTTGATTTCGCGATGCGCGCGCAACGTTCTGCCGAGGAGCGGCCCGTGTTACCCGTACTACGCGGCGCTGCTGAATGACATACACAGGGCGAGGCTGAGCGTTTGCTGCGATCGAACCAGCAATCGCCCCGCCGATGATTCCTCCAGCAAGACCGCCAACGAACCCGCCGTATTGAGCCTGCGCTTCTAAAGGAGCTAACGCTCCCAATAAGCAAAGGCCCGAGCAAGAAGTCCTCAGCACATACAGTCTCATTGAGCCCTCCAACCAAACGCCACAAAACCTGATTAGCGCGCCCTTCGTAAGTCTGAAAGACTGTTTCATCAGGTACATGCCTGTTACGCGCAATTTCGAATAGCGAGCCGCGAAATCTAAGGTACTGTGGCGGGTTAGCTACACTGACTGTAGCGTGACGCTCTGAAAAAGCGACTGACGCGTGCCTTAAATGATTGGACAGGTTGGCAACTGCCAAGCGATGAAGCGGGACGCCCTGTGATGTTGTCACTCCTCCTACGCAGCGTCCGCTTATGGGGTAAACGTAAATGAGCTGACCGGCCTCGGCTTGTAGTCGCTGAAGGGCGGCAACTCTCGCGCAAAGTCGCTTAAGATGCTTTGGCCCCGCAAGGGCTCGCACATGGTCACGGACTTCACCGGGACTGCGATCGAACAGCTTGAAGAGCAGGTGCGATGGCTGCCCAAATCGGACGCATGTGGATCGGTGATCCATTTGCAGGCGAACGAGGTGGAAGGCGTCGCGGATTGGCTTGCGGAGGATCGGGGCCGGTTCGTGCGCGCCAGTTTCCAAGCCTAGCTGACGCAATAAAAGTCCGACCCACTTCGCGGTAATCCTTTCAGCTGAGGCCGATAGGTCTGTTTGTATTTTTCTGCATCTGAGCTGCTACTGCGAACGAGACATTCGAAACGATCCCAATCGCCCGCAAAGAAGTTTCGGATCAGCACGTCATAATAACTATTTCCAAAATAGGCACAGCCTACCGGCATCATGTACCACTGCGAATTGATTGTATTTGCGACATTGAAGTGTATCGCCTCAATGCAATCGCGGTATGTAGAGTGTTCGACAAACCAATATTCAAGACGACCGTCGTCCTTACGCGATGTAAAGGCGTGCCACGGACGATCGGATGAGTCTGAAATTGAACATCCGAAAAGAGCTATTCCGAAACATAGAAAACTCGCTTTGATGATCTTCACGATGCACGCGCTTTATACGCTGCTTCCAGTAGTTCCTTTAACGTATCGCGATGCTGAGTGATGTCATCATGACCGAGATAGACGCGATATAATCCGTCCTTATAGGGCAACGTTTCTACACCGAGGTTTTCGATAACGGCATCTATTTCCGAAGTCTGATCCAAACGGATCGTTGTCATCAAAGCCGTCTTCAGCGGGAAGAAGCGGGCAAAATTGAACGCTTGCTTATCCTTAGTAACGCCAACGTAAGGCTTGTTAAATTTTAGTTCTAGACTTTTGTCGAACTCTCGGGCGATCTTCAGGACATCTTCCGCAAGCTGCACAGTATCCTTCGATCCGCGTTTCTCCCAATATGCTCTATCCGCTGGCGCGGCGCTCGCCTCTTCGTCTTCATCGACCAAGCCGCGAACCAGCTTGTCCATGACTTTCGTGAAAATAACCGTCTTCTGGCCGCCGATTTCGAATGCCTGCATTTGGATCGCAATCAACGGCAGGGTTCCGTTAAACAAAGAAATGACATTGAGGAACCGGCTCGTGATGTCTTCCGCAATAAGGACCGCGCAATGTTCGTACTGCGGATAGCGCTTCCGCTCCAAATCGTAATATTCGATGGTGCGAATGATGTGCGTCTCGTCGGTCGCGCCTAGTTGTATCTCTACCTCATACCGCTGCTTGCCGTCTGTTTCCTGCAAGACAAGATCGATCCGCCCCGCTTGCGGTTGCACACGTTCTTTGTCTTTCACGTACACGTCGCCAAGCCCGATGATCTCAGGATCGTTAGCGATTAGCTCTTGCACCCATTTTTCGCTGTATTGCGGATGCTGCTTCAATGAGAAGCGTTCGGGTTTTACGTAATCCATTCTCTATCGCCCTGATTGGTCGGCTTTGACTTTGATAAAGGCGATCATATTCAGGAGGCCGTCGTCGCTCAAATCTTTCGCAGCTTTCGGCCCGGAACTTCGCAGAAAAGCCACTACTGCGTCGGGTCCTATCGTCCTATTCAGACCAATCCAGCTTTTGAAGACAACGTCACTGGTAGGTTTCCATCGATCTGGCTGGCTTTGAAGACCACGAAGACGAACAATCTCTATGAGTTCGGAAGAGATTTGCGCGTGAGCATTCGTCTTATACTCCGAAATCGACATCATAGCCGATCGGTACGCGAATCGCCTGATGTCCATCAAGCGAACACCTTTCAGGACACCGAGCATCTGTCTGCATAGGTCTGCCGTTTTCGCTGGCGTGTAATAAAGAATCGATGCGTCGCTGGTTAGATTTTCGCATGACGTAATCGGGCGAGTGTCGGTATCCAGCGGTGAAGACTGCTGGCTGTTCCCGCTCGCTGTGAATAGCAGGAAGCAAGTTATTGCGATCAATGTCGTAAACTTCACTCGTGTTCTTCCCGAAGCAACACGTTCACGATCGTCGCGTGCCGCAACTTCTTTTCGCCCTTCATGTGCCGCACCTTCGCATATAGTCCGGCCTTCACGAACCGTGTCCCGTGTTTCTTTAGGAAGCCCGCAAGCCGCGCGCGTGGCGTCTCTAGATGTTCGATCGCCTGCCAGAACATCTCGCGGTTCTTTCCGCCGAGGCTGATCATCGCATCGCCGACGTGATTGCCCTCGGCATCGACCATGATGGCAACCGGGATGCCTGACGAGCCGACCTTCACGCCGACGATCTCGAAGTCTTCCACCGCGAAGCATTTGACCTTCAGCCAATCGCGCGTCGGGCCGCTGGAATAGATGCTATCCGCTCGCTTCGACACGATGCCTTCAAGGCCGCTCTTCTCTGCCGCCGCGAAGATGTTCGGACCGTCGCCAACGAACGCCGAAGAGAATTGAACCCGGCGGTTTGGATCGTGCGGACCAATGAGCTTCTCCAGCCGGGCGCGGCGTTCGATCAGAGGTCTCCGACGGATGTCTTCGCCATCGATGGTCAGAAGATCGAAGGCGTACAGAACGAGCCGCTCCGGTGCCCGCGTGATCGCGGATCGCAGAGTCGAAAAGCTGGACCGCCCTTCCGCGTCCTGAACGATCATCTCGCCATCGAGCGTGAGGTTTTTGGCCTTCAGCTTCGTCAGGGCGGCGGCCACACGCTGATATTTCGTGGTCCAGTCATTGGCGTTGCGCGTGAAGAGCCGCGCCTTGCCGTCCGCGACGACTGCCAACGTGCGGTAGCCATCATATTTTATTTCGTGATGCCACAAGTCACCGCTAGGCGGGTCTTCGACAAGCGTAGGCTGCATCGATTCGATGTAGCCGGATGGCAATGATTTACGCGGCACAGACACTCACACGAACGACGCCCGCCAATATGCAGGACGAAATTGAAGCCGCAAAGCAGCTAGGTCGCGCGCAATCGGCTTGGGCGGAAATCCACGCAGAGGTGCAGCGTTTAAATTGAAGATCACGAGCGGCAAATCCGGCGCAGATGACGTGCTGGACCTGAGAGAGGCGCAAGAGACCCGGCGCGGCTGCTACGCGATTTGGCGGAAGGCGGCCGATCAATCCCGGCGCGATCATCCCGACACGACTTCGGATGCGGTGATCGACGCGAGCCTCTTTAACGAGGAAGGGTCGCCGAGTGATTGGAACGAGGCAGCTTCACCGGAAGAGCGCTTGCATTAAATCAGGTGACGCGAAAAAACAGGTGACGCGAAGGGGGGCACGCGCCTTGCGCGAAAAGCCTCAAGCGTATGCGTCTATCCGTTCGGTTCAATGATACTGACGTGTTGATAACCCTCGCCCTCCACTTCATCGCGAGAACGACCGCGCTGGATCGGTCGCATCGGGTTGAAGAAAGGGTTTTGCCTTCCGCAATCGCGGTGATCCCGTAAGGTGTCCGTTTTCCCATAAGACCTTCCCCTTAGGCTTTCGCATCTGGGAGCGACATCCGGTCCGGTCAAGCTTCATGCAAATGTGGCATTGGCACGATCAGCTCGGGAAAGTCCGAAAGCCCGTGTTCGGTCAGGTCCAGCGTCCACGGTTCGGCGCGGCGTTCCTCCGTAGCTAGGATGGCTCCCGGACGCGTTTCTATGATCGTCAGGCTGGTATTCCCGATCTCGCTTAGGGGTCAGGTCCAGCACGTCTCCCGCCCACAGCGTGGCATCGCCTAACAGGAAGATCATCGCGCCGGGCGCAACGGCGTCAAAGCCGGTGAAGGCGGTGTGGACGGTCATGCCGGGTCCGTCAGTGTGTCAGGTCCATCAGGTGTGTGAGTCGCCGCCGAAAGGCGGCTGGATACCGGCTCAGCAGAACGTCTATGAGCGGATACCGAACGAGTACTGTGAGCGTTCCAACACAGGCAAAAACAGCCCTTTTAAACCACTTTTGCCAATCGGTCAGACTTAGAAGATCGAAGGAAAAAGCTGCCAACTCAATGACTTGGCAGCTTGGGAGAGCTTCGGCGATTACCCGTGTAAAGCAGGCGCTCTACCAACTGAGCTAACCGCCCGCGGCGCTGTCCTAGCGCAAGTCTCGCGATGAGGGAAACGCGGCGCGCTGCACGACGCGAAGTCCGACCCTACGCGTTCACCGCGGCCTTCAGCGCCGCGCCGGGCCGGAAGCGAACCACGCGCGAAGCGGCGAGATCGAGCTTCTCGCCCGTCGCCGGGTTTCGTCCGACCACGGCGCGGCGCTCGCCAAGCACAAAGGTGCCAAAGCCGACGAGCCGTACATCCTCGCCTCGCGCCAGAGCCTGCAGGACATTGTCGAAAACGGCATCGACAATCTGCGCGGCTTGCGACTTTGTCAGCGTCAAACTGTCGGCGAGCGTCTCGGCGAGTTCGGCACGATTCATCGACGATTTGATCTCCGGCCCACGACCGGAATCGCCGCGAGCCCTGGGACTAACTCGACAACAAGGACGCGCGCCGACAAGTGACCACGGCAAAATGCGACTTGTTCCAATGAAAGTCTGCAAACGAAAAGGCCCGCATCTTGCGATGCGGGCCTGACGTTCAGAAACGCCTGATCTTAGTGCGCGACGAGGCCTTTGCCCTCGTCTTCGACCAGCGGTGCAGATTGCACCACCGGCGCCGTCGCCTCATCCCACGTGATCGCCGTCGGCTGACGCACGAGCGCGTGTTTCAGCACCTCTTCCATGCGCGACACCGGCACAATCTCCAGCGCATTTTTCACGCTGTCCGGTATTTCCGCGAGGTCCTTCGCGTTCTCTTCCGGAATCAGCACCTTCTTGAGGCCGCCGCGCAGAGCCGCGAGCAGCTTCTCCTTCAGGCCGCCGATCGGCAACACCCTGCCGCGCAACGTGATCTCGCCCGTCATGGCGATATCCCGCTTCACCGGGATGCCGGTCATGATCGACACGATGGCGGTTGCCATCGCCGTGCCGGCCGACGGACCATCCTTCGGCGTCGCACCTTCCGGCACGTGCACATGGATGTCGCGCTTGTCGAAGATCGGCGGCTCGACACCGAAATCCACCGCGCGCGAGCGCACGTAGGATGCGGCTGCCGAGATCGACTCCTTCATTACGTCTTTCAAATTGCCGGTCACCGTCATGCGGCCCTTGCCAGGCATCATGACGCCTTCGATCGTCAGCAACTCGCCGCCGACTTCCGTCCAGGCAAGCCCCGTGACGACGCCAACCTGATCCTCGGATTCAGCCTCGCCGTAGCGATAGCGCGGCACGCCGAGATACGTCGGAACGTTGTCGACGTTGATGACGACCTTCTTCTTCTTACCCTTCGAGAGCAGGATCTCCTTCACCGCCTTGCGGGCGAGGTTGGAGATTTCGCGCTCGAGATTGCGGACGCCGGCCTCGCGCGTGTAGCGACGGATCAGCATCTGGATGCCGCTGTCCTCCAGCGCGAATTCCTTCGCCTGCAGGCCATGCTTCTTCACGGCGTTGGGTAGGAGATGCCGTTTCGCGATTTCGATCTTCTCGTCTTCCGTGTAGCCGGCGATGCGGATGATCTCCATCCGGTCCATCAGTGGCGCAGGAATGTTGAGCGTATTCGACGTCGTCACGAACATCACGTTCGACAGGTCGTAGTCGACCTCGAGGTAATGATCGTTGAACGAAGAGTTCTGCTCCGGATCGAGCACTTCGAGAAGCGCCGACGACGGATCGCCACGGAAATCCATGCCCATCTTGTCGATTTCATCGAGCAGGAAGAGCGGATTGGACGACTTCGCCTTGCGCATCGACTGGATGATCTTGCCGGGCATCGAGCCAATGTAGGTGCGACGGTGACCGCGGATCTCGGCCTCGTCACGCACGCCGCCAAGCGACATGCGCACGAACTCGCGGCCGGTCGCTTTCGCAATCGACTTGCCGAGCGATGTCTTGCCGACACCGGGCGGACCGACGAGGCACAGGATCGGGCCGGTCAGCCGGTTGGCGCGGCTCTGCACCGCGAGATACTCGACGATCCGCTCCTTGACCTTGTCGAGGCCGAAATGATCGTCGTTAAGCACCGCTTCCGCCTGCTCGAGGTCGCGCTTGACCTTCGACTTCTTGCCCCACGGGATCGAGAGCAGCCAGTCGAGGTAATTACGAACGACAGTCGCTTCCGCCGACATCGGCGACATCTGACGCAGCTTCTTGAGCTCGGCGCTTGCCTTGTCGCGCGCCTCCTTCGAGAGTTTTGTCGTTTTGATGCGCTCCTCAAGCTCGGAGAGGTCGTCCTTGCCGTCCTCGTCGCCAAGTTCCTTCTGGATCGCCTTCATCTGCTCGTTGAGATAATACTCGCGCTGCGTCTTCTCCATCTGACGCTTCACGCGCGTGCGGATGCGCTTCTCGACCTGAAGGACCGAGATTTCGCCTTCCATCAGTGCGAGGCATTTTTCCAGACGCTTCGCCACAGACGCCATCTCCAGCACCGCCTGCTTGTCGGCGATCTTGACGGCGAGGTGCGACGCGACCGTGTCGGCGAGCTTCGAGTAATCGTCGATCTGCGTGACCGCAGCGACGACTTCCGGCGACACCTTCTTGTTCAACTTGACGTAGTTCTCGAACTCCGAAATCACCGAGCGGGACAAAGCCTCGACCTCGACCTGGCTTTCCTCGGCATCCGGTGTGACGGAAGCATTTGCCTCGTAATATTCGTCGGCGCGCGTGAAATCGCCGAGCGTCGCACGTGCAACACCTTCGACGAGGACCTTCACGGTGCCGTCAGGCAATTTCAGCAGCTGCAGCACCGACGCGAGCGTGCCTGTGGTGAAGATCGCATCCGTCGCCGGATCGTCGTCCGCGGCGTTCTTCTGCGTCGCGAGAAGAATGAAGCGGTCGGCGCGCATCACCTCTTCGAGCGCGCGGATCGACTTCTCGCGACCAACGAAGAGCGGCACGATCATGTGCGGGAAAACGACGATGTCGCGAAGCGGCAGGACAGGGAAGCTGTCGACGGCGCCGGGTGCGGGAACGGTACGTTTCGGGGTTGTCATCTACACATTCTCCATCTCGTCAGCGCACGGCGCCGGGACGGCCACCATCACTGACGGGAGCGGCTGGCGCTCCCTGCGGCGAGCCCTGAAGGCGCTCCCGCATTCAAGAGATGTGGCAATGAAACACGCGCTTTCAAGCAACGCTGTACACGTGAGCGACGGTGCCGGCGCTCATGCGCTGGCGCCGGCCTTTTCGTTGCGCTCGGCGTAGATGTAGAGAGGCCGCGCCTTCCCATCGACGACTTCCGGGCCGATGACCACCTGCTCCACGCCGTCGAGGCCTGGCAGATCGTACATCGTGTCGAGCAGGATGCTCTCCATGATCGACCGAAGACCACGCGCACCGGTGCGGCGCTCGATTGCCTTCTTCGCGACCACCGTCAGCGCGTCGTCCTGGAACGTCAGTTCGGTGTTCTCCATCTCGAATAGCCGCTGGTACTGCTTGACCAGCGCGTTCTTCGGTTCGGTGAGAATGCGCTTCAGCGCCTCCTCGTCGAGGTCCTCGAGCGTCGCGATGACCGGCAGACGGCCGACGAATTCCGGAATGAGTCCGAACCGCAGCAGATCTTCCGGCTCGACCTGACGGAAGACTTCGCCGGTGCGGCGGTCGTCTGGCGATTGCACCTTTGCGGCGAAACCAATCGACGTCCCCTTGCCGCGCATCGAGATGATTTTCTCGAGGCCCGAAAAGGCGCCGCCGCAGATGAACAGGATGTTTGTCGTATCGACCTGCAGGAATTCCTGCTGCGGGTGCTTACGGCCGCCCTGCGGAGGCACGGATGCGACCGTGCCTTCCATGATTTTCAGAAGCGCCTGCTGCACGCCCTCGCCCGACACGTCGCGGGTGATCGACGGATTGTCGGACTTGCGCGAAATCTTGTCGATCTCGTCGATATAGACGATGCCGCGCTGTGCCCGCTCGACGTTGTAGTCGGAGGCCTGCAGCAGCTTCAGGATGATGTTCTCGACGTCCTCGCCGACGTAACCGGCCTCGGTCAGCGTTGTCGCATCGGCCATCGTGAACGGCACATCGAGGATACGGGCCAGTGTCTGCGCGAGCAGCGTCTTGCCGGAGCCTGTCGGGCCGATCAGCAGGATGTTCGACTTCGCGAGTTCGACGTCATTGTGCTTCGTCGCGTGATTCAGCCGTTTGTAGTGGTTGTGTACCGCGACCGAGAGCACGCGCTTGGCCTGGAACTGGCCGATCACGTAATCGTCGAGAACCTTGCAGATTTCCTTCGGCGTCGGGATGCCGTCGCGCGTTTTGACCAGCGAAGACTTGTTCTCCTCGCGGATGATATCCATGCAAAGTTCGACGCATTCGTCGCAGATGAAGACCGTCGGACCGGCGATCAGTTTGCGGACCTCGTGCTGGCTTTTGCCGCAGAACGAGCAGTAGAGCGTGTTCTTGGACTCGCCGCTGCCGACCTTGCTCATCAGGTTCTCCTTCGGCTCCCCGCAAAACGGGAAAGCCGCATCGAATCAGGTTAATCCGGCACTGCTAACAAAACGTGCAAGACCGGTGCCGTTGCGACAGGGCAGACCCTGCCAACCCTCACGTAGATATGACGCCTGCAACGCGATGCAATCACGCTACGACCGGCCCGGCAACCTAAGCAGAGGGTCGACACGGCCCCACGCGGAGCACGTGCCAATTCGGCAACAGCGAGGCCAGCCGAATGCAGACGCCTTCAGCGCGCGAGCGCCACCGGCTTCTCGGGCGTCAGGTCCTCGGGCCGCTTGTTCTGGACATGGTCGACGATGCCGAACTCTTTCGCCTCCTCCGCCGACATAAAGTGGTCGCGGTCGAGCGTGTTCTCGATCGTGTCGTATTCGCGGCCGGTGTGGCGGACGTAGATCTCGTTCAGCCGCCGCTTCACCTTCATGATGTCCTCGGCATGCCGCAGGATGTCGGACGCCTGCCCCTGGAACCCGCCCGAGGGCTGATGGACCATGATGCGGGCATTCGGCAAAGCATAACGCAGCCCCGTCTCGCCAGCCGCCAGCAGCAGTGAGCCCATCGAAGCTGCTTGCCCGATGCAAAGCGTCGAAATCTTCGGCCGGATGAACTGCATCGTGTCGTAGATCGCGAGACCAGACGTCACGACGCCGCCGGGCGAATTGATGTAGATCGAGATTTCCTTCTTAGGATTTTCGGCCTCGAGAAAAAGCAACTGGGCGATGACGACCGAGGCCATGTGATCCTCGACCGGACCGACGAGGAAGATGATCCGCTCTCGCAACAGGCGTGAGTAAATGTCGAAACCGCGCTCGCCGCGGCTGGTGTTCTCGATGACCTGCGGGATCAGGTACTGGTTGTAGACTTCGATCGGATCGCGGTCGCGGATCATGGCTGGCCCTGGCTGACGCGCCGAATATCGGACGGCGCTCCCTCGAATCGCAACATAGGCAGGGTGGTCTGATTCCGGAAGACGCGCCTATTGTGGCGTTCAAGCCGTCGCCGGGGCGAATACGCCACGGTGAAGCATCTTCGCCGGATTTGTGCCGCAAACCCGTGTATTTACAGCGGCGTTCATGCTTTCTTAAGCATCGAAGGGTCGCGGGGGCGGGCCGAAGATGGACAGCCCCCTACGAGGGGGATACCGCATGCCTGTCTATTCCATCGACTTCGGCATGGTGAACTATGTCGCAGGCGACGACCTGTGGGAACAGGCGAACATTTCCTTCTCGATCGGCATGGGCGCCGGCGCTTCGCAAGGCGAAGGCGACTTCGAGAGCAAGTTCGATATCGATCCGACGTACAAGGAAATCGTCGACGCCGATCTGGCGGGCATCCAGGCTGCGGTCCAGATGTGGGATCAGCTGATCGATAATACGATCACGCAAAACAACAGCGATGCGTCCGTCATCTCCGTCAACATGGTGACGAACTATCCGACAGGCCCTTCCGGCGGCATTACCTTCGGAACATTGCATACGGAGATTTCCGGCGCGGACTACGAGGGGGTTTTTCTCAAAGCGAACGCGATCGCGGTCGGCAATTACTACTTCACGACGGCTATTCACGAGTTCGGCCACGCGCTCGGCTTAAGCCATCCCGGCGACTACAACGCTTCCGACGATGCGACGCCAACCTATCAGGCGAGCCGAAACTACGATCAGGACACCGTACAGTTCTCGATCATGTCGTATTTCGAAGCGTCGAATTATAATCCGTCGATAAATTGGTCGAGCAATTACATACGCACGCCGATGATCTTCGACATTCTGGCGATCCAGAAGCTTTACGGCGCTGATACGACAACCCGCAACGGCGACACAACTTACGGTTTCAACACGAAAGCTGAGGATTTTTACGATCCCGACCTCGGTGTGCCCGGAAGCTCCGCCAATATGACATTGCAATCCGTATATCAGTTCAATGCCGACACGACGGATGCAAGCGGCAAGGTCATCGGGACGTCTCCGGCAGTCTTCACGATCTGGGACACCGGTGGTGCGCACGACCGCATTGACGCCTCGCTATTCACGAACGACCAGCGCATCGACCTGACGCCGGGATCGTTCTCAGACATCGGCCAGATCTTCGTAGAAGACGATGCAACCGCGAGCCAGCCCAATCTCGAGGATTCCAAGCGCACGTACCATCTCGAGACGATCGTCGAGAATATCGGAATCGCTTACGGCGTCATCATCGAGGAAGCGATCGGCGGCGGCGGCAACGACGACATCACCGGAAATGATTACGCCAATCTTCTCGATGGTGGCGCGGGCGACGACACGCTTCGCGGCGGCGGCGGCAACGATCATCTGATTGGCGGCGTCGGTCAGGACCAGATGTATGGCGGCGTCGGCTACGACAAACTCGAAGGCGGCGCCGACGGCGATTTTCTCTACGGCGGCTTTGCCGGAGACGAAATCGATGGCGGCGCGGGCGATGACCTCATCGACGGCGGCGGCGCGCTGGACGGCGGTGGGAGCGCCGCAATTCCGGACGTCCTCACGGGCGGATCGGGTGCGGACACGTTCGTTTATTCGACGCACTATCGCACGACGGTCATTACCGACTACGATTCGAACGTCGACACGATCGACTTCACGCGACTAAAGTGGGCGCACAGTTTTCAGGACATCGTCGATCACGCGACGCAGCAGGGCAACGATGTCCTGATCAATTTTGGCGACGATCCGGCCGTCGGCGGCGTCAGCGATACGCTGCGCTTGCAGAACGTCAAGCTCGACGATCTCGATCCCGGCAGCATGCTGTTCGCGGAAGAGACGGAGAACCCGGTCCCGGCGGCATTCCCGCTGCTTTCGCATGCCTGGTCTTCGCAGACCGGACGCTCGTTCCAATCGCCTACCGCACCGCTCTCGGATGGTGGCTTCGTCGCCGTCGAATCCAGTCTCGCGACCTACTACTCCGGTGGCTATTTCATCGCGCATCGTTTCGACCACCGCGGCGTCGAGACCGGCACGTTCAACGTCAATACGACCCCGACCCAAAGTTACATCAGCGAGGCAAACGTCATTCAACTCGTCGATGGCGGTTTCGCCGTCATCTGGAACTCCGGCACCAGCGTCAACGATTCAGCGCCATCGATTCGAGCGCGCGTTTTCAACGCGGATGGCACGCCCAAAAGCAACGATTTCGAAGTCGTGCGGGAAGGCGCAGGCGGCGGAATCGCGTATTGGCAGGCCTCGACGAGCGGCGGTTTCTTCTTCGACTGGTACGCCTATCCCGTTCCGAATAATTTCCCGCATGCCTATCGGATCGGCGTCACGGCCGACGGCGGCGTGACGAGTTCGAGCGATCTTGGCCCGACCTTGGAATACAACCAGTACGGTTACCCCGTACACATATACAACCCATGGGGTACATTCGGTTCCGGACCAAACACGAATTACTATCATCTGGACAATGGTGACTTGCTGGCGGTCTGGTCCGTCACAACGAACACCAGCACGGTTTATGACGTCTATACGACGCATGTTTACGCCCAGATGCTGGGGCAGACAGGCGTCGTCGATCTCACACCGGACGGCGGCGCGCTCGACATGACGGGCGGATATGCCGGCGTAGCACCGCTCTACAGCGTGTCCGAATTGACGGACGGACGCATCCAGATTTCCTGGCGCACCGGTTCGCATGTCAGTTACTACGGCAGCTATTCGCCCTACTACACGGCCGGTAGTGCGACAGTTATTCTCGAGCACGATCTTGTCGGCTTCACCAATCGCGGCACGGACGGCGATGATACGCTTCGTGGCGGTCCCAGTCGCGACCATCTCTATGGCCTCGGTGGAAACGACACGCTGATCGGCGGCCTTGGTGCCGATGTTCTCGACGGCGGCGATGGCATCGACACCGTCGACTATCGCCGTTCGCTTCAGGGTGTGCAGGTCAACCTGGGCTTCGGGTTCGGCGTCGGCGGGCATGCCGCCGGCGATAGTTTCGTCTCGATCGAGAACGTTATCGGCAGTTCTTATAACGACACTCTGACGGGTGGCGCGGGGAAGAACGTCCTCAAAGGCGGCTTTGGCGACGACATCCTTATCGGCGGCGGCGAAGATATTCTGTGGGGCGAACGTGGCGAAGACGACCTGCGCCTGACCGCCGATGACGACAAGCCGTATCAGGCCGAAGCGCACGGGGGTCGCGGCGACGACACGATCACCATCACCGGCAATGCCGCGACGGCCTGGGGCGACGAGAACGAAGATACGATCACCGCAAACGGGTCGCTCAACCGCATCTATGGTGGCGCGGCTCGCGACAAGATCACGGTCAACGGCGATGACAACACCGTCTATGGCGAGGACGGCAACAATGTCCTCGCTGCGAATGGCAACAGGAACACGCTCAACGGCGGCGAGATTTATGATCGTCTCGTCGTGGTCGGTGGCACGGGCAACGTGCTTTACGGCAACGGGGGCGACGACATCATCGAATCCTACGGCAGCGGCAACATCCTGAGAGGCGGCGCGGGGGCAGACGAAATCTCGGCCGGCGAAGGCGGCGACATGCTGTACGATGACGATGTCGCCAATTCGGACGCCGACACGCTTATTGGCGGCGCCGGAAACGACGTTTTCTATAGTTTTGGCGGCGCCGACATCATCGACGGCGGCGCTGGCATCGATACGCTTCACCTCGACATGTCCGCTTCGACGGCCAATATCGTTTTCACGCTCGTCGCGCCGGCGCCGGACGCGACCGACACAACGATCACGCTGGATAGCGGCGCAACAGTCGTCAATGTCGAGAATTTCGGGCTTACCGGCGGCAGCGGGAACGATACTTTCACGACGCTGGGCGGCGATGACCAGCTTATCGGCGGTGGCGGCAACGACACTCTCGATGCAGGTGGCGGCGCCGACTATCTCGAAGGCGGGTTTGGCAACGATACGCTGTACGGACGCGCCGGTAGCGACCATTTGGTCGATGGATTCGCATCCAGCGCGACCTACGTTATCGACGACGGTGACGATACACTCGACGGCGGCGACGGCGACGATACGCTGGACAGTTGGGCAGGCGCGGACACCCTCATCGGCGGCATCGGCAACGACACTGCGAACATTTTTCGTGATTACGAAGAGGGAAGCCTTCGCTTCGTGATGGCGGACGTCAACGCAGTGACGACGCTCGTGGGCACTGGTCTCACCGTCACCGGAATCGAAAACATCAACATCGCGACCGGCATTTTCAACGACGAGATCCGCACCGGCGCGGGAAACGACAGTATCGCGAGTGGCGGAGGCAACGATACGCTTGCGGGCGGTCGTGGCAACGATACGCTTATTGGCGGCTGGGGCGCCGATGTCTTCGTCTATCGCGACGGTGACGGCAACGATGTCATCAATGACTTCAACGCCAGCGAACGCGACCGGCTCGATCTTTCCGGCGTCGCGGGCGCGACGTCCTTTGCAGCCCTCAAGCGGATGATGACGCAGGTCGGCGCCGACACGCACGATACGATCATCACCTTTGCAGACGGCGGCACGCTGACCTTACGCAATACGGAGAAGTCCAGTCTGACGGCCACCGCGCTTGGCTTTGGCGTCACGATCGCCGGCACCGCGGCCGAAGTTGCAGCGCAACTTCCTTCGCTCGTCACGCGGAAGGACATCACGTCGATCGTCATTACGGATGGCGGCGCGCTGCCTCTCGCAGCGGCAGATTTGCGGCGCTACGCAGCGCTCCTTTCAAAGATCGACTCGGACTACTCGATCGCGGTGTCTGACACGGCCGCCCGAGTGCGGTTTTATCTCGACGACATCAGTGCAAACTTCCATGTGACGAGCGTCACGTTGACAGACCCTGGCACGCCGCAGCTAACCGTCAGTCCGGACCAACTGTATGCGGAACTGCACCCGGCGATCGCGACAATTCGCAAGATCACCAACGCAGACTTCCGTGTAGTTATCCCGTATTCCGACACATCGCGCGAGGTCATGACCTATTCGGCGAACGGCATCTCCGACTCCTATTACAATGCCGCGGGTGTCAGAACATCCTTGTTGACATCGACGCGACAAGGTTACGCGAAATCTTACCAGACCTTTGACGACAACGGTTTGCTTTACAGCAGCTCGACCTACGACGGGACGGCAAACAACAGACAACTTAGCTCAATCTATTATTATAGCGGGACGACGAAGGTCTATCAGCGCGCGGACTATACGATAACGGGCCAGGCCTATGCCGGCATCGTGCTTCGATACTCGCCGACCGGCGAAGTCATCGGGAAAGATCTGCTTAACGCTAGCTTTGGCTATATCTCGTCGACCACGTTCGACCGCGCCGCGCACATTACGACGATCACTGCGTATAAGGCCGATGGCTACACGCGAGATCGCACGACGACGAAATACCTTGATCACACGACGGTCGACGTCAACAACAACCCCGGTCACACGCTGAGCTACTTCGACCAGGCGGGCCACCGGATCAGCCAAACGAGCTACACGAATTTCGGCTACGCCATCGAAGCCCACACCTTCGACACCGCAGGTCACATCACGGGGCTGACCAAATATTCCGCCACGACGGGCGACATTGTGCTCAACCAGACGTATTTCGCCGGGACCTCGGTTGTCCGTCACGCCTATATCGCGGGAAACTCCGATACGGCTTACAGCTATGTCAATCGCGATTACGACACGTCCGGAACGCTTGCGTATCAGAACCTCACGAACAAAAACGGGACGCATACGCAGACTGCGTTCGGAAATGACCGGACACTCAATTCGACGTCATCCTCGAACGATTTGATGCAGGCGACCGGAGACCACGTCACCTTCAGTTTCAGTGGCATCATCGGCCACGACTTCATCTCGAACTTCTCCGCCGAGGGTGCAGGCCACGACATCCTCAGATTCGACAGCGCGCTAATGCCGCCGGGCAATGCGACGGCCGAATATCTGCTTGCGCATTACGCAACGACTGCGTCGGACACGCAGACCAAGATCGAGTTCAACGCCAACTCGTCCGTGTTGCTCAACAATACGACACTGGCGCAGCTTCAGGCGCACCCGGACGTCATCACTTTCATGTAGGCTTTGGTGCGGGATAGAGCATGTCCCGCCTCGGTGTCGCTGTAGCGAAACATCGCCAGCGAATAATCGCCGGTTCGGCACCAAAGACATGCTCAAAAAAGGCCGGCGGAAAGACCGCCGGCCGCGCCGTCTCTAGGCCGCCTGCGCGGGCTCGTCTTCGCTGCGGAACAGCTCGTCCTTATCGACCTTGCGATCGGTGACCTGTGACTCGCCAAGAATCTTGTCGATCACCTTGTCCTCGAAGATCGGCGCGCGGATCTGCGCGAGGGCGTCCGGGTTCTTCTGGTAGAATTCCCAGACTTCCTTTTCCTGGCCGGGATAGGAGCGTGCCCGCTCGACCAAAGCCTGCGTCACCTCGTTATCCTCGACCTTGAGAGCGGCCTGCTCGCCGACCTCGGCCAGCACGAGACCGAGCCGCACGCGGCGTTCGGCAATCCGGCGATATTCCGCCCGGGTCTCATCCTCGGACTTGCCGTCCTCAGCGGCGCCGGCGCCCCGTCCCTCCTGTTCCGCTGTCCACTGCCGCCAGATGCCCTCGAACTCCTGTTCGACGAGGCCCTGCGGCAACTCGAAGGAATAACGTTTGTCGAGCGCATCCAGCAGCCGGCGCTTTACCTTGTCACGCGAGGCCTTGGCGAAATCGTTCTCCAACTGCGTGCGGATGGCGCCTTTCATAGCGTCGAGCGTGTCGAACCCGAATGTCTTCGACCAGGCGTCGTCGATGGCGAGCTCGCCCGGCGCCGCGACGCCTTTCCCGATGACATCGAACACCGCCGCCTTGCCCGCGAGATTCGCAGCCGCGTAGTGGTCGGGAAACGTCACGTTGACCGTGCGCGTCTCGTCCTTCGCAATCCCAGTCAGCTGCTCCTCGAAGCCGGGAATGAAAGTATTGGAGCCGAGCACGAGCTCCTGCCCCTCGGCCGAGCCGCCCTCAAACGCCTCGCCGTCGACCTTGCCGACGAAATCGATCGTCACCTTGTCGCCATTGGTGGCAGCGCCGTCCTTGTCCGAATAGGTGCGGCCGCGCTCGGCCATCGCATTCAGGGCGTTGTCGACGTCCTCCTGCGGAACGTCCGCGACCAGCCGTTCCAGCGTCACGTCGCCGAAAGAACCGACGTCGAAAGCCGGCAACGTTTCGATGTCGACGGTGAAGGCCAGATCGCCCTTGGCTTCGAGCGCCTGCGCGACGTTTTCTTCCCCGCCAGCGAAGTCGATCTTTGGCTCGCCGGCAAGCTTGATCTTGTTGTCCTCGATGATCTTCTTGTTGGCATCACCGAGCGCCGTCTGCAGGACGTCGCCCATGATCGAGCGCCCATAGAGGCGCTTGAGATGCGCCTTCGGCACCTTGCCCGGTCGGAAGCCGTTAATGCGGACCTTGTCCTTCATCTCGTCGAGCTGGCCGTCGAGCTTGGCAGCAAGGTCCTCTGCCGGGATAACCACCTTGAACTGCCGCTTCAGGCCTTCGTGGCTGGTCTCGGTCACTTGCATGTCAAATCTCGTGTCTATCGGTTGGCTATGCGAGGCTCGTCGGGAGCGCCGTGGTGCGGGCGGAGGGACTTGAACCCCCACGCCTTGCGGCGGTGGAACCTAAATCCACTGCGTCTGCCAATTCCGCCACGCCCGCGCCGCGCGGAAGGCGCCCCGCCGCGGGTGCGGCTCTATAGCAACGCACCTTTACGGAAGCGAGCGAAAAATGCCGATGGAGGCCGAACCCTCTGGCGACGCCGCATCAGGCCTTTATCTTCGGTGTGACGGAGACTCTAGCGTGACCAATCCTTTTTTCGAATCGTGGACGACACCATTCGAGCTGCCGCCGTTCGATCTGATCCAGACAGGGCATTTTGCCGATGCCTTCGCCGACGCGATGGCCCGGCACAACGCCGAGATTGCAGCCATTGCCGACAGCGTAGAGGCGCCGACCTTCATCAATACGATCGAGGCGCTGGAACGCGCCGGCCGCGACCTTTCGCGGGTAGGCGGCGTGTTCTGGAATCTCGTCTCAACCGACGCCACGCCGGACCTACAGGCGATCGAGCGCGACCTGTCGCCGAAACTCGCGGGCCATTACAGCGCCATTTCGCTCGATCCGAAGCTTTTCTCGCGAGTCGAGAATCTCTGGTCGCACCGCGACTCGCTCGGTCTCGATGCTGAAGCGCTTCGTGTCCTCGATTTGACCTATGAAGGCTTTGTCCGCACCGGCGCGAAGCTTGGGCCTGAAGAGAAGTCCCGTTACGCCGAGATCGCCGGGCGGCTTGCGACCCTCGGTACGCAGTTCAGCCAGAACGTACTGGCGGACGAGTCTGCATGGGTGCTGCAGCTCGAGAGTGACGCCGATCTCGCCGGTTTGCCCGACTCGCTCCGTGCCGCTGCCGAGCGCACGGCAACAGAACGCGGCGTCGAGGCCAAGCACGCGATCTCGCTCGGGCGTTCCTCTATCGAGCCGTTCCTCGTCTTCTCCGCGCGCCGCGATCTTCGCGCCAAGGCTTTCGAGGCTTGGACGCATCGCGGCGAGAACGGCGACGCTCACGACAATCGCGCTATCATCACCGAAATCGTAAAACTGCGCGACGAAAGTGCGCGGCTTCTTGGCTTCGAGACATTTGCGCATTTTAAGCTCGCCAACAAAATGGCGCACGATCCCGCCTCCGTTCGCCAGCTTCTGCATCGCGTCTGGGAGCCCGCGAAAGCCAAAGCCGCGAATGAGCGCCGCCATTTGCAGCAAGTTGCGCAGGAGGCCGGCGACAACGAAGAAATCGCAGCATCCGACTGGCGCTACTACGCCGAGAAGGCGCGGCGCGCGCTGCACGACCTCGACGAGTCCGAGATCCGGCCGTATCTCGCGTTGCCGAACATGATGGCCGCTGCCTTCCATGTCGCCGAAAAGCTGTTCGGGCTGACCTTCGAAGAAAAGCATGGGCTCGCGCTGCATCATCCCGATGCACGCGCGTTCGAGGTGCGCGACGCGAAGGGCGAACATATCGCCCTGTTCGTCGCCGATTACTTTGCGCGTCCGACGAAACGCAGTGGCGCATGGATGTCGTCGTTCCGCTCGCAGAACGGTCTTGAGGGCAAGCGTCCGATCATCACCAATGTGATGAATTTTGCGCGCGCCGCGGAAGGCGAGCCCGATCTCATCGGCCTCGATGATGCGCGTACGCTCTTCCACGAGTTTGGTCATGCGCTGCACGGAATGCTGTCGCGCACGAAATATCCGTCGATTGCGGGCACATCGGTGGCGACGGATTTCGTCGAATTCCCTTCGCAGCTATTCGAGCACTGGCTGTTGCAGCCACAGATCCTGTCGCAATTTGCGCGTCACGCGACGACTGGCGAACCATTGCCCGAAACGATGGTCGCGAAGATCATCGGCGCGCGTAATTTCAACCAGGGTTTTTCGTCGGTCGAATATTGCGCCTCGGCGATCGTCGATCTCGATCTGCATCTGTTGCGGCCGGACGACGATCTCGATGTCGTCGCCTTTGAGAAGGAGACGCTCGCCAAGGCCGGCATGCCTTCCGACATCACGATGCGGCACCGCTCGCCGCACTTCAGCCACGTCTTCTCAGGCAGCCATTACGCCGCCGGCTATTATTCGTACCTGTGGTCCGAAGTGCTTGACGCCGACGGCTTTCGCGCGTTCGAGGAGACCGGCGATATCTTCGATCCCGCGACGGCAAAGCGCCTTGAGGATTTTGTCTATGCCGCCGGCGCGAAGCAGACGCCCGAACAGGCCTGGATGCAATTCCGCGGACGCGCGCCCGATCCGCATGCGCTGATCGAGAAGCGCGGCCTCGCATGAGCATCGTATTCACGCGACGCGCGACTTTTGGCGCGCTCGCTGCGTCGTTCGTCGAGTTGCGTTCGTTGCAGGCGCAGACAAGCGATACGCCACGCGTGCTCGAAGCGCGACTCGCCGATATTGCACTCGGCGAGGCAAAAATCTCAGCGTTCTCCTACGACGGCAGCGTCCCCGGCCCGCTTCTTCGCGTGAAAGCCGGCAGCGATGTGAAGCTGCGGCTCGTCAACAAGCTCGACAAGCCAACGAGTCTGCATTGGCACGGCCTGCGCGGCGTAAACGCAATGGACGGCGTCGGCGGGCTCACGCAGAAGCCGGTCGCGGCCGGCGAAACATTCGACATCGCCTTCAAGGCCGCCGATCCCGGCTTCCTGCTCTATCGCCCAGCCACCCTGCCCCATTCGCTCGAGCAGATTTCACGCGGGCTCGCAGGCGCGCTGATCGTTGAAGAGGCGTCGCCGCCGGAGGTCGATGCCGAGCATCTCCTGCTGTTCCAGGACTGGTCGCTCGATGCGAAAGGCGCGATTGCTGGTCCCTTCGACACGACGTCAGCCGAAGGGCGCGTCGGCACTTTGCTGACAGCCGGCGCGAAGCCAGTGCCCTTCGCGGCGAATGCGCCGCCGAACGGCCGCGTGCGTCTGCGCATCGGCAACGCTGCCGGCGCACGGCTGATGATCGTCGCTTTCGCAGGCGCGAAGCCAAAGATCATCGCCATCGACGGGCAGCCGTGCGATCCGTTCGAGCCGGTGCGGCTGACGGTGCCGATCGCACCAGGCGCGCGCTTTGATTTTTTGATGGACATGCCAGCGGACGAAAAGGCGCAGGTGAAACTCGTATTGCGCGATCCCGTCGGTGGTGCGCCGGACCGCGATCTCGCAATCTGGACCGCGACGGGCGCAGCCGCAAAGATGCGACCGCCGATCGTGGGTCTGCCGCTCAATCCTCTGCTGCCGGGCGAAATCAAGCTCGGCAACGCAAAGAAAATCGAACTCGCGCTCGACCCGCCAAAACCCGGGACAAAAGGCTGGGCGAAATGGACGATGGGCGGCACGACCCGTTCCTATGACGGCAAGCCGGTGTTCTCGGTGCCACGCGGCACGCCGGTGTCGTTGCGCTTCCTCAACAAGTCCACCGCCGCGGTACCGATGTGCGTGCACGGCCATGCAGTGCGCTTGTTGCACGATCTCGACGACGGTTGGGAGCCGTACTGGCGCAATGGCGTCATCGTGCCCGGCACGCGTTCGAAGATCATCGCCTTTCTTGCCGACACGCCAGGCAAGTGGGCGCTGCGCTCCGACAATATCGACCAGGAAGCTCAGGGTCTCGCCACGTGGTTTGAGGTGACGTGAGCCGGACGCGTATTTTCGCGATTCGGTCGACCGTCTGCTAAAACCGTTGAGCTCGCGATCGGCCAAGCTTT
This sequence comes from Beijerinckiaceae bacterium, assembly GCA_965246795.1. Lineage (GTDB taxonomy): Bacteria > Pseudomonadota > Alphaproteobacteria > Rhizobiales > Beijerinckiaceae > JAJXWB01. The sequence continues at coordinate 18,759 of CBDFFN010000006.1, read as the reverse complement.
TTGGTTCGGTCGACATTGGGGGAGAGCGTTATGGCTGGGGCCGCAAACAATGTCGCGTCTGGCGTACAGACGATCGATGCTCTGCTCGGCAAGTTCCGCTGGAACAGCCTCAGCCTGACCTTCAGCTTCCCTGTGACGACACTTCCATACGATCAATCGACTTATTTCACCGCGGGCAACTCGGCCACGCCTAGCTTTTCGTTCTCATCGTTCGCCATGGTCACCGCGTCGCTCAAATCCGCGATCATTCATGCGCTTGCCCACGATCTGTCGGCAGTCGCACCACTCGAATATTTCGAGGTGCAACCTGCGGCGCAGGCGGATTCACGTTTCGCGATGGCTAGCCTGTTCAACGATGCGGAGCTTAATCGCCCGCCTAGCGGCGTTGGTTACTATCCCGGCAGCGTACAGCGCGGCGGCGACGCCTGGTTCAATGTCGATCAGGGTTTCAACAACGTCGTCGTCGGCAATAGCGCGTACTTCAACGTTCTGCACGAACTTGGTCATACCGTCGGTCTGAAGCACGGTCACGGCAACGACCGGCCCGGCCCGACAACCGACATCCTGCCGTACGAGGTCAATTCCATCGAATATTCGGTGATGACCTACCGCCATTATGTCGGGGCGCCGGATGTGCCCGTCGCTGGCGATACACAGGCGGACAGCTATTCGCAGACGTTGATGATGTACGACATCGCGGCCATCCAATACATGTACGGTGCCGACTTCACGACCAACAACGGTGCCACGACCTACACATTCAGCCTCACGACCGGCGAGATGTTCGTCAACGGCGTCAGCGAAGGCACGCCGTCCGGCAATCGCATTTTCCGCACGCTCTGGGATGGCGGTGGCGTCGACACGTACGATCTTTCCAACTACGCGACCGACCTGCAGATCGATCTCGCGCCGGGTCATTCCTCCAACTTCCACAGCGGACAGCTCGCGCTTCTTAGCCAAGCGAACAACATCTTTGCGAGCGGCAATCTGTACAACGCCCTGCAATACCAGGGCGATGTTCGTTCCCTGATCGAAAACGCGGTCGGTGGTTCCGGCAACGATACGATTGCCGGCAACGTCGCCGCCAATAGGTTGACGGGCGGGGCCGGCAACGACTCGCTCTATGGTTGGGATGGCAATGACACGCTTGTCGGTGGGACCGGCGACGACTCTCTTTCCGGCGGCTCTGGAAACGACACGCTGACCGGCGACGCCGGCACGGACATTTTGCGCGGCGAGGAAGGCAACGACACTCTCAATGGCGGCTCCGGCAACGACAAGATCATCGGCGGGATCGGCAACGACCTCATGTTCGGCGGCACAGGCAGCGACATCTTCACGTACGCTGCGAAGGAAGGCGGATTTGGCAACGACGTCATTCGCGATTGGCAGCCGCTGTCGAAAACGTCTCCTGACCACGATGTGATCCAATTTCTCGGCTACAAGAACCTCTCGTTCGCCAACCTTCCCATCAGCTATTCGAACGGCAACGCGATTATCGGCAGCGGCGCCGGGCCCTTTGGCGGAGCGTCGAACACGATCACCATCGAGAACGTCGCAGCGGGCAGCCTGACCGCGCGCGATTTTCTTTTCTCCTGATCGGCGCATCGGAGCGCGCCGATGCTTCGTTTCATCGCCGTGCTACTCATGGCGGTGGCAGCACTTCCCGCTGCGGCGGAAAAACGCGTTGCGCTCGTTATCGGCAACGGCGCATACGAAGTCGCCGACAAGCTCATCAATCCGACCGTCGACTCGCGCGCCATGCGCGCATCGCTCGAAGCTCTCGGCTTCAACGTCATCTACGGCGAGAATCTCCCGAAGCAGGACATGGAACGCGCCATCGGACGCTTCGCTGCGGCCGTCAACGATGCCGATGTCGCCATCGCGTATTACGCCGGCCACGGCGCGACATTCGGCGGCGTCCCCTACATGGTGCCGATCAACGCGCAGTTCCGCGATCTCGAAGGCATGCCCTACGAGCTCGTGCCGCTCGAAGTCATGGTGTCGGAGCTTCGCCGCGCAAAGGGCATTCGCATTGCGGTCGTCGATGCTTGCCGCGACAACACGAAAGAGCAGGCGCTGAAGAGCGTTTCCGCGCGCGGCGGTGAGGTCAGCCGCGGCCTCGGACGCGTCGCCGCGCCGGACGGGCTCATCGTCGCTTATGCTACGGCCTACAACTCGACGGCGGCCGACGGCGCGGCGGGCAGCAACAGTCCGTTCACCGCCGCGCTGCTGCGCAACCTGCCGACGGCCGGCCTCGACATCAAGGACGTGTTCTTCCGCACAAGCGCGCAGGTGCTGCGCGAAACAAACCGTCAGCAGCGTCCAGAAATCGCAGTGTCGCTTTACGACGATTTCACACTGGTGCCGGGATCGGGTAGCGCCGCACCGCCGCCGATCCCGCAGCCTGTGACGCCGGTTGCACCGACGCCGCCGGTGACTGCGCCACGCGCACCGTTTGCGCCACCGCCGATCGCCGCCGTGCCGCCGGTCCAGGCGCCCTACACGCCGCCGCCAGCGCCATCACCGCCGCCGAAGGCCGCAGGCAATTGCGACCAGCTCTGGTATGCACGCAACAGCATCTACGCGCGCGCCGGCTATTGCTTCAAAACGCAGCGTGGCATCTCTGCCTTCGGGACGAATTGCCGACCGCCCTATGGCGAGCTTGCCGGCGCGGACAAAGCGCGCGTGCAGCAGATCCAGGCGCAGGAACGCGGTCTCGGCTGCGCGCAATAACTTAGTCGGTCAACAACTCCGGCCGATACTCGAAATGCATCGTGTCGTAGTGGCCCCATTTGCCGCCCCAGATGAATCCGTGTTTCTCAAAGATCGTGACGATCTCCGGCGGCATGCGGTTGCGGTAGGGTTGACCCTTTCGCCACAGCCAGTAGTCGGCGAATTGCGTGTTGAGATCGATCGATGCGCCCCACGCATGCATGCTGCGATTGCCCGTGTCTTTGACAGTGCGGCAATTGAACGTGCCCGCGCTCGGCGCTGCATAACGCTTCAAATCCTGCGGTAGCGCGTCGATCTCCGCCGACACGGTGCGCAGCTTGTCGGCGACGCCGTTGACGGTCGTGACAAGCAACGTCTGGTTCGACACGCTTGGCACCCAGCGAATGCCGACGAGCTTGCGCATCGTCTCCTTCTTCTCGCAATTGCCGTACATCTTGTCGAAGAAGGCGACGTTTCGGAAACGGCCGGGGTCGTCCTCGATCCCACGCGGCGGGCTTGTGCCCTTGCGGTATGTGAGCAGCATCTGGTCGATGAGCGACGGATTTTTCAACCGCTGGTCGAAAGACTCGTTTGCGTTGGCATCGCCAACACGCATCGTCGTGCCGTCCTTCCAGGTCAGCACGCCATCGGCATAAGACGCGAGAAACTCCGGATAGGCTTTCACCAGCCGCTGCATGTCAACGGTCTGCGCATACGCCGCGCCGGGCAGAAGCATCGCACCGAGAAGCGCAGCGCAAAATCGACGGTGACGACGCATCCGGCTTACCGACATCGTCATTCCCCTCAGCAGTCGCCCGAGGCACGTCAGGCACGCTTGCGCGAAAATGCCACGGTTTGCGCCTCTGCCGAAATCTCGCTAACTCGCGCGCAGCCGAAACGAGACCTCCATGAAGCCCCCCCGCAAATTTTTCGAGCCGCTCGCGATGGGCGCGCCGGTGCCGCTCCGCGACCTACCAGTGCGCGTCGAGCGGATGATTCATTTCGTCCCCGCGCATCTCGACAAAGTGCGCGCGAAAGCCGCCGAGATGGCGAAGACCGTCGATGTCATCCTCGGCAATCTCGAAGACGCCATTCCCGCCGATGCAAAGGTCGCTGCGCGACAGGGTACAATCGAGATGGGTCGCGCCGTCGACTTCGGCGCTACCGGTTTCTGGACACGCATCAATTCGCTGAATTCGCCCTGGGCGCTCGACGACATCACCGAGATCGTCGCCGCCGTCGGCAACAAGCTCGACGTCATCATGTTGCCGAAGGCCGAAGGACCTTGGGACATCCACTATCTCGACCAGTTGCTTGCGCAGCTAGAGGCACGTCACAACGTGCGGCGGCCGATCCTCATTCATGCGATCCTCGAGACCGCCGAAGGCGTGAAGAACGTCAAGGAAATCGCGATGGCGTCGCCGCGCATGCAGGGCATGAGCCTCGGGCCGGCCGATCTCGCAGCGTCGCGCGCCATGAAGACGACGCGCGTCGGCGGCGGTCATCCCGAATACAAGGTTATTGGCGATGCCGCCGGCGAAGGCGTGCCGCGCATGAGCGTGCAGCAGGACCTCTGGCACTACACGGTCGCCAAGATGGTCGATGCCTGCGTGTCGGCAGGCATCAAGTCGTTCTATGGCCCGTTCGGCGATATCGGCGACCCCGCCGGTTGCGAGGTGCAGTTTCGCAACGCCTTTCTCATGGGCTGTGCAGGCGCATGGTCCCTGCACCCTTCTCAGGTCGCCATCGCCAAGCGGGTATTTTCGCCCGATGCTGCGGAGGTCGTCTTCGCGAGACGCATCCTTGATGCCATGCCCGACGGCTCCGGCGTCGTGATGATCGACGGCAAGATGCAGGATGACGCGACCTGGAAGCAGGCGAAGGTCATCGTCGACCTTGCCCGGCAGGTTGCGGCAAAAGACCCCGAATACGCGAAACTTTACAACCTGTGATGGCTGGCCGGCCTGCCGCTTGCGCAGGTGTACCCGTCTTCCCTATTTTGCGGCCGGCCGCAGCCCCAGGCATCGGGCGCCACGCTCGACAGGGACCATGAAAGAGTCACAAGCAAAATTCGCGATCGGGCAGATCGTCCGACACCGCCGCTTTCCTTTCCGCGGCGTGATCTACGACGTCGATCCGATTTTCGCGAACACCGAAGAATGGTGGCTTGCGATCCCGGAAGAGGTCCGACCACGCAAGGACCAGCCGTTTTATCACCTCTATGCCGAGAACGCGGAAACCGAATACGTCGCTTATGTCTCGGAGCAAAACCTGCTGCCGGATGAAACAGGTGATCCCCTTCGCCATCCGCAGATCAAGGACACGTTCGACCGGCTCGACGACGGTCGGCTGCAGATCAAGCGGTCCCGCCAGCACTGATTTCTTGCGATTTCCCACGAGTGCGAGGCGCGTCCCGTGACGTCTGACAGTGCGCCGGGCCGCCCGCTCTGGGCGATGCTCGCGGCGCTCACCACGACGTTCTCGCTGAGCCAGGCGTTCCGCACCCTGCCGGCCGTCGTCGTCGGACGCATTGCCGATGACTTTGCAATCACGCCTACCGGAATTGGCATCTTTGCCGGCGCCTTCGCGCTGGCTTTCGGCGCCATGCAACTCGTCGTCGGCGTCGCGCTGGATAGGTTTGGTCCGCGCCGGACCGCCTGCGCCGTGTTTCCGTTCGCGATCGCGGGTTGTTTGCTGTCGGCCTTCGCACCGAGCTTCGCGTGGCTCGTTGTCGGCCAAGGCCTCATCGGCGTCGGTTGCGCGCCGGCCTATATTTCGACGCTCGTCTTCCTTGTCCGCCGCTATCCCGCTCACCGCTTCGCGAGCCTCTCCGGCCTCACGATGAGCGTCGGCGGCATCGGTATGCTCGCGACCGCGACGCCGCTCGCCTGGGTCGTCCAGACATTCGGCTGGCGCTATGCCTTCGTTATTCTTGCGGTGGCCTCACTCGGCGCGACGATCGCCTGTTTCGTGCTCGTCGACGAACGCGCCGAAGACATCGCCGCGCAGGAAACGATCGGCGAGGCCATCCGCGGCATCGCACCGATCCTGCGCATGCCGCAGACGGCCGGAATTCTCGTGCTTGGCGCATGCCTCTACGGCGCGTTTCTGTCCGTGCGCACGCCGTGGATCGTGCCTCTGTTCGAGAACCGCTACGGCTTCTCGCTCGTCGAAGCCGGCAACATGGTGCTCGTCTTCTCGATCGTGATGGTCGCGAGCCCGCTGATGTTTGGCAGGATCGATCCTGGCGGTCGGCGACGACGCTATCTCATGATTGCCATGTCGTTCGTGCTGGCGGCGCTGATCGCGGCGCTCGGCGTGGCAGATAAGTCCGGCTGGATCGTCGATCTTGCGCTCGTCATCGCCATCGCCGGCGTGTCGGGCTTCGCGATGCTCGAATATCCGGACCTGCGGTCGTCGTTTCCCGCGGCAATCGTGGGACGCGCCATCGCGCTGCTCAACATGGCGATGTTCTTCGGCGTTGCTGTCGTGCAGTCGCTCGCTGGCGCTGTTGCGACGGCGGCAGCCGCACGTGGTGCCGACCCGGTCGGCCCGATCTTTTTTGTGCTGGCCGGGCTTCTGGTTGCCGCAACGACGGCCTACTGGGCCTTGCCTTGGCCGAAACACTTCGATGCTCCGGAGTTGTCTCCGCCCGACACCGACTAGCGCAAAAGAAAATGGCGGCCGGAGCCGCCATTTTTATCTTGGACGTTCGTTAAATCACTTCGGTGCAGAAGGCGCCATCGTCGTCGGAGCGACAGGTGCGGGGCTCTTGGCCGCTTCGCTCTTGCGCATGTCCTCGGCCTTCTTCTGCATCTCGTCCTGCAGCTTCTTCTGCTGCTCTTCGAGAACCTTCGGGTCGATCGCGGGACCATCGAACGCCTTGCCGAAGCCGGCGATCGGCACGGCGAAGGTCACTTCGTTGTTGACCTGATTCTTGACCGCGACGTTGACGACCTGGCCCTTCTTCATCGCGTCGATCGTCGGACCCTTCACCTTGGTCTCGGCGAAGCAGCCATTCGGGAAGCAGATTTCGAAGCGGCCTTCCTGCGTCGCACCCTTGTCGACGGAGAAGCGGAAGCCCGGCGACAGCATCAGGCCGACCGGCATGAGGAAGCGGACGATCTTCTGGTCGTCGCCCTTCACGTCGTAAACGGCGAGTGCGAGGACCGGCGGCTGATCGGCCTGCGTGCCGAAATCGCGGGTCGTGTAGCAGACGTCCTTGTTGGCGGTGTTGTCGTGTCCGCAAACCTTCGTCCATTCGGTCTGGGACGGGCTGAGCTCGACACGCATCGGGCCGGACGGCGCCTGCTGCTGCTGCGGGGCCGGCTGGCCGGCCGCCGGAGGCTGTTGCGCCGGCGCTGGCTGCTGCGCGGGACGCGGAGCCTGCGCGAACGCGGTCCCTGCGACGCCAACGAGACAGGCGCTCATCAGCGCGGCACGGAAATGCCGACGGCTTGCGGCGCGATGCGTGAACGACATGAAATTCCCTTTCGAACGGCTGAGCCTAGCCGGTGCGGCCTATGGCGCAGACGACGGCTTGCCGCGCCTATGGCGCGCCAATACGGCGACACGGTGACGCGCGCCTATAGCCATATTCGCTTGCCGACGCCAGTCGCGGCCGTCTCGCGACGGCGTGATTTTATCGACCGGGGGAAAGTTACTAGCGTGCCCGCACATGTTCCCGATTCGAGGCTTCACCCCATCACGCCGTGAATTCGTCGCGGCCGCCGGCGCGATGGCGCTGATCCCGCACGCGCGGAATGCGATTGCGCAGACGACCGCGCGGCCGACGCACGGCATCGCGATGCATGGCGTGCCGGCATTGCCGCCTGGCTTCGCTAGTCTGCCATACGCAAATCCAGACGCACCAAAGGGCGGGCGTCTGCAGGTGGCATTTCAGGGCACGTTCGACAGTCTTAACCCGTTCAACCTGCGCGCGGGCTCTGCGGCGCAGGGCCTCAACGGCAATATCTTCCAGCCGCTGATGGCGCGCTGTCTCGACGAGGCTTTCACGCTTTACGGGCTCATCGCGCAATCCATCGAGACCGATGACGAACGGTCCATCGTGACGTTCCGCATCAATCCGGCGGCGCGTTTTTCGGATGGTTCACAGGTCACCGCCGAGGACATCCGCTTCACCTTCGATCTACTGCGCACGCGCGGGCGACCGCAACAACGCTACGCCTATGGGCTCGTGAAAAGCGTCGAGACGCCCGACGCGCAAACGATCCGCTACGATCTCGCCGGTGTGAACGATCGCGAGATGCCGCTGACGCTGGCGCTGATGCCGGTTCTATCAAAGGCGAAGACCGACCTCGAGCGTTTCGACGGGTCCACTTTGCAGGCACCCGTTGGAACCGGACCCTACACGGTCGCCAGCGTCGAGCCCGGCGAGCGCATCATCCTGCGGCGCAACCAGAACTATTGGGGGCGGGATCTGCCAATGAGCCGCGGCCTGCACAACTTCGATGAGATCGTTATCAGCTACTACCGCGATGCGAACTCGATGTTCGAGAGCTTCAAGACCGGGCTTATCGACTACCGCGACGAAACGAACAGCACGCGCTGGATCAACGGCTATGATTTTCCCGCGCTGCGCGACGGCCGCGTCATCCGCGAACAGGTGCCGCTCGGTACCCCGCGCGGCATGGAAGGCTTCGCGTTCAACACGCGGCGGCCGCTGTTCTCGGACATTCGCGTCCGCGAGGCGCTGGCAACGATGTTCGATTTCGAATGGGTGAACGCCAACCTGTTCGCTGGCCTCTACACGCGCACCGTCAGCTTCTTCGACAATTCAGAATTATCGTCGAACGGCAAGCCGGCCAGCGATGCCGAGCGTGCACTTCTCACGTCGTTTCCGGACGTCGTGCGGCCCGAGATTCTCGAAGGCCGCTGGCGTCCCTATGTCGCCGACGGCTCGGGGCGCGACCGCAAACAGGCACGCGCTGCCTTTGCGCTTCTGGACAAAGCCGGATGGAAGCTCGACCGCGGCACGCTGCGCAAAAACGGCGAGCCCTTCGCCTTCGAGATCATGGTCGTCGATCGTTCGCAGGAACGGCTGGCGCTCAACTACGCGAGCTCGCTCGCACGCATCGGCGTTACCGTGCGCGTGCGCACTGTCGACGAAGTGCAGTATCAGCGGCGTCGGCAAAAATTCGATTTCGACATGATGCTCGGCTCATGGATCGCATCGTCGTCGCCCGGCAACGAACAGCGCATGCGCTGGGGCGAAGGCAGCGCCGATCAGGAAGCATCGTTCAACCTTGCGGGCGCTAAATCGCCGGCAATCGACGCACTGATCCGCACGATGCTTGCGGCGCGCACGCAGGAGGAATTCGTCACCGCCGTGCGCGCCTACGACCGCGTGCTACTGTCGGGCTTCTATATCGTGCCGCTGTTCCACACGACGCAGCAATGGGACGCTTACTGGGCCAAACTCGCACGGCCGAAAACCTTGCCGAAGTCTGCGGCGCCGCTGTTCGGCGCAACGCTCGATACGTGGTGGAGCAAGGCAGCGGGCTGACTTGAACGCGCGCCACCTGACGCCACCTTCTCATCAACGCGACGAGGGTGCCATGTCTGAGGTGAAATCATTGCAGATCGACATCGTCTCCGATGTCGTCTGTCCCTGGTGCTACATCGGCAAGCGTCAACTCGAGACGGCGCTGGCAACCCTGCCCGGTGTGCAGGCGACGATCCACTGGCTGCCTTACCAACTCGATCCGACGATTCCGCCCGGTGGCATCGATCGGGATACTTACCTCACGCGCAAATTTGGCGATCGCGGACCGGGGCTTTTCGCGCGTGTGGCGAATGCCGGAAAGGATGCCGGGCTCGATCTGGCCTTCGACAAAATCCAGCGTTCGCCCAACACGCTCGATGCGCATCGCGTCATCCGCTGGGCTTGGGCCGCGGGTGTGCAGGACAAGGTCGTCGATGCCCTGTTTCACGCCTATTTCATCGACGGCGCAGATATCGGCGACGCCGACACGCTTGTTCGCCTTGCCGAGGACGCAGGAATGGATGGCGAGGTCGTGCGTCGTCTGCTGGCCGACGGCAGCGACAAGGATGCGGTCGAGGGTGACGTCGAGCAGGCACGATCGCTCGGCGTCACCGGCGTGCCGTTCTTCATCCTTGACCAAAAGATCGGCATGTCCGGCGCCCAGCCGCCAGAGGTGCTTGCGCGGGGCATCGCGAAGGCGCTCGAGAGCGCTGACCAAAGCCGCGTCAACCATGCCTGAAGATCGGGCTTGAGATTTTTGCTGCACTGCACAATATCAAAGTCCAGCAAACGTCTGGACCTTGATTTTTATGAACTTTCTGCAACAAGCCCGCTCCCTTCTCACCGGCCGTGACGATCATTGGCCGCCCCGGAACGTGTCACTCGCCCTCCAGGGTGGTGGCTCCTTCGGCGCCTTCACCTGGGGCGTACTCGACAGGCTTCTCGACGAGCCTGAGACCGAGATCGACGCGCTGAGCGGCGCGAGCGCTGGTGCCGTCAACAGCGTCCTGGTGGCGAGCGGCCTCGCCAAGGGCGGACGGGCGGAAGCGCAGGCGCAGCTCGCGCGCTTCTGGGGCCGCATGATCGACGATGCCGCCTTCTTGCCCTTCGCCAGCATGCAGGGTCTGCTGGCTGGAACACCGGCGGGCCTGTGGACCCGCGCCTTCTCGCCTGCGCAATTCAATCCCTTCGACCTTAATCCGCTGCGCCGTGCGCTCGCTGCCGAGATCGATTTCGATGCGTTACGCGATCCCGCGAGCCCTAAATTGCTGATCGCCACCACCCGCGTGCGCGACAGCAGCCTGCGCATTTTCCGCAACGACGAGATCACCATCGACACGGTGCTGGCATCGGCATGCTTGCCGCTGATCCACCGCACGGTCGAGATCGAAGGCGAGGCCTATTGGGACGGCGCTTATGTCGCCAATCCGCCGATCCTGTCGCTCGTGCACGAAAACGATGTTTCCGATCTCGTCGTCGTGCAGGTGACGCCGACACATGGCGCGCGCGCGCCGTCGACGCCGTCGGAGATCGCACGCCGGCTGGATCAGATCAGCTTCAACGCGCCGTTGAACGCGGAGCTCGCCGCGCTGGAGCTTGCGCAAAAACTGGCGGCGACGCCGAAGGTGCGCGATCTCCATGTCTGGCGCCTCGCGGCGGAAGACGAGATAGACAGACTCGATGAGCGCAGCGCCGCGGACCTCGGCCGCACGTTTATCACAGCGCTTCATGAAAGCGGCCGTCGCGCGGCGGATCGCTGGCTCGCGCAGCCCCCGGTCTTACACGACGCTGCCTAACCCGTCTCGCACCAGCGTCGACGCGAACCGCGAGCCCCCCGGCTCGCATTGATCGAGGCCTCTTTCGCGAGGCAGGAGCCTCGCTGCCATCTGTGCGTCTGCGCTATATGCTCCGCAATGAGCGCGCTTCTTACCGTTGAGGAAATGGCCGAGGCCGACCGGCTGACAATCGCCGGCGGCACACCGGGTCAAGCGTTGATGGCGCGCGCCGGCGCGGCGGTCGCGGATGCAGCGCAGGCGATTCATCGTGACGGGGCCGGCATCCGTGTGCTGGTGCTTTGCGGCCCCGGCAACAACGGCGGCGATGGTTTTGTCGCGGCGACCTGCCTGCGCGATGCGGGTTACGAGGTGCACGTTGCTCTGCTCGGCGCGCGAGACAGATTGCGGGGCGACGCGGCCGATGCAGCGGAAAAATGGGCCGGCGATGTCGGCGACGCTGCACGCGTGCCGATCGAAGCCGATCTCGTCATCGACGCGCTGTTCGGCGCGGGACTTGCCCGCGATCTCGACGGCGATGCGCGACGCATCGTCGAGCACATCAATGTTTGGCGTACGAATACGCGCAATCCTGTGCTTGCGGTCGATATGCCTTCAGGCATCGACGGCAATTCCGGCGCGGTACGCGGCGCGGCGATCGAAGCCGATCGAACCGTCACGTTCTTTCGCCGCAAGCCCGGCCACCTGCTGTTGCCCGGACGCATGCATTGCGGCGATGCGCATGTCGCCGACATCGGCATCGATGTGCATGTGCTCGACAAGATCGCGCCGAAGACCTTTGCGAACGAGGTCGCGCTCTGGCGCAAAACCCTGCCCGTGCCTGCGATCGACGGCCACAAATATTCGCGCGGCCATGCCGTTGTTGTGTCGGGCGGCGCGGAGACAACCGGCGCAGCGCGACTTGCGGCACGTGCCGCATTGCGTGCCGGCGCCGGTCTGGTGACGGTCGCGACCCCAAGCGATGCGCTCGCGACAAATGCCGCGGCGCTCACCGCCGTAATGACGCGCGTGGCGGATGGCTTCGATGGCCTTCGCCAACTGCTGGAAGATGCGCGTAAGAATGTCGTGGTGATCGGACCCGGACTTGGTGTTGGCCCCGGGACGCGCGATCTCGTGCGCGAGGCTTTGTCACCGGCTGAGAAACCGCGTCACATCGTGCTCGACGCTGATGCGCTCACGTCTTTCGCCGACAATCCGGAAGAATTGTTCGGGTTGATTGGTAAGGCGTTCGGCAGCGTCGTCCTCACGCCGCACTCTGGCGAGTTCGCAAGACTCTTCGGGAATGGCGCAAAGACTTCAAAACTCGATCGTGCGCGCGAAGCATCCTCCCGCGCCGGAGCGATTATCGTCCTCAAAGGTCCGGATACGATCGTGGCGTCGCCGGATGGTCGCGCGGCCATCGCCGACAACGCGCCGCCGTGGCTCGGAACGGCGGGCTCCGGAGACGTGCTCGCAGGAATGATCGGCGGATTGCTCGCGCAACATATGCCCGCCTGGGAAGCCGCCTGCGCCGCTGTCTGGATGCACGGCGATGCAGCACAACGCTTCGGACCCGGCTTGATTGCCGAAGATATTTCGGAGGTACTGCCTGCAGTTTGGCGAGAACTCATCTCGTACTGACGAACAACGTCAGTCGACGTCCTCGACCTTGTCCGGGCCGCCGCCATGCACGCGCTGCGCAAGCGCGGCCTGCATGAAATCGTCGAGATCACCGTCGAGCACCTCGTCCGGCGTACCCGACGTGACGCCGGTGCGCAGATCCTTCACGAGCTGGTACGGCTGCAGCACGTAAGACCGTATCTGGTGGCCCCAGCCGATGTCGCTTTTACTCGCAGCGGCCGCGTTCGCTTCGGCCTCGCGCTTTTCCATTTCCAGCTCGTATAAACGCGCACGAAGCATATTCCACGCTGTCGCGCGGTTCTTGTGCTGCGAGCGCTCAGCCTGACAGGCCACAACGATGCCAGTCGGCATATGCGTGATGCGCACGGCCGAATCCGTCGTGTTGACGTGCTGTCCGCCGGCGCCCGACGAACGAAACGTGTCGATGCGACAGTCGCCTTCGTTCACCGCGATATCGATCTTGTCGTCGATGACGGGATAAACCCAGATCGAAGCAAAACTCGTGTGCCGCCGCGCGTTGGAATCGAATGGCGAGATACGTACGAGCCGATGCACGCCCGACTCCGTCTTCGCCCAGCCGTGCGCGTTGTGTCCCTTGATGAGCAGCGTGCCGGATTTGATGCCGGCCTCCTCGCCCGCAGTCTCGTCGATGACGTCGACCTTGAACTTGTGGCGCTCGGCCCAACGCAGATACATGCGCATGAGCATACGCGCCCAGTCCTGGCTCTCGGTACCGCCGGCGCCGGAGTGCACTTCGACATAGGTGTCGTTACTGTCGACTTCGCCTTCGAACAGCGCGTCGATCTGACGGCGATTCGCTTCCGTCAACAGCGCTTTGAGTGAAGTAAGACCTTCCGTCTCCGTCTCGACGTCGCCTTCGCTCTCGCCGAGTTCGACAAGCGTCACGGCATCGTCGAGCTCGCGATCGAATTTCGCAAGCGAGCCGAGGCGGTCTTCGAGCTCCGTACGCTCGCGCATGATCTTCTGCGCGAGGTCGGTGTCGTTCCACAGCGCCGGGTCTTCGACGCGCGCGTTCAGTTCCGCGAGGCGGCGGGTCGCGACATCGACGTCAAAGATGCCTCCTCAGCAGTCCGATCGACTGCTTGATGTCGGAGACAAGGGATTCGGCTTCGGCGCGCATGGGTCCAACGAATAACGTGAGGGTCGCTAGCTAGATGCGACAGCGGACGGTGTAAAGCGCGAGGCTTTAGTACAACCCGCCCGTCCCGCTTCCGACAGCGCGATCAGCATCCGCTGAGCCCGCCGACACAGCTCCACCGCCTGCAAACGAGTCGGGCGGCGCAGTGCCCGGCTTAAAGGCTTCGAGGATCGTACCGGCACCCGACGAACGCATGCCTGAGTGCGGATCGACGGACACGAGCTTGATGCCTGGCGGCACGCGGAACGGGACGTCCGGCTTGTCTTTCAGCGCCTGCGTCATGAAATCGCGGAAGATCGGCGCGGCATAGGTCGCGGCCTGCGCGGAATCGCCGAGGGAGCGCGGGCGATCGTAGCCGATGTACACGCCGACTGCGAGATCGGGCGAGAAGCCGACGAACCAAAGATCTTTCGCTTCGTTCGTCGTGCCCGTCTTGCCCGCGAGATGTTTGCCGACAGATTTGATGCTCTGACCGGTGCCGCGCTGGATGACGCCTTCCATGATCGAGGTGATCTGGTAGGCCGTCAGCGGATCAAGCACTTGCTCGCGCTTGTCGATCAGCTTCGGCTCGTCCTGGTTCGCCCATTTCGGCGCGTCGCAATTCTGGCAGACGCGCTCGTCATGCCGATAGATCGTGCGGCCCACGCGATCCTGAATGCGGTCGATCAGCGTCGACTTGATGCGCTTGCCACCGTTCGCCAGCATCGAATAGGCGGTCACCATGCGCAACACCGTCGTCTCGCCGGCGCCGAGCGACATCGACAAATACGGGGCGAGATCGTCGTAGATGCCGAAACGCTTCGAATATTCGACGATGAGCGGCATGCCGACGTCTTTCGCGAGGCGAACCGTCATCATGTTCTTTGATTGCTCGATGCCATAGCGCAGCGGATGCGCGCCGGTCGGCTTGCCGCCAAAGTTATCCGGCGACCATGTCGTGCCGTCCGACTGCACGATCGAGATTGGATCGTCGTAAAGAATCGAGGACGGCGTGTAGCCGTTGTCGAGCGCCGTCGCGTAGACGAACGGTTTGTAAGCCGAGCCTGGCTGACGCATCGCCTGCGAAGCCCGGTTGAACTCGGATTGATCGTAGGAGAAGCCACCAACCATCGCAAAGATGCGTCCGGTGAACGGATCCATTGCGACGATCGCGCCCGAAATATCGGGCACCTGTCGCAGACGCCAGTTGCCCGGCGACTTCTCGATGGGCTCGACATAGACGACATCGCCGATGGTCAGCGCGGCCTTTGGCGTGCGCCGCGTCCAGGCCATGCCTTCCTTCGCCAGCGTTCCGGTCAGGCGCTCGCGTGCGAGTTCGCCGGACTTTTCCTTCAGCGGCTGTATGCCGATGCGTGCCGCCGCGTCCGTCACGTCGAGTACGACAGCGAGACGCCACGGCTGCACATCGCCGAGCGCGGGGATGGCGCCAAGCGGCACGCCCCAGTCTCCGGCCGTCTCGACATGTTGGATGGCGCCGCGGAAGCCGTGCGCTTCGTCGAAACGCACGAGGCCGTCGACGAGCGAACGTCGTGCCATCACCTGCATCTTCGGATCGAGCGTCGTGCGGACGGACAAGCCGCCCTCGTAGAGCTTCTTTTCGCCGAAACGATCGGCGAGTTCGCGGCGCACGTCCTCGGCAAAGAAGCCTGCGACATAGGTGTTGGGCGACAGCGCGCGCGGGTTCACGCCGAGCGGCTCGCCCTTTGCCTTCTCGCCATCCTGCTTATTGACGTAGCCGTCGGCGACCATGCGATTGATGACATAGTTGCGACGATCGAGGGCGCGATCGCGATTGCGGAAAGGATGCAGGTCGCTTGGCGCTTTCGGCAGTGCGGCGAGATAGGCGCATTCGGCAACTGTCAGTTCATGCACCGACTTGTTGAAATAGTTTAGCGCCGCGGCGGCGACTCCATAGTTGCCGAGCCCGAGATAAATCTCGTTCATGTAGAGTTCGAGGATTTTCTCCTTCGAGTAAGCACCCTCTATCCGGAACGAGATCAGCGCCTCGCGAATCTTGCGGTCGAACGAACGCTCGTTGCCGACAAGGAAGTTCTTCGCGACCTGCTGCGTGATCGTGGACGCACCCTGCACGCGCTTACCGCCCTGTACGAGCACACCGACGGCACGCAGGATGCCTTCGGGATCGACGCCGTTATGCGTGTAGAAATTCTTGTCTTCCGCCGCGATGAAGGCCTGCTTCACCAGCGGTGGGATCGCCGTCGACGGCAGATACATGCGCCGCTCGCGCGCATATTCGGCGAGAATCGAGCCGTCGCTCGCATGCACGCGCGTCATGACCGGTGGCTCGTAGTTCTTGAGCGCGGCGGTGTCGGGCAGATCCTTGCTGAACGTGTAAACGACGCCGGCCGCGATCACCGCGCCGACGACGAACACGATCGCGCCGGTGGCAAAGAGAAAGCCGAGAAACCGTCCGATCAGCCGCATCGATTCGAGAACCCCTGTCGCGCCTGAGATGCGCGCCCGCCAAGCCGAATCTACCGGCCTCGGTAGATCGTAGCGGATCGGCCGGTCGCGTCGGTTCCAGCCGTTACGTCTCGTGCTGTTGGTTTGTGGTCAATTGAGGGCGCTGTGCCCTCTAGAGCATGTCCCGCCGCGATGTCGCTGTAGCGAAAAATCGCCAGCGAAGTGGGATCAGGTTCGGCGATTGGGACACGATCAAATGAATCGCGAGATTATCGCGTCGTGGACGACGCTGCGCCGCCGCTGGCGACAACCGCTGTCGGTTCGCGTGGCTGCGTCCGCAGGAAGCGCTCGATCGCTGCGGCGACTTTCTCGACGGCCTTCTCGCGCCATTCCGGCGAGGTCAGGCTCTTCAGGTCCGAGACATTGGAGAGATAGCCGAGTTCGAACAGAACCGAGGGGAAATCGGCCGCCTTGAGGACGCGAAACCCGGCTGAGCGCAGCGGATTCTTGTTCAACTCGCCGACGTCACGCCACGCCGACACGAGGCCGCGGGCGAAAGACCGGCCCAGAACCTTGGTTTCGCGACGGGTGAGGTCGGAGAGAATGTCGCTGAGGCCCGCCGCTTCGGCCTTGTCGACCACGCCGCCGACCTTGTCCGACGCGTTCTCGTTCTCGGCGACGCGCGCGGCATGCGCGTCGGACGCGCGATCCGACAGCGTGTAGACGGTCGCGCCCTGCACGCTCGTCTCGGACAGATGGTCGGCGTGGATCGACACGAACAGGCTCGCATTCGCATTCTCGGCAAAGCGAACGCGCTCGCCGAGCGGCACGAATGTGTCGTCGCTCCGCGTCAGCACCGTGCGAACCTCGCCGCCCTTGTCGAGGCGCGCCTGCAGGGCTTTGGCAAAATCGAAAACGATGTTCTTTTCCGCGACATCCTTGGCGGTAGCGCCAAGATCGGTGCCGCCATGTCCGGGATCGAGCACCACGACCGGGCGCTGGGGGTCCGGCGCCGGCGGTTCGGCGGCAAGCGCCATGACGCGGCGGGCCTCCGCAGCAGCGGTCCGGAACGTGGCGGAATCGGTCGGCGCGAGATCAACGACAAGGCGGAAAGCGCCGCCCGCCGCGGTCCGGTCCGACTCGGCGCGAAGGATGCGGGCCGGTCCGGAAAGGTCGATGACGATTCGCGACTTGCCCGGCGCCTGAGCCCCGAAGCGGAAGGCGCGGACGAGACCGCTGGAAAGACTGGTTGCCCGGCCTGCGGCAGGATCGAGGACGAAGCCCGTCTCGGGCAGATCCACGATCACGCGGGCCGGCTCGTCGAGCACGTAGGCGCTGACAGCGACCGGCGCCGTCATCGTAAAGACGAGTTGCGCACCGGACGACCGCTGTTCAAGCGACACCGCCGATGCCAACGGCGTCTCGCTTTGTCGCGACAGCGCACGAACGCCGACGAGCCCGCCTGCCTGTGCCAACGCGGGCATCAGGGCGATGGCCAAAGCGGCCAAACGAGAAAGGCGAGACAGTCGGCGCATGCGACTCGGGATTGAGGCCGGCAAATTGTTGGCGAACCCTAGAACCAAGCGCTCACGAGGTTAACGCGCCGTAAGCGCCTTTGCGGCAAGGAAAGCGCAACTGTGTTCTGCAAGACACAAGTCATTGTCTTGCATTCGCCGGAAGTCGGACCTATTCATTCCAGGTCCATCGGCGCCGGACGATTCCAATCCGCTGTCGATCCGGCACGCTGCCCGGCACGTTGTTTCCGCAGGCGATTTCGCCGCGTGACCGCCGTTCTTCAACAGCGAGGTCGTTGGACGACGTTTGGGGGTCCGGCTCTGCATCTTGCACCGCCCGGGCAGCGACCCGAGAGGCGATTGCACGGACGTGTCACGCGTCGACCCGATTGAACCAAGCCCGGCACTTTCAGCCGTGGCATCCGCGTCGGCCCTCAAGCCCGTCTCGCCGCGTCCTTTCGCGGACCACTCCATGACGCTTCCGTCGCTGCTGGCGGAATGCCCCGTTTTTCCTGTTTCCATCAACACAAGCCGCGCGCCCCGTTCGCGCCGACGCCATTTCCGCGTTCCGGGAGGTCTCAATGGCCCACCGGGTGGAACTGCGCCGCCGGGCCGGGCGCGCCGAAGAGAGTTCAATGCCCAACAAGATGCTGATCGACGCGTCCCACCCCGAAGAAACACGGGTGGTCGTACTCAGGGGTAACCGGGTCGAAGAGTTCGACTTCGAGTCTGCCTCGCGCAAGCCGCTTCGCGGCAACATCTATCTTGCCAAGGTCACGCGGGTCGAACCGTCGCTGCAGGCCGCGTTCATCGAATATGGCGGCAATCGGCACGGCTTTTTGGCTTTCGCCGAAATACACCCCGACTATTACCAGATCCCGGTCGCCGATCGGCAGGCGCTGCTTGCCGAAGAAGCCGCCGCCGACGAGGAGGAAGACGCGGAGGAGGAAGAGCGTAAGCCTCGTCGCAGCCGTCGGCGTCGTCGTGGCGAACCCTCCGAGCGGCGCAACAACAATCGCGACGCGACGG
>CBDFFN010000005.1:0-135559 GCA_965246795.1 Beijerinckiaceae bacterium | reverse complement strand
TCGCCCGCCCCGTCGAATTTTCACGCGCACGTCCGATGACCTATGCGCCGGCACGCATGCGGTCCGACGGCGCCTTCGTGCCCGAGGGCAATGCCGACGATTGGGATGTAACGTCGAGCATTCGCAAGCGCTAGCAAGCGCTGGCGCAGACGGCGTCCAGGACGATGGCTTGAACACTGCCGCCCGAGGCTTCATCATCGCCGCGAAGCGAGGGAGAAGGTCCTGATCGGCGGTTCGGGCGAAGGCGCATCCGAAAAGATGTCCTTGCGGCCGTTCCGATGGCTGACGATCGCCATCGTCGCGCTGCCGCTTGGCGTCTTGCTGGGTGGTGCGACCTTTTCCTATGTGGCCGCCTTCGACGATGCGCGCCAGCGGATGATCGGCGTCTCGCAGGTCGTCCACGAACATGCCGAAAAAGTTTTCGAGACGCAGGCGCTCGTCCTCGACCAGGCGGAGGCTGTGGTTGCCGGGCTGTCCGATGCGCAAGTTCTGGCGCGCCAGCCCGAGATCATCGCGCAACTGGCGCGGTTGCGCCGCCGGCTCGCGCAGATCGACGATGTCCGCATTATCAGCGCCGAGGGACGCCTGCTTGCCGGCTCGCGACCGCAGCCGCTGACCCGCCCCGACTACAAGGAACGCGACTTCTTCAAAAAGCTGCGCGACGGGGAGGTAGCGCCCGGCGAGACCTACGTGTCGGACGTGCGCGACAGCCAGATCCGGCGGGAAGCAATCTTTTTCGTAGGCCGTCAACGACAGGGCGGCGACCCCGACATCGGCGGCTTTTCCGGCATTGTCGTCGTGTCGATCTCGCCCGTCTATTTCCACGATTTTTACATCGAGGTTGCGCGCACCGTGCCGAGCGCCATCGCGCTCTTCAAGGATAACGGCGACCGGCTGGCGCGTTATCCGGAAGGCGGCGCGCGCGTTTCGACCTACGCCGCGTTCAAACGCGCTGTTGCGGTTGCGCCAGCCGAGGGCATCTACGACTCCCTGGACTCATCGGACGGACGCGATCGCATCATCGCCTACCGCAGGCTGGCCTCGCTGCCCGTCTATGTCGGCGCCGGTATCGAGCGCCGCGAGATTCTCACGCAATGGGCGACGGGCATGATGCCCTATCTGTGCCTGGGGCTCCTCTCCGCCGGCGTTCTGCTCGTGCTGACGCAGATCGCGCAGCGCCGGATGGCGGGCGAGCAACGTGCGCTTGCGCGCTTGCGGGACGAGACGGCGCGCCGCGAGGACACCGAGGCGCAGCTTCGGCAATCGCAGAAGATGGACGCGATTGGACGCCTGACGGGCGGCATCGCGCATGACTTCAACAATCTACTGACGATCATATCAGGCAGTCTCGATCTGCTGGAGCGGCGGCTTGGCAGCGGCGATGCGCGGCAGGTGCGCCTCATCGGCAACGCACGCGAAGGCGCATCGCGGGCCGCACTGCTGACGCAGCAGCTTCTCGCCTTTGCGCGACGCCAACCACTTGCGCCACGACCGACAGACATTGATACGCTGGTGACGAACCTGTCGTCGCTGCTACGCCGGACGCTTGGCGAGTCAATCGCGATCGAGACGCGGCTGCGCTCGCACGGCTGGCACGCGGTGATCGATCCGCCGCAGCTGGAAAACGCGCTCGTCAATCTTGCGGTGAATGCGCGCGACGCGATGCCGGACGGCGGTCGACTGCTGATCGAGACCGGCTTCGTCGATGTGACGGACGAGTCGCGAGCACGACACGGGAGCGCAACGTCCGGCCCCTATCTCGCGATCACCGTGACGGATTCCGGCGAAGGTATTCCGCCCGACCTTCTCGACAAGGTTGTGGAGCCCTTCTTCACGACCAAGCCAACGGGCAAGGGAACAGGCCTGGGCCTCAGTCAGGTTTTCGGTTTCGCGCGGCAATCCGGCGGTGCCATCACCATCGAGAGCGCGCCGGGCACAGGCACCAGCGTGCGACTACTCGTGCCGCGGCACGCCGGCACGCTGCCGGAGCTCGAAGACGAAGCGGCGTTGCCCACGCACAGACCGCAGGCGGCAGATGTGACGATCCTCGTTGCCGAAGACGATGCGGATGTGCGTGCCGTCGCATCGGAATCGCTCGTCGATTTCGGTTATCGCGTCGTGACGGCGGAGAATGGCGCGGAAGCGTTGCGCCAACTCGCGGCGGAGCCAGACGTGCGTGTGCTGCTCACCGATGTCGTGATGCCCGTCATGGACGGGCGGCGGCTGGCAGAAGCGGCCCAACGCGTGCGGCCGGGCCTTCCCGTCGTGTTCATGACCGGCTACACGCCGGAAGAGATCGCGCGCGAGGGAAGGCTCGACCCCGGCACGCATCTTTTGACGAAGCCGTTCTCGCTGCGCCAGCTGGCAGACGCAATCGACACGGCGCTCGCCGAAGCCGCCGTGGCGGATGGCGCGGCGTCGCGGACGAGTTCGGGGCTTTAGCTTTAGTACGAGCGCGGCATGCCGAGCACATGCTCGGCGACGAAGGACAGGATCAGGTTCGTCGAGATCGGCGCCACCTGATAGAGCCGCGTTTCGCGGAATTTGCGCTCGATGTCGTATTCTTCGGCAAATCCGAAGCCGCCGAACGTCTGGATACAAACGTTGGCGGCGGCATTCGATGCATCGGCCGCAAGCATTTTTGCCATGTTCGCTTCCGGCCCGCAGGGCTCGCCCGCTTCGTAAAGTTTCGCGGCTTCGTGCGTCATCAACTCCGCCGCGCGCATATCCGCATAGGCTTTCGCGATCGGAAACTGGATGCCCTGGTTCTGGCCGATCGGGCGCCCGAAAACATGACGCTCGCTGGCGTAAGTCGATGCCTTTTCGATGAACCATTTCGCATCGCCGATACATTCCGACGCGATGAGAATGCGCTCCGCATTCATGCCGGAGAGGATGTAGCGAAAGCCCTTCCCCTCCTCGCCAACGAGATTTTTCGCCGGCACACGCATGTTGTCGAAGAACACTTCGGTCGTACCGTGATTCATCATCGTGCGTATCGGACGGATGGTCAGGCTTTTGCCGCGCACCTCGCGCATGTCGACGATGAAGACCGACAAGCCATCGGTCTTCTTCGCCACATGCTCGCGTGGCGTCGTTCGCGCGAGCAAAAGCATGAGGTCGGAATGTTCGGCGCGCGAGGTCCAGATCTTCTGGCCGTTGACGATGTAGTCGTCACCCTCGCGACGCGCGACCGTCTTCAGCGCGCCGGTGTCGGTGCCCGACGTCGGCTCGGTGACGCCAAAAGCCTGCAGACGCAAATCGCCTTTTGCCACCGCGGGAAGATATTGCCGCTTCTGCTCTTCCGAACCGTGCCGCAGCACCGTGCCCATCACATACATCTGCGCATGCGTCGCCGCGCCGTTGCACCCCGCGCGTTGAATCTCTTCGAGGATCGCGGCCGCTGCACCGAGGCCGAGACCCGCACCGCCGTATTCTTCCGGGATGAGCACGGAGAGAAAGCCTGATTCCGTCAGCGCTCTCACGAATTCGGTGGGATAGGCGCCGGCGCGGTCCCGCTCGCGCCAATAAGGACCGGGAAAATCGGCGCAGAGTTTTCGCACGGCGTCGCGGATGTCGGCGTGCGGATCATGTGGGCGGGAATAGGGATCGGCGGACATCGGCAGAATTCCCGTGCTGGCGCGCGCGAAGCCCGCGCTCTAGCGCATGTCCCGCTAAAGTGGAATGCACTTTGGCGGCAAGGACATGCTCCAGAAGAGAGCGTGGCGCGAGTCCTTTTCGGCCGCGCGGTTCCACGCGGCCGGGACGCGCGCTATGACGCGGCGGCGGTGTTTCGCGCAAGCGCATGCCCGCGCGATTCGCAATGAAGGTGATCGACGTGAGTGGTGGTGCAGCGATGCTGGTGCGCGTCACCGATGCCGCAGAGGCGGAGATTGCGTTGGGCGCGGGCGCCGAACGGCTCGGTCTTTCCGATGCACGTGGGCCGCTGTCGCTTGACGCCGTGCGCGCAGTCATTGCTGCGGCAGGCGGCGCGCCAGTCAGTGCTGCGCCGAATGTGCTCGGCGGCGCTGAGAGCGACGAGCTTGAAGTCGCACTGGCGCTCGCCGAAGCGGGCGTGCAGGTGCTGGAACTGCGCGCGAGCGACGATGCATCGACGCTGCTGGCACGGGTGCGCGAGCGACATCCGGCCACCGGCGGCGCGATTATCTGCGGCGCGAGGGATTCCGAGGCAATCGGCCGGCTCGGCCTCTTCGCGGAACGGGGCTTCCCCATCGCCATACTGATGGGCACCCACGCCGCACAATTGATCGAGAATCCCGGGATCGAGGCGCTGTCGGCCTTCGTCAACGCTGCGCAGCGCCGTGGTCTCAAAGCCTGGATCGGCGGCGCGCTCGAGACGCCGGATGTGCCCCGCATGCTGGCACTCGGCGTCGATGTACTTGCATTCCGCTCCAGTCTTTGCCGGGACGGGCAGCGCAACCTGCCGCTCGACCCGGCGCGCGTGTCCGCCATGCGCGACATGATCCCGCGCCGACCGGCGCAGGCGGGCACGATGACCCGACCTTTAGCACGCGACGATGGGAGTGCGGCCGACAAAGTCTTCGTACGGGACTTCATCGTCGAGGCCGGCATTGGGGCCTATCGCTACGAGCATCGTGCCCCGCAGCGCATGCGCTTCAACGTCGAGGCCGATCTCGCGCCGATCCCCGACACGGTCGCCGACATGCGCGATGTCTTCTCCTACGATGTCATCGTCGATGCGATCCGCCTTGCGACGCGCCGGCACGCGATCCTCGTCGAGCGCGTGGCGCTTGATGTGGCGAATGCAACGCTGCGGGATGGCCGCGTGAAACGAGTGCGGGTGCGGGTCGAAAAACTCGACATTCTCGACGGCGCGATCGGCGTCGAGATCGAGCGGACTTCAGATTACGGATAACATCGGCGCACCGGAGCGCGCTCAGGGCGTCAGTCCGGCGATCCTGAGCTTATCCGCGAGGCGCGGATAAACCCGAAGTGCATTGCCCGAAAAGATTTTAGCGCGATCCGTGTTGGAGATGGCTGCGGCATCGACGTATCGCTTCGTGTCGTCATAGGCCCGTTCAGTCTCCGGATCGATACCGTTCACGGCGCCGACCATCTCGGAGGCGAATAGCACATTGTCATTCGGAACGACCTTGAGGAGCAGGTCGATGCCCGATTGGTGATAGACGCACGTATCGAAGAAAACATTGCGCATCAGATCGGAGACCGGCGGTCGCTTCATGTCTTGAGCAAGCCCGCGATAGCGACCCCAATGATACGGCACGGCGCCGCCACCATGCGGGATGATCAGACGCAGCGTCGGAAAATCTTTGAACAAGTCGGAGGTGACAAACTGCATGAAGGCGGTCGTATCGCCGTTGATGTAGTGGGCGCCCGTGGCGTGGAAGTTTGGGTTGGCGGATGCGCTGACGTGGATCATGCCGGGCACGTCCAATTCGACCATCTTTTCCCAGAGCGGATACCAGAAGCGGTCGAAGAGCGGCGGATCCTTCCAATATCCGCCTGAAGGGTCCGGGTTCACGTTGCAACCAACAAAACCGAGTTGTTTGACGCATCGTTCGAGTTCGGCGGTGCAATTCGCCGGCGACACGCCCGGCGTCTGCGGAAGTTGGCAGACGCCGACGAAACTCTTCGGCATCAGACCCGCAACGCGGGATATCATGTTGTTGGAGACGATCGACCAATCGAGGCTCGTGCGAGCATTGCCGATATGATGACCCATCCCTCCAGCCCTCGGCGAAAACAAAGCCAACGAGATTCCGCGTTCAGTTTGGAGCTTGAGTTGGCGCCCGGTCACGCTGGCGCGGATGTCGTCATCGCTGACCTTGAGTTCGGAAGGCGACGGCGTTTGAGATGGATCGTTGAGAGCGTCGATCTGGCGCTTGCGCCACGCAAGCATCGCCGCAGGCTCGGTCGTATAATGTCCGTGGCAATCGATCACGAGACCCGTGTAGCGGGAGGACTCGGCCCTGACAGCGACAGGGGCCGCAGTGAGCGCCGCTACGGCCATACTCGCGAGGCCACGCATAAAACCGCGGCGCGGTAAGCAACACGAGCAAGTCGCATCGGCAGAGGAAACAAAGTCGGCAGTCATGGTCGACTGCGATCCGGCAAAATAGCGTTCCTCAGTATCGGTCATTTCCTTCTCCCAACTCGATTTTTGCTTAGTGCGTGCGGTTCCAACGCGGCACCACCGCTCTGCTTGCGCCCGGATTTTGGTCCGAAGCGGAATACACCAGGACAATATCTCCCGTCTTGCGCCCTGTCGCTGCCCCCGCCATGGTCGCGCCCGTGGCCGCGTCCTTCACCCCTCCGCGTAACGACGCCGGCGCGCTGGCGCGCCTCGACGCCCGCTCGCGCGAAATTTTTCGCTCGATCGTCGAGACCTATCTCGCGCATGGCGAGCCGGTCGGATCGCGGCATCTATCGCGCATCCTCTCATTGAACCTGTCGCCGGCCTCGGTCCGCAACGTCATGCAGGATCTCGAAGAGCTCGGGCTGATCTTTGCGCCGCACACGAGCGCAGGGAGGCTGCCGACCGAGTCCGGGCTGCGGTTCTTCGTCGACAGCTTTCTGCAACTCGGCGATCTCGATCCTGCCGAGCGCGCGCGCATCGAGGCGCAGATGCGCGCGAGCGAACGTGACCGCTCGCTCGAAAGCGTGCTCGGCGAGGCCTCGAGCCTGCTATCGGGTCTTTCGCGCGGCGCGGGACTCGTCGTCACGTTGAAAGAAGATCTGCGCCTTAAGCAGATCGAGTTCGTCAGACTTGAGCCGGAGAAGGCGCTTTGCATCCTGGTGGCGGAGGATGGCTCTGTCGAGAACCGCATCCTCGCGATTCCGCGCGACTTGCCGGCATCGGCGCTCGTCACGGCCGCCAATTATCTCAACGCGCATATTCGTGGCCGCACGCTCGCGCTTGCGCGCGAGGACATCGAGCGCGCGCGGCACGCTGCGCAGGCCGAACTCGACGAACTGACGGCGCGCGTCGTCGATGCGGGTCTCGCGACCTGGGCCGGGATCGGCGGCCCGCGTCAGCAACTCATCGTGCGCGGACAGGCCAATCTGCTTGAAGACTTGACCGCGCTGGCAGACCTCGAACGTATTCGGCTGCTCTTCGACGATCTCGAAACGAAGACCGATGTGATCGACCTTTTGTCGCGCGCCGAAAGCGGCGAAGGCGTGCGCATCTTCATTGGGTCCGAGAACAAGCTGTTCTCGTTGTCCGGCTCTTCGATGATCGCCGCGCCGTTCCACGATGCGGATCGTCGTGTCGTCGGAGTCGTCGGCATCATCGGGCCGACGCGGCTAAACTACGCGCGGATCGTGCCGATGGTGGACTATACCGCGAAGGTCGTCGCGCGATTGGTGGGTGGCAACTAAAGCGCCCGCATCGGGAGATCGCAGAGTCTTGCTGCCCGCCTAGTTAGCGACCTGTCGAAGCTCGCAAACGCAGTGCATTCACGAGCTTCCACTACATGGAACGCGTCGGCGATGCCCATGCCTTTGTCGATCCATTCAAAAGCCGCGTACAACGCAGCGCGATCGCCGACACTCACCTGCGGTAACGCGATGAAACCCCGCAAGAGCCTGACGACGCTTTGTGGAGCAAATCCATACGAGCTTTGCAAAACCCAGGCCGACTCGAGCAAAACTGTCATACCGACAAATACGTTTTCGCTTTCGAGCAAAGCACGCGCCACGGCGGCCTGTTGCGCATCGTCATTCGTGATGATGCGGACGACAACGTTCGTATCAATCGCGAGCATATTTGCGCTTGAACATTTCCGAGACAGCTGCGTCCATATCTTGAATACTGACAGGCGGCCCTTCGTATTTTGCGCTACCGAAGACCTGGTCCATCGTGGTCGGCGGGATTTGCGATTGGGACCGCAGCAGTACCCCGTCGGGAGTATCTTCAACGATTAGCTTCGTGCCAGGCCCCCACTGACGGCTTGCGCGGATCGTCTTCGGCAGAATCATCTGCCCTTTGCTTGAGACGGTCGTCGTTGCCTTAAGAGGAGCCACCCTGCCCGCCCTATGCCTGCGGTAAAAAGTAAGACGAAGGTAAGATAAAGCTTAGTGTCGCTTTTCGCAACCTCACAGCACCACCTGCATCAGCAACAGATCGCGATACGTCCCAAATTTCAGCCCGACATCCTGCATCGTGCCGACCGCATCAAATCCCAAGGCGCGATGCAGTCCGACAGATGGTTCGTTCGGCAAGGCGATGGCCGCCACCATGACATGCACGCCGCGCGTCCGCGCCTCGTCGAGCAGCTGCGCCATCAATGCGCGCCCGACGCCACGCCGGTGGAACGCCGGGTCGAGATAGACCGAATGCTCCATCGTATCGCGATAGCCATGATACGCGCGGAATGGGCCGTAACTCGCCCAGCCCGCAATCGCGCCATCGATGTCCGCGACCAGCACGGGCCGATTGGCCTGCGCCTGCGCCGCAAACCATGCTTCCCGCTCCGGCAGCGGGATAGGCTCCCAGAGCCAGGAGACCGCCGTCTCTGAGATGGCGCGGTTGTGGATGGTCGCAATGGCCAGCAGATCGGCCTCGGTGGCGGGGCGGATGGTCGCTTCGGCAGGCATTCCGCACTATCTCACGCAGCACCGGGCGGGTCGCCTCCCCTTGCGCGCCCGGCATCTCGGCGCATGTCCTTGATCGCATAAGTCTGCAATTTCTGCGGGACATGCGCTAAGGAGGGCGGCGCGCCGGCGCACGCCCGAATCCCTGCTCGCCGCCCCATGCGACTCCGTGGGCCAACCTCTTTTCGATCGACCGAATGACCGCCCACACGCTCGATAACATCCGCAATTTCTCGATCGTGGCCCATATCGACCACGGCAAGTCGACGCTCGCCGACCGGCTGATCCAGCAGACGGGCACCGTGGCGCTGCGCGACATGAGCGAACAGATGCTCGATTCGATGGACATCGAGAAGGAGCGCGGCATCACCATCAAGGCGCAGACCGTGCGGCTGAATTATAAAGCGCGCGACGGCAAGGACTACATTCTCAACCTGATGGATACGCCCGGCCACGTGGACTTCGCCTATGAGGTCTCTCGGTCGCTCGCGGCCTGCGAGGGCTCGCTGCTGGTCGTCGATGCAAGCCAGGGCGTCGAGGCGCAGACGCTCGCCAACGTCTATCACGCGCTCGATGCCGGCCACGAGATCGTGCCGGTCCTGAACAAGATCGATCTGCCGGCCGCAGAACCCGAACGCATCAAGCAGCAGATCGAGGATGTGATCGGGCTCGATGCGTCTGACGCTGTACCCATCTCAGCAAAGACCGGGATCGGCATCGATCTCGTGCTGGAAGCGATCGTCACACGTCTGCCGCCGCCGAAGGGCGATGAGACGGCGCCGCTGAAGGCGCTACTCGTCGACAGCTGGTACGATTCCTACCTCGGTGTTGTCGTGCTCGTGCGCGTCGTCGATGGCGTCTTGCGCAAGGGTCAGCGCATTCGCATGATCGGCACGGATGCGCGCTACGAGGTCGATCGGCTCGGCGTGTTCCGACCAAAGATGCAGGACGCGGCGGAGCTTGGTCCGGGCGAGATCGGCTTCATCACCGCGCAAATCAAGCAGGTGGCCGACACGCGCGTCGGCGACACGATCACCGACGACAGGCGACCAACAGATGCGCCGCTGCCGGGTTTCAAGCCGGCGCAGCCGGTCGTGTTCTGCGGGCTATTCCCCGTCGATGCCGCCGATTTCGAAGACCTTCGCGCCGCAATGGGAAAATTGCGGCTCAACGACGCGAGCTTTTCCTATGAGATGGAATCATCGGCTGCGCTCGGCTTCGGCTTCCGCTGCGGGTTTCTTGGCCTGTTACATCTGGAAATCATCCAAGAGCGGCTGGCGCGCGAGTTCAACCTGGACCTGATCGCGACCGCACCGTCGGTCGTCTACAAGATCAAACTTCTGGATGGCACCGAACGCGAGTTGCACAACCCCGCCGATATGCCGGACCCGGTGCAAATCACCGCGATCGACGAGCCGTGGATCCGTGCGACGATCCTTACCCCCGACGATTATCTCGGCGGCGTGCTGAAGTTATGCCAGGACCGGCGCGGTGTGCAGGTCGACCTGAGCTACGTCGGCAAACGCGCAATGGCGACCTACGATCTGCCACTGAACGAAGTCGTCTTCGACTTCTACGACCGGCTGAAGTCGATCTCGAAGGGCTATGCGTCGTTCGACTACAACCTCACGGACTATCGCGAGGGCGACCTCGTGAAGATGAACATTCTTGTCAATGCCGAGCCGGTCGATGCGCTGTCGATGCTCGTGCATCGCACGCGTGCCGACTCGCGCGGGCGCTCGATGGTCGAGAAACTGAAGGAGCTGATCCCGCCGCACATGTTTCAGATCCCGATCCAGGCGGCGTTGGGCGCCAAGATTATCGCGCGTGAAACAGTGCGCGCTTTGCGCAAAGACGTGACGGCGAAATGTTATGGTGGCGACGCCAGCCGCAAGCGAAAGCTTCTGGACAAGCAAAAGGAAGGCAAGAAGAAGATGCGGCAATTCGGCCGGGTCGAAATTCCGCAGGAAGCCTTCATCGCCGCGCTGAAGATGGATGCGTGATGTGACCGGACACGATCATCCCCCGCATGATGAGCCACGCTGGAAGCACGACGGCGTGCGCGTCATCAAGGGCGACCGGCTCGATCCGAACACGGCGCAGACGCCGGGCATGCACCGTGAGGCGGCGATCAACCATGCCCGTGTCGGCGCGCAGAAAATCTGGGCTGGCACGGTTGCGATCCAGCCGAACGCCAAGACCGGGGTGCATCACCACGGTGCGCTGGAAAGCGTGATCTATGTCGTGCGCGGCAAGGCGCGCATGCGCTGGGGCGAGAAGCTGGAATTTGTGGCAGAAGCCGAGCCCGGCGACTTCATCTTCATTCCGCCCTACGTGCCGCACCAAGAGATCAACGCCGATCCTGACAACGTGCTGGAATGCGTGCTGGTGCGCTCGGACAACGAGGCGGTCGTGGTGAATATCACAGACATCGAACCGGTCGAGAAGCCGGAAGCGGTGTATTGGGTCGACCCCATCCACAAGCACCAGAACTAACCACATCGCTGGCGCACGACGGATACCTCTTCGTTTGACGGACTAAAAGAGAACCATTATGGTTCTCGTATGGCCGCCAACAGCCGCACTGCCAGCGCCGTGCAAATCCTTTGTGTCCTCGAACATCTTGGTCCGGAGAGCACCACTGCGGCTGTGGTCGCGCGCAGTCTGCGAACGAACCCCGTGGTCGTGCGTCGGCTGCTGAAAGACCTGGAACGCGCCGGCCTCGTTATGCTGCGTCCCGGCAAGAACGGGGGCGTCTCGCTTGCCGTGAAGCCCGACAAAATCACGCTCGATTGCGTGTATCAGGCCGTCGAGGGCGACGATCCGATCTTCGCACTACGCCCTGTCGTCAATCCGCGGTGTCCCGTCAGCACGCGCATGAAGGGTCTGCTCGGCCCGATCTTCGACGACGCAGGGTCCGCCGTCACCACCAGCCTTCGCCGCACGACGCTTGCCGCACTTACGCGAGCGATCGACTGACCGATAACGTAACCACTGCGCTTATGTCTGAAGGACAAGAAACTATGTCCGAGCCGACCGCTGCTGCCGCGTCCGAAAGCTCAATCCCGGTTTCGCGCGCGCGCCGTTACGCCAGTCCCAACCAGGTGCTCGCGCTTGTCTGCGTCGGCATATGCCTCGCCAACCTCGATCTCTTCATCGTCAACGTGGCGCTGCCGAGCATGGCTGCGGACTTTCGCGGCGCATCGCTTGAAGACCTCTCGTGGGTGCTGAACGGTTACGCCATCGCCTATGCGGCGCTGCTCGTCTTCTTCGGCCGGCTAGCCGAGCGTTACCGACGCAATATGAGTTTTCTCGCCGGTGTTGCTTTGTTTACGCTCGCTTCGGCCGCCTGTGCGCTCGCGCGCGATGTGCTGACGCTCGACCTGTTCCGCATCGCGCAGGCCGCGGGCGCGGCATTGATGACGCCCACTTCGATCGGCCTCATCCTCGCGACCTTCCCGCCCGAGCGTCGTGGCTCGGCCGTCCGCACCTGGACGGCGATCGGCGGGCTCGCAGCAGCACTTGGTCCACTCGTCGGCGGCCTTCTCGTGACCGTGAGCTGGCGCTGGATTTTCCTCGTCAACGTGCCCATCGGCATCATCGCGGTCATCATCGGCTGGCGCGTGCTGCCGGACGTGCCCGGCCACGATGCACCACGCCCCAACGCCGTCGCAGCATTTCTCGTGACCGCCGGCATCGCGGCGCTCGTCTATGCGATCGTGCAGGTCAACGATCTCGGCATCGCCTCGGCGCCGATCGCAGGGAGCCTGCTCCTCTCCTTGCTTTGCCTCGGCCTATTCGTGCGGCATTGCCTGCGCTCGACGAACCCATTCGTCGATCCCGGCCTGTTTCGCATCCGGCCGTTCACGGGCGCGGTGCTCGTCATGGCGCCATACTCCATCGCGTTCGGCGCCATGCTTCTCTCTATCGCCTTGTGGATGCAGACCGGCTGGCACTGGTCGGCGCTACAGGCGGGTATGGCGATTGCGCCGGGACCATTCATGGTGCCGGTGACATCGTTCCTTGTCGGCACACGCCTGATCGCCCGGTTCGGATCGGCGGCCGTCGTCACTGCCGGCGTGCTCTTGTTCGCGACGGGCCTCGCCGTGTGGGGGCTGCTTATCGATACGACACCAAGCCCATTGCTTGCGATCATTGGCATGCTTTTCACCGGCTGTGGTGTCGGATTAACCTTCCCCACGCTGATGGGCGTCGCAATGGGCGCCGTGCCGCCAGCATCCTTCGCGACCGGATCCGGCGTCATCAACATGGTCCGGCAGGCCGCCCTCGCGATCGGCGTTGCGTTGATCGTCGCCATCATCGGCACGCCGTCAGGCGCGACGGAGCGATTGCATGCATTTCATATGGGTTGGCTTGTGCTGGCCGCGATCACCCTGATCGGGCTCGTGCCGACATTTGCGATGCTGCGGCAGAAGCGGGCTGGCGCGGCGTAAGCGAAGGACGCAAGCATTGGCCCTCACCCCGCCTTCAAAAAGCTCTCCAACACCATCTTCCGGCCGGCCTTGTCGAAGTCGACAGTGATCTTGTTGCCGTCGACAGCGGCCACAGCGCCCGGCCCGAATTTTTGATGGAAGACGCGGTTGCCGCGCGAAAGACCCGACGTCGCCGACGACTTCGCCACAAGCTCGCCTTCGATCGTCATCGGCCCGCGTCGCGCGGTCTCATTTTCCGCGCGCCCTGCACCAAAGCCATTACGCGCGCCGCCGCCCGTCGCGGCAGCGTTGCGTTGCGCGCGCTGCCAACCCGGCGACGAATAAGAAGATTTGAAATTGTCCATGTTCTCGAAGCGCGAGAGCGCATAGCCGCCATACTGCGAGGCGTTTGGCGCCTCTGTCACTTCGACATGCTCGGACGGCAGTTCGTCGAGAAAGCGCGACGGGATCGTTGATTGCCACAGGCCGTGGATGCGCCGGTTGGTCGCGAAGTAGATTTTCGCGCGCCGTTTCGCGCGCGTGATGCCGACATAGGCAAGTCGGCGTTCTTCCTCGAGACCCGCGCGACCGTTCTCGTCCATCGAGCGCTGCGAGGGAAAAAGCCCCTCCTCCCAGCCCGGCAAAAAGACTGTTTCGAATTCCAGGCCTTTCGCGCCGTGCAACGTCATGATGGAAACGCGCGCCTCGCCGGCAGCTTCTTCTTTCTCCATCACCAACGAGATGTGTTCGAGGAAGCTTCCAAGATCGGGAAACTCCTCTATCGCGCGGATGAGCTCTTTGAGATTTTCGAGCCGACCGGCGGCCTCCGCCGTGCGATCGCGCTGCCACATCGCGACATAGCCGGACTCCTCAAGAATCATCTCGGCAAGTTCGCCTTGCGGCTTCGTGTCGATCAGTTTCGCCCATCGATCGAAATCGTCGAGCAGCGTGCGCAAAGTTCCGCGCGGTTTCGGCTTCAACTCTTCGGTTTCGACGAGCATGCGGGCCGCGGGGATCATCGGAACTCGCGCCGCCCGTGCCTGATTGTGAATTTCCAAAATCGTCGCATCGCCGAGACCGCGGCGCGGCGTGTTGACGATGCGCTCGAAGGCGAGATCGTCGGCCGGCTGCGCGACGCAGCGCAGATAGGCGAGCGCGTCACGGATTTCGGCGCGTTCGTAGAAGCGCGGACCACCAATCACGCGATACGGAAGACCGAGCGTGATAAAGCGCTCCTCGAACTCGCGCATCTGATAGGACGCGCGCACGAGGATCGCGATTTCGTCGAGCGTGTGCCCCTTGCGCTGCGATTGCTCGATGTCCTCGCCGACGGCGCGCGCTTCCTCCAGCGAATCCCAGACGCCGGTGACTGTCGGCTTTGCGCCGAGGTCGCCATCGGTGAAAAGCGTCTTGCCGAGCCGGTCCTGATTTTTCGCGATGAGATTGGCGGCAGCGCCGAGGATGTGGCCGGTCGAGCGATAGTTGCGCTCCAGCCGCACGACGAATGCGCCGGGAAAATCCTTGTCGAAGCGTAGGATGTTATCGACCTCCGCGCCGCGCCAGCCGTAGATCGACTGGTCGTCGTCGCCGACGCAGCAGAGGTTCGGTTGCGGCCGTTCGTCCGTGCGCTGCGCAAGAATGCGCAGCCATAGATATTGGACGACGTTGGTGTCCTGATATTCGTCGACGAGCATGTAGCGAAAACGCCGCTGCCAGTCGGCGAGCACGTCGGGATGTTCCTGAAACAGCCGCAGGCATTCGAGGATGAGATCGCCGAAGTCGGCGGCGTTCAAGGTCTTTAGCCGCGCCTGATAGGCGGCATAGAGTTTCAGTCCCTTGCCGTTGGCAAACACCTCGCCCTCCGCCTTCGGCACGCGTTCGGGCGTAAGGCCGCGGTTCTTCCAGCCGTCGATCGCCCAGGCGAGCGTACGGCCGGGCCAGCGTTTCTCGTCGATATTCTCGGCCGCGATGAGTTGCTTCAGCAGCCTGATCTGGTCGTCGGTGTCGAGGATCGTGAAGGACGATTTCAGGCCCACCAACTCCGCATGGCGGCGTAAAATCTTTGTCGAGATCGAATGGAACGTGCCGAGCCACGGCATGCCTTCGCCCGACGGACCGGCAAGTGCCGCGATGCGCTCGCGCATCTCTCGCGACGCCTTGTTGGTGAAAGTGACGGCCAGAATCTCATGCGCGCGCGCTTTGCCCAAGGCGATCGTGTGCGCGATGCGGGTCGTCAGCACGCGCGTCTTGCCGGTGCCGGCACCCGCCAGCACGAGCACCGGACCATCGACCGCCTCGACGGCGGCGCGCTGCTCCGGATTCAGCGCCGCGAGGTAGCGGGCGTCTGCACTGCGCAGCCCCGCCAGCGCACGCGCAGCGATGCCGCCGGGCGAGGGTGAGGGGGAAAGATCGTAGTCGTCAGCAGGCAAAAGGCCGGTCCAGGAGGCGAATCGTCCCCGCCAATCTGGGGTCCGTGGGGGCGTCTGTCACGGGCGGCGCGCCTGCGCTAGAAAGCCGCCCGAAAAGGACGTTCCGTGACCGTGACCGCACAGACGATCATCGCCTTCTGGGTGCAGGCCGGCCGCGCGCGCTGGTATACGGTCGATCCCGCCTTCGACGAGGACATCCGGACGCGGTTTCTCGCCTTCCACGAGGCTGCCGCCCGTGGCGATCTCGGCTGGCCGGACGACGAGCATACGGCGCTCGCGCAGCTCATCCTGCTCGACCAGTTCTCGCGCAACATGTTCCGCAATACGCCGCGCGCCTTTGCGACCGACGCGCGGGCGCTAAAAGTCGCAAGCCGCGGCATCGCGCTCGGTTTCGACAAGAAACACGAAGAGCCGCTGCGGGGCTTCTTCTACATCCCCTTCACCCATGCCGAAGACATCGAGCATCAGCGGCGCGGCGAGGCGCTCTACACCGCCGATGAGGATGCGGATGGTTTGAAGTGGGCGACGATCCATCGCGAAATCATCGAGCGGTTCGGCCGCTTTCCGCATCGCAACGTCATCCTCGGCCGCGAGACAACGGCGGAGGAACAGGCGTTTCTGGATGCGGATGGATTCAAGGGATAGCCGCGCCACGCGCATGCGATTAGTTTGCGCCCAAAGCACCGTCCCGGGAGGACGCAAATGAACGACATGACGCCGATCCGCATGGCGAGAAAGCCATCACCCGAGACGATCGAAGCCGTCACGCAGGCGCTGGCCGCAATGCTCGGCAACCGGCTCGTGACATCGCAGGCTGTCCGCGAACAGCATGGCCACACGCTGACGTGGACGCCGAACCAGCCGCCAGACGCGGTCGTCTATCCGCATTCGACGGAAGAAGTCGCGGATATCGTCAAACTCTGCGCGAAACACGACATGCCCGTCATCGCCTACGGGACGGGCACGTCGCTCGAAGGTCATGTCAACGCGCCGTATGGCGGCGTCTGCGTCGATCTCACCCAGATGAACGAGCTGCTCGAAGTGCATGCCGAGGACCTCGACTGCATCGTGCAGCCCGGCATCACGCGCAAGAAGCTCAACGAGCTTTTACGCGACACCGGCCTGTTCTTCCCGATCGATCCCGGCGCGGACGCTTCGATCGGCGGCATGACGGCGACGCGCGCATCCGGCACCAATGCGGTGCGCTACGGCACGATGAAAGACAACGTGATGGCGTTGACCGTCGTGCTGGCGGACGGACGCGTCATAAAGACCGCGCGGCGTGCGAAGAAATCGTCGGCCGGCTATGATCTCACACGGCTCTTCGTCGGCAGCGAAGGCACGCTCGGCATCGTCACCGAAATCACGCTGAAGCTCTACGGCATCCCGGAGGCCATATCCGCCGCGACCTGTCAATTTCCGAGCGTGAAGGTCGCCTGCGACACGGTGATCGAGACGATCCAAACCGGCATACCGATCGCGCGCATCGAGCTTTGCGACGAGCTGACGGTTCGGTCTTTCAATAATTACTCGAAGCTTGGCCTCACCGAAGCGCCAATGCTGTTTCTCGAATTCCACGGCACGCCGACAGGCGTCGCCGAACAAGTCGAGCGGTTCAAGGAACTGGCGGAAGCCAATGGTGCGGGTCCGTTCCACTGGGCGGCGACGCCGGAAGAACGCACACGGCTCTGGCAGGCCCGCCATGACGTCTACTGGGCGCACCAGACGTTGAAAACCTATCCCGAACAGACCGGCTTCTCGACCGACATCTGTGTGCCGATCTCAAAACTCGCGGATTGCGTGACGGAGACGCAGGCCGATGCGGCCGAGCACGGCATCGTCGCGCCGATCGTCGGCCACGTGGGCGACGGCAATTTCCATTGCGGGCCGCTGCTCGACATGCGCGACCCCGACGAGGTGCAGCGCGTGAAGGATTTCACCGAACGTCTCGTGCGGCGCGGCCTGGCGATGGGTGGCACCTGCAGCGGCGAGCACGGCATCGGGCAGGCGAAGATCAAATACATGCATGAGGAGCATTCGGCCGACACGCTCGACGTGATGGCGCGCATCAAGGCCGCCCTCGATCCCGGCAACATCATGAACCCTGGCAAGATGCTGGCGGGTTAAAAGCAGGGGCGGCGCAAACTCCGAACTCGTATCCGCGTTAGCCGCTCATGCTCTTTCTCGTCCGCCGTCTCGCTCTCGCCTTTGCCCTTTTTGCGGGCACGATGGCGTCGCAGCTTCCGGAATACGCGCAGCAGTACCGCCAGCGGCTTGGCGGTGCGCTCGACGAACTCGGCCGCGTCATCACGAATTTCGACGCCCAGTCGACGGAATCCGGGCTCGACCGCAACGCGGCGATCGCGCGGCTCAAGGTCAACGGCGACACGCTCGTGCAGAGGCAGGGCGAAGCGATGCAGGACAATGTCATTCGCCGCGACCGCCTTGCCGATCAGGACGCGGCTTTTGCCCGCGCCGGCCCCTTCGCTCGGCTTGGCCTCCTCGCCCGCGACTTCGATCCGGGAATTGCGCGCGGCGCCTGGACCCGTTTCGAGCCTGCGGTTCCCGTCACAAGCGAAGGTTTCATCAGTGCCGGCGCCGGGCTTTTGGCCGGCTACGGGCTTTGGCATCTGCTCGCGCTCCCCTTTCGACGACGCCCGCGCGGCACAACTCCCCGATCTGTCTGACGAAAGTCGGATGCGGCCCGGCAAACGGCTGCTATAAGGTCCGCCGCCGGAGGAAATTACTTGGCTGAAAACGCTGCCGATCAACGGCGCGACGATACGTTCCCGAAAGTTTTGAGACACAACGCGAAGGTGCGCGGATCGCGCCCGGCGATGCGGCTCAAGGACCGTGGCGTTTGGCGTACATGGACGTGGGACGCGTGCCATGCGGAAGTCCGCGCGCTGGCTCTGGCGCTGCAGCGGCGCGGCATCGGCCAGGGCAACAAGGTCGCGATCGTCGGCGCCAACCGGCCTGCGCTCTATTGGGCGATGACCGCGGCGCAATGGCTACGCGCCATTCCCGTGCCGGTTTATGCCGATGCCGTTGCGGACGAGATGGCGCATGTACTGGCCGACGCCGGCGTTCACATCGCCGTCGTGCAGGACCAGGAGCAGGTCGACAAGCTGCTCGCCATCCGCACGCAGCTGCCCGACCTCACCGATATTCTCTACGACGAGCAACGCGGCCTGCGCGATTACGACCACACGCATCTGCAGTCGCTGGAAAGCGCGCTCGACGAGGCGCAGGCCATTCTTGCGGCAGAGCCGGAAACGGCGCGTGCGCTTGATGCGCTGGTCGACCAGGGAAATGCCGACGACGTCTGCGCGATGCTCTACACGTCCGGCACCACCGGCCGATCCAAAGGCGTCGTTTTCAGTGCCGGACGCTGTGTCGGCGCGGCGCGCGACACGGTTGCCTTCGATCGCCTGACGGATCGCGATGAGCAGCTCGCCTATTTGCCGCTCGCCTGGGTCGGCGACAATTATCTCAACTATGCGCAGGGCCTCGTGTCAGGTGGCTGCATGGCCTGCCCGGAAAGTTCGGAAACGGTCGAGAACGATCTGCGCGAGATCGGCCCGACGTTCTATTTCGCGCCGCCGCGCGTGCTGGAAGCGATGCTGACGCGTGTGACGATCCGAATGGAAGATGCGAGCCGCCTCAAGCGCGCGATGTACAAATATTTCCTCGCGCATGCGCAGAAGTTCGGCGAGGCCATTCTCGACGGAAAGAGTGTCCCGCTGCTTGCGCGTGCGAAATATGCGTTCGGCGAATGGCTCATCTACGGACCGCTGAAGAACGTTCTCGGTTTTTCACGCGTGAGGATTGCTTACACGGCGGGCGAGGCGGTGGGCGCCGAACTCTTTGCGTTCTACCGATCCATCGGTCTCAACGTGAAGCAGCTCTACGGCCAGACCGAAGCCTACCTCTACGTGACGGCGCAGGCCGATGGCGGCGTGCGCTCCGACACGGTCGGCCCGGCGGCGCCGAATGTCGACATCCGTATCGCGGATGACGGCGAAGTTTTGTTTCGTTCACCCGGCCAGTTCCTGCGCTATCACAACGAACCTGAGAAGACGGCCGATGCGATGACGCCGGATGGCTACGTCCGCACGGGCGACGCCGGCTTCTTCGAAAGCGACGGCCAGCTGCGCATTCTCGATCGCGCGAAGGATGTTGGCAAGCTGGTGGACGGCACGCTGTTCGCGCCGAAGTTCATCGAAAACAAACTGAAGTTTTTCCCGAATATTAAAGAGGCGGTAGCGTTCGGCGACGGCCGCGACGCTGTCACCGTGATGCTGAACATCGACCTTGCCGCGGTCGGCAATTGGGCAGAGCGTAACGGTGTTTCTTACGCGTCGTATCAGGAGCTTGCCGCGCACCCCCGCGTCTATGAAATTCTTCGCACGCATGTGGAAGAGACGAACCGCTCTCTCGCGCGCGAGCCGAAAATGGCAGGTGCGCAGATCAAGCGCTTCCTTGTCTTGCATAAGGAACTCGACGCCGACGATGGCGAGCTGACGCGCACGCAAAAAGTGCGGCGCGGCTTCATCGCCGAGCGCTATGCGCCGCTTATCGCCGGTTTCTACGACGGCGCGCAGACCGTCGATGTCGCGACTGACGTCGTGTTCGAAGACGGGCGCAAGGGTGTGCTGTCGGCGCGTATTCTCATCGCCGACATGGATGGAGCGCCGGCGACTACCACCGCCCCGGCGCGCGATCGCGCGGCATGAGTGAAGCGGTGGAGTTAAAAAGCAGCGAGACTCTTTTGACAGTCGAAGGCGTGTCGCTCGCCTTCGGCGGCGTAAAGGCAATCACCGACGTTTCGTTCGACGTGCGGCAGGGCGAGATTCGCGCCATCATCGGACCGAACGGCGCCGGCAAGACGTCGATGTTGAACGTCATCAACGGCTTTTACACGCCGAACAAGGGCCGCATCACCTTCGGCGGCAAGACGCGCAAGCGCATGCGTCCGCACGAGGCTGCGGCGCAAGGCATTGCGCGCACATTCCAGAATGTCGCTTTGTTCAAGGGCATGACAACGCTCGACAACATTCTTGCCGGGCGAACGCTGAAGATGCACCGCAACTTCTTCTGGCAGTTGTGGCGGCATGGCCCGGCACTGACTGAAGAGATTGAACACCGCAAATTTTGCGAGGAGATCATCGATTTTCTCGAAATCGAACATATCCGCAAGGCGCCGGTCGGGACCCTGCCCTACGGTTTGCAGAAGCGCGTCGAACTCGGCCGCGCGCTCGCGATGCAGCCGAAGTTATTGCTGCTCGACGAGCCGATGGCCGGCATGAATCTCGAAGAAAAGCGCGACATGAGCCGCTTCATCATCGACGTGAACCAGCAATACGGCACGACGATCGCGCTGATCGAGCATGATATCGGCGTCGTGATGGACCTGTCCGACCGCATCGTCGTGCTGGAATACGGGCACAAGATCGCCGACGGCGTACCGGATGCCGTGAAGGCCGATCAGCGCGTGATCGACGCCTATCTCGGGGTCGCGCATTGATGACCCTCCTCTACAACATCTTCATCGACCCCTTCATGCAGATGGGCGCATCGCCCGACCTGTTCGTGCAGGCTCTGTGGGAAGGGCTTGTCGGCGGCGTGCTCTACGCGCTGATCGCGCTCGGCTTCGTGCTGATCTTCAAGGCCTCCGGCGTGTTCAATTTCGCGCAGGGCATCATGATGGTCTTTGCCGCCCTCACGCTGGTCGGACTGCACGAAAAAGGCGTGCCGGCATGGCTCGCGCTCGTGCTGGCGCTCGGCGTCATGTATCTGCTCGCGCTCGGCGTAGAGCGGATCATTCTCCGCCCGCTCGTCAACCAGCCCGACATCATGCTGTTCATGGCGACGTTCGGACTGACCTATCTGCTCATCGGCTTCGGCGAACTCGTGTTCGGCGGCGAGCCCAAGGAGATGCCGGTCGCGGCACTCGGCCTGCCGAGCGGCTCGGTCGACATCAAAAT
This sequence comes from Beijerinckiaceae bacterium, assembly GCA_965246795.1. Lineage (GTDB taxonomy): Bacteria > Pseudomonadota > Alphaproteobacteria > Rhizobiales > Beijerinckiaceae > JAJXWB01. Next base: position 114,112 of record CBDFFN010000005.1, on the reverse strand, counting down.
GCTCGGCGGCGTGGTTTCGCTACAGAAGATCGACATCGCCGCAGCGATCATCGCATCCATCATGGTCGCGGTGCTTGCCGTCTTCTTCCAGCGCACCCGCATCGGGCGCGCGCTCCGTGCCGTCGCCGACGACCATCAGGCCGCGCTGTCGGTCGGCATCTCGCTCAACCAGATCTGGGTCGTCGTGTGGTTCACGGCCGGCATCGTGGCGCTGGCCACCGGCATCATGTGGGGTGCACGCTCGAACGTCTCTTTCGCACTGCAGGTCGTGGCGCTGAAGGCGCTGCCGGTTCTGATCCTCGGCGGCTTCACGTCCGTACCGGGCGCCATCGTCGGCGGGCTCATCATCGGTGTCGGCGAGAAGCTGGGCGAGTTCTATTGGGGGCCGCTGGTCGGTGGCGGAATCGAGAGCTGGCTCGCTTATGCCATCGCGCTCGCTGTACTGATGGTGCGCCCGCAGGGCCTCTTCGGCGAAAAAATTATCGAGCGCATCTGACATGCTCTATCGTGAAGTCGGCCAATACAAGACGACCTATGCCGCGGATCAGGCGGTCTTTCCGATCCGCCAGGATCGAATCGGCCTTGCCATAATCCTGTTCGTTGCCGTGATCGTCATACCGCTTGTGGGAAGTAATTTTCTCATCGCATCGGTGCTGATCCCGTTTCTTGTCTATGCGCTCGCAGCGATCGGCCTGAACATCCTCACCGGCTACACGGGCCTCATCTCGCTCGGCACCGCTGCCTTTATGGGGACCGGCGCTTACGCCTGCTACAAGCTCTCGACGCTCTTTCCTGGCGTGAACATCCTCGTCTGGATTCTCGTCTCGGGCTTTGCGTCCTGCGCCATTGGCGTGCTTTTCGGCCTGCCGAGCCTGCGCATCAAGGGCTTCTATCTCGCCGTCGCGACGCTCGCCGCGCAGTTCTTTCTGCAATGGTGTTTCGTTCGCATTCCCTGGCTCTACAACGACAACCCCTCCGGGGCGATTGAAGTGCCGGTGCATCGCGTCTTCGGCGTTGCCGTCACCGGCGCGCAGGCGACTCCGCAGGTGCGTTATCTCGTCGTACTTGGTTTCGTCGTCTTCCTGACGTGGATCGCGTCGAACCTCGTGCATGGCCGCATCGGCCGCGCATGGATGGCGGTGCGCGACATGGATATCGCAGCGCAGCTCATGGGCATCCGGCTCCTGCGAACGAAGCTGCTCGCTTTCGCAGTATCGTCATTCTATGCCGGCGTTGCCGGCGCACTGATCGTCTTCTGCTGGTTCGGCGCCGCCGAGGCAGAGGCCTTCAACATCAACCTGTCGTTCCTGCTCCTGTTCATGGTCATCATCGGTGGCCTTGGCAGTCTCGTCGGCTCGTTTCTGGGCGCCGCTCTGATCCATGTGCTGCCTATCGTCGTGAGCGCCGCTCCGAAAATGTTTGGCTTGACGATCGGCTCGGCGACGGTCGAACATCTGACTTATGTCGTCACCGGCGCGATGATCTTGTTTTTCCTGATCGTCGAACCGCATGGGCTCGCCCGTCTCTGGCAGATCGGGAAGCAGAAACTTCGGGTCTGGCCGTTTCCGTACTAGAACCGCGACAACAAACAGGGAGGACTACAATGACATCAAAACTGTTCCGGACGCTTCTGCTGGCCGGCGCTGCAGCGCTCGCGCTGCCAGCCGCACCTGCCGTGGCCGACGATATTTTCGTGCCGCTCTTCACCTATCGCACAGGTGCTTTCGCTGGCTCGGGGATCTACATCGCCGACGGCATGCACGACTATCTGACGCTGCTCAACGAGCGTGACGGCGGCATCGGTGGCGTGAAGATCGCCATCGAGGAATGTGAGACCGGCTACGACACCAAGAAGGGTCTCGAATGCTATGAGGCCGTAAAGCCGAAGAAGCCGGTGATGGTGAACCCGTGGTCGACCGGCACGACGCTGCCGTTGATCCCGAAGGCCGCCGTCGACAAGATTCCAATTCTCTCGATGGCCTACGGCCTCTCGGCCTCGGCGATCGGCAACACGTTCCCATGGATATTTAATCCGCCGGACACGTATTGGGACGGCATGTCCGTCATCCTGAAGTACATTGCGAGCCAGGAGGGCGGCGCCGATCTCTCTAAGCTCAAGGGCAAGAAGATCGGCTACATCTATCTCGACGCCGGCTTTGGCAAAGAGCCGCTTCCCTTCCTCGATCAGCTTTCGAAGGAATACGGCTTCGAGACGAAGCTCTATCCGGTCGGCGCGGCCGAGATGCAGAACCAGTCTGCGCAATGGCTCAACGTCCGCCGTGACAAGCCCGACTACATGGTGATGTACGGCTGGGGTGCTTTGCAGCCGACCGCCATCAAGGAAGCCGTGAAGATCGGCTACCCGATGGAGAAGTTCATTTCCGTGTGGTGGCCGAGCGAGGAAGATGCGCGTGGCGCCGGTGATGGTTCGATCGGCTTCAAATCGCTGAATTGGCACGCCTCGACGCCGAACTTCCCCGTCATCGCGGACATCCAGAAATATGTCGTCGACAAAGGCAAGAGCCAGTCGCCGAAGGACAAGGTCGGCACGAACCTCTACAACAAGGGCGTCTACAACTCGATGCTGATCGCCGAAGGCATCCGCAACGCGCAGAAGATCACCGGCAAGAAAGAAGTGAACGGTGAGGACGTGCGGCGCGGGCTCGAGACGATGAATGTCGACGACGCCCGGCTGAAGGAACTTGGTATGACGGGCTTCACCGGCCCGTTCAAGCTGACGTGCACCGACCACAACAGCCACCGTCCGTTGTTCGTGCAGCGTTGGGACGGCAAGGCCTATGTGAAGGTCAGCGACCTGATCTCGCCGGACCTTTCGAAAGTGCAGCCGCTTCTCGAGGCGGACGCCAAGTCCTACGCGGAAAAGAATTCGACGCCGGCCCGCACGGAAGCGTGTGACGCGAAAAGCTGAGGCCATCGTGGCTCTCCCTTCTCCCGCACGCGGGAGAAGGTGCCTCGCGAATGCGAGGCGATCGCAAGTCGGCTGTTGCCGCCTTGCTGAGCGATGAGGGGAGCGACATCGCTCATCTGCAGTTGAGTCGTTCTGGCTCCCCTCACCCGACCCAGCTCCGCCGGGCCACCCTCTCCCGCAAGCGGGAGAGGGGTTACGCACGCTGATGCGAGTCCACTGACACGATGCAAGCGTCTCCATCGACCGCCACCGCCACCGACACGATCCTCGCGTTGAGAAACGTCGAGGTCATCTACAACCACGTCGTGCTGGTGCTGAAAGGCGTGTCGCTCGAAGTACCGCGCGGCGGCATCGTCGCGCTGCTCGGCGCCAATGGCGCTGGCAAATCGACGACGCTGAAAGCGATCTCGAACCTCATCCGCGCCGAGCGCGGCGAGGTGACGAAAGGCTCGGTCGAATTCGCCGGCGAGCGTGTCGACCGCATGCGGCCTGACGATCTCGTGAAACGCGGCTGCATTCAGGTGATGGAAGGCCGCCATTGCTTCGGCCACCTCACGATTGAGGAAAATCTCCTCACGGGCGCCTTTACGCGGAAGGACGGCCGTCGCAGCGTCGCGCAATCATTGGAACGCGTCTATTCGCTGTTCCCGCGTCTTGCGCAGCGGCGCACATCGCTCGCCGGCTACACATCGGGCGGAGAACAGCAGATGTGCGCGATCGGGCGCGCGATGATGTCCAACCCGCGCATGATCCTGCTCGACGAACCGTCGATGGGTCTTGCGCCACAAGTCGTCGAAGAAATTTTCGCCATCGTCCGCGACCTCAACAAAAACGAAGGCGTGTCTTTCTTGCTTGCCGAGCAGAACACGCGCGTTGCGCTGCAAAATGCCGATCGCGGCTACATCCTAGAGAATGGCCGCATCGTGCTCGACGGACCGGCCGAAGCCTTGCGCGACAATCAGGACGTCAAGGAATTCTATCTCGGCGTCAGCGGTGGCGAGCGACAAAGTTTTCGCGATGTGAAGCATTACAAGCGGCGCAAACGCTGGCTCGCGTAACACACGCGCCACACCGCCGAAAAAGTTGGCTCGACTGCGTCGCCAACGAAACTTTCGCTGTGCCAACGATATCGTTCACATCTCACCGGGTTGCATTTCAAAATTGCGTCGCCTGTTGCCCGCTTACGACTCGTGTTGTCGCCAATCCCGTGTAGAAAATAAGCGCGGGTGGCGGGCGTAGAGGCGGCGGGGAGAATGAGCGAACATTACGACCGTCAGGAAACACGGTCTCCGACTGCCCGAGAAAACGCTCTCTTCCGCGATCTCCGCGCTTCCCTGAAAATTTCCCGCATGCGTGCGCCGGCGTTGCGTGCGCAACTTAAGGGCGTCGATATCGACGGCATCAAGAAGCGCGCCGATCTCGCGGCTGTTCCGGTTGTCCGCAAATCGGAGCTGATGTCGCGGCAGGCAAACGATCCGCCATTCGGCGGGCTTGTCGCCACGCGTTGCGCAAGCCTGCGTCATCTCCTCGTTTCGCCCGGCCCGATCTTCGAGCCGGAGGGTCATGCGCGCGACTGGTGGGGAAGCGCGCGCGCACTTTTCGCGGCGGGGTTCCGCAAGGGCGACATCGTGCTGAACACGTTCTCCTACCATCTGACGCCTGGCGGCTTCATGATGGAGTGCGGCGCGTCGGCGATCGGCTGTCCGGTCATCCCCGCCGGCCCCGGCAACGTCGAGCAGCAGCTGGACGTGCTGCGCGTTTACAAACCCGTCGCTTATTGCGGTACGCCGGATTTTCTCAAAATCCTGCTTGATCGGGCAAGCGATGCGAAAATTGCGTCGCCGTTCAAGAAAGCACTCGTTTCGGGCGCTGCGTTACCGGCGAGCCTTCGCAAAGAACTCGAGAAACGCGGCGTCGCCACACGGCAGGCGTATGGCACCGCAGAACTTGGTCTTATCGCCTACGAGAGCGAAGCGATGGAAGGTCTCATCGCGAACGAGAACGTCTGCGTCGAGATCGTAAAGCCTGGCACCGACGAGCCCGTGAAGGACGGCGAGGTTGGCGAGGTCGTCGTGACGCGTCTCAACGCCGACTATCCCTTGCTGCGTTTCGGCACCGGCGATCTCTCCGCGGTCATGAAAGGCTCATCGTCTTGCGGCCGCACGAACATGCGGATCGCTGGCTGGATGGGACGTGCCGACCAGCGCACGAAAGTGAAGGGCATGTTCGTCGATCCCGCGCAGATCGCCGAACTCGGGCGACGTCATCCGGAACTCGGACGTCTCCGCCTCGTCGTGTCGCGCGAGAACGAACAGGATGCGATGGCACTGCATGCCGAGAGCCGTAACGGCGACGCCTCGCCGGATGCGCTTGCGAATACGCTGCAGGCGGTCACGAAGCTGCGTGGCGCAGTGAAGGTCGTGGCGATGGGATCATTGCCGAACGATGGCAAAATCATCGCGGACGAGCGCCCGGTCGGCTAGATCTCTACACGTGATCCCCAACGTCCTTTCCATCGCCGGCTCCGACCCTTCCGGCGGTGCCGGCATACAGGCCGACCTCAAGACTTTTGGTGCGCTCGGCTGTTACGGTATGGCGGCGATCACGGCGCTGACGGCGCAGAACACGCTTGGTGTGAGTGGGATCGTACCGGTAACGCCGGAATTCGTCGTCGCGCAGATCGAAGCGATCTTCGCCGACATCCGCGTCGATGCGATCAAGATCGGCATGGTCGGCTCGACCACAATCGCGGAAGCGCTCGCAGGCATTCTTGCGAAGCATCCAAAGATACCGGTCGTAGTCGATCCCGTGCTGGCGGCGACAAGCGGCGATGCGCTTGGCGATGCGGATGTCGGGGCCGCGATCCTGCGGCATCTCGGCCCACATGCAACCCTGCTCACGCCAAATCTCGGCGAGGCCGCTGCGCTCGCCGGCCAGCCGCTTGCCGAAAGCATCGCCGCGATGGAGAAAACCGGACGGGCGCTGGTTGCGAAGGGCGTTCGCGCGGCGCTCGTCAAAGGCGGGCATCTTTCCGGCGAGGACACGACCGACGTGCTGTGTACGACCGAGGGCTGCACGCATTTTGACGGGCGGCGGATCGCCACACGCAATACGCACGGCACCGGCTGCACGCTTTCCTCGGCCATCGTCACGTTTCTCGCGCGCGGCACGTCGCTGCCCGAGGCAATCGTGCAGGCGAAACGCTGGCTGGAGGCCGCGCTCGCCGGGGCGGATGCGCTCAATGTCGGCAGCGGCCATGGGCCAGTCGACCATTTTCACGGCTTGCGCCGGGCGTGAGCGTCCGGCACGTCTAGCGGCGTGGACGCGCGTGCCCCCGACATAACGACAATTGCCATGCCGGCCGAACATCCGGCCGTGCCGCCGCGCGCCGTTGGCGTGCTGCTCGTCAATCTCGGGACTCCGGATGCGACCGACTATTGGTCGATGCGGCGCTACCTCAAGGAATTTCTCTCCGACCGCCGCGTCATCGAAACGTCGCGCTGGCTCTGGTGGCCGCTGCTCAATCTCGTGATTCTGTCGACGCGGCCGCAGCGCAAGGGCCGCGACTACGACACGATCTGGAATTTCGACGCCGACGAGAGTCCGCTGAAAACAATTACGCGGGCGCAAGCGGACCGGCTGCGCGAGCGTCTCGGCGACGGCGAAAGCGTGCCGCTGCATGTCGACTGGGCCATGCGCTATGGCAATCCCTCGATCGAGAGCCGCCTTGCCGCGCTGCAGACGCAGGGCTGCGACCGCATCCTGATCGTGCCGCTCTATCCGCAATATGCAGCAGCGACGAGCGCAACGGTCTGCGACAAGGCGTTCGAGGCTCTGTCAAAGATGCGCTGGCAACCCTCGGTGCGCATTGCGCCGCCCTGGCACGACGACAGTTTTTACATCGACGCCGTCGTGCGCAGCCTTCAGGAGACGCTTGCGTCGCTGCCATTCGAGCCGGACGTGATCCTCGCCTCGTTTCACGGCGTGCCGAAGGAATATTTGCTGAAGGGCGATCCATACCACTGCCAATGCGTGAAGTCGGCGCGGCTGATGCGCGAGGCGATGGGGCTGGACGAACAACGGTTTCGCACAACATTCCAGTCGCGCTTCGGACCAGCGGAATGGCTGCAGCCCTACACCGACAAGACGGTCGAGGCGCTGGCGCAGGCAGGCGTGAAGCGCATGCTCGTGTTCACCCCCGGTTTCGTCGCCGATTGTCTGGAGACGATCGAGGAGATTGGGATCGAGAATCGCGACATTTTCCTCGAACATGGCGGCGAACAATTCGCGCGCGCGGATTGCCTCAATGCCAGCGATGCAGGCCTCGATGTGATCGAGGCCGTGGTGCGCCGCGAACTCATGGGTTGGGTGTAGGGCGGCAGGCCGCTTGCCGCACTGCGCCAGCCCCTTTATTAGGAGCGTCAACGCTCCCTTCGTCTAGCGGTCTAGGACGTCGCCCTCTCACGGCGAAAACAGGGGTTCGATTCCCCTAGGGAGCGCCAATCCGCACAGCGATGCAACTAGTCTGCTCGGCCCGTTGTGGCTAAGGCGCGATCGTCACGTTCACTTTTCGCATGAACAACTTCGACGTGCCGTTTGGCGCGATGACGCCGATGCCGATGTCGAAAGAGTCCGTGCCGGCGGGACCATTGGATTTGTACATCACCTTGTGATTGCCGTTGGTGCCCGCAAATCCGATCTTCGGCTTCGACATTACCTTCACGAAGTCGATTCCCTGCTGTCGGCCGCCGATCTCGATCCCCATTTCACAGCCCTGGCCGGGTTTGACCTGTATCCATTCCTGGGTTGATCCACCGCGCCCGGTGTAGATCGTATCGTCGCCCGAGCACGGAACCATCTGCGCGAGAGCAGGTGTGCTGGCGGCGAAGCAAATTGCGGTAACAGCGATGCAAATCGGTAGGCGCATGATCTTTCCCCATGAGATCGAGCGGCGAACGACTTGGGATCACCGGACGCGATACCAAATCTCGTCTCCATCGAAGCAGAATTGAGCGCAGCGGGATAGCGCTTTATGTCCATGCAGGCTGAACGCGCGTAGACAATGCAGGTCAGTTTCTCGTCAGCGCGGCCGCACAATGGCATTGCCAACGTCCGTCGTTTCTCTGCTGGACAGACAGCGGCCGTCGCCCAAGGTACATTTGGCCTGAAAAAAAATCGAAGCGTCGTCGCAAAAATGCGTGACGGCGGGAGAATAGGTCATGCAGCCCGTTGTCATTGCCGTTGCGATCACTGGCTCCGTGCCACGCAAGAAGGACAACCCTGCCCTACCCGTCACGCCGACGGAGCAGATCGAATCCACGCACGCGGCCTTCGAGGCCGGCGCGACGCTTGTTCACGTGCATGTACGCAACGATGACGAGAGCGCTTCGTCCGATCCCGAACGTTTCGGGGCGGTCCAGCAGGGCGTGGTGAAACATTGCCCCGGGATGATCATGCAATTCTCGACGGGCGGGCGTGGGCGCGATCAGTCGGCGCGCGGATCGGCGCTTTACCTCAAGCCCGACATGGCGTCGCTGTCGACGGGCTCGGTCAATTTCCCGACGATCATTTATGAGAACCACCCCACGCTCGTCGAAGATCTTGCGACGAAGATCAAAGACGGCGGCATCCGTCCGGAGATCGAGATTTTCGATCTCTCGCACATTCACGGTGCACGTCGGCTCATCGACAGCGGCCTGATGGACGAGCGGCCGCATGTGCAATTCGTCATGGGCGTGAAGAATGCGATGCCGGCCGACGAGCATCTCCTCGACGTACTGCTCGCAGAGACGCGCCGTACCTTGCCGCAGGCGACATGGACCGCGGCGGGCATCGGCGCACATCAGGCACGCGTGATGGACTGGGTTCTCGCACGCGGCGGCGTGGCCGTTCGCACGGGCCTCGAAGACAATATCCGCGTGTCGAAAGACCGGCTTGCCGGCAGCAATGCGGAACTCGTGCGCGTCGCTGCAGACGCGATCGCGAGACACGGCGGCCGTCCCGCGACAGCGTCGGAAGCACGAGACATCCTGCACCTCAAGCCGCCGGCCGCGCATTGATCTAGATGCGTTGCGCAATCGCATAGACGGAATATCTCGATGCAATTCTACCGCGACGGCTATGCGCCGGGCGATCCGGACATTCTCGCGCCTGCGCCCGGCGCCGAAGTGCGCCCGACCGAACTCCCGGATACGACCGATGTTCTGATCGTCGGCGCGGGTCCCGCCGGCATGCTGCTCGCGGCGCAGCTCTCGACCTTTCCCGGCATTTCCACGCGGCTGATCGAGAAACGCGAAGGCCCATTGCAGGTCGGCCATGCTGACGGCGTTGCCTGCCGCACGGTCGAGACCTTCGACGCCTTCGGCCTGAGCGGGAAGCTGACGCGCGAAGGCTATTGGGTCAATGAAACGGTGTTCTGGCGTCCGTCGCAGGACGATCCATCGAGGATCGCTCGCGCTGGCCGCATCCAGGATGTCGAGGACGGGCTCTCGGAATTCCCGCATCTCATTGTCAATCAGGCGCGCCTGCTCATGTATCTGCAGGACTATGCCGCGAAATCGCCGACGCGTTTCGTGCCCGATTTCGGCATCGAGTTCGTCGGCCTGAAGATCGAAGCGACTGGCGAACACCCCGTCGTCGTCGAGACAAAGAATGTCGCGACCGGTGCGCGCAAAACAATTCGCGCGAAATATGTCGTCGGGTGCGATGGTGCACGCAGCGGCGTGCGCGATGCAATTGGCGCGGTGCCGCATGGCGACTTCGCCAACCACGCCTGGGGCGTCGTCGACATGCTCGCCGTCACCGACTTTCCGGACATCCGCATGAAGGCGGCGATCCAGTCGCAGAGCGGCGGCAATATCCTGTTGATCCCCAGGGAAGGCGGCTATCTCGCGCGGCTCTACGTCGACATGGGCGAGATCGATCCGAACAATCGCGAAGCCTTTCGCCAGCATACGCAGGAGAGCGTGATCGCCACCGCGCAACGCGTGCTGCATCCCTACAAGCTCGATGTGCGCAGCGTCGCGTGGTTTGCGGTCTATCAGGTTGGGCAGCGCGTCACGGATCGGTTCGACGATGTGCCGGCAGGCGAGGTCGCATTTCGCGATCCGCGCGTGTTCATCGCCGGCGACGCCTGCCACACACATAGCGCGAAGGCGGGCCAAGGCATGAACGTGTCGCTTCAGGACGCCTACAATCTCGGCTGGAAGCTGGCGTCGGTGCTGGAAGGGCGCGCCGCGCCGCATCTCCTGCGTACTTATTCGGTCGAACGGCACGCCGTCGCGCAGCGGCTCATCGATTTCGACAAGGAATTTGCAAAGATCATGGCGTCCCCGCCGAAGGATCCCGCGCATCCCGAACGCGGCGGCGTCGATCCCGCCGAACTTCAGGCCCGTTTCACGATGTCGGGCCGCTACACCGCGGGCGTCGCGACGCTTTACCCGCCACATACCTATCTCACGGCGCCCGCGACGCATCAGGCTTTGGCGACGGGCTTCGTCGTCGGCATGCGCTTCCATTCCGCGCCAGTCGTGCGGCTTGCCGATGCGAAGCCGATGCACCTCGGTCACGCACACAAAGCTGACGGTGCGTGGCGTCTCTATGCTTTTTCCGATGCAAACGGCGAGAAGCTGCGAACGCTGATGGCGTTCCTCGCCGACGCGGCCTCGTCGCCGATCCGACGCTTCACGCCATCGGGCGCCGAGATCGACAGCGTCATCGACGTGCGCGCGATTCTTCAGCAGGGCCATCGCGACCTGAAAGTCGAAGACCTTCCGCCCATGCTCCTGCCGCGCAAGGGACGGTTCGGCCTCATCGATTACGAGAAAGTCTTCGCGCCGAACCTGAAAGACGGCCTCGACATTTTCGATCTGCGCGGAATCGATCGCGCGCGCGGCGCGCTCGTCGTTGTGCGTCCGGACCAACATATCGCCAACGTCTTGCCGCTCGATGCACGCGACGAACTATCGGCTTTTTTCGGGCAATTTCTGCTCGACCGAGCGGCGTAACGAAGCGCCAGTTTTCCGCGCCGCAGGTCGAAACATTTAACCCGTTCCTAACGCCCGTCCTGACATGATCCACACCAAGATTCGGTTCGAGGATTCATGGCCGTCCGCAGATCGTCGCAAGCGCAGGCCAACGTGCGCGCGACGCCGCGCCGCTCGCAAGAGGAACTGCGGCGCTCCATCAAGATGGCCCGCATGGGCTACTGGATCACGCACAGCGCCGATCCCGCCTTCGTTTGGCTCTCGTCCGAACTCGCGACCTTCTACGAGCTGGAAACACGCGACGGCCTTGTGCCTGTTGGCAAGATCCGCGCGCTGTTCGAGCCCGCCTGTCACAATATTCTGACGGCGCATCACAACGCGTGCTGGGATGATGGTTCCGCCTATACGGTGCAGGCACAGTTCCGGAAGCCGGACGGCGCCACCATCGACTGCCTGGTCCACGGCGAGGCGCTGCGCGATGCGCAAGGACGCGTGCGGCAGGTGTCCGGCATCGTCCGCGATGTCACCGAGGAAACCACGACGCTGCGCCGTCTTGCCGAAAGCGAGCAGCGGCTTGCGGATTTCGTCAGCACTGCGTCGGACTGGTGCTGGCAGAGCAATGCAGAACACCGCATGCTGCCCTATCCGCGAATGCTGGACGGCAACGCTGCGTTCCAGACCGTTGCCACCGGCGGCAAGGCGCGTTGGGAGCTCTCCTACGCGCCCGAGGACGAGGCGGCGATGCGACGACATCGCGCCGACATGGAGGCGCGGCGTCCATTTCGCGACTTCAGCTACACGCTGATCGGCGACGACGGATCCCGCGTTAGCATTCGCACAAGCGGCAAGCCGTGCTTTGCCGAAGATGGCACGTTTCTCGGCTATCGCGGCACCGCCAGCGACGTCACCGAACTACGCGCGACGGAAGCCATGCTGGAACAGCGTACACAGGCGCTGCAGGAGGCGCATTGGCTCGGGCGGATAGGGACATGGAATTTCCGGCTCGATACCGGCCGGCTCGTCTGGGCGCCCGAACTCTATTCGCTCTTCGGCTTCGAGCCCGACACGTTCGAGCCGACGCCGGAAAATGTGCAGCACTGCTTCGTCGGCGAAGATTCAGACCGTTTCTGGGCGATGCAGAGACGCGTGCTGCTCAGCGGCAGAACCGAGGCGCTCGACGTGCGTGTCCGCCATGCCGATGGTTCCGCGCGCGATCATGCGGTGACATGCAAGGCCAGCATGTCGCACGGCCGCATCGTCGGCCTTGTGGGTACGGTGCAAGACGTCACCGAGCGCAAGGAGGCCGAGCGGCGGCTCGAACAGCTTGCCTATGGCGATCCGCTCACGGGCCTTGCCAATCGCACGTTGCTGAAACAGCGGCTCGCCGCGATGATCGAGACCTGCACATCGCAAGGACGTCGCGGTGCATTGCTGCTGATCGATCTCGACCGCTTCAAGGAGGTCAACGACTTTCTAGGCCATGCCGCGGGCGACGAATTGTTGACCTGGGTTGCAACAACGTTACGACGCGAGTTCGGCGAGGCGACGGTCGCACGGCTCGGTGGTGACGAATTCGCCGTTCTCTACGAAGGCTCCGCAACCGCGGCAGACCTGATGGCCGTGGCCAAGCGCATCATCGGCAGCCTGTCAGGCCCCGTCGACCTCAGCGAAGGCGAAGCCTTCATTGGCGCCACGATCGGCATTGCGCGCCTGCCCGAACATGGATCGACGGTCGAGGCCGCCATGCGGAGCGCGGATCAGGCGCTTTACATGGCGAAAGAAGCCGGCCGCGGACGCGCGACACTCTTCGAGCCCGCCTACGCCAAAGCTGTGGAACTGAAGCTCGATCTGCGCCGGCATCTCCGCAATGCAGTACATACCGGCGCACTGCATGCGCAGTATCAGCCGCAGGTCGATCTCAGGAGCGGCCGCGTCACCGGCTTCGAGGCGCTGCTACGCTGGACGCATCCCGAGCGCGGACCGATCTCGCCCGCAGAATTCATTCCGATCGCAGAGAATTCGGGCCTGATCGTCGATCTTGGCCTGTGGGTGCTGCGCGAGGCGTGCCGCCAGGGTCGCGAATGGCTGGACGCGGGATTGCCGCGGCGATCCGTGTCGGTGAACGTTTCGCCGGCACAGCTCTGGAGCATGGATTTCGAAAAGGCCGTCGCCAGCGTGTTGGCGGAGACGAATCTCCCGCCGGATTTGCTCTGCCTCGAACTCACAGAGAACCTCTTCGTCGACAGCAACGAGGCGCACATTAGCCGCGCGCTGACGGCGCTGTCCGCACTCGGCGTGCGGCTCGCGCTCGACGATTTCGGCTCGGGCTATTCCTCGCTCGGATACCTGACACGCCTGCCGTTCAAACAGCTTAAGATCGATCGGGTATTTGTCGACGGCATTTCGACGATGCCGGAGAAACGAAAGCTGCTTGGCGGTATCGTTGCATTATCCCGCGGTCTTGGGATGACGGTCGTCGCAGAAGGCGCCGAATTGCCGGCCGAAGTTCTCATCCTCGGCCAGCAGGACTGCGACGTCGTGCAGGGTTACGTCTTCTCGCCGCCAGTCGTGGCCGACAAGGCGCCGTCGGTCGCCGCCGCCATCGAGCGCGATGCACTCGTGCGCCGTGCCAGCTTGTCGGGCGCATGGGCATCATCGGCGCGTACTATGACAGATCGCGAGACGCGTGCCGGCCCGATGGATCGGGATGCCGACGCGCATGTGCGGCGCGCGGTGTTGTAGGCGAAGCTTCGACGCAACCGCCCAAATCTCGTGCAAGCAACGATGTTGCGTCGCGAGACATTCACCGCCACGATCCCGATCATGACAGGTTCGAACCCGCCGAAGATTCCGCCGATGTCCGACGCTGAAGCGGACGCGTATATTGCTGCAATGGCCACGGCACTTGCTCTTCCATTGACGGACGCCGACCCGCAGGAAATTCGCGCCAATCTGCTCGTCGCGCGTCGCATGGCGGCGATGCTGGCGGACGCGCCTCCCTGCGACCACGTCGAACCGCTACCGGTCTTTCGCGCGTGAGCGATCCATCGCTGCTATCCGCGCATGAAATCGCGGCTGCCGTTCGCGCCGGCACGTTGCGCGCGCGCGGTGTGATCGACGCCACGCTCGCGCGCATCGAACAACTCAATCCCACAGTCAACGCTTACACACATGTCTGCGCGGATCGCGCGCGCGCGGCGGCAGTGCGGATCGATGCGGCAGTCGCAGGTGGGAAAGACCCCGGCCCGCTCGCGGGCGTGCCCTTCTCGGTCAAGAACCTCTTCGATGTCACCGGCATCGCGACGCTCGCCGGATCGAAGATCAACACCGACGATGCGCCCGCGTCCCGCGACGCATTCCTTGTCGAGAAGCTGGAAGCCGCCGGCGCGATTCTCGTCGGCGCCGTGACGATGGGCGAATACGCCTATGATTTCACGGGCGAGAACGTGCACGTCGGCGCATCGCGCAATCCGCACGATCTCACGCGCATGTCCGGAGGATCATCGGGCGGCAGTGGGACATCCGTCGCCGCCGGGCTCTGCGCGCTCTCGCTTGGTAGCGACACGAACGGTTCGATCCGCGTGCCATCGTCCTTCTGCGGTCTGTTCGGCCTGAAGCCAACGTTCGGGCGCCTCTCGCGCGGACGCACGTTCCCCTTCGTCGGTAGTCTCGATCATCTCGGACCACTCGCGCGCTCCGCGACCGATCTCGCGCTCGCCTACGATGCAATGCAGGGCTTTGATCCCGACGACCCCGCGCAGGCCGACCACCCTCTCGAGTTTTGTGCGCCGAAGATCGCGCAAGGCGCGGCTGGTCTTCGCATCGCGCGCGCGGGCGGCTATTTCGCACGCAGCGGCGAGGCGGTTGCCTTTGCTGCCGTCGAGCGCGTCTGCAAGGCACTCGGCGTCACTGATGACATCGACATTCCCGACGCGCCGCTCGGGCGGGCGGCCGCCTATCTCGTCACGATGGTGGAAGGTGGCGCACTGCACCTCGACCGCCTTCGCAGCCGCGCGAAAGATTTCGATCCGGACACGCGCGATCGGTTGCTTGCCGGCGCGATGCTGCCAGCCGCGTGGTATATGCAGGCGCAAAAGGTGCGCCGCACCTATCGCGACAGCGTGCTGAAACTCTTCGACGGCGTCGATGCGATCATCGCACCAGCAACGCCGTGCCAGGCGCCAGAACTCGGCCAGAAGCGCATCGTGCTCGATGGCGTCGATCTGCCGCTGCGCGCAAACATTGGCGTCTTCACGCAACCGATTTCCTGCATCGGTCTGCCGGTTGCCGCCGTGCCGGTCTGGCTCGACGGCGAGGCGTTGCCGATCGGCATACAAATCATCGCGGCGCCGTGGCGCGAGGACATAGTGCTGCGTATCGCGCACGCTCTCGAGCAAGGCGGCACGGCATGTGCAACGGTCGCGACGCTGAACGATGCCGCTTGAGCGGCGATCGCTTGCGCCAACTTCTGGGGCACGACCATGGATTTCACACGACGCACGACACTCGCCGTTGGCAGTGCGCTCGCACTCGCCGACACAGCAACTCCTGCCACGGCGCAAACTGAAGGCAAGACCATGATCATCAACGATCCCGCGACGAAGGCCGAGGTCGAAGCGGCCTTTGCGCGCTACGAAAAAGCGCTAGGCGAAAACGAAGTTGCCGTGCTCGACGAGTTGTTCTGGGATAGCCCCAATACGATCCGCTACGGCATCGGCGAGAACCTTTACGGCTACAAGGAAGTATCGGCCTTTCGCTCGGCCCGTCCTGCGGCAGGGCTTGCCCGCACGATCGATCGCACCGTCATCACGACATTCGGCAAAGACTATGCGACGGCGTCGACGCTCTTTCAGCGCGGCACAATGAAGCCGGGCGCCGGCCGTCAAATGCAGACCTGGGCGCGCATCGACGGCAAATGGCGCATCGTCGCCGCGCATGTCAGCGTCATTAAAGAGGGCTGACGGCGGCCACCGCACCGTCATTGCGAGCACAGCGAAGCAATCCATCTCCAAATCTTGACCGACATCGGAGGATGGATTGCCGCGTCGCCTCCGCCAAATCGGCTGTTACCGATTTCGCTCGGGCTCCTCGCAATGACAATTCCGACTGAAGTTATATTGCCCTAGCCTTCGCTCTCCAGCATCGCCTCCGCGTCTTTCATCGCCGTCCGCGTCGCCTCGTCCACGGCCGGATATTTCGGATCGGCTTTCTCCAGTGCCGCGACGATCGTCTCCGCGACGACCAGCCGCGCGAGCCATTTGCGATCGGCCGGCACGACATGCCACGGCGCATCGTCCGTCGCGGTGTGACGGATCGCGTCCTCATAGGCGTGCGCGTATTCGTCCCAATGCTGACGCTCGCCGATGTCGCCCGGACCGAACTTCCAGTTCTTTGATGCATCGTCGATACGCGCTAAAAAGCGCTTCTTCTGTTCCTTCTTCGACAGGTTGAGGAAAAACTTCAGCACGAGCGTGCCGCTTCTCGCGAGATGTGTTTCGAAGGCGCGGACGCTCGCGAAACGCTCCGACCATAGATCTTCGGTCACGCAACGCTTGGGCAACATCTGCTTGTCGAGCAATTCACGGTGCACGCGCACGACGAGCAATTCTTCGTAATGCGAGCGATTGAAGATGCTGACCATGCCACGCTCCGGCAGCGCACAGGCCGAACGCCAAAGGAAATCGTGCTTCAGTTCGGTCGAGGACGGCGCCTTGAAGGATGTGACGCGGCACCCCTGCGGATTAATGCCGGACATCACGTGTTCGACGAGACCGTCCTTGCCCGAAGCATCCATGCCCTGCAGCACGACAAGCACCGACCAGCGCTCCTCGGCATAGACACGCTCCTGCAGGGCGCGCAGGCTTTCGAGCGCCGCCTCCATGCGCGGCTTCGCGCTGTCCTTGTCGAGGCCGAGATCGTCGGGACCAGCCGGATCGAAATCCTTCAAGCGAAATTCGTCGCCCATCCGCACCCGAAAGCGGTCGACAAAATCCTTCGCCATCATTTCGTGCCAAACATTCGGTCACCCGCATCGCCGAGGCCCGGCACGATATAGGCGTGATCGTCGAGCTTCTCGTCGATTCCCGCGGTCCATATCTGTACGTCATGGTGAGCATTGCGCAGCGCTGCGATGCCTTCGGGCGCAGCGATCAGGCACACGAAACGGATCTCGCGCGCGCCGGCCGCTTTGAGGCGTGTGATCGCCGCTGTTGCCGAATGCGCTGTCGCCAGCATCGGGTCCATGACAATGACGAGGCGATTGGCGATGTCGCTCGGCGCCTTGAAATAATATTCCACTGCTTCGAGCGTTTTCGGATCACGATAAATGCCGACATGCGCGACGCGCGCCGAGGGCACGAGATCGAGCATGCCGTCCAGGAACCCGACACCCGCGCGAAGAATAGGCGCGAAGACGAGCTTCTTGCCGGCAAGAGTCGGCGCATGCGTGCGTGTCAGCGGCGTCTCGATCTCGATCATGTCGAGCGGCAAGTCGGCTGTCACCTCGTAGCAGAGCAGCATGCCGATCTCGTTCAGCAGCCGCCGAAACCCTTGAGTCGAGCGCGTCTTATCGCGCATCAGGGTCAGCTTGTGCTGCACCAGCGGATGTTTGACGACATGCACGCCACCGCTGGGACTCATGCGCGAAACTCTTTTGCGAGCCGGTCGAGCCAGCCCTGCGCCTGCACACGGACGTTGTCGGGCGCCGTGCCGCCATAGGATGTGCGGCTGGCGACGGAATTTTCCACGCCGAGCACGCGGAAGACATCCTCGGTGATGTTCGGCACGATCGCCTGCATGTCGGCTAAAGGCAACGCTTCCAGTTCGAGCGATCGCGACGATGCCAGCGCGACGACGCGCCCAGTTACGTGGTGCGCCTGGCGAAAAGGCATTCCCAATGTCTGCACGAGCCAGTCCGCGAGATCGGTCGCGGTCGCATAGCCCGCGCCGGCGCTCGCTTTCATGCGCGCTGTATTGGGCTTCATGTCGTCCACCATGCCTGTCATCGCGGCGAGGCAGAGCGACAACGTCGAAAGCGCGTCGAAGACGCCTTCCTTGTCCTCCTGCATGTCCTTGGAGTAGGCGAGCGGCAGGCCCTTCATTACGACGAGCAATGCCGTGAGCGCCCCGATCATCCGCCCGGTCTTGCCGCGAACAAGTTCGGCGGCATCGGGATTGCGCTTCTGCGGCATGATCGACGACCCCGTCGAGAAACGGTCGCTGAGCGCAACAAAGCCGAAGAACGGCCCCGTCCACAGCACGATCTCTTCGGCGAAGCGCGACAGATGCGTGGCGCAGATCGCCGCAGCGCCGAGCGACTCGAGCGCGAAATCGCGGTCGGAGACGCTGTCGAGCGAATTCGCTGTCGGACGTGCGAAGCCGAGCGCAGCCGCCGTCGCGTGGCGATCGATCGGGAACGACGTGCCTGCGAGCGCGGCAGCGCCGAGGGGACACTCCTCCATGCGTTTGCGCGCATCGGCGAAACGGCCGCGATCGCGTGAAAACATTTCGACATAGGCCATGAGGTGATGGCCGAAGGTCACGGGCTGTGCCGGCTGCAGATGTGTGAAGCCCGGCATCACATCGCCCGCATGCGCCAAGGCCTTCTTCGCAAACGCGCTTTGCAGGCCGTGCAACTGCCGGTCGAGCGCGTCGATCATATCGCGGACGTAGAGCCGGAAATCGAGCGCTACCTGGTCGTTGCGCGAGCGCGCGGTGTGCAGCCGACCTGCCGCGGGACCGACGATCTCGGCGAGGCGCGACTCGACGTTCATGTGAATGTCCTCGAGCGCCCGCGAGAACGTGAAGCGGCCTTCCTCGATTTCCTGCCGCACCTGGTCTAGACCGCCGTCAATGGCGCCCGCGTCCTCCTTCGACACGATGCCCGTCTGCGCGAGCATCGCGACATGCGCTTTCGAGCCGGCAATGTCTTGCGCGAACAGAACGCGGTCGAAATCGATCGACGTGTTGATCGCATCGAGCAGCGCGTCCGGTGCGTCGGCGAACCGACCGCCCCACATCGCATTGCCCGGCGCGCCCTCGCCTGCTTTCTTGCCGTGATCCAATGACCGACATGCCTCCAAACCGCACGCCCGACGCCGGACGTTCTCAGATAGGCCGAACGGCGCGCGCCCGCTGGCCGCTTGTCCTCGCCACCGTTGTCGCCGGCACCGCGCTTGGCGCCGTCCTATACGGGAGGACGCCGCTCGCGCCAAAGGGCGAGGCTGGCGCCTGCACGCGCTCGACTGCACTCGCGCGCAAGGCCGCGCCGCTGCAGCAGGGCGAGGTCGCCGCCATGAACACGCCGGCAACGATCGCGCCGATGCCGGCGCTGTCGTTTCAGGGGCCGGACGGAAAGGGCAAGACGCTTGCCGATTTCCGTGGCCGCACTGTGCTGCTGAATCTTTGGGCGACGTGGTGTGTGCCCTGCCGGCAGGAAATGCCGGCGCTCGACCGGTTGCAGGCCAAAGCGGGATCGCAAGACTTCGAGGTTTTGACGATCAATATCGACACCAGCCGACTCGAGCGGCCGAAGGCATTTCTCAACGAGATCGGCGTGAAGACGCTCGCATATTATTCCGATCCGAAGGCGGATGTTTTTTACCAGCTCAAACAGGCCGGCAAGGTCGTCGGTCTTCCGACCACCTTTCTCGTCGGCCCGGACGGCTGCGAGATCGCGACGCTGGCGGGGCCGGCCGAATGGTCGGGCGACGATGCACTGGCGCTCGTGCAGGGTGTCGTGGACGCGAAGAATGACGCGCCGGCGGCGAAGTCGCGGTTGTGAGTCGTCAGCCCTCGATCGGGATCTCCATGTTTTCGAGGAAACGGCAAACCATCGCGTAGAAGCCGATGACCAGCGTAAGTTCCGCCGCGCCATCCTCGCCGAATGTTGCGACGGCATCGTTGAAAAGCGCGTCGCTGGCTTTCACAAAAGCGACGACGTCGTCGGTGTAGCGGATCACCAACGCCTGTTCGCGTGAAAGGCCCTGTGCGTCGGGGCCCGCCTTTACGGCGATGAGCAGCGCTTCTTCCATACCGATTCCAAGGCCGATGCGCGTGTGCTGGTGCACCTCGTAAGCCGCACGGCTCAGATGTCCGACACGGAGAATGGCGATCTCGCGAATGACGGGGTCAAGTTTGCCGTCGCGCAGCAGCGCACCGCCGAGCGCGACGAAGGCAGAGGCCGCCTTCGCTCCGACACGCGGCAGCATCCTGTACAGATTCAAAGGATGTTTCGTCGAAAGCAGCGCGCGAAACTCTGGCGTCGATTTCGCCTCGTCGGCATAAGGAATGCGCGGCATTCTTGTTTCCCCCCGGTCGCAATTGTCCTGCGATCCAATTCGGCTCTAACACGGTCCGCTCGAACCGGAGAGACTTTGCATGAGCTGGCCCGCACCCGTTCGCCTCGAAGGCACCGACGTGATTTTGGAACCGCTCGCCGCAAATCACGCGGCATCGCTGGCGAAAGCTTCCGCCGACGGCGATCTGTCGAACCTCTGGTACACAAGCGTGCCGACGCCGGACGGCATGGACAAGAACATCGCCTCGAAGCTTGCGGCTCAGGCGGCCGGTGCGATGACGCCTTTCGCGGTCGTAGCGCGCGCCAGCGGCGAAGCTGTCGGCATGACGACCTATATGAACGTTGTGCCGAGCGTGAAGCGGCTCGAGATCGGCAGCACCTGGTATGCGAAGAGTGTGCAGCGCTCCGGCGTCAACACACAATGCAAGATGCTCTTGCTGACGCACGCGTTCGAGGCGCTCGGCTGCATCGCGGTGGAATTCCGCACGCATCACTTCAACCGGCAGAGCCGCAGCGCGATCGAGCGGCTCGGCGCGAAACTCGACGGAATCCTACGCAACCATCATGATCCCGCCGGCAACCAGCGCGACACCTGCGTCTATTCGATCATCGCGAGCGAATGGCCGCAGGTGAAGCGGCACTTGGGGTTTCTGCTGGCGCGGGATAGATTAGGCTGACTGTTTCATCCGTTTCGCTGCTCGCGCCAGTGTCTCGTTGATCCGGCTTTGCCAGCCCGGTCCCGTAGCGCGGAACGCCTCGATGACGGTGCGATCAAGCCGGATCGTCGTTGAGACCTTCGCCGCGTCGGTTTTCGGACGACCGCGTTTAACAAAGTGTCCCGCGGGGGACTTGCCTTCGCGCGCTTGGCATCTGTGGCCGCGGCATTGCATCATTGCAGCGACGACTACGGAGGAGGCTAAAATGTCCGACACATTCACGCCCTCGCGACGCGCGACATTCGGTATCGCTGCAGGCGCTCTCGCGACGCCGATCTTCCAGCGCACAGCACATGCGCAAACAAAGATCACGCCTGGCGACACCGACGTTCTCATCGTCGTCGATGTGCAGAACGACTTTCTGCCCGGCGGCGCGCTCGCCGTGAAGAACGGCGATGCCGTCATTGCGCCAATCAACGCGCTGGCGGAGAAGTTCGCGCATGTCGTCCTGACGCAGGACTGGCACACGCCGTCACATATCTCTTTCGCTTCAAGCCACAGCGGCAAGAAGCCGTTCGAGATGACGAAGGTCGCCTATGGCGATCAGGTGCTGTGGCCGGACCATTGCGTGCAGGGCACGCGTGGCGCCGCACTCGCCGACGGGCTGAAGATCGCAAAGGCCGAGCTCATCATCCGCAAGGGCTTTCACCCCGACGTCGACAGCTATTCCGCCTTCATCGAAGGCGACCAGAAGACGCCGACGGGCCTCGCCGGTTATCTGCGCGCACGCGGTATGAAACGTATCTTCGTGTGCGGCCTCGCGACCGACTATTGCGTCGGCTGGACGGCGATGGATGCGCGTACCGAAGGTTTCGAGAGCACTGTCATCGAGGATGCGAGCCGCGCCATCGATCTCAACGGCTCGCTCGATGCGGCGTGGAAGGCGATGGTGGCCAAGGACGTTGGTCGCGTGACGACGGCGGCCTTCGTCTGACTTTTCGAGCATGTCCTCTTCGCCGAACCGCAAAGCACTTCAGCGGGACATGCTTCAAGCCTCCGCGCCGATCTCGATCCGGTCGAGTTCTTCTTCGACACGGTGAAAGGCGTCGTCGCCGATCTCGGTGGACCGACGCATCGCAATGATCGTGTGGCGCGCCGCTTCGACCGCACGTCGCCGCAGTCGTGCATAGTCCGATTGCAGCAATGAATCTGCGGAATCGTCATCCGAATTGGCGGCGATCTGCGCGCGATATTCGCCGCGCACCGCCTCCGCGGCCTCGGACGTGTCGCCATCGAGACTGTCGATCGCCGACTGCCACGCACGCCTGCGCGCGATCAGCACCTCGCGACCGACGGGATCGTCGTCGTGCAGATCGAGCAGCAGCAGCAGCGGCTTTAGCGTGAGCCCTTGCAGCACCAGCGACGCGAGCACGACGGTAAAGGCCGCCAGCACTACAAGATCGCGGTGCGGAAAGGCATTCGCATCTGTCGGCAGTGCAAGCGCCGTCGCGATAGTGAGCACGCCGCGCATGCCCGACCAGATGGTGACGAGCCCCTGCTTGGCCGCCGTCTTCGCCGGCAGTTTCGCGACTTCCCCATTCGGGTCGAGCAGCCGGCGGGCATTGATGAAAATCGCGACCCAGACGAAGCGCACGACAAAACAGGCGAGGAAGATCGCAAAGGCGAAAAGGATATCCCCGCCGTTTTTCTCCAGCGTGAAGTTTTCTACCTGCGGCCGCAATTGCAGGCCGATCGTCGCGAAGGCCATCACGTTGAGGAGGAAGACGACGACTTCCCACACGGCATAAGACGGCAATCTCTGGCGCGCCGAACTTCGCGTCGGCACGGTGCGCGCGATGGTGATGGCGTAGACGACGAGCGTCAGCACCGCGGATACACCGAGCCTGTCCGCGAGAATCCAGACGAAGAAGGTCGTGATGAATTGCACGATGATCGCGCTCGGCATATCGGCGATGCGGCCGTGCAAGAGCATCGACGCCTTTGCCAGCACCAGGCCGAGCACGACGCCGCCGATCACGCCGAAGACGAAGGTCGTCGCGATGACCGTTGGTGCGAAAGCGCCCGTAACGGCCGCGCCGACAGCGACGCGATAAATGATGAGCGCCGTCGCGTCGTTGAACAGCCCTTCGTTTTCGACGAGCAGCACAAGCCGATGTGGCGGCGCGAGCGGACGCAGAACGACGGTGGCCGCAATCGCGTCGGTTGGCGCGACGATGGCGCCGAGCGCGATCGCCACCGCCCACGGCATGGTTGGCACGAGCGTGTGCGCGACCCAGGCGACGGCGGCCACCGTCGCCAGCACGACGCCGAAGGCGAGGCTCGCGAGCGCCGGCCAGTTACGCTTCATGTCGCGCGGCGAGGAATCGAACGCGGCATCGAGCAACGCGGGCGCGACGAAGAGCGCCAGCGCCAGTTCCGGATCGATCGTAACCGTCGGCGCGCCCGGTATGAACGCGAGCGCGACACCCCCAAGCGCCAACAATGCCGGGTAAGGCGCACCGATGCGGCGCGACAACGCCGCGAGAAAAAGCGCCGCAACGAGCAGCGCGAGAATCCATTCGAAAAGATGCACGACACCTCCGCCAGGCGGCTTGCGATGCCCTTCGCAAAGGGACCGGCAAAGAAAAAGGGCCACCGGAAGCCGGCGGCCCGAAGTCTAGGGAGGAAACGCCCCGAAGGGCTAACGACGAGGGAGGTCGTCGCCGGTGCTGAAGTTATATTGCGCCGCACCATCGTCAAGTGGCGAAACCGCTTCTTCCCTGCGCTGGATCATTTTCGCAACAATCGATCGAGCGTTGCCAGCGTTTGCCCGTCGGCTTGGCCTACAGGCGCATCGGGCCGATAGCGCAGGTGGAAGGCATCAACGATCGTCGCACAGATTGCGTCGTAGACGCTGCCTTCCGGAAGATCGAAACCGTAGCGGGCCAGTTTTTCTCGCAGCCTGGCCACCGGCGCGCCGACCGCGCCGGCTGCGAGCACGAGGCCGCCAGAAGCCTCATTGCCGTCAGGCCATATCCCAACCTCAGCTTCGCTTAGCCGGCTCCATGGAAATCTCGGACCTGGATCGACTTTGCGGCCCGGCGCGATGTCCGAATGCGCCAGCACGCGTTCCCTTGGGATGCGACGCCGTTCAAGAATGTCGCGGCAGAGTGCGATGACTGTATCGATCTGCGCGTCCGGGAAATCCGGAAGCCCGCCGTCATGGCCGGCATTGGCGATCTCGATACCGATCGACACGGAATTCAGGTCACGCTCGCCCTGCCAGAACGAGCGGCCCGCATGCCAGGCGCGGCGCGCCTCCGGCACGAGCTGGAAAAGCACGCCCGCCTTGTCGACGAGATAGTGGCTCGAGACTTCCGCTTTCGGGTCGCACAGCCGGTCCAACGCGCCACTGGCAGTCGGCATGCCCGTGTAGTGCAGCACGATCGCATCGATCGCGCGGCCTTTGCGATCGCCGTGGTTCGGCGACGCGCGCACGACGCACTGCAACCGCGTGTCTGGTCCGAACGTGTCCGACATGACGCGGACATTTGCATTTCCGCCGACGGCTCTCTATCCCCGCCCGGCCAGCCGGCCGGACAGCCGCTCGTTGTTCCGCAGGGAACGACGAGAGGAAAGTCCGGGCTCCACGGAGAAACGGTGCCGGATAACGTCCGGCGGGGGCGACCCCAGGGACAGCGCCACAGAAAGCAAACCGCCACCGGCCGGCAACGGGCGGGGGTAAGGGTGAAAGGGTGCGGTAAGAGCGCACCGCGCGGGCGGCAACGTCGGCGGCAAGGCAAGCCCCACCGGGAGCAAGACCGAATAGGGGCGATACGGACGCGGCAACGCGTCCAGGTCCACTCCGGACTCATCGCCCGGGTTGGTTGCTCGAGGCGGCCGGCAACGGTCGTCCCAGAGGAATGGCTGTCGCGCGGCTCACGCCGCGTACAGAACCCGGCTTACAGGCCGGCTGGCGCTTTCTACCAAAGTGACGAGGTGCGGTTCGGGTCGATGCGCGAAGGCAGGATCGAATTCGCCAACGCGCTGCGCGGCATTGCCGCGTTGTCAGTCGTGATCGTGCATCTGGGCATCGCCTTTTGGACCGGGCAGGCTGCCGTCGAAACCCTTACGGGGTTACCGCCGCTTGCGGTCGACCCCCCGTTTTTCGCGCACTGGCTTGGAAGCCTGCCGATCAGCTTCGCCGCGTTCGGCGTGGCGCTGTTTTTCATCGTCAGCGGTTTCGTCATCCCGATTTCGCTCGAACGCTACGACGCGCGCGCTTTCGTGCTCGCGCGTTTTGTGCGCATCTGGCCGACGTATTGTGCTGGCTTCTCGATTACGCTGCTGGCGCTGACCCTCGCCGCCTTCGCCTTCGGCGGCCCGAAATCATTCAATGCCGTGCAGGCCATCGTGCATTATTTCCCGCCGCTGCGCGCGCTTGTTTACTCGAAGCCGCTCGACGGCATCATCTGGACGCTCGAGATCGAGTTCTTCTGGTATTTCGTTGCCGCGTTCATTGCAGGTCCGCTGCGTCGCGGATCGGTGCTTGCGGCGGTTGTCGCACCAGCGCTGCTCTTCGCGGTCTTCGCGGCGGCATGGTTCTTCACAAGTCATCCGCCCGAGGGCTGGGAGAAAGTCGGCGAGCGGCTACAATTCGTGGCGATCTACACGCCGTTTTTGATCTTTATATTCTGCGGCGTCGCACTCTATTTCCGGCAACGCGGACACATCGGGCGTCCCGTTTGCGCGGCGCTGCTCGCGTTCTATGCCGCGCTGTTCATGCTCGCGCTGGAGACCGGCAAGTTTGTCGGTATCGCGGACCCGCGCAGCTATTTCGGTGCACTCACGCTCTTTATCGTCGCGATGGCGCTGCAGGATTTTTGGAGTGGCGGTCGCGTTTTCGATTTTCTCGCGAAGATTTCCTATCCACTCTATGTCGTGCACGGTTTCGCGGGTTTCGTGATGCTCCACGCCTTGCTCGTCATGGGCCTTCCGCCGCTCGCCGCGCTGATCGTGACGGTCACCATTGCCATCGCACTGGCCTGGCTCATTCACCGCGTCGTCGAAGTGCCTTCGCATCGCGCGGCGCAAAAGCTGTCGCGCGTGCTTACGAAGCGGTTCGCCGCGCGGTCTTCAACCAGTCCTTAACCATCGCAAAGCTTAATAGGCGTTCGCGACGGGTGTCCCGTTTCGACTCAATTCGTTGACGCCCACATAGGCCCATGATATCCCACATCATCCCGTCATGCGGGGCGATTGCGCCCGCTGTGTCCGGTTTTTGCGCGGTTCCGCTGCGTAAAACTCCGACCGCTCGCCTGACCGGACGCGTGTCGTGGCGTGAGTGCGTGTATGGGCGAGGTCAATCGCTTCGTTTCACAGTTCACCAATCGCTTCGATGCGAAGGGCCGGCTCTCGATTCCCGCGCCCTTCCGGACGGTGATGAACCGCGACGGGTTCGAAGGCCTCTACCTCTCTCAGTCGCTCTATCAGCCAGCGCTCGACTGCGGCGGGCACGGCCTTCTGGAGGATGTGGAAGCTCTTCTGACGGGATTGTCGCCGCATTCGGAGCAGTGGGACATGCTGGCGACAGCAGTCTATGCCCCAAGCGAAATCGTGAAGATCGACGGCGAGGGCCGCATTCTTCTCGGCGAGGCAGCCCGCAAATATGCAGGATTGGCGGACGAGGCCCTGATCGTTGGCCTCGGACGAAAATTTCAGATCTGGGAACCGACACGGTTCGCCGCCCATCTTGCCGAGGCCAAGCGGCAGGTGAAGGAACGGCGCAGCGAGTTCGGAGCCCAGGGTGCGGCCGGGTCCCCTCCCCCGCCGATGCGTGGAGCACGGGAATGACCTTGGGCGGCGGGGCAGTTTCGGCAGACCCCGCTGGCGGACCGGCCCGACACATTCCCGTGCTTCTCCATGCCGCGATTACGGCGCTGGCGCCGGAGCGCGGCGGCCTCTTCCTCGATGGGACATTTGGCGCCGGCGGCTACACGCGCGCGCTGCTCGCCTATCCTGACACGCGCGTCGTCGCGCTCGATCGCGACCCCTCGGCCATCGCCGCAGGTGCGCCGCTCGTCGATGAATTTGGCGACCGGCTCATGTTGCGCGAAGCCCGGTTCGGCGATCTTTCCGAAGTAAGACGCGACCTCGGTCCGCTTGCCGGAATGGTGCTCGACATCGGCGTCTCCTCAATGCAGCTCGACGAGGCCTCGCGCGGCTTTTCGTTTCGGCAGGATGCACCGCTCGACATGCGGATGGAGGCAAGCGGGCGTACCGCCGCCGACATTCTGGCGCAGGCCGAGCAAGACGAGCTTGCCGACATTCTCTATCAGTTCGGCGACGAGCGCGCGTCGCGCCGCATCGCGCGTGCGATCGTCGCGCGTCGCGAAACAGCGCCGGTGACGACGACATTGGCGCTCGCCGATCTCGTGAAGAGCCTCCTCGGTCACAAATTCGGCGAGATGCATCCGGCGACGCGCACGTTTCAGGCGCTGCGCATCGCCGTCAACGACGAACTCGGCGAATTGTCTCGCGCACTCGACGGCGCAGAAGAAGCCTTGGCGCCCGGCGGCAAACTTGCCGTCGTGACCTTCCACTCGCTGGAAGACCGCATAGTGAAGCAATTTCTCGCGGGTCGGTCCGGGCGGGGCCAGGCACGCTCGCGACTTCTGCCCGGCGAGCCGCCCGTTGCTGCGCCGACCTTCGAGTTCTCCGGCCCGCAACCCATGGTTCCAGACGACGCCGAGATCGCCAGGAATCCGCGCGCGCGCTCCGCGAAATTGCGCGCCGCGACCCGCACCGACGCTCCGGCGCGCGGCGGTGAGCCGCGTCTCTTCCCTCAGACCGGAGGGCGCACGCGATGATCCGCTTTCTCAACGTCGCCGCCGCGCTCGCCCTGCTCGGGTCGGCGATCTACGCCTATTCGATCAAATACCAGACGGTCTTCCGACAGGAACAGATCGCCAAGATGAAGCGCGAAATCCAGACGACGCGCGACGGGCTGGCCATGCAACGCGCCGAATGGGCGTTCCTGACGCGGCCCGAACGTTTGCAGCCGCTCGCCGACAAATATCTCGATCTGCAGGCGACTGGCGTTGGCCAGATCGGCGCTCTCGCGGCGCTGCCCGAGCGTGCGCAACGTGTCGACGCCATCGGCCGCAAGCTCGAGGCCCTCGGCATTGCCGAGCCGACCAACACACCGGCCAGCGCGACATCGTCGACGCCAGCCAGCGCGGGACGCTGACGTGACGACGCCGGTGCCGCTCCTCACACGCTTGCGCACGACCGTTGCGGGCATGTTTGCCACGCATCTCGGCAAGAGCGGCGGCCGGCTGAAAATTATCGCACTCGGTTTTGCCGCGCTTTACTGCGTCATCGGCGCGCGGCTCGTCTACTTCGGCTTCAAGCCAGACCCCGCGAGCTTGCGCCGTGCAGCGGTCGAGCAA
Organism: Beijerinckiaceae bacterium; assembly: GCA_965246795.1. Lineage (GTDB taxonomy): Bacteria > Pseudomonadota > Alphaproteobacteria > Rhizobiales > Beijerinckiaceae > JAJXWB01. Next base: position 85,793 of record CBDFFN010000005.1, on the reverse strand, counting down.
AGCTCCGGTGCGCGTCCGCAGATCGTCGATCGTAACGGCGAGATGATGGCCACCGACGTGAAGACCATGTCTGTCTTCGCCGAGCCACGCCGCATCATCGACAAGGACGAGGCGACGGAACTGATCACCGCCGTCTTCCCCGATCTCGATTCGAAGGAATTGCGTGAAAAGCTCGGATCGAAGAAGGGCTTCATCTGGGTGAAGCGCGAGATTACGCCGAAGCAGCAGTCGGAGGTCTATCGCCTCGGCCTGCCCGGTGTCGGCTTCTGGCCGGAGAACAAGCGTGTCTATCCGAACGGCCCACTCGGCGCGCATGTGCTCGGCTTCGCAAACATCGATAATGTCGGCATCGCCGGCATCGAGAAGTGGATCGACGGACAGGGCCTCGCCGACCTGCACGGCGCCGGCTTCCAGCTGACGCAGGAAACGCTGCAGCCGGTCTCGCTATCACTCGATCTGCGCGCGACGCAGGCCGTGCGCGACGAACTTGCCAAGGGCATCGAGAAATACAGGGCTCGGGCCGGTGGCGCCGCGATTATGGACGTCAACACAGGCGAGATCATCGCCTATGCGTCCATGCCCGACTACGATCCGAACAATCCGGTCGATGCGCTCGAACCGAACCACATCAACCGGCTCAACGTCGGCGTCTTCGAGATGGGCTCGACCTTCAAGGCGATCTCCATCGCGATGGCGCTCGAAGCCAACAAGGTAAACCTGAATTCGCGGCTCGACGCGCGCAACGAATTGCGCTCCGGTCGCTTCGCCATTCACGATTACCACGCACAACGCCGCGCGCTGAGCGTGCCGGAAGTCTTCACCTATTCCTCAAACATCGGCACCGCGCGCATGGCGCTGATGGTCGGTGTCGAAGGCCACAAGGCGTTTCTGCGCAAGATGGGCCAGCTTGATCGTCTCCGGACTGAGTTGCCCGAAAACGCCGAGCCGATCGTGCCGAAGAACTGGGGCGAGCTGAACACGATGACCATCGCGTTCGGCCACGGTCTCGCGGTCGCGCCACTGCAGGCGATGATGGCCGTCGGCGCACTCGTCAACGGAGGTCAGCTCGTCAAGCCCACCTTCCTGAAACGCAACGAAGACGATGCGCGCAAGGATGCACCGCGCGTCGTACGCCCGGAAGTGAGCGAGAGCATGCGTTATCTCATGCGCCTCAACGCAGAGATCGGCAGCGCCAAGACGACGAACATTCCCGGCTATTTCGTCGGCGGAAAGACCGGCACCGCCGAAAAAGTGATCGGTGGCCGCTATTCGAAGACCCGGCTTTTTACGACGTTCATGGCGATCGCGCCCTCGGACAAACCGAAGTACCTTTTCATGACAATCCTCGACGAGCCGCAGGGGCTGCCGGAGACGCATGGCTACGCGACGGCGGCGTGGAACTCCGGCGCCATCACGGGCAAGATCGTCGAGCGTGCCGGGCCGATCCTCGGTTTGCCGCCGCGTTTCGATCCGCCCGCACAGCCCTTCCCGTTGCTGGCGCGCCTCGGCTACGGCATGGCCAACATTCCGGCGAAACCGCCGGCCGGCGCACATTGATGCGGCTGGGCGAGCTTTTGCCGGCGAGCATCCTGCCGCCGGCCCTGTCTTCCCAAGACATCACGACCGTGTCGGCCGACAGCCGCGCGATCGTACCCGGTGCGCTGTTTTTTGCGGTGTCCGGCGCGAAAGCGGACGGACTGTCCTTCGCGGCCGATGCAGCACGACGTGGTGCGGTGGCGATTGTCGCCGAACGTGCGCCCACCGTCGATCTGCCGGTGCCGGTCATTTCGATCGCCGACGTTCGCGCCGCGCTCGCCGCAGCGGCCGCGCGTCTACATCCCCGCCAGCCCGCCGTCATCGCTGCCGTCACCGGCACGAGCGGAAAGACATCCGTTGCCGCATTCCTGCGCCAGATCTGGCGCGCCTGCGGCCGGCAGGCAGCATCGCTCGGCACGATCGGCCTCGTGACTCCATCCGGCGACACCTACGGTTCGCTGACGACGCCCGACCCGGTCACGCTGCACCAGACGCTCGACCGCATCGCAGGCGACGGCGTTACGCATCTCGCAATGGAAGCATCGTCGCACGGGCTCGACCAACGCCGTCTGGACGGCGTGCGGCTTGCGGCGGCAGGCTTCACAAATCTGTCGCGCGACCATCTCGACTATCACGCTGACCTCGACGAATATCTCGCGGCAAAACTGCGATTATTCTCGACGCTGCTACCATCTGGCGCGACCGCCGTAATCGACGCCGACAGCGATGTCGTGCAGCGCGTGGCCGACGCAGCACGCGTGCATGGCTGTCCCGTGCTGACAATCGGTGCGCGCGGCGAAGGCATCCATCTCGAAAGCGCACAGGCGGACGCGCGTGCAACGACGCTCGTGGTGAACCACGACGCGCAGCGCTACACAATCCGTCTGCCACTCGCAGGCGCGTTCCAGGTTTCGAACGCACTGGTTGCCGCAGGTCTTGCTATTGCGACCGGCGAACGCGCGGCCGACGTCTTTGCCGCGCTGGAAAAACTCGAAGGCGCGCCTGGACGTCTTGAGCATAGCGGCACACGCGACGGCGCCGATGTTTTCGTCGATTACGCGCACAAGCCCGACGCGCTTGCGAAAGTGCTCGAAACGCTGCGTCCCCTGACGCGCGGCAGACTCGTTGCGTTGTTCGGCTGCGGCGGCGATCGCGATCGCGGCAAGCGGCCGCTAATGGGCGCGATCGCTTCGCGCGACGCCGACATCGTCTATGTCACCGACGACAACCCGCGGAGCGAACGCCCGGCGATCATCCGTCAGGAGATTCTCGCAGGCACGCACGACGGCACGGCGGAAGTCATCGAGATCGGCGACCGACACAAAGCGATCGAGACTGCCGTCGCTGCACTCCGCAGCGGCGACATTCTCGTCGTGGCCGGCAAGGGCCATGAAACGGGCCAGATCGTCGGTTCAGAGGTGCTTCCGTTCTCCGACCACGAGACGGTCCGCATCGCGCTGGCGAACGCAAAAGGGGGCGCATGATGATCGACAAACCCCTCTGGTCCGCGCTTGGGCTTGTTAAGCCGCTCGACGCCCGCGTGTCCGGAACGCTCGGCGCGGGCGTCCGCGGCATCTCCATCGACACGCGTACGCTGTTGTCCGGCGATCTCTTCGTTGCACTGAGAGGCGACAATTCCGACGGCCACGCGCATGTGCGTCGCGCATTCGAAATGGGGGCCGCAGCTGCCATCGTCGACGAGGCGCATGCCGATACCCTGAAAGGCGAAGGCCGTTTGTACGTCGTGCACGATACCTTGCGTGCGCTCGAAGGTCTTGCGGGCGCAGGGCGGAAACGCAGCAAGGCGCGCATTGCCGCCGTCACCGGCTCTGTCGGCAAAACGACGACGAAAGAGATGTTGCGGCACGTGTTATCGGCGCAAGCGCCGACACATGCTTCCGTCGCGTCCTACAACAATCATTGGGGCGTACCGCTGACCTTGGCGCGCATGCCCGCGTCGACCCGCTTCGGTATTTTCGAGATCGGCATGAACCACGCCGGCGAGATCACGCCGCTTGTCGGCATGGTGCGCCCGCATGTCGCGATCATCACAAAGATCGCGCCGGTGCATCTCGAACATCTCGGCTCGATCGAAGCCATCGCGGACGCGAAGGCCGAGATTTTCTCGGGCGTCGTGCGCGGCGGCGTGGCCGTGCTCAATCGCGACGATGCGGAATTCGAGCGGTTGCGAGAGCTTGCGCTGGCTGGTCCCGTGCGCTTCGTGCTCGGTTTCAGCGCGCATGAAAAAGCGGAGGCGCGTCTCGTCTCTTGCGAAGAGACTGCCGACGGCGCCCGCGTCGAGGCCGACATTCTCGGCCGTCGTGTCACGTATCGACTCGGCATGCCCGGACGCCACATCGCCATGAATTCGCTCGCCGTGCTGCTTGCCTTGCGTGCGATGGGCGGCGACATCGACGCAGCTGCAACATCGCTCGCTTCGATCGCGCCGCCGAGCGGACGCGGCACGCGCGAAAAGCTCGAAACCGAGGATTGCGCCATCACGCTCATCGACGAAAGCTACAACGCCAATCCGGTCTCGATGGCGGCGGCGCTCGACGTGCTCGGCAGCGTTGCCCGCGAACCCGGTGGACGCCGCGTCGCCGTGCTCGGCGACATGCTGGAACTGGGACCGGAGGCAGCCGCCCTGCACGGCGCGATTGCCGCGGATGTCGAGCGCAACGACGTCGATGTCGTCTTTGCGGCTGGCCCACTGATGCGCAATCTCTACGACGCGCTTCCCCACGCGCGTCGTGGCGGTTTCGCGCGGGATGCCGCATCGCTCGAAACGATCGTCGTCGGCGCGATTGCCGATGGCGATGTCGTCATGATCAAGGGATCGAACGGAAGCCGCATGGGATCGATCGTCAACCGCCTTCGTCGTGATTTCGCCGACAACGCGCAGCAGGCCGAAGGCTGACCCGATGCTGAGCCTTCTCGCCGATTACGCTTATCTGTTCAGCCCGCTGAACCTGTTCCGCTACATCACATTTCGCGCCGCCGGTGCGGCCGCGACAGCACTGCTTTTCGTCTTTTTCTTCGGTCCGTCGATCATCGCGTCGCTGCGCCTGAAACAGGGCAAGGGCCAGCCGATCCGCAGCGACGGACCGCAGACGCATCTCGTGAAAAAGGGCACGCCCACGATGGGGGGCCTGATGATCCTCTCGGGCCTCGTCGTCGGCACACTGCTTTGGGCCAATCTGCGCAACCCTTATGTATGGGTCGTACTGCTCGTGATGGTCGGTTTCGGCCTCATCGGATTTTATGACGATTACCTGAAGGTTACTCGGCAGAGCCATAAAGGCTTCTCCGGCAAAGCGCGTCTTGCGATCGAGTTCGCCATCGCGCTTATCGCGTGCCTCGCGATGATGCGTTACGGCAGCGCCAATGTGACGAAAATCGCGCTGCCGTTCGGCAGGGATTATGCGCTCAATCTCGGCCTGTTCTTTCTTCTGTTCGGGCCGTTCGTCATCGTCGCAGCCGGCAATTCCGTGAATCTGACCGATGGCCTCGATGGCCTCGCGATCGTGCCGACGATGATTGCCGGCGGTACATTCGCGATCATCGCCTATCTCGCAGGCAATACGATTTTCTCGTCCTATCTCGGCATCAATTACGTGCCGGGCGCAGGCGAACTTGCCATCGTGTGCAGCGCTTTGATCGGTGCCGGACTTGGGTTCCTGTGGTTCAACGCGCCGCCGGCGCAGATTTTCATGGGGGACACGGGCTCGCTCGCGCTCGGCGGCCTTATCGGCACGGTCGCTATCGCGGTCAAGCACGAGATCGAACTCATCGTCATCGGCGGAATTTTCGTCGTTGAGGCGATCTCAGTGATCCTGCAGGTCGCGTCGTTCAAGCTCACCGGCAAGCGCGTGTTCAAGATGGCGCCGATCCATCATCATTTCGAGCAGCTCGGCTGGTCCGAGCCACAAGTCGTGATGCGCTTCTGGATCATCGCGTTCGTGCTCGCGCTCGTTGGCCTCTCGACGCTGAAAGTCCGCTAAAGCATGTCCCGCCAAAGTGGACACGGTTTGGCGAGCGAGGACATGCTCCAGCATATGAAGCTGGCGCGAGTCCTTTTCGTTCGCGTGAGTCCACGCGGTGGGGATGCGCGCAGATGATCCCGGCGACCACCTTCGCCGGAAAGTGCGTCGCGCTCTTCGGGCTCGGGGGCTCGGGGCTCGCGACCGCGCGCGCCCTCGTTGCAGGTGGCGCGAAGGTGGTTTGCTGGGACGACGGTTCTGCCGCGCGCGAAAAGGCGACGGCTGAAGGCTTCGATATTGCCGATCTCGCGCAGGCGGACTGGCAGACATTCGATAGTTTCGTGCTTTCGCCGGGCGTGCCGCTGACGCATCCGACGCCGCACTGGACAGTTCCGCTGGCCAAGGCCGCGGGCGTCGAAATCATCGGCGACATCGAAGTATTTTGTCGTGAGCGGACTGCAAACGCGTCCGATGCGTCTTTTGTCGCCATCACCGGCACGAACGGCAAATCCACGACGACGGCGCTCATCGCGCATCTGCTGCGCGAACTTGGTGCCGATGTGCAGATGGGTGGCAATATCGGCGTACCGGCGCTGGCGCTGGAGCCGCCGGCTACAGCCCGCGTGCATGTGCTCGAACTCTCGACGTTCCAGATCGATCTCACGCCATCGCTCGCGCCGTCCGTCGGCGTGCTGCTCAACATTACGCCCGACCATCTCGACCGGCACGGCTCGCTAGAGAATTACGCGGCCATCAAGGAGCGGCTGGTCGCGAAAAGCGTGCATGCAGTGATCGCTGTCGACGATGCATTCACACAGGCCATCGCGCAACGGCGTCAAGTGCATCAGACGACAACCTCGACACACACCCTGACAAGCGCCGACATCACCGTCGATGGCACGCGTTTGCTCCGCGGCTCCGAAGTCGTCGCCGATCTCGCCGGCATTTCGACCTTGCGCGGCATGCACAACGCACAGAACGCCGCCGTTGCCGTCGCGACGCTCTTCGCACTTGAGCCGCGTCGCGATCTGCGTGCGCTGCAAGCGGCGCTCGCCTCCTTCGGTGGGCTGCCGCATCGCATGGAAGAAGTCGCGCGTCAGGGTCGCGTGTTTTTCGTCAACGACTCGAAAGCGACCAACGCCGACGCGACGGAGAAGGCGCTCGGCTCCTTCCACGACATCCATTGGATCCTTGGTGGGCGCGCGAAGTCGGAGGGCATCGCGCCGCTCGCGCCGCTGTTTCCGCGCATCGCAAAAGCCTATCTCATCGGTGAGTCCGCTGCTGCTTTTGCCGTAACGCTCAACGGACACGTCGCGCACCAGGACTGCGGTACGCTCGACATTGCCGTCGCCCACGCCGCAAGCGACGCCGCGAATTCATCGGCGCGCGAGCCCGTCGTGCTTCTTTCGCCGGCCTGCGCGTCCTACGACCAGTTCCCGAATTACGAAGTGCGCGGCGACCGGTTTCGCGCGCTCGTCCGTCAAGCCCTCGCAACACCTACTGGAGCTGCCGCATGATCTCGCGCGCCGAACGTTCCGCGCTTTCCGACTGGCTCTGGACCGTCGACCGCTGGCTTCTCGGCGCGCTCGCGACGCTGATGGTTTGCGGTCTTGTCTTGTCGATGGCCGGCTCGCCGGCGGTCGCCGAGCGCCTGCATCTGTCGACCTTCCATTTCGTCAACCGACAGGTGCTCTATCTCGTGCCGGCGATTGTCGTGCTGATCGCCGTATCGTTTCTATCGCCGCGCTACGTGCGACGTGCGGCACTCGTCATCTTCGTCGTGGCCGTGGCATTGGTTCTCGCCACGCTCGTCTGGGGCCAGGAAGTGAAGGGCGCGCGCCGCTGGATTCTCGGCGTGCAACCCTCAGAATTCCTCAAGCCCGCGTTCGTCATCGTCGCCGCCTGGGCCTTTTCGGAGGGTGCGCGCCGTCGCGATATGCCCGCGAATATTTTCGCAATCTTGCTTCTACCCGCTGCGATTGTGCCACTGATCCTGCAGCCGGATTTCGGTCAGACGATGCTTGTCTCGATGGTTTGGGCGGCGCTGTTCTTCATGGCTGGCCTGCATTGGCTGTGGGTTGCGGGCATCGGCGGCGTGGGCGCCACGAGTGTTCTCGTCGCATATAAATTCGTGCCGCACGTGCGTGCGCGCATCCTGCGCTTTCTCGAACCGCTGGCCGACGGCGTCGGTGTGACCGACTCATTCCAGGTCGACACGGCGCGCGACAGTTTCATTGCTGGCGGCTGGCTCGGCAAAGGTCCGGGCGAAGGCACGCTGAAACGCATCCTTCCCGACAGCCACACCGACTTCATCTTCGCCGTCACCGGCGAAGAATTCGGCATCTTCTTCTGCATGGCCCTCGTCGCACTATTTGCTTTCATTGTGATGCGCTCGCTGCATGACGCGTCGCGCAGCGACGATCCGTTCTGCCGTTTCGCCGCTGCTGGCCTCGCAATGCTTTTCGGCATCCAGGGCTGCATCAACATGGCGGTGAATCTGCACCTGATGCCGGCGAAAGGTATGACCCTGCCGTTCATCTCCTACGGCGGATCGTCGCTGATCTCGCTTGCGCTCGGAATGGGCTTCCTGCTTGCCGTCACGCGGCGACGGCCGCGCAGCGAGGTTATCATCGCAGCGCGCCTGCCCGACGGTGCGGCGCCGGTCGCAAGCCCGGCGTGACGCTGGCGAAGACTACGCCCGTCCTTCTCGCAGCGGGCGGCACCGGCGGACATCTCTTTCCGGCGCAGGCGCTGGCGCACGCGCTCAACGTGCGTGGCGTGCCCGTCGAACTTGTCACGGACGAGCGGGCGCTGCGCTATGGCGGCGAATTCCCGGCACGCGCCACGCATTCGGTGCCGTCGGCGACGCCGACCGCAAGCGGTGTCTTTGCGAAAGCGATGGCTGTCGCATCGCTCGCGCGCGGTGTGCTCGCGTCAATCGCTCTACTGCGGCGTGTAAAACCCTGCGTCGTCGTCGGCTTCGGAGGCTATCCCACCGTGCCGCCGATTTTTGCCGCTTCGCTCCTCGGCATTCCGACGGTGCTGCACGAAGCGAACGCGGTGATGGGGCGCGCCAATCGCCTGTTAGCGGGTCGCGTCACGCGCATTGCGACCGGCTTCCCGCTGACGAAGGCGAGCGCCGCGATGCTCGCGAAGACCATCGTCACCGGCAATCCGATCCGGCCGACCGTGATCGCGGCAAGCGAGCAACTGCCGCGCGAGAGCGATGGACAATTGCACATCCTCGTCACCGGCGGTTCGCAGGGCGCGCGCGTCTTTGCGGATGTCGTGCCACCGGCGATCGCGCTTCTTTCGCCGGACGAACGCGCGCGGATTACCCTTGTGCAGCAGGCGCGCGACGAAGACCTCGCACGCTCGAAGGCTGCCTATGATGCGCTCGGTTTCATCGCCGAACTTGCGCCCTTCTTTGCCGATCTGCCGGCGCGCATGGCCGCGGCCGATCTTGTCGTCGCGCGCGCCGGCGCATCGACAGTATCCGAGCTCGCCGTCATCGGCCGGCCGGCGATCCTCGTGCCCTTCCCGCACGCGCTCGATGCCGATCAGGCCGCCAACGCGGCCGAACTTGCACGCACCGGCGCGGTTGATGTCATCGACCAGAAGGTCTTCACGCCGGAAGACCTTGCGCGAAGACTGCGCGCCGCACTCGAAAATCCCACCGGGTTGACGGCACGCGCCGCAGCCGCCAAGAGCGCGGGCATTCGCGACGCCGCCGAGCGGCTCGCCGATCTGGCGCTCAGCGTCGCACGCGGAGACTGATCTGATGAAATTGCCGGCCGAACTCGGGCCGATCCACTTCGTCGGCATCGGCGGCATCGGCATGTCCGGCATCGCCGAACTGCTTGTGAACCTCGGCTACAAGGTGCAGGGGTCCGACGCTAGCGAGAACGCGAATGTGAAACGCCTTGTTGAGAAGGGCGCGACCGTGCGCGTCGGCCATTCCGAGGACAATCTCGGCAAGGCCGAAGTCGTCGTCGTTTCAACTGCGATCAAGCGCGACAATCCCGAACTGATGGCGGCGCGCGCGCGCCGCTTGCCCGTCGTGCGTCGCGCGGAAATGCTCGCCGAACTGATGCGGCTGAAGCAATGCGTCGCTGTCGCCGGCACGCATGGCAAGACGACGACGACGTCGCTCGTCGCGACCCTGCTCGATGCAGGCAATCTCGATCCGACCGTCATCAATGGCGGCATCATCAATGCTTACGGGACAAACTCGCGCCTTGGTGCTGGCGACTGGATGGTCGTCGAAGCCGACGAGAGCGACGGCACATTTCTGAAGCTGCCGGCCGACGTTGCGATCGTCACGAATATCGATGCCGAGCATCTCGACCATTTCGGCACGTTCGAAGCCGTGAAGGAAGCGTTCCGCTCCTTTGTCGAGAACATCCCGTTCTATGGCTTTGCCGTGATGTGCCTCGACCACCCGACAGTTCAAGAGCTCGTAGGTCGCGTCGAGGATCGCCGCGTCGTGACCTACGGCGAGAACCCGCAGGCCGACGTGCGTCTGCTCGATGTCGATCTCACCGGCGGCCAAGCGCGTTTCAACGTGCTTGTGCGCGAGCGCAAGACATCGAATGCCGTCTATATTGATAACCTCGTGCTGCCGATGCCGGGCCATCACAATGCGCTCAATGCAACCGCCGCCATCGCGGTCGCTTTCGAGCTTGGTCTGTCGCCCGACATGATCCGAAAAGCGATTGCCGGTTTCGGCGGCGTGAAGCGTCGCTTCACGAAAACCGGCGACTGGAACGGCGTGCAGGTTTTCGACGATTACGGCCACCATCCCGTCGAGATCGCGGCCGTGTTGCGCGCGGCGCGTGCATCGACGAAGGGCCAGGTCATCGCGGTCGTGCAGCCACACCGCTACACGCGGCTGCAATCTTTGTTCGAGCAGTTCTCGACCTGTTTCAACGACGCCGACGCCGTCATCATCGCGGACGTTTATTCCGCGGGCGAGACGCCGATCGAAGGTGCATCGCGCGACGATCTCGTGGCGGCCGCGCGCGCGCATGGTCATCGGCAAGCGCTGGCGCTCACGAGCCCGGACGAACTACCTCGCATCGTCGCCGAGATCGCGCGCCCCGGCGATTATGTTGTGTTTCTCGGTGCGGGCTCGATCACGCAATGGGCATATGCGTTGCCGGCGCAGCTCGCGGGGCAGGCGGCAGCGTGAGCTTCGTTTGGACCGCGAGCCTCCCAGCTCGCAAATACTGCGAGGCAGGAGCCTCGCGGTCCGCGTGACATTCCCCGACATCACTCCCGGCATCCGGGCGCACACACCGGACCTTCGCGGGCGTCTGTCTGCCAACGAACCGCTCGCGCCCTTCACCTGGTTTCGTGTCGGCGGCCCGGCGCAAGTCTTCTTCGTGCCTGCGGACGAGGCGGACCTCGCCTATTTCCTGTCGCGTATCGATCGCGACATGCCCGTACAACTGCTCGGCCTCGGCTCGAACCTCATCGTGCGCGACGGCGGCATTCCCGGCGTCACGATCCGGCTTTCAAGCCGCGCCTTCGGCGAGGTCGCTTTCGACGACGATGCACGCGTCACCGTCGGCACCGGCGTTCCAGACATCGTGCTCGCGCGGCGCGCGCAGGCCGCCGGCATCGCGGGTCTCGAATTCCTTCGCGGCATTCCTGGCGCGATCGGCGGCGCGTTGCGGATGAACGCCGGCGCGCATGGCGGCGAGACGAAAGACGTTCTCGTGTCCGCGCGCGGCGTTTCACGCGACGGCACGGTGCGCGACTACGCGCTCGCCGACATGGGTTTTGCGTATCGGCATTCCGGCGTGCCGGAGGATGTCATTTTCACCAGTGCGGTCTTTTGCGGCCGGCCCGGCGATCCCGCCACCATCGCTGCGGACATGGACCGCATCACCGAGGCGCGCGAAAAATCGCAGCCGATCCGCGAGAAGACCGGCGGCTCGACCTTCAAGAACCCGCCGGGCGAAAAAGCCTGGCAGTTCGTCGACCGCGCCGGCTGCCGCGGTCTCGTCGTCGGCGATGCTCAGGTGAGCGAGATGCACTGCAACTTCCTCATCAACCGCGGCCGCGCGACCGCCGCCGATATCGAGGCCCTGGGCGAGGAAGTGCGTCGCCGCGTGCACGACACGAGCGGCATCGACCTGCACTGGGAGATCCGTCGGATTGGCGTTTCGCTCGACCCGAAAAGGCCTGCGTGATAGGGTGACATGTCACCGAGAGAAAAGTGATGGCACCGCAGTCGCGACGTCGATCCGACCGCCTGAAGGCGACACGAGAAAAGACGCGTGCCTACCGCGCGCGTATGCGGCAGCAGGGATTGCGCCCGGTTCAATTATGGGTTCCGGACGTGAACGTGCCTGGTTTTGCCGATGAACTTCGTCGCGAAGGCCTTATCATCGCGCAGGCAGCATCCGCCGAAGCGGATCAAGCCTTCGTCGATGCAATCTCGATCAGCTGGTGAAGCGCGGCGAAATCTGGACAGCCATTGAACGCGGCGATTTCGTCTCGAAGCCTAGACCGGTCATCATCTTACAGAGCGACCTCGAGTCGACGACCGACTCAATCACGGTATGTCCCCTCACGACTGACCTGTTGCCCCTCAAGCGCCTCCGCATCACGCTGATGCCCGATGAATCCAACGGCCTTAGGGAAGAGAGCCAAGTGATGGTGGACAAGATCACAACAGTCCGAAAGGTGCGGATAGGACAACAAGTTGGTGTCTTGTCCGATCCCGACATTGTTCTCATCGACCGTGCAATCCTCGTCCACCTTGGCTTTGCAGGCCGTACGCGTTTGTCGATTCAGAACGAGCTCACATGACCCACCACATCGCCGTCCTCCTCGGCGGCCTTTCCGGCGAACGCGAAGTGTCGCTGCGTTCGGGTGCCGCCTGTGGCGATGCTCTGGAGCGCGAAGGTTTTCGTGTCACGCGCATCGACGCAGGCCACGACGTCGCCGCGCAACTCGCCACCACAAAACCGGATGTCGTGTTCAATGCGCTACACGGCCGCTTCGGCGAGGACGGCCCCATGCAGGGCATCCTCGAGACGATGCGCATTCCCTATACGCATTCTGGCGTGCTGGCCTCCGCGCTCGCCGGGGACAAGGAGCGCGCCAAGATCGTCATGCGCGCCGCCGGCGTGCCCGTGCCGGGCGGCCACCTCGTGCACCGGATGGAGGCGGCGAAGGCGCACGCCCTGCCGCCGCCCTACGTGCTGAAGCCCGTGTCCGAAGGCTCGTCGCTCGGCGTCTTCATTATCAAGGAAGACCGTTCTCACCCCCCGCAGGAGATCGCCAGCGCGGACTGGCGCTACGGCGACTGGCTGTTGGCTGAGCCGTTCATCGCCGGCAAAGAACTGACCTGCGCCGTCATGGGCGACCGCGCGCTGGGCGTCATCGACATCCAGCCAGTGTCGGAGGCCTTCTACGGATACGACGCAAAGTACGCGAAAGGTGGATCAATCCATGTCCTGCCCGCAGCAATTAAAGGAAATGTTTACCTTGAGGTCCAAGAGTTAACGGTGAAGGCGCACAAGGCGCTGGGCTGCCGCGGCGTGAGCCGTGCAGATTTTCGGTACGACGACCGCCCCGGAGGTACGGGCGAGCTTGTCGTACTGGAAGTCAACACGCAGCCCGGCATGACGGAAACGTCGCTCGTGCCTGAACTTGCGGCCCACGCGGGCCTCACATTCGGTGAGTTGGTTCGATGGATGGTGGAAGACGCGTCCTGCGATCGTTGAGAGCTTCGCTCTCTGTCGCCGCGTCCGTTTCTCCCGTCCCTGCTTACGCTACCGCATTTCCCGTTTCTTCCCGCGCTTATCGCCAGCGTCCTCGCGCCGGCATCTCGCGACTGCACGCACTCGCGAGCCATCCCGCAACGACGCTCGCTTTCTGCGCTGTCGTGCTCGGCAGCGCGACAGGCTACGGCCTCGTGCGCGGCGGCGGCGCTTCGAACCTTGTCGCGGGCTACGGGAGCCCCGGCGATTTCGTCGCCGGCGCATTCGGGCTTGGCATCGACACGATCACCATCGGCGGGCTGACGGAACTCAGCGAAACCGACATTCTTTCCAGCGCCGGCATCAGCACGCGCAATTCGCTGCTGTTTCTCGATGCACAGGATGTTCGTGAGCGGCTGTTGAAGCTGCCGCTCGTGCGCGACGCGGCCGTGCGCAAGCTTTATCCGTCCCGCGTCTCCATCGTCGTCACCGAGCGCCAGCCTTACGCGCTTTGGCAAAAGGACGGCCAGGTCTCGGTCGTCGCCTTCGACGGCACCGCGATCGACACGATGCGGGACGATCGCTTCGCAGCCCTACCCTTTGTCGTCGGCGAGGGCGCCAACGCGCGCCTCGAAGAATATGCCTCGCTGCTCGACGCGGCCGGCGATCTGCGCGGCCGCATCAAGGCCGGCGTGCGTATTTCCGATCGTCGCTGGGATCTCATCACCAACGACGGCGTGACGCTTCGTCTTCCGGAAGAGAATCCCGCTGCCGCAGTCTCGCGGGCGGCGCGCCTGCAACGCGAAGCGCGACTGCTCGACAAGGACATTGTGTCGCTCGATCTGCGCGATCCCACGCGCCTGGCTGTGCGATTGTCGGACGATGCCGGCGCCGCGCGCGCCGAAGCGCTGACCCGCAAGCTCGGGAAGGCCAAAGCGTGATGAACGTCAATCTCACCATGCCGCGCATGCGGCCAGCCGCAACACGCCGCGGTTCGATCCTGTCGATCCTCGACATCGGCACCTCGAAAGTCGTGTGCCTCATCGCCAAGCTCGATGCGGCGGACACGCGCGTCCTCGGCATCGGCCATCAGCGCGCCCGCGGCATGAAAGCTGGCCAGGTCGTCGACATGGACGAAGCCGAGACCGCCATCCGTCTCGCGGTCGACGCCGCCGAGCGCATGGCCGGCATCCAAGTCGAGCGCGTCGTCGTGACCGCATCCGGCGGTCGGCTCGGCTCGCAGCATTTCACGGCGCAAGCAGCCATCGGCGGCAAGGCCGTCACCGACAGCGACATCCATCGCGTGCTGGAAGCCTCCTGCGCCCGCACCGCCGGTCCGTCGCGCGCAGTGCTACATTCGCTGCCGCTCGCTTTCGCGCTCGACGAGGCGCGCAACATTCGCGACCCGAAAGGCATGATCGGCGAGTCGCTTGCGGCGGATCTGCATGTCGTTTCCTGCGAAGCCGCCGCGGCGCGCAACCTTCTTCTTGCGGTCGAGCGCTGTCACCTCGGCATCGAGACTTATGTCGCATCGCCCTATGCCGCGAGCCTTGCGGCCCTCGTCGAGGACGAGGGACAGATGGGCACCACGGTGCTCGATTTCGGCGCGGGAACGACGGGAATCGCTGTCGTCGCGAACGGTATGCTCGCGCATGTCGATGCCGTCGCGGTCGGCGGCAATCACGTTACGATGGATGTTGCGCGCGGCTTGAACGTGCGGCTGTCGAGCGCCGAGCGCCTAAAGACCCTTTACGGCGGCGTGCTTGCCTCCGCCTCGGACGAGCGCGAGACGATTTCGGTCGAGCCCGTCGGCGAGGAAAGCACCGGCGCGACACATTTGCCGCGTTCGCACCTCATCCGCATCATTCGTCCGCGTGTCGAGGAAATCCTCGAACTCGTGCGCGATCGCCTCAAAACCAATGGCCATCCCACTCACGCCGGCAGCCGCATTGTCCTGACGGGCGGCGCGAGCCAGCTCGCAGGCATGCCGGAAGCCGTGCGCCGCATCCTCGGCGGACAGGTGCGGCTCGGCCGCCCGAGCGCCGTGCGCGGCCTGCCGGAAAGCGGACGCAGCCCCTCCTTCGCGGCGGCCGTCGGCCTGCTGATGTACCCGCAGGTCGCGGCACGCGAACATTTCGAACCGCGGCGCGAACGCGCGGCGCTCGCCACCGGCACCGACGGCTATTTTTCCCGTGTGGGCCGCTGGTTCAAAGACAGTTTCTGACGGTTTTCACGCAGACAACGTGAAATTGTGAAAGGCGAGACGATGACATTGAAACTGCAAGGCCCGGAGTTGCGCGAGCTCAAGCCCCGCATCATGGTCTGCGGCGTCGGCGGCGGCGGCTGCAACGCCGTCAACAATATGATCACGTCCGGCCTCTCGGGCGTCGATTTCATCGTCGCCAACACGGATGCGCAGGCGCTCACCGCCTCGCTCGCCGAGCGCATCATCCAGATGGGCCTGCAGGTGACCGAAGGTCTCGGCGCCGGCGCGCAGCCCGAGATCGGTCGCGCCGCGGCCGAGGAAGCCATCGAAGAGATCCGCGATCATCTCGTGGGCGCACACATGGTCTTCGTGACCGCCGGCATGGGCGGCGGCACGGGCACAGGCGCAGCGCCGGTCATCGCCCGCGTCGCGCGCGACATGGGCATCCTCACCGTCGGCGTCGTCACGAAGCCGTTCCAGTTCGAAGGCCAGCGCCGCATGCGCACGGCCGACGCCGGCATCTCGGAATTGCAGAAGTCGGTCGACACGCTGATCGTCATCCCGAACCAGAACCTGTTCCGCATCGCCACGGAGCGCACGACCTTCGCCGACGCCTTCGCGATGGCCGACCAGGTGCTCTATTCCGGCGTCGCCTCGATCACCGACCTGATGGTGAAGCAGGGCCTCGTAAACCTCGACTTCGCCGACGTCCGCTCGATCATGCGCGAGATGGGCAAGGCGATGATGGGCACGGGCGAAGCGCAGGGCGACAAGCGCGCGTTGCAGGCGGCCGAAGCCGCCATCGCCAACCCGCTCCTCGACGAAGTTTCCATGCGCGGCGCGCGTGGCCTGCTGATCTCGATCACCGGCGGCAACGACATGACGCTGTACGAGGTGGACGAGGCTGCAAGCCGCATCCGCCAGGAGGTCGATGAGGACGCCAACATCATCCTCGGCGCGACCTACGACGAGTCGCTCGTCGGTACGATCCGCGTGTCGGTCGTGGCGACAGGCATCGACCAGCCCGCCGACGCCAAGGCCCTGCACGACGCCGAGCAGCGCATCGCCGATGTCGCAGCACGTCTGCGCCAGCAGACGGTGAAGGCGGACGCGGTCCCGGCCGCACCGGCGCCCGCGCCTGTTGCGCCCATCGTTCCAGCAATCCCGACGCCTGTCGCGCCGGCCATGCCGTTCGAGGCGATGCCGCAGCCGCGTTCGGTCGAGCGTCCCGCCGCCATCCACACGGACGTGCGCATCGACGCCATCGCACCACGCGCTGTGGCCTATCACGAGCCGGTCGCCGAGGCCGCGATGCCGCGCGTCGCGCCGCAAGCCGCCGAGACTGCCGCCTTTGTGCCGCCAGCCCCGGAAATGCCGATGCGCGCCGCGCGACTGCCGCAGATCGACGATCTGCCGCCGCATATCCGCGACCAGATCCGGGCCCATCAGGCCGGTATCGCCGCTCCGGCGACGACGGAGCAGCGCCGCCGTACCTTGCTCGAGCGTCTTGCCGCCTTCGGGACCAGCCGGACCGAGGACAAAGCGCCGGCCGCCCCGTCGCCTGCCCCGAGCGCGCCACCCGCACCACGCCCCGCAGCCCCTCCGGCGCATGCGGAATATGCCCGCCGTCCGGCAGCGCCGGTCGCCGGCCCGCGCCCGCACAGCCTCGACGCGCATGGCCGCGCCGCTGCGCCCACGCCGCGTTCCCTTGAGGAAGACCAGCTCGAAATCCCGGCCTTCCTGCGCCGCCAGTCGAACTGACAGCGCCCTGCTCACTGAAAGAGCGCGCCTAGCGTGCATCCCGACCGCGCGGCAACGCGCGGTCGAAAAGGATTCGCGCCAGCAGCATTTTCTGGAGCATGTCCTTGCTCGCCGAACCGGACCCACTTCGGCGGGACATGCTTGTGGCGCGCTTTTCTGTTGCCGTGGCGCAACTGTAACAATTTGTCACGAAGCGTGATTTCTCAGGGCGCGGCGGCTTCCCTATTGTTTCCGTGCCGGAATTGCTGCGCAGCACCGGCCAATAGTTAGACCGGAAACCGGATGCGCGTGCGTCAAACGACCTTTCCTCGGTCATTCATCTTCGACGGTATCGACGTCCATTCCGGTGCGGCGACGCGCATGACGATGCATGCCGCCGACGCTGGATCGGGCATCGCTTTCTTGCGCACGGGTCTGCCAGGCGGGCGCGAGCGCATCATCCCTGCAAAGATCGGGAATGTCGTCTCGTCCATACTGGCGACGCGGCTCGCGCTGCCAGAGGCGCCCGACGAGAGCGTCGGCACGGTCGAGCATATTCTCGCCGCGCTTTCGGCGGCGGGCGTCGCGGACGCGCTGATCGAGATCGACGGGCCTGCCGTGCCCATCCTCGATGGCTCCGCACAGCCGTTTTTTGCAGCTTGCGCCGCCTTACGACGTGCCGCGCCGCTCGCGCCGCAGCCAGCGATCGAAATTGTTGCGCCGCTGCGAGTGGCAGTCGGCGAAAGCTTTGCAGAGTTCCGGCCAGCCGCGGGCAGCCTGACGCTCGATATCGGCATCGATTACGCGCACCCGTGCATCGGGCAACAGCGCCGCGTGACAAAATTTTTGCCCGAGACCTTCGCCCGCGACATCGCACGTGCACGGACCTTCGGTTTCGTCGCCGATGCCGAAAAGCTCTGGCGGGACGGTTTCGCGAACGGTTCCGATTTCGACAACACGATCGTCCTCGACAGCGAGCGCGTGCTGAACCCGGGCGGCCTGCGCTTCCCCGACGAGTTCGTTCGTCACAAGACGCTCGACGCCATTGGCGACCTTGCGCTCGCAGGCGCGCCTATCCACGGCCTCTTCCGCTCGCATCGCGGCGGTCATGCGCTCAACCGGCTTGCTGTCGAAGCGCTACTGGCCACGCCGTCCGTGTGGCGGTGGCGCGAGATTTCGGC
This sequence comes from Beijerinckiaceae bacterium, assembly GCA_965246795.1. Classification (GTDB taxonomy): domain Bacteria; phylum Pseudomonadota; class Alphaproteobacteria; order Rhizobiales; family Beijerinckiaceae; genus JAJXWB01. The sequence continues at coordinate 67,435 of CBDFFN010000005.1, read as the reverse complement.
GACACGCCAGCGCGCTGTCGACCACCGCGAAGTTCACGCTTTCGCGGGCTGAAAACATGGAACCGTTGCGGGCTTGCAACGCGAACGCCCTTGTATCGGCCACAATCCCGAGGGAAGAACGGATGCTTGTGTTCACCGCCCTCGCCGCTGCGCCCAAGGGCCCGCGACCGACATTGAGTTGACGATGACCGCTCTCCTTTCCAAGTCTATCCGCCCGGCCCATCTCATTGCGCTCGGCTGCGTTGGCCTGTTCCTATCGGCCTCCGCCGCGTCGGCCTTCGACATCACGAACCCGCTCGCGAGCATCTTCGGCGGCGAGAAATACGAGACGAAGATCCTTCCGGACGTGCCTGCCACGCAGATCTACGATCAGGGCCTCGCGCGCCTCCAGACGCGCGACTACGAGGGCGCCGGCAAGCGTTTCGACGACCTGCAGAAGAATTTCCCGCAGTCCGGCGAATGGGGTCAGAAATCTCTGTTGATGCAGACTTATTCGCAATATCAGGCCGGCAAGTGGGACGATGCCGTCGGCACGGCCAACCGCTACATCGGCCTCTATCCGAACGCGGGCGACGCGCCTTACGTCTACTATCTCGCGGGCATGTCCTACTACAATCAAATCCCGGAAGTGACGCGCGATCAGGCGAGCTCCGAGAAGGCCGTTTCGATCTTCAGCGCGCTGGTCCAGAAATTTCCGAAGTCGGAATATGTCGCCGACGCGAAGTACAAGATTCAGGTCGCGAAGGATCAGCTTGCAGGCCGCGAGATGAACATCGGCCGCTGGTATCTTGAAAAGAGCAATTACACCGCCGCCGCGAACCGCTTCCGCGAGGTGCTCGCGAAGTACCAGACAACGCGCCACACCGAGGAGGCGCTTTATCGCCTCGTCGAGGCCTATATGCGGCTCGGCATTACCAACGAGGCGCAGACCGCCGCTGCCGTGCTCGGCCACAACTTCCCCGGGTCGCAATGGTACCAGGACGCCTTCAATTTGCTGAAGTCCGGCGGACTGGAGCCGAGCGAGGATCGCGGTTCCTGGGTATCGCGCACGGTGCGTCGCATCGGCCTGGGCTGATTTTTTCACGCGAGAGGTTTCGCTCGCGCGTTCTCAATCAAGCGCAAACAGCCTAAGCAGGGGCGGCATGCTCGTCGCCCTCGCCATCCGCGACATCGTCCTCATCGATCGCCTCGATCTCGAATTCGATGGCGGCTTGACTGTGCTGACCGGCGAAACCGGCGCGGGCAAATCTATCCTTCTCGATGCCTTCGCGCTCGCACTCGGCGCGCGCGGCGACGGTTCGCTCGTCCGGACCGGCCAGCCGCAGGGCCAGATCACCGCCGTCTTTGACGCTCCAACAGACCACGTCGCGCGAAAGATCGCGGCGGATCAGGCGATCGATACCGATGGCGATCTCGTTCTGCGGCGCGTGCAGATGGCGGACGGACGCACGCGCGCCTTCGTCAACGACCAGCCGGTTAGCGCGCAGGCGCTGCGCACCATCGCGCGCACGCTCGTCGAGATTCACGGACAGCACGACGAGCGCGCGCTCATCGACACAGGCGCGCATCGCGATGTTCTCGATGCGCACGGCGGCTTGCAGTCCCAAACGCGCAGCGTGCGTGAAAAACACCGCGCGATGAAAGATGCCGCGACTGCGCTGGCCGACGAAGAGGAACGGCTCGCCGCTGCGCGTCGCGAAGCCGACTATCTCAATCATGCGCATGCCGAACTGAGCGCCCTCGCACCCGTCGAGGGCGAAGAGACTGTGCTCGCCGGGCGACGGCAGGCGATGATGGCCGCCGAAAAGGTGGCCGGCGATCTGCACGATGCGCAGGATGTCGTCGGCGGCGATCACTCGGCCGTCCCGTCGCTTGCGGGCGCCTTGCGGCGACTCGAACGTCGGCAGGCCGGCGCGGAGGCGCTGATCGGACCGCCTGTCGTTGCTCTGGGTATCGCTCTTGATGCGCTCGATGCGGCGCGCGAAGCGCTTGCACAGGCGATCCGCGATGCGGCCTTCGATCCGCTAGAACTGGAACGCATCGAGGAGCGGCTCTTCGCGCTGCGCGGCGCGGCGCGCAAATACCAGGTGCCGGTCGACGGTCTCATCGCGCGGGTGGAGAAATTCGCCGCGGACCTCGCCGCCCTATCGGAAGGCGAGTCGCGTGTCGCGGCTCTGTCGCGCGACGCGAAGGCGACCGCGGACGAATATTCGCGAGCCGCGAAGCGCTTGTCAGAGGCACGCAAGGCTGCCGCAAAGAAAATCGATACGGCCGTCGCGAAGGAACTCGCGCCGCTAAAACTCGAACGCGCGACCTTCACGACGCATATCGAGAGCGATCCCACCGCTGGTGGTCCCGACGGTTTCGATCGCGTAGAATTCTGGGTCGCGACCAATCCCGGCACACGGCCGGGTCCTTTGATGAAGGTCGCGTCGGGCGGCGAACTCGCTCGTTTCGTGCTGGCGCTGAAGGTCGTGCTCGCCGACCGAGGATCGGCGCCGACTCTCGTGTTCGACGAAATCGACACTGGCGTCGGCGGCGCCGTGGCGGATGCGATCGGCCAGCGCCTCGCACGGCTCGCGTCGCGCGTGCAGGTTCTGGCGGTCACGCATGCGCCGCAGGTCGCGGCAAAGGCAAGCGGACATCTTCGCATCGCCAAGGATGTTCGTGATCGCGGCAAGCGTGTCGCGACGGGCGTGGCTATTCTCGATGCGCCGTCACGGCGTGAGGAGATCGCCCGCATGCTCTCGGGCGCACAGGTGACGGACGAAGCGCGCTCGGCCGCGGGCCGGTTGCTGGAGGGCGCAGACTAGCTTCCCTCGCGCCCGTGCAGCGGTGCGATGAAATAATCTTTCCAGCTCTTCGCCTGCAGTTTGATAAGGCCGACGCGATACATGTAGTCGGCATATTGTTGCGTGCGCTGCGGCACCGCCGAGAAGATCGCGCCGGGCACGGTCATGTCGCGCACGAGCTCTTCCTTCGAAATCTTCTCCTTTGTCACGCGCAGATAGACGTCGGCCGCCATGCCGGGATCGTTCTTGATGAGATCGCTCGCCTCGTCCATCGCCGCGAGATAGGCCCTGATCTTGATCGGGTTGGCGTCGACGAATTTCTCCGACGCGAAGGAACCGGTGATCGTCGCCGGGCCGCCGAGCGCATCGATCGAATTCAGCACCGAATGCGCGCCGGGCGCCTTCAGCTCCATTGCCGCATAAGGCGGCGGTGCGAAATGCGAGTTGACCTCATGCATCGGATTGAGCACGGCGGCCGCGGAATCAGGATGACCGAGCTGCACGTAATTCGCGTCGAGTTTCGTATGACCACCCGGGCCGAACGCCTTCTCCAACGCGATGCCGAGAATCGTCGCCTGGATCGACACTTTCAGCGTCGGAATGCCGATGCGATCGTTCGGTCCGAAGTCGCCGAGAGATTTCACGTTCGGCGAACGCGTGACAAGCAGGATCGGCAGGCCAGCAACCGCACTGACGCCTTTGATCGCACCGTTCGTCTTGCCCCATGCGAGCAAGAGGTTCGACATGCCGCTCGTCACGATATCGAGCTGGCCGGCAAGCAGCGCGTCGGTCGAGACACCGCCGCTCGTAAGGCTCACCCAGCGCACCGCGAGGTCTGGCAGACCCATCTTCGACGCATGTTTCTCGACGAGCTTGCCGTCCTCCATCAGCACCTGTTGCAGATAGAGGATCGAGGGCTGGCGCGAGATGCGAAACTCGTTGCTTTCGGCCGCATGTGCCGACGGCGAAAGCAGAAGCGCGCAAGCGGCGAATGCCAAGCCACGCAGGCGAGCGATGTTGAACATGTGCTGTCCTCCCCGAGGGACATGCGCGACGTTGCGCGCTTTCGGCGTCTTTTGGCCGGTAAGCGTCAAGCTAGCAGCGCAAGCTCCGACACGCGAGCGCCTTTCGTCGGGAGCCAAACGCGTCAGCCGGCGTTGGGTCTCGAACCCATATTGAGGAGAACGACGTGAGCCAGCTGACCCTGCCCGACCTGTCGAAGCGCATGGCCGAGATCGACTTTGCGATGCTGTCGACACGCGCAAAAGGTGGTCAGATCGCGGCACGGCCGATGAGCAACAACGGCGACGTCGAATACAAAGGCGACTCGTTCTTCTTCTCCCACGGCAACACGCATACGATCGACGACATAGGTCGCGATCCGCAGGTTGGCCTTACCTTCACTGGCGCCAAGGGCCTTCTCGGCAAGCCGCCGATCTTTATCTCGGTCGAGGGCAAAGCCGAACTCATTCGCGACAAGGCGCAATTCGAAGCGCATTGGACGAAGGAGCTGGATTACTGGTTCGAGCAGGGCATCGACACGCCCGGCATCGTTCTCATCAAGGTGCACGCGTCGCGCATCCACTATTGGGACGGCAAGGACGAGGGCGAATTCGCGGTCTGATGCCGACCGCGCCATAATCGCAGCATGGCGAAAGCGAAGAAGACCACGCCCGTTCCCGACGAGGCACGCGCCGAACAAGGCCAGATCGGCGCGGAGATCGCCGCGCACGACAAGCGCTACTACGAGGACGATGCGCCGACGGTGTCGGACGCCGACTATGATGTTCTGCGCCGCCGCTACGAGGCGCTGGAGAAGGCATTTCCGGCGCTGAAGACAGCGGAATCGTTATCGAACAAGGTCGGTACAGCGCCCTCGAACAAGTTTCGCAAGATCAAACATGCGGTGCCGATGCTCTCGCTCGGCAACGCGTTCGATGAAGCGGAGGTGCACGACTTCGTCGCGCGCGTACGGCGTTTTCTCAAGGTGCCGACTGACGCGCCACTCGCCTTCGTTGCGGAGCTGAAGATCGACGGCCTTTCGTGCTCGCTGCGTTACGAGGATGGCGTGCTCGTGCATGGTGTCACACGCGGCGACGGGTTCGAGGGCGAGGACGTGACCGCGAACATCTGCACGATCACCGACATCCCGGAAAAGCTGAAAGGCCGCACGATTCCCCGCGTCATCGACGTGCGTGGTGAAGTTTTCATGCAGCACGCCGACTTTGCGAAGCTCAATGCGGAGCAGGTCGCCGCAGGCTTGCCGCCTTACGCGAACCCTCGCAATTTCGCCGCGGGCTCGCTGCGACAGATCGATGCCGCCGTCACAGCATCGCGGCCGCTGAAATTCTTTGCCTATGCCTGGGGCGAGGCGGAACCGCCACCCGCAACGACGCAGCACGGCATGCTCGCGTTCTTCGACAAGGCCGGTCTACCCGTGAACCCGCTGACAAAACTCTGCGACGGCGCAGACGAGATGATCGCGCAATATCACGCGATCGAGGAGAAGCGCGCGAAGCTTGGTTATGACATCGACGGCGTCGTCTACAAGGTTGACGAACTCGCATTGCAGACGCGACTTGGCTTCGCCTCACGCACCCCGCGCTGGGCCATCGCGCACAAATTCGCGGCCGAGCGTGCGACGACCGTGCTAAACGGCATAGACATCCAGGTCGGGCGCACCGGCTCGCTCACGCCCGTCGCACGGCTCGCGCCCGTCACCGTCGGTGGCGTCGTCGTGCAGAACGCGACGCTGCACAACGAGGATGAGATCGCGCGCAAGGATGTGCGCATCGGCGACACGGTCGTCGTGCAACGCGCCGGCGATGTCATTCCGCAGATCGTCGAGGTCTTACTCGACAAAAGGCCCAAAGGCGCGAAGCCTTACGAATTCCCGGACAAATGCCCGGTCTGCGGCTCGGCCGCCGTGCGCGAGATGGACGAAAAGGGCGAGGCCGATGTCGTACGTCGCTGCACCGGCACGCTTGTGTGCCCGGCGCAGGCCATCGAACGTCTGAAGCATTTCTGCTCGCGCAATGCGCTCGACATCGAAGGTTTTGGCGACAAGCAGATCGAGGCGTTCTTCTCCGAAGGTCTGATCCGCAACGCCGCCGATATTTTCACGCTCGCCGAGCGTGACAGGCGCGAAGGCGGCAAGCTCGTCGAGCGCGAGGGCTATGGTGCGACGTCGGTCCGCAATCTCTTTGCCGCGATCGAGGCGCGACGCCACGTGCCGCTCAACCGTTTCGTCTATGCGCTCGGCATCCGCCGCGTGGGCGAAACCAATGCGCGACGTCTCGCGCGGCATTTCGGGACATTTGACGCGCTGCGCGCAATCGCGTCAAAGGCTTCCGAAAAATCCGAACAACGCGCCGAACTCACCGACATCGACGGCATCGGCGGCACCGTGGCGGAAACGGTCGCAGACTTCTTTCTGGAGAAGCGCAACGAGGAAGCGCTCGACGCTTTGCTTGCACAGGTGACGCCCGAGCCGATGGAGCGCGTCGCGTCATCAAGCCCGGTTGCAGGCAAGACGGTCGTTTTCACGGGCTCGCTTGAGCGACTGACACGCGAAGAGGCGAAAGCGCAGGCCGACCGTTTCGGCGCGAAAGTCTCGGGTTCCGTATCGTCAAAGACCGATCTCGTTGTCGCAGGCCCCGGCGCGGGCTCCAAGCTGACAAAGGCGAAGGACCTCGGCGTCGAGGTCATTTCCGAAGATGAATGGTTTGTGCGGACGGGCCAAGCCTGAAGCAGCGTCCGTAACCCTTTCGCAACCACCGCGTGGGAGGCTGTTTACGCTCTCGTAACCACGTTTGGCTCATCGCCCATGCCGCGTTTGCGGACTGTTTCAACCGCCCCCACTCCGGTGGAGACCAATGCCGGAAACGGCAGTGTCTTCGGCGCACTCTGGCGTCAACGCGCGATCGTGCTCGGTTGCTTCGTCGCCGCGATGATTGCGGGTGTTCTCATCATCGTTTTCTCGCCGGTGCGCTACACCGCGAGCACGTCGATCCTGCTCGATCCGCGCCTCGGCAAGAGCGTAGGCGCCGATCCGACGCAGCCCGGTTTCGTCACCGACACGAGCGCCATCGACAGCCAGGTGAAGCTGCTCACATCGCAGACGGTACTGACGCGCGTCGCAAAATCGCTCGATCTCGAAAACGATGCGGAATTCTCCGGCAAGAAGTTTAGCATCATGCGGCTCCTCGGGATTGCCGGCCCGCAGCAGCCAGGCGTCGATCTCAAGGCGCTCGAGAACGCCATCACGATCAAGAAGCCCGAGCGCACCTATCTTGTCGAGATTCAGGTGAGCGCCTCCACGCCCGACTTGTCGGCGTCGATCGCGAATGCGCTTGCCGAAGCCTATAACGATGACCAGATCAGTTCGCGCGTCGGCTCCGCGCGCAACGATGCGAGATTCATCGCGCAGAAACGCGAGCAGTTGCGCAAGCAGATCGAAGAGGCCGACCGCAAGATCGAAGCCTACAAAAGCGCCAACAATATTGTCTCGACGGACGGCCTTCGCTCCAACGAGCAGCAGGTCACCGATCTGACACGCGAACTCGGGACCTCGCGCGGAAAACTGTCGGAGCTGAAAGCACGCGCCGAACAGGTCGCCGCGATCGCGCGGGCCGGAAAGCTCGATGCGTCCACAGACGCGCTGAAATCCCCGACAATCGATCGGCTGCGCGGTCAACAGGCCGATGCCGAACGCGAGCAGGCAAAGCTCGCCGAGACGCTTGGGCCACGTCATCCGGCGCTGCTCGAGTCGCGCGCGCAGGTGCAGCGCGTGCGCGAACTCATCGGCGCGGAACTCACACGTCTGCGCCAGTCCGCGGAGGGCGACTACCAGACGGAGAAGCGCAACGAATCGCAGCTCGTCGCGGAGCTCGATCGCATTAAGCGGCAGTCGACCGACACGAGTTCGAAAATCGTACCGTTGCGGCAGATGGAGCGCGACGTCGACGCGCTGCGCCAGAGCGACGACCGGTTCTCGCGCATCGGCGACACGCTGACACAGCAGGAAGCCGACACGCCGCCCGCGCGCGTCGTCGCAGCGGCAAGGCCGCCGGTGTCGCCGTCCTGGCCGCGACGGTCACTCATTCTCGCGGTTGCGGCTGCTGTTGGATTGTTTGTCGGTCTTGGGTTGGCGCTGCTGCGCGATGCGACGATGCGGCCACGCGTGGTCCCCGTCGCCGTCGCGCGCGAGGCTCCGCAGCCCGTGCGCGCGAAACGCAGGGATGCGTGGGCTGACGAAGAGATCGAGACACCAACGCGGGTCGTGGACGCGATGTCACGCCGCCGAACGACAGTCGCTGCACGCGTGCCGGTTGAGGCGCCAGCGACGGAAGAGGATTATTACCGCTCGTTACGCCGCCGGCAGAGCACACGGCGCGGACGCATGGTGTGGTCCTGACCTGTCACGTCACGAACCCCGCCCACACGATGCGCGCCATCCAGTTCACATCGTCGATCGGCAGCACGCGGTCCTCGTAGTCCGGATTGAACGAACGAAGTTCCACCGTCTTCGCGGTGCGACGCTTCAATTCCTTCGCCAGCACTTCGCCGTCGCGCGTTTTCACGACGACGCGGTCGCCGCGCCGCACGGGCGCCGTCGGCGAGACGATCACCGTATCACCCTCGCGAAACAAGGGGTGCATCGAGTCGCCGGAAATCTCCAAGGCGTAAGCGTTCTCGTCGGAGACGGCGGGAAACTCGATTTCCTCCCAACCGCCCCCGACAGGAAAGCCGGCATCGTCGAAGAAGCCGCCCGTGCCCGCCTGCGCGAGACCGATCAGCGGCAGCGCGCGGCTTTTGGACGCCGCAGCCGTCCCCGTCGCGCCGAGCAACGCCATGAAGGCTTCGACGTTTTCGCCCGTCGCGGCGAGGATTTTCGCGATCGATTCAGTCGAGGGCCAGCGATCGCGACCCTCCGACGACACGCGCTTCGACTTGTTGAAGGTCGTCGGATCGAGGCCGGCCTTCTTTGCGAGGCCAGACGCGGACATGCCGTTGCGCTCGGCCAGCGCATCCACGGCCGACCAGACCTGCCTGTGGGTGAGCGAATCGGCCATGCACGCCTCCAGATCAGCAAATCTTCCTATGGCAGCTTCGGCTTCGCCGCACAAGCGTTCTAGGAAAACTTGCTGCGAAGAACTCAGGCTAACGCCGCATTCTGGCGCGTCGCGAAGGCCAAGCGTTCCGACTGCAGGCCGATAATGTGCTCCAGGAGCGCGATCATCAGGTCCGGCTCTGCTCCGCGCAACCGTTCGAAATCGTCACGCTCCAACGACCAGACGGATGCCGCTTGCTCGACGCGCAGATTGGCGGTCCGCGGGCGGGCGAGCACGAACCCATGTTCGCCTGTGAGCGTGCGGGGGCCGAAAACGCGTACGGTGCGTTCGTCCGTACCGGTGCCGACCGTCACGGCGACGCGGCCGCTTTCGATGAACAGCAGGCTCGTCGTCGGCTCACCCTGCCGGCAGAGATAGTCGCCGGGCGCATGATCTTTCGCGATGAGATGCGGGAGCAGTGCCGTTGCGAGCCGCTCTTCGCCGAGCGTCTCGGCCAGCCAGTCCGACGAAGCAACTTCGCGCTTCGCGCCCGCCGAGTGGGCAAGAATCGCGCGCTCTGCCGTTTCGAGCGCATCGTTCAATGACGTATGCATCGCATCGGATGAATGGAGCGCACCCGACGCGCGCATAAGATGCGCCAGCGACGCATCGGCGCCCGCGACGGACAGCGCGATGTCGTGCGCGCCGAGAAGCCGACGCATGCGCGCGAGGATCGCGGTGGTGCTCGAATCGCCGCCGACGACGCGCGTAAAATCGAGAATGATTGCCGATGGATTGGAGTCCGGCAGCAGACGACGCACGCGATCCAGAATGCGATAGGCGGAGCCGAAGAAGAGCGTTCCGCCGAGTTCGACGACCTGCACGCCGCGTCCGTTGCGCGCGAGGATGGCAAGGTCCTCGCCGGAACGCACCAGCGTCGATGTACGCTCGTCGAGCCCGTAAACGCGACGCACGATATCGATCCGGCTGAGATCGAGCGCGAAGAGGATGCAGCCCCCGACGATGCCCGCGAGGATCGCCGGCACAAGGCCGACCCAGACTGTCAGCACGACGATACCGATGACCAGCGCCCACTCCGAAAGGGGCATTTCAAGCCGCGTGCGCCAGCACCAGCGCCAGACGATGGCAGCGCCGATCTCGAGCAGCAGGCCGGCGACGACGAATTTAGGAATGAAGGGCAGGAGCGGCCATCCCGCGATGAGGAACACGATGGCGGCGATGCCCGCCATGATCCCGGTCATACGGCCCCGCGCGCCGCTCGCAATCGCGGCGGTCGTCGAGCCGACGGATGTCGTGCCAACAAAACCGCCGACAACCGCCGAGGCGAAAACGGCAAGCCCTTGCGCACGCAATTCGCGATCGAAACCGATACTGACGTTGAGCGCATTTTCGAGGCCGATCGAGCCGAGAAGTGTTGCGAGCGTCACGAGCAGTGCAAAGGCACCGATCGACGGCAGATACGGCCACACGAGATGCCATGCGACCGGCGCCGACAGGTCGAACAACACCGGCATGACGAAGGTGAGGGGCTTCGGCTGTGCAAGAAACCAGCTCTGCGTTGTTGTTGCCGGCAGATCGACTGTCGTCGCGACGATGGATGTCAGGACGATGGTGATGATCAGCAGTGCTGGAAGTGCCAGCGGATTGCGCGATCTCTGCATGACGAGCCGCGCGACGATCGCGAAGACGATCGTCGCGGCAAGCTCGGCGGCGAGAGCAGGCTGCAGGAAATGCGGAACGTTCGCCCAGACGAGCGGCTTGCCGGTCGCAAGACGCACCGCGCCGAAAAACAGCAACGTGCCGTTCACGCCCATGAAGCCGGCGACAACCGGATGCGGGATGTAGCGCACGATGTAGCCAAGCCGCGCGGACCCGAGCAGCACGAGCACAGCGCCCGTGAGCAGCGTCGTGACGGCGATGAGCGCAAAGACCGTATTGGCGGCCTCCTGCGCCGGCAGACCGACGAGCGATGGCCCCATCGTGATCATGATGGCGCCGAGCGGCGCGCCCGTGGTGGCGCTGGCTGTCGCGACCGCCGGCCGGAATTCGCTGAACAGAGCGACGATGATGCCGACCACCGCCGTGGTGACGAGCCCTGCGGCGATGCCGCGCTCCAGCAACGGCTGCATCGGGCCGGAGTAGATCAGCGCACCATTGGCGATCGAGAAGGCGATGCCGACCGTGCAGGCGACGAGGCCGCCTTTGATGTCGCGTAGAAATGTGTCGGACGGGGTGACGGACATGGCGGCGATGTGCTTGGACGGAAGCCGTTCATGGCACCGCAGGCCTGCAGGAGGCAATGATTCGAGAACACGCCGAAATGACCGCGCCGGTCTACAAGATCGTCACCGCACCGGAATGGGCGCAGGCGCAGCGTGATGGCATGTTTCGCGGCGCGCCCGTCGATCTCGCCGACGGCTACATTCATCTGTCCGCGGCGCATCAGGTGCGCGAGACGGCGGCGAAACATTTCGCCGGACAGCGCGATCTGCTGCTCGTCGCCTACGATCCGGCCGTTTTAGGCGACGCCCTGAAGTGGGAGCCGTCACGCGGTGGAGCGCTATTTCCTCATCTCTACACGAGGCTTGATCCTGCGCGGGCGCTTTGGGCGAAGCCGCTGCCTCTCGGCGCCGAAGGCGCGCACGACTGGACGGGGCTTCTGCCGTGATCGCTTTACTCGAGTCGCTTGCGCGACCGTTCCTGCACGCGCTCGATCCCGAGACGGCCCATCGTGCGACCATCCTTGCGCTGCGCGCGGCGGTGTTGCCGTCGGCGCGACGCGATAATCCTGCCCTTGCCGTCGATGCGTTCGGTCTGAGATTTCCGAACCCGGTCGGGATAGCCGCGGGTTTCGACAAGAATGCCGAAGCGGTGGATGCGCTCTTCGCGCTTGGTTTCGGCTTCGTCGAGATCGGTACAATCACGCCGAAACCGCAGCTCGGCAATCCACGTCCGCGCCTGTTTCGACTGACGCGGGATCGCGCCGTCATCAATCGCTTTGGCTTCAACAGCGACGGCCATGCGGCGGTGCATCGCCGGCTCGCGGCGCGCGCGCACCGTCCCGGCATCGTCGGCATCAATCTCGGCGCCAACAAAGATGCCGACGATCGCGTCGCCGACTACGTTGCGGGCGTGAAGACGTTTGCGGATGTCGCGACCTATTTCACCGTCAACGTGTCGTCGCCGAACACGCCGGGCCTGCGTGATCTGCAGGAAGCAAAAGCGCTCGACGATTTGCTCGCGCGCGTCACCGAGGCGCGCGATGCAGCGCCGATGCGGCGGCCGCTATTGCTGAAGATCGCTCCCGATCTCGGCGAAGCGCAGCTCGACGATGTCGTCGGCGTTGCGCTTGCACGTGGCGTCGATGGAATGATCGTTTCGAACACGACGATCACGCGCCCATCGATGCTTGCGGATGTGCAGAGGAACGAGGCCGGCGGGCTGTCCGGCCGTGCCGTCTTCGACCTCTCGACCCGCATTCTTGCGCAGGTTCACGCGAGAACGGGAGGCAAGATTCCTCTTATCGGCGTCGGCGGCATCGACAGTGCCGAAACGGCGCGCGCCAAGCGAGATGCCGGCGCGACACTCGTGCAGCTCTACTCGTCGCTGGTTTTCGAGGGTGTTGGTCTCGTTGGGCGAATCAAGCGCGGGCTTACGGCGTGAGAAAGATTACGCTTTCTCTTCTTGGGGAGAGGCAGTTACAATATTGCGTCGTGGATCAAGCGCAGATCATCGCCCGCTTGCGGGCTCGCGAAGTCGATCATCGCAAACGAGGGGTCATGCATGCCGCGCTCTTCGGTTCACGCGCGCGGCGATAACCGTCCGGATAGCGACATCATCGTCGATCTTGATCTATACTTCATCGCCGATGTGTACGGCTACGTTGGTCTTAAAAACTACATCGCCAGCCTCTTCGACGACCCCGTTGACGTCGTCCATCGTGGCGGTCTCAAATCATTCGTTCGCCGATCGGCGACGGCAGATGTAATCCTTGCTTTCTAGACACAACGACGCTGCCCGCTGGCTTCATCATATTCGCGACAATATCGCGCTTGCGCGAAGCTTCCGTGCAAGGAATTACCTACGAGACCTTTTGTAACGATACGCTGTATTTCTACGCCGTCCCGCGCTGTCTCGAAATTATTTCTGAAGCGTCGCGCCGGCTACCGGACGCGATGAAAGCACGTCACGCTGATATTCCGTGGGTCGAAATGGCGGGTGCCGGCAACGTCTATCGACATGACTACGAGGACGTTGCGCAGCAGCTCGTTTGGCGGACAGTCCACAACCGTCTTCCGACTCTTTCCATCGCTGTAGAAGATGAATTACGTCGGTTCTCAGAGCCGACGTAGTGCATGAACCCTACCGCCGATATGACATCAGCCGCATGACGAGCCAGATCGGCACGACGATGAGTGCGCCTGCGACGACATAGTCGAGCACGGCGCGGATCGAGTCCCAGCCGAGATACCAGAGCCGGTCGACGAAGCGGCGCAGCGCGTCGAATACCTCGAACGGCCGGACATCCAGCCACATCAGCAGCGCGCCGACGAACAACGAAATCACCACGAGCCGCGCGAAAACCGCGAGCGGCGGACCGCCAAGCAGGCGCTCGGCCGGCGTGCGCGACTGTACGATCTGCGGTCCCGCCGTCTCCGTGCTTGCGGATGCGTCGGACGATGCGGACGAACGGTACCAGGTGTGAGGCGCGTTCATGATGAGAAAAACCCGGCCGCAACACGCGGCGCGCAAGAGATGGGAATCGCTCTCCGCGCTGTCAATTGCCAGGCGATGCAGACGGCGCGCCCGTCAATGCCTCGATCTTTGCCGCCGCAATCACCGCCTGCGTGCGGCTCTCGACGCCGAGCTTCGTCAGGATGGCGGAGACATGCGCCTTGATGGTCGCCTCGGACACGCCGAGCTCCCAGGCGATCTGTTTATTAAGCAGACCGGACTGCACCATCATCAACACGCGCACTTGCTGCGGCGTCAGCGACGCCATGCGCCGCACGAGATCTTCCGTCTCGCGGTCGGCCGGTATGGAAAGATCGACGTCGGGCGGCGTCCAGACATCGCCCGCGAGCACGTTGCGGATGGCGCCACGCATCGTCTCGAAATCGGCGGTCTTCGGAATGAAGCCGGCGGCGCCGAAATCGAGGCAGCGCCGCACCGCGCCGCGTTCCGTATTGCCGGAGACGACGACGACCGGCACGCTCGCGAATTCCGCGCGTAGCATCACGAGGCCGGAAAAACCGCGCACGTCCGGCAGCGCAAGGTCGAGCAGAACGAGATCGACATCCTGCTCTTTGCCGAGGATCGCGCGAACGCCTTCGAGATCGCCGGTCTCGACGATCGTCGCGCCGGGCGACGCGCCTGCCACGGCTTGCGCCAGCGCGCCGCGCACAAGGGGATGATCGTCCGCTATGACGATGCGGGTGGTCTGCGTCACGCCTTTCAGGTCCTCCGGCGATCCGCGCCATATCCGGGCATATGACGCCCGACTCACCCCGTCTTCGGGGCGCACTTGTTCCGAATGGCGACGGACCCTAACGAACAGACGCAGGCGCGCAAGCTGCGGGCCAGACCGGAGTGTCCATGCCCGCCCGTCCGCTGACCGACGAGGACCTTGTGGAGCGCCGCGCCATCGACGGCCGCGTCGCCTTCGCCATTGCTGGCTTCGTGGCGCTGGCGGGCTCGGTCGCGCTGCTCGACCGCGTCGGCGCACCAGAGAGCCTCGTGCGCGCGATGGGGCCGCTGTTCATCCTCGCGGCGCTGGCGGCGAGCGGTATCCTGCTGCGCTCGATGCGCGTGTCGCGGTTCTACGCCGCTGGCCGCGCGGTGCCGACACCCTACGCAGGCTTCGCCGCCGCGGCGATCTGCGTCGGCATCGCCCTGCCCTTTGCACCGCCATCCGACGCGCCGGTCGGCATCGCCATCGCTGAAGGTGCAGTTGCCGGGCTCATCTTTGCGCTGCTGGTGCTTGGACCTTATCTGCGCAAGACCGGCGCGTTTTCCGTCGTCGACCTCGTGGCGACGCGATTCCCGAACGTTGCGCTTCGGCTTGGGCTTGCCGTGACAGTCGCCGCGATCGGCGGGCTGGTCGGGCTTGCCGGGTTCGATCTCGCCATCGGTTCGCTCGCCGAAATCGCCGGTCTGCCACGCGCGGCCGTCGCAGCGGGCCTTGCCTTCGTGCTGGTGCTGGTCGCCGCGCCGGGCGGCGTTTCCGGCCTCGTCTGGGCAGCGAACGGCGCGGCCGGCACACTGCTCGCGGCGCTGATCCTGCCCATCGGCGTGCTGGCGTGGCGCGGCACCTTGCCGACGCCCTTCGGCGCCACCGCGCCGCTGTGGAGCGAAACGCGCCGGCAGATTCTCGCCTGGCAGGGCGGCGCACCGACATCCGGCACGCTGCTGCTGGCGCTGGGCGCGGCGCTCGCCGTCGCATCGCTGACGCCGCTCGTCACTGCTCCGCTCGTGGCCCGCGACAGCACGGCCGCGGTGCGCGGTGGTAGCGTGGCGCTCGGCTGGAGCGCTGCCTTTGCGGCGCTCGTCACGGCCGCCGTCATGTGGGGCGCGGTGCTGCTGGTCGGCGCCGTGGCAGGAAAAACGCCGGACCGGCTCCCCGATGCGATCTACGCGACGAGCGCCGGCGGCTTCGTCGATATCTGCGGACGCACGGTGAACGGTCCGGCGGCCGCCCGTACCGCCTGTCTCGCGCGGTCGGCACCGGCTGCGCCGCTCGGTCCACGCGACGTGAAACCGCGCGAGCCACTCGTGCTGGCGGGCCTGACGAGCGCCGCAGGTGCAGGCGCGGCCGGCGTCGGGCTTCTCGCCGCGGGGCTGCTCGCCATCGGCCTCGCGATGGCGGCAACGGGTTTTCTGCTCTGCGCGACAGCGCTCGGGCACGATCTCTTCTATCGCGTGCGCAACCGGCAAGCGCAGACGAGCCGACGGCTCGCCGTCACGCGCGCGATCCTCGTCGGGACGGTGGCCGTCGGTGCGGCGATTGCGGGCGCCCGCGAACTCGATGCACGGCTGCTCATCAGCCTCGCCGCGACGCTCGCGGCTGCCGCGATCCTGCCGCTGTTCCTGCTGTCGCTCAACCCGCGCGCCATCGGCCGCGACGCGGTGGTTGCGCTGCTTGTCGGACTGGCCGGTGCGGAATTTGTTTTGTTTTCGCAAGCGCCGACGCTCGATGTGCTGCTGCGCGCCTCGGTCAGCGGTGCAGTTTCAGGCTTTCTTGCCGGACTGGCCGCAAGCTTCGTGACGCCGGGCGATCGTACCGAGGCACGCGCCTTCGTCGACGCGGTGCTTCATCGACCTGGCGATGTGCTAGCGCCCGATAAGGGCGCCTGAGCTTCGATCAGGGCGAATGCGCGCCGCAAAACGAGCGCCAGAGGCACGATGGCGAGCGCGAGCGCGGCAACCGACACCGACATGGCGACGAGGCCGGCACGATCGACGAAGATGCCGGCGATGACGGGCGCGACGGCACCCGAGCCGACAGTCGCCGTGTAGAAGATCGCGAAGGCACGGCGACGCTTGTCGTCGGAGACAAGCTCCGCGACGGAGCCGTAAAGCACCGATGACGTGCCGTTGAGCGCGGCGCCGAGCACGGGCAGACAAGCAAGCGCGGCGGCGAGCGGCAAAAGTGCGACGGCGATGACGAGAACGCCTGTCAACATTTCTGACACGATGACGGTCGCGATCGGACCGATGCGCGTCGACAACCACGCGCAGGCAAACTTGCCCGCTGCACCGCCGACGAACAGCAGGGACAGTGCGAGACCAACGATCTCCAGCGCGCCACCCTTCGCCGCAAGCAGAAACGGCAGGAACGTCAGGAACGCCATACGCGCGGCGCTATCGAGAATGCCGATGACAACGAGAACATTGAACGGCGTCGTGTTCGCCGGCGCGTTATGTTGAATGCTGCCTGCATCGGCGGCGTCATTCGTTGCATGTTGATCTGCCGGCAATTGCGCCGCGACGCCCACAGCGACAACAAACCCCATACTGCAAATGATCGCGCATACGATCCGCCAGTCGAGCACCGTCAACAGCAGCGCGGCGAGTGGCGGCACGATCGTCTTTCCGACATCGCCGGTAAAATTGTAGACGCCGAGCGCCATGCGCCGCTTCGCGCCGGTCGTCGTCGCGGCAATCAGCTCCGAGGCAATCGGATGCTGCACGCTTGCGCCGATGCCGACGAGCGCAAGCGCGAGGAACACGCCAAGCAAATTCTGGCTGAAGCCCGCGAAAAGATAGCCAGCGGCCGCAACCGCCGTGCCGCCGGCAAGCATGCCGCGCGAGCCCGCGCGCTCCGCTAGACGGCCCGCGGGAATCTGCAAGGTTGCCATCGCGCCGGTCGCGGTCGCGCGCAACAGGCCGACAGCGGCGTAGCTCAATGCGAACTGCGCCTGAAACACGGGCAGGAAGATCAGGATTCCGTCGATGAAGCCGTCATGCATCGCATGCGCGACGCAGGCGGAGACAAGTGTTCGCCGCCGCTTCACATCGCCAGATGCGATCACATTCATTTCTTTTTTCGTGCGACGAAGGCGCCGAGCATTCTTGCCGGCTCGTCGGTCTTGAAGGCTTCGGCGAATGTGTCGATGCCACGCAGAACGGCGTCGTCGAGCGTGAGACCATCCCATTCGCCGATAAGCCGCTTCTGCAGGCGCACCGCGCGCGGTCCGCAGGCTAAAAGCGACGAGAGAACCTTATCGATTTCCGCATCGAGATCGGCGGCGTCGGCGCCCCGCTCGATCAGCCCCCAGCTTTCGGCTCTCTTCGCATCGATGGTCTCGCCGAGCAGCAGCAATTCGCGCGTGCGGCCCCAACCGATCAGCGTCGGCAGGAGCGCGGCCTCGACAACCGACGGGATGCCGAGGCGTACCTCCTGCATGCCGAAGAGCGCGTGGTCGGCCGCGATACGCAGGTCGCAGGCCGCCGCCAGTTCGAGGCCCGCACCGAAGGCATGGCCGTTGATCCGCGCGATGACGGCATGCGGCGATTTTCGGACGACATCGCAGCATCGATGCACGCAGGTAATGAAGGCCCTCGCGCCATCAGTATCGAGGCCGGACATCTCGGAAATATCGGCGCCGCCGACAAACGCCTTGTCGCCCGCGCCGGTGATGACGATTGCGCGCAGAGTCTCGTCGGCACCGAGATCGCTCACCGCCCGAACGAAATCCTCCATCAATGGCGAGTTCAGCGCATTCGCCTTGCGGGCATTGTCGATGGTGACGAAGGCGACCCGGCCGGCTCCGCCGTCGTGGGTCCGGCGCTCTTCGATGCGGGTGAGGATGGCGGCGGTCATCCTGCCTCTTATCCCGCCGAATCGACTGCGACCAATTTGCCGCACCACTCCGCGCACAGGGCGCACGCGCGCGAGCCCGAAGAGTCTTAACGCCGCGTTAACCCACGAAATGCTCAGGCTGGTCCGAAGATTACGTCGGACCACGCCCATGATTCGCGCCTTGCGGCTTCAAGTCGCCCGTTTGATCGACAGACTGACGCTCCGCGAGCAGATTGCGATGTTCTCCGCGCTGCTTTGCGGGGCAATGGTGCTGGCCTCGGTTCTGGCGTCGTCCTGGATGGCCGAACAGCAGGCGATGCGCGATGCCCGGGAAAATGCACGCGCCGTCGCGATGTCGATGGCGCAGCGCCTGGATCAGGAAATGTTCGAGCGCTACCGGCAAGTCCAGAATCTCGTGGAATCCGACACGCTGCGGAATCTGGCGCAGAACGATCCT
This sequence comes from Beijerinckiaceae bacterium, assembly GCA_965246795.1. Classification (GTDB taxonomy): domain Bacteria; phylum Pseudomonadota; class Alphaproteobacteria; order Rhizobiales; family Beijerinckiaceae; genus JAJXWB01. The sequence goes on along the minus strand of CBDFFN010000005.1, from coordinate 48,811 downwards.
GCCGGCCTCGAACGCGCGCTCGACCGTCTTCAGAAGACGACGCCGATCTATGCCTGGCTCGGTTTTGCCGACACGTCCGGCACCGTACGCGCCAGCGCCCGCGGTCTTCTACGCGGGAAGTCCGTTGCGCAGCGCCCGTGGTTCGTCGATGGCCTGAAGGGCCCTACGGTCGGCGACGTTCACGAAGCGCTGCTGCTCGCCGAACTCCTGCAAGGGCCGAACGACGCCCCCTTCCGCTTTGTCGACATCGCAATGCCTATCCGCGGCACGTCGGGCGAGATCATCGGCGTACTGGGCGCGCATCTGAGCTGGGCCTGGGCGGAGGATGCACGGCGCACAGTGCTCGAACTGCAAGATCCCTCGCACCCGATGGACGTCACCGTCTATTCGTCCAAGGGCAACGTGCTGCTCGGCGATGCCGGCGCGCTCGACAAGACAACACTACAGAGCATGGCTGTCCAGGATTTTGGCGGCTTCACGCATCGTAGCGGCGATCGGGATATGCTCGGCGCGATTACCCGCACGCGTGGCATCGGCCAATACCCGGGGCTCGGCTGGATGGTGATGGCGCGTGAGCCGCTCGACGTCGCACTGGCGCCGGCGCGACACGTCGGCCGCCTGATCCTGTGCATCGGTCTCATCATCACGCTGATTAGCGTCGCCCTCGCCTGGATGATGGCGAACAATCTCGCACGCCCGCTCGCACGGCTGCGCAACGATCTCGATCTCGTGTGGCGCGCGTCGCAGCGCGTCAACGTTGCGCGACAGCACGGCTCGGTCGATGTTCTTGCGCTGTCCGACACCGTCCGTTCGCTTCTGCGGCGCGTGTCCGTCGCCGAGAATCTTTCGCGCGAAGCGCAAATGCGCGCCGATGAAGCGAATACGGAAACCGATGCACTGCGCCGCGAAGCGGAAGACGCGAAGACGCTGGCGCGCGTGCAGGCCGAGCGCCTCGACGCGGACATCCAGATGTTTCGTAACGAGGCGCACACCGATCCACTCACCGGCCTTCTGAACCGGCGCGGTTTCGCGCCCGTCGCGAGCGATTGTTTCGAGGTTTTCACACGCTATGCGCGTGGCTTTGCCATGCTCGTCGTCGACATCGATTTGTTCAAGAACGTCAACGACACGTTTGGTCATTCCGCAGGCGACGAGACGATCCGTCAGGTCGGGTTGATGCTGGCGGGCTATCTGCGTTCAAGCGACAAAATCGCACGTTTCGGCGGCGAGGAATTCGTCGTCATGATCCGCGAGGTCGACGAGGAAAGCGCCCAGATTCTCGCCGACCGCATGCGCGAAGGGATCGCCAGTCTGGCGATCCCTGCCGAACCGCGCCCGATCAAAGTCACGGTCAGCATCGGCGTCGCCGTCGTCAGCGCAGACGACAGCGACCACGACGATGTGCTGGAGCGCGCCGACCAAGCGCTTTATCTCGCGAAGCGCTCCGGCCGCAATTGCGTGCGCATGTCGCACACCGCGCCGATGGCTCTGCCTCTCGCGAGCTAGTCCGGCACTTCAACAACGCAGCGCCGCGTAAAAAGCGCAGCGTTGCGGAGGCGCGCGAAAGCGCCTACCGCCCTTTCTTGAAGCACCCGTCTCGCTCGAGAATTGCGTGACGCGAAATGTGCAACGGGAGGAATCATGCACGTCACGAACCGCGTCGTCGTCGTCACAGGAGCGGCGGACGGCATAGGCCGCGCGCTCGCGCTGCGCTTTCACAAAGACGGCGCGAAAGCCATCATCGTTGCCGACCGCAATGTCGCGGGCGTCGAAGAGGTAGCGAAAGCAATCGGCGGAATCGCGATGTCCTGCGACGTCGGCGAAGAGTCGGATATCCAGAAACTTGTGGCGGAGGCGGAAAGCCGCGCCGGCCCGATCGACCTGTTCTGCTCCAACGCCGGGATCGGCGATTTTCGTGGCGACGCGCACGACGCGACCTCGTCGCCGAACGACCAGTGGCAGCGCGGCTGGCAGGTGAACGTGATGGCGCATGTCTATGCGGCGCGCGCGTGCCTGCCCTCGATGATTTCGCGCGGGCGCGGACATTTCCTCAACACGATCTCGGCAGCGGGCCTCCTCAACCAGATCGGCAACACCGTCTACGGCGTGACGAAACATGCCGCCGTCGGCTTTGCCGAAAATCTTGCCATCACACATCGCGATCAGGGCATCCGCGTCTCGATCCTCTGCCCGCAGGCTGTCGATACGGCGATGCTGCGTGCGGGCGGCGAAGGGCCGCAGCATGTCGACGGCGTGTTGACGCCCGACGACGTTGCGCAGAGCGTGGTCGATGGGCTCGCCGAGGAGCGTTTCCTCATCCTGCCGCATCCGCAGGTGCACGGTTACATGATGAAAAAAGCGAACGACTATGAGCGCTGGATCGGCGGCATGGCGAAGTTCCGGCGGTCGCTCGTGAAGTCGAAAGGCTGAGCGGCATTGCTGCGAGCCCGGCTGCTACGCACCGCGCTCACCGAGCAAGCAGTCTCGCTCATTGCGGCCGTGATGATCGCGCTGGGGCCGGTCAGCCTCGCGCTCTACACGCCGGCACTGCCGAAACTCGTCGAAGTTTTTGCCGCGACGCCATCCGCGGTGCGAGCCAGCCTGACGATCTACTTCATGGGTTTTTGTTTCGCGCAGCTGGTGTGCGGACCATTGTCTGATGCCTACGGGCGTCGGCCGATCGCACTGAGTTTCTTCTTGCTTTATCTCGTCGGCAGCGTCGTATGTCTCTTCGCACCGACCATCGGCGCGCTGCAGGCCGGACGGCTGCTGCAAGGCATCGGTGCCGCGGCCGGCATCTCGACATCGCGCGCCATCGTGCGCGATCTCTTCACGGGGCAGGCGTCGGCACGCATTCTCAATCGCATCAGCCTGATCGTCGGCGTCGTGCCGGCTCTATCGCCGGCGATTGGCAGCTTCCTGCTTACTTTTGTCGGCTGGAACGCGATCTTCGTCGTGATGCTCGTCTATGCGCTGATTGTCGTCGGCACAGTGCTTTTCATTCTGCCCGAAACGAACGACGCGATCGACCCTACACACGCGCGGCCCGGCTACATCGTCGAAGCCTATATGACGCTGCTGTCGGACCGGCGCTTCATGGGCCCGTCGATGATAATGGGTTTCATCCTCGGCGGCCTTTACACGCTGCCGTCGTTGCTGCCCTTCGTACTGATCGATCTGCTGCACCTGACGCCGTTGCAATACGGCCTGCTGATGGTGCTGCAAACAACGGCTTTGATGCTCGGCAACTACATCGTGTCACGCCTGCTGCGCACTGTCAGCGCGCGACGCCTCGTGCCGTTCGGCGTCGCCGTCATCTGCGTGTCGGGCTTCGGGTTTTTCCTGCTGTGGCTGGTCGGCGCGCGCTCGGTCGCCTTCGTCATGCTACCGGGCGCGATCTGGCTGTTCGGCTTGCCCTTCGTGACACCGGGCACGATGACATCCGCGATGTCGCATTTTCCGAATATCGCGGGCGCGGCCTCGGCGCTCATCGGCTTCATGCAGATGGGCGGCGGCATGATCGGCTCCGCGGTGGCGGCTGGCCTGTTCCACGACCCCGTCGGCGCACTCGGTGTGCTTTTGCCGCTCGCGGCTATCTTGACCTGCGCGACCTACTTCCTGCTGCCGATCGAGACACCGACGGGTGAGGAACGGGAACCGTCGTGAGTAAATCACGCGGTTGCATCCTCGGCCTAAAACCGTAAACCTGACCCCAACAGCCAAGAACCTTAGAGAGGAAGTCCCGTGGATTTTACCGTGTCCGACCGTCAGCGCCATTGGCGCGATCGCGTCGCTGCCTTCATGGACAAACACGTCTACCCCGCCGAGGAAATCTACGACAAGGAAATGGAAGATTTCGGCGCGAACCGCTGGCAGGTCGTGCAGGTTCTGGAAGAGCTGAAGAAGAAGGCGAAGGCCGAAGGACTCTGGAACCTGTTCCTCCCGCCGAACAAGGACCATGACGAGGGTGACTATCACGGCGCCGGTCTGACGAACCTCGAATACGCGATGTGTTCGGAAGAGATGGGCCGGATCGCCTGGGCGTCTGAAGTGTTCAATTGCTCGGCACCCGACACCGGCAATATGGAAGTCTTCCATCGCTACGGCACGAAGAAGCAAAAAGACCAGTGGCTCAAACCGCTGATGAACGGCGAGATCCGTTCCGCCTTTCTGATGACCGAGCCAGCCGTCGCCTCGTCCGACGCGACGAACATCGAGACGTCGATCAAGCGTGAAGGCGACGAATATGTCGTCAACGGGCGCAAGTGGTGGTCGTCTGGCGTCGGCGATCCGCGCTGCAAGATCGCGATCGTGATGGGCAAGACCGACCCGTCCGCGAAACGCCACGCGCAACAGTCGCAGATTCTTGTGCCGCTCGACGCCAAGGGCGTCAAGGTCGTGCGCATGCTGCCCGTGTTCGGCTATGACGACGCGCCGCATGGCCATGCCGAAGTGATCCTCGACAATGTGCGCGTGCCCGCCGATAACATGTTGCTCGGCGAGGGCCGTGGCTTCGAGATCGCGCAGGGGCGCCTTGGCCCCGGCCGCATTCATCATTGCATGCGCACGATCGGCGTGGCCGAGCGCGCACTGCAGAAGATGATCCGCCGACTTACGTCGCGCGTCGCCTTTGGCCGGAAAGTCTCGGAGTTCACGATCTGGGACGAGCGCATCGCGACGGCCCGCACCGACATCGAGATGACGCGTTTGCTCTGCCTCAAGGCAGCCGACATGATGGACAAGGTCGGCAACAAGGCTTCCGCGCTCGAGATCGCGATGATCAAGGTCGCCGGCCCGAAGATCGCGCTGAAGATCATCGATGATGCCATCCAGGCGCACGGCGGTGGCGGCGTGACGAAGGATTTCGGCCTCGCGAAAATGTATGCGGGCATCCGCACGCTGCGTCTCGCGGATGGTCCGGACGAGGTGCACAACCGCGCCATCGCACGCATCGAGTACGGCAAATATTCGAACGAGCGCCCGGCCTGATGAGCGCGGCAAACGCCGAGGTCGCTGGGGACGTCTTCAGCGGCACGAAACCCGTCGAAGAGCGCCACCGTTTCGACGAGGCGAAACTCGACGAGTGGATGAAAGGCAACGTCGCGGACTACAACGGTCCGTTGGCGGTGTCGCAATTCAAGGGCGGGCAGTCGAACCCGTCCTACCGGCTGGACACGCCGGGCCAGGCCTATGTGCTGCGTCGCAAGCCGTTCGGGCAATTGCTCAAATCCGCGCATGCTGTCGATCGCGAGTTCAAGGTCACCGCGGCGCTGCATCCGGCCGGCTATCCCGTTGCCAGGCCGTTTGCACTTTGCGAGGACGACAGCGTCGTCGGCTCGGCCTTCTACATCATGGAAATGGTGGAAGGTCCGGTCTACTGGAACGGCGCGCTGCCGGACAAATCCCCGAAAGAGCGCCACGCGATCTACGAAGCGCAGATTGCAACTCTCGCGAAACTGCATTCCTACGATCCCGACAAGATTGGACTGTCGGATTTCGGCAGGCCCGGCAATTATTTCGCACGCCAGATCGATCGCTGGACGAAGCAGTATCGCCTGTCGGAGACCGGCAACGTCGAGGCCGCGAATTTTCTGGCGGACTGGTTGCCAAAAACCGTGCCGACGCAAGAGCGCACGTCGGTCGTGCATGGCGATTACCGCATCGACAACATGATCTTCCATGCCGACCGGCCGGAGGTCGCGGCGGTGCTGGATTGGGAGTTGTCGACAACCGGCGATCCGCTCGCCGACTTCACCTATTTCGTCATGCAATGGATCATGCCGCATGAGGGCCGCAGCGGGTTGCAGGGCCTCGACTTCGAGGAACTCGGCATCCCCTCGATGAACGAGGCGGTCGCGCTTTATTGCAAGCTGACGGACCGATCGGGCCTGCCGGACCTCAACTGGTATTTCGCCTACAATCTCTACCGGCTCGCCTGCATCTCGCAGGGTATTGCGGGGCGTGTGCGCGACGGAACCGCCGCCAATGCGCGCGCGAAGGAGTCTGCCGCACGCGTCGTGCCGCTGGCGGAATGGGCTTTGGAATTCGCGAAAAAGGCGGGGGCTTAGTACCACCTCGGAACCTTATCCTGAGGTGCTTTCGCGGAACGCGAAGGCCTCGAAGGACGAAGATCAGAGAACGGCGATCCTTCGAGACGCCGCTTCTCAGCGGCTCCTCAGGATTAGGCAATCGAACGAGAAGATCGCAAAAGCGATCGCAACGGAGGAAACATGTCGTCGCTTTTCGATCTCACCGGCAAGGTCGCAATCGTCACCGGCTCGTCACGTGGCATCGGGCGCGCGATTGCCGAGCGCATGGCCGAACATGGCGCGAAAGTCGTCGTGTCGTCGCGCAAGGCAGCAGCTTGCGACGACGTTGCGAAGGCCATCAATTCGAAACACGGCGAAGGCCGCGCCATCGTCATCCCTGCGAATATCTCGTCGAAGGACGAACTCAAGCGTCTCGCCGACGAGACGCGCGAGAAATTCGGGCAGATCGACATCCTCGTCTGCAACGCCGCATCGAACCCCTATTACGGTCCGCAGCAGGATATTCCCGACGACGCGTTCCAGAAGATCCTGACGAACAACATCGTCGCCAACCACTGGATGATCTCGAACGTCATCCCGGAGATGGTGAAGCGCAAGGACGGCACGATCATCATCATCTCGTCGATCGGCGGTTTGCGCGGATCGCCCGTCATCGGCGCCTATTGCATTTCGAAAGCGGCCGACATGCAGCTCGCGCGCAATCTGGCCGTCGAATACGGCCAGCACAATGTGCGCATCAACACGATTGCGCCGGGCCTTATCAAGACGGACTTCGCCAAGGCGCTATGGGATGATCCGGACACGCTGAAGAAGTCGACGGCTGGCGCGGCGCTGAAGCGCATCGGCGAACCCGACGAGATCGCCGGCGCGGCCGTGTTTCTCGCCTCGAAGGCGGGCTCGTTTACAACCGGCCAGACGATCGTCGTGGATGGCGGCGCGACGATCTGATCGCACCATGAGCGAGACAGCGAACCCTCTACTGCCGGCCGGCTGGCCAAAAGTGTCGGTGGCGGCAGCGCATGCCGCGCTGACTGCGCCGGGCACGCCGTTCGAGATGGCGGAAGCCACGATCCGCGGCCAGAAGCTGCGCGTGTGGAAGAATGCCCCGCCGACACTTCGCGAAATCTTTCTTGCGGGCCACGCTTTTGGCGAGCGCACCTTTATCGTGCTCGAGGACGAGCGCGTTTCGTTCGAAGCGTTTTCACGCGCAACACTCGCACTCGCCAAGCAGCTCCAGCACGATGGCGTGAAGAAGGGCGACCGCATCGTCATCGTCATGCGCAACGTGCCGGAATGGCCGGTGTGCTTCTTCGCGAGCATGCTCGTCGGCGCGATCGTGACGCCGCTCAACGCCTGGTGGACGGGCGAAGAACTTGCTTACGGGCTAAAAGATTCCGGTGCGAGGATCGCGCTTTTCGACATCGAACGTTTTGGCCGCATCGAATCGCTCGTCGACACGCTGCCGGATCTGCAAAAGATCTACGTCACCCGCGCGACGAACATGCCGGCCGGCAAAAAACTCGCGGCCTTGGGCAACGTCATCGGCGCATCATCGACATGGATGTCGTTGCCGGAAGGCAAGATGCCCGACGTGTCGCTCGAGACCGACGACGACGTCTCGATCTTCTACACGTCCGGCACGACTGGCCATCCGAAGGGCGCGATCCAGAGCCATCGCGGCTCGGTGTGCACCATCCTTGCCGCGCAGATTTCTGGCGCACGACCGTTCGTGCGTCGTGGCGAACCCGTCCCGACACCAGACCCGAACATCCAGCGCTCGGTGCTCTTGTCGGTGCCATTCTTTCATACGACCGGCTGCCACGCAGTGCTGTGCCCTGCCCTCGCAACGGGCGCAAAAATCGTGCTGCAACGGCGCTTCGAGCCGAAGGCGGCGATGGAACTGATCCAGCGCGAAAAGATCACCAGCGCCGGCGGTGTGCCGACAATTGCTTGGCAGATACTCGAACATCCCGATCGTGCGAACTACGATCTGTCGTCGCTCGAATCGATCTCTTACGGCGGCGCGCCGGCGGCGTCCGAGCTTATGCGGCAGTTGAAGCAGAATTTCCCCGCCGCAAGCTCCGGCCTCGGTTGGGGCATGACCGAGACGACGTCGATCTTTACGCAGAACGGCGCGGAAGATTACGTCGCGCGGCCCGAAAGTTCGGGGCCTGCAATTCCGGTCTGCGATATGAAGATTGTCGGCGCAGCGGGCGAAGACCTACCGCTAGGAAAGGTCGGCGAATTGCTCGTGCGCGGGCCGAATGTCGTGCGCGGCTATTGGCAGAAACCCGAAGCCACGGCGCAGACCTTCGTCGATGGCTGGCTCAAGACAGGCGATCTCGCACGTCTCGACGAAGAGGGCTTCCTCTACGTCGTCGATCGCAAGAAGGACATGCTGATCCGCGGCGGCGAGAACATCTACTGCGTCGAAGTCGAGGATGCGCTTTACAAACACCCCGCCATCATGGACGCCGCCGTCATCGGCATCGCGCACAAGACGCTTGGCGAAGAACCTGCCGCCGTCGTGACGTTGAAGCCCGGTGCGGAAGCGACCGAGCAGGAAATCCGCGACTTCGTCGCTGCAAAGATTGCGGCGTTCAAGGTGCCGGTGCGCGTTGCCATCACGCACGAAACGCTGCCGCGTAACGCCAATGGCAAGATCATGAAGTCGCAGCTGCGCGGGCATCTCGGCTGATTCTTTGGACGGCGAGCCTCCCGGCTCGCATGTCCGCTCAACGATGCGAGCCAGGCGGCTCGCGGTTCAATCAGGAAACGACATGACCATTAAACGCATTTCGCCCGGCGCACGCATGAGCAAGGCCGTCGTGCACGGCAATACCGTTTATCTCTCCGGCCAAGTCGCGGACAAAGCTAAGGGCAAGAGCGTTACCGAACAGACGGCCGAAATCCTTGGGATCATCGATGCGCTGTTGAAGGAAGCTGGCAGCGATAAAGGCAAGCTGCTCTCGGCCACCATTTGGCTCACGGACATGGCCACGTTCGGCGAGATGAATAAGGTGTGGGAGGGCTGGGTCGTGGCTGGTCAGACGCCCGCGCGCGCAACTGTCGAAGCGAAACTTGCGGCTGCGGATTACAAGGTCGAGATAGCGGTGATTGCGGCGGTGTGATCCTCAACGCCGTCATCGCGAGGAGCGACGCACGCGTCGCGACGTCGCGATCCATCCTCAAGACATCCGGGAATGGATTGCTTCGTCGCCTTCGGCTTCTCGCAATGACGGATTGAACGCTATCCGGTAGACCCAAACCCGCCCGCGCCGCGAACGGTTTCGTCAAGCGACTCACGGTCGCGCCATGTTGCCTGCACCACTGGCGCGACAATCATCTGCGCGATGCGATCGCCGCGTGCAATCGTGACGGCAGTGTCCCCGAAATTGACGAGAAGCACCAAAACCTCGCCGCGATAATCCGCATCGATCGTGCCGGGCGCATTGAGCACGGTGATGCCGTGCTTCAGCGCAAAGCCGGAGCGCGGGCGAACTTGCGCTTCGTAGCCATCGGGCAAACCAATACAAAGGCCCGTCGGCACGGCGACGCGTGCGCCGGGCGCAAGCATCATGGGCGCGTCGACCGGCACGGCAGCGCAGAGATCGCAACCCGCGGAGCCCGTCGTCTGATAGGCCGGCAGCGGCAAACCCTCGGCATGCGGCAATCGCTGGATGTCGACGCGGATATCACTCACGTCTTGAGCCGCTCCGCGATCACACCAACGAGTCTCTGCGCGACTTCAAACTTGTCCATCGTCGGCCAGTCGGTGACACCCTGCGCATCGACGATATGCACGGTGTTGCGCGCGCCGGCGAACACGCCCTTGCCCACTCCGACATCGTTCGCGACGACAAGATCGCATTTCTTGCGCAACAGTTTTGCGGATGCGTTGGCGATCACGTCCCGCGTTTCGGCCGCGAAACCGACGACCAGTTTCGGACGACCATCGCTGCGGCCCGCGACATCGGCGAGAATATCCGGATTCTCCGTCAACGTGATTGTCGGTGGGCCGTCGGCACTTTTCTTCATCTTGTCACCGGACTCCAACGCGACGCGCCAGTCGGCGACGGCGGCCGTTGCCACGAAGACATCAGCCGGCAGCGCCGCGAGCACGGCTTCGTGCATCTCGCGCGCTGTCTCGACCCGCATCATGCACGCGCCGTCGATGTCGGGAAGATCGACCGGGCCGCTGACAAGCGTGACATGCGCGCCGGCGTCGACCGCGGCCTGCGCGATGGCAAAACCCTGCTTGCCCGACGAGCGGTTCGAGATGAAGCGCACGGGGTCGATCGGTTCCTGCGTCGGCCCAGCGGTGATGAGCACGCGCTTGCCGGTCAGCGCACCGCCCGACGCCCCACCCGCTCGCGTTGTCGGGCGAGCGACCTCTCCCGAGCGCAGGTTGGCAGGCGTGCCTGGCAACGCCATCGCCTCGCCGATCATGCCGTCGCCAAGCGCTTTCTCGAGCGCCGCGACGATCGCCAGTGGTTCGGCCATGCGGCCAGGCCCGAATTCGCCGCAGGCCATCTCGCCGTCGTCCGGACCGACGATCAGTGATCCCATCTCACGCAACGCTGCCACATTGCGCATGGTGGCGGGATGCAGCCACATGCGCACGTTCATCGCCGGCGCGAAGACAGGCTGCTTGTCGGTTGCGAGCAGAAGCGTCGATGCGAGATCGTTCGCGAGACCCTGGGCGACTTTCGCGACGAGGTCGGCGGTCGCCGGCGCGACGAGCACGATGTCGGACGAACGCGAGAGCTCGATGTGCCCCATTTGCGCTTCGTCGGTGAGCGAGAAGAGGTCTTCGTAGACCGTGTCGCCAGTGAGGCTCGCGAGCGACAGCGGCGTGACAAAATGCTTGCCGCCGGATGTAAGCACCGCGCGGACACTTGCGCCGCGCTCGCGCAGCCGCCGCACGAGATCGAGGCTCTTGTAGGCCGCGATCCCGCCGCCGACGATGAGCAGGATTTTTCGCCGCGCGAGGGGGGATAGGATCGTGGCCACGGATCGCTCTCTAGCGGAATATAAGCACGAGAACGCCGGCTGCGAGCAGCCAGAGCGCCCAGTGACCGAAGCGTTGCGCGCGCCGTTGCGCGGACTCGATGCCCTGGATCGCGGAGGGCGCGACAGCGATGCCCTCCTTCGTCATGAGGTCGAGCCGGTCTGCAATCATCTCGATCTTTCCGACCATTTCGGGCAGCCGGCGTGCAACGCGCAGAAGCTCGGCTAGTCCAGCGCCGGCATCCTTCACATGCGCCGCCGGTCCGAGGTTGCCGGCGATCCAGTCGCGCACGACGGGTTCCGCCGTCTTCCAGATGTCGAGATGCGGATCGAGTTCGCGCGCGACGCCTTCGACGACGACCATTGTCTTCTGCAGCAGCACGAGTTCCGGTCGCGTCTCCATCTGGAAGAGGCTCGTCACTTCGAACAGCAGCGTGAACAAACGCGCCATCGAGATTTCGTCGGCGCGCCGCGCATGGATCGGTTCACCGATGGCGCGGATCGCCTGCGCAAATTCCTCCACCGAATGATGCGCGGGCACGTAGCCGGCATCGAAATGCACCTGCGCGACGCGCAGATAATCCTTGACGATAAAGCCGTAGAGAATTTCCGCGAGAAAACGCCGCTCTTTCAAGCCGAGCCGGCCCATGATGCCGAAATCGACGGCGACGAGCCGGCCTTGTGCATCGGCGAACAGATTTCCCTGATGCATGTCGGCATGGAAGAAGCCGTGATGCATCGCGTGGCGCAGAAACGACTGCACGAGGATGCGCGCAAGCGCGACCATATCGATGCCAGCGGAGCGCAGACGCGCTATGTCGGACAGCGGGATGCCGTCCATCCATTGTGTGGTCAGCACATGCCGGGCCGTGCGATCCCAATCCACCTTCGGCACGATGAAGTCGGGATTGTCTTCGTTATTCCCGGCGAATTCGGCGGCGGCTGCCGCTTCGAGCCGAAAATCCATTTCGAGTTTCACGCTGCGACGGAGCGTTTCGACGACTTCCCGCATGCGCAGGCGACGCGCTTCGTCGGATCGTTTCTCGGCTAAGTTTGCCGCGAACATCATGTCGGCGAGATCGGCCGCAAAACGTCGCTCGACATCAGGTCGCGCGACCTTCACGGCGACAGGCGCGTCACCCACCATTGCGCGATGCACTTGCGCAATCGACGCGGCAGCAACGGGTGCGCCGAACTCCGAAAAATGTTTTGAAAGAGGTCCGCCGAGCGATGTCGTGACGATATTCTCCGCCGTCTCGCGCGAAAACGCGGGCATACGATCGCGCAAGCTTTCGAGGCTGCGCGCCGTCTTCATGCCGACGATGTCGGGGCGCGTTGCGAGAAATTGCCCGAGTTTCACGTAGGACGGGCCAAGCCGCTCAATGGCGCGTGCGAGGTTGACGTCACGCGACCGGCCACGATTCTTCGCGAAAAGCAGAAGCAGCGGCCGAAGCGTTTGCGCCTGTGGCGGCAACAAAGCGGGATCGATGTCGGCGAAGACGCCTTCGCGCGCGAGAATGAAGCCGGCGCGGGCGAGCCGCAGTCCGTGCCCGAGCGACCCGAAGAGGCCGGGGCCTTGCGTCACAGCTTCCAGCCGCTGTGGATCGCGACGATGCCGCCAGACAGGATTTTCACCGAGGTGCGCGCAAAACCCGCTTCCGCGATGCTCTCTTCGAATTCGTCCGGCTTCGGGAAAGTGCGGATCGATTCCGCGAGATAGCGGTAGGCGTCTCGGTCGCCGGTAATACGGCCGCCCACCGCCGGCAGCACCTTGAAGGAGTAGGCATCGTAAAGGCGCGCCAGCACGGGCAGCTCGACCGTCGAAAATTCGAGGCAGAGAAAACGCCCGCCGTAGCGCAGCACGCGATGCGCTTCCGCCAGAGCGCGATCGACGCGCGGCACGTTCCGTATGCCGAAGGCGATCGTGTAGGTGTCGAAGACGTCGGCGGCGAAGGGCATCGCCTCGGCATTGGCCGTGACGGCGTCCATCGACGCGCGGCGATCCCGCGAACGTCCCGCGCGCAGCATGTTCTCGTTGATGTCGGCGACGACGATCTCAGTCTGCGGTCCGCCGGCATCGCGGATGCGCGCGGCAATGTCGCCGGTGCCGCCCGCGACATCGATGTGGCGGGAGGGCCCGTAGCGCGCCGGCTTCACGAGGCTCGCAAAGATGTTCTTCCACTCGCGGTGGAGACCGAAGGACATCAGGTCATTCATGATGTCGTAGCGGGATGAGACGCTGTCGAAGACCTCGTCGACGCGCGCCTGCTTGGCCTGCGTCGGCACCTGCTCGAAGCCGAACGGCGAAAGGTCTTCACGGGCGATCATCGGGTACTGTGGTTACGATGAACCCGCGGCGGTGTCATGGCGGAGAGGCGGACCTGGGCCAAACGCCGCGCTTTATGGTTTAAGCGGCCGCGTTATGCCCGAGCTCCCCGAAGTCGAAACCGTCCGCCGTGGGCTGGAAGCCGCCTGGCAGGGCCGGACCTTTCGGTCGGTCGAGGCACGCCGCGCCGACCTGCGCTTCCCGCTGCCGGAAAAGATGGCCGAGCGCCTGACCGGCCGGACCGTCACGGCGCTGCGCCGGCGCGCGAAATATCTGCTGATCGACCTCGACGACGGCCAGACGCTCATCGTGCATCTGGGAATGAGCGGCTCCTTCCGCCTGCAGGCCGGCAATATGGAGGTTCGGCCAGCCGCGACCTACCATCCACAGCCGCGCCTCGAAGCGCACGACCACGTGGTCTTCATCCTCTCGGATGGTGGCGTCGCGACCTTCAACGACCCCCGGCGCTTCGGCTTCATGCGCCTCGTGCCGACCGGCGAGGTGGAGACCGGCGGGCATCTCGGCACCCTCGGCATCGAACCGCTGGACGGGTTGCTCGACGCCGAAGCGCTCGCAAGGGCCTGTGTCGGCAAGCGCGCACCGCTGAAAGCTGCCTTGCTCGATCAGTCGATCATCGCCGGGCTCGGCAACATCTACGTCTGCGAAGCGCTGCATCGCGCGGGACTCAGCCCCCGTCGCGCTGCCGCGACACTGGCCCGCAAGGACGGATCGCCGACGGCCCGCACCGCGCCGCTCGCGCAAGCCATTGTCGATGTACTCGTCGAGGCGGTGGAAGCCGGTGGCTCGACCTTGCGCGACTTCTCCGACACGGACGGCGTCATGGGCTATTTCCAGCACCGGTTCCGCGTTTACGACCGTCAAGGCATGCCATGCCCGAAACCCGGCTGCGGCGGCAAGATTCAACGAATTGTACAGAGTGGCCGGTCAACTTACTTCTGCCCGCGCTGCCAGCGCTGACCGCGGTCTTAGACGTCAACAGATGCACCGAAAGTCGGACGGTTACGCTTTCCGGCTGCTGGTTGCATCCGATCAGAACAACGGCACCGGAAAATACCTCAAGTACAATTCCGTCATCACGCCCTGCGCATCCAGCCGCGTCAGCACGGCATCGAGATTGCGCCGCAGATCGTCGTCGGCCGCACGCAGCGCGATCGTCATGCCGGGACCGAACAGCGCCGCATCGAGAAACGCGCCCGGCACAAAGGCGCAACATCCCGCCGCCGCGACGCCATTGAGCCAGAAGGCGAGATCGGCGCCGTCGCCGAAGGCCACCTCGACACCACCACGACCAAGCGCCTCGAACAACGCCGCGCGGTTATCGAATGTCTGCGCCTTTGCGCCGGGAAAGAAGCGGGCGAGAAAAGTCGCATGCGGCGATTGCGCCACGACGCCGACCGTGCGGCCCGCCAGCGCCGCGGCGGTCGCTTCCGGCAGTGGTGGCGCGCCACGTCGCCACGCGAAACGACCGGGCCGTGGCAGGTAGGGCAGCGACAGCGCAAATCGTTCGTCCGGCTTGCCCGCCGGGGCGGGGATCACCGCGTCGCCTGCGCCGGACGCCAGTGCATCGGCCAGAAGTTCGGACCGACGCGCCTGGATCGTGCAAGCGACTTTCAGGTCGCTGCAGATCGCGCGCGCGAGGTCGACGTCGTATCCGGCAAGCGTCCCATCCGGCCCTGTGAAGTGGAACGGCGGCGCGTCGTCGGTCGTGAGAAAACGCAGAACGCCGGGCCGCAGCGACGGCGCGTCTGACCGCAGGCGCGGATTGACGAGGCTCGGGACGGGCGCCTGTGCGGCGGCTGCAAACGAAACGAACACTGCCACGACAGCAGGAATAAGTTGACCTGCTTTCGCAAGTTTGGGGAAAACGCGATACGATCCCACCTGACCGACAGCCTTGCAGTCCCGAGTGAATGTTCCGTCCCGCGTACCACGGCGAAAACGAGAACGACGTCTCCGCCGCAACATCGGCGGAGCGGGCGTCGCATGACCGTCGCCGCACCGCAAGACCGGCGGCGCGGCGTAACGCGGAACCGCCGACGACATCGGACGGCACGGTGTCGTTTCTGGCGGCGCAGGGCATCGATCCCGGTACGCTCGAGCGCGCCAGCCGGCAGGCACGCCGGCTCGGCGTCAGCGACGACGCCGCGCTTCTCGCACAGCGCGCCATCGGCGAAGACGATTTCTATCGCGCACTGGCACGCCATCTTGGCATGGCCTTCATGTCGCGCGACGCACGTATCGCGCCGGGCACCGACATCGCCGCTGCGAGCGCCGGCGGCGCCGCGCGCCTGTCGCGCTGGCCGGGCGCCCCGCGCTGGATTCTCGCGCCCCGTGGTCGTGCCATCCGCGAACTCGCGGCGCAGGGCAACGCAACCGATGCGGTGATTACCAGCCCACGGCGGCTCGACCAGTTCCTGCGCGACTCGAGCGGCGCCCGGATTGCCGATGACGCCGCATCGACTTTGCCCGACGACGCATGCGCGCGCCGCTCGCCTGCTACGCAATTCTGGTTAGCCTTTACAGTCCTCGCGGCCTGTTGCGGGCTTCTTGCGTGGTTGAGCCCGCATCTGCTCGGCGCGTCGGTGGCGCTCATTCTCTGGTTCGTCTTTCTCGCAGCGTGCCTGCAGCGGATCATCGCCTTCACTGCCAGTTTTACGCCCGCGAGGATCCCTCGCGCTTTGCCTGATGCGGCACTGCCGACCTACACGATCGTTGTCGCTCTCTATCGCGAAGCACGGATGGCCGGCGAGATCGTGACGGCGCTGGAGAACATCGATTACCCCCGCGCGAAACTCGACATCAAATTCGTTGTCGAGCAGGACGATACCGACACGCGCGACGCGCTCGCGCGCGTCATCCCGAGCGTCGAATACGACATCATCGTCGCGCCGGACGGCCACCCGCGCACCAAGCCGCGTGCGCTCAACATCGCGCTGCCCTTCGCACGGGGCGAACTCGTGACGATCTACGATGCGGAGGATCGGCCGCATCCGCAGCAGTTGCGACGGGCCGCAGCCGCCTTTGCCGCCGCACCGGACGATGTTGCCTGTCTGCAGGCGCAGCTCGCCATCGACAACGAGTCGAAGGGCTGGCTTCAGTCTATCTACGCGCTCGACTATGCCGCTCTGTTCGACGTGCTGACGCCGGGCCTCGCCTTCTACGAAATGCCGGTCTTTCTCGGCGGTTCGTCCAACCATTTCCATCGCGAGCGCCTGAGCCTCGCGGGCGGATGGGACGCCTGGAACGTCACGGAGGATGCCGACCTCGGTGTGCGGCTGGCGCGACACGGCTGGCGGGTCGCGACCTTCGCATCCCGCACAGACGAGGAAGCGCCGGTCACGCTGCGCAGTTTCTTCGCGCAGCGGGTGCGCTGGAAAAAGGGCTGGTTGCAGACTTTTGCCGTGCATTTGCGAGATCCCCGACAACTGCTGCACGATTTGGGCAGCCTGCGCTTCGTATCTGTACTGACCATTTTTGCCGCAGGCCTGCTCGGCCCCCTGCTATGGCCGATCTTCACGGGGCTGCTGATCTACGACGCATTCGTCGGAGATCTTTTCGAGCCGGTCGGCTTGCTGTCGAACATGCGCACTGCCGGCGTCGAGATCCTGATCTATTTCGGGCTTCTCGCGATGATCGCGCCGCTCGTCATCGGCGCGCTGCGCAATGGCCTGAAGCGCGATCTCATCTTCCTGCCGCTGCTGCCCGTCTGGCACGTGCTGCTGTGCCTTGCCGCGTGGTGGGCGATTGTCGATCTATTGCGTGCGCCGCACCGCTGGTCGAAGACGGAGCATGGACTGGCGCGCCGCGCGGCGGTGTGAGCTTCCATGGAGTTTGCAAAATGTACCTCGCGATGAACCGCTTCCGCGTGATCGAAGGCAACGAAGGCGATTTCGAAGAAGTCTGGCGCACACGCGAACGTCGCCTGCACGAGATGAAGGGCTACGTTTCCTTCAACCTGCTTCGTGGTGCGACGCATGAGGGGCATACGCTCTTTGCCTCGCACACGATCTGGGACTCTCATGCTGACTTCGACGCCTGGACGAAGTCCGAGCAGTTCCGCGCTGCGCACGCCGGCGCAGGCACGGGCAAGAAGCTGACGGCGGGCCATCCCGTCTTTGAGGGCTTTACGGCCGTCGATCTCACGCCGCGCTAAACGCGTGCATATCAGGAAGGAGCCGTCATGATGCTAGCTCGTGTCCGGATCGCAATCATCCTTGCCGCGCTTCTTCCTGCGCTGCCTTCCTTTGCCGCCGACGAAACACTTCGCGCGGCTGCGGAGGCGGCAAAGCCCGCCGTTGTCGAAAGTCTGCGTGACATGGTCGCGATCGAGTCGGGCAGCAGCGATGCGGCTGGGCTCGCGAAGATGGCCGATTACACGGAGCAACGGCTGAAGACGCTTGGGCTTACGACGGAACGTCGCAAGATCGCGAGTGGCACCGGCGCGGACATGGTGATCGGGCGGCTGACAGGCGCGGGCAAGCGCAAGATCATGCTGCTTGCACATATGGACACCGTCTATCCCAAGGGCATTCTCGCGCAGCAGCCGTGGAAGATCGAGGGCGACAAAATCTATGGGCCCGGCATCGCCGACGATAAGGGCGGCATTGCCTTGATCCTCCACGCGCTGGCGATCCTGAAAGACGCGGGCTGGCGCGACTACGCTGTTCTCACCGTCGTTCTTAATCCGGACGAGGAAGTCGGGTCCGGCGGGTCCGGCGAAACCATCGCCGCACTCGCGGACGAGCACGACTTTGTACTGTCCTGCGAGCCGAGCGGCACGCAGGAAACGGCGCAATCGGAGATCGTTCTGCTCGGCACCGCCGGCATCGCGACGGCGACGATGGAGGTGACGGGCCGCGCCTCGCATGCCGGCGTCGCGCCGCAACTCGGCCGCAACGCGCTGATCGAGCTGTCGCATCAATTGCTTCAGACGCGCGATATCGCGAAGGAGTTTCCGGGCACCCAGTTGAACTGGACATTGGCCAACGTAGGCACGGTGCGAAACCAGATCCCGGAAAAGGCGACGGCCAGCGGCGATATCCGCCTCACCGTGCGCGACGTGCTTCCGAAACTGCAGGCGGCGCTGCAAGCGAAGGCCGATGCGAACCCGCTCGTGCCGGACACCAAGACGATCATCACGATCCGGCCCGGACGCCCGCCGTTCCTCGCGAACGAAGGCGGTCGCGCACTCGCCCGCGAAGCGAAGGCGATCTACGGCGAGATCGGCCGGCCGCTCGCCATCGCGGATATGTGGTTCGGCGGCACCGATGCGGGCTTCGCGGGCCGCAGCGGCAAGGCCGTCGTCATCGAGTCGCTCGGCCTTGCGGGCTTCGGCTATCACGCGCGCGACGAATATATCGACGCGGGTTCGATCGTGCCGCGCCTCTATCTTATGACGCGCATGCTGATTGAGGTCGGCCGCAAGAATTGACGGTCGCCCGCGCCCTCACAAGTGATTGTAAGCCTCGGGGTATCGATCGAGGTCTTCGGTCTCGAGCCCCGGTACCTGTCGCAACACCACGAAGTGCCGACCGTCTTCTTCCAGCCGATGCTCGACATAGCCGACGATCTTTTCGCCGATGACGGGCTGCATGCGGTCTGGAAACGTGAAGCTCGCCGACGGCGCCCAGACGTGCGTCGTGCCTGCGACGTCCGTCATGCGAAACTGATGTACGTGGCCCGAGGCAACGAAAGCAGGCGCGTATCCTGAAAACGCGTCGAGCAGTTTCGCGCGCGGTTCCGGATTGACGAAGCGGCCGCCGACGAGCGTTTCGTCCGCGGCTTCGTCGAACAGCGGCTTGTGGCAGAACAGGCCGATGCGGCGACCATCCGCAGACGCGACGGCCTCGCGCAGAAACGCATATTGCGCCGTCTCCTCGTCGAGGCCGCTGCCGAGCAGTTGCGCGTCGATTCCGAGGAGGCGCCAACCCGCAAAATCCTCGATCCAGCAGTAGGGGCCAAACCGGCGACTCCAGGCGTCCAGCGCGCGGCGTGTCACCGCCGCTTCGCGCGCACCGACATAGGTGCTCTCGCCGACATCGTGATTGCCGGGAATGCAACGGAGCGTTCCGCCGAGGCCGCCAAGCAGAGCTGCGGCATCGTCGAGGTCACTGTCCCGTGCGACGCCATCGAGCGTGATGTCGCCGCTGTGCACGATGAGGTCGGGCGGGTTCGCCTTCAGCCACGCCGCGAGTTTTGCGAAGGCCGGCGCGAACGGTGCGGTGGGTCCGCCGAGATGCGTGTCGGAAATTTGCGCGACGACGATGGTCATGGTGTCTTTTGCAAATCTTCTGTGACGCAGAGACGACGTGTCAGACCAGCGGCTCCAGAGCGCGACGCTCTCGCAGACGGGCCGCAACGATGCCGCACAGCAAGGCCCATGCGCCGCCGAGACTCCAGCCGGCAATGACGTCGGTCGGCCAATGCACGCCAAGCGCCACGCGGCTCACGCCGACTGAAAACGTCAGAGTGATCGCCGCGCCCAGATAGAAGGCCTTCAACCTGCGACGCGGCTCAAGCTGCGCAAGCAGCACGCCCAGCGTGAGATAGGTCACGGCAGACAGAAGTGCGTGACCGCTCGGAAAACTGAGCGTGAAAACAATCGGCGCGCCGGGAATGAGATCGGGTCGCGCGCGGGCGACGAGCACTTTTGCCGCGATGCTGAGCAGCTGACCGCCAATTGTCGCTCCCAAAACAAACGCGAGATCGGCTAATTTTCTCGCGAGTGCGAGATAGGATCCTACCGTCAATACGACGAAGCCAAGCACGATCGTACTTCCCAGACTTGTGAGGTCGCGCAGCATTTCCGGCAGCCAACGCGGCCCGAAGAGACGCGCGGGATTGGCGGGATCGCGGAAGGAGAGGAGCAGCGCTCGCTCCCACTCTGCTGGCGCTCCGCTCGCGAACGTCGCCAGCAGACCGAAGGCGATGAGTAACCCTGCGCTTGCAAAAAGAGCAGGAGCACTCCAATTCACCGATAGCTTGGCCGTTCGCTGATTCGTCATCGCGTTGCAGTATCGAGATTGTGCGGCATTTTCGCTTGGCTAACAAAGGCTATAGCGGTTGGCACGAGACCTGCTTATCGAGAATCTGTTCGGCGGTGCAGCAACCGTAGTGCAGCCCACACGTTCTAACGCCATGCTTCAGGTGCCCCGCTTGCACGCAAGTCACTACAAGGCGCCTTCCCATCCGCTGCGGCGGATCGGCAAACGCATTCTCTTCGTAACATCCGAATTCGCCGACCTCGTGAAGGTCGGTGGACTCGGCGACGTCTCGTCGTCTTTGCCGCGTGCCTTGGCGAAGAACCATGATGTTCGCGTCCTGCTGCCAGGCTATCGGCAGATTCTTGGGCAGATCGAGAACCTGACCCCGGTCGGTTCACTGCCGTCCCACGCCGGTATCCCGGCTGCCGAACTCGCAAAATTCGAGACGAGCGACGGTCTTACGGTTTACGTCGTGCTTTGCCCGGAACTGTTTGACCGCGACGGCAGTCCGTATCTCGACACCGACGGCCGGGATTTCGACGACAACGACCGCCGCTTTGCGCGCCTGTGCTTCACGGCCGCAGATCTTGCGGCCGGTACGGCCGATGCCGACTGGCACGCCGACCTCGTCCACGCCAACGACTGGCCGACGGCTCTGACGGCCGGCTATCTGCGCTGGCGCGGCATCCACGTACCGTCGATCCTAACGATCCACAATCTGTCGTATCAGGGCCTGTTCGGCCACGAGCGTATGGGTGGGCTCGGTATTCCCGACGAGGCCTTTTCGATTGAAGGCGTCGAGTTTCACAACCAGCTTTCGTTCCTGAAAGCCGGCATCTTTTATTCGTCGCATGTCACGACGGTCAGCCACACCTATGCCAACGAGATTACGACTCCTGAGAAGGGCTGCGGACTCGACGGCCTGTTGCGCGAGCGCGCAAGCGAGCATCGCCTGACCGGCATCCTCAATGGCGTCGACGAGCAGTGGGACCCACGCACCGACAGCAATCTGTTCCGCAATTTTGGACCGGGCGACTGGCGCGGCAAGCGTGCCAACGCCGACAACCTGCGCCGGCAATTCGGCCTCGCCGTTTCGCGCGGGCCATTGTTCGGCGTCGTCTCGCGACTCGTGCATCAGAAGGGCATCGATCTCGTCATCGATGCCGCAGAGTTTATTGCCGAGGCCGGCGGGCAGGTCGTCATCACCGGCAAAGGCGAGAAGGTGCTGGAAGGCGCGCTGATCGATCTTGCGAAACGTTTCCCG
Source organism: Beijerinckiaceae bacterium (assembly GCA_965246795.1). Classification (GTDB taxonomy): domain Bacteria; phylum Pseudomonadota; class Alphaproteobacteria; order Rhizobiales; family Beijerinckiaceae; genus JAJXWB01. The sequence continues at coordinate 27,157 of CBDFFN010000005.1, read as the reverse complement.
GAACAAGTCAGCGCGCGGATCGGGTTCGACGAGGCGGAAGCCCGCAACATCTTTGCTGGCAGCGATTTCCTGCTGATGCCGTCTCGTTTCGAGCCCTGCGGCCTCAGCCAGATGTACGCGCAGCGTTTTGGCGCCCTGCCCGTCGCGCATCGCGTCGGCGGCCTTGCCGACACGATCGAAGAAGGACGTACTGGCTTTCTCTTTCGCGACCATTCCCTGCAGAGCTTCTGCGCCGCGATCGGCCGCGCTCTCGCGACGTTCGGCGCGACGCGGAAACTCAATGCGATGCGCGAGGCGGCGATGGGTTCGGTGGCAGGCTGGGATTCATCCGCCAGCGACTACAACGACATCTACATGCGCGTGTCGGGCAACCACGCGCCGGCGTAAAGCTCGTCAGGCTTTCGTCACCCCGAACCGCTTCTCGAACGCAACAACCTCGACGATGCCGCGACGATGCGTGCCGTCGCCGATTTTTCGCGTGCCGTCGTGAGCTTCCACGGCGAATTCGACGCTGCCCGGCGCAAGCGAAATGACTTTTGCCGTTGCCGTCACCGTCCGGCCGACTGGCGTCGCCGCGAGATGCCGGATGTTGACCTCCGTGCCGACGCTGACAAAGCCCGCCGGCAGATGGTCGGCGATCGCCGCGCCCGACGTGATCTCCATGAGGAAAATCATCATCGGCGTGCCGTAGACGAGCGGCATTCCATCGACGTGATGGCCGACGGTCAGTTCGCGCGTGACAACCGTCTCCTTCGTCGCGGTCATGCCGACCGCGATATTCGCCAGCGGGTTCATCGAAACTCCTATAGTCGCCAACGGCCGCAACTGCGCTTGGGCATGCCACGATCCGGGACTACGAAGAAGCCCATGCCTTCGTGCTCACCCGACGCATTTTTCGCGCTGATCGCCCGGCGGCGCGTCCTCATGGGCATCCTCAACGTCACGCCCGATTCCTTTTCGGACGGCGGACGGTTCGACGCGCCCGACATGGCCCGCGCACAGGCGAAACGCATGGTCGCCGAAGGCGCCGACATCATCGACATCGGTGCGGAATCGACACGACCCGGCTTTGAGCCGATCACAGCGGACGAGGAATGGCGGCGCCTTGCCGATGTTCTTTCGGCTGTTATCGCCGAGAACGACGTGCCGGTTTCGATTGACACGACTAAGGCCGAGATCGCCGCCCGCGCACTTGAAGTCGGCGCGAGTGTCGTCAACGACATCTGGGGTCTGCAGCGCGATCCCCGCATGGCCGATGTCGTTGCGAGCGCCCGCGCGGGCCTCGTTGTCATGCACAATCGCGACGTGAAAGATCCGCAGATCGACATCGTCGGCGACATGCAGCGCTTCTTCGCACGCTCGCTAGAGATCGCATCGCGCGCCGGCATTGCACAGGAGCGGATCGTACTCGATCCCGGCATCGGCTTCGGCAAGACGAAAGAGCAGAACCTTGCGGCGCTGGCAGCCGTGCCGACCTTGAAGGCGTTCGGCTGTCCCGTGCTGATCGGCGTCTCACGAAAATCTTTGTTCGGCGCGCTGCTCGGTGTCGACAATGACGAGCGGCTTGTGCCGACGATCGCAACCAATCTCGCGACAGCGACGCTCGGTGCAAAGATCTTTCGCGTTCATGACGTTCGCGAACACCGCATGGCGCTCGCCGTCTTCGACGCGCTCGGCGTCTGACATGGCCATCGTAGCCCTCGGCTTTGGCGCAAACATCGGCCAGCCGACGCAGCAAATTTGCGATGCGCTGCGTGCGATCACCGAACGAAATATCGGTCGCATCACGCAGGTGTCGTCGCTGTGGCGAACGCCACCGTGGGGCGTGACCAATCAACCGCCATTTCTCAACGCCTGCGCTTTGATCGAAACGCGGCTTGCGCCGCACGCGCTGCTTGCCGCATTGAAAGATATCGAACGCGACATCGGCCGCCGCCGCGGCGTGCGTTGGGGGCCCCGCACTATCGATGTCGACATTCTGTTCTATGACGACGTGACGTTGACCGACGATCGTCTCACGATCCCGCACCGGCACATGTTCGAACGCGCCTTCGTTCTCGCACCGTTGGCGGAGATCGCGAGCGACAGCGTGATAGCTGGTCAACGGATAGCCGACGCACTGGCGCAGGTAGATGCGCGAGAGTTAGAGAAGCTAACCGGCGGAGCCGACTGGCTGTTCATAAAGACGAGGAAAACGATGGGAGAGACGATCACGCTGCATTGCTCGGATGGCGTTTCGATCGGCGCATGGCGTGCAACGCCAGGGGGCAAGCCTCGCGGCGGCATTGTCGTGCTGCAGGAGATTTTTGGCGTCAACGCGCATATCCGTAGCGTCGCCGACCGTTTCGCCGCCGCCGGCTATCTCGCGATCGCACCGGCGCTCTTCGACCGCGTCGAGCGCAACGTCGAACTTGGCTACGACGGCGCCGACCGCGAGCGCGCGATGGCTTTACGCGCTAAAGCGACGCTCCAAGACTCGATGCAGGATATCGCGGCGGCCGTTGCGGCCGCGAAAGAGGCCGGGTCGGTCGGCATTGTCGGCTATTGCTGGGGCGGCGAGCTCGCGTGGGCGGCCGCGTCACGCATCGAAGGCATCGCCGCGGCGGTCGGTTACTACGGTGGCGGCATCGCTTCGATGATCGGCGACAAACCACGCGTGCCCGTTATGCTGCATTTCGGTTCGAGGGATAAGCACATTCCCCTCAGTGACGTCGAAAAGATCCGCGAGGCGCATCCCGCTGTACCGGTCTTCGTCTATGATGCCGACCACGGCTTCAATTGCGATGCGCGTGCGAGTTTTGATGTCGCCGCAGCAAAGGTTGCGGATGAGCGAACGCTGGAGTTTTTCGCGGCGCATCTGAAAGGGTAAGGGTCGACATTCGCCAACCCCACGCTCCCGGACGCGCTTAAGCGCGATCCAGACCTACAAGCCTAGACCCCGGCTCGCTACGCGGCCGGGGACGTCGCCATCGCCCGCAACACATCCTCGAACATCGCAGCCGCCGCCTTACGATCAAGCTTGTCGTTGTCGTTGCGCGGCATGCGCGGCAGGGCGACGATCGCTGCCGGCACCGCATGCGACTCGATCTTCTTCGCCAATGCCGCTCGAAGCGCGCTCTCGTCGAATTTCCGATCCGGCATTTCTTCCACGACAGCCGCGAGCGCTTCGCCACGCTTGAAGCACACCGCGACAGGCCATCCGCAATCGCGGATCGCCGCAGCGACCTCGTCGAGCTCGACGCGAAACCCGCGCACCTTCACTTGGAAGTCGATGCGCTCCTTGAAGAAAAGTTTTCCCTCGCGCCGCTCCGCCCAGTCGCCGGTCCAGTAGCCGCGTTGCGGACCGGTCGGCGTCGCGACAGTGCGGAAGACCGCAGCCGTCTTCACCTCGTCGTTCCAGTAGCCTTCGGCGAGTTGCGGGCCGGTGATGACGATCTCACCCTCGTCCGAATGCGCGCCGCCTGCCAGCACGACATCCATGCCGGGAATAGCGTCACCGAGCGCAACGGACGCGGCACACTCGACTTCGTAACCGTCGGCGGTTAGCGGCAGGCATGTCATCGAGACGGTCGCTTCAGTCGGACCATAGGTGTTCTGCACGCGCAAATCCGATCGCGCGGAGAAGACCGCAGCGAGTTGCTCACGCAAAAGCGGCTCGCCGCAGAAGTTCATCAGCCGCAGCGATGCGAGATTGGCCGAAGTCACTTCGTTCGCCTGCATCATCAGGCTGACGACACTCGGCGTCGAATTCCAAACAGTGATCTTCTCACGTGAGATGAAACGCGCCGGCATCATGCGATCGAAGTTCGTGCAGAGCGGCACGAGCACCGCGCCGTGACAGAGCGCGGCGAAAATGTCCGTCATCGAAATGTCGAAGGCAAGGTTCGGGTGCTGCGCAACGCGATCGTCGGAGCGCATATCGAAGTTTTGCGACACCCAGTCGACGTAGTGATCGAGCGCGTTGCGCGGCACGGCAACGCCCTTCGGTAGCCCTGTCGAGCCGGAGGTGAAGAGCACGTAAGCAAGTCGATGCCGCGTGCCGCGACCGGCGAGCGGCGCACCATCCGGTAGCGCCGTGGGGTCGAGCACCTGCGCGTCCGGCGCAGCGGCGCGCAACGCTTCCAGCGCCGCACCGCCACCGATGATGAAGTCGGGCGCGAGCAAGCCAGCGATCCGTTCGAGCTTCGCAGACGGCGCCGCCATGTTGAGCGGCGTGTGGAAGCCGCCGGCGAGGCCGGCCGCGAGGATCGTCGCATAGGCATCGGCGCCTTGTGGTAACGCGATCAGCACACGTGGTTCTTCGCGTGCGACGAAAAGGCCTGCGAGGCGACGGACCTTCGCTTCGAAATCACGATAGGACGTGACCGTCGCGCCCTCGACGATCGCCGGCCGGTCCGCATGCGCCGAAGCGGCAGCGAGGAAAGCATCGACGGTGTCGCGCGGTTTTCCGCGCGCGAACGGAGCAGGGGTTAGCTGGCAGAGAGCGGCACTGTTTCGCATGGCGCCAGCTTCGCCGATCCACGTCACCGGACAATGAGCGAGGCTCCCGCGCGGGCAGCTTTCCGTGCGGAAACCCTAACGAAATCTTGACGCGTTTAGCGAGGCGCAGGCCGCGGCATGTTGGGATGGATGAGCGGCCACGGCGGCACTTCGGTCGCGCGTTCGACCGTAACCTCCACGAGCGCCGGCCGGTTTGCCTGGAAGAGACCCGGCAGCACGCGGCCGAGTTCGTCCGGGGACGCAACGCGCTTGGCCGTGATGCCGAAGGATTTCGCCAACGCGACGAGGTCGGGATTTTGCAGCTCAGAGCCCAGCAACCGCCCGCCAAATCCTCTTTGCTGATCGCGCAACACGTTGCCGTAGGCGTTGTTGTTGAAGACGACCGCAACGACTCCGAGCCCATGTTGCGCGGCAGTTGCAAGCTCGCCGACGCCGAACAAAAATCCGCCGTCACCGTTGATCGACACGACGGCGCGATCGGGATGCGCGGCCTTCACGCCAAGCGCCGTCATGTAGCCAAAGCCGAGCGTGCCCTGGAAACCCGGCGAGATGTATGTGCGCGGTTGCGCGACATCCCACGCGAAATAGGATGTGAAGCCGGCTTGGCAGAGCTCTTCGACGAAGAAGCCGTCAGCGGGCAGCGCGCCGCGGATCGTCTTGAGATAATCGACGTGCGGCGTGATCTTGCTCGCCGCCTCCGCGCCGCTCGCTTTCACATCGGCGAGATGCACCGCGCTTTTGCGTGAAATCTTCCGCGCCTTCAACGCCGCAAGCAGCGTTTTTGTCGCATCACCTGCGTCGGCGGTGATCGGGACATGCACGCGCAAGCGTTCGTGTTCTTCAGGATCGATGTCGATGCGGATGACATGCGGCGGCGGCTCGTCCGGCGCATGCGCCAGCACCATCATGTTGGCCCAGCGCATGAACGGCAGTTCCATACGCGTGCCGATGCCGAGCGCGACATCGACATGCGGCCAAAGCGTCGAGGCGGCGTAAGAGGAAAGTCCGAGGTCGTCCGTCTCCGGCACAACGCCGCGCCCGCCGCGGAACGCCGTGACCGGCGCGCCGAGTATCTCAGCCAGTGCGCGAATGTCAGCCGCCGCGCCTTGCGCACCCGAGCCGAGAAAGATCATCGGCTGTTTCGCTGTCGCAAGCAGATCAGCTGCACGTTCGATCGCAGCGCGATCGGGTGGTGGTGCATCGGGCAACGTCGCTGGCGGCAAGATCGCGACGTCGTCGCTCGCGGCCATTACGTCCCACGCCATCTCGATCGCGACAGGGCCCGGCCGTCCGGACAGCATCTGCCGAAAGGCCTCGTCGACGATGGCGGGCGCGTCAGCAATGCGCTCGATGCGCTCCGCCCATTTGCACACGGTGCGCAGAGTCGCGCGCTGGTCTGGCAATTCGTGCAGATGGCCGCGGCCTTTGCCCAGAAACGCTGTCGGCACCTGGCCTGTGATGCAGAGCACCGGCGCGCAGCAGCCTGCCGCTGTGGCGAGCGCCGCAAACGTATTCAGGACGCCCGGCCCCGGCACCACGGAACACACGCCGGGCCGACCCGTTGAGCGCGCGTAGCCGAAGGCCATGTAGGCGGTTGCCTGCTCGTGCCGCGCACCGACCGTGCGGATCGAATCCTTCGCGCGATAAAGCCCGTCGAAGAACGGATACATCTGCGCGCCGGGCAGGCCGAAGACCGTGTCGACGCCATTGGCGACAAGCGCGCGGACGATCGCCTCGCCGCCGGTCAGATTTGCGACATTGCGGCTCATGCGGCGATGTGTTCCGCAGGCGTCCAGCTGATATCGAGCTCTTCGCGGAAGGCGAAGCGAAGCAGATGTTTCGCGACCACTTTCTCCATGCGTGCAAGATCGTCGGCGGGCGCTTCGACACGCACGACAAGCGCATCCAGCGTGGCATCGAAGGTGCAGCTCGCTTGCGGAAACGGCACGATTCCATGCGCGCTGTCGAACGATGTGGCCGGAAACTTGTGCGACCAGTGCTTGCAAAGCTGCTGGAGGTAGCGGCTCGCGTGTTCGGTCGGCACGCGTGCTGTCGAGGCGGCTTTGGTCTGGCTCATGTCGAGGGTCTTACACCCCCGGCTCGCCCGCCGTCACCACCATGCCCTTTTCGCGCAACGCATCCCGAATGCGCGTGCCGCCACCCTCGTCCGGCGTCTCGATCTCGAAGGTGATCGTCGCGGATTTCGCGCCGGTGTTCGCAAACGTACGATCATGGCCAACCTGCCGGATGTTCCCGCCGGCATCCGCGATGATGCGCGCGACATCGGCCAGTGCCCCGGATGCGTCGAGCGTCGTCACGGCAAGCCGCACAACGCGACCCCGCCGCATCAGCGAGCGCTGCAGCGCGGCGGAAAGCACATTGATGTCGATGTTACCGCCCGAAAGGATGACCCCGACGTTGCGTCCGACGAATTGCGCGCGCTTTTCGGACAGAGCCGCGATGCCGACTGCGCCCGCGCCTTCGCAAAGAGTCTTTTCGATTTCGAGCAAAAGCGCGATTGCATCTTCGATCGCGCTTTCGCGCACGACGACGATGTCGTCGACAGTCGTCTTGATGATGTCCGTCGTCAGCCGACCGGGCGTTTCGACCGCGATGCCTTCCGCGACGGAAGCGCCGGCTGGTCCGGATGGCGCGGCATGGCGGCCGCACGCGACCGCCATCGCAGGGAAGAACTCGGTCTGCACGCCGATGACACGGATGCCGGGCTTGCGTGCTTTTGCAGCGATGGCGACGCCTGCCAGCAATCCGCCGCCACCGACCGGCACGAGGATCGTATCGAGCTCTGGTGACGCGTCGAGCATTTCCAGCGCGACGGTTCCCTGTCCGGCGACGATGTCGAGGTCGTCGTAGGGCGGCACGGATGCGAGGTTTCGCTCTTCCGCGAGATCCGCCGCGGCAACAGCGGCGTCCGAAAACGTACGCCCGCGCAGAATGACTTCGGCGCCGAACGCGCGCACGGCCGACACTTTCACGACCGGCGCGGTCTGCGGCATCACGATGGTCGCAGCGATACCGAGCCGTCCCGCGTGATAGGCGAGTCCCTGCGCATGGTTGCCGGCCGATGCCGCGATCACACCGCGCGCGCGCTCGTCGGCGGAAAGCAGCAGCAATTTGTTCAGTGCACCGCGCTCCTTAAACGACGCGGTGAACTGGTGGTTCTCGAATTTCAGCACGACATTCGCGCCGAGCATCGCCGAAAGCGTGCGCGACGGCAGGCACGGCGTCGGCACGATCGCATCGCGGATGCGCTCACGTGCTGCTTCGATATCGGCCAGCGTTACCATGCCGGTGAGTTTTCGCGCGTTTTCGTGCCGCAGGCCAGCCGGGGCGTCGCATGGATCGCGAAGGCCCGCTAAGGTGCGACGAGCGCGAGGGAACGCATGTCCGACCTGACGGGAAAAATCTGCATCATCACCGGCGCGACGAGCGGCATCGGCCGACGCGCCGTGGAAATCTTTGTCGAGAAGGGCGCGCGCGTCGTCGCCTGCGGACGGCGCGAAGACTTGGGCAAGTCGCTGGAGTCGTCACTCGGGGCGGAACGCTGCCGCTTCGTTGCCGCCGACGTCACGAAGGAGGACGACGTGGAGCGCGTCGTTGCGGCCTGCATGGATGCGTGGGGCCGCGTCGATGCGCTCTTCAACAATGCCGGCGGCCCTGCCCCGCTCGGCGGCATCGAGGGCATTCCGGTCGACGGGTTCGACGCCGCATTCGCCACCAACGTGCGCTCGGTGATGCTCGGCATGAAACATGTCGCGCCGATCATGGCGGCGCAGAGGGCGGGCTCGATCATCAACAACGGCAGCGTCGCGGGCCTGCGTACGGGTCTTTCGTCGTCGATCGTCTACAGCGCCGCGAAAGCGGCGGTGATCCATCTGACGAAATGCGTCGCCATGCAGCTCGGCGAGCAGAACGTGCGCGTGAACTCCGTGTCGCCTGGCGGAATCGCCACTGGCATTTTCGGCAAGGCGCTCGGTATCTCGCAGGAGCGAGCCGATGCGACGAGCGAAATGGTGAAGACGGGTCTCGCCAACATGCAGCCGATCCCGCGTGCGGGCCTGCCCGAGGACATCGCCCATGCCGCCGCGTTTCTGGCGTCGGACGAGTCGACCTTCATCAACGGCCACGATCTCGTGGTCGATGGCGCGGTAACCGGTGGGCGTTTCTGGTCGGTCAACCAGAAAGGCTTGCAGGCGATGCGCGAGGCGATGGGCTGACCGCCTCAATCGCGCCGCGAAGCCCGGCGAAGACGACGGCATGACCGAAGCAACTCGACGCGCGGCTCTTGCTCTCACGATGCTTGGCGGTGCTGCGGCGCTGCACCCTTCGCTTGCGATGGCGCAGGACGCGCTCGCATTGCGCGGCGACGACGGCAAACCCGTGCCGAATGTCCGCATTCCCTCGGAACTGTCGGCTCTTTCGTTGCCAGGGCTGACGTGGACCGGCGCAGCCAGTGCCGACGTCACGCTGATCGAATTCTTCGACTACAATTGCACCTGGTGCCGTAAGGCGATGACCGACCTCGATGGGATGCTGAAGCGCGACTCCGGTTTGCGCCTCGGTCTGGCGAACTACGCGGTGTTCGGCGTTGGCTCCGTGCAGGCGGCAAAGGTGCAGCAAGCGGTGTTGAAACTGGCCGGACCCGCACGCGCCTACGATTATCACAAGGCGATGTTCTCGCGGCGCGGGACGAACGACGGTGCGAGTGCGATGGCGGTCGTGAAGTCGCTCGGCCTCGATACGAAAGCAATCGAGGACGCCGCGAACGGCACCGACATCACGGGCGTGCTGACGAAACAGGCGAAGCTCGCGGAGGCTATCGGCTTCAACGCGACGCCGTCCTTCGCGATGAACGGTTACGGCATGCTTGGCTATCCCGGCGCGCGCAGCGTTGCAGCGATGGTTACGGCGGCGCGCAAGTGCGAGAAGCCGGCGTGCGGGTGAACACCCCTCCCCGTTTACGGGGAGAGGTAGTCACATTCCTAGATAAGCCTTCCTGATCTCCGGATTGTCGCGCACCTCGGCGGCTGTGCCGGACAGCACAACGCGCCCTGTCTGCAGGACATAGGCGCGGTCAGCGATCTCGAGGCTTTCGGCAAGCCGCTGCTCGACGATCAGCACCGTCACGCCGGTCTTGCGGATCGTCAGCACTGCCTCGAAAATCTCGTCGACGAGTTTCGGCATGATGCCCTGGCTTGGCTCGTCCAGCATGATGAGCTTTGGCCGCGTCATCAGCGCGCGGCCGATCGCCAACATCTGCTGTTCGCCGCCCGACAGTGTCTCAGCGCGTTGCGGCAGGCGTTCCTTCAGGCGCGGGAACAGCGCGAACACCTGCTCTGCCGGCGCTTCGCGATCCGCCTTGTCGCGATGCAGGTAGGAACCTAGCCGCAGATTGTCGGCGACGGACAAGCGCGGAAACAGCCGCTTGTTCTCTGGCACATAGGCAAGGCCACGCGCCGTGATGAGATGGCCCGCCATCGCATCGATCCGCGTACCGTCGAAGGAAATTGTGCCGGAGCGCGGACGCTCCATCCCCGCGATCGACTTCAGCAGCGTCGACTTGCCCGCACCATTCGCGCCGGCGACAGCGACGATCTCGTTTTCTCCGACATCGATCGAAATATCGGAAATGGCGACGAGCCCGCGGTAAGCCGTCGTGAGATTCTTTACCTCAAGCAGCACGGTGGCGCGTCCCGAGATAAGCGCCGATGACGCGCTCGTCTCGCACGACATCGACCGGCAGACCCTCGGCGAGAGTCTCGCCAAGATTGAGCACCACGGCGCGATCGACGAGCGGCATCACGATTTCCATCACATGCTCGACCATGATGACGGTCGTGCCGCGCTCGCGCACCTTGCGGATTATGCCGACGCCGGCTCGCGCCTCGGCCGGAGTCAGGCCCGTCATCACCTCGTCGCACAGCAGAAGCTTTGGCTCCGTCGCAAGCGCGCGGGCAAGTTCGAGGCGACGTTTTTCCGGCGGTGTCAGCTCGCTTGCGGGTGTGTTGGCGCGTCCCTCGAGTTCGACGAAAGCAAGCGTAGCCCAGGCTGCCTCGCGCGCCGCTTTCGCCGCGGAATGCCGGACGAAGGCGCCGACGAGCACGTTCTGGATCACCGACATGGAGTCGAAGGAGCGCGGCACCTGAAAGGTACGCGCGATGCCGAGCGCGCAACGTCGCGTTGGCGACAGCCGCGTGATGTCGCGGCCTTCGAAGAAAATCGAACCCTCCGTCGGCACGAACGCGCCTGCGATGAGATTGAAGAGCGTCGATTTGCCTGCGCCGTTCGGCCCTATAAGGCCGAGCAGTTCTCCGCGCGGAACGGTAAGCGAAACGTTACGGTTGGCTGTGAGGCCGCCAAATCGCTGCGTGACATTGCGCACTTCGAGGATCGGATCGGCGGCCATCGCGATCAGCCCTTCGTTGCGCGCGTGCGTACGAACAGGCTGAGCAAACCTTCCGGCCGCGCCAGCGCAATGAGCATGATGAGGCCACCGTAGATGATGAGATCGAGCCCGCTGCCGGAGCCGCCAAGATAGGAACGCGTTATCTCGGTCAGCGGGATCAGCAGGATCGCGCCGACCAGCGGTCCCCACAAGGTGCCGATGCCGCCGAGAACCGCGGGCAGCGCGAAGAGCAGCGAGAAGCGGAAGCTCATCACGCTCTCGGGGTCGATGTAGGATACGAAAGCGGCGTAGAGACCGCCACCGATGGCGGTGAAGAAAGCGGAGATCGCGCCCGCCGCCATCTTCGAACGAAATACGCGCACGCCCAGCGATTCCGCGGCTTCCGGATTGTCTTTCACGGCGCGCCACCAGAAACCCCAGCGCGAGTCTTCGATGACGAACGTGACGAGCCACGTGATGACGACGAGACCGAGCGACAGCCAGATGTAGGGTGCCTTCGCGCGCGCGAATTGCAGCGTCGCCCAATTGTCCGGCGCGAAGGGCCACTGAATGCCGAGCGCTGCGCCGACATAATCCCAGTTGTGCACGAGTGTCAGGCCGATTTCGGCAATGACGATGGTCGCGATCGAGAAGTAGTGGCCGCCAAGACGGAAAGTCGGATAGCCGAGCGCCAGTGCGACGGCGACCGAGATCGCGCCGCCACCGAGCGCGCCGAACCACGGGAGAACGCCGAATTTCGTGAACAGGATCGTCGTCGCGTAAGCGCCGATACCGAAGTAGAGCGCGTGGCCGAGCGATATTTGTCCGCAATAGCCGCCGAGTATGTTCCAGCTCTGCGACATAGCCGCATAGAGCAGCGTCAGAATGACGACATTCTGCAGATAGACGTCGCGGATGGCAAAAGGCGTCAGCGCAAGCGCGGCGAAGACGACCACAGCGATGACGAGCTGGTTGCGCCGATGTGTTGCGTGTGGATCGGCGCGTGTGGATGGCGCGGTGGCAACGGCACTCATCACAGTCGCCCGAACAGGCCGCGCGGACGGACCACAACGACGAGCAGATAAAGCGCATAGACGCCGATGGACTTCATCGCGGACGGCAGCATCACCGCCGTCAATGCTTCGACGAGCCCCACGATGAGCCCAGCGGCCAATGCACCAAACACGCTACCAAAGCCGCCGAGTGCAACGGTGACGAAGGCGATCAGCGAGAACGACGCACCGACGCCGGGGTGCACATAATAGAAATTGGCGAGCACCGCGCCGGCGAGGCCGAGCATCGCCGCGCCCAGCCCCCAACCCAGCGCAAACACCTTGTGGCGGTCGATGCCCACAAGCGCGACCGCGCCCTGATCTTCACGCGTTGCTTCGAGTGCGCGGCCGAAATCGGTGCGGCTCATCAGGAGATAGAGGCCGCCGAACGCGAGCACGGACACCGCGCCACCGAAAAGCTGCGGCAGCGGCAGGAACGCGCCGAATACATCGATCGTACGTCCGCCGAGCCACGTATTCTTGATCGACTGATAGTCCGGCGAGAACAGGTACTGGGCCAAACCCTGCAAAAAAATCGCGAGGCCGAAGGTCGAGAAAATCTGCACCATCCCGACATTTGCGCGCGCGCGCATCGCATATCGGACGACTGCAAGGTATGCGACGGCCCCGAATCCGAACATCAGCGCCGTGACCACGGGCAGCAGCACGACGGGGTCGAGGTGCGATAGGCCCCACAACACGAAGGTCGCGTACATCGCGACCATCAGGAACTCGCCATGCGCAAAGTTCACGACGTCCATCAGGCCGAAGATCAGCGAGAGGCCGACGGCGACGAGCGCGTAGAGCAGCCCGGTGAGCAGGCCACTCGCGACGACCTGCAGAAGCGCCTGCGCGGTCATGTCAGTCGCTCCGCTTCAACGCCTTACCCGTTCATCGGCCACATCGGTTTTGCGACGGCGACGGCTGAAGGATAGATCGTCACGAACTTGCCGCCGACATACTGGATCAGCACTGGCGTCGCGTCCTGGTTCTGCCCGGTCTCGTCGAACTTCACGCGCGCCCAAGGCATGATCGTCTTGTCGCCGGGGATGTCCGTCGCGGCGAGTGCGTCGCGGATTTTCTGGCCGTCCGTCGCCTTGGCGCGGTCGATCGCATCGGCGAGCACGATGAGGCCCATGAGCTGCCGCGCCGTGTTGTCGTTGAGGTCCTTGTTCGCTTTGGCCTTGAACATGCCATTCACGATCTCGACGGACTTGCGCGTCGCCGCCATATCAACGGAGAAAGACGCGCGGGAGATGAGGCCACCAAGCTTGTCGCCAACCGTGTCGAACACGGTTTTCTCCGAGAAGCCCGCCGCCTGCGCGATCATGTTCTTCGGCTTGTAGCCGAATTCGGCCATCGTCTTGACCATGAGGATCGCGTCGGTCGTATAGCTTGAGGGCATGACGACGTCCGGATCGGCGCTCTTGATCTGCTGGATTTCCGACGTCAGCGAAGGCGAGTTCGCCTTGTACTTGATGTCTGCGACGATCTTGTAGCCGCGCGCTGCAGCGAGCTTCATCTGCGCATTGGCGGAATCGGTGCCGAAGATCGTGTCCTCGTGGAAGAGCGCGATCGTCTCGATCTTTTGGCCGGCTTTCTTCTGCGCATCCATGAAGTCGAACATCGCGTCCGAGAACATCACGTCGTGCGCGGCGGCGCGGAAGAAGAACTTCAGGCCGCGCGTCTGCAGCGTCGGCGAGGACGAGTCGGCTGCGAGATAGGGCACGCCGTAGCGCTCGCAGGATGCGCTTGCCGTGGCCGACACCGAGGAATGGAACGCGCCGATGATGGCCGCGACCTTCTCCTGCGTGATGAGGCGCTCGGCTTCGGCGCGACCCTTTTGCGGATCGGCCTGATGGTCGGCCATGATGATGCGCACCTTCGCGCCGCCGAGACCCGCAAGGCCGGCGCTCTTTGCCGTCGGGATGTCGATGTTCTGCGCGTTGTTGATGATCTCGACGGCTGTGTCGAACGCAAGCTTCGCATCGGCGCCGACCTGCGCGGACGAGCCCGACATCGGATAGATGGCGCCGATGACGATCTCGTTCGCCCCTTGCGCCTGCGCGCTGCCGGAGGCGATCGCCAGGGATGCGGCCGTGCCGGCCATCAATTCGCGTCGGTTCATGGAGACTTCCTTCGGGTAGCTAAAAATGTGGAAATTACAGGATCGCGAAATCGCGGTTAGGCTTGTCGGTGACGAGCATGAAGCCTGGCGCATGCGTGATCGCAAAAGGGATTTTCGCCGCGGCGATTGCCGCCTGCGGCGTCACTCCGCAAGCCCAGAAAAGCGGCAGTTCGTCGTCCGCGACGGGCACGGCCTCGCCGTAATCCGGTTTGGCTAAGTCCGCGATGCCGATCGCCTCGGGCACGCCGATATGGACGGGCGCACCGTGGACGGAGGGATAGCGCGTCGTGATCTGGATGGCGCGGATGGCGTCGGCCGGGCGCAATGGTCGCATCGAGACGACGAGCGGACCAGAAAACGCGCCCGCCGCCTGTGTCGGCACGTTCGTCCGATACATCGCGATATTGGCGCCGCAGTCGATGTGCTTCAGGCTCATGCCGTCGGCGAGCAGCGCCTCTTCGAAGGTGAAGGAGCAACCGATGACGAAAGCGACGAGATCGCTGCGCCAATGCGCGACAACATCCGTTGGCTCGTCCGCCAGCGCGCCGTCACGCCACACGCGGTAGCGCGGAATGTCGGTGCGCAGATCGAGGTCGCGCCCGAGTTCCGGCACGTGCGGACTGCCTGCATCCGACACGCCGATCAGAGGACAGGGTTTCGGATTGCGCTGGCAAAACAGCATGAAGTCGGCCGCGAACTCCTTTGGAAGGACGACAAGATTGCCCTGCACATAGCCCGGTGCGAGATTGGCGGTGTGTTCGAGGAGATCGCCACGCCGCGCCGCGAGACGTGCTGCGCGTGGATCGTCATATCGTGGACGCGGACGAGGCTTTTCGACAACCGACAGCAATGCGAGCTCTCCCGACAGGAAGGCGCATCAAAGCATTGCAGTGGGATCAGGGGAAATTTTATTTTGCGATCGGCTGCGATCAGCCGCGCTTATCGCTGTCCGTCGCGCCTCTTGTGGCATCATCTTGCTGCGCCACTGCGCAGGCCAGCGTTGCAAGCCGCTTGTTGAGACCCGTATCCGATAGTCCCCAGGCGACGGAATAGACGAGGTCCGGCAGTGCGGCATCGACCTTCAGAATGCACAACCGGTCTTCCGCGCATTCCGTGCTGACGACGACCGGCGGCACGACGCTGATACCAATGCCGTCCGCCGCCATACGAATGATCGTCGAGAGCGACGAACTCGAATAAACGCGTGGCCGGTCAAGGCCCGGTGCATTGAAAAGCCGCATCAGCTCGATGTAGGGCCGTGTCGTGCGCGGATAGGTGATGATCGGCCAGGCCGCGATATCGGCGAGCGGCAGCGTGCCCCGCGCGAGCGGCAGCGCCGGACTGGCGACGAAGGCGAGCGGATAGCGGCAGAGCGGCGCGGTCGCGACCGCCTCGTCGGCGATGTCGCCGAGCAGGAATGCGAGGTCGAGCCGCTGGTCCGTCAGTCGGGTCGCGAGCACTGGAGAGACGTCGACCTCGATATCGAGCGTCACCTTTGGGAAGGTCGAATGCACGCGCTCGATGTATTGCGCGAGCCAGGTATGAACGATCGTTTCCGACACGCCGAGCCGCACGACGCCCGTCAGCGCATCGGGGGCCGCCATCGCGTCGATCATCTCGGCGCGCAGCTTCAGGAAGCGTTCGGCATAGTCAAGCAGCAGCAGGCCGCGCGGCGTTGGGCTGGCTAGTCGAGGTCCGCGCTCCAGCAGTTTCACGCCGAGTTGGTCTTCGAGATTGGCAATACGCAACGACACGGTTGGCTGCGTCGTGCGCAAGCGTTCGGCGGCCGCTTTGAAGCTTCGCAACTGTGCGACCCAGTAGAAGGTCTCAAGATTGCGGAAGTCGGTCATGACACTCTTCGAGCTTTGCGTGCGTGCATCTTGCCGATCGGCCGATGGTCTTCGCATAAGACGCGCATCGCGAATACGGAGTTTTATCGATGGACGAACTCAACGGCCGCCTTCTCGCGTGCCAGGTGCTGCTGACGGGGCTCATCGCGCGCGTCGCAAATACGTCGCCCGACCCTGTGCGCTTCCTCACCGACTATCGCGACGAAGTGCATGCGGTGGTGAACGGTCTCCGCATCGACGGAATCGACGACACGCGTGCCGTACGCACATCCGCCATCAACGCCATCGACGAGTTATTTGGACTGATGAAACCGCCGTCAGCACACACAGGTAGTGAATGACGACACGCGTGTCGACGATGCAACACAGCGCTTATCGCGAACAATAAGCGGTCTGCGGCCGTTCGCGAGAGTCGCGATCGACGCCACGAATACGGGCGACTCCATCGCTTCGTTGAACTGGAATAATTCCAGACAAGACCGCTAGTCGTTTTGAAGAATTCCAAACATGCGTGAATTGCAAACTTTCAGGAATTCAAAAGTCGTTTCGAGGCTTTGACGTGCACCGAGCGCGGCGATTACGACCCCTTCATGTCCAGTGCGCGGCGCTTTTCTTGCCGCGACGAATGTCGAGGTCGGTGCAATGAGTGGGAAGAAGCCACGTTCGCTTCGTAGTGAGACGGCACAGAAGGGCGCGACAGCCGCTGCCCTATTTGCCGCCGGAACGGCAGCCGCCGTCAGCACCGAGGCGCAGGCTCAAGGCGCCGGCGCGCTGCCGCCGGTTACGGTCGATGCGCCTGTCGTGCGCCAACGTCCGACGCTCGCGCCGCGCCCGACTGCATCGCAGACACGTGCGCGCACGGCGCTGCGTCGCCAGACTCGTCAGCCAACCGCGAGCCGCGCGCCGATCCCAGGTCCGGTCGCTGGCGCGCCGAGCGCTCTGCCGATCCTTGCGCAAGAGCCGAACGCCAATCCCTATGCGCAGCCCGGCGACCCCTACAAGGTCAACCGTGTCCAAGACCGCAAATTCTCGGAACCGCTGGTCAACACGCCGCGCACGATCACGGTGCTGCCGAAGGAAGTGCTCGCCGACAAGGGCGCGACGACGTTGCGCGAGATCGGCCGCTCGACCGCCGGCGTGACACTCGGTACGGGCGAAGGTGGCAACGCGTTCGGCGACCGTTTCTTCATCCGCGGCTTCGATGCCCGCAACGATATTTTCGTCGACGGCATCCGCGACCCTGGCCTCAGCATCCGAGAGAACTTCTTCACCGAGCAGGTCGAGATCTTGCGCGGTCCCGGTTCGTCTTACGCCGGTCGCGGCACCACAGGCGGCGCGATCAACATCGTGACCAAGCAGGCTTCGCTCGATCGAGATTTTCGCATTGTCGAAGTTCAGGGGTCGCCAAGCGATAACCAGAAGCGCGTCACTTTCGACATCAACCAGGCGATCAGCCCGATCCTGGCCATACGTGGCAACGTGCTCTATCAGACCGGCGGCGTGGCGGGACGAAACTATGTCACCGACAATCGCTGGGGCACGCATCTCGCGACGACGTTCCAGCCGACCGACAACTTCAAGCTGACGGCGACATACACGCATACTGATCTGTCGGGTCTGCCCGACTTCGGCGTGCCGTATCTGCGCTTCGGCATCAATCGTCCCTTCACCGAAGGGCTCATCAATCGCAATACGTACTACGGCTTCATCAACCGCGATTTCCAGAAGGCGCGTCAGGACATCCTGACGGTCGCAGGCGAGTACAAGTTCAACGAGAACATCACGCTGTCGACGAAATTCCGGCGGGAGAAAGCGCTGCTCTCCTATGTCGGTACGTTGGCGGAGGCATTCTCGCCAACCACTCGACTTATCAATTACAACCCGCAAAGCCGCTATCAGACCGTTGGCGTCTCCGCCAATCAGACAGAGGCGACCTTCAAGTATGATACTGGCCCAGTGAGGCACACGTCGGTCGCAGGCATAGAGATTTCGAACGAGACGATATTGCGCGACAGCTACGCGGGGCTGGCGTCAGAAGCGTTGCCTGGAGGATTCAACGGCGCCGGCAGCACGACCGGTAGTCCATTCTTTCCAAACAACACATTGGCCTTCTCAACGCAGCCGCGCCTGCTCGGAAATCCAACGACAATCGGTGTCGATACGAGAGCGGCGTATCTCATCCACACCATGAACTACAATGACTTCATCATCCTCAACGGCGGCGTGCGCTACGACGACTACACCGTAAAGGCTTTCACACCGCTTCAGGCTTTCGGCTTTCCGAATACCGCAAATCCGCTGCAGGCTCTTGCGAGAAATCATTCGCACAACGTCAATTATAACCTTGGCGGCGTCATCAAGCCGCTTCCGTTCTGGAGTTTGTATGCGGCCTATGCCACTTCGTCGAACCCTGTCGGTGCGGAAGTCGACGGGACAACGGCGCAATACGGCGGCTTGAACGCAGCAGACCAAATCTTTGCTCCTGAGAAGAACAAGGCGATCGAGGTCGGAACCAAAGTTGAGCTGTTCGACAAGCGCCTGCTGCTCAGCGGTGCGCTTTTCCGCACGCAAAAAGACAACGCGCGCGAAATCACGGGCGCTGGCGCGGCGACCGTCGTTTCAGCGAACGCAGCCTATTTCGTGCAAGGCATCGATCTGGAGATCGCTGGTAAGATCACCGATCGCTGGAGCGTGATCGGCGGCTTCGTCGCGATGAAGACACAGGTCACGAAGTCCGCATATCCGTCGAACGTCGGGCTGCCGCTTGCCAACGTCGCGCACACGTCCTTCAGCCTGCTCACTAAATATCAGCTGACGGATTGGCTCGAACTGGGTGGCCAGGCCGTCTACAATTCGCGGCGCTACGGGGGAACTTACCTCGCCGCGAACGGAGCGACAGCGTTTAACAACGCCGGTCTTCCCGCGCCAACAGCGGCGAATCCGTTCGTTAACGTGCCGACAATCCTGCCGTCCTATTGGCGCTTCGACACGTTCGCGGAAATGAAGTTCGGCGACAATCTCAAAGGCAAGCTCGCCGTCTACAATCTCTTCAACCGGACGTACTACGATTCATTTTATCAGAGCGCCGCGCCATTTGCAGTTCTCGCGCCGGGACGCGTTGTCCAGTTCACCGCAACGGCGACCTTTTAAAGCCCGCTGACGTGTTGATTTGCGTACCCGAAGTCCTGAGCAAGGCGGATGTCGCCGACATCCGCCGGATCATGGACGCCGCCGACTGGGAGGATGGTCGCTCGACGGCCGGCGCCCAGTCGGCACTCGTCAAGCGTAACGAGCAGCTGCCTCCAGATAGCCCGCTCGCGCGCGAATTAGGTGCGCGTGTGATCAAGGCGATCACTGCGCATCCGACCTTTCTCGCCGGTGCGATCCCACTCCACATTTTCCCGCCGTTGTTCAACCGCTATCGCGCCGACAGCGACCACAAGTTCGGCATCCACGTCGACAATGCCGTGCGCGGCGACCCACTGACAGGCCTGCGCATTCGCACCGACCTGTCCGTCACGCTCTTTCTTTCGGAACCAGACGAATACGACGGCGGCGAACTCGTGGTTGAAGACACCTATGGCTCGCACGAAGTGAAGCTGCCCGCGGGCGATCTGGTGCTCTATCCCGCGTCGAGCCTGCACATGGTGACGCCGGTGGCACGCGGCACGCGCGTGGCGTCATTCTTCTGGTTGCAGAGCATGATCCGCAGCGATGCGGCGCGCAGCCTCATCTTCGATTTGGACAATACCATTCAGTCGCTCGCGGAGCGCCTCGGTCGCGACGATCCCGACACGGTGAAACTGTCGGGCCTCTACCACAATCTCATCCGTCAGTGGGCGGAGGTGTGATGTCACGCTGCCCGATCATTGCGCCGCCCGGCGCCAATCGACGTTTTCGTTTCCGCCATCATCGTTTGTCGAAAGGATTCACAATGCGACACCTCACACTGGCCGCAGCGCTTTCGGTGGTTTCGACCGTCGCCAGCGCACAGGGCTTTCTCCCGGCCGGAGACATCGTGTCTTACCTCGGGTTCACAGCGCCGGCGCCGCTGCTGCCGCTCGGCCCGCCTCGCTCCGGTACGCCCGTCGACTTCGTTGCCTGTCCCGAGCGCACTGCCAACGGTTCGTGGGTCGCGACGGATCGCAACGGCTATCTCTTCAGCCTCGCGGGCGCGCCGGCCTACGCGAACCGCGTCGTGCGCGTCACGGGCGCGGTCGCTCCGGATTTGGGCTCTTCGCGTCCCGGCTGGCCGCTCGCACCGATCCGGGTCGTCGCCGGTCTGCAGCCCTGCCGATCCGTTGGTTATCTGGAATACAAAGCGGTTGATTTTGGACCGCTCTTCGGCGCGCCGCCGGTGGCCGTCGTGCCTGAGCCCCTGCCGGTCTATGCGCCCCGCTACGTAAAGTAGCCCGGCGTGGCGCGACGAGGTTTGGCTGCATTCTCGGGCTTCGTCGTCGCGCTGCTGTCCGTCAACGACGCGACAGCGCAGACCTGCAATGTCTCGCAAGAAAAGCGCGGCCTGATCACGGCCGTGCTTTGCGGGCAGAACGCGTCGGCGTCGGAATATCGTGCCGATGGCGCTGCCTGCGTCGAGCGCTCGTTCAAGAACCGAAGTCTCGACACTGCAAAGCAGGTCGCCGTGTTCCGCGCCTGCGGCGATCCTGCCTTTGCGGATCGCTTGCGCGCGGGAACGCTGCAATCGATGAAATTCGTGCAGGCCCTGTCGGTCTGTGCCGGCGAAACCGTTGACTTCGACGCGCTCTACGGCGCGGCCGAGCGCGAAGTCGCAAGCCGCGCAACGATGCTCGTCTGCACGCCCGAACTAAAAGGCGCAGTCACCGCGCAGCGCGCGCAGATCGAGCGAGGCCTAGACGTTGCACTCGATCCCGCGTCGTCGCAAACGATCGCGGATCGTTTTGCCATCAAGATCGACGACAAGGGCAATGTTGTGGATCGTTAAGCGATTGCGCCGTCCTGCACTTTGCTAGCCAGACGCAAGGTAAAGTTGGAATCGTTACAATTTAAAAGGTGACGAATCCCTGCGGCTTCTTGTGCTTACGCGCGACTTTGACGTTGCAGCGACGTATATCCTATTGATCCCCAGGGATCGTCGACCCGGCTGAAGCCAGAGGACGCGCGATCCGGTCCCGACCGAGGCTTTCGTGACGTTTTCGAAGAAGATTGCGGCCCGTTCTATTCCTCTGATGGCCGCTCTCTGTGCGACAGCCGCATGGGCGCAGAACGAACTGCCGGCGGCGCGCGGCGCAGCCGTGGCGGGCCTGAAGGAAATGTCGCCGTGGTCCATGTTCATGGGCGCGGACCTCATCGTAAAGACCGTGATGGTCGGCCTCGCGCTCGCGTCGCTCGTCACCTGGACAGTGTTTATCGCGAAAAGCATCGAGCTTTTTCGTGCGCGACGCATTCTGCTGCGCGATCTGCGCAAGATCACGGACATCCGCACGCTCAGCGAAGCACGCGAGACGGTCGGTCAGGATCGTGGCGTCTTTTCCCGCTTTCTCGAAGCTGCGGCGCGCGAACAGCGCCTGTCCGGTGGCCATGCCACCGACACGAGCGTGATGGATCGCGCGGGCTCCCGCTTCTCCGAAATTCTTCGCGCCGAACAGCGCAACGTGCGCCGCGGGATGGGCATCCTTGCGACGATCGGCTCGACGTCGCCATTCATCGGATTGTTCGGCACCGTCTGGGGCATCATGAACAGTTTCATCGGCATTTCGAAGTCGCAAACGACAAACCTTGCCGTTGTCGCGCCCGGTATCGCTGAGGCATTGCTCGCCACCGCCATCGGTCTCGTCGCCGCGATTCCTGCCGTCATCATTTACAACCATTTCACGCGCGCCACCGGCGGTTACCTCGACGTCGTCAACCGTGCGTCGGGCGCTGCCGCGCGTCTTCTGTCGCGCGATCTCGATCGCGGTCCGTCGCGCGCGCTTGCTCGCGCCGCGGAGTAGGCACATGGCCTTCTCGCTCGGCGACGCCAGCAGCGACGATCTCGCGGAATCGCACGAGATCAACGTCACGCCGTTCATCGACGTGATGCTCGTGCTGCTCATCATCTTCATGGTTGCGGCACCGCTCTCGACGGTCGACCTCCCCGTAGATTTGCCGACTTCGACTGCACAACCGCAGAAAAAGCCGGACAAGCCGACCTATGTGACGATCGCGGCCGACCTCGCCGTTTCGCTCGACGAAAATCCGGTAAAGCGCGTCGAACTCATCAGCGCGCTCGATGCGAGGCCCAGCGAGGAGGGCAAGAACCGCCGCATTTTTCTGCGCGCGGATAAGGCCGTGCCTTACGGCGAACTGATGGATGTGTTGGAGCGGCTTCGCAAGGGCAACTATCTCAAGGTTGCGCTCGTGACGTTCGAAGGCGTGCCCGATGGGCCGACGCCGCCCGGCGCAGCCACGCCTGCGCCCGCCCCTCTTGCACCAAAACCATGACCGCGATTGCGATGACGGATTTCGCCGAGCCGCCAGAACCGTCGCGGATGCTTTGGATCGGCGCGGCAATCGGCGCGGTCGCGTTTCATGCTGCGTTGATCGCAGTCGGCGTCGTGACCTTCACGCCGGAAGAATCGAACGACGATGTCGGCGCGCCCGCGATCGAGATCGCGCTCGACATGACGGCGCCGCGCAGCGAACCCTCCGATCTGCCGCCTGGCCCCGAAGCCGAAGCGTCGGCCGCGTCCCCTGCACAGGTCGAGCAGGTGATGAAGACGCAGGAAACCTCCCTGCCGAAGGACGAGCCCGTCGAGAGCGAGACGCCCGACAGGATCGTCACGACGCAAGAAGCAAAAAAGCCCGACCCCGAGAAGAAAGAAGAGAGCAAGGTCCAGACGAACGCGTCGCAAGAGTCGATCGCGTCCGAAGCGACCGCACCGCCATCGTCCGAACTCGCGCGCGAAGCACCAGTCTCTGCCGCACCCGTGCAAGGCATCGGCGCGACGGCTCAGCGCGTGCGCGCCGAATGGCAGAAGCGGCTGGTCGCGCATCTCGACAGGCACAAGAAATATCCCGCCGGCGAGTCGCGGCGCAGTGTCGATGTTCTCGTTGCCTTCACACTCGACCGCACAGGTCACATCGTCTCGTCGTCGCTCGCGCGGGGGTCCGGAGATCCGGCTTTCGACGCTGCAGCACTTGCGATGATGGCGCGCTCCGATCCAGTGCCGCAGCCGCCGGCTGTCGTCGCCGACGAGAAGCTGACCTTCACCGTGCCCGTGGTGTTCCGCGCGAAGAAATAGCCGCCCTCCCCGCCCCATTCACGATACCCCCCGC
The DNA here is from genome assembly GCA_965246795.1 of Beijerinckiaceae bacterium. Taxonomy (GTDB): domain Bacteria; phylum Pseudomonadota; class Alphaproteobacteria; order Rhizobiales; family Beijerinckiaceae; genus JAJXWB01. Next base: position 3,928 of record CBDFFN010000005.1, on the reverse strand, counting down.
AATCGCGTGCGTGAAAAGCCCGCGCCTGATACATCCCGCCCGCAACCGGGAATCGGCACGTGTTCGGGGCAGGCGCGACATCAGAGAGCAACGACGGTACGGGCGCGCGCGGCGCTGAGGCGCTCGTCTTGCATCTCGTCGCCTGTGGCTACCCGCGCTGCGACCCGCCCCTGATCCAGCCGGCCAAAATTTTTCTGGACCAGTCGGGTGAGGATATTCGCGGCCGGCTTTATCTCACGAGCGATCCTTCGGGCGCGGAACTCTGCCTGCGGCCGGAGTTCACGATCCCGGTCTGCCGCGCCTATCTTGACAGCCCAGAGGCCGGGAAGCCGGCCTTCTTCTCCTATCTCGGCCCGGTTTTCCGCTACCGGCCTGACGGTCCCGCGCAATCGCTGCAGGCGGGACTCGAGAATTTCGGCCGCGACGATCGCGAAGCCGCCGATGCGGATGTGCTCGCCTGCGCGCTGGAAGCTGCTGCCGCTGCCGGTGCCGGATCGCTTGTCGTCCGTATGGGCGACGCGGGCCTCATCCGTTCCTTCATGGAGGCGCTGGCCCTGCCGTCCGTCTGGCGACGCCGCATCGCGCAAGGCCTCGCGCAAGGCCGCACGCCCGACCAGCTATTTGCGCCCCCCGCAAACGACCGCAACGGCGACGATCATTCCGGCGTGCTGGCGGCACTCGACGGCGTCGACAAGATAGGCGCGCGCGCGCTCGTCGAAGACCTGCTTTCCATCGCCGGCATTACGTCGGTCGGCGGTCGCACCGCAGGCGAAATCGCCGACCGCTTTCTCGAGCAAGCCGCGTTACGCGGCGGTCCGGGCGTGCCGGCTGAGAAGCGTGCCGTGTTCGAACGCTTTCTCGCGCTGTCCGGCGATCCCGACACTGCCGCCGCCGACCTGCGCACGCTGGCATCCGACGCAGGTCTTGCGCTTGACGAGACGCTCGATGCTTTCGACCTGCGGCTGCACTTCCTCGCTGCGCGCGGCGTCGATCTCGCACGTGCCCGTTTCGCGGCGGGTTTTGCGCGGCGGCTCGATTATTACACGGGCTTCGTCTTCGAGGCTTCGCCCGAAGGCGCAGCACCGGGCGCGCAGCCGCTGATCGGCGGGGGACGCTACGACCGCCTTCTGCGCTCGCTCGGCGGCAAGGCTGACGTTCCTGCCGTCGGTGCCGCCATTTTTGTCGATCGCCTTGCCAATGCGGGAGCTTCGGCATGAGTGGCGCGCTCGTCGTCGCGGTGCCCTCGAAGGGTCGCCTGCAGGAAAATGCCGCCGCGTTCTTTGCGCGCGCGGGTCTGCGTTTCGTGCAGGGTCGAGGCGCGCGCGATTATCGCGGCGTGCTTGCCGGCGTTGACGGCGTCGACATCGCCTTCCTGTCGGCCGCCGAAATCACGCGGCATCTTGCCGAAGGCAGCGTCCATATGGGCGTCACCGGCGAAGATCTTTTACGCGAAACCATTCCGGACCTCGATGCACGCGCCGTGCTGCTTACGAAGCTCGGCTTCGGCGAAGCGAATGTCGTCGTCGCGGTGCCGCGCGCATGGATCGACGTGCGCACGATGGCCGATCTTGCCGATGTCGGGGCAGCCTTTCGTGCACGACGCGGCGAGCGGATGCGTGTCGCCACAAAATACGTGCAGCTCACGCGAAAATTTTTCGCCGAGAACGGCGTAACGGACTACAGGATCGTCGAGAGTCTTGGCGCGACGGAAGGTGCACCCGCCGCTGGCGGAGCCGAGCTGATTGTCGACATCACTACAACCGGTGCGACGCTCGAGGCCAATGCGCTGAAGGTGCTGGACGACGGCATCATGCTTCGATCCGAAGCCAATCTCGTGGCGGCGCGGCGCGCCGAATGGTCCGACCACGCAAAGGAGCTCGCAAGACGCATCCTTTCGCGCATTGCGGCGGAGGAAGAAGCACGCACCACGCGCGATGTTGCGGCCTCCCTTCCCAGCCTCTCCGACTCGCATCTCGCGGAAATCGCCACGACCTTCAGCGGGCGGTTGCGGCAGCGGTCGGCCGATGGCCATATCGTTGTGCAATGCCCGCGCGACCGCGTGCCGGCACTTGCCGATTGGCTCATCGCGGAAGGCGCGAGCAGCGTGACAGCAGGCCAACACGATTACGTCTTCTCGGCGCGCAATCCGCTTTGGGAAACGCTATCGGCGGCGCTTGACGGTGCGGGCCCAGCGCGCTCAGAGCACGACGCACGCCCATAGGAAACGGTTCGGTCCTTCGCCGAAGCTTTCGACGCGGACTTCACTTGCTGCCAGCGCCTTGCCCTCCTGCATGAGGCGAGGTTTCCCGTCCGTGAAGGACACAGAGAGAGCCGAGGGTTCCTGCGCGAACCCTGTGCCCAAAGCTTTCAACGCCGCCTCCTTGACCGTCCAGATGCGCAAAAAGGCATCGTGCCGGACAGCGGGATTGTCGATGACGGTGAGTGCATCACGCTCTTCCGGCGCCAGCACGTTCCACGGCGGCTCCAGAGCCGGACCGATCCGTTCGATGTCGACTCCGATCGGTCGCGGGCCGATCCCGAAGAGCAGGACATCATCCCGCCAAGCTAGGGACACATTCGCTGGCGTGCCGGACATTTCGAGGCTCGGTTGTCCGGATGTCGCGTGGGTCAGGCGGACTCTATCCAGCGACAATCCAAGCCGCTGAGTCGCAAGGGATTCGGCAATCCCAGCCCTCTGTTGCCGCACCGCAACATCGGCCGATTGAATCGCTGCGACAAAAGCGTCCCCAATCTCACGCCGCATAAGGCATGGCAACCCAACTAGCTGATTTGTTTCGCAGTTCACCATCTTCCGCCCTGCCTACAGGCAGGCTTGTTCGGGCGCGAGCGGAACATTAGCTGCATGACAGTGTTGTGGCACAAGCGAGACGTTTTCGCGGTGCAGTGTAGGAGCGGCCTATGAAGCGCGTACTGATCTGCGAAGACGAGCCGCTCATCGCTCTGGACCTCGAAGGCATGGTGTACGACGCCGGCCACGAGCCCGTCGGGCCCGCCCGCACCTATAGCGAAGCACTTGAACTGGCGGAGACAGCGCGGCCGGGCGTTGCCATCGTCGACCTAAATCTTGCTGACGGCATCACCGGCGCCGGCGTCGCACGCGCGCTGGCCGATCGCGGCGTGCGCATTATCGTCCTCTCGGGCGTCACCGATGTCATTCCGGTGCTGGCCGGCATTCCGCATGTCTTCATCCAGAAGCCGGTGAATCCCGAGGCGATCGTCGCTCTCCTCGAGATCGAGAACCAGCGCGATGCGCCCACCATTCCGGCCGCAGTCGCTGTGCAGGCGCTCATGTCGCGAGTTGCTGCTTAATCTTTGCGATCAGGCGGTCTCGCACGTCGCGGTAAGCATTCATCATCTGTTCGCGTGATCCCTGCACGCCGGTCGGATCGATCGTCGGCCAATAGACGACGTCGACCGCCATCGTGCGAGTAAATTCCATTGCCGAATGGTGCGCCTCCGGCGACAGCGTGACGATCAGATCGAAACTGTCATCCTCGAGATCAGCGAAAGCGTGCGGTCGGTGTTTCGAAAGATCGATACCGATCTCGTCCATCGCAGCCACAGCGAATGGATCAAGCTCACCTTTCTTCACACCCGCCGACGCGAAGAAAATCTCCTTGCCGAAAAAATAACGCGCCGCCGCCTCCGCCATCGGCGAACGGATCGCATTGTGCGTGCAGGCAAAGAGGACGGACTGCGGGCGACGCGCGGCCGGCGCGTTCACCGCAAGACTCCGGCCTGACCTGCGGCCAAGACGCTAGCCCTTCCAGTGCAGAGCGGTGATGAGTGTAAACAGACGCCGGTACGTTGGTTCGTCGCAGACGATCTTGTCTTTCAGCCGTTCGGCCAACAGCGCCGCACCATCGTTGTGCAGGCCGCGGCGTCCCATATCGATCGCCTCGATCTG
>CBDFFN010000004.1:0-269491 GCA_965246795.1 Beijerinckiaceae bacterium | reverse complement strand
ACCGCCGCCAGCGCCGCCACTTGCGCCACCGCCGCTTGCGCCCGCACCGGCGCCACCGCCCGCACCGGCTCCGGCGCCACCCGCGCCGCCGCTACCACCACCTTGCGCGAACGCCGTCGCTGCAGACAGCAGCACGGCCGCACTCACACCGATCAGTTTCGAGGTCTTCATCTCACGTCTCCTGTTCCTAGGATTGGGGCCGCGCTTTTTCGGCGCGTCGCCTTGAACGTGCGGTGAATGAATAAGTTGTCAGATATTCTCGCGCGCGATCTTTGCGATCAGGACACGCGCACAGAACGAACAACGCTCAAGCTGCGAGCGCGCCAGCGATCGCGTCGACCGAAAGTCCATGTGCGGCAAGCACATCGGCATGCGAACCGTAGGTGTGAATGAACTCGTCCTGCAGCGTGAAGACTTTCAGATCGCAGGGCGCACGCACATCCCACGCGATTTCCTTCACGCGCGATGCGAGACCGCCGTGCGGAACATGCTCTTCGACCACCACAACCGTGTCGTGCGATTTCAAAATCTTTGCGATGCCGTCGGCATCGAGCGGTTTCAGCGTATGCACGGAGACGACGGTCGGCGCTTCACCCGTTTTTGCCGCGACGCGATCTGCGGCGGCGATCACGTCCTTCGTGATAGGGCCGTACGTCAGGAAGGCGACGCGCTTGCCTTGCCGCAAGCGGCGGATGCGTCCGATCTCGAAGGGATCGACGGCATTCGTGGTTAGGTCGGGCTCGCCCGCCTTGCCGAGGCGCAGATAGGCGGGATGCTGGTTGTGCGTCGCGAGCCAGCGCGTCGCGAGTTCGGTCTCGGTCGGATCGCAGGGCGCGATCACCTGCATGTTCGGCAGGCCCGTCATCAGCGCGACATCCTCCATCGCGTGATGGGTGCCGCCGAGCGTCGAATACGACACGCCGCCGCCGATGCCGACGAGCGTCACTGGTAGGTCCTGGTAGCAGAGATCGTCGCGGATCATCTCGTAGGGACGGAACACCGTGAAGGTTGCGATCGTATAGGCGAAGGGCCGCATGCCGCGCTGCGCCATGCCTGCGCAAAGCCCGATCATCACCTGTTCGGCGACGCCGGTGTTGATGAAGCGGTCCGGAAAATCTTCGCGGAATTTCGCGATCGAGCCGGCCGGCGAAATATCGGCGACGACGACGACGAGACGCGGGTCGGTCTTGCCCAGTTCGTAGAAGACGTTGGCGAAACGATTTCTCAACGCGCGCCCTCCGCCGCGAGTTCGTCGAGCGCCTGCTGATATTCGTCCTTGCTGGGCGAACGATAATGCCAGATCGGCGCGTCGATCATGTAAGACACGCCCCGCCCCTTCACCGTCTTGCAGGTGAGGAAGAGCGGCTTGCCGCCCTTGCGGTTGCGCACGGCCTCGACAACGGCGGATGTGTCGTGGCCATCGACATCCGCGGCCTCCCAGCCGAAAGACTGCAGCTTCTCCGTCATCGGCAGAAAATGCGGATGCGTCTCAGTCGTGCGACCGAGGCCCTGATAATCGTTGAAGTCCAAAAACGCGATGAGATTGTCGAGCTTCAGATTGGGCGCCATCATCACGGCTTCCCAGATCGAGCCTTCCTGCATTTCGCCGTCGCCGAGCACCACGAAGGTCGTGCGCGCCTCGCCCTTCAACTTGTCGGCGTAGGCCATGCCCGCCGCGAGTGCGAGACCGTGGCCAAGCGAGCCGGTCGAGGCCTCGATGCCGGGATTTCCGTAGTCGGGATGCGCACCAAGCATGCCACCTGGCGTGCAATAGGTGTCGAGCGCCGATTTCGGCAGCACGCCGAGATCTTCGAGCACCGCATATTGCGCCATCACGCCGTGGCCCTTCGACATGACGAAACCGTCGGCGGGGCCACCCGTCGCAGTGCGACGCATGAGAATGTTGTAGACGGCGTCGACGATCTCGAGACACGAGAAAGCCGGCGCGACATGCAGCGCCGAAACGGTCTGCGACACCGCGAGGATGCGGCGGCGATATTGGTTGCAACGGTCGCGCGCGGCGGCCCAATCGGGGCTGTTCGGGATCATCATGCGGAAGGGCAGTTTTTCGTCACGAGCGCGGCTTAACAGGCGTGTTCGGGCGAGGCAATTTCCGCTACGTGCCCGTGCTCAGACGGGCACGGCGAGATCAGTCGCGGCGAAGAATGCCACGCTCTTGCCGCCGTACAACTCGATGCCGGCATTCGGCGCCGTGTGGCCGGGCCCGGCATTCCAGAAGAGAAAGCCGCTGTAACCGCTTGTCGCGACGAAGCGACATCCTTGCTGCCGTCGGATACGTCCGGTCGCCGCCGCTTTCGCGTCTTCGAAACTGTCGGACGCAACCGTCGTCTCGACGTAACGTGCGGCAGATGGCGTGATGCCGTCGATCGCGATCTCGTCGCGGCCGGTGCGAAATCCGCCGACGGCATCCAAACCCGGACTCTCGATGCCGTTGTCACCGTCATGATAGACCGCGCCGTCGACGAAGAGATCGTCCCGCTCGACCCGCGGATCGTGGTGTGGCCTCCAGCCTCGCTAAAGGATCGGATCGTGTAGCCTTCGTCGAGCGCGTCGAGGAAAGCGAACACGCCCCTCGCCACCGTCGATGACGACGGGCTTGCCCGACACCGATATGATGTCGTTGCCGCCCATCGCGCGGACCGTATCGCCGAGGCCGGCATAGATTTTATCGACGCCGTCACCACCGGTGATCGTGTTGGCACGGACGCTTCCGTAGATTGTCGCGCCATCGGCATCGGATGTGACAGAGAACGGTAGCGTGCCGCCGATGTGGATCGTCGTAACGCCACTGAGCGTCAGCGTCACCGCCGCCTGCGAACTGCCATCGAATGTGAGATTGTCGACGGCGACCGTAACCGTCTCGCCGGTCGTGTATGCGGCATAGACGGTGATCGTGTCGCCGGCTACGGCAGCATTCGCCGCCGCCTGTACGGACGGATAGTCCTGCGGGACGCGTCTGATCGCCATGCCACCATTTTCCCGCGCCGCGAGGTCAGTCAGACATGGGCGGAAAGATAAAGCAATTGAGGGCTTTACAAGACTAGCTGGCGGACGTGTCTACTTCGTCATCGCCTCGACGAGACGATCCACATTCTGTCGGAACATCGCCAGATAGGTGTTGGCGGGGCCGCCGGGCGACGACAGCGCCTCCACGTAGAGTGTACCACCGGGCGTTGCGCCGGTCGCTGAGGCAACGGTCTTCACAAGCCGCGGATTGCCGGAGTTTTCCAGGAAGTACACTTTGATTTGCTCGCGTTTGATCTGGTCGATCATTTTCGCAAGGCCGGCTGCGGATGGTTCGACATCTGTCGAGGTGCCGATCGGCGCGAGGATTGTGACGTTGTAGGCGCGCGCAAACCAGCCGAGCGAATCGTGGCTCGTCAGCACGTGGCGACGCTCGGCCGGGATCGGATCGATGCGCGCGTGAGCATCGCGGTCGGCGTCGCGCAGTTTCGCGACGAAACTTTCGGCGCGCGCGTGGAAATTGTCCTTGCCGGCGGGGTCGGCGGCGGTAAGGGCTGTTTCGATCGCCTGCGCCCAGACGATGACGTTGCGCGGGTCGTTCCAGACATGCGGGTCCGGATTGCTTTTGGCCATGCCCGATGGAAGCGCGATGCCCGCCGAAACCGCGACGGGCGGCTTCTTCACGCTGGCGGCGCGCGCGAGGCGGTCGAACCAGGGTTCGAGTCCGAGCCCGCTGGTGAAGACGAGGTCGGCGCCTTTCAGCGCGCGCGCATGGTCGGGCGACGGCTCGAACTCGTGCACATCGCCATTCGGCGGCACGAGACTGAGAACAGTGACGCGATCGCCGCCGACCTGCCGCACGACATCGGCGAGCACCGTGAAGCTCGCGACGATCTCGAGGGGTTTTGCAAGAGCAGTCGTGCTCGCGAATACCGCGACCACCAGAGCCAGCATGCGAACCATCACTAGGCCTGTCCGTGCATCGGAATATCCCGCGAGGCCGCGCGCCAGCGCCAAAACAGGCCGTCGGGCGCGAGAAGCAGCGATACGACGTAAATCGCGCCGGCTGTGAGGATGATTGTCGGACCGGACGCGAGCCCGGTGTGGAACGACACGAGCAAACCGACGAGTCCCGATAGCGCCGCCACGCACGCCGCAATCGCCATCATCGACGGGATGAAGCGCGCCCAGAGCGTCGCGACCGCGGCCGGCAGCATCATCAGGCCGACCGCCATTAAGGTGCCGAGCGCCTGGAAGCCTGCGACGAGATTGAGCACGACAAGCAGCAGGAAGATCGCGTGGATGCGCGCACCATTGCCGCCGACGGAGCGCAGAAAGGCGGGATCGAAACATTCTGCGATCAAGGGCCGCCAGATCAGCGCAAATGCGATAAGCGTGACGGTCGTGATCGCACCCATCAGAACGAGCGTTGTCTCATCGATGGCCAGAATAGTGCCGAACAAAACGTGCAGCAGATCGATGTTCGAGCCGCGCAACGATACGACGAGCACGCCGAAGGCGAGCGACAGAAGATAGAAGCTCGCAAAGCTCGTGTCCTCGCGTAACACCGTGGTGCGGCTGACGAGGCCTGCGAGCAGCGCAACGCCAAGTCCTGCCACGATGCCACCGAGCGTCATGGCGGTGAGCGACAGGCCGCCGGCAACGAGAAAGCCGATTGCGGCGCCGGGCAGCACGGCGTGGCTCATCGCATCGCCGACGAGACTCATGCGACGCAACACGAGAAACACGCCGACCGGACCTGAGCCGAGCCCAAGCGCCACCGAGGCGATGAGCGCGCGGCGCATGAAGCCGTAATCGACGAAGGGCGCGACGAGCGCGTCGTAGAGCGTCACGAGGCGAGCAGGCCGGCGGCGACGGGTGTGTCTGCGCGCGGAAGCGGGGCGGAACCGCGGGTCGCTTCCGTCGCCGACAGCACGTTTTCGGTCGGCCCCCAGCCGAGCGCATTCGTGGAAAGGAGGAGCGTTTGCGGAAAGTGCCGACGCACCTGCGGCAGATCGTGCAGCACCGCGATGATGGTGCGGCCCGCCGCGTGCCAGCCTTTCAGTAGTGAGAGCAGATCGTTTGTCGTCTCTTCGTCGATGGCTGCGAAGGGCTCGTCGAGCAACACGACCGGCGACGCCTGCAGAATGAGCCGCGCGAAAAGCACGCGCTGCATTTGACCGGCCGACAGCGTGCCGATGGCGCGTGCCTCGAAACCGGCGAGGCCGACCGTTTCGATCGCCGCAGCGAGGCGGGCGCGCTGGCCAAGCGACGGACGCCGGAACGATCCAAGCTCGCGCCATAGCCCGAGCAACGCGACATCGGCGACGCTGATTGGGAAGCTCTTGTCGATCGCGGCTTGCTGAGGGAGGACGGCGATGCCGCCATCGCCGCGATCGATGCGGCCGCGCGCGAGCGAAGTTTCCCCGGCGATGGCTTTGAGGAGTGTGGATTTGCCCGCGCCATTCGTGCCGATCACCGCCGTCATCGTGCCGGCGGTAAACGTGCCCGTCACGCCGCGTAGCGCGACATGCCGCCCGTAGGCGACGGTCACGTCCTCGCAGCGGATATCCGACGCAGGCGTCACGGCAGCGCGTTTGCCCAGACGATGGCGACCCAAAGCGCGGCGCAAAGCAGCGCGACCGCTCCGCCACGCGATGCGGCGGACTGGGCAACAGCGATACTAGTGGCGGTCAGGCGTGGCATTTGAAACACTATAACATATCTTTTGGCGGCTAGCGCAAGTTCCAGCTCGACCCCTCACGCCCTTATCGTTATGTAACAATATAACATAACGATGGAGCTGGTGCGTGCGGGGTTTCGTGAATTCTGGAGTCCTGTTGGCGGGCCTTGTCCCGCTGGCGGCCATTTCTGCCCCGACGCCTGTCGTCGCGCAGACGTCGCTGCCAAGCGTTGTCGTGCCAGCTCCGGCAGCGCCCGCGCCAACCCCGCCGAAGCGCAAGCGGGTCGCCGTCCGGGTCGAACCTGCCGCTCGGCCTGCGGTCCCCGCAGTGCGCACCTCAGCCCGTCAGCGTGGGCCCTTTGTGGCCCCGGCGAACGTCACCGCCGCGCCGGTCGCCCCTGTCGATGTGCAGACGCCCGCACAACGGCAGGCGGCGTCGCTCGACCGTACGCGCGACAACCTTTTCACGCGCACGGGCGTCAACGTCACCGATCTCAGCCGCGCCGGCATGGAGGCGCTGCCGCAGGGCGCCAACCGGCCATTCGAGTCCGTCGCAGTGACGCTGCCTGGAGTATCTGTCGACACGCACGGGCAGGGCGGTTTCCACATCCGCAACGAGCACTCGAACGTGCAGTACCGGCTCAACGGTATCCAGCTTCCGGAAGCGGGCATCGCCGGCTTCGGCCAGTTTCTCGAAACGAGCCTCGTCGGCAATGTCGCGCTGCTGACCGGTGCGCTGCCGGCGCAATACGGGCTGCGCACGGCCGGCGTGCTCGACATCACGACGCGGCAGGGCGCCTTCGATGGCGGCGGCTCGGTGACGCTCTACGGCGGCAGCCGCGGTACGCTCACGCCGCAGTTCGAATATGGCGGCAGTGCCGATGGCTGGAATTATTTCGTTACCGGTCGTTACGTGACGAACCGTCAGGGGCTCGAAAACCCGGCGTCGACATTCAACCCGATACACGACTTCACGCGACAGGGCCGGTACTTCGCCTACGTCTCGAAGGACATCGACGCGACGTCAAAACTATCGTTCATCAGCGGCGGCTATTCCGGCCGCTACCAGATCCCGAACAATCCCGGCCAGACGCCGTCTTTCACCGCCTTCGGCATCACCGACTTCGACTCACGGCGGCTCGATCAGAACCAGTACGAGCGCACGTTTTACAATGTCGCGGCGTACCAGACCTCGATCGGGCCGCTCGATCTGCAATTCTCAGGCTTCTCGCGCATCAGCACGGTGCGATACAGGCCCGATGTCGTCGGCGACATTCTGTTCAACGGCAACGCCACGGACGTCTTCCGCTCCAGCATCGTCAACGGTGTGCAGGCCGATGCCGCGTATCGCTGGAACCCGATGCACACCACGCGTTTCGGCATGCAGGCGCAGATGGAGAAATCCCGCGTCGTCAACGGCGCGATCGTTCTGCCGACGGACGGCAACGGCGACCCTGTTGATGCGCCTTTCGGGATCGTCGATCGTCGATCGAAGACGGGCTATACATTGAGTGGCTATGTACAGCACGAATGGAAACTCCTGCCGACTCTGGCCGTGAATGCCGGCGTGCGCTTCGACCAAAATTGGGCGTTCGTCGACAGCGGGCAGGTAAGCCCGCGTGTCGGCGTCACGTGGACGCCGTGGTGGGGCGCAAGCTTTCACGCCGGCTATGCGCGATATTTCACGCCGCCGCAGCAGACACCCGCGACACCCGCAAATTTCACCGCCTTCAACGGCACGACGCTGCAGGCGGAGACGCAGTTCGGCAATCCAGTGCGACCGGAGCGCAGCCATTATGTCGATTTCGGCGTCGATCAAGCAATCACCGACACATTCAAAGTCGGCGTCGCCTTCTACTACAAGCGGGCGCGCAATCTGCTCGATGCCGGACAATTTGGTCCGGCGCTCACACTCAACACGTTCAACTACGACCGAGCTTATAATTCCGGCGTTGAGTTGAAAGCGATCTACGAGGATGAGTATCTACGCGCTTACGCGAACGTGGCACTTGCCCGGCAGCGCGTGACGAAGATCATCTCGAACGAATATCTCTTCGGCGTCGACGAGCTCGATTACATCTCGCGCAACTACATCTACACCGACCATGCGCAGCGGGTTACGGCGTCGGCCGGTGCCAACCTGCGCATCTTCGACAAGACGCGTGTCGGTTTCGACGTCCTCTACCAGAACGGTTTGCGCGCGGGCGATTTCAATCGCGGCAAGGTGCCGTCCTATGTTGTCGCCAATTTCGGCGCGACGCACGATTTTCGCATTCCGGGCCTCGCAAAGGATAGCACGCTGCGTCTCGACGTTCTCAATGTCGCCGATCGCAAATATATCATCCGCGACGGCTCGGGCATCGGCGTGTTCGCCCCGCAGTACGGACAGCGGCGCGGATTCTACGCCGGAATCACGCAGCGCTTCTGACGCAAGGTCACCGCAGCTGTAGTGCAAAGCTCTGTGAAAGCGGTACGCGGTCGCCGCTGTTGAGGCCGACCGCCACGACCCCCGCAAGCGCCGCGATTGCGAAGACGGGAGCCATGCGCCGCATCGCGGGTCGTGACCGGGCGGCGGCCTGCATCCCGGCCCTGGCACCGGTCTCGAGAACCTTTTGCCGGAAGGCATCTGTCGCGCTGCCGCGCGTGTCGGCATAGCTGCCCAACACCCGCGAATCGGCAAGGAAGCGATAGGTCATAGCCTTGCGCGGCGTTCGCTCGCCGAGATCGTAGACGGCGCATTCGTGCGCGCTAGGCTCGCGTCCGAATTCGCGCACGAAGCCGGCCTGCCACTCGTCGCGAAACTGGCTGTAGATGGCATAGGCGAGCAGGCCGACGACGTCTTTGTTGCCCATGACCAGGGCGCCCATCACGGCGTCGTTTGGCGACTGTCCCGACATCCCCAACTCCCCCTCGGGCGCCGACTCAAAGCGGCGATCTCCGGCAGCATGCGCGCGCGGTCTTAAAACGGGCTTAGCGGCCTCGGTTTGCGGGCCGGTCGGTTTGGGTAGCGTTTTCTGTGGCGTTCAGCTAAGAGAGCCGTGTCTACGACGATCGGCGTCCTGGACGTTTTGATCGAGACTACGATGGCTGTCGGCACTGTTAAATGGTTCAACGAGCAGAAGGGTTATGGTTTCATTGCCCCGGATGATGGCGGCAAGGACGTCTTCGTGCACATCAGCGCCGTCGAGCGCTCAGGCCTGAACGGCCTCGGCGACGGCCAGAAGGTCTCCTACGAAATGGAGACCGATAAGCGCAGCGGCAAGCAGTCCGCGGGCAACCTCAAGGTCGAGCGCTAAGCCGATCCTTCGTGCCGATGGCGCAGCGGACGAGAGTTCGTTGCCCGCCATCGGCCGATCCGCCAGCCTCCCGCTCGATCCGAGGGGGAGGACGCGATAATGTGCAGTGCAGTAATTTGCCTGGCATCTGCGGCGACGTTTGTTGCCGGCTCGGTGGCCGCTACTCTCCTTCACGAATAGACGGCCAAGATTGGTTGGACATCCTTGGCAACAGCCGGCGGTGTGGGCCGGTAAAATACTTTAGCGCGTGTCGCGTACCGGCTTTCGAACCGCGAGCCACACGCCCGTCAGTGTCAGCACGACTGCTACGGATTCCCGCAGCCCGATCGGCTCGCCGATAACGAGCGCGGCCGACAGAATGCCGATGATCGGCACCATCAGCATGCCTGTCGATGCGACCGCAGCCGGAAGAATGCGCGTCGTCTCGAACCACGTGAGGTAGCAGACGCCGAGCGGCACGACGGTCATGTAGGCCATGCTGGCCCAACCCGCGGTGCTGTGCGTCATCGTCGGTGGCGTCTCGAACAGCAACCCTAGGATCACCATTGGCGTGCAGCCGAGCGCCACCTGCCAAGCGGTGAGCGGGATCGCCGGCATCGGGATTGCGGAGACGCCGAGCACCGTGCCGAATGCGAACAGGACGGCTGAGCAGAGCATGAGCAGCGCCGCCGGCACCTTACCCGCGCCGAGTGCGAAACCCGGCCCGGCGAGCAGCACGACGACGCCGGCCAACGCGAGTGCAAGCGCGAGGAGATCGCGCGTCGTGGGTTTTACGCCGCGAACGGGCCAAGAAAGCAATGTCGCCCAGACCGGCATCGTATAGGCGAGGAGCGCGCCTTCCGCGACGCTGAGCGACTTCATGGCGATGGTCGATAGGCCAATCCAGGCGAAGACGTTGAGCATTGCCGCGCCGAGCAGCCGACCGGAGGTATGCGGCGGGACGGCGATGCGTTCGCGGCGTGCAAGAGCAATCGCGAAAAGGCCGGTGGCCGCGATCACGCCGGCCATCCCGCGTGAAAACAATGGTGACCATTCGCGCAGGATGATTTTGATGACGGGCCAGTTCAGGCCCCAGCCGATCGCTGTGGCGAAGAGGCACATGAGGCCGATGCGGCGGGCGTTCGATGGATCGGGCGTGTCGGTCATTCCAAGAGCAACTCGTACGCCGAAGGCGTCGTCCTAAATGCCTTGCACCTGCGAGGTTGACGTATAGCCCGCGCCATATGCTCGGGTCAGGCGAAATCGTCGCACGAGGATGGCATGAGAATTCTGGAACAGTGCTTTCGCGTTTATGCCTCAAGCGCGGCGATCGACGCCACCATCGCTTTCTACGAGAAGTTGCAGCGCGTGACCTGCGCACGGCGTGTGCTCATCCACGAGACGGGCGTCGTCGCAGCGCGTGTCGGCCAATTCTTGATTCTGGGCGGCGACGGTGAAGCCATGACTGTCGCGCGGAAAGTGCACGGCATCTTCTATGTCGACGATCTTGACGGGTTCGAGAAACTCGTGCGCGCGCAGGGCGGCGAGATACTGCACGGGCCGCAGACGGTTACGAGCGGTCGCAATCTCACCGCGCGTCATCCCGACGGGACGGTGATGGAGTATTTTCAGGCCGTGACGTCAGGTGCGGATCTTCTGGCTCGTGCGGAAGACGCGGTGCGAAGGCGCACGGCGCGCGATCCGCGAAGTTGAGAAGCGTGCACTTGTGCGCGTGCAGCGATTTGGAGTGATCTGCAATCCAATTCGATTGCGTCGCGCTGCTGCCTCGAACGGGCATACCAATTAAGGTTCGGTTCAGACGCGCAACTTAGCGACCTCATCCCGCGCGGTTCGGAACCTCGATCACAGGGTTGAGGTTCACAACGCGCTCCTCGGGGGTCGCCTTGCAAGCAAACTCAAACACGTCCGTCGCCGCAAGCCGTGGCATCCGGCCGCTGGAAGCGCTGAACTTCTTCATGGCCGACATGCAGGCCGGCATCGGGCCTTTTCTCGGCGTTTTTCTTCAGTCGCACGGCTGGGCGAGCGGCCTCATCGGCTCCGTGATGACGATGGGCGGCATCGCAGGCATGGCGATGACCGCACCTGCAGGCGCCCTTATCGACGCGACGCGTTACAAGCGCGCGTTCGTCGCCATACCCGGTGTCTGCGTCGTTCTCGCATCGGCACTGATCCTCCTTTCGCAGGAATTCTGGATCGTAAGTGTTTCGCAAGTTGCCACGGCGATTGCCGGCGCGGCGATCGTGCCGGCTGTCACCGGCATCACGCTCGGCATGGTGAAGCAGGCCGGCTTCAATCGGCAGAACGGCCGCAACCAGGCGTGGAACCATGCGGGCAACGTCGTAGGCGCTGCGCTCTCCGGTTTCCTCGGCTGGAAATACGGCATGGTGGCCGTGTTCTGGCTTGCGGCATTGTTCGGCGTCTTTTCGATCGCCGCCGTCCTGATGATCCCGGCAAACGCAATCGATCATCGCGCGGCGCGTGGTCTCGAGGAACACAGCGAGGACCACGACGACAAGGCAAGCGGGTTCAAAATTCTGCTCGAGTCGCGGCCGTTGCTCATCCTCGCAGGCTCGCTGCTGATTTTTCACCTCGGCAATGCGGCGATGCTGCCGCTCTACGGGCTTGCGGTCGTGAAGGAGGTCCAGACGGACCCGGCGTCCTTTGTCGCGATCACCATCATCGTGGCGCAAGCGGTCATGATCGTGGTGTCGCTGTTCGCCATGCGTTTCGCCGAGAAGGAGGGTTACTGGCTCGTCATCCTCATCTCGTTTCTGGCGCTGCCGATCCGCGGGCTGATCGCCTGGAAGCTGATCTCCTACTGGGGCGTCTTCCCCGTGCAGATGCTCGATGGAATCGGCGCCGGATTGCAGAGTGTCGCGGTGCCGGGTCTCGTCGCGCGCATTCTTGATGGAACCGGTCGCGTCAACGTCGGGCAGGGCGCAGTGATGACAGTGCAAGGCGTCGGCGCCTCGCTGAGCCCCGCGCTCGGTGGCTGGATCGCGCAATACCTCGGCTATCCCTCAGCCTTTCTCATTCTGGGCGCGCTTTCCGCGGGTTCGCTGTTCCTCTGGATCGGCTTTGCATCGGTCCTCAAGCCGGCATGCGCGGCGCGGCCAGGCCGCGCGACACCTGCGTCAGGCCCAACCGCATCGGCGGCGGTATGAGCATGACCGGACGCAGCTGGACGGCCGATCTTCTCGTCTACGCACATATCGGCGACCTGCACATCGTCGATCGGGAGCAGCCGAATTACGAGGATCTTCTCGCGATCGTTTCGGACGTCGATACCCTCTGCGACGTCATCGATTTCATCTACCTGCCGGGCGATAACGCCGACAATGGCACCGATGCGCAATATGCTCTCGTTGC
The DNA here is from genome assembly GCA_965246795.1 of Beijerinckiaceae bacterium. Lineage (GTDB taxonomy): Bacteria > Pseudomonadota > Alphaproteobacteria > Rhizobiales > Beijerinckiaceae > JAJXWB01. The sequence goes on along the minus strand of CBDFFN010000004.1, from coordinate 257,158 downwards.
CGAAGCACTAAAGCCTCTGCGCGTGCCGGTGCATGTCATCACCGGCGACCACGATATGGAGACGGGATCGCTCGATCCCTTCTACGCTTCGCTGGCCGCGCGTCGGCTCCCCTATGTCGAGACGATACGCGGCATTGATTGCATCTTCCTCGACATGTGCGGGAGCGGGCGAGGGGGCCCGGATTTTCGGTTGCCGGCGGCGCAGACAGACGTGCTGCGCCGTGGCATCGATGATGCGCGCACGAACGCGCGTCGCGTCGTCGTGTTCATGCACACCTATCCTGCCGACATGGTCGACAGCGTCGAGCGGGAAACGATCAACGCGTTGCTCGCCGATCCAATCGTCAGTCTCGTCGACATGGGGCATACGCACTACAATGAGATCGCCAACGATGGGCGCACGATCTTCACCGCCACACGCTCTACAGGACAGATAGAAGAAGGCCCGGTTGGCTATTCGATCGCCGCCGTCGATAATGGCGTCGTGAGTTGGCGCTTCAGGCTCCTCGACGATGCGACGCCCGTTGTGTTGATCACGTCGCCAAGCGACATGCGCCTCAAAATGTCGACGACAGGCAATAAAACACTAACGGAGATACACGCCGTTGTGGCCGGCGCACGCGGCGAAGTGCAATGCGAGTGGCGAAGCGATGATGGAGATTGGCGTCCGATGACACGGACGCCGAACGGGCGAGGATACGAAGCGCATCTCAATGCAGGGGCGACCCGTGAGCGTCTCGAGGTTCGCGCGATCGACGCGACCGGCAGCGTCGGGTCCGACATCATCGACATCAAGGCCGGCGACGCGCGCGCGTTTGTCGGCGAGGGCAGCGATCGCGACACGATCGGCGCATGGGAAGGTCGTCATCTTTTCGGGACGCAGCTCGGCCCAAATCGCAACGGCCGGAAGTGGTAGGAGCAGAGGTATCAGCGGTTCTGTCAAACCCGCGTAATCACGCAAAGGCCGCTGGTAAGTCGAAGCTTGAAGGGTCCGCTGGCGATCCCGACAGGATTCGAACCTGTGGCCTACGGTTTAGGAAACCGTTGCTCTATCCTGCTGAGCTACGGGACCGCGCGGTCCCGATCTAACACGCGGAAAATCAGAACGCACCCGACGCGCGCGCCGAAGAATACGAACGCGGGCGGCGCTCGCGCATCGCGACGGAACGGTCGTCACGGCGCTGGCTACCCTCGGGCATCTGGGCCAGTGCTTCGAGCGCGCGAAAAATCGCGGCGTCCGGCGTCGTGACGACGGGCCACGTGGCGCGAAGGCGAGTGTTGAAGGGGATGGGACGATCCAGCATGACCTGCTCCTGAGACTGTTTCGCGCCGACTATCGGGGCGCAAGAATTTCGACGTGAGTGGTATGGACCAGATCGTCCTTTCCCGGTGGTGACTGCCGTCACACCATCGTCTGTCTCATCAAGAAGCAGGTCGCATCTTGTGCGCGATGCGCGCGGCCCATAGGTTCGCCCGCGCATCGGAACACGGGAGGCCACAATGGGTCTGATGGATGTCCTCAACGGCATGGTGAACGGACCGCGCGGCGCGCCGGAGCCTGGCAAGGGCGGCATGTCGCCGATCACGATGGCGATCCTCGCGCTGCTTGCCTATAAGGCAGTGAACAAATTTGGCGCCGACCACGCAAATGCAGCGCCTCCCGCCAACACGGCCGGCGCTGATCTTAGTCCGCAATCGCAGCCCGGCGCATCGAGCGGCGGAGGCATGTTTGGTGGAGGCCTCGGTGGTCTCGGCGGCCTGCTCGCAGGCGCTGGCGCTGGCGGCATTCTAAGCGGCGGCCTTGGCGATCTGCTCAACCATTTCAAAAATTCCGGGCAGGGCGCGGCCGCGGACTCTTGGGTCGGCAACGGCGCGAACCAGCCGATCTCGCCGAGCGTGCTGGAAGGCGCACTGGGCGGCGACCGCATTCAGGATCTGCTGCGCCAGACCGGCCTCGACAAGAACGAGCTTTTACAGGGGCTGAGCCAATATTTGCCCGAAGCGATCAACCATCTCACGCCGAACGGCCGCGTGCCGAACGAGCAGGAGATGGGCAAGCACATCTGATTTCGAATTTTTGGGAGACGGGGTTCTATGGGCGGCTTTCTGTACATCATTCTTATCGGCTTCATCGCCGGAATTATCGCGCGTATCCTCTCGCCCGGTCCGAACAATCCTTCCGGCTTCCTGCTGACCTGCGCGCTCGGAATCGTCGGTGCGTTCGTTGCGACGTTCCTTGGCCAGACGCTCGGTTGGTATAAGTCGGACCAAGGTGCTGGTTTCATCGGCGCCATCGTCGGCGCGCTGATCGTGCTGTTCGTCTGGAACCGGATCGCCGCACGCAACGTCTGACGGCAAGACTAAAAACAACAACACGGACAAACCGCGGCCTCAGCATGTCCCGCCGAAGTGGTATCGGTTCGGCGACAAGGACATGCTCAAGAAGCTTCTGGCGCTAGTCCTTTTCGACCGCGTATCCCACGCGGTCGGAACGAGCGCTAGCGCCGCGGTTTGCGTATGGGAGAAGACATGAAAGCCGCGGTGCTCACCGAAATCCTGAAGCCGCTCGAAATCCTTGATCTTGATCAGGAGGCGCCGCGCGCGGGCGAGGCGCGCGTGAAGGTGATGGCGACCGGCGTATGCATGAGCGACTGGCACATCATGAACGGCGACTGGCCAACGAAACTGCCGCTCGTACCGGGCCACGAGGCCGCCGGCATCGTCGAGGAAATCGGACCGGGGCCGTCGACCGTGCGGCCGGGCGATCACATCATCTTCTCGTTTCAGTCGCATTGCGGGCATTGTCGCTACTGTTTCTCGGGTCGTTCCGCTCTTTGCGTCGGTCACGCAAAGGTGCCGGGGTTTATGCTGCCGGACGGTTCGACGCGGCTGTCGCACAACGGCGTCCCTGTCGGCCAGATGACGCGCATCGGCACGTTCTGCGAGAGCGTCGTATGCTCGACTGAAAATCTCGTACCGGTTCGCAAGGACCTGCCGTGGCCGGTCGCGGCGCTCATCGGTTGTTCCGTCGCCACGGGCATCGGCGCGGTCATCCGCCACGCGAAGATCGAGGCCGGCGCGACCATAATGGTGGTCGGCTGCGGCGGTGTCGGGCTCAACATCGTGCAGGGCGCACGGCTTGCGGGCGCGGGCCGCATCATCGCGGTCGATATTCTCGACAACAAACTGGAATATGCGCGCGCGTTCGGCGCAACCGACATCATCAACGCAAAAAACGAAGACGTTGTGAAGGTCGTACGCGGTCTGACGGGCCTGGGCGTCGACTACGCCTTCGATGCCATCGGCAGCGAGCCAACGGTGCTGCAGATCATCAATTGTATCGCGCCGGGCGGCCGCGCCGTGATGGTCGGCATTCCGCCTGTGACGGTGAAAGCCGGCATTTCACCAGCGGCGATGGTGTTCCAGGAGAAGTCGCTGACGGCGAGTTTTTACGGGTCGATCCAGCCTGACCGCGATTTTCCGTTGCTCGCCGATCTCTACATGACGGGCAAGATCGACCTCGATCCCCTGATCTCGCGCACCTATGCGCTCGACGAGATCAACGAGGGGTTCGACCGGCTGCGCGAGGGGTCCGTCGCACGCGGTGTCGTGTTGATGAATTGATCGCGGCGACATGACCGTACTGCCAACTTCGCCGGAACACATTGCGCTCACGCGCGATGGCCCGGTGCTTACCGTGCTGCTCAACCGGCCCGAAGCGCGCAATGCCCTGTCGGCAACAATGTCGGCGGAGTTGCGTGCGACCTTTGAGGCGCTGCGCAACATGCCCGACATTCGCGTCGTCGTTCTTCGCGGCGCGGGCGGCACGTTCTGCGCCGGCGGCGACATCAAGAACTTTTCCGCCGCAAGCGCGCCCTTGGCAGCGGGCGAAACCGACGAGATCGCGGCAAACAACCGGCGCGGCGGCGAGCTGTTTCAGCTCATCGATGAAGCGCGGCAGGCTGTCGTTGTCGTCGTCGAAGGTTTTGCGATGGGCGGCGGGTTTGGCATGGCATGTCTGGGGGATGTCACCCTTGCACGCGCGGACGCCACCTTCGCGATGACGGAGATGACGATCGGGATCGTACCGGCGCAGATCTCGCCCTTTGTCGTGCGACGGATCGGCCTGACCGCTGCGCGACGCTTCGGCGTATCCGGCGCAAAGCTCGCGGGTCACGGCGCGAAAGCGGTCGGCATCGTGCACGAGGTTGCCGACAATGAAGGCGATCTCGAAGCGCTGATCGCCGCCAACATCAAACAGATTCTGCGTTGTGCGCCGGGCGCGGTGGCGGCGACGAAGGCGCTGATGCATCGCGCCGCGCGTGGCGGCATGCCGATGGGCGAATTGCTCGATCAGGCCGCAGGTGAATTTTCTGCCGCGTTGCGCAGCGACGAAGGCAAGGAAGGAACGAGCGCTTTCGTGGAGAAACGCAAGCCGAATTGGGCGGTGTAAATTAAACCACCTTAGCCGGCAGCGGAAATAGCGTAAGGAATTCTTTCGCGCGCTTGCGGTCGCCGCCGACCATTAGCGCGCCGGCTCCCTCCAGCTCGTCCAGCGATTGGCCCCCATAAAGCGCCGCAGCGATAAAGGCCGGTTGTCCGGCAAATGTGAAATCGCAATTGGCCGTATCGCCATGCGCGACATTGAACGCGCCGTCTGCGATCGTCGCGACGAAATGCTGCTCGCCTGTCGCGAAGCCGATGCGCGCCGCGAAATTCTTCGCGCGCTTCGGATCGAAGAGCGTCCGCATCGAAAGCATCAGCGAGGCGGCGCTAAAGGGCCGCTGCGGATCATGCGAGGGCGAACGCGCGGCCCAACGGCCAAGCGTCTGAAAAATCGGCTCGGCCTCGCGGCCCCAATCGGTGAGATCGTAGACCTGCACCGAGGCTGGCGGCGGCAGCTTCTTGCGCACGACGATGCCCGCCGCGATCAGGCCCTCCAATCGTTGTGTCAACACATTGGCGCTGATGCCGGGCAGGTCTTCGCGAAGATCGCCAAAACGGCGCGGCCCGAAGAACAGCTCGCGCATGACGAGCAGCGCCCAGCGTTCGCCGACAAGCTCCAGCCCGTGCGCGACGCCGCAGGCATCGTCGTACTGGCGCCTGGCGACTGTTGCATCAGTTATTTTTTCTAACTGCATAGTTGCATTTTATAATCATATGGCGTATCCCTGTCAAATGCACAGGGAGACGCTGCAATGACCGCCGCGACGAGCACCACCGACCGGGCCGACGTTTTGAGCCTGCTGCTTGCGCGCCGTGCCGCCGTCCACGACGGGCGTTGCGAGGACGCGTTGGCGGACCTGTCGAAAGACATCGTGTCCTACGATCTTCAGCCTCCGCTGCAATTTTTTGGCAATGATGCGCGCGATGCCGAAGGTATGCGGGCGTGGCTCCAGACCTGGCGCGGTTCAGTGTCGCTCACCATGCCTGACCCGACCGTGACCATCGACGGCGACCTCGCGGTCGTGCGCGGTCTCAGCCGCATGCAGGGCGAGAAAAAAGACACCGGCCCGCTGGAGCTTTGGTATCGCTCGACCTTCGCTTTGCAACGTGCCGCCGGCACGTGGTGCATCTTTCACGAGCATCATTCGGTGCCGATGAAAATGGACGGAAGCGGCCTCGCAGACGTCGATCTCAAGCCCTGACCGGCTGCAAACATTCAACCCAAGGAAGCAAGTCTATGAACACGACGCCCGTCACGAAGATGATCTTCATCAACCTGCCTGTCGCCGACCTCGCGAAGGCGACCACATTCTATGAAAGCATTGGCGCCACGAAGAACCCGCAGTTCTCGAACGACACATCGGGTAATTGCCTCGTATTCTCGGACTCGATCCACGTCATGCTCCTGACGCATGACTTCTTCAAAACTTTCACGACAAAAGCGATCTCGGACGCGCACGCCACGTGTCAGGTGTTGCTTTGCATCTCGAGGGACAACCGTGAGGCCGTCGATAGCATCGTGAAAGCGGCATCGAAGGACGGCAAAGCCGATCCCTGCCCGGTGCAGGATCACGGATTCATGTACGGCCGCAGTTTCCAGGATCCGGACGGCCACATCTGGGAAGTGATGTGGATGGACGTCGACGCGATGAAGGCCGCGATGACGCAAGGTTCTGGCACGCAGGCGGCGTGAGGCAATCATGACTTCCGCATCCTTGCCCATCGGCGGCATCGCGTCTTCGAAACCCGCACTCTGGGCCGGCCGCATCATGAGCGGCGGCGTCATTGCTTTTCTGGTGATGGACGGCGCGATGAAACTGCCGCCGATCCAGCCCGTGACAGACACGATGGCCGCGCTTGGATGGCCATCAGACGTGTCGACGGCGCGTGGCCTCGGCGTGCTGATACTTGCGATCGCCGCACTCTACGCCTGGCCTCGCACCGCCATTCTCGGCGTCGTGCTGCTTACCGGCTATCTCGGCGGCGCCATCGCGACGCATGTCCGTGTCGGCTCGCCACTGTTCACGCATACGTTCTTCGGCATCTACGTCGGGCTTCTGGCGTGGGGCGGGTTGTGGCTGCGCGACGCGCGTCTGCGCGCATTGCTGCTCGTCGCCGGCCGCTGAAGCATCCTCGAACACAGGGACAAAGACGATGAGTTATATCGACGGCTTCGTCATTGCCGCACCGACGGCGGACAAGCAAAAATTTCTCGATCACGCGAAACGCATGGACGCGATCTTCCTCGAACTCGGTGCGCTGCGCGTCGTGGAAGGCTGGGGCGAGGATGTGCCCGACGGCAAGCAGACGGACTTCAAGCGCGCCGTCGCGGCGAAGTTCGACGAGACCGTCGTGTTCTCGTGGATCGAATGGCCGGACAAGGCGGCGCGCGATGCGGCGATGATCAAAATGCGCACCGACCCGCGCATGATGGCCGAGCCGATGCCGTTCGACGGCGCCCGCATGATCTTTGGCGGCTTCGACGTCGTCGTCGATATCCGCAAATAAGGGAAGGAAACACATCATGGCCAATCCCGTGGGAACGCCGATCTGGTTCGAACTGACCGTCAAGGACCAGGACAAGGCGCAGGACTTTTACGCCGCGACTGTAGGCTGGGCGATCGCGCCATCGCCGATGGCGGAACATGGCGGCTATCGTCTCGCCAATGCTACTGACGGGCTTGGCGTCGCCGGCATCATGAAGTCACCGCCGGGCATGGATGGCGTGCCCGGCTGGGTGATCTATTTCGCCGCGCACGACGTCGATGCGATGGCGTCGAAAATGAAGGAGCTCGGCGGCACCGTGCATTTCGGGCCGATGGACATTCCGCATGTCGGCCGTTTCGCGACAGTCTCCGATCCGCAGGGCATCGTATTCCAGCTCATGAAGGGCGCGAGCCCGGACGACTCGAAAGCGTTCATGCAGATGGCGCATGAGAAGGGCGGCGGTTTCGGCCACGGCGTGTGGATCGAACTCGCCACGCCCGACCCCGATGCCGCGCTCGAATTTTACGGCAAGCTCTTCGGCTGGTCGAAACAGGGCGCGATGCCGATGGGCGACATGGGCGACTATACGTTTATCGGCACCGGTGAGGATTTCCGCCCCGGCGCAATGATGTCGAGCAAGACGACAGGCGCGATCCCGCGCTGGAACATGTACTTCCACGTGCCCGACATCGACAAAGCGATCGAGATCGCGAAGTCGAAGGGCGGCGCGCTGATGCATGGGCCGAATCCGATTCCGGGCGGCGATTACTCCGCGATGATTGCCGACAACGAAGGCCACGCCGTCGGTATCGTCGGCTCGCGCCACTGAAATAAGTTCAAGGGAGAACGAGAATGAGCAAGCTCACCACCTGCCTGTGGTTCGACAAGGGTCAAGCGCGCGAAGCGGCCGAGTTCTACGCGAAGACCTTTCCCGACAGCCATGTCGGTCCGCGCATGAAAGCGCCGTCAGACTTTCCCGACGGCAAGCAGGGCGATGAGCTGACGGTGGAGTTCACCGTGCTCGGCCAGTCTTTCGTCGGGCTCAACGGTGGTCCGATGTTCAAGCCCAACGAGGCCATCAGCTTTCAGGTCTTGACCGACACGCAGGACGAGACCGACCGCTACTGGAATGCGATCGTTGGCAATGGCGGCGCGGAGAGCCAGTGCAGCTGGTGCAAGGACAAGTGGGGCTTCTCCTGGCAGATCGTGCCGCGCGTGCTGATCGAAGCGCACAAAAATCCTGACAAGGCTGCAGCCAAGCGCGCCTTCGAGGCGATGATGACGATGAAGAAGATCGACATCGCGACGATCGAGAAGGCGATTGCGGGCGCTTGATCGCCTGACTCAATAACCGATTGCCGCCGTCCCGCGTTGGCGCGTATCGGCGGCGCCGCTGAAACGCCCGCCGACGACCTGAATGGTCGCGACGGACCCCATCGCGTCGCGCACATTCACGTTCTGGCCTTTCGCGCGCAGCGCCGCGACGGTGTCGGGCGAAACGCCGCGCTCGATGCGCAATTCGTCGGGCATCCATTGGTGATGGAAGCGCACGGCGTTCATCGCTTCGGCGGCATTCTGCCCCCAATCGATCATCCCGACGATCTGCTCCAGCACCGTCGTGATGATCCGCGGGCCGCCGGGGGATCCCGTGACGATCGCGAGCTTGCCGTCCTTTAAAACGATCGTCGGCGTCATTGATGAGAGCGGCCGTTTGCTGGGCCCCGGCGCGTTCGCCGTGCCACCTGTCAGCCCGAATGCATTCGGCGCGCCGGGCTTCGCGGCGAAGTCGTCAAGCTCGTTGTTGAGAATGACGCCGGTGCCTTCGGCGACAAGACCGACGCCGTAGGAAAAGTTCAGCGTGTAGGTGTTGGCGACCGCGTTGCCTTGCGCATCGACGACGGAGAAATGCGTCGTCTGGTCGCCTTCGAACGGTGCGGGATCGATCTTCGAAATCTCGCCGGACGGTCGCGCGACATCCGGCGAAATCGTTTTCGCGACCGCAGCTGCGTAAGCCTTCGACATCAGACCCGACAGCGGCATGCGCGCAAAGCCCGGATCGCCCATCCATTCCGCGCGATCGGCAAAGGCGCGCTTCATCGCCTCCGTCATGACATGGATCGCTTGCGATGAGCCCGCGCCCCATTCGGCAAGCGGAAACTTCTCCAGCACGTTGAGCAACTGGATCAGATGCACGCCGCCCGATGATGGCGGTGGCATAGAACGCACGTCGTAACCGCGATAGGTGCTCGCGACAGGCACGCGCTGCACCGGCAGATAGGCGCGCATGTCGGCGAGCGTCATGCGACCGCCGGCTTCGCGGACCGCATCTACGATGCGCGATGCCGTCTCGCCGAGATAAAAACCGTCCGGCCCATCGGCCGCGATCTTCTCCAGCGTGCGTGCGAGATCGGTCTGCACAAGCGCCGCTCCATTGCCGAGCGGTTGCTCTCCTTTTGCATCGAAGAAAATCTTGCGACTCGACGGCCAGCGGCCAAGACGGTTCTTCGCAAGCGGCAGCGAGTCCGCGAGATCGTCCTCGACGGAAATACCTTCGCGCGCAAGACGGATCGTCGGTTCCAACAATTGCGCGAGCGTGAACCGGCCCGAACCCCACCGCGAGAGTGCCGTCGCGAGACCGGCGACCGTGCCCGGCACGCCGATGCCGAGACCTCCATCGCGCGACTTCTTCGGGTCTGCTGCACCGGATTCGTCGAGAAAGACGGCGATGTCGGTCGCAGCCGGCGCGGTCTCGCGATAATCGAGCGCGACCGTCTCGCCCGTGGTCGCGAGATGCACGAGCATGAAGCCGCCGCCGCCAAGGTTTCCCGCGCGCGGAAGCGTGACGGCCAGAGCAAAGCCCACTGCAACGGCAGCATCGATCGCGTTGCCGCCGTGCTTCATCACATCGACGCCGATCTGCGCCGCACGCTTCTCTTGTGCGACGACCATGCCGCGGTCCGCGAGGACCGGAAGGTTGCGCGCAGAATTCTCGATGATCGGGGGCGGCGCCTGCGCGCGTAACGGCGTGAAGGCAAGCGAAGAGAGAAGCGCGATGCCCGTCAGCGTCGCAGCAAGGAAACGAAGTCTCATTCGCCCCAGTAGCGCCGTCGCCAGAGATCCTCGCCGACCGTGCAGGACATTTTCGGCTTCTCGGCATCCGTGCTTGCGACGCGGATGATCGGCAGCGGCGGCTCGCGGCTCGCGATCTCCAGCACGAGCTTCGTGCGCGTCGCGTCGACAAAGGCCTTGGAGTCGCGCACGGGAGTGACAAACGAGCCCGGACCACCGACCACACATTCGCGGTAATAGATGTCGAGATCGTCGATATCCATATAGGCCGCGCGCACCGGTCGGATCAGCAGTGGCAGACCGTTGATCGTCACGCCCTTCGCGACGGCTTCGTCGCGCGCTTGCGTAACAAGCCGGCCGTCGTTGTTGGGACCATCACCGGAAATGTCGATGACGCGGCGGATGCCCTCGAAACCGTTGTTCTCGAATAGAGCCATCGACGCGTCGATGGCGCCCGACACCGAGGTGCGGCTCGCGCGCCGATAGGGCGCTTCGAGGAGCTTGTCGGCAAAGGCGTTGGCGGCAGCGGGACCGTCGATGACAGTCCATTCGATCAGCACTTTCGCATCGCGGCTCGACGCCCATTCCATGTAGACGATCGCGACCTTGCCGTAAGGGCCGGACTTCAGCGCACCCTGGAATTCCGGAGATGTCAGCGCCGCCGCATAACCCGCACGCTGCAGCTTCTGCTCTTCCTGATCCATCGAATAGGAGACATCGACGGCCAGCACGAGTTCGGCATCGACGCCGGTCGCGCCGCCTTTCGCCTGCGCGGACGCAACCACAAGGAGAACCGCGAGACCCGCGACGCCGGCAGCGAGCGACCTGAAGACCATGACGCCTCCTCTTCACCGATCATGGGGGAGAGGCGGGCAGGGGGCAAGCGGTCAACTTGCCTCAATGAGCGACTAGAAGTCGCCGGTGTCGAGCATCTCGATGTCGTCATGCTCCTGCTGCGCAAGCTCTCGCCATTTGCGCATCCCCGGCATGTCGAGGATCGTGTCGCTATACGCGCGGCAATCGTCCGGCATCGCGACGTCGTAGGTCATGAAACGGGTGCAGACCGGCGCGTACATCGCATCGGCGAGGGTCGGCGCGGCGCCAAAGAGATAGGGGCCGCCATAGGCGCGCAGGCAACCGCTCCAGATGGAGAGGATGCGCTCGATATCGGCTTTCGCGCCGGCCCAGACCTTGAAGCCCGGATGACGCGCGCGCAGGTTCATCGGCATCGCCGAGCGCAGGTTGGCGAAACCCTGATGCATCTCGCCGCTGATGGAGCGGCAATGCGCGCGCGTGACCATGTCGGCGGGCAGGATGCCGGCATGCGGCGCGTGCTCGTGGACGAATTCGGCGATCGCCATCACGCCCCACACGTTCGCGCCATCGTATTCGAGACGCGGCACGAGGAAAGACGGCGAGAGATGCAGCAACTCGGCCCGCGCGGAGGCGTCGTCTGGCGGTAGGGTGCGCTCCTCGATGTCGAGGCCGGCCATGCTGCAAAGCAGCGATCCGCGCAGAGACCATGAACCGTAGTTGCGGCTCGAAATCGTCAGAACGCCGCGCGTCATGGCCCATCTCCTAGTGTGTTGCGGCCACCATATAGGCGGACTTTTGCACACGATTGCCTGTTTCGCAGTCAGTTAAGGCTACAAACGTGCCGCACCCGCCACAGCAACAAGCTTTGTGCCACTTTAGAAACCTTTACCAGACTGTGGCATTGCCATGACTGACGCGGGCAGTGCAGCATTTGTGCGCTTGCCCAGAGTACGGGCGCAGGATTTGTTGATGATGTATCAGGTGTACCAGATACAGGACGACTTCCTCAGGCCGTTCCGCATGGCGGCGCAGGCGACGCTCGACACCTTCGATCTGTTCGGCTTCAGCAAGATAAACCCGCCATTTATGAGAAATATGACGGCGGGTTGCGAGATGCTAACTCGCGCGCGCCTCTCGCATTCGCGGCCTTCCTTCGACATCGACAGCGTGATGGTCGGCAATGCGGAAGTCGCCGTGACGGAGGAGGCGACGCTCACGACGCCCTTCGCCACGCTGCTTCATTTCAAGAAGGACACGGGAATCGAGCAGCCGCGCGTTCTGTTGGTTGCGCCGCTGTCGGGCCATTTTGCGACCCTCCTGCGCCTGACCGTGAAGACGCTGTTGCGCGACCACGACGTCTACATCACCGACTGGCACAATGCCCGCGACATGCCGGTGTCGGCCGGCCGCTTCGGCATGGACGAGTACATCGAGCATATTATCAAGTTCCTCGAGCATTTCGGCGGCAACACGCATGTCGTCGCCGTGTGTCAGCCCTGCGTGCAGGCGCTCGCCGCTACGGCGATCATGGCGGAGGATGACAATCCCGCCGCGCCGCCGAGCGTGACGCTGATGGCCGGCCCCATCGACGGGCGCATCAATCCCACTAAGGTGAACGAGCTTGCGATGACGCGGCCGATCTCCTGGTTCCGCGACAATCTGATTTCGACAGTGCCGTTCCGCCATCCTGGTGCCGGCCGCCGCGTCTATCCCGGCTTCATGCAGCTCAACGCCTTCATGGCGATGAACATGGACCGGCACGTGAAAGCGCATAGCGAGCTGTTTAAGAACCTCGCCGAAGGAGACGTCGAAAAGGCCGACGTCGCGAAGAAGTTCTACGACGAATACTTTGCCGTTCTCGACCTGACGGCGGAGTTTTACCTCGAGACGGTTGAACTCGTGTTTCAGAAGTTTGCTTTGGCGAAGGGCGAACTGACCTACAAGGGCCGCAAGGTCGACCCGTCAAAAATCCGCAAGACGACGCTTTTCACGGTGGAGGGCGAGCGTGACGACATCTGTGCCGTCGGCCAGACGTCAGCCGCGCATGATCTGACACCGTCGATCGCGCCATTTCGCAAGCGCCATCACCTGCAGCCGGGCGTTGGGCATTACGGCACCTTCTCCGGCAAGAAGTGGGATGGGCAGATTTATCCGATGCTGCGCAACGTAATTTTGTCGGCGAACTGAATTGGACCGCGAGGCTCCTGCCTCGCACAAGCGAGCAACAGCGAGCCTGAAAGCTCGCGGTCCGGCGGCTTAAGAACGTTTCTAACCTCAAACCTCGTCCTGAGGAGCCGCTGCAAGCGGCGTCTCGAAGGATGACGTCGTAAGCCGCATATCGCCGATCCTTGGCCAAGGGCGACTCGTGGCATCATCCTTCGAGACGCGCCTTTGGCGCTCCTCAGGATGAGGATTTTTGATGACACTACCCTCCGTCACCATCGAACGCGGTCTCGGGCCGGAAGGCCGTATTGCCGTCGTGCGCTTCGACCGCGGCGACCGGCTCAACGCATTGTCGCAAGACGCGATACGAGAGCCTCGCGCGGCGGCGCAGTCTTTCGAGGATGATCACGAGACTTCGGTCGTCGTACTGACCGGCAATGTGCAGGCCTTTTCCGCCGGCTTCGATCTGAAAGTTGAGGGCCAGCGCCGTGCAAGCATGGGCCTCGGCGGCGCCGCGCGCATCTCATGAGCGGGCCGCGCATGTGCCGTGCGTGGTACGAGATGGAACACGTGACGATCGCCGCGATCGAAGGTTTTTGCATCGGCGGTGGTGTCGCGCTGGCGGTGTCGCTCGACTTTCGCGTGTGCGGGCGCTCAACACATTTCCGCATCCCGGAAGTCGAACTCGGCATGAACATGTCGTGGGGTTCGGTGCCGCGCCTGCTGCAACTGATGGGGCCGGCGCGGACGAAACAGGCCGTCATCCTCGCCTCCGACCGCATCTCCTCTGCGCAGGCGGAGAAATGGGGACTGGTGGAAGAGGTCGTCGATGACGGGCAGGCGTTTGCCTCGGCGATGACGCTTGCCGAGAAGATCGCCGCGCAGCCGCCGATCCCCGTCATAATGACGAAGACGTCCGTGAATCGCCTCGCCGGCGCGCTCGACGATGCCGCCGCGCAGATGGACCGCGATCAATACGCGCTGACGAACACGTCCGACGATTTTCGCGAAGGCGTTGCGGCGGTTGTTGAGAAAAGGAAGCCGAGGTTTCGGGGAAGGTGAACGCGACCGTCAATCTTCCTCGTATGGCGAAGTCCAATGACACGCCGGAAATCCAGTGCAAGCGAGGAAGAAGCCGCGATCTTTCTTGTTTTGTTGAACAACAGTGCGTTTTCCGCACTTTGGGCACATCGCCTTGTCGGGCGGTGGTTGTGGATGTACCGGCACAATTCGGCGGTCAACAAGGTCATCGATACAAGTCGCGCAGAATTCTGTTTCGGGCATCGCTTCGAGACGCGGCAAAAGTATTGGCGTGCGGCAACCGCGTTTGCGACAAAACTTTATCTTCGCCGGATCTATTAGAAGCCGCTCGGTGTCATCCCTGACGTAAATATCGCGGCCTCCGCATCCACCATCTGTACTCCGGCATACAAACTTGCCGTAAAGCTGCCCGACATTCTTTAAAGTCAGAGGCTCGCACAATATTTCTTCGAGTCGCACGGCTTGAATCGCAGAAGCATGATCGCAACGCTGACATTGGAGATGAAGCTTAGATAGATGTCGCATCTCGATGCTCTTGCCTCACACCGGCACGACATCGACCCCATAGGTCATGTTCTGCTTGCCCGTGCCGGCGCCGCCGAGCAACACCCCTTCGACTGGCGACACGTCGGCGTAATCGCGACCGATCGCCACGACGATATGGTCGTCGCTGACGAGGCACGCATTCGTCGGGTCGCAGTCGATCCAGCCAAAATGCTCGCCGCACCACACCGACACCCAGGCATGCGAGGCATCCGCGCCCGCGAGCCGCGGCTTTCCCTCCGGCGGGATCGTGCGGATGTAGCCGGACACATAGGCCGCCGGCAGGCCGATGCCACGAAGGCCCGAAATCATGATCTGTGCGAAATCCTGACAGACGCCGGTTCGTGCAGCAAAAGCGTCCGCGATCGGCGTCGAGATCGTCGTCGCTTCCGGCTTGTACGTGAAATCCCGACGGATGCGGCACGTGAGATCGAAGGCGGCCTCCAGCACAGCCCGACCCGGCGTAAAACTCGTCAGCGCGTAGTCGGTGATCGGCGGGTGGATCGGCGTCAGCCGGCTTGGAAACAGCATGAAGCCGGGGCCGCTCCCGTCGAGACTGCGCGATGCGACGGCTTCGCGGCGCACGTCCTCCCAGGCCGGCGTCAGCACCGCGGCCGGTGCGGGCCGTCGCTCCACCTTTACGCGCGAGGTGGAGAGAATTTGCAGCGTCTTGTGCGTTTCGGCGATGCGCATGCGAAAAATGCGGTTGCCGAAAACATCGGGCTTTTCGCTCGTCTCGGCGGGTTTGGGCGTGACCTCGATGCCGGAGCGAAAAATAGTCTGGCCGGGGCCGGGCCGCGGCAGGAGCCGCAACGTGCCGGTCGACGACCACACCGTCGATTCGTAGCGATAGCGTGTGACGTGCCGTATCTCGTAGATCAACCGAGCCCCGTGGCGCGTTCGGCCCGTGCCGCGTTCGCGCCCTGGAGGAAGTAACGGTCGGCGATGGCATTCGCCAGATTCATCAACCGTTGTTCCACCGCCAAAATCTCCTGCCCGTCGAGCGCGTCGGCCTGCGCCACGGCCAATTCGGCGCGCAACGACATCGCGAGACGGCGGGGCAATTCCACCATGCCGTCCTGCCGTAGCACGGGCAATTCCGCGATATGATCGTCGATCGTACTGACCTGGAAACCGACCGAGCGCGGGTTGTGCGGGTCGAGCAGCACCATGTCGCGCACCGGCGCGCGTGCGATGCCGGCGATGTAGCGGGAGCGGTAGGTGATCTGCGAATCGATGAGATCGAGCATCACGTCGAGATTGTTGGCGGTCGCCTGACGGTCCGCGAACTGACGCGCGAAGCGGCAGGTGTTGACGCCGCGCTCGATGCGCCGGCCGAGATCGTAGAACAGCCAGCCCGCGACGCGATTGAAGTTCTCCGCAAACAGTCCCGACAGTGCTGCGATGGCGGTCAGCTTGTCCTCGACGAAATCGATCATCTCCGATTCCGGCAGCGGCTTCTCCGGCGCGAGATTGAAGCCGGAATCAATACGGTCAACGAGCCGCCACGTGTCCTGAGACAGGCGTTCGCGGATGATCGAGGCTGCGCGCCGCGCCGCACCGGCGAGCGAGCGCGCGGAGCCATACTGGTCCGTGTCCCACATCGCGATATGGGCGACCTCGGCCGGGCTACGGCTACCGAACCGGCCGGGCACCGCGCCCCACGACACGAGCAGCTTCTTCAACCGCTCCGTCGATTGCCGCGCACTGTTCGACGGCGTGTCGGGATCGACGGCGCGGCTGCACAGGCAGCGCACGAGGCGCAGCGTCGCCTCCTCGCGTTCGACGTAGCGCCCGAACCAGAAGAGATTGTCGGCGGCGCGACTCGGCAGATTACCGAGCAGGCGCGTGATGCGCACCGAATCCTCGGTCGGCAACAGCGTTGTGACTTCGACGGGCTTTTCGGCCAGCACCCAGACATCGGCGCTTTGCACGCCGTCGCCCATCGACATGGCATTGGCGTCTGCATTGTCGGAGATGCGGCAGAAGCCGCCGGGCATGACGCGCCAGCCGTCGGGCGTTGCCGCCGCATAAACGCGCAGCACGAACGGCCGCGGCACGAGCTCGCCGCCTTCCCAACGCGGCGTCGTCGAGAGATGCGCAATCTCCTGGCCGACGTAGTCGATGCCGCGCTCGGTGATCGCATCCGACAATTGCCGCCGTTCGTCGGGCGACAATTGCGATCCGATGACGGTGCCGCTGCGCTGCAGGCCGGGGATCGATTCCGAGAATGCGCCGGCAATGTTCATGTTGTCGAGATTGGCGAGCACACGCTCGCGTTCGGCATCCTGTCCACACCACCATGTCGCGACATTCGACAGTTTCAGCGGCGTGCCGAGCAGATGGTCTGCGAGCATCGGCATGAAGGCGAGCAGCGCGCGCGACTCGACGAGCCCCGCGCCCGGCATGTTGCGCACGACGACGCCGTCGCCGCGCATTGCATCGAGCAGGCCCGGCACACCGAGCCGCGAGATGGAATTCAGTTCGATGGGATCGACCCAGTCGGAATCGACGTGCCGCCAGATGACATCGGCGCGCTTGAGGCCGGCGACCGTCCGCACCCACACGCGGCCGTCGTTGACGGCGAGATCGCTGCCTTCGACAAGCAGGAAGCCGAGATAGCGCGCGAGGTAGGATTGCTCGAAATAAGTCTGACTCCACGGGCCTGCGGTGAGAATGCAGATGCGCGGCTCGGCACGCTGCGCGGCGCTGACCAGTCCGGCTCGGAAATCGCGGAAGAACGGCGCGAGGCGCTCGACGTTCATCGCCTCGAAGGTTGCGGGAAAGGCCTGGCTGGAAACGAGCCGGTTCTCGAGCACGTAGCCCGAGCCCGATGGTGCCTGCGCGCGGTCGCCGAGCACCCACCACCGTCCATCCGGTCCGCGCCCGATATCGGCGGCGTAGAGGCCGAGCCAGCGACCGCCGGGCGGCTGGAGACCGCGCATCTGCAGTACGAAATCCTGCGAGCCGGCGAGCGCGGCGGCGGGCAACACGCCATCCGTGACAAGGCGTCCCTTGCCATAGACATCGGCGAGCACGCGCTCCAGCAGATCGGCGCGCTGCGTCACGCCAGCGGCGATCTCGGCCCATTCGTTTTCCGGCAATAGCAGCGGCAACCGGCTGATCGGCCAACTTCGCTCTGTCGCCTCGCCGCGCACGCGGTAAGCCATGCCCATATCGCGGATGCGCCGGTCGGCGGCGGCGAAACGGCCGTCCATCTCCTGCGGCGTCAGGTCCGCAAGGGCGCTGAGGAAGCGCGCCCAATGCGGACGCTGCGCGCCGTCGGCATCGATGAATTCATCCGGCGCGCCCGACGTCGGGCGATAGTTGCGCGTCCACTTCGCGATGCGTTCGGCCGCTGTCATCGGGGGCTGTCGCAAGGCGCGCGCATCACGGGCCACGCGGCCGCCTGAGGTCGAGCGTCAAAGGAAATTCGCTCGGCCGTTCGTTCGGCGGAAGGGTAAAGGCGCCGGGCGTGTGACCGCCAGCTTCGAAACGCGCGAGCCGGCGCGCCTCAGCTTCATAGGAATTGACGGGGAACGTATCGTAGTTGCGCCCACCGGGATGAGTGACGTGATACGTGCAGCCGCCGAGCGAGCGACCGCTCCACGTGTCGAGCACGTCGAAGGTCAGCGGCGCCTGCACGGGGATCGTCGGGTGCATGCCCGACGCCGGCTGCCACGCCTTGAAGCGTACGCCCGCGACCGCTTCGCCCGGCACGCCGGTCGTCGTCATGGGAAGGCGCCGTCCGTTGCAGGTCACGACGTGGCGGTTGGCGACGAGGCCGGCTGCCTTCACCTGCAGCCGCTCGATGGAAGAATCGACGAAGCGCACCGTGCCACCGCCCGTCCCCTCCTCGCCCAACACATGCCAAGGCTCTAGTGCGTGACGGATCTCGAGATCGACGCCGCCGGTCGTCGAGACGCGTCCGTAGATCGGAAAGCGAAACTCGCGCTGCGCCTCGAACCACAATGGCTCGAACGGATAGCCCGCGCGGGCAAGATCGCTCAGGACATTGGAGAAATCGTCCCACACGAAATGCGGGAGCATGAAGCGATCGTGCAGCGATGTGCCCCAGCGCACGAGATCGCCCTCCTGCGGTTCTCGCCAGAACCACGCGACGATGGCGCGCAGCAGCAGCTGTTGCGCAAGCGACATGCGCGCATCAGGCGGCATTTCGAACGAGCGAAATTCGATGAGACCGAGACGCCCCGTCGCGCTGTCTGGCGAATAAAGTTTGTCGATGCAGATTTCGGCGCGATGCGTGTTGCCGGTGACGTCGGTGAGCAGATTGCGGAATAGCCGGTCGACAAGCCACGTCGGATGCGGGACGCCGGCTTTCGGCACGTTGGAGAGCGCGATCTCCATCTCGTAGAGCGCATCGTGGCGCGCTTCGTCGAGGCGCGGCGCCTGACTCGTCGGACCGATGAAGAGGCCAGAGAAGAGAAACGACAGCGACGGGTGGCGCTGCCAGTAGAGCACGATGCTCTTCAGCAGGTCCGGCCGGCGTAGGAACGGCGAGTCGGCCGGTGTGACGCCGCCGAGCACGACGTGGTTGCCGCCGCCCGTTCCGGTGTGACGGCCGTCGGTCATGAACTTGTCGGCGCCGAGCCGCGTCTGCCGCGCTTCTTCGTACAGCGTTGTCGTCGTCTCGACCGCAGCGCGCCACGTGCTTGCCGGATGCACATTGATCTCGATGACGCCGGGGTCCGGCGTCACCTTGATCATGTCGATGCGATGGTCCTGCGGCGGCGGATAGCCCTCGATATGCACGGGCATCTTTTGTTCGCGCGCCGTCTCTTCGACAGCGGCAAGAAGATCGAGATAATCCTCGAGCGCCTTTACCGGCGGCATGAACACGCACAACACGCCGTCGCGCGGCTCGATCGCGAGCGCGGTGCGCACCGCGCCTTCGCCGATTTCCTGCTCGACGACATCCTGCCGCGTGCCGTCCGGTCCGGTGCTCTCGGCGGCGACCTGACGCATTCGAGGCTCGGCCGCATCGCTGCGCGGTTCGGGCATCGCAGCGATGCCCGGCGCGGGTCCGAGATTGTCGCGTGAATCAAGCGGGTCCTGGCCGTGGATGTAGGGATAGGAAGACGCCGGCACCCACGGCAGCGACTTCATCGGCAGGCGCAGGCCCGCCGGCGAGTCGCCCGGCACAAGGAACAGCTTGCCGCGCCGCATCGGCCACTTCTCGCTCATCCAGCGGCGGTTGCGTGCGGCCTGCGCATTCCAGCGCTGGATCGGCAGGATGTAGCCGGTGGGCTTCGAGAGTCCGCGCGTGAACGTGCGAACCATGCGCGCGCGTTCTTCAGGGTCGTCGATCTTCGGATCGCTTGTGTCGACGTTGACCGGCAGGGCGGCTTCTTTCAGCACCCATTGCGCGGAATCTTCGTACGCCGCCATCGCATGGTCGGGCGTGATGCCGAGCTTTTCCGCGACGCTTTCCGTGAACGCGCCGGCGGCCTTCGCATCCACCACACCGTCGTCATGCACCGGCGCGAACAGCGACGGATCTTTCCAGATCGGCACGCCGTCCTTGCGCCAGTAGAGCGAGAAGGCCCAGCGCGGCAGGCTTTCGCCGGGATACCATTTGCCCTGTCCGTAATGGAGAAAGCCGCCCGGCGCCCATTTGTCGCGAAGGCGACGGATGAGCTTGTCAGCGAAACCGCGCTTCGTCGGTCCCACCGCACTCGTGTTCCATTCCGCCGCTTCGAAATCGTCGATCGACACGAAGGTCGGCTCGCCGCCCATCGTGAGCCGCACATCTTGTGCAGCGAGATCGCGATCAACGGCCTCGCCCAATGCATCGAGCCGCTGCCACGCGTCGTCGGCGAACGGTAGCGTGATGCGCGGCGCCTCGCGGATGCGGGTGACACGCATGTCAAAAGCGAAGTCGACATTGGCCGACTCGGCTGCACCAGAGATTGGAGCGGCGGAACGGTAATGCGGCGTGGCGCAAAGCGGGATGTGGCCTTCGCCGCAGAGCAGGCCCGATGTCGGGTCGAGGCCGATCCAGCCTGCGCCGGGAATGTAGACTTCCGCCCAGGCGTGCAGATCGGTGAAATCCGAACGCGTGCCCTGCGCGCCAGAGACCGGATCGATGTCGGCCTTGAGCTGGATCAGGTAGCCCGACACGAAGCGCGCCGCGAGACCAAGCCGTCGCATCAGTTGCACGAGCAGCCACGTCGTGTCGCGGCATGAGCCTGAACGCAGCGTCAGCGTGTCGTCAGGCGTCTGCACGCCCGGCTCCATGCGGATCGTGTAGGAAATGTCGCTTTGAAGCTGCGCGTTGAGACCGACGAGATAATCGACGGTGCGCGCGCCTGGTGGCGGCCGTGCCGCATCGAGATACTTCTCGAACGCGGCGTCGGTCGGCTCGGGCGTCAGGAAGGCGGCAACGTCAGCCTTGAGATCGTCGGGATAGGCGAAGGGAAATGTCTCGGCATACGGCTCGATGAAGAAGTCGAACGGATTGACCACGGCCATCTCGGCCGTGAGATCGACCTCGATTTTCAGTTCGGTCGTCTTCTCAGGAAAGACCAGCCGCGCGAGCCAGTTGCCGTGCGGGTCCTGCTGCCAGTTGATGAAATGGTTCGCCGGCGAAATAGTCAGAGAATAATTCGGAACGGTCGTGCGGCTGTGCGGCGCCGGACGCAAGCGAATGGTCTGTGGACCGAGCGCGATCGGCCGGTCGTATTTGTAGTGCGTCAGATGATAGAGCGCGCAGAGGATCGCCAAATATTTCGTCCCGTGTTGGCGTCGCGCGGGACGCCGGTGCCCGGATTGGCCGTGAGGCCCGGACAGTTGTCAATTCGCGACGCCGATGCAGCAATCGTGCCCGGTGCTCAGTCGGTGAACCGCACGGACACCGCGCCGAGTAAGCCGAAATCGACCCGGAGCGTCTCGCCGGGCTGTACGTCGAGCGGCACGCAGCACGTGCCTGTCGTGACGACATCACCGGCGCGCAACGTGAGGCCAAGGCCCGTTACTTCGTTGACGAGCCAGGCGAGCGCGATACCAGGGCCGCCAAGCACATTCCCGCCAAAACCCTCGCGCGTGTAGCGCGTGCCGGAATTCGACGAGATTTGCGCGACGGGCTTTTGCGCCGCAAGGTCCATCGTGCGCCAGTCGGCGGTCGTAGCGGGGCCGAGCACGAAATGCCGTGCGCAGGCCGCATCGGCGATGATCTGCGCCTCGCCGGCTTTGGTGACATCGGTGAAACGCGAGTCAGGCAATTCGATCGCCGGATGCAGTGTGGCGACGGCATCGAGCGCCTCGGCTTTGGTGTAAGGATTCCGCGCGGCGACAGATCGTGCGCCAAGCGAAAAGCGAACTCGGCTTCGGCGAGCCGGAACGCGTTTCCGGCGAGCAAACAGACGCCGCCATCCGCAACGACCGTATCAGCGAACATGCGGCCCGCGATCGGCCCGGCGACATTGATATGTTTCTGGCCAGCGTCGCTCGTCGCCGCGATCTTCCAGCCGAACACCTTTCGCCCGCCACCGAGTTCGGCCTGCACGGCGTAACCCTCGGCGCGAGTTCGTGGCCGGATATCGTCGAAGAGTGCGGCGAGCTGCGTGCCGGCATCCCAATGATCGCGCAGGATTGCAGCTGCTTTCGCCGCCCGAGCATCGTCCATCCTGTCCTCCGGTTTTTACCTTTCGTAGCACGACGGCCAGCTTCGTCACCGCGGCTCTGGCAAAGCCGGGGTCGAACAGGCAAGATCGGGCAAAGGGCGCGAACAATGCGCGCGGGAGGAGCACATGTCGTTTCCCTATTACGACTGGATCGCGCATCACGCTGCCATGCGTGGCGGACACACGGCGCTGATCGATCTCGCGTCGCAGCGTCGCTTCACTTATGCGCAGATGCACGAACGCGTCGGGCGTTGCGCAGCCGCGATGCAGGCGCGTGGCGTCGGAAGGGGAGACCGCGTCTGCATCCTTGCGGCCAATTCGACCGACATGGTCGAGACGCAATTCGCCGCGTTCCGGATCGGCGCGATCTGGGTGCCGCTTAATGTGCGCCTCACCGTGCACGAACTCGAATTCATTGTGAGGGATGCCGAGCCGAAATTACTCATCCATGACATCGACTTCGCGACGACGGCCGAAGACGTCGCGAAGCGCGCCGGCGTGTCACGCATGCTTGCGCTGGGTGCGCCTTACGAAGCAGCGCTAAACGAAGCGACGCCCGTCACGACGCAGGAGCCGGTGTCGATCGAGGATATCTCGACGATCATGTATACGTCCGGCACGACTGGACGGCCGAAGGGCGCGACGATCACGCACAAGATGACGTTCATCAACGTCGTCAATCTCGCGCTGCCGACGTCGATTTCGCCGAACACTGTGTTTCTGTGCGTGCTGCCGATTTTCCACACCGGTGGGCTCAACTGCTATTTGAACCCGATCCTGCACACTGGTGGTACAACGATCGTGATGCGTGCTTTCGATCCCGGCGAAGCCTTGCGGATCATCGGCGATCCCGCGATCGGGTTGACGCATTTCTTCGGCGTGCCGTCGATCTATCAGTTCATGGCCGCGCATCCGTCGTTCGCGAACACGGATTTTTCGCGGCTCGTCATTGCAGGCGTCGGCGGCGCGCCGATGCCGGTGCCACTGCTGAAGACGTGGGAGGCGCGCGGCATCGCGCTCGTCCAGGGCTTTGGCATGACAGAAACAAGTCCGGCATGCACGATGCTGCCGGCGAACGAAGCGTCGCGCAAAGCCGGCTCCTGCGGCAAGCTCGTGCTGCATGCGGAAGCAAAAATCGTCGACGTTGACGGCAACACCGTCAAACAGGGCGAGGTCGGCGAACTCTGGGTCAAGGGCCCAAACATCACGCCGGGCTATTGGCGGCGCGACGATGCGAACAAATCGTCGTTCACCGACGGCTGGCTGCACACGGGCGATGCGGCGCGGCAAGACGACGAGGGCTTCTTCTACATCGTCGACCGTACCAAGGACATGTACATTTCCGGCGGCGAGAACGTGTATCCCGCCGAGGTCGAGGACACGCTCTACGCGCTGCCGGCAATCGCGGAGGCCGCGATCATCGGCCAGCCCGACGAGACGTGGGGCGAAACCGGTCTCGCCATCGTCGTGATGAAGCCCGGCCAGCAGATCACAGAGGCCGAAGTCATCGCGCACTGTCGTGAGAGGCTCGCGCGCTTCAAGTGCCCGAGCGGCGTCGTCTTCACCGATGCGCTGCCACGCAATGCAACGGGCAAGGTGCACAAGCCGACATTGCGCGAGAAATTCAAGGAGCGTGAACGGTTGATGGCGTGACGGCAAAGATTTATTCGCTTCGCGACGCGCAAAACCGTGAATACGCGAGCGAGACGCCGGGACAGTTCGGCGGCGACCGGAGCAACAAGCTCTACGGTCGCCTCGATTGCGCTTCGGCAACGAAGGCCGTGACGACCGGTGATGCCTACGCCCGTCGTCGCGTGTTTTTCGCAGAGGAAGCCATCGCGATCGCCGCAGGCTATCGGCCATGTAGCCGGTGCATGCCTACGGAATACAGGAATTGGAAAGCCGCACAGACGGCAAGTTGAAAAGTTGGAGGAAGCAATGAAATCGATACTTCTGCGTACTGCGGCATGCGCGCTCGTCTGGTCCGTGACAGCGGTCCAGGCAAAACCGTTCATGATCGTCGGCAACGACGAAAAGGTTATCTGGGACGACGAAGGAAAAGGCATCTTCTCGGCGCCGGGCAAGGACAGCGTCCTTATTGTCGATCTGGCGAATCCGGAAGACCCGAAGATTGTCGCAAACCTGCCGTTGAAGAATTCCGTTGTCGGACCGCCAGTCAATCTTGCGATCGACCCGACGGGGTCGATCGCGCTCGTCGCTGATTCCGTCACGAACATCGACGACAACGGCGCGTTGAAACAGGTCCCGGACGACAAACTGCATGTCATCGACATGAAGGCGACGCCGCCGAAACTCGTCACAACGCTGTCCGGCATCGGCAAGCAGCCGTCGGGTCTCGACATCAGTCCGAAGGGCGACATGGCACTCGTTGCCAACCGTGGCGACCATTCCATCTCGGTGCTGTCGATCAAGGGCACGGAGGTGAAGCTCGTCGACACAGTGCCGATGGGCGACAGCGTCGCGCATGTCATCTTCACGCCGGACGGCAAGCGCGCGCTGGCGGCGAAATCGACGATGAACAAAATTTCTGTGCTCGACATCGGTGCCGACGGCAAAGTCACCTACGGCAAATACGACATGCTCGCGAGCCCGTTTCCCTATAATGTCGTGGTCGCGCCGAACGGCAAAATTGCGCTCACCGCCGACAACGGGAACAATGGCGCGTCGGATGGTCAGGTCGACACGGTCAGTGTCATCGACCTGGAGCAAACGCCGCCGCGCATTGTCGACAAGGTGGTCGTCGGCGACGGGCCGGAAGGGCTCGCGGTGAGCCCGAAGGGCGATCTCGCGGTGGCCGTGATCCTGCGCGGCTCGAACGCAAGCAAGAAGGCGTTCTTCTACAACAAGACCGGCGCGATCGACGTGCTCAAGATCGACGGCAAGAAGGTCACGAAGACAAAGACGATCGAGGTCGGCGGTCTGCCCGAGGCGGCTTTGTTCACACCGGATGGCAAATACATTCTCGTCGGCAATTACCTCGACCAGGATTTCTCGATCCTGCGGGTCGACGGCACGGACGTCGTCGATACCGGCAAGCGCTTCAAGGTGCCGGGCCATCCCGCCTCGGCGCGCATGGGGCCGATGTAACAAAACCTTTTCAGGTCGCGCGGCTCTTCAGGTGCGCGACCTCTTCCTCCAGGGCCGTTATGCGCGCCTCACGCTGTGCCAGCGCACGCGCGACATCGTCGGCCTCAAAACGCTGCGGGATGTGCTGCGAACAGTTCTGGTTCCACGCCGTCACTGTGAACAGAAGCACTTGCTCGCCACGCGCGCGATAGTTTGCGGGCATCAGCTTCGCAAGCAAAGCATCGTCGCCTTCAACGACTTTCGCCTCGCCCCAGATTTTCACGCGCTGCTTCTGCATGAAATCCATGAGGAAGAGAATCGCGTGAGTATTCTCGGCGAGATTGCCCTGCGTGATGTACTGCCGGTTGCCGGCAAAATCAGCGAAGGCGATCGTCGTGTCGTCGAGCACGTGCAGAAAGCCTGCCGGCCCGCCGCGATGCTGGATGTAAGGCTGACCATCGGCACTTGCAGTGCCGAGAAAAACCGAGATCTGCGCTTCGATGAGGGCCTTCAGGTCCGGCGTGATCGTCGTCGGCCAGTCGCCGGCCGGGCCACCATAGGCGTGACGCGAGCCCTTGCGCATCTGGATGTCCTTCACCGTGGAGCTGAAGGCGACATCGCTGGAGGCATGAGTGGCGGCAAGCATTTTTCGTCTCGCGCATCTTGAGGCCAGCAACGTGGGCTGTTCGCCCCGCAGCGGTATAGCGCGAAAGCGCAGGGCAGACCCGCGTTACTTATGGAACTCAGGCTGCGCGATCTTCTGGAATGCCTGCGAAGTGCTGGAGGTATCGAGGCGCGATGCTCTCGACCGGCATGATCGCGAGCACGTCGATGGTGCCGAATTGCCGATCGATCACGAAGCCGTCACCAAACACGGCGCCGCAACGCAAGTAACCTTTCACGAGCGGCGGGAGCAGGGCGAGCGCGGCGCGTGCATCGAGCGCCGATGCCACCCGCGGATCGAACGATGGATCGTTCCCGCGCAACGCGTTGGCGCAAAACTCGTCTTCTGCACGCCGATCGACGGTGAGAAAGCGCAACGCCGCCGCATGCGCCACCGGATCGGTGCCCGGCAGCGAGGCGCAGCCGATCAGCACGTCGATGCGATAGTGCCGGATGTAAGCGCCAATGCCGCGCCAAAGCAGATCGAGCGTGTGCCGGTTGCGATGCGAAGCCGCGACGCAGGCGCGGCCTAGTTCGAGAAAGCGCTTGCCGGAATGCCGCGCGATCATCGGTGCGAGATCGAATTCCTGCGCGCTGTAGAAGCCAACGTGTTGTGACGCAACGATGTCGCGCAGCAACCGGTAGCAGCCGACGATTCTTGGCTTGCGCGCGCCGCGCCGATTGCGATGCGCGTGGTCGATGACGAGCAGGTGATCGCTAACGCGGTCGTAGGCACAGATGTCGCGACGGATCAGCGCTGCGGTCCGGTCGGGCGTTGCACCGCCCTCCTTGTAGAAAATCTTGTAGCGCAGGCGCTGCGCCTTACGGACTTCGCGCTTTCGCACGGCAAGCCGCACTTCGAGATCACCGGACCGGAACAGGGTGCCGGACAGCGTCGGCGTCGGCCGCACAAACCGCAGCGGCAGAACGGCGGCGGCAGCGCGGAACAGGGCGTCCATCGACACTGCCATATCGGCAGGGCTCGACAGGATTGTGACGATCAGGCGGCGTAGCGACCCGTGCGCGCGGCGATGCAGTCCGCGACGGCCTGCGTCAGCTGGTCGAGCGGTACTGGCTTGGTGAGGAACGTGTCGAAACCCGCAGCAAGGGCGGCACGGCGATCCTCGGCAAAGGCATTGGCCGACAATGCAATGAGCGGTAGCCGTCGCAAAGCGCGCGTGGGATGCGAGCGAAGCAGGCGCGCGGCGGCATGGCCATCGAGAGTGGGCATGCGGATGTCCATCAAGGCAGCATCGAAGCGGCCGACGCCTTCTTCCAGCGCATCGATTGCGTCGCGTCCGTCGCCCGCACGCGTGACGTCGGCGCCCGCACGTTGCAGTGCGCGCGTTGCGATCAGCGCATTCACGTCGTCGTCCTCGGCAAGCAGGATGTGGCATCCATCGAGTGCGCGCGCCGGATCGCGTTCGCCTTCGGCGCGCGGGACGAGCATCGCTTGCGGCTCGAGACTTCGGCGGAGCGAACGCTCTCGCACCGGTTTGATGAGCCAGCCGTCGAAGGCGCGCCATGTCGCGGGCGACAACGCGCGCCGCTCGAAGGGCGCGAGCAGCACGAAACTGCGCGTCACACCGGCATCGCGTGCCGCCTGCGCGATCTGTCCGGCAAAGTCTTCGCCCATCGCGCAATCGACGATGGCGATGTCGAAGCTTTCGTCTCGCAAGGCATCCCTTGCGGCGTCTTCGGAGCCGGCCAGTCGCGCCGTGGCGCCGGCATTTGCTAACCGCTCGGCCAAAAATTCCGCCTCGAAGGCTGCATTGGCGACGAGCAGCACGCGCGACGACACTGGGACCAGCTGCGGCGAGGGCGGTCCAGCGTCCCCGGCCCCCGCAAGCGGCACCGTCAGAACAAAGGTCGATCCCGACGACGAAGAATGTTCGAGCGCGAGCGTGCCGCTCATGCGTTCGGCCAGCACGCGCGAGATGGCGAGGCCGAGGCCGACGCCGCCAGGCGCGTCCGCATTGGAGGCCGCGCCGCGCTCAAATTCAGCAAAGATCGCGCGCTGGTGTTCGCGCGCGATGCCGGAACCGCTGTCGCTGACGGCGAAACGCAGCACGCCATCGGCATTGCGCGAAACGCGGATGCCAACGCCGCCGGTGCGCGTGAACTTGATCGCATTGCCGGCAAGGTTGAGCAGGATCTGGCGCAGCCGTGAGGGGTCGCCACGCAGAGATGCGGACGCATCGGGCGCGACGATGCAGGCGATGCTGAGACCCTGGCCATGCGCGCGCGGACTCAGGAGTTCGACGACGCCTTCGACGAGCGCAACAGGGTCGAACGTTTCATCGGCAAGTTCCAGCTTGCCCGCTTCGATACGGGAGAAATCGAGGATTTCGTCGATCAGCGAAGAAAGCGCCGTACCGGATGTGCGGATGGCGCCGACATAGCTTGTTGCCTCGGCGTCGAGCGGCAGTGCGGCCAAAAGTTCGGCGGTGCCGATGATGCCGGCGAGCGGCGTGCGCACCTCGTGGCTGACATTGGCGAGAAAGCGACTCTTCGCCTCGTTGGCGGCTTCGGCGCGATCCCGGGCTTCGGCGGCGGCTTCCAGCCGCCAGACATCGTCCCGAAGTTTCTCCGTCGCGGCGCGAGATTTCGCGAGGGCCGTAACGGCGGCGCGGCGGCGGCGCTCGACGAGACCGAGCGCGGCGAAGGCGGCCAGTAGGGCGAGCGCAGTGGCGGACAGGAACGCAGACATTGCCGGCAGAATGGCGGAGAAAGGTTGCGGAAGACTTTTGAGAAGCTCGGGCTCTCCGTTTACGCCGCCGCCGTCATCCGATGCAGGCCGCTGCGATAGGACAGCGCCTCGGCGAAATGGACGCGGCCGAGCGTCGTCGCGCCGTCGAGATCGGCGATGGTTCGCGCGAGTTTCAGCACGCGATGATAACCCCGCGCGGAAAGCTGGAGGCGGTCGGCGGCCTCGCGCACCAGTGCCAGCGCCGGCCCGTCGGGCCGCGCGATATCCTCGATCACCTTGGCCGGCGCAGCCGCGTTGGTCGTCACCTGAGGCAGGCCGATGGCGGCATAGCGCGCGACCTGCATGCGCCGCGCCTTTGCCACGCGCTGCGCGACCTGCGCCGAGCCCTCCGAAGGTGCGGGCAAGATGAGATCGGCGGCGGTCACGGCCGGCACCTCGATCTGCAGATCGATGCGGTCGAGCAGCGGTCCGGAGAGGCGACCCGTATATTGCGCCGTACAGCGCTCGACCGGCTGGCGGCGGCAGGAGAAGCCGGGATCGAGCGCATGTCCGCAGCGGCAGGGGTTCATGGCGGCGATCAGCTGGAAGCGTGCGGGATAGACGGCGCGATGATTGGCGCGCGATATCAGGATTTCGCCCGTCTCCATCGGCGCACGCAGACTATCGAGCACCTGCGGGTTGAACTCCGGCAATTCGTCGAGAAACAGCACGCCGTGATGCGCGAGTGAAATTTCGCCGGGCTTCGCATGCACGCCGCCACCGACGAGCGCCGCCATCGAGGCGGAATGGTGCGGACTGCGGAACGGCCGCCGGTCGGTGAGCTGGCCGCCGGCAATAGCGCCGGCGACCGAATGGATCATCGAGACTTCGAGCAGTTCGCGCGGATCGAGCGGCGGCAGAATCGAGGGCAGGCGCGCCGCCAGCATCGATTTGCCCGCACCGGGCGGGCCGTTCATCAGGAGATTGTGCCCGCCCGCCGCGGCGATCTCGAGCGCGCGCTTCGCGCTCTCCTGTCCGCGGATGTCGGAGAGGTCGGGCGGCGCGACGCCAGCCGCGCGTACGGCGGGCTCGGGCCGGCGTAGCACCTGCGTGCCCTTGAAATGGTTGGCGAGCTGGATGAGCGAGCGCGGCGCGAGCACATCGAGATCGCCGGACGCCCAGGCCGCCTCCGGCCCGCAGGCTTCCGGGCATATCAGGCCATGGCCGCGCGAATTGGCGGCGACGGCAGCCGGCAGCACGCCCGAGACTGCCGTTATCGTTCCGTCGAGAGCGAGTTCGCCGAGCACGGTATAGCCGGCGAGCGCATCGGCCGGCAGCACCGATCGCCGCCATGACGCCGAGCGCAATGGGCAGGTCATAATGGCTGCCTTCCTTCGGAAGATCGGCCGGGGCGAGATTGACCGTGATCCTTCGCGCGGGAAGCGCGAGCCCGGAGGCGATCAGCGCGGAGCGTACCCGCTCGCGAGATTCGGTGACGGCCTTGTCGCCAAGTCCGACCACGTTGAAGACGACCGCGCCGGGAAGAATCTGCACCTGCACGTCGACCGGACGCGCCTCGATCCCTTCGAAAGCGACAGTCGCGATCCGCACGGCCATGTTCTGCTCCCCGATGCAAGAAGCGTAGCGGGAGTCTTTTCAATGCGCAAGAACATTACAGGAACATTCAGCGGGTTCGCGCCACCACCGCGGCCACACCGGCGAGCACCAGAGCCTCCGACACGCGCAATGGTCCGATTTCGACGGCCGCCATATTCGCCATGACCATCGCGAGATTGGCGGTCGGCTTGCCCTCCGCATCGTACAGCGCGAGGTCGGTGTCTGCATTGGCGACCACGCCTGCCGATGTCTTCGCCGCGTAATTCGCGAGCCGCGCGGCATCCGACGCGCAGGATGTCAGCGGCGGAAGCCCGCCAAGGCTAACGCCGCCGGGCGCCGGACCCATCGCAATGCCGGCATAGGGCAGCATGGCAAGCCGCGCGCCGGGTTTGCCCGGCGTCGATGACGCGCCGAAGCCGACCATGATCGAAGGCGTCGCCATTAATGGCATGGTGACGTCCCGGACGACGGAACGGCGTGTGAGGTTCGCCGCGGCAACGCGTATCGGCGCGGGCTTCGCGGCCGGAACGACTGGCGCGGGTCGCGTCGGCGTGAGCGTCACGCCCATGTCCGCGAGCCGCGCCTGTCGCACTGATTCCGACGGCAACGGCGCGGGTGGCGGTGGTGGCGGCCGGTTTCGCGCGAATTTTCGCGCGGCAATGGTCGCCGCGCTCGGGCGCGAGAGACCGCCGATCGTATGCGAGGCAAGCCATCGTGCACGTGTCGTGTTGCCAAGCCCGCGCGTCGCAAGACCGCCCGGCAGGGTTGCGCTGGCGAGACGTGGGCGCGACGTACCCCCTCGCGCCATAAGCGTCGCACCACATTGCATCGGCGCCCAGCGCGATACGATCTGCCGCGCCGTCTTCAGATTAAAGTCCACGTAATAGCGACGCAGCAGCAGCGCCGCGACGGCCGCACCTTCGCGTGCCGAGGAAAAGGCGACATGGCCTTCGCTATCCGCGGCGATCTCACCGGCCCAGCCGGCGCGCTTGATGCACCAATAATTGTTGAGTCTCACGCAGCGCGTCACGCCACGAATCTCGTCGCCTGTCAGCAGTGACAGACCTGCTTCCGGCGAAACATCGAGCGCGAGAGCGGCCTCGCGACGCCAGATGTCGACCTCGCGCGTCGCCGTCCGAAAATTCGGCGGCGGTGTCAGCGATGGCGGCGCCGGCACGCCGAGCGTCGACGCCCAGGCGAGACCGACCGCGAGAAGGGTGAGGAGCGTCAGTCGCTGTCTCCCGGTTCGCCAGTGATGGAAGCCGGCGTTACGAAGCGCAGAAGTTTCGCACTGCGCCAGTGTGCGTCGCGCCAATGCACGAGATCGAGCGCAAGTACCGCCACGGCAGCCGTCGGCATTCCGGCGCGGAACAGATCGAGCGCCTCGCGTTCGCCGGCGCCGACCATGCCGGTGGTGAAATCGTGGAGACTGGGATTGTGGCCGCACAGGAGCACGCAACTGGCGCTGTCGGGCACATGCCGCACGGCGTCGAGCAGGGTGCTTTCTTCGGCCAGATAGAGATCTGGATCGTTGACAGTGCGCAGCCGCTCAGGAAATTTTTCGCGCGCATGCTGGAACGTCTGGCGCGTGCGCTTCGCATCCGAGACCAGCGCGTGGTCCGGAATAAAGCCTTCCGCCGCCAGCCACTCGCCCATCGCGCGCGCGTTGCGCCGGCCGCGATCGGTGAGGGGTCGTTCATGGTCGGCCACGCCGGGTTCGCGGGCGGCCTTGGCATGACGGAAGACGAGAAGCGTGCGCATGCGGACTATCTATGCGGAAACCGGTGACCTTGCAGTACGCAATAGGTGGTGCGCTTAACGGGCGCATGACCGACCCTCTTCTCGAAACCTGTCCCGAGGCGCGCTGCCGCAGCGTGCACGCCAATGGTCTCGATTTCGAACTTTGGGAGGCGGGCAAGGGCGACCGGCTCGCGCTCCTGCTCCACGGGTTTCCCGAACATGCCGTGTCGTGGCGGCACCAAATTGCGCCTCTCGTCGCGGCGGGCTTTCGCGTCTGGGCCATCAACCAGCGTGGCTATGGTGCGACAACGCTGCCACCGTCCGGCAATTTTGGCCTCGATGCGCTGCTCGCCGATGTCAGCGCGCTGATCGATGTGTCCGGCGCGACATCGACAGTGCTGATCGCGCACGATTGGGGTGCAGCTGTCGCCTGGGCCTTTGCGATCCGGCGCGTGCGGACGCTGGAAAAGCTCGTGATCCTGAACGTGCCGCATCCCCTGTGTTTTCGCGAAGCGCTGAAATCGTGGACACAGCGGAAAAAGTCCTGGTACGCGGCATTCTTCCAATTGCCGTGGTTGCCGGAAAAGCTGCTGTCGCGTGCCGGCGGCCGGCCGGCAGCAGCACTGATCCGCGACACCTGCGTACGGCGCGATGCTTTTTCCCGCGACACGCTCGCGGTCATTGCCGCAAATGCGGCCCGGCCCGGCGGCATGCGCGCGATGATCGACTGGTATCGCGAGGCCGGCCGCGACATGATGCGCGCCACGGACCTCGACCGGCCGATCGACGTGCCGACCCTCGTCATCTGGGGCGAAAAGGATGTCGCCCTCGACATCACGTGCCTCAACGGCACGGAACGCTACGTGCGCGATCTGCGCGTCGAGCGGCTGCCGGATGCCTCGCATTGGGTGCAGAACGATGCGCCGGAGATGGTGAATGCGTTGCTGACGGAGTTTCTGGCATGCCGAAACGGATCTACATTGCCGGCATGACCGAGACACTCACCGACACGCTGCGCCGCCTCTACACCGACCCCGGCGACTACATCGATGCCGAACATCCGGATGTGATCGCCTTTGCGGCGAAACATGCGGGCACTGACGACCGCGAGACAGCGTCGAAACTCTACGCGGCAGTGCGCGATGGCATACGCTATCAGCCTTACGTTGACATGGCCGATGAAGAAACCTTTCGCGCGTCGAGCGTGCTTGCCGCAGGCTACGGTTATTGCGTCGGCAAGGCCTCGCTCTATGCCGCCGCGTGTCGCGCGCGCGGCGTGCCCGCGCGTGTCGGTTTCGCCGATGTGACGAACCATCTGACGACACCGAAACTGACGGAGCGGATGGGCACCGATCTTTTCGCGTGGCACGGCTTTGCCGAGGTCTTTGTCGATGGCGCATGGCGCAAGGCGACGCCGACGTTCAACGCGACGTTATGCGAAAAAATCGGCGTCGCGCCGCTCGACTTCGACGGGCACAACGACGCGCTACTGCACGAATTCGACGGCTCTGGCCGCGCTTATATGCGCTACGAGACGATCCACGGCACGTTCCACGATGTGCCGGTGCCGTTCCTGCAGCGGGAAATGGCACGCCTTTATCCCGCGATGGTCGGCAAGGATCACACGCGCCACGACATGAACCATGATCTGGAGCGCGAGGCGGCGGAAGACGCCGCTTAACTCACGTCCATGACGCTCTCGCCCGACGACTGGATCGCGATCGAACTGTCGCTGCGTATCGCGCTTGTCGCGACGCTCGGAAGTCTTCCCATCGCGATTTTCGTGGCGTGGATTCTTGCGCGGAAACGGTTCCCCGGACGACTGGCGCTCGATGCGCTCGTGCATCTGCCTCTCGTGCTGCCGCCGGTTGTGACTGGGTTTGCATTGCTGATGCTGCTCGGCCGGCGCGGACCGCTCGGCATGCTGCTTTACGACTGGTTCGGCATCACGCTTGCCTTTCGCTGGACAGGTGCGGCGGTCGCCGGCGCGGTGATGTCTTTCCCGCTGATGGTGCGGCCGATCCGCCTCGCATTCGAGGCGATCGATCCGAAACTCGAACGCGCGGCGGGGTCACTTGGCGCGAGCCCCGCGTGGCGCTTCGCGATCGTGACGCTGCCCCTAGCGCTGCCGGGCATTCTCGTCGGGACTTTGCTTGGCTTCGCGAAAGCGCTCGGCGAATTCGGCGCGACAATCACATTCGTCTCGAACATTCCCGGCGAGACGCGCACGATCGCGGCCGCGATCTGGACGCATGTGCAATCACCGGACGGCGATGCACCGGCGCTTAAACTCGCGATCGTCTCGGCGGGAATCGCGGTCGGCGCGCTGGCTTTGTCGGAATGGCTGCAGCGCCGTTGGGCGCAGCGAGATGTGCTGTGATCCGCTTCAAGGCAAAACTAACGCGCGGAAGTTTTGGACTTGACGTGTCGTTCGAGACCGAAGCGCGCGTCGCGGCGCTGTTCGGGCCTTCGGGCGCGGGCAAAAGCACGATCATCGACATTCTTGCCGGACTGACGAAGCCGGGCGATGGCTTTCTTGCGCTCGGCGACGACGTGTTGCTCGACACGCGTGCGAAAAAGTTTGTGCCGGCGCACAAGCGGCGCATCGCCGTCGTGTTTCAGGATGCGCTGCTCTTTCCGCACCTCACCGTGAAGCAGAATCTCGTTTTCGGACGCTGGTTCGCGCCACGCGATGCGCGGCGTATCGATGCCGGACCGATCGTCCAGACACTCGGCATCGGCGGTCTGATGAACCGCTGGCCGCGCACGCTGTCCGGCGGCGAGCGACAGCGTGTCGGTCTCGCGCGTGCATTGCTCGCCTCACCAAAGCTGCTTTTGATGGACGAGCCGCTCGCCGCGCTCGACGAGGTGCGCCGCTACGAAATCCTGCGGCTCATCGAGCGGCTGCGCGACGCGGTCGGCATCCCGATCCTCTACGTCTCGCATTCGGTGGAAGAAGTCGGGCAACTCGCCGACGACGTCATTGCGCTCGACCGCGGCCGTCTTGTGGCGCAAGGCCCGCCCGCGCAAGCCTTTGCCGCTGCGCGCCATCTCGTGGAGTCGCGCCGGTTCGGCGTGTCGAGTCCTTTGGCCTGCACCGTCGAACGCCACGACAAAGCGCGCGATGTAACGCTGCTCGCGCATCCCGCGGGTGCCATCACAATTGCCGGCGATGCTGGCGCGCCGGGCCGCAGCGTGCGCTTGCTTGTGCGTGCGACGGACGTATCGCTTGCATTGTCTCGACTGGAAGGCCTCAGCATTCGCACGGCGTTGTCCGGCACGATCGAGACGATTGCGGAAGTAGGGCCGCTGGCTTTGGTCGGCATCCGATTGAACGGTGGCGATCTTCTTACGGCGTCGATCACGCGTTTTTCACGCGAAGAACTTGGTCTGCGCGAAGGTCTGCCGGTGTTCTGTTTGGTCAAGACCGCCGCGCTGGACGAGCGACAGGTGGCGACAAGATAGGGTCTAACGCTTCTTCTTCCCCGCATTCGCCACCATCGCCGCGCGAATAAGCGCTTTAAAGGCCATCGCATCGATCGTCTCGCCCTCGCGAATGTCGATCGCGCGACGCGCATTGCCCTCGAGGCTGGCGTTGAAAAGCTTCGTCGGATCGTCGAGGGACGCGCCTTTTGCAAACGTCAGTTTGACGTAAGCCTTATACGTCTCGCCGGTGCAGAGAATGCCGTCGTGCTCCCAAACCGGCACGCCGCGCCATTTCACCGTCTCCTCGACATCCGGCACGGCCTCGTTGATGAGCTTGCGGACATGCGCGAGTGCCGCGCCACGCCAGTCACCGAGCGCAGCGATCTTCTCATCAATTTCTTTCGATCCCGCTGAGCCGGTCATACGATTCCCTTCTCTGTGTTTCGCGCTAAATGCTTTTGAAGAGCGATCGGACAAACATGGCAAGCAATTCAAATCTCTGGTGGCAACGCGGCGTCATCTATCAAATCTATCCACGCTCGTTTCAGGATTCGGGCGGCGACGGCATCGGCGATCTTGCTGGCATTCGTACGCGGCTCGACTATCTCCAATGGCTCGGCGTCGACGCCGTCTGGATGTCGCCGATCTTCCCGTCGCCGATGGCCGACTTTGGTTACGACATTTCCGACTATCTTGGCATCGCGCCGATTTTTGGCACGCTGGCCGATTTCGACGCCCTTATCGCAGATGTCCACGCGCGTGGCATGAAGCTTATCCTCGACTTCGTGCCGAACCACACGTCAGACCAGCATGCCTGGTTCGCCGAAAGCCGCAGCGGCCGCGCGAGTCCGAAACGCGATTGGTACATCTGGCGCGATCCTGCGCTGGGCGGCGGGCCACCGAACAACTGGATGAGCAATTTTGGCGGCAGCGCCTGGACCTTCGACGAGACAAGCGGCCAGTATTTCTATCACGCATTCCTCACGCAGCAGCCTGATCTCAACTGGCGCAATCCCGCCGTGCGCGCCGCGATGGCGGATGTGCTGCGCTTCTGGCTGGATCGCGGCGTCGATGGTTTTCGTGTCGATGTCATCTGGCATCTCATCAAGGATGCCGCGTTTCGCAATAACCCCGCCAATCCCGGCTACACGCCGGATCAGCCCGACATCGCGAAATTCCTGCAGATCAATTCTGCCGACCAACCGGAGATCTACGACATCATCGCGGAGTTACGGCGCGTCATCGATGCATATCCCGAGCGCGTGTTGATCGGTGAGATCTATCTGCCGCTGGAACGGCTCGTCACGTATTATGGTGCAAACCTGTCCGGCGTGAACCTGCCGTTCAACTTTCAGCTCATACAGGTGACATGGAAGGCCTCCGTGATCGCGAAAATCGTTGAGGATTACGAAGGCGCGCTTCCACCCGGCGGCTGGCCGAACTGGGTGCTCGGCAATCACGATCAGCCGCGCATCGCGCATCGGGTCGGAGCCGCACAGGCGCGCATTGCAGCCATGCTGCTTCTGACGCTGCGCGGGACGCCCACGATGTACTACGGCGACGAAATCGGCATGACGAACGTGTCGGTCCCACCCGATCGTGCGCAGGATCCTTGGGAGAAGAACGAGCCCGGACACGGGTTCGGCCGCGATCCTGAACGCACGCCGATGCAATGGGATGCGACGGACAGCGCGGGCTTCACCACGGGCGTGCCGTGGCTGCCTGTCGCCGATGATTACGCGCAGGACAACGTCGCAGCGTTGCGCGAAGACTCGGGCTCGATCTTGACACTGGTGCGTGACTTGCTCGCGCTGCGGCGCTCGCACGATACGCTGTCGGTCGGCGATTTTCGCGCACGATCCTGCGACGGCGACATGCTGTCCTACACGCGCGTTTCGGCAGCGCAACGCATCGTCATCTTCCTCAACTTTGCCGACCGCGATGCGACCGTCGACACGACGGATTGCGCGGGCGGCACGATCTTGCTGTCGACGACCGGCACGCGTCGCGGCGAGGCCGTCGGGCCGAGTCTCGCATTACGCGCAAATGAAGGCCTGGTGCTCGAGCTGCGCTGATTTTGCGGAACGATCCGCGTATCCCATAGGCTCCCGGCACGAGGAACCCGTCGATGATCAACGATCTCTGGTACAAGAACGCCATCATCTATTGCCTGTCGGTGGGCGCTTATATGGACGCCAACGGCGATGGCGTCGGCGACTTTCAGGGCCTGACGCGCCGTCTCGACTATCTGCATGGGCTCGGCGTCGATGCAGTCTGGCTGATGCCGTTCCAGACGTCGCCTGGCAAGGACGATGGCTACGATGTTGCGGACTACTACAGCGTCGATCCGAAATTCGGCACGCTTGGCGATTTCGTGGAATTCGCGCATGGGGCGAAGCAGCGCGGTATGCGTGTGCTGATCGATCTCGTCGTCAACCACACTTCGAACGAACATCCCTGGTTCAAGAGCGCGCGCAGCGATCCCCAATCGCCCTATCGCGACTGGTACGTCTGGTCGAAGAAAAAACCTGCCAATGCCAATACGGGCATGGTTTTTCCTGGCGTGCAGAAGACGACCTGGACCTACGACGAAGCCGCGAAGGAATATTACTTCCACCGCTTCTATGATTTCCAGCCCGACCTCAACACCGCGAATCCGCGCGTGCAGGCGGAAATCCTTAAGATCATGGGTTTCTGGATCGAGCTTGGCGTGTCCGGTTTCCGTATGGACGCCGTTCCTTTCGTCATCGGCAGGAAGGGCGCCGATGTGAAGGGCTCGACCGAGCAATATGACATGCTTCGTACGTTCCGCGAGTTCCTGCAATGGCGCAAGGGCGACGCGATCATTCTCGCCGAGGCCAACGTTCTGCCCGCGACCGACATGCAATATTTCGGTGACGACGGCGAACGCATGCAGATGATGTTCAATTTTCAGGTCAACCAGAACCTGTTTTACGCGCTGGCGTCCGCCGATACGCAGCCGCTGGCAAAGGCGCTGGAAAAAACGAAACCCCGCCCCGCGACCGGGCAGTGGGGCCTCTTCCTACGCAACCACGACGAACTCGATCTCGGGCGTCTGACAAAACCGCAACAGAAGCGAGTCTTCGATGCTTTCGGGCCGGACAAGTCGATGCAGCTTTACGATCGCGGCATCCGCCGACGTCTCGCGCCGATGTTGCAAAATGATAGGCAGCGGCTTGAGCTCGCTTATAGCCTGATGTTCACATTGCCCGGTACGCCCGTCATTCGCTACGGCGACGAGATCGGCATGGGCGATGATCTTTCTTTACCGGAGCGCAATTGCGCGCGCACGACGATGCAATGGTCGGACGAACCGCATGGCGGCTTCACGAAGAATGCAAAACCGAAAATCCCAGTCATCGCGGATGGACCGTATGGCTTTGCGCATGTCAACGCCGCCGTACAGCGACGGCACAACGGCTCGCTGCTCAACTGGACCGAGCGCATTATCCGCATGCGCAAGGAAGTGCCCGAGATCGGTTGGGGCAATTTTGTCGTGCTGCGTACCGGCGATCCGGCTGTGCTCGCCATCCGCTACGACTGGAAGAATAATTCCGTCGTCGTGATCCACAATTTCGCGAAAGAGCCGCGCGAGATCGTCTTCAAGACCGGCGTTGCGGAGGCATCCGGCAGCAAGCTCATCAATCTTCTGGCCGACAACAACAGCGATGCCGATGAAAGCGGCCGACATCGCGTTGTGATCGAGGGCTACGGCTACCGCTGGTACAGGGCCGGCGGTCTCGATTATATCCTGCGCCGATCCGAGGTGTGACGCGGCGCAGACCGTGAACAACAAGAGTGAGACAGGGTGGAATGAGCGACGTCGTGATCGCGGGCGCGGGGCCGGTCGGTCTTATCACCGCGCTGGGTCTCGCGCGGGCGGGTGTGTCCGTAACGGTTCTCGAGGCCGAGAACGAAATCAAATACACGCCGCGCGCGATCTCTTACGCCTGGTCGATTTTTCCGGGCCTCCAGCTGCTTGGCGTGCTCGACGATATGCTGGCCACCGGCGAGATCGTCGATGCGCGCTCCTGGCGCATCTTCGGCACGGGCGAAGAGATCGTCTACGATCATGCCGCAGTGCGCGGAGTCACCGATCGGCCGTATAGCCTGACGCTCGGTCAGGATCGGCTCGCGGCCATCGTGCTGCGGCATCTGCAGACCCACGACAATGCAAAAGTCGTCTGGAGCCGTCGCGTCACCGGCGTCACGCAAGGCGCCGACGACGTCACCGTGCACACAGAAGGCGAGTTGGAGACGCAGTCCTACACCGGTCGCTGGCTCGTTGCCGGCGATGGCGGCCGCAGCGCCGTGCGCAAGGCGATCGGCCTCACGCTCGAAGGTATCACCTGGCCGCAGCGTTTCGTCGCGACGGACATGTATTACGATTTCGAGAAGCACGGCTGGAATTCCGGCTATCTCGTCGATCCTGTCTATGGCGCAGTCGTCTACAAGGTGCGGCAGGAGGGTATGTGGCGCTTTACCTTTGCCGAAGATGCCAGCCTTCCGCTGGAGGGCATCGAGGCACGGATTGCGGCCTTCGCGAAACATGTCCTGCCCGGCGACAAGAACTACGACATGGTACTGTTCTCGCCCTACAATATGCATCAGCGCCATGCGCCTTCTTACCGGTCGGGCCGGGTGCTGCTGGCGGGCGACGCGGCGCATCTCACCAATCCGACAAGCGGCTTTGGCTTGATGGGTGGCATGTACGATTCCTTCCTGCTGTCTGAGGCGCTCGCCGCCGTCGTTAAGGACGGGGCCGGCGAAGAAATGCTCGATCGATATTCGCAGGCGCGGCGACATGTGTACGAAACAGTCACGTCGCCGGTCTCTTCGGAGAGCCTGCGGCTTGTCTTCAACTCGCACGATCCGGATCGTTTGGCGTCGGACCTCGCGGTGCTCCGCGACCGGAAAAAGGACCCCGACGCGATGCGGAAATTCCTGTCCGTCCCCGTGACGCTGGAGTCTCCCTCGCTCGTCAGCGGCAGGAGCCTCGCCGAACGTGCCGCCAGGGCGGCGTAAAACCCTCCCAAGGTCGCCTTGCCTCGGTCGGCGCGGTCTGTATGGTCGCGGCGAATTTTCGATCTGCCGGAGTTTTCCGTGAGCCTGACCATCGACCGCCGCGCGCTCATCGCCGGCACCGCCGCCACTTTCGCCGCGCCGGCCATCGTCCGCGCGCAACCCGCGACACTGAAAGTGGCGATGCTTCTGCCGCGCTCGGGCTTTCTCGCGCAGGCCGGTCAGAGCTGCTATCGCGGCGCGCTTGCAGCGCCGAAGGTACTCGCCGACCTCGGCTACAAGATCGAGATCGTGCACATCGACATGGAGTCGAACGCCGACACGGCGCGCACGCAATCCGAGAAAGCGATCAACGAAGGCGCGAAGGTGCTGATTGGCTGCTTTGAATCCGGTGCGACGCTGGCGATGGCGCAGGTCGCCGAGCAGCGCAGCGTGCCGCTGGTCGTCAACGTCGCCGCCGCGCCGGCGATCACGCAGCAGGGCTACAAGTTCACGGTCCGCAACTTCCCGACCGCCGGCGGCCTCGTCACGCAAGGCATCAAGCTGATCGGCACGCTCGCGCAAGGCGCAAAGCAGGATTACAAGACCGCCGTTTATCTGCATGCCAACGACACGTTCGGTACGTCGATGCGCGGCGCGATGGACAATATCTTCCCGAAGCTGAACATGCCGTTCAAGCTTCTGGAGAGCATCGCCTACGATCCGAAGGCGCAGGACCTTTCCGTCGAAGTGACGAAAATCCGCGCGTTGAATCCAGATCTGCTCATGATTACGACGCGCGCCGGCGACGCGATCAAGCTGGTGCGTGACATGGTGCGCCAGCGCTTCGAGCCGAAGGCGGTGATCTCGCCGGGTTCGCCGGGTCTATACGATGAGGAGTTCTACACGGCGCTTGGTCCGCTGGCGGATGGCCTTATCACGAACCTGCCTTGGGCCAACCCGAAATCGGCGATGACGAAGGCGTTCGAGGCCTCGTTCAAGCAGGCCAATCCGCAGAACCGGTTCGAGGTCGATTGCTTCAACGCGGGTTACACGTTCGAGGCGTTGCTCGTCGCTGCCGACGCGTTCAAGCGCGCCGGCACGACGGATGGCGCGCCGCTGATGGAGGCGATCCGCAAGTCGAACATCGCAGAGCATGTGATGACGGGCGGGCCGATCGCCTTCGACGAAAAGGGCGACAACCCGAACATCGCGTCGGTCGCGGTCGAGAATCTGAAGCGCACGCCGACCGTCGTCTATCCCGCCGACTATGCCGCCGCGTCGCCGGTGCTGCCGCTGCCGTCGTGGCAGGGGCGGACTTGAACGACGCATTTGCGGGTTTCGCGATCAGCCTCGCGTTGTGCGGATCGGCGGCGGCATTCGAATGTAACGGTGTGACCGGGCAGGCGGAGCGCGCAATCTGCGCAAGCCCCGCTGCGAAGGCTGCCGACGACGCGATGAACGTGTCGTTCGCTGCCGTCAAAGCCAGGATGGATGCGACGCAGTCGGCGAGCCTGCTCGCCGATCAGCGGGACTGGCTGAGGCGACGCAACATTGCGTGTGCGGCGAAGAAGAACGATGCTGTCTGCTATCAGCGCGAGAACGAAAGCCGTGTGGCTTACCTCTCTGCGAAACCGAAAGCCGGGCCGGGGACTTCGCGACCGCTCGTGCCCTTCATCGTTTATCGCAAAGGCACGCCGAAATCCTACGAGACGCAGCTCGAGCTGTTTCGCTTTGCAGATGCTGCGACGGACGCGGAGAAGCGCTTCAACGCGGAGATGGACAAGATCGTGGCGGACGCTCCGACGTCGATCGACAAGGATGACCGTTCGCGGGACACATCGAGCTTCTCCTGGAGCCGCAGCGCGAGCATCGGCTATGCGTCGGACCGGCTGTTGTCGCTCACTGTCGAAGGTAGCGAGTACACCGGTGGCGCGCATCCAAATTCCGGCCACGTCTCGATCAACCTCGACATGAAATCCGGCCGCCTGCTCACGATCGACGACCTGCTGCCGCGCGACAAACGCGCCGAGATCGGCCGCTTATGCGCGACGCAGGTTGCGGCGCAATTCAAGGACAAGCTTCGCGAGCAGGGAACCGACCCTGACAAGAACGCCGAGGCCAGAGACGAATTGAAGTCGCTGATTGCGGAGGGCAATCCGCGGGCCGCCTCCGCCGCGGCGGAACTCGCGAACTGGACCTTCGCCGAGAATTCCGCGACGGTAAACTTCAATCCGTATGAAGTCGCGGCTTACGTCTACGGCTATTTCGATTGCGACGTGCCCTACGCAACCCTTCGTCCCCTCGCGAAGCCGGCATTTCCGCTCCCCTGACGGTCCGATGCCTCTCTCCCTTTACGCCGAAGTTCTGATCCAGGGGCTGCTGACGGGCCTCGTCTATGGCCTGATGGCGCTCGGCCTGTCCGTCATCTTCGGCATCGTGCGCGTCGTGAATTTCGCACATGGCGAATTTGCGGTGCTCGGCATGTATGCGAGCTTCGTGCTGTTCGGCCTGCTGCGCATCGATCCGCTTGTCGCAGCCGTGCCGTTGGCTCTCGCGTTTTTTGTGCTCGGCTACGTGCTGCAACGCGCGGTGGTCCAGCCCTTCGTCAGCCGACCGCAACACGAGCAGTTCATCCTGCTCGTCGGTCTCGCGATCGTCCTGGTCAACGGGGCACTGATCGCCTTCGGCCCGGAGGCACGCCACGTCGGCATCGCCTGGTCCTACGACAGCTTTGAACTCGGGCCGATGTTCGTCGACAAGACGCGCGTCTATGCGGCGCTTGCCGCTGTCGTGCTGACGGGCGCGCTCTTCGCGTTCTTCCGCTTTACGCTGACGGGCGTCGCGATCCGCGCCTGCGCCGATAATCCGACCGGTGCCGGTGTCGTCGGGCTCGATGTGAAGCGTCTCTATGCTGTCAGCTTTGGGCTCGGCCTCGCGTGTACGGGCGCAGCCGGCGCGATCATGACCGTGCTCTTCGACATGACGCCGACGCTCGGCCCGTCGTTGACGTTGCTCGCCTTCACCATCGTGATCGTCGGCGGCCTCGGTTCGATGGCGGGCGCGCTCGCGGGCGGCGTGCTGATCGGCACGGTCGAGGCACTCGCGTCCGTCGTCGTCGCGCCGTCGGTGAAGAGCCTCGTGTCCTTCGGCCTGCTCGTCATCGTGCTGGCTGTGCGGCCGCAGGGCCTGTTCGGCCGGGCTTCGGCGTGAGCAAACCTGCGCTCGCGGCGCTAATCGCTGTCGTTGCAGCGTTGATCGCAGCGCCGCTCGTCGTCGATCGCTACATCGTCTCCGTGCTCATCCTCGTGTTCCTTTCGGCCTATTTCGGCCAGGCCTGGAACATCCTGATGGGCTATTGCGGCCTGCTGTCGCTCGGCCACGCGCTCTACATGGGGCTTGGCGCCTATGTCTCTGCGTATCTGTTCGTGGCTTACGGCATCAGTCCCATGCTTGGCCTCGTGCCTGCAGTCGCGGTGTCGCTGATTGCTGCGGCGATGCTCGGCTGGCTAGGCTTTCGCTTTCGCATCGAGGGCGTCTATTTCGCGCTGCTGACCATTGCATTTGCCGAGATCGCGCGCATCGCCTTCGACAATATTTCCGCGACCGGCGGCGCAGCTGGCCTCTTCCTGCCGGTGCGCTCCGACACTGCAGGCCAATGGTGGAATCTACGCGCGGGGCCGGTGTTCTTT
This sequence comes from Beijerinckiaceae bacterium, assembly GCA_965246795.1. GTDB lineage: Bacteria > Pseudomonadota > Alphaproteobacteria > Rhizobiales > Beijerinckiaceae > JAJXWB01. Next base: position 213,014 of record CBDFFN010000004.1, on the reverse strand, counting down.
TACTACCTCGGCCTGCTGCTTGCCGGCGGTGCTACGCTCGCAAGTTTTCTCCTCCGACGCGGGAAGATCGGACATGCGTGGCTCGCGATGCGCGAGGACCCGGAGGCGGCGCGTGCTGTCGGCATCTCGCCATTCCGTGCGCGATTGTCGGCCCTGCTTGTTTCGGCAGGCATGACGGCGCTCGGCGGCGTCTTCCTCGCCTTCTTCACGAACAATCTCTTTCCCGCGCAAATTTTCGATATCTCGCGTTCGACGGACATCCTGCTGGCGCCGATTGTCGGCGGCATCGGGACCCTCTTCGGCCCGATCGTCGGCGCCTTCGTGCTCGTGCCGCTCGGTGAGATTTTGACGGAGCTTTTGCGCGCGCTCGGGATCGACACGCCGGGTGTGAAGACGCTCGTCTTCGGCGTACTGCTGATGATCATCATCGCGGTGTCTCCGAACGGTATCTGGCCGTGGTTGTCGCGCAAGTTGTTCGGACGCACGGCATGAGCGCGCTGCTCGAACTCTCCGGCGTGACGAAACGCTTTCGCGGTCTCGTCGCGGTCGACGATGTTTCGCTCACCGTCGAAGCCGGCGAGATTTTCGCCGTGATCGGACCGAACGGCGCGGGCAAGACGACGCTGTTCAACTGCATCGCCGGGGTCTATCGGCCGGATGCCGGCACGATAAACTTCGCGGGGGAACGCATCGACGGGCGCTCGCCCGAACATGTGACGCGCGCCGGTCTCGCACGCACGTTCCAGATCGTGCGGCCGTTCCCCGATCTCACCGTGCTCGACAATGTTGCCATCGGCACGATGCTGCATGCGCCGAATATGGACGAGGCGCGGCGTCGCGCCTGCGAGATCATCGAGCGCCTCCACCTCACGTCGCGCACGGATGCTTTGGGCCGCTCGTTGACACTGCCCGATCGTAAGCGCCTCGAAATTGCGCGCGCCCTCGCGACAAACCCAAAACTTCTTTTGCTCGACGAAGTGATGGCCGGTCTACGACCGACCGAAGTCGACGGCTGCGTGCGTTTGCTGCGCCAGCTCAATGCCGAAGGCGTGACGATCGTGCTCATCGAACATGTCATGCGCGCCGTGATGGCGCTCGCGGGTCGCGTGCACGTGTTGCATCACGGCGCGACGATTGCGCAGGGGACGCCGGCACAGGTGACGCGCGATCCTGCGGTCGTGCAGTCCTATCTCGGCACGAAGGCGGCCGCGAGCGTGGACGCGCAGTGATGCTGAATGTCGAAGACCTCGTTCTGCATTACGGCGACATGCAGGCGCTCGGCGGCGTCTCGCTCGATGTCGCGAAGGGCGCCATCGTCGCCATTGTTGGCGCGAACGGCGCAGGCAAGACATCGCTCATTCGCGCCATCGGCGGCATGCTGCCGGCGACATCGGGACGTATCGTCTTCGAAGGCAAGGACATCGCGGGCGTTGCGAGCCATCGCGTCTGCGATCTCGGTGTCGGACAGGTCGCGGAAGGGCGGCAGATTTTCCCGACGCTCGACGTGCGCGAAAATCTATTGATGGGTTCGCTTCTTCCGCGCGCAAAGGCGCGGCGGGCGGAAAATCTCGAGAAGCAATATGCGCTGTTTCCGCGGCTCGCCGAGCGGCGCACACAGGCGGCCGGTACGCTGTCGGGTGGCGAACAGCAGATGCTCGCAATCGCTCGCTGCCTGATGAGCGAGCCGACGTTGGTGATGTTCGATGAGCCATCTCTCGGCCTTGCGCCGGCCGTCGTCGAATTCGTGTTGGAGACGATCGTGCGGCTCAATCGCGAGGGCCTGACCTGCGTGTTGGTCGAGCAGAATGTCGCGGCATCGCTAGAGATCGCCGCGCAGGCCTATGTGCTGGAGAACGGCACAATCTCGCTGTCGGGCACGGGCGCGGAGTTGCTCGGCGATGATCGCGTGCGCAAGGCGTATCTGGGTTTGTGAAGGCGGGCCGTCCCGCTTGAATACCTCATCCTGAGGAGGCGCGCAGCGCCGTCTCGAAGGATGTTCCAGAGTCGTGAATGCGGGCTGCCACGCATCCTTCGAGACGCCTGCTTCGCAAGCTCCTCAGGATGAGGTCCGAGATAAAAACGTCGCTCTTCACTTCGTATCGAGCTGCGCCTGCAGTTCCTGCGAGAATGCAACGATCCGCTTCGCATTGCCGCCAAAATCGTTACGGCCGTACCGCGATGTCGAGCGCACATCGATCTTCGTCTGCCCGGCGAGCGGCTTGATGCGAATGGTGATGTCCTCGGGAATGCCCATCACAAGCGTGCGATCGACCGCATCGATATGACCGAGGCCCGAGCGGCCGGACGATGGCGCGTTGCGGTCGACGATCAGCCAGCCGCGGTTCTGCGCCGCCTTCAGCGCGATGGCGAAAGCCTCATCCGCATCGAGTTCGACAAGGATCGGTTGCACATCGGGATAGGCGGCGCGCTGCAGCGGCGCATAGTCGGTCGGCGTCGTCGGCGGCACGCGGCCATTGCGCACGGCGACCGCGACGCGCGAGCGCGAGAAAGCCGGTGGATCGAGCGTATCAGTGCTGACATCGTTGATGACCGGCAGTCGTAATGCTTGCACCGCAAGCCACGATGGCCAGGCAAGCAATGCGCCGGCGAGGATCGTGCCGACGATGACGGGGCCGACGCCGCGTCGCGCCGTGCGCCACATGCTGACGCATGCTGCACCGGCGAGCAGCAGCGCGACGAGATCGAGCACGATCGCCGAGGTCATCACCGCGAGTCCCGCAGGCACTTCGACGAAGCGGAAGCGCGTGAGCAGCACGCCGACCGCGCCGACGAGCAGCGCGAAAATCGCGAGGCGACGGCACCATAGCGCCGCTCTTGAAACGGGGCGTTCGATGGCGACGAGGCTGCGCATGGCGCTTCGTACTCCTTCGTCCTCAGCCTCCCGGCAACCGATACGCCTTGAAAGCCTCGCGCAATTTCAGTTTGTTGATTTTGCCGGTCGCGGTGTGCGGAATTTCAGACACGAACTGCACATCGTCCGGCATCCACCATTTGGCGATCTTGCCGTCCATGTAATGCAGAATGTCTTCGCGCGTCGGCTCTCGGCCTTCCTTCTTGATGACGACAAGCAGCGGTCGCTCGTCCCATTTCGGATGCACGACGCCGATGACCGCAGCTTCCGCGACATCGGGATGGCCGACGGCGAGGTTTTCAAGATCGATCGAGGAAATCCACTCGCCGCCCGACTTGATCACGTCCTTCGAGCGATCCGTGATCTGCATGTAGCCATTCGGATCGATCGTCGCGACATCGCCGGTATCGAAAAAGCCCTTCTCATCGAGGATTTCTTCATTCTCGCGACGGAAATAGCGCCGCACGACGGCCGGCCCTTTTACTTTCAGGCTGCCGAACTTCACGCCGTCCCACGGCAGGTCCTTGTTGTCGTCGTCGACGATCTTCATCTCGACGGCGAAGGGCGCGAAGCCCTGCTTCTGCTTCACGTCGAAAATCTTGTCGCCCTCGAGCGTACCGAGCGCAGGCTTCAGTGAGCCGACGCTGCCGAGCGGGCTCATCTCGGTCATGCCCCAGGCGTGGAAGACCTCGACGCCGTAGTCCTTCTCGAAGGCTTCCATCATAGCGCGCGGGCAGGCAGAGCCGCCGATGACGACGCGCTTGAGTGTCGAAAGCCTCTTGCCGGTCGACTGCATGTATTGCAGCAGCATCAGCCAGACAGTCGGCACTGCCGCAGAAAACGTGACCTTCTCGTCTTCCAGCAGCGAATAAACGCTCTCGCCGTCGAGCTTCATGCCGGGCATCACGAGCTTCGCGCCATTCATCGGTGCGGAATGCGCGAGCGACCAGGCGTTGGCGTGGAACATCGGCACGATCGGCAGCACGGTGTCGCGGCTCGACAGGCCGAGGCAATCGCGCGGGCTCGCCATCAGCGCGTGCAGCACGTTCGAGCGGTGCGAATAGAGCACGCCCTTCGGATCGCCCGTCGTGCCGGACGTGTAGCAAAGGCCGGACGCGGTATTCTCGTCGAACGACTTCCACGCGAAATCGTCGTCGACTTCGCCGATCCACGTCTCGTAAGCAACGGCGTTCTTCAGCGACGTCTTCGGCATATGCGCATCGTCGGTGAGCACGATATACCGCTCGATCGTCGGAAGCTGGTCTGCGATTTTTTCGAGTAACGGCACGAAGGTCAGGTCGGTGATCATCACGCGGTCCTGCGCGTGATTGACGATCCAAGCGATCTGCTCGGGGAAGAGGCGCGGATTCACGGTGTGGTAGATCGCGCCGATGCCGTTGATGCCGTACCAGGCTTCGAGGTGGCGCCACGTGTTCCAGGCGAGCGTCGCGACGCGGTCGCCAAGCTTGACGCCGTCCCGTTCCAGCCGCTTCGCGACTTTTAGCGCACGGGTGCGGATGTTCTTGTAGTTCGTACGATGCAGTTCGCCTTCGATCGCACGCGAAACGATCTCGCGGTCGCCGTGCTGGATCGCGGCGTGGTCGATCACGCGCGACAGCAGCAGCGGCCAATCCTGCATCAATCCGAGCATGTCTTTCCTCCGCAACGAATGTTTCGTTTTCTGTAGAGCATGTCCCGCCGAAGTGGAACGCGGTTTGGCGATAAGGACATCGTCAAGAAGCGGGCCGCGGAGGGGTAAACGGGCTGCTCGCCTCGGACTGATTTCCCCAAAAGCCCCAAGCCTGTAGAATCCCGGCGTGGACCTCTCGCCCCCCGACATCGCCCCACATGCCGACCGGGCCTGGTTCCGCTTCTTGCGTGTCGAGGCGCGCATCCGCGTTTCGATGACGGCGCGCCTGAAGGCCGTCGGCCTCTCGATCCCGCAGTGCGATGCGCTGACCACTCTGTCCGAGCGCGAGGGCGTCAGCCAGCAGGAGCTGGCCACGCATCTCTACGTCACCAAGGGCAACATTTCCGGACTGGTCGACCGGCTTGAAAGTGCCGGCCTCGTGGAGCGCCGGCCTATCGAAGGCGACCGCCGCTCCTATGCCTTGTGCCTGACGCCGGCGGGCCGGAAAGCCGCCGAGATCGGCATCGCGATCCAGCGTCGCTTCGTCGCTGATACGTTTGGACAGATGTCGCCCGAGGAATTGGCGTGCTTCGAAAACTTTCTCGTGCGCGTTCGCGACCATGTCCGAGAAACCGACAGCGGTCCGCGCCCGGTTCTCGCAAACACGGTGCGCGCCGTTTGAGCGCTGCGCTTATCCTTCGGGCGTGCCTGATCGTCGCGACGACAGGTACGTTCGCGCAGGCGCCACCTTCGCCGCCACCGCGGCCGCAAGATTTTGGTGCGCCGGAAGCGAAGGGATCGGCGATCGATCTCGATATTCCATTGCCGCCGGTCCGTCCGTCCAACCTACCGGGTGATGGGAGTCCGCCCGCGCCGTCACCGTCCTCATCCGCGCCTGCCGCACCTGTCGTGCCGCGCGTCGCATCGGAGAAGGATGTCGCGACCTGCAAGGCGCTCTTCGACAGCGGCACGGTGGTGGCGCGCGCGCTGCCACCGATTACCGGGCCTGGCGAGTGCGGCATCGATGCGCCGGTCGCGCTCGAGTCGATCGTGCTGGCTGACAAGCGGTCCATTCCGTTCAAGCCGGCAACTGCGATCCGCTGCGATCTCGCCGCCGCGCTCGTACGCTGGGTGAGCGAAGACATCGTGCCAATGCTTGCTGCCCAGAATCTCAAGCTCGAAGGCATTACTGATGCCGACGCCTACTCTTGCCGCAGCCGTAATCATGTCGCGGGTGCAAAACTCAGCGAACATGCGAAGGGCAATGCGATCGATCTTGATGCGTTTCTCATCGCGCCGAACCGACGCATCTCGTTAACGAGCCAGGAGGCTGCGCCCTTCGTCGCGTCTGTGAAGGCATCGGCGTGCGCACGCTTCACTACGATTCTCGGACCGGGATCGGACGGTTATCACAATAGCCACATTCATCTCGATCTGGAGGATCGGCGCACGCATGGCACGTTGTGTCAGTGGAACCTGACACCCGCCGGACTGCCTGCAAAACCATGACGGGACGGTAACGCTTTCGTTTGGAACCAAGCTTCACGTTGACAGTTTTAAAAGCAGGTTCCAGCACAGAGGAGATGGACATGGGTAGCATCGCGGACAAAGCGTCGGGTCTTGCAAATCAGGCAGTGGGCAACGTCAAGGAAGGCATTGGCAAGGCCACTGGCAATGCAAGTCTCGAAGCGGAGGGCAAGGCGCAGGAGTTGAAGGGCGAAGCGCAGAAAGCCGTTGGTGACGCAAAGGGCGCCGTAAAAGATGGCGCGAATTCCGTTGCTGATGCGGTAAACCGCAAGCTCTGATCAAATCAGTTTTCGCGGCTGTTTCCTGAGTGACAGTCGTTTGAGAAAGCCGTCGCCTCGTGACCTGGGCGGCGGCTTTTCTTTTGCGTAAATTTACGTGCGCGGATTGATCGGCACTGAACGCGACACCGCAAGAACGTTTTCGATGAACGCTGCACCCGCGATTGCTTTTGCATCGCCATTGGTAGGCGCGACAACCTGCAGTCCGACCGGCAAGTTCTCTTTCGTGAAGCCGCACGGAATCGAGATCGCTGGCGCTCCGCAAAGTGTGATCGCATAGGCGATCGCAAGCCACAGAATGTAGTTTTCGAATTTATGCCCGTCGCATTCCGCGAGATAAATCTGCTCGATCGGAAAAGCCGATGTGATCGTCGTCGGCGTCAGCAACAGATCGTATTCTCCAAGGAATGCATCGAGAGTCCGCGCGAGATGCGCGCGATGGCGATGCGCACGGACGATTTCGTCCGCCGTGAGCTTCAAGCCCGCCTCGATGTTCCAGATCACGTCCGGTTTCAGCTTGTCGCGATGCGTGTCGTAGAGCGGGCCAAGCGATGCCACGAAGCTATGGGCGCGCAGGACCTGGAAACATTCGTGCGCGCCGGAGAGATCGGGATGCACTTCTTCGACAACCACACCTTCGCGTGACAAACGCTCCGCTGCCGCGCGCGTGATTGCGGCGACTTCGGGGTCGACAGGCGTAATGCCAAGCCCTGCGGAATAGGCAACGCGTTTCGGTTTCCAACCATTCCGTGCGCTGGCAAGAAATGGCTCACGCGGCCGCGGCTTCGACAGGAGATCGCCAGTGTGTTCGCCGCTCATCGCATCGAGGAGCAGCGCGAGATCCTCGACATTGCGTGCCATCGGCCCCTGCACGCCAAGCGTGTTGTCGGTCCATGCGAAGAGGGTGGCAGCGCAACGGCCGGGCGTCGGCCGCATGCCGACGATGCCGCAAAAACTTGCGGGGCTGCGGAGCGATCCACCGAGATCGGAGCCGTGCGCGAGCCACGCCGTGCCCGATGCGAGTGCCGCCGCCGCACCACCAGACGATCCCGCCGCCGACCGCGACAGCTTCCACGGATTGCGTGTCGGGCCGAAAACGGGATTGAACGTGTTCGCGCCGGCGCCGAACTCCGGCACGTTGGACTTCGCGTAAACGACGCCGCCTTCGCTTTCGATCATCTCGACCGTGATGTCGGACGTGTCCGGCACGAGATTGGCGAAGATCGGCGAACCGCTGGTCGAGCGGACGCCCGCGACCTTCGACAAGTCCTTGATCGCAACTGGCAGACCCGCAAGCAGGCCGCGTTCCGCCGCCGGCTTCGCAAGCAAGCGGTCGGCATGTGCATGCGCGCGCGCGAAGCAGAGCGTCGGCAGCGCGTTCACCGCACCGTCGACGTCTGCGATGCGCTTTTCGAGCGCATCGAGACAATCATGCGGCGTGATATCGCCGGATCGCAGGCGTTCGACCAGCTGCACGGCAGTCGCGCCGATGAGGGCTCCTGTGCCCGCTTGCTCGCTCATCCCTCGTGCTCCTGCGTGTTCCATTAAGCCTCTCTTTACCGTGACGCTCGAACCTCACGTCAATCCGGGCCCGTTGCCCGGCCTGTGCAGGAGTGATGTCATGAGTATCGACCAGCAAGCAGAACAGGCGCGAATCCGCGAAACTGGTGCTCGCGCCCTGCAGATCCAGCTGACGCGCGAGATCGGCGTCGCCGCCGTTGCTGCCGCGCTGCAATGTTCGAAGCTACCGGAGCCTCGCAAGTCTACGAGTTCGTGGCACACTCCCGCCACTGTTCTCTGCAAGACCGAAGCAGCCTAAGGGGCCGCAAAGGGCGGCCGCATTTGTCGGCCCAAACATGTTGAACCGTCGCCTGTTCCTGCAAGGGTCCGGCGCCTTCGCGCTGGCGACGGCGGGGCTTGGCGGCTACGCATTCGGCGTCGAGCCCGGCCTGTTGCTGAACGTCACGCGCTATCGCGTGACGCCGAAATCCTGGCCCGCAGGGCTCACGCTCAAAATCTCGGTCATCGCGGACATCCACGCTTGTGATCCGTGGATGCCGGTGTCGCGCATCCGCGAGATCGCCGGCATTTCCAACGCGCTTGCGCCCGACCTTGTGGTGCTGCTCGGCGACTTTAACGGCGGGCACCCTTACGTCACCGGCGCCGTCTATCCCGAACAATGGGGCGAGGCGCTGGAAACGTTGCGCGCGCCGCTCGGCGTTCACGCCATTCTAGGAAATCACGACTGGTGGCACGGCGCGCTGCCCGGCATGCGCCCGGATAACGGCGAGGCGGTGCGTCGCGCGCTGAGAGCGCTCGGCGCGAGTGTTTACGAGAACGACGCGCTGCGTCTGACGAAGGACGGGCAACCGTTCTGGCTCGTTGGCCTCGGCGACCAGATGGCGCATCCGATCCGCACGCCGGGCAGCCGAAAATGGACCGGCTTCCACGGCGTCGACAATCTCGATGGCGCGCTTGCGCAGGTGCGCGACGAAGCGCCGATCGTGCTACTCGCGCACGAGCCTTTCATCTTCGACCGCGTGCCGAAGCGTGTCGCCGTAACGCTCTGCGGCCACACGCACGGCGGGCAGGTGAGCTTTCCGGTCCTTGGACCGGTGATCGCGAACCAGCGCTATGGCCCCAATCGCGTCTATGGCCACATGATTGAGAACGACGGCCGCCACCTCGTTATTTCGGGAGGGCTAGGGACTTCGATTCTGCCGGTGCGGTTCGGACGACCGCCGGAGATTGTCGAAGTGACGATCGGCGGCCCGGATGCGCTGATCGGCGTGCCGAGCGCTTAACGCGGTTTTACTTCACCACGACCTTCGTGCCGACCGCGACGCGATTGTACAGATCGATCACGTCGACGTTGCGCATGCGGATGCAGCCCGACGAAACGCCGCGGCCGATCGTCTCCGGCTCGTTGGTGCCGTGGATGCGGTAGAGCGTGTCTTTGTTGCCTTGAAACAGGTAGAGCGCGCGCGCGCCGAGCGGATTGTCGGCACCGCCAGGGAGGCCCCCTGCCGCCGCGGTCGGCTTCAGGTGCGGCCAGCGTTCCAGCATGTCGGCCGGCGGCATCCAGTGTGGCCATTCGGCCTTCCTGCGCACATCGGCGTTGCCGGTCCAGCCAAACGTCTCCGCACCGCTGGCGATGCCGTAGCGGATGGCCTTGCCGCCGCCTTGGCTGAGGTAAAGGAAGTTCTGTTTCGTATCGACTGTGATCGTGCCCGGCACCGCGCCTGTGGGATCGTCGATCTGGTATCTCTCGTAATTGAGGTCCATTTCGAACTTCGGGACCATCGCAATATACTGGGCGTCCTTGGCGGACAGAGATGGTTCGGGCACGGGCTTGTAGTTGCAGCCCGCGAGAATGACCGCGCAAGCGGCGAGTGTGATGGACCGAATCGGTATGAACATGTCCGCGGAGCCCGGCGAAGCAGTGGCGGGACGCTTACCATGATCCGGCGGTTGCGGACGGCGTTGCGGACCGAACACGCGGGCCTGTTGCGCGCGAGCCACAATTTTTCACGCAACTCGCGAGTGTCGGCCTCTCGATGACAACCCTGCTGCTGACGCATCCGGCGGGCCTCGAACACGACATGGGGCCGGGCCACCCCGAGCGGCCGGACCGGTTGCGCGCCGTGATGGCGGCGCTGGAGACCGAGTCTTTCCAGAATTTGCAGCGCGATGAGGCGCCCATTGCCGACCGGGCCGCCGTTCTGCGCGTTCATCCCGAGGCCTACGTCTCGGCGCTGGAGCGCGCGAGCCCGCGATCGGGCTTCGTGCAGCTCGATGCCGACACGCTGATGTGCCCGGCGACGATGGAGGCCGCCTGGCGTGCCGCCGGCGGCGCGGTGCGGGCGGTCGACGAGGTTTTCGCGAAGCGGGCTGACAACGCCTTCGTCGCCATGCGTCCGCCGGGGCACCATGCCGAGCGCGCGACGCCGATGGGCTTCTGCTTTTTCAACCATGTCGCGGCGGCGGCGCGCCACGCGCAGGCGGTGCATGGTGCGGAGCGCGTCGCGATCATGGATTTCGACGTTCACCACGGGAATGGCACGCAGGATATTTTCTGGAGCGATGCGACCGTGATGTACGCCTCCACGCACCAGATGCCGCTGTTTCCCGGCACCGGTGCGTTGGGCGAGCGCGGCGAGCACGACCAGATCGTCAATGCGCCGCTGCGCGCGGGCGACGATGGCGCGACGTTCCGCGAGGCGATGGATGTCGCGGTCCTCTCGCGCATCGACGCGTTCCGGCCCGATCTCGTCATCATCTCGGCCGGTTTCGACGCACATCATCGCGATCCGCTCGCGAACTTGCGTCTCGATGCCTCAGATTTTTCGTGGGCGACGGGAAAGCTGATGGAGATTGCCGACCGCCACGCGAAAGGCCGCGTCGTCAGCGTGCTCGAAGGCGGCTACGATCTCGAAGGTCTATCGGTCTCGGTTGCAGCGCATGTCACGCGCCTGATGGGCGGGTGACGGTTTCGTTGGCTGCCAAAGCCACGTAAGGTTGAAGTGCGGCGCAGCTTTGGGGGAGCGGGATGGCTATGGGGCCTCGCGCAAAACGCGTCTTCGAGCTGATCCTCGTCAAGCCGTCGCATTACGACGACGACGGCTACGTCATCCAGTGGCTGCGCTCCGTCATTCCGTCGAACACGCTCGCCGTGCTGCACGGTCTCGCGCGCGATTCTGCTGCGCGGCATGTGCTTGGGCCTGACGGCGAGCTGCGCATCACAACGATCGACGAAACACATGCGCGCGTTCGGCCGCACGCGTTGGCGCGAAAAATCCGGTGCGCGGGCGGACAGGGGCTCGTTGCGATGGTCGGCGTGCAGACGAACCAGTTTCCACGCGCGATCGACATTGCGCGGCCCCTGCGCGCCGCCGGCGTCAACGTTGTCATCGGCGGCTTTCATGTGTCGGGCTGTCTTGCCATGCTGCCCGAAATGGAGCCCGGCTTGCAGCAGGCGCTCGACATGGGCGTGTCGCTCTTTGCAGGTGAGGCAGAGACGCGGCTCGATCGCGTGCTGCAGGATGCCGCGGCTGGCAAGCTCCAGCCGATCTACGATTTCATGCGCGAGTTGCCTGATATGGCTGGCGCGCCGTCGCCTTACATGGCGCGGAACGATTTGCGTCGAAACCTGACGCTGCTTGCGAGTTTCGATGCCGGCCGCGGTTGCCCGTTTCAATGTTCGTTCTGCACGATCATCAATGTGCAGGGACGCAAGTCGCGTCACCGCTCCGCCGACGATGTCGAGGCGATCATCCGTGAACATGCGGCGCAGGGCATCGAGCGCTTCTTCATCACCGACGACAATTTCGCCCGTAACAAGAATTGGGAGGCGATTTTCGATCGCATCATCGCGCTGCGCGAGCATCCCGCATTCAGGCCGATCCGCTTCACCATTCAGATCGACACGCAGGCGCATCGTATTCCGAACTTCGTCGAGAAAGCCGGTCGCGCGAATGTCTTCAATGCCTTCATCGGGCTCGAAAACATCAACGCCGACAACCTGCTCGCGGCCAAGAAACGACAGAACAAGATCGCAGACTATCGCGCGCTGATCCTCGCACTGAAGCGTGCGGGCATTTTGACGACGGCGGGCTACATTCTCGGCTTCCCCGCGGATACGCCGGAGTCGATCCGGCGTGACGTGGAAATTATCAAGCGCGAATTGCCACTCGATATCCTCGAGTTTTTCTGCCTGACGCCACTTCCGGGTTCTGAAGATCATCAGAAACTCGCAGCCGCCGGCGTCGCGATGGATGCGGACCTCAACCGCTACGACCTCGACCATGTCGTGACCGCGCATCCCACGATGTCGCGTGACGAATGGGAGGCTGCCTATCGTGCCGCGTGGGAGGCGTTCTACACGCCGGATCACATCGTGACGGCGATGCGCCGCGCCGAGGCGGCGGGCATGCACTATCGCCGCGTGCACGAAGGCATGGTGTTCTTTCACCACTGCATCGCGCACGAGGGCGTTCATCCGCTCGAAGGTGGCCTGCTGCGCATCCGTCGCCGCCGCGACCGTCGCCCGCATTTTTCACGCGAACATCCTTTGCTGTTTTACCCAAAGCATTGGGCGAATTCGCTCGGCGGTCTCGCGCGCCTGCTGCTCACCTACTGGCGCTTTGAACGTCTTGGCGCCGCGATCGCGCGCGATCCACGCAAGCACGCCTATGTCGATAAGGCGCTGCTGCCGGTCGCGAGCGATGACGACGAAACATTTGAGATGCTCAGCGGAACAGAAGTCGCGCGTACGGCCGTCGCACATCATCGCAAGGTGCAGCGCCTGACGGCGCGGGCAGAGGCCTGACGATCAAGCCTTGCGGTAAACGGCGTCCTTCGAGGGCGACCCGTCTGTGCGCACGACACCGCGATTCACGAGATCTTCGAGATGCGCATAGACGGACAAAGCTGCCGCACCTTTCAGGCGCGGATCGAGATGCTCGTAGATGCGCTCGACCATTGCGGGAATGGTCGCGTCGCCTGCTTCGATGCGATGCAGGATCGCGCTTTCGCGCAGGCGGCGATGATGCGAGAGCGCGCGCAAGTATCGCGGCGGATCGTTGACGGGGCCACCGTGGCCCGGCCAGTAGATCGCCTCGCTTCGCGCGCGCAGCTTGTCGAGCGATGCCATGTACTCTGTCATCGAGCCGTCTGGGGGCGCAACGATTGAGGTCGACCACGCCATCACGTGGTCGCCGGAGAACAGCGCATTTTCTTCGCGCAGAGTGAAGGCCGTGTGGTTGCTCGCGTGACCCGGCGTCGTGATTGCTTCGAGCGTCCAGCCATCGCCTTGCAGCATGTCGCCGTCGGCGAGCACGCGCATGGGTTGATATTCCGTGTCGTGCGAGGAATCGAGGCCGCTCGGCGCGCCCGGCTTCGCGGCATAGGCGGGGCAGCCGACGATTGTTGCGCCCGTCTTTTCGGCGAGCGCGCGCGACAGCGGTGAATGATCCTTATGCGTGTGCGTGAGAACGATGTGCGCGACTTGTTCGCCGCGCACGGCATCGAGCGTCGCGGCGAGATGGCCGTTATTCTGCGGACCGGGATCGATGATCGCGACGTCTTTTCCTTTACCTACGATGTAGGTGCAGGTGCCCGTGAAGGTAAAAGCACTCGGGTTATCGCACACGATGCGTCGCACGAGCGGCGAAAGCTGCACGACGGTTTCCGCCGGTGCATCGAATTTGGTCGCATGTGAAAGCGAGGTGTCGTCGGTCATTCCGTCTCACTACTGGAAATTGCGGCCCTTGGGCAGCACGTCGCGGGCCTGCACAAGCTCGGGCTTCGACCGGCTGTGGAGCGGGCTCTTCACGTGATCGGCGTGTGCGATGCTCTCCGGCGCGCCGCCGCGGCGTGAAAGCGCGCGCATCATCGGCGTGAGGTCTTCCATGCGTTCGGCGACGACATGGACCACGCCGGATTCGCTTTGCAGCTTTCCCGTCACGGAAAGAAACCGTGCGCCGATGACGATGGCGCGCAAGCGCTCGAACACTTTCGGCCAGACGATGATGTTAGCGACGCCGGTCTCGTCTTCGAGTGTCATGAAGACGACGCCGGATGCCGAACCCGGCCGCTGCCGCACGAGCACGAGGCCGGACACCGTGACACGCGAGAGCGTGCGACGGGTGTGCTGCGCATTCTCTGACGCAGAGAGAGCTTGCGCCGAAACATCGCCATTTCGGAAGATTCTTTTTGCATCGAGTGCAGTGCGCAGGAACGACACAGGATGCGCCTTCAGCGACATCGAGAGATGGCGATAGTCCTCGATGACCTCCTCGCCGGGCGGCATCGGCGGAAGATGCGCGTCGGCCTCGGTTTCGGCAAAGGCGAGCGGTGCGAGCAGAGGCAGATCGTCGCGATCGCCAGCACGATTGAGGCCGCGCACTGCCCAGACCGCATCGCGTCGTGACAGCCCGAGACACGCGAAAACATCGGCTTCCGCGAGCCGCTCCAGCACAGCGCGCGCGAGGCTCGTGCGAAGCCAGACGTCGCGTACGGAATCGTAGCCGCGATCTCTTTTCTTCGCGAGCAGCGTCATGTCGTCTTCGCGGAGGCCTTTCACCTCGCGCAGGCCGAGCCTCACGGCATGCGTCGCGTGCGAATGGCACGCGACGGCGACATGGTTCGGATGCACTTTCGTCGGCGAAGGTGTCGATTCCAGCGTGCAGTCCCAATGCGAGGCATTGATATCGACCGCGCGAACATCGATGCCGTGATCACGTGCGTCGCGCACGAGCTGCGACGGTGCGTAGAAGCCCATTGGCTGCGAATTGAGGATCGCGCAGCAGAACACGTCAGGATAGAAACATTTCATCCAGCACGAGGCATAGACGAGCGAGGCGAATGACGCCGCGTGACTCTCAGGAAAGCCGTAGGTGCCAAAACCTTCTATCTGCGAGAACACGCGCTCCGCAAATTCCGGTGGGCAACCGTTCGCCTTCATGCCGGCGATCATCTCGTCACGAAATGTGCCGATCGTGCCGACCTTCTTGAACGTTGCCATCGCGCGCCGAAGCTGATCGGCGCGTCCCGGCGTAAAGCCGGCAGCGACCATGGCGATCTTCATCGCCTGTTCCTGAAACAGTGGCACACCAAGCGTTTTTTCGAGCACGGGTTTCAGCGCCGGAATCGCGTAACTCACCTCCTCCAGACCGAGCCGCCGGCGCAGATAGGGATGCACCATGTCGCCCTGAATTGGACCCGGCCGCACGATCGCGACTTCGATGACGAGGTCGTAATATTTATTCGGTTTCAGCCGCGGCAGCATCGACATCTGCGCGCGGCTTTCGATCTGGAACACGCCGATCGTATCGGCGGCTTGGATCATTTCGTAGACTTCGTCATGCTCCTGCGCGACCGACGCGATCGTCGGCTGTACGTCGTAATGTGCTTCGAGCAGTTCGAAACCTTTGCGCAGGCAGGTCAGCATGCCGAGCGCGAGAACATCGACTTTCAAAATCCTCAGTGCGTCGAGATCGTCCTTGTCCCATTCGACGACGGTGCGTTCGTCCATCGCCGCATTGCTGATCGGCATGACTTCGTCGAGCCGCGTCTGTGTGATGACGAAGCCGCCGGTGTGCTGCGACAGATGGCGTGGAAATCCGCCGATCGCCTCGGCAATGCGGATGACTGCGGCGAGCCGCGGTTCGGTCGGATCGAGGCCCAGGCGCGGCACCTCTTTTGCGTCGAAGGCCGCATAGCCGCTCCATGTCGAACTCGCCAGCGCAGTCAGCACGTCTTCCGAAAAACCAAAGACCTTGCCGACTTCGCGGATGGAGGAGCGGCTGCGATAGGTCGTGACGCTCGCGGCAAGCGCCGCGCGCTCGCGGCCATAGGTGCGATAGATGTACTGGATCACCTCTTCGCGCCGCTCGTGCTCGAAATCGACGTCGATGTCCGGCGGCTCGTTACGTTCCTGCGAGATGAAGCGCTCGAACAAAGCCTCGATCATCTCCGGCTTTACGTCGGTGATGCCGAGGCAATAGCAGACGATGGAATTCGCGGCCGAGCCGCGGCCCTGCGCGAGAATACGCTCACGTTTCGCGAACTGCACGATGTCGTGGACGGTGAGGAAGAATGGTGCGTAATCGAGCTGCTTGATGAGCGCGAGTTCGTGCTTGATGATGCCGAGATATTTCTCCGGCACGCCCTCGGGATAACGTGTCTTCGCGCCTTTCCATGTGAAATCTTCCAGCGCCTCGTATTCGGTCGCGAAACCGGCGCGCAATTCGATGGGATAATTTTGACGTAATTCGCTTAGCGAAAACGTAATGCCGTCGACAAAACGCTGCGTCTGCGCGAGTGCATCCGGCGCCTGCTCGAACAGACGTCCCATTTCTTGAGGGCTTTTGAGATGCCGTTCGGCGTTGAGCGACAGCAGCCGTCCCGCAGCATCGAGCGTCGTGCCTTCGCGAATGCAGGCGAGAACATCGAGAAGCTCGCGCGTTTTCGCTGCATGCATCAGGACGTCGTTGGTGGCGAGCGGCGGCACACGCAATTCATGCGCGAACGTTAGGCGCCGCGCGAGGCGTGCCCGCATCGCTCGACCGTAGGTCGGCACGACACCGAGCCAAAGCGTCTCGCCTGACAGCGGTCGTAACGCGTCGATCAGGGTACGTTGCGCATCCTCGCCGCCCGTATCCATCACGATGAGCGATAGGCCCTCCGCCCATTCCTGGAGATCGGCAAGGCGCAGGTGGCATTCGCCCTTTGGCGCGCGACGGTTGCCGATTGTCAGCAGCCGGCAGAGTCGCCCCCAGGCGTCACGATCGCGGGGATAGGCGAGAATCTCCGGCGTGCCATCATCGAAGACGAGCCGCGCGCCAGACAGAGCGCGGAAGCCCGACGGCACCGCTTCCGTATTGTCCTTCAGAAAAGCGTAGGCGCGCACGACGCCGGCGACGGAATTGCGGTCGGCGATACCGATGGCCGACAGACCTAGCGCCGCCGCCGTCGCGACGAGGACTTCCGGATGCGATGCGCCGCGCAGGAACGAGAAGTTGGTAGTGACGCCGAGTTCGGCGTATCGCCCCGTCATCCCCGCGCGAAACGCCTCACTTCTTGATGAAGGGGCAGTTGCCGTCGGCGAGCGGACGGAAGGCTTCGTCGCCCGGCACTTTGGCGATCTGCTTATAGAGGTCCCAGTCGCCCTTCGATTCCGACGGCTTCTTCAGCTCGAACAGATACATGTCGTGCACCATGCGACCATCCTCGCGGATGTATCCGCCCTTGGCGAAGAAGTCGTTGATCGGCATCGCCTTCATCTGCGCGATGACCTTCATCGAATCATCGGTCTTCACGGCCTCGATCGCCTGGAGATAGTGCATCGTCGCGGAGTAAAGCCCGGCCTGAATCATCGTCGGCATTCGGCCGATCTTGTCGAAGAAGCGTTTCGAGAAGGCACGTGTCTCGTCGTTGAGATCCCAATAGAAGGCATCTGTCAGGATCAAGCCTTGACCCTGCTGCAAGCCAATCAGATGCGAATCCGTTACTTCGAGCAGCAGCGCGATGAGTTTCTGGCCGCCGGCCGTGAGGCCGAATTCGCCGGCCTGTTTGATCGCATTCGTCGTGTCGCCACCGGCATTGGCGAGCGCTACGACTTTTGCCTTGGATGCCTGCGCCTGCAGCAGGAATGACGAGAAATCCGAACTGTTGAGCGGATGGCGGACGGCGCCCGATACCTTGCCACCCGCCTTCTTAACAACGGCGGTCGCATCGCGCTCCAGCGCCTGCCCGAAGGCATAGTCCGCGGTGAGGAAGAACCAGCTGTCGTCGCCGCGCGCCACCATTGCCTTGCCCGCAACATTCGACAGCGCGTAGGTGTCGTAGGTCCAGTGCACGAAGTTGGGCGAACAGGCGACGCCCGTGAGATCGGACGAACCGCCGCCCGAATTGATGAAGAGCTTGTTCTTCTCGCGCACGATTGTCTGGACCGCGAGCGCGACCGAAGACGTCGGCACGTCCATGATGACGTCGACCTTGTCGGTGTCGAACCAGTTGCGCGCGATGGCGACACCCGTATCGGGCTTGTTCTGGTGGTCGCCCGAGACAACGACGATCGGCTTGCCCGCAACTTTGCCGCCGTAGTCGGCGACAGCCATCTCGACGGCGGTCAGCGAGCCTTTGCCCGTCGCGTCGGCGTAGAGGCTCGACATGTCCGTCAACACGCCGATCTTGACGACGTCGTCGCTGACCTGTGCTGCGGCGGGCGAGACGACTGATGCAACGATCGCTGCGGCAAGCGCGGCTGTGGCAGTCTTCATAGATGGCACTCCCGGATCCGGCGGTCTTCGGCCGCTCTGGCGCGACACGATGTTGAGACCCGCCGGGAAAACCTGTCAATGTCGCGCAAATAACCAGCCGTGAGCGCTCGCGTCGCAGGCGAGCAGGCGCAATCTCGGCGAGTCTGGGGGAACCGATGCCGGCCGATCCGATCCGTGTCGAATGTATCCGTGCGTTGTTCGCCGCGGCGCGCGTGTCATTTGCGGCATCCATCGTTCTGATGTCCTTCCTTTTTGCGGTTTTCGCGATCTATTCGCCGGTCTGGCTCGTCGCGGCATGGTTTCTTTGCGGTCTGGCAGTTCAGGGTTCCCGGTTTCTGCTGATCGCCGCCTTCGATCGCGGCAAACCGGACGCCACCCATATCGAGACCTGGGCTCGGTATTACACGTTGCACCAACTCCTGAGCGCGGCGCTTTGGGGTGCAACGATCTGGATTTTTGGCGATCCGGCAGAGCCGATCACGGTCGCGCTCGTCCTGTGCTTCCTTTTCTCGATCGGTGCGTCCGCCGTCATGGCGCAATCGTTCAACCCGCCGAGCATGGTGGCTCTCGTCGTCCCGATCTTCGGATCGGTTGCAATTCGCCTCCTAACAACGGGCCGGCTGGACTTCTCGCTCGTAGGAATCGCGACCTGCTTTTACGCAGCGACGATCATCGGCTACTGCCGCGTGCAGTCGCGCACGGTCATCGAAGGATTCCGCATCCGCTTCGAGAATCGCGACCTGCTCGATGCGTTGCGTGTCGAGAAAACGGAGGCGGAACGCGCGCGGCAGGAAGCAGAGCGTTCCAGCCTCGCGAAGTCGCAATTTCTGGCGGCCGCAAGCCACGATCTGCGTCAGCCGCTCTACGCGCTCAGCCTGTTCTCCGCATCGCTCAACTCATTGACGCTCGACACGGATGGTCGCGCGGTGCTCGGGCGCATACAGGGCTCTATCGGCGCGATGGAGACCTTGTTCGCCGGACTTCTCGATGTGTCGCGGCTCGATGCCGGCATGGTGAAGCCGCGTCTCGCGCCGGTTTCGATCGATGCACTCTTCGACCGCTTGAGCCAGACCTTTCTGCCGATCGCGCAGGCGCGGCAACTCGATCTTCGTTTCCGCTGCGACGGTGAGTGGGTTTCCTCCGACGAAACGCTGCTGGAGCAGATCCTCGCGAACCTCGTCTCCAATGCCTTGCGTTACACGCATGCCGGGGGCGTACTCGTCGCAGCGAGACACCGCGGGGATGCAATCCGCTTTGAGATATCGGACACCGGTAGAGGTATTGCCGTTGCCGATCAGCAGCGCATCTTCGAGGAGTTCGTGCAGCTCGACAATCCCGGCCGTGATCGCGAAAGGGGGTTGGGCCTTGGTCTCTCGATCGCACGTCGCTCGTCCGATCTTTTGGGTGCGCCGATCGATGTCATATCGAAGGCGGGACGGGGCTCGCGGTTTGCCTTCGCGCAGTCGCGTGCCGCGGCGGTTCCGACTCTCGCACACGCCAAACCGGACGTTGTCCCTGCCGTCCGTCGACACGGCGCTGTGCTTGTGGTCGACGATGACGGCGATGTCCGTGCCGCGCTCACCGATCTTCTGCGCCGATGGGATGTCGAGGTCGTCGCGTCGGGCGACTACGACGAGGCAATCGCGCTCCTTGACGCGGGCACGCTCTATCGACTGATCATCGCTGACTATCGGCTCACAGGCACAGCGAACGGGCTCGATCTCTTGCGACATGCGCGTGCGCGGCTCGATCCGCCGCCGAATTGCATCCTCGTTACCGGCGATTTCGATCCGGCGCTCATCAAAGCGGCGGATGAGCAGGGCGTGCCGCTCTTCCACAAGCCACTGCGGACGGATGTCTTGCGGCAGCTTGTCGGAGCGTAATTGCGCGATGGCGGGCAGCGCCATGCTACAACCAATCCTACCGTAAAATGATCGATCGGGATCGATGGACACGACAGCACCGCACCTCGAGTCATCCGCCGCCATCGAACATTTCGATGTGCTGATCGTCGGCGCAGGAATTTCCGGCATCGGAGGTGCCTATCATCTGCGGCATCAATGTCCGGACCGCAGTTTCGTCGTGCTCGAAACGCAGGAGAGTTTCGGCGGCACATGGATCACGCACAAATATCCGGGCA
This sequence comes from Beijerinckiaceae bacterium, assembly GCA_965246795.1. GTDB lineage: Bacteria > Pseudomonadota > Alphaproteobacteria > Rhizobiales > Beijerinckiaceae > JAJXWB01. Next base: position 192,784 of record CBDFFN010000004.1, on the reverse strand, counting down.
TCCGCTCCGACAGCGATCTCCACACATTTGGTTATCGCTTCAAGCCGTGGCGTGGCCCGCCGATCGCGTCGGCGGCGGAAATCCTGGCTTACATGGGCGAGGTGATCGACGAGAACGATCTCGCGAAGCATATCCGTTATCGGCATCGTATCGACGCCGCGGAATGGTCGAGCGTCGACAATCTCTGGACGATTTCCGCGACGCGCACCGACACGGGCGAACGTGTGCGCCTCACCGCGAATTTCCTCTGGATGTGCCAAGGCTATTACGCGCATGGCGAGGGCTACATGCCGCACTGGCCCGACATGGAGACATTTGCGGGTACGATCGTGCATCCGCAGACCTGGCCGGCCGATCTTGATGTCAAGGCGAAAAATGTCGTGGTCATCGGCTCCGGTGCGACGGCAGCGACGGTCGTGCCGGCGATCGCGGGCAAGGCCGCGCATGTGACGATGCTGCAGCGTTCGCCGACGTTCTTTTTGACCGGTCGCAACGCCAACGTCCTTGCCGACGAACTTCGCGCGCTCGACATCGACGAGACTTGGATTCACGAGATCGTGCGGAAAAAGATACTGCACGATCAGGCCGCCTTCACGAAGCGTACCTTTGCCGAACCGGAGGTCGTGAAGCAGGAGTTGCTCGCGGGCGTGCGTGCCTATCTCGGCGAGGACTACGACATCGCGACGCATTTCACGCCAAGATATCGGCCGTGGCGGCAGCGCATCGCTTTCATTCCGGAGGGCGATCTTTTCCAGGCCTTGCGTGCGGGCACCGCAAGCGTCGTCACCGACGAGATCGAGCGCTTCACGCCGTCAGGCATTGCGCTGAAGTCGGGAAAGACGCTCGAAGCCGACATCGTGGTGACGGCAACTGGCTTCATTCTCAGCGTGCTCGGAAATATCGCCTTCACGATCGATGGCAAGAAACTCGATTTCGCCAAAAGCGTCACATATCGGGGCATGATGTTCACGGGCGTGCCGAACATGGCGTGGGTGTTCGGCTATTTCCGCGCGAGCTGGACGCTGCGCACGGACCTCGTGGCGGATTTCGTCTGCCGGTTGCTGAACCACATGCGTGACATCGGCGCGAAGCGCATCGTGCCGGTTGCAGACAGCAATATGAACTTATCTGGATGGATTGATCCGGCAGATTTCAATCCCGGCTATCTCAATCGCGGCATCGACCGGCTGCCACGCAGCGGCGACCGTCCGGAATGGCGGCACACGCAGGATTATGCAGGCGACAAGGAGGCTTTTCCAAAAATCGACCTGCGCGATCCCGTGTTTTCATACAGGTAGATGCAGCAGCGTTACTGTGCCGCGACCAGACGCAGCGGCACGCGCGAAGACTCATTGTTCATCTCGACGAGCTGCCCGAGCAGCGCCATAAGCTGCGCGCGCGCCTGCGCATCGAGTGGCGCCAGAATCCGATCTTGCGAGCGTTGCACCACCGGCTCGATACGACGCAGAAGGGCATCGCCGCTCCGTGTCAGGATCAGGCGCTTGGTGCGCTTGTCGGCCTTGCGCGCTTTTCGCGCGAGAAAACCTTTCTTCTCAAGTCGCGCGATCACGAGGCCGAGCGTCGAACGATCGTAGGCGACGAGCGCGGACAATCGCGTGGCGTCAGCATCGGGATTGTCGCGTACGGCGACAAGCGTTGCGTATTGCACCGGCGTGATGTCAAACACCGCGCATTCTTCCATAAAGATCGCCACGGCGATCTGCTGCGCGCGTCGGATCAGATGTCCCGGCTTGCCGTAGACGTCGTTCATGCCGGCCATGCGCGTGTGTCCGCCTTTCGCGTGCCGAAGCCACCACTCATTCCGATTTGACAGCGTACTGCCAAAGTGTACGGTGTCAACGAGGCAACGACGGGTCAGGGAGGCCGGTCATGCAGCACGTTGTGCAAGAGACGCCGGAACGGCGCGCCTTTTACCAGGCGATCGACGGCGAGAATCTGTCCGCGCTCTGGAACAATATGGCGGCGCTCATTACGCCGGAACCGCGCTCGGGTTGTCAGCCCTATCTCTGGCGCTTCGATGCCATCCGCGCGCGCATGCTTGAAGCCGGCGCGCTCATCACCGCGAAGGAAGCCGAACGTCGCGTCCTCGTGCTGGAAAATCCCGGCCTGCGCGGACAATCGAAAATCACGACATCGCTTTATGCTGGCGTGCAACTCGTGCTGCCCGGTGAAGTCGCTCCGGCGCATCGCCACACGCAATCGGCGCTGCGTTTCGTGTTCGAAGGCAAGGGCGCGCACACCGCCGTCGGCGGCGAGAAGACGATGATGGAGCCCGGCGACTTCGTCATCACGCCCGCGATGAACTGGCACGACCATGGTAACACATCGTCCGAGCCGATGTTCTGGCTCGATGGTCTCGATATTCCCGTCGTGCAGTTTCTCGACGCGTCTTTCGCTGAAGGCCTCGACGAGGACGAGCAGCCGATCACGCGCAAGACAGGCGACTCGCTCGCACGCTTCGGGCGCAATCTCATGCCGGTCGGCACGGCGCGCAAAAGCAAGACGTCGCCGATCTTCAACTATCCCTATGCCGAGACGCGCGCCGCGCTCAATACGATGAAGCAGCAGGACGAATGGGATGCGTGTCACGGCCTGAAGCTGCGCTACACGAATCCCGTCACAGGCGATTATGCGATGCCGACGATGGGCACGTTTATTCAGCTTCTGCCCAAGGGCTTTTCGACCGCACGATATCGCGCGACGGATGCGACGGTCTTCACGGCCGTCGAAGGTTCCGGCCGCAGCCGCATCGGCGACGAAGTTTTCGAATGGGGCCCGCGCGACATTTTCGTTGTGCCGAGCTGGAAATGGGTGACGCACGAGGCGGACGAGGAGACGGTGCTGTTCTCCTATTCTGATCGGCCGATCCAGGAAAAACTCGATCTGTTCCGGGAGGATCGTGGCAATGCTTGATAGAGTCGCGCAAACTGATTTCGTCATCGCGCCGCCGCCGGTTGCATCGATTGCGGTTGCTGGCGAGAGCAAGCGCTTTCCGATCCGACGCATCTTCTGCGTCGGCCGCAACTATGCCGCGCATGCGCGGGAGATGGGGAAGGACCCGGATCGCGAGCCGCCGTTTTTCTTTACCAAGCCTGCCGACGCGGTCGTCGATAGCGGCGTGACCATTCCCTACCCGGCGGAATCGAAGAACGTGCATTACGAGATCGAGCTTGTCGTCGCGATCGGCAGTGGCGGCATCGACATCTCCGTCGAGAAAGCGCTCGATTACATTTGGGGTTACGGCGTCGGCATCGACCTCACGCGCCGCGATCTGCAGCAGCAGGCCAAGGACATGGGCCGCCCGTGGGACTGGGGCAAAGCCTTCGATCGTTCCGCGCCCTGTGCGCCGTTGCACCCTGTCGCAAAGTCGGGCCATCCGTCGAAGGGTCGAATCTGGCTCGCGGTGAATGGCACTGTGAAGCAGGACGGCGATCTCGCCGAGCTTATCTGGCCCGTAGCCGATGTCATTTCGATCCTGTCGCGCTCGATGGAGATCAAGCCGGGCGACCTCATCATGACGGGCACGCCGGCGGGCGTCGGCCCCGTTGTGCCGGGCGACCGCATGACGGGCGGTGTTGAAGGGCTCGGTGAAATCGACGTGACGATCGCGCTCTGACGGCGCGAGGCGGGCGCGCACATTCGTTGCGCATCGCTCGCCTGCGCATGCGAGATGCCGCAAATCTCGCCGCAGGCACAGTTCTCTATAGGTGGAGACTACCCTTTTGGCGGGGTAGACTGGCCCCGAAAAATCGCGATTAGCTCAGGACATAGCGTGCGCCGGAACGGGCGTCGCTTGGAGGAGGATTAGGGATGATCAGGACTTTTGCCGCGGTGGGCGTTGTCGCCGTAACCGCCACCGCCGCTTTCGCCGATGCCGGCAAGATCAAGATCGGCTTCGTCGATTCCTTCAGCGGCCCGAACGCCCTCATCGGCAACGAGAAGAAGGCGGCGTTCGAACTCGCGCTCGATCACCTCGGTCGCAAGATGGGCGGGCTCGACGTTGTCACCGTTTATGAGGACGACCAGCAGAAGCCGGACGTCGGCAAGCAGGTGACCGACAAGCTCATCCAGTCCGACAAGGTCGATGTGTTGACCGGCTACAACTGGTCGAACGTGCTGCTCGCGTCGGTCAAGTCCGCCGTCGACAGCAAGACGTTTCTCATCAGTGCTAACGCCGGTCCGTCGCAGCTCGCGGGGGAGCAATGCTCGCCGTATTTCTTTGCGACCTCGTGGCAGAACGACCAGACGCCGATGGCGCTCGGCGAATTGCTGAACAAGAAGGGCATCAAGAAGCTTTACGTGCTCGCGCCGAACTACGCGGCCGGCAAGGACATGGCCGTCGGCGTGAAGAAGACCTTCAAGGGCGAAGTCATCGGCGAAGAATATACGCGCTGGCCGGGCCAGGTCGATTTCTCGACCGAACTTACGAAGGTGAAGGCTGCGAAGCCCGACGCGCTATGGGTCTTCTATCCCGGGCAGGCGGGCGTGCAGTTCGTGCAGCAGTACAATCAGGCCGGTCTCCCGGGTCAGGTGCCGCTCTATTCGTCCTTCACCGTCGATGCGACGACGCTGCCGCAGATCAAGGATCAGGGTCTCGGTCAGATCAGCACGCAGTCCTGGGTCGCCGATCAGGACAATGCCGCCAACAAGAAATTCGTCGACGACTTCAAGAAGAAGAACGGCAACTACCCCTCCTATTACGCCGCTCAGACCTACGATGCGGCGATGCTGATCAACAGCGCGGTGCTCGGCACCAAGGGCAAGCTCGACGACAAGGACGCCTTCCGCAAAGCGCTCGAGAAGGCTGACTTCAAGTCGGTGCGCGGCAAATTCGCCTTCAACACGAACCACTTCCCGGTGCAGGATTTCTTCTCGCAGGAAGTCGTGAAGGACAAGGACGGCAACTTCACGCAAAAGTCGACGGGGGTAATATTCGCCGATGCGAAAGATGCCTTTGCCGACAAATGCACGATGAAGTGAGCGCTTCCGCAGGCGCACGAGATCGTCGAAAACATGAGCGGGTTTCGAAGTCCACGTCCCCGGACGACCGTAGGTCGATCCGGGGTCCAGTGTGAGTTGGCTGGATCCCGGATCACGCTTCGCGTGTCCAGGAACGTGGCTATTTCGTCTTTGACTCGATCAGCGATCGCCGGACCCGTCGGTCTATGAGTCTCTTGATCGAGCAGACGCTGAACGGCGTCCAGCTTGCGCTGCTTCTGTTCCTGGTGGCAGCAGGGCTGACGCTCGTTTTCGGCATCATGGACTTCATGAACCTGAGCCACGGCTCGCTGTTCATGATGGGCGCCTATTTTGCCGCGACCGGCGTGGCGATGACGGGAAGCTTCGTTCTCGGCGGGATCTTCGCCGTCGTGGCGACGACGCTACTCGGCTTTGCTCTGGAGGCCGTCTGGCTGCGACCGCTCTACGGTCGCGGCCATCTCGACCAGGTGCTCGGCACGTTCGGTCTCGTGCTCTTCTTCAACGACTTTGTGCGGCTGGTTTGGGGCGCGGCCGGCCGTACCGTACCCGTGCCATCGGCGCTCGCGGGACAGGTCTCGCTTCTCGGCTTCACCTATCCCCTCTATCGCTTCGCCATCATCCTCGTCGGGCTGGTCGTCGCCATCGGACTTTATGCGCTTGTGCAACGCTCGCGGGCTGGCATGACGATCCGCGCCGCCGCCTCCGACCGTGCGATGGCTGGCGCCATCGGCACCGACGTTCGGCTCGTGTCGACGCTGGTCTTCGGTCTCGGTGCGGCGCTCGCTGGACTTGCAGGCCTGTTTGCTGCACCGATCCTCACCGTGCAGATCGGCATGGGCGACAACATGCTGATCCTCGCACTCGTCATTGTCGTGATCGGCGGGCTCGGCTCGGTGCGTGGCGCATTTTTCGCCGCGCTCATCGTAGGGCTGATCGACTCGCTCGGACGCGCCTATCTGCCCGATCTCCTGCGCCTCGTTTTGTCGCCAGTCGCGGCGTCGACGGCGGCCGCTGCACTGTCGTCCGTGCTGATCTACGTGCTGCTTGCCGTCGTTCTGCTCGTGAAGCCACAGGGACTATTTCCGGCCGGCGGCGCGCGATGATGTTTCGGTCGCCGCGGTTTGTCGCGGCCTGCATCCTTGCCTTGCTGCTTGCCTGCGCGCCCCTGGTGGCGAAATTCGTCGGCAACGATTATCCACTGATCGTCATCACGCGTGTCGTCATCCTCGCGCTTGCCGCTGTCAGTCTTGATCTAATTCTCGGCTACGGCCGCCTCGTGAGCCTCGGCCATGCGGCTTTCATGGGCATCGGCGCTTACGCCATCGGCATTCTGACAGCCGAAGGTGTGACATCGGGTTTGATGCAATGGCCGATCGCGCTCGCTGCATCCGCGATTGCGTCGCTCGTCATCGGCTCGCTTTGTCTGCGCACTGGCGGCGTCTATTTCATTCTCGTCACGCTCGCCTTCGCGCAGATGGTCTATTTCGTTGCGGTCGGTCTCGATGCTTATGGCGGCGACGATGGTCTCACGATCGCCACGCGCAGCCGCTTCGCCTTAATCAATCTGTCGAACCGCACGTCATTTTACTTTCTGTGCCTCGTGCTGCTCTTCGCAACGATCGCTCTTGTCGCGCATCTCGCGCGCACGCGGTTCGGCATGGTGCTGCGCGGCGCAGCGATCAACGAGCGGCGCATGCGTGCGCTCGGCTTCCCCGTCTATCGTTACCGACTTACCGCTTTCGTTATCGCGGGCACGTTGAGCGGTCTCGCTGGCGTCCTGCTCGCCAATCACACGGATTTCGTCAGTCCCAGCATGATGTCGTGGGGCCGCTCGGCCGACCTCATCATCATGGTGGTGCTTGGTGGGATGGGCAGCGCGCTTGGGCCGCTGCTCGGCGCGCTCGTCTTCATGCTGATGGAAGAGACGCTGTCGCATTTTACGACCTACTGGCAGCTCATTTTCGGTCCGCTGATCCTGCTCTTCGTCCGCTACGTGCGCTTCGGGCTCGTTGGCCTCATCTCCGAGAAGCATCGTGACTGACGCGCCGCTTCTCAAAGTCTCCGGACTCGTTAAACGCTTCGGCGGACTGCTCGCGACCGATCACGTCGATCTCGATGTACAGCCCGGCGAGACGCATGCGCTGATCGGACCGAACGGCGCGGGCAAGACGAGTTTCATTGCGCAGATCCAGGGCGACTTGTCGTCCGACGAAGGCACCATCCTGTTCGACGGCCGCCACATCGAGCGCGAGAAGGCGTGGCGGCGCGCGCATGCCGGGCTTGCGCGCTCGTTCCAGATCACGTCAGTTTTTCCCGATCTCACGGCGCTCGCCAATGTCGTGCTGGCGGTGCAGGCGCAGAGCGGACATTCGTTCCGTTTCCTGCGTCCGGCGATGCGCGATTCCGCGCTGCTCGAGCCAGCACGCGCCGCACTCGATGCCATCGGTCTTCTCGCGCGTGCCGATGTCGAGACGTCTGCGCTGTCGCATGGCGAACAGCGGCAGCTCGAACTCGCGATGGCGCTCGCGAGCAAGCCGAAACTCCTGCTGCTCGACGAGCCGATGGCCGGCATGGGTCGGCAGGACGGCGTGTGCATGACGGCGATCCTGCGCGAGTTGAAATCGCATCACGCAATGCTGCTCGTCGAGCACGACATGTCCGCTGTCGAGGCGCTGGCGGATCGCGTCAGTGTGCTCGTGTCGGGCCGCGTCATCGCGTCCGGCAGCTTCGCATCCGTCCGCAACGATCCGACGGTGCGCGCCGCCTATCTCGGCGAGAAGACGCGATGAGCGCGCCGCTTCTCGACATCGACGGCATCGAGGCTGGCTATGGCGCGAGCCAAGCGCTCTTCGGCGTCTCGCTCGCTATCGGCGAAGGCGAGGTCGTGACGCTGCTCGGCCGCAACGGCATGGGCAAGACGACGACGGTGCGCACCATCATGGGTCTTCTGCCGCGCACGGCCGGGCGCCTGTCATGGCGCGGTACGGACGTGGCGGATGTCGTGTCGCATAAAATGACACGGCGCGGGATCGGGCTTGTGCCGGAAGGCCGGCACATCTTTCCGAATCTCTCCGTGCGCGAGAACCTGCTGGTTGCCGCAAACACGCGCGGAAAAGCCGATCCGTGGACGTTCGAGCGGGTGCTCACGTTTTTTCCGCGGCTTGGCGAGCGGCTGAACAACGGCGGCTCGCAACTCTCGGGTGGCGAGCAGCAGATGCTGGCGATCGGCCGCGCGCTGATGACGAACCCCTCGCTCCTGATCCTCGACGAGGCGACGGAAGGTCTCGCGCCGGTCGTGCGTGACGAGATCTGGCGGCGCCTGCACGAACTCAAGGGCACGGGCCTGTCGATCCTCGTCATCGACAAGGAACTCGACGAGCTCTGCGAGATCGCCGACCGGCATTACATCATCGAGAAGGGCGAGATCGCCTGGAGCGGCACGAGCGCCGCGCTCCAGGCCGAGTCCGACCGGCTGGCGGTGTATCTTTCGGTATAACTAAGCAAAATTATACGGCCCGCCCTTTTCTAGCGCGGTCTTGTACGCCGGCCGCGCCTGAAATCGCTTCACCCACGCATCGAGCGCCGGGTAGGCCGCGCGTTTGCCGAACGAGCCCGCGATCTCGCCGACAAAGCTCATCTGGATGTCCGCGGCGGTGAAGTCGTCGAGCAGCCAATCCTTCCCCTGCAACGTCGCATCGAGGAAGCCCAGATGATTGGCAATCTCGCTCTCGATGCGCGGTGCGAGTGGCGCACCGGCCTCCTTTAGCCGCGACACGTAGAGGTGAAGCATCAGAGGGAGCATCGCCGAACCCTCGGCGTAGTGCAGCCATTGCTGGTAGGTGTCGTAGTCCGCGCTCGCAGGATCGGGCTGCAGCCGCCCGCCGCCGTGCCGGCGAATGATGAAATCAATGATGGCGCCCGACTCGATGATTGTGCTGCTGCCCTCGGTTACGACCGGCGACTTGCCGAGCGCATTGACGGCCTTGAGCTCCGGCGGCGCTAAGCGGGTCTTTCCGTCACGCTGATAGCGCTTGATCTCGTAGGGGAGGGCAAGCTCTTCAAGCAGCCACAAGATACGCTGCGAGCGCGAGTCGTTGAGGTGATGAACGGTCAGCAAGTCGAAATCTCCCTATTCGCGGGCTCTTGAAACGGGTCCGCCTTCCAGCCATGTCGGGCCGAAATTCCAGTCAGCCACCCCCGAGCCAAAAATCCATGACGGACAGCCCCACCACGGATCAGGTCGAAACCGCCGCGCAGCGCCCATTCGAGGCGGATGTGGCGAAGCTTCTGCACATGATGGTGCATTCGGTCTATTCCGATAAGGACGTTTTTCTCCGCGAACTGGTCTCCAACGCGGCCGACGCTTGCGAGAAGCTGCGATACGAGGCGATCGCGCATCCCGATCTGCTCGGCGAAGACCCGAAACCTAAAATCACCATCGCGCTTGATCCCGATGCGAAGACGCTCACGATTGAGGACAACGGCATCGGCATGAGCGCTGGCGACATGGCCGAGGCGTTGGGGACCATCGCGCGTTCGGGCACGCGCGCCTTCATGGACCGCATCGGTGCCCAGGCCGCCGAAGGCGACGGCAAGGGCGCGCAACTGATCGGCCAGTTCGGTGTCGGCTTTTATTCCGCATTCATGGTCGCCGATCGTGTCGATGTCTTCTCGCGCCCTGCGGGAACGGATCAAGCCGCGCATTGGTCGTCGGACGGGCTTGGCGTGTACACGGTCGAAGATATTTCGCTGGACAGGGCGCCGATGCGCGGCACGCGCGTCGTGCTGCAGTTGAAGGACGAGACGAAGGACTATTCCCAGCGCTGGAAGGTCGAGCAGATCGTCCGCACGCAGTCGGGCCACGTGCCCGTGCCGATTGCGATCGTCGAAAAACCCGGCGAGGAGGCGCAAGAACTTGCAGACGGCGCTGCGCTCTGGACGAAGCCGAAGAGCGCCGTCACCAAAGAGGAATACGCCGACTTCTACCGCAGCGTCGCAGGCCAGTACGACGAGCCCGCGCTGACCGTGCATTTCCGCGCTGAAGGACGGCATGATTATTCGGCGCTGCTCTTCGTGCCGTCGACAAAGCCTTTCGACCTGTTCGATCCGGACCGGAAGGGCCGCGTAAAACTCTACGTGCGCCGCGTCTTCATCACCGACGACGCGGAGGTACTGCCGCGTTATCTGCGTTTCGTCCGCGGCATCGTCGACTCGACGGATTTACCGCTCAACGTCTCTCGCGAGATGATCCAGGAAAGCCCGATCCTCTCGGCGATCCGCAAGGGAGTCACAAATCGTATCATCGGCGACTTCGAAAAGCTCGCCGACAAGGAGCCGGATGCCTACACGAAATTGTGGGACACGTTCGGCCCGGTGCTGAAGGAAGGGCTGTACGAAGACTTCGAGCGTCGCGAACAGCTTCTGAAGCTGGCGCGCTTCAAGACGACGACATCGGCTGGCGGACAACGCGCCATGAAAGACTACATCGCCGATCTCAAAGAAAATCAGACAGCGATCTACTACATCACCGGGGACGATGCGGCGCGCGTCGAATTCTCGCCGCAGCTCGAAGGGTTTCGCGCACGCGGCGTGGAAGTTTTGCTGCTGTCGGACCCCGTAGATAGTTTCTGGGTCACGGGCGTGCGTGAATTTGAGGGCAAGCCGTTCAAGTCGGTGACGCAGGGCGGCGCCGATCTCGCGCTGATCAAGCGGCTCGATGAGTCTGCCGACACTCCTGTCGAAACGACAGCCGAAGTGACGGAGTTTGTCGGCTTCGTGAAGGAGACGCTTGGCGACGCTGTATCGGACGTGCGCGTGTCCGACCGTCTCACCGACAGCGCGGTCTGTCTTGTGGCGACGGAGCGCGGACCCGACCGGCAGCTCGAACGCATTCTGGCGGGCGCGGGACAGTTGGGAGAGTCCGCCAAGCCGATCCTTGAGATTAACCCGCGGCACGAACTTGTTGTCGCGCTCGCGCGCGCGAAGGATGCTAATCTTCGTACCGATGCGGCGCATCTCCTGCTCGACGACGCGCGCGTTCTCGATGGCGAGCGTCCTGCGGATGCGCGTGCGTTCTCCATGCGCCTAGCGCGGATATTGTCCCGCAGCGTCGCCTGATCTCACGGCCCGCTGCAACGCACGTGTTCGCCGCCTGATATTGCCCTCTCGTCGTTGCGCGATAAAGTTTGCGCAAGGTGGAGGGTGATGATGGCTGCTGCAATCACGCGGGGTGATGTCCCGAAGTTTCATCTCGCCAGCCTTGCGCTTGCGGCACTCGCTGGGATTGCGACTCTGTTCGTTGTCGCCCACCCCGCAACGCGCGACGGGCTCGAAAGCGTGCTCGACGCGCCGCTCTGTGCCACGAATGCCAGTGCCGGCCACGCACAGACCGTGACGCCGCTCGGCTCCTATGCGCTGCCCAACGTTCCCGGCAAAAGCGTAACGATCGTGCGCGTCACCTATGGGCCGGGTGGCTTCACGCCGGCGCATCGGCACGCCGGGTCCGTCACTGCGACAGTGACGAAAGGCGTCATCCGCTCGCAGCTTGACGGCGGCGAGGTGCAAGATTTCACGGTCGGCCAGACGTTCTTCGAGCCGCCCGGCGCCATCCACCGCATCTCCGCTAACGCAAGTGCGACCGAGCCGGCCGAGCTGCTCGCGGTCTTCGTCGCCGACGAAGGCGCGCAGCTGACGACCTATCTGGACTAGCCTTTCAGAGAACGCTCGAACGCCGCGCGCACATTGGGCGGAAAGCGCACGGCCCGTCCTTGCGATACGGCGGCGACGCGCACGTCTGCCGTCGACAGGACGGTGTCTCTCCGCAAGAGCCGCTGCGCCATGCGAGCGCTGGCGCCGCGAACCTCGGCGGTCCGGGTCTCAACCTGCAGATCGTCGTCCATGAGCGCCGGCACGAGATATTCGATCGAAATCCCGCGCACGACGAACGCGAACGGCGAGGCTCCGTCCGCACCCTCGAACAAAGCGCGATGATGGACGCCGAGCGCACGCAGGCACTCCGACCGCCCGCGTTCGAAAAAGCGCAAGTAGTTCGCGTGGTACACGGCGCCGGAAAAATCCGTGTCCTCATAATAGACGCGGATCGGGAAAAGGTGAGCGGACATAGGCGCGAGCCTAGCCCGCGTGCGACCAAGGGCGCCAATATTTCCGCAAGGCGCGGGACACGATCCGCGCTATCGATAGCGGCATCATGAGCTGGATCAACGACCCCAACGCCTGGATCGGCCTCGCGACGCTGATCGGTCTCGAGATCGTCCTCGGGATCGACAATCTCGTCTTCACGGCCATCCTTGCGGACCGCCTGCCGCCGTCACAACGCCGGCAGGCGCGGCTGATCGGCCTGACGCTTGCGCTGCTTATGCGGCTCGGTCTACTCGCGACGCTGTCGATCCTCGCCAAACTCACGACGCCGCTGGTGTCGGCGTTTGGTTTCGCCTTTTCCGGCCGCGATCTGATCCTGCTGGCCGGCGGCATCTTCCTGCTTGCGAAGGGCGTCACAGAACTCAACGAGCGCATCGAGGCCGGCATGCACGGCACCGGCGCGCGCCGCAAAGGTCCGGCCTTCTGGCAGGTGATCGTGCAGATCATCCTGCTCGATCTCGTCTTCTCGCTCGACAGCATCATCACGGCCATCGGCATGGTGGAGCACCTGTCGGTGATGGTGATTGCCGTCATTGTCGCTATGGCGGTCATGATCTTGGCTTCGGGGCCGCTGACCGCCTTCGTCAATCGACGGCCGACCGTCGTCATTCTGTGCCTCGGTTTCCTGCTCCTCATCGGGTTTAGCCTGATCACAGAAGGGTTCGGGCTGCATATTCCGAAAGCCTATCTCTACGCTGCGATCGTCTTCTCGGTGCTGGTCGAGGCAGCGAACGAATTGCGCCGGCGCAATGTCGACCGGCGGTCTGCAACAGCTAGCCGCCGCGAGCGCGCGTCCGAGATCATCCTGCGCCTGCTCGCCGGACGCGACGAAGGCGAGCCGCAGCAAACCGAGACCGCGCCTGCTGGCACCGGGCCTGCCGCCGCGAACGACGAACGCGCCATGTTGCATGGCGTGCTCGAACTCAGCGAGCGGCGTCTGCGCTCGCTGATGACGCCGCGCGGCGACGTGCAGTGGCTTGACGTTGCAAAACCACCCGAGGCGATGCGCGAGGCCGTCGAGAAGCTGACCCATACGCATGTGCTGCTGGCGCTCGATCGCGTCGACAATGTCGTCGGCGTCGCGCGTACGCGCGATCTGCTCGCTGCGCCGGCCGATGCGCCCTTCGATCCGGTGCGTCTGTCGCGCCCGCCGCTCGTGCTGCCGGACACGCTTGGCGCACTTCGCGCTGTATCTCTGCTACGGGCGGAAGCGTCGCGTTTTGCTGTCGTTGCCGACGAGCATGGCTCGGTGCAAGGGGTGGTAACGCCCTTCGACATTCTCGAAGCCATCGCCGGTGACTTTCCCGACGCCGACGAAGCGGGCTCGGCGCCAACGCAGGTGTCCGAGAACGAATGGCTCGTCGATGGCGGGCAGGACGTGCGCAGGCTTGGCGCCGCCATCGGACACGATCTCGCCGATGCCACGGATCGCTACACGACGGTTGCCGGCCTCATCCTCGCAAAACTCGAACGCCTGCCGAATGCGGGCGACCGCGTCTCACATGGCGATCTCGAACTCCAGGTCATCGATCTGGACGGGCGTAATGCGGGCCAAGTGCGCATCGCTGCCCGCGATTTGGTGTAACGCCTCAATCCTCTTCGAAGAGGCCGAATTGCGACGCGGGACGCGCGGGTTCGTCGAGCCCGAGATGCTTGAACGCGTGCCCCGTCAGCAGCCGTCCGCGCGGCGTGCGCTGCAGAAAACCTTGCTGGATGAGGAACGGCTCGATGATCTCCTCGATCGCGTCGCGTGGTTCGGAGAGCGCGGCCGCCATAGTTTCGATCCCGACGGGGCCGCCGCCGAAGGATTTTGCGATCGTGCCGAGGTAGCGACGGTCCATGCCGTCGAGGCCGGCCTCGTCGACATCGAGCAATTTCAGCGCGCGATCGGCGGCAGCGCGGTCGATCTGTTTTGCGCCGTCGACGGTGGCGAAGTCACGCACACGCCGAAGTAAGCGACCGGCGATGCGCGGCGTGCCGCGCGCGCGGCGGGCGATCTCGTTCGCGCCATCGGGCGTCAGCGGCATGCCGAGAACGCGCCCGCCTCGCGTCACAATGCTCTCGAGTTCTTGGACGGTGTAGAAATTGAGCCGGATCGGAATGCCGAAGCGGTCGCGCAACGGCGTCGTGAGCAGACCCGCGCGCGTCGTCGCACCGACCAGCGTGAATCTCGCGAGATCGATCTTCACCGAACGCGCGGCAGGACCTTCGCCGATGACGAGATCGAGCTGAAAGTCCTCCATCGCGGGATAAAGGATTTCCTCTACCGCCGGGTTGAGGCGGTGGATTTCGTCAATGAAGAGCACATCGCGCTCTTCGAGATTGGTGAGCTGCGCGGCGAGGTCGCCGGCCTTGGCGATGACAGGACCCGACGTCGAACGGAAATTGACGCCGAGTTCGCGCGCAACGATCTGCGCCAGCGTCGTCTTGCCGAGGCCGGGCGGTCCGACGAAGAGCACGTGGTCGAGAGCATCTTTCCGTTGTTTTGCGGCTTCGATGAAGACGCGAAGGTTCTCGCGCGCTGCTGCTTGGCCGGTGAAATCGGCAAGTGAAAGCGGACGCAGCGACGTATCGGAATCGTCGTCGCGGCGTTCCGGCGTAACGATGCGGGACACTTCGCTCATGCGTCGGCCTTCGTTACGTAGACGACGCCGGGCAGGTCATTGAAATGCGCGTCAGACGTATCGATGACACGCATCAATAACGGTCGTTGCGATCGCGATAATTTTCGGGATTTGCACCTTTGGCGATGCCACGCACGGCATCCAATGGATGCAACGCGACCGGCGTAGGATTATCGCGGTTAAGAGTGAGCATGACTTCCTGGCCCGGCTGCCACCCGGCCTCGCCGCGCAGACGCTCAGGAATTTCGATCGTGTGATCTGGAGCGATTTTAGCGGTCGCGCCCATCGGCGTTAATCCAGTAGCGATGTCAAAAAGAGCTTAGCAGGAACACGCCGTGAACGCGAGCGGGACGCTCAGTCGAACAGGCTCGACACACTCTCTTCTTTCGCTGTTCGGGCGATGGCTTCGCCGATCAACGGCGCAACGGAAAGCACGCGGATGTTTCGTGCGAGCCGCACCGCTTCCGTCGGCAGGATCGTGTCGGTGATCACAAGTTCTTTGAGCTGCGAACCCGCAATCCGCCCTGCTGCGCCGTTCGAGAGCACGCCATGCGTGATGTAGGCGGAGACATCGCGCGCGCCGTTCTTGATGAGCGCATCGGCAGCATTCACAAGCGTGCCGCCGGAATCGACGATATCGTCGACAAGGATGCAGGATTTGCCGGACACTTCGCCGACGATGTTCATCACTTCGGATTCGCCGGCGCGTTCGCGGCGTTTGTCGACGATGGCGAGCGGCGCATCGATGCGTTTCGCCAGCGCACGCGCGCGCACCACGCCGCCGACGTCAGGCGACACGACCATCACGTTCGACAGATCGAGACGCGCTTTGATGTCGCGCACCATGACAGGCGCAGCGAACAGATTGTCGGTGGGGATGTCGAAGAAGCCCTGGATTTGGCCGGCATGCAGATCGACGGTGAGCACGCGGTCGGCGCCAGCCCGCGTGATGAGATTGGCGACGAGTTTCGCCGAGATCGGCGAACGCGAGCCGACCTTTCGGTCCTGCCGCGCGTAGCCGAAATAGGGCACAACGGCGGTGATACGCTTCGCCGAGGCGCGGCGCAGCGCGTCCATCATGATGAGCAGCTCCATCATGTGGTCGTTGGCGGGATATGACGTCGACTGGACAACAAACGTGTCCTCGCCACGCACGTTCTCGAGGACCTCGACGAAAACTTCCATGTCGGAGAAACGCCGGACCTGACAGGCCGTCATCGCCATGCCGAGATAGGCGGCAATGCCTTCGGTCAGCGGGCGGTTAGAATTCCCCGCCAGAAGCTTCATCGCCATACGCAAACCGCCGCCAGCGCGCGTCCCGATCGCATGGAATCATGCAATCGACGGAGAAACACGCCATTTAAAGCGCGGGCGCGTGTCTTCGGCAAAAGAAGTCGCTCGACTTTTACCGAATAAGCGCCAGCGTCGGCCTCATACCAGCGACCCCGGTGTGGGCCAATATGACGGCAGGGTGACGCGGGTGAAATCGGCGGTTTAGGAAAGAGTGTGGTCAGCGTGCATCGGCTGTCGCACCCTCGTCCCGACGCGCGCTGCGGCCGGATTGTCCTGGCGCGACGGCTGCAGAGACCGCTTCGGGCATATTCGTAAGTACGTCAGCAAGATCTTGCGCGCCGCGGGTCGCCAGCACTCCGATTTTCAGATCGTCGGCGGCGGCCCAAGGGTCGGCGCCGCGCGGCGGCACGACCACGCTTTCGGACAGGCGTTGTGCGCGCTGCTTGCGACGGTCGAACAGGTCCCAGACATAGGTCAGACGCACGCCCTCCGCGACGGGCGTCGCCGTGAGATAGCCGCGCAGGAGGTAGGCAGCGCGGTCCGGCGTCGCGATGGTGATGTCGCGTGCTGTGGCCGCATCCGCGAAGGCGCTCGAGAAACGGCTGCCAGTGTCGGCGGGTCCGCCGTCGAAGTCGACGATGGCGACACTTGCGCCGCGCGGCGAGACACCGGCGCGCGCAACGATTCGTGACGGTGTGTCGACAGGCCCGACCGTTGCAGCCGTCTGGTTGCAGCCGGCGAGCGCCGCGCAAAGGACAACGGTCGCCCACGCGCTTGTACCGACGGTTGCTCCCCCACGCGACATGCAACGAACCCTCTCGCAAGCATGAGTAGAACGGGGGGTGGTCCGCGTCCAGCGCCGGTCGTGTGATGCGGTTGTGACTGCCGCGGCGATCCGCCATGCTTCGCCAAAAGCAATCGCGGAGGAATGGAATGGCGGACGAACTGATCGAGACGCTGGATGGAGACGGTGTTTTCTCGTTGGTGCTGAACCGTCCGGCGGCCAAGAACGCGATGAACCAAGCGATGCTCGATGCGCTTCTTGCCGCACTCGCGCGCGCCGCAAACGATCCGGCGGTGCGCTGCGTCCTTCTTTCCGGTGCAGGTGGCGCCTTCTGTGTCGGTGGCGACGTGAAGGCTTTCGCGGCCGGTGCGGGGCAGGATCAACCGCTCGAACAGCGCGTCGCAAGCCTGCGCGCGCGGATGGAAGCGGCACGCATGCTGCACGAGATGTCGAAGCCGACAGTCGCAGCGATCGAAGGCGCAGCGGCGGGCGCTGGTCTTTCGCTCGCGATGGCCTGCGATCTGCGCGTTGCGGGAAACAGCGCGAAGATCACGACAGCTTTCGCAAAGGTCGGTCTTTCCGGCGATTTCGGCGGCACGTTCTTCATGACGAAAATTCTTGGCGCTGCGAAAGCGCGCGAACTGTATTTGCTCTCGCCGATACTATCCGGCGAGGAGGCCGCAAAAATCGATCTTGTGACGCGCGCCGTGCCGGATACGCAGGTGATGGACGAGGCGCGCGCCATCGCGAAGCAACTGGCCAAGGGGCCGACCGTTACGCTCGGTTATATCAAGAAGAATCTCACGCTCGCGGAGGATGCGACGTTGGAGACGGTGTTCGATGCCGAGGCATTGCATCACTCTCGCTGCGCCGAGACTGCTGACCACAAGGAGGCGGCAAAGGCCTTCGTCGAGAAGCGCGCGCCTGTATTCGCCGGGCGCTAGAGCATGTCTGCGAATTACTTGCGACTACGGCAGATCTGCCTCGTAGCACCGGAACTAGCCGCGGCCGAGCGCGTGATCACCGACGTGCTCGGCCTCACCGTCTGCTACCGCGATCCGCATGTCGGGAAATACGGGCTGGAGAATGCGATCTGGCCCGTTGGCGACATGTTTCTCGAAGTTGTCGCGCCGACGCGGCCCGATACGGCAGCGGGACGCTTTCTTGCGAGATCGGCTGGTCGCGGCGGCTACATGGTGATCTTCGATTGTTCCGATCCAGGGCGCCGCGCATCCCATGCAAAAGCGATGGGCGTGCGCGTCGTCACAGAGATCACGCACGACGCCTACACCGGCGTGCAACTGCATCCGCGCGACTGCCGTGCGGCGATGATCGAGTTCAACCGCACGCAGGGCGGCGATAGCGATCCCGACTTGTATGCGCCGGCCGGGCCACATTGGCTGGCCGCGCGCGACGCGAGCCGCGGTATCGAGCTGCGAGCAGTGGAGCTGTCCTCGCCCGATCCAGCCGGCCTCGCGGCGCATTGGTCTGCAATTATAGAAGCCCCACCGAAAAACGACGTGTCACTGGAAATTCCCCTCCCCGAATCGACGCTGCGCTTCGTGCCAAGCGACGACGGCGGCGAGCGGCTGGAGACGCTGACCATCGGCGTCCCGGATCGCGATGCGGTGCTTGCGCAGGCCAGAAATGCCGGGCTCCAGATGATGCCGCGCGGGTTTCATGCAGTCGGCGTCGAGTGGAACGTGGTTGCCTAGATGGGCAGTTTCTTCGCAAAGCTGTCGCAAAAATACAAGGACTTGCTGCGATCTCGCGAAAGGCGGCGAAATCACTGATGCCGAACGGAACCAGCTTGTTATAAGCCTTCCGACAGGGGCGCGATCAGCGGACGGATTCGCGCAGGGGGGATATCAGATGCGGCTGTCGCCGGCGTTCGGTTTGGTCCTTGCATTCGCTTCGAGCGCTGCAATCGCGCAAGTCAGCACGACGACAACGACTGCGGCGTCTGACGCGCCTTTCGCGCCCGTGTGGACGATGCTCACGTCGTCGGAATTGTCCTACGCCTCGTTCAGAGGCTCGCGTGGCTATTCGTTGTTCGCGGCGCCGAACAATATTCGCGGCAGCGGCAACCAGACCTATTTTCAGTCTAGCCACTCGCTGAGTGGCAATCCGACGCCGGACATCAAGCTCGATTTCAACCTGAAGAGCGGCTACGTCCGTTCCGAGCAGACAACATTCAACTTCCAGGGCCGCTTCATGGGGCCGACCGACACGACCGTGTCGGGCACAATGACATATCTCGGCATCGACGGCATCCAGCCGTTTCTGTCGCTCAACTTCAACCTGCCGACAGGACGCCCGTCGCTGTTTGGCTTCGGCGGCCGCTCGCGTCTCGACCCTGATCTCGTGCCCGTGCCGTCTTACGGCGAAGGCTTCAATTTCGGTCCGAGCGCTGGTTTCAACTTCCCGGTGACGGCGGAGTTGACGTTCAATGTCACGGCCGGCGTGACGATCCGCGAGGCGTATAATCGCGAAGGTCTTGCGATCGGGAACACGCCGTTCCAGCTCTTCTCAAAATATATGCCCGGCAATCTCACGAGCCTCAGCGCATCGGCGACCTACGCCGATGGTCCTCTTACGGCGCAGGGTTCGGTTTCGTATTCCAGCGACACGACGGCCTATGTCGACAATGTCGCGACATCGCGCAGCGGCCGTCGCATCGCGCTATCGCTGTTCGCGCAATATGCACTTACCGAATCGCTGTCCGCGTCCTTCCTCGGCAGCGCCAGTTATGGTTTCCAGAACTACGGCGTCCGTGCCGACACGCTGTTTGCCGGGTTTCCGAACAACATATTGTCCTATGCGAACGGCGTGCTGATCGCCGAGGCGTCGAACTCGAATAACGCCGTCTATTCCGGGAAAATCACGGCGACCTACGCTTTCACGCCGGCATTTTCGCTCGCGCCTTTCGTTAGTGTCCTCTACCGCCAAAACAATTCTTACGACGCGACGAGCAACTTGTTCATTCCCGCGAAGACGCGCTTTGGCATCGGTACCAGCGCGACATATGCGATCAACGAAAAAGTCTCAATTACGGGTCGCGTCGAACATATCCGCACCGCAGAGCGCGGCAGCCCCAACAAATTCGACCTAAATCTGTTGGCCTTCACTGGGAACGGCATTACGCTGGGCTCGAACGTAATTCCCTTGACTTACAGCGGCTGGCAGATCGCCGGCGGCGTGAATTTCAGTTTCTGAGGGTAAAATGCTGAAGCATGCTCTCGTCGCTGGCTTTGTCAGCCTCACGATCTCATCCGCGTCCGCGCAAACCCGGCCGTTGGCTCCTCAGCCGGTCGCTGTTGTCGTTGCACCGGTTCGCCCGGCTTTTTGCCCTGAGGGCCGTCTCCCAAATGGCACTTGCCAGAACCCAAAGCTGGCGGGCCTTGCGCGCCTGACGTCCTGCCTGACGACACAGGGTGCAATCTCGTTCAGCGCCGGTCCGCCATGCACGACCGTGATCCAGGATCACGACTATCGCTATCCAAACCTGGCCATCAATGACACGAAGCGGCAGCTCGATATCGCGCTCAACCGCCAATCCGGCTCGTTTAGAGGTTATGGCATAGGCCTCGCCCTGATCGGCACGCCAATCCCCGTGCTCACGCCGGTTTTAGGCGACCCGCGGACCGGGCCGGGGACGAACAACCCGCCGCGTTACCCGTTGTATTGATTGTAACGCGAGCGGAGTCGCCCCAAAACGTTATAGCGGTCCGCCACGCAGAGCGACATCACTTGTCGTTGGCGGTCGTCACGTCTTCTATCGGCACAGATTTCTTTCCCGCGCCCTCGTCCTTTGCTTCGTCGATCTGCGCTTCTTTGCCATCGGACGGCGTCGGTTTGTCGGCGTTCGGCGATGGCTTCGGCGTCTGCGGCGGCTCGCGGTCTGCCATCACTCAGGCGCCATGCCGCATATGCAACGTCGGATAGGCCATGCGCAATTGCAGGTCGCTCCAGTAATCGGCGGCCGGCGTCGGTGCCATCATCGCAGGTGCCGTGGCGGTATGCAGCGTGGCCCAGCGATCCGTAACCGGCGGCGCGACATAGTCCGTGCGTTGCGGGGCCGTGGGGATCGCGCTTGGACCTCGCCGTGCGAAATCTGCAAAATTGAGTACAGTCATCTTCCATCTCCTGGCGGCCGTGGCCGGCCGGCTGGACGAGCAGACATGGGCCGATATCGACATTACGCCAACCCCATTTCGCCGAATTCGGCGCGGATTCGCGAGTTTTCGCGCAATTTTGGGTTAGTTTTCGGCTGAAAACACCGTTCGAGGGCAGAATGACACGCGAAAATCACCGCGAAGACGTTGCCGGTCGCGCCAACGTCGAGGATACGCCGGAATTGTTGGCCTACTACGGCGCACTCGAGAAGCTTGACGCCGGGGCGCTCTGGACAGTCGCCAACAAGATCGAGCCGTGGCAGCCGAAGTCTTCCTCTGTCCCGGTGCTCTGGCGCTACGAGGATCTGCGCGAGCATGTGCTGCGCTCGGTCGACCTTGTGACGCCGGAGAAGGCGGGCCGGCGTGTCGTCTATCTCAACAATCCCGGCCGGCAGGAATACGCGGCCTCGGTGGGCTGGCTGTATTCGGGCCTGCAGGTGATGAACCCCGGCGAGGTTGCGTCGGCCCACGCGCATTCCGCGTCGGCTTTGCGCTTCATCATGGAAGGCAAGGGCGCCTACACGATCGTCGACGGCCACAAGATGACGCTCGGCGCCAACGATTTCGTACTGACGCCCAACGGGACGTGGCACGAGCATGGCGTCGAGGCCGACGGCTCGCCCTGCATCTGGCAGGACGGGCTCGACATCCCGCTCGTCAACACGCTGGAGGCGAATTTCTACGCCGTGCATGACGACCTGAAGCAGGCGGTCGGCTACCCCGTCGATGACGTGACGAATTCCTGGGGTGCCTCCGGCCTTCGTCCCGCGGGGCAGGAATGGGCGAAGCCTTATTCGCCGCTGCTGAAATACGAATGGGCGCCGACCTACGAAGCGCTGACTCGGTTCGCGAAAGCCACCGACGGCTCACCCTTCGACGGCGTCATGATGAGTTACGTCAATCCGGTCACCGGTGGTCCGGTTATGCAGACGATCGGCGCGTCGATGCAAATGCTGCGGCCGGGCGAACGCACGCGTGCGCACCGCCACACCGGCAGTTTCATGTATCAGGTCGCGAAAGGGTCGGGTTTCTCGGTCATCGACGGCAAGCGCTTCGACTGGAAGGAGCGCGACATCTTTTGCGTGCCGGCCTGGGCATGGCACGAGCACGGCAACGCGTCCGATCGCGACGACGCCTGCCTCTTCACCTTCAACGACCTGCCGGTGATGCAGTCGCTCGGCCTCTATCGCGAGGAAGCATTCGGCGACAACGGCGGCCAGCAGCCGTTGGCGGCTTGAGTTACCGTAGCCACTCTTTCACTCGCTTCACGATGGCCTCGGTCGAGATCCCGTAGCGATCGTGCAGCGTCGGCAGCGCGCCGGCATCGAGAAACGCGTCCGGGAGTCCGATGTGCTTGAACGCGGGATGCACGTCTGTGCGCATTAGAACGCCGGCGACGGCTTCACCGAGGCCGCCGATCACGGAATGATTTTCGGCGATCACGACAAGTCGGCCCGACTTGCGACAGGCTTCGATGATCGCAGCTTCGTCGAGCGGCTTGATCGTCGCGACATGCAGAACCGCAACGTCGATCTTGTCGGCAGCAAGAACCTTAGCGGCTTCGAGTACGCGCATCGTGAGCAAGCCCGACGACACGAAGAGCACATCGCGGCCGTCGCGCAGCATGCACGCCTTGCCGAGCTCGAAGCGGCCGTCGTACTCGTCGAGCACCATCGGCACTTGTCCGCGTAAAGCGCGCATGTAAACGGGGCCGGGATGCGCAGCGATTTGCGGCACCGCCTGTTCGATATCCTGCGCATCGCAGGGATCGACGATCGTCAGGCCGGGCACACCACGAAAGATTGCGATGTCTTCCGTCGCCTGATGGCTTGGCCCGTAACCGCTGGTGAGACCGGGCAGGGCGCATACGAGCTTGACCGGCAGATTTTCTTCCGCGATCGCCTGATGCACGAAATCGTAGGCGCGGCGCGCTGCGAACACCGCATAAGTTGTGGCGAACGGCACGAAACCTTCGTGTGCGAAGCCGGCAGCCGCGCCGAGCAACGCCTGCTCTGCCATGCCCATCTGATAAAAGCGGTCGGGGAACGCTTGCGCAAAGATGTGCAAGTCCGTGTATTTGCCAAGGTCGGCGGTGAGGCCAACAATGTCGTCGCGCTCTTTCGCCATCGCGACGAGCGCGTGACCGAAGGGCGCGACTTTGGTGCGCTGACCTTCTCCCGCAATCGACGCGATCATCGCCGACGTCGTAAGTTTCGGTTTCGCCGGGTCGGGTGCAGCGAAACCACGCTTGCCGCTCATAACGAGGCCTCGTCGAGCGCCGCCAGCGCTTCGTCCCACTCATGCGCTTCGACACGCAGGAAATGACTGCGTTCGCGCGCTTCGAAAAACGGCACGCCTTTGCCCATAATCGTGTCGCAGATAATCACGCTAGGCTGTGCGCTTTCGTGCGCCTTCGCTTTGTCGAAGGCTGAAACGAGCGCAGGAATATCGTTGCCGTCGACACGTTGCGCGAACCAGCCGAACGCCTTCCATTTGTCGACGAGCGGCTCGCTCGACATCACGTGCCGCGATGGCCCGTCGGCCTGCATATTGTTGACGTCGACGATGGCGACGAGATTGTCGAGCTTCCAGTGCGCGGCGGCCATTGCCGCTTCCCATGTGGAACCTTCACCGAGTTCGCCGTCCGACAGCAGGTTGAATATGCGCGACGCGGAGCCTTTGCGCTTCAGGCCGAGACATGCGCCGACCGCGATCGGCAATCCTAAGCCGAGCGAGCCGCCTGAGATTTCCATGCCGGGCGTATAACTCGCCATGCCTGACATCGGCAGGCGGCTGTCGTCGCCGCCATAATTTTCGATCTCGCTTTCCGGCAACACGCCTGCTTCGATCAGCGCCGCATAGAGCGCGATCGCGTAGTGGCCGGTCGAGAGATAAAAACGGTCTCGGCCATCCCATTCGGGTTCGTGCGGGCGCAAACGCATTGCGTGAAAATATGCGACGGCGAGCACATCGGCGATGTCGAGCGCCTGCGCGATATAGCCTTGGCCCTGCACTTTGCCCATCCGCAGTGCGTGACAACGAATTGCGTGTGCGCGCGCCTCGAGTTCGCGATTGTGGCCGGGCGCTGTCATTGCATCCTCAATGGATCAACAGCCCGCCGTTCACGTCGATGACGGCGCCCGTGAGATAGGACGAAAGGTCGGAGGCGAGAAATAGGAATGCGCCTGCGACGTCTTGCGGTTTTCCGAGACGCCCGAGCGGAATTTCGGCGGCGACTTTTGCACGCTGCTCGTCATCGAGTTTGCCTGCAATGATGTCGGTGTCGATCAGGCCCGGCGTCACGCAATTGACGCGGATGCCATCCGCACCGACTTCGCGGGCCATCGCCTTTGCAAGGCCGAGCACACCTGCTTTTGCGGCGGAGTAATGCGCGCCGCCGAGAATGCCGCCGCCGCGCTGTGCCGACACAGACGAGATGCAAGCAATCGAACCCTGCTTCCGCGCGCGCATATGCGGCAGCACCGCTTGGGACAGAAGCAGCACGCCGCGCAGGTTCACACCCTGAATGCGGTCCCAATCGTCCGTGCCGATATCGGCGACCTTGATCGCCTGCGTGACGCCGGCATTGTTGACGAGGACATCGATCTGGCCAAGCCGCGCGAGCACGTCGGCGACGGCTCTTTCGCAGGCGGCCTTGTCCGTGACGTCGCAAACAAGACCACAATGGTCCGGGCCGAGCGAGCCGGCAGCGGCTGTAGCTGCGCTTGCATCGAGGTCGAGGATGGCAACCCGAGCACCCTGCGCTGCGAATAGTGCGGCGGTAGCGTAGCCGATGCCGCGAAGCCCTGCGGCGCCCGAAATGACGGCCGTCCGGCCCTGCAGCAGCATCCTTCTCTCGCCTCGCCCTTGAACGCGCGATCTACGCCGCGCCGATGCCCGATCGTAGAATAGAATCGTTTCGATGTCTCCTCGACATAACCGACTGTAACCAAAAGACTTGCGGCACTTTGTGCCATTTCATTTTGTGTGTCGCCGCTCCACCTTGACACCACGTTCGGCATCGCACAAATTCATTTGTACACGAACAATATTGTCCGCCGGAGCATTCGATGAGCAGGGCCAGCGTTCAGACCGTGACCGACGTCCATCACTGGACGGATTCGCTCTTTTCCTTTCGCACGACCCGCGCGCCGACGCTGCGTTTCCGTAACGGCGAGTTCGTGATGCTCGGGCTGGAAGTCGAGGGCCGGCCGCTCATGCGCGCCTACAGCGTCGCCAGTGCCAATTACGAAGACGAACTGGAGTTCTTCTCGATCAAGGTGCCGAACGGCCCCCTGACGTCGCGCCTGCAGCACCTAAAGACCGGCGATCAGGTTCTCGTCGGCTCGAAGCCGACAGGCACGCTCGTCATCGACAATCTGGAAAGTGGTCGCAATCTGTACCTGCTCGGCACCGGGACGGGCCTCGCGCCGTTTCTGTCGATCATCAAAGACCCGGAGACCTACGATCGTTTCGAGAAGGTCGTGCTCGTGCACGGCTGCCGGCAGGTCAACGAACTCGCCTATGGCGAGCGAATTCAGCAGACGCTGCCGAAAGACGAGCTAATCGGCGAACTGATCTCGAGCCAGCTCATCTATTACCCGACCGTCACGCGCGAGCCGTTCCGCAATCGCGGCCGCATCACCGATCTGCTGACGTCGGGCCAGCTTTTCCGCGATTGCGGCCTGCCGCGCATGAACGCCGCCGACGACCGCTTCATGCTGTGCGGCAGCCCGGACATGCTTCGTGATGCGCGCGAACTTCTGCTTGACGAGGGTTATGCCGAGGGCAATCACGGCGAGCCTGGTCAATTCGTGATCGAGAAGGCGTTCGTCGAGAAGTAAGGCCCGCAGCTTTCGCGGGGACGGCGACTACGCCAGCGTCACCTTGTGCTGTGCGACAGGGATCTGCGCGCGCACTTTCGCGATTTGTTTCGGATCGATGCGCGCGGACACGATGCCCGGTCCGTCCGACGCTTTCGCGACAACGTGACCCCACGGGTCGGCGACGAGCGAATGCCCGTAGGTCATGCGCGTTTCGTTGCCCTGAATGTGCGGGCCCGTCTGCGCAGCGGCGACGAAATAGGTTTCCGTCTCGATCGCGCGCGCGCGACATAGTACTTCCCAGTGGTCCTTGCCCGTCTGCATGGTGAAGGCAGCGGGCATCGCAATCATCTGCGCACCTTTGTCCGCTAACGCGGCGAAGAGATACGGGAAGCGCACATCGTAGCAGATGGCGCAACCGACGGTGACGCCCTCGCAATCGTATGTGACGACGGCATCACCCGCTTCGAATGACGCACTCTCGCGATAGCTGACGCCGTCTGGCGTCGTGATGTCGAACATGTGGATCTTGCGATAGCGCGCGATCTCCTTGCCGTCGCGATCAAACACGAGCGTTGTGTTGTGCATCTTGTCGTCGCCGGCTTTTTCAAGAATCGAGCCGGCGTGGATAAAGACGCGATGTTTGGCGGCGAGTTCGCTCATCAGCGACCAAGCCGGGCCGCCGGGCAATTCTTCCGCTGCCGCGAGTTTGTCCCGACGTGCGCCGCCGATGAAATCCCAAACTTCCGGCAGGCCGATCCAGTCGGGCTTTTCCTCGGCGACCGCGCGCTCGATGAGGTCGCGCGCCTGCGCGAGGTTGGCCGGCTTGTCGGAGCCGGAGTTCATCTGGATGAGGGAGACTTTCATCCCGTCAGGGAAGCATGCCGGCGTCTGATGCGCCAGCGATGCGTCATCCCTTCATCAGCTTCCGCCGCCAGCCGATCAACCCTGCCGTCGAGCCATCGAGTTCGTCCGTCGATTTCGACGCATCCTCGACGATCGGCGCGAGCCGGTTTGCGAGTTCCTTGCCGAGTTCGACGCCCCACTGGTCGAACGAATTCACGTTCCAGATCACACCCTGCGTGAACACCTTGTGTTCGTAGATCGCGACAAGTCGTCCAAGCGTCCGTGGATCGAGCTGCTTGTAGATGATCGTGCTCGACGGCCGGTCGCCAGAGAACACCTTGTGCGGCGCAAGCCTCTCGATCTCGTCCGCCGCCATACCGCTTTTCGCGAGTTGCGTCTTCACCTCGTCGATCGACTTGCCGTGCATCAGTGCCTCGCCCTGTGCAAAGCAGTTCGCGCATAACAGCGCGTGATGATGCGCATCGGCGTCGGTCGGCTCTGCCGCGACGAGAAAGTCGATCGGCACGACATCCGTGCCCTGATGCAGCATCTGGAAAAAGGCGTGCTGACCGTTGGTGCCGGGCTCGCCCCAAACCACGGGACTGGTGGACAGCGGTGCAGCCATACCGTCTCGCGTAACGGACTTGCCGTTCGATTCCATTTCGAGCTGTTGAAGATAGGCAGCGAAGCGCCCCAGCCGCTGATCGTACGGGATGACGGCAAGCGTCTTGCGATCGAGAAGATTGTGCTCCCAGACGCCGATCAGACCCATCAACGCGGGGATGTTCTGCTCGAGCGGCGTCGCAAGAAAGTGCGTGTCGATATCTTCGCCGCCGCGAAGAAAATCGTCGAAATTCTTTGGTCCGATCAGGATCGTCAGGGCAAGCCCGATCGCGGACCACATGGAATAGCGGCCACCGACCCAATCCCAGAATCCGAAGATGCGATCCGGCTCGATGCCGAATTCCTTCACCTTCGCAAGATTGGTGGAAACGGCGGCGAAATGCATGCCGACGGCCTCTTCGCCAAGCTCCTCCGCGAGCCACGCGCGCGCAGAGGCCGCATTGGTCATCGTCTCCTGCGTCGTGAATGTCTTTGACGACACGATGACCAGGGTGCGCGCGGGATCGAGCCCTTTCAGCGTGTCGCCAATATCGGCGCCGTCGACGTTGGAAACGAAATGGCCGCGCAGGTTCGCTTGCGCGAATGGCGCGAGCGCGCGGGCACCCATCGCGGGGCCGAGATCGGAGCCACCGATGCCGATATTGATGATGTCGGTGAAAGTTTCGCCTTCCGCGCCACGCAACGTGCCGGAACGAATGCCGTCCGCAAATTTCGCGATCTTCGCGCGCTCTGCGCGCACGTCCGGCATGACGTCATGCCCGTTCGCCGCGAACCGGCCGGCAAAGCTCCGCAATGCCATATGCAGCACAGCGCGATGCTCCGTGATATTGACGGCCTCGCCCGCGAAAAGCGCTGCACGTCGCGCCTCGAAGCCGGACGCCTTTGCAAGGTCGACGAGCAGGCGCAACGTGTCGACTGTTACCTTGTGCTTCGAATAATCGAAGAGGAGGTCGCCAAGCGTCGCCTGAAAATTGGCGAAGCGCTGCGGATCGGCCCTGAACAGATCGACGGTGCGGGTCGACGCGAGCGAATCGCGATGCGCCTGCAGCGCCTCGAACGCCTTCGCGACGGCGGGCGGCAACGTCGGACTTGAGGACGGCATCGAAAGCATTCCTATCATTGAAGCCATCACCATAGCGCAGTCGCGGGCAGAGACGATGACCCGGAGACATTTTGTCCCGACGGTTCCGCATGACAGTGCTTTGTTCTAAAAGGGCCGCCCGTTCGCCGGACCCCAATGGCATGACCGCATCGACCAGCCGCGAGGAAGAAGACGCCCGCCGTCAGGCGCAGGTGCTGGTGCAGGCGCTGCCGCACATGCTGCGTTACGATGACGCGATCGTCGTGGTGAAATACGGCGGCCACGCGATGGACAACGAAGCCGGCGCCCGCGATTTCGCGCGCGACATGGTGCTGCTGGAGCAGTCTGGCATCAATCCGATCGTTGTGCATGGTGGCGGTCCGCAGATCGGGGCGATGCTAAAGAAGCTCGGCATCGAATCGCAATTCTCGGGCGGCCTTCGCGTGACCGACAAAGCGACGGTCGAGATCGTCGAGATGGTCCTCGCCGGCTCGATCAACAAGCAGATCGTCGGCTTCATCAATGCTGCGGGCGGGCGCGCCATCGGCCTGTGCGGCAAGGACGGCAACATGGTGCAGGCCATAAAGCTGAACCGTACCGGCGATGCCGATCACGCCGCCGACGAGATCGATCTCGGCTTTGTCGGCGAACCCGCGCATGTCGATGCGACGGTGCTGGAGCAGGTGCTCGGCCGCGAACTCATTCCAGTGCTGGCGCCGGTCGCGGCGGGCGCCGATGGCCAGACCTACAACATCAATGCGGACACGTTTGCGGGTGCTATCGCCGGCGCTCTCGAAGCGAAGCGGCTCTTGTTTCTCACCGACGTTCCCGGCGTGCTCGACAGCAACAAGGTGCTCATCAAGCATCTGCGCGTCGGCGATATTCCCGGCCTCATCGCAGATGGCACGATCACTGGCGGCATGATTCCGAAGGTCGAGACTTGCATGTATGCGATCGAGCGCGGCGTCGAAGGCGTCGTCATTCTCGACGGCAAGATTCCGCATGCCGTGTTGGTCGAACTCCTGAGCGACCACGGCGCCGGGACGCTGATCACGCGGTGATGTCCGACGAATCGCGCACGCCCGCAGAACGGTTCGGGCACGTCGACACCTGGGTTTTCGATCTCGACAACACGCTCTATCCCGCCGGCAGCGATCTCTGGCCGAAGATCGATGCGCGCATCACGCTCTTCATGTCGCATCTCTTCGGCATCGACGGCCTTTCATCACGGGCGCTGCAAAAATATTACTACGAGCGCTACGGCACGACGCTGCGCGGCTTGATGGCGGAGCACGAAATCACGGCAGACGAGTTTCTGGCCTTCGTGCACGACATCGATCGCTCCAACGTCTTGCCGAACGAGTCGCTCGCAACGGCGATCACGGCGCTGCCGGGACGAAAGCTGATCCTGACGAACGGCTCGCGCGAACATGCGATCCGCACGGCAGAGAAGCTTGGCCTCGATAAATTATTCGAGGATGTTTTCGATATCGTCGCGGCCAATCTCGTGCCGAAGCCGAATGCGGAAGCTTACGAGACCTTCTTCGCGCGCCACGCGGTCGAGCCGGTGCGGGCGGCGATGTTCGAGGACATCGCGCGCAATCTCGAAGTGCCGCACAGCCGCGGCATGGTGACGACGCTTGTCGTCCCGAAGCAGGGGGCGACGGACCACCGCGACGCCTGGGAGGTTGCGAACGGGCCCGTGCCGCATATCGACTTCATGACCGACGATCTCGAGCTTTTCCTCACGTCGATCGTTACAGTGCGGGACAAAGAGGCCGCGCACATATGACCCTCACGATTCTCGTTGCCGTCGTCATCACACTGTTCGTTCTGATCGCGGGCGGCCTGATGACGACCGTCGGTCCGTGGTATCGCGCGCTGAAGAAGCCGTTGTGGAATCCACCGGACTGGATCTTTGGTCCGGCATGGACGCTCATTCTCGCGCTGGCAGCCTGGGCGGGTGTGCTTGTCTGGACCAATGCGCCGGACATGGGCGCGCAGGTGCGCATCGCCGTGCTCTACGGCATCAACATCGTGCTGCACATGCTGTGGAGCCCGCTGTTCTTCAATTTGCGCCGGCCCGACTGGGCGCTGATCGAAGTGCCGTTCCTGTGGCTCTCCGTTCTCGCGCTTGTCATTGGACTTGCGCCGTACTCGGCAACGGCACCGTGGCTGCTGCTGCCGTATCTCCTCTGGGTCGCGTTTGCGGCCTACCTTAATCTTGTTATCGTGCGGATGAACGGCAGCTTCGCCGGCTGAACCTCACATCCCCGCCGGCTTGCCTGCCGCCGTCACCAAAAGCGCGCCGTCGCCAAAGAGGCGGCCCGCAGCGCGAATGGCATCCTCTTCCGTCACAGACTCGATGCGCTTGTTGCGCTCATCGAGCCAGCTTGCGTCAAAACCCTCGTTTTGCAGATGCACGAGCTGGCTCGCGATCTTCGTCGACGTGTCGAAGGAGAGTGCGTAAGAGTCAGTGAGGTATTTCTTCGCCTTCAAAAGCTCGTCTGATGTCGGGCCGTTCGCTGCAATATCGCGGATCTCGTGCTGGATGACGTCAAGCGATTCCTTCGCTCGCTCGTTCTTCGTCGAAGTCCCGCCCATCACCATCGCGGTCCGATCGAACGTCTGCAGATGTGAATAGACGGAATAGGCGAGGCCTCGTTTTTCGCGCACTTCGCGGAAAAGGCGCGCCGTGAAGGCGCCGCCACCGAGGATGTGATTGACCACGGTCGCAGCGATGTAATCGGGGTCTTTGCGCGCAAGACCTGGCCGCGCGAAGCGGATCGTCGTCTGCGGGATGTCGATCTGTTCGACATGCACGGTGCCGACGCCGGACGGCGTGGTGGTGGGCACATCCGCAAGATCGGCAACCGCAGGCAGCGCGCCAAACACGAGATCGAGTTTCTCTGCCAGCGTCTTCGCATCGATCGCACCGACAGCCGCGACTGCGAGTTTCTGCCGCGATAGCGTGATGGGGCGCATCCCGACGAGATCGTCGCGCGTGATTGCGCCAAGCGTCGCAAGCTCACCACGCGCCGGTCGACCATAGGGATGGTCCGGGAAGCATACGCGCCGCAGCGCGCGTGCCGCCATCGAATCGGGATCGTTGGCCTCGCGGCGCAGGCCTGCAGCGATCTGGCCGCGCACACGCTCGATCGGTTCGGGATCGAGCCGCGGCTCGCAGAGCGCAAGACGTAGCAGTTCGAACGCCTTGTCGGTGTTCCGCACCAGCGTCATCAGATGGCCGGAGAGATGATCGCGATCTGCGCCGAAGGACAGGTGGATCGCGAGATCGTCGATCGCCTGATGGAAGGCCGGCGCATCGAGCGAACCTGCGCCCTCATCGAGCAGCGATGCGAGCAGCGATGCGACGCCTGGCCTCGCCGCCGGATCTTGTGCTGCGCCGCCGACCATCGCGAAATCGAAAGCGACGAGCGGGACCGCATAGTCTTCGACGAGCCACGCTTCGATGCCTCCCGGCGACCGAACCTTCTGGACGCGATCCGCACGCGAAACGGAAGCGATGGTGACTGTCGCGCTCACGCTGCCACCGCCACGTCGGCTGCGTCCGTCTCAGGCATCAGATAGCCCGTCACCGCGCGCGACTTCTTCAGCCACTTTGCGGCGACGGCCTGCACCTGATGCGCCGTCACGGCGTCGATCCGCGCCGGCCAGGTGCGAATGTCTTCGAGGCTTTCGCCTGTCGCGAGCGCAGCGCCGTACCAGCGCGCCAGCGCCGTTTGGCTATCCTGCGCATAGACCGCGTCGGCGACGAGGCGCGTCTTCGCGCGTTCCAGATCAGCGGCTGCGACCGGCGTGTCGAGAAAGCGCTTCAGCTCTTCGCCGATGGCGACGTCGAGCGCTTCGAGCGTCGTGCCGGGCGTCGGCAGCGCGTAGATCATGAGACGGGTCTCGTCGACTTGCGTCCCCATGTAATAGGCGCCGACGCCGACCGCGAGCGCGCGATCGAGCACCAGCGCGCGATAGAGATGGCTCGTCGCGCCGCCGCCGAGCAGATGCGCGCCGACTTCTAGTGCTTCCGCCTCGCCCGCTGCGGCGGTGCGATAGGACGGCACGAGAAACACGCGTTCGAATTGCGCCTGCTCCACCTTCGGGTCCGCGAGCGTCACGAGCCGATGCACGCGCGGCTGCGGCTCTTGCGGTCGCCAGCGTTTTGGCGCCTCGCCGCGCGCCGGGATCGCGCCGTAGGTTTTTCGTGCGAGTTTCTCGACTTCGGCGGCCTCGACATCTCCGGCGACGATCAGGATCGCATTCTCGGGCGTGTAAAAGCGTGCGTAATAAGCGAGCGCATCGGCGCGGCCGAGATCCTCGATCTCGTGCATCCAGCCGATGATCGGCGTGCCGTAGGGATGGTGCGTAAACAACGCCGCTTCCAGCGCCTCGTTGAGTTCCGCCGACGGATCAGTCTCCGTGCGCATGCGTCGCTCTTCGATGACGACGTCACGTTCCGGCGCAACCACCTCGTCCGACAGCACGAGGTTCGTCATGCGGTCGGCCTCGAATTCCATCACCGTCGCGAGGTGTTCACGCGGCACGCGCTGGAAGTAGGCGGTGTAGTCGTGCCCTGTGAAGGCATTCTCCTGACCGCCGAGTTCTGCGACAAGATTCGAAAACGCGCCCTGCGGGTTCTTGTGCGTGCCCTTGAACATCAGATGTTCGAGAAAATGCGCGATGCCGGATTTGCCCTGCGGATCGTCGGCGGAACCGTTGCGGTACCACACCATATGCGTGACGACGGGCGCGCGATGGTCGGGGATGACGACGAGTTCGAGGCCGTTGTCGAGTTTCACATGAGAGACGGCCGGGCCTGCATCACGGCCGGCAGGACCGCCGATCGGCGCCGCCTCGGCTTTCGGATGGGCGGCAGGCACATTTGCGTTTTGCAGGGCGAGTTCCTCCCGTTGCGCCGCACTCTCTGCGACGTCGGACCTCGACCCATATAGCGCGCTTCCCGACCATGCGAAATCACGTGGTCGGGAAGGCGGTTGAACCGGCGTTGAGCCGGTCGAGCACCCGTCAGCGGAAGTCGCTGTTGCGCTTTTCCTGTTCGCGCAGATAGGCGCGAGGATCGGAGGCATCCGGCCGCTCGTAGCTCGCATCGCGCGTGACCTTCGTCGTCTGCGAGGCATTGCGATAGCCGCGCGGCGGCTCGGTCAGATATTCCCGCGACGGCTCCTTGCCGACGATGACAACGTCACGATCGTCAGGCTTGCCGCTGAAAGAGAACACACGCTTGATCTTCTCCATCGGGGTCGGTGCGCAGTCCTGCACGCCGTTGACATAGGTGTCACAGAGCGAAACCGAGACCGGCTTCTCGTCGCTGCGTCCATCCATCATCTCGGACTTGCTGAGCAGCGGATTCTTGTTCCAATCGATCTGCTGTGGCACGCGAGCCTGAGCCCGTTCCTCGCGCACTCGGGCAACGTCCTGATCCTTCGGCCAATTGGCGACCTTCGGGCCGACGCCCGGACGCGGCGGCGGCAGATCGCCGGCGACCCCACCCTTCGGCACGACGATCGGCGCGCGCTCGCGGAAGTCGATATCGCCCTTGGCATTATCGTCGCCTGCGCCAAGCATATTCATGAGCGGCGCAAAGGTGCTCGGCCGGTCGTCGAAACTCTGAGCAAAGGCCGGTGCGACAAGCAGGCAGGCGCCGGCCGCAAGGATCGCTGTTTTCACTGGGGTCATGTCGTCCGCCCTGAATACGCTTTGTAACCTCTTCCGCGATGGCGGGGCATCGCGGCCAATTTTAGGCAGTTTATGGCGTCGTGGCGCGATCCGCCGCACGTCGTCCGCCGGTGAAGCTTTCGTACAACAGCCCGACCGCACCGAGAAAGATCGCGGCGTCGGCAGGGTTAAAGACATAGTTAGACAGGGGGCCGAGCGGCATCGGTGTGTGGAAATAGAGGAAGTCGATCACCGCGCCGATCCGGGCGCGGTCCATAACATTCCCGGCCGCCCCGCCAGCGATCAGTCCGAGTGCCGCAGCGGTGAAGAGCGACGGTGTTCGCGCAATCCAGACAACCAGCACGACGAGTGCCGCGAGCGCGACGCCGATCAGCAAGAGTCGCCCGACGAGCCCATCCGCGGAGAAAAGCGAGTAGGAGATTCCGCGGTTGTAGGTCAGGACGAGGTCGAGCACCGGCAGAACCCGGATTGCTTCGCGGCCTACCAGTTCGGCAACAGCCCAGAATTTCGTCGTCTGGTCGACGAGCGCGGTGACGACAGCGATGACGAAGCCGAGACGGGCCGGCGTCACCCCCAACGGCCCAGCGTGTGCAATTCCTTCAGCGCCTGCGCGTCGCGGGCCGTGACATCGGGGTAGGCCGGATCGGCGCTTGCGGGGTCGAACCAGCGCCAGGACCGCGCGCATTTCATGCCCTGTGCGCGCTTCACGACGACGGCGACGCCCGGCCGCTCCGGTAGCTGGAACGCATCGGCGGGACCGTCACCGGACTGCAGATCGAGGTCCGACGTGATGCAGACGTCGGCGAAGTCGATGCTCGCAAGCACCGTCCGAAGCGCGTCGTCGGCGACGTAGACGGTTGGCGCTGCTTCCAGCGACGAGCCGATGCGCTTCTCGGCACGCGCGATCTCCAAGGCGCCCGTCACGACGGCGCGCGCATGCCGGATCGCGTCCCATTTCGTGGCCAGCGCGTCGTCACGCCACGCGGGATCGGGTGTCGACAGCAGTTCGAGATGGACGGACATCGCGTCGGGGTGGCGATCGAGCCATGCCTCTTCGCAGGTGAAGGACAGGATTGGCGAGAGCCATGTCGTGACGCAGGCGAAGATATGCTCGATCGTCGCCAAGGCAGCGCGGCGGCGTAGGCTCGACGGCGGATCGCAATAGAGCGCGTCTTTGCGGATATCGAAGTAGAACGCCGAAAGATCGGTGTTCATGTAGGCCGAGACGCGCGCAACGACGCGCTTGTAGTCGAACGCGGCATAGGCGGCATGCACCTCGTCGCCGAGTTCGACGAGCCGGTGCAGCATCAGCCGTTCGAGCTCGTCGGCCTTTGCGAGATCGAGCGCATCATTCGCATCGCGATGAGCGAGCGCGCCGAGCATCCAGCGCAGCGTGTTGCGAAGCTTTCGATAGGTGTCGGCCAGGCCTTTGAGGATTTCCGGCCCGATCCGCTGGTCGTCCCAGTAATCGACGCTCGCCACCCACAAGCGCAGGATGTCGGCGCCAGCTTCGGCGATAACCTTTTGCGGCTCGACCGTGTTGCCTGTTGATTTCGACATTTTCCGCCCGTGCTCGTCGAGCGTAAAACCGTGCGTGAGCACGGCATCATAGGGCGCACGGCCGCGGGTGCCGCAGCTTTCGAGAAGCGACGAATGAAACCAGCCGCGATGCTGGTCGGAGCCTTCGAGATACATAACTTCATCGGTGCCGCCGTCGCGGATGCGCTTGATGCCAGCAAGTCCGGGAAACTGCGCCGGGTCTTCCATCGCGAAAACATGCGTCGAGCCGGAGTCGAACCAGACGTCGAGTACATCGTCGATCTTCTCGTAGTTCTCGGGATCGTAGTTGGGCGCAAGGAAGCGCGCGGCCGCGCCTTGCGCGTACCAGGCATCGGCGCCTTCTTTCTCGAAGGCCGCGACGATGCGCGCATTCACGCGGTCATCCACGAGCGGCGTGTGCTCGCCCTTCTTCACAAAGACGGCGATCGGCACACCCCATGCGCGCTGGCGCGACACGACCCAATCCGGCCGGTTGGCGATCATGCCGGTGATGCGCGTCTCCCCGGAGGCAGGCACCCAGTGCACATGGTTCGCGATCTCGTCGAGCGCGATGGCGCGGAGCGACATGCCGGCGGAGTTGGAGCCGGCTTGTGCTGGGTCAGACACCTTGCTCGTCGATGCGCCTGCAATGGGTTTGTCCATCGCGATGAACCATTGCGGCGTATTGCGAAAGATCACCGGCTTCTTCGAGCGCCAGGAATGCGGATAGGAATGCTTCAACCTTCCGCGCGCGACGAGATGTTTTGCCTCGACGAGCGCGGCGATTACAGCGTCGTTCGCATCGCCTTTCTTGCCCTTGTCGTCGAGCACGCGCCGACCGGCAAAACCCGGCGCTTCGTCGGTGTAGAAGCCATCCGCATCGACCATGTAGGGGATGCGCGTATCGATCTTGCGCTCGGCGAGTTCGCGGCCATGCGACACCCACGCGTCGAAGTCCTCGCGGCCGTGGCCAGGCGCGGAATGCACGAAGCCCGTGCCGGCATCGTCGGTGACGTGATCGCCGGCGAGGAGCGGCACGCGAAAGGTGTAGCCGCTCGCAAATCCTGCCAGTGGATGCGCGCACTCGACCTGCGCGAGCGTATCGGGCGACACGTTCGCGACACGCTCCCAAGTATCGACCTTCGCGGCTTTGAGAACGCTCTCGGCGAGAGCATCCGCGAGCAAGTATGTCGCACCAATTGTCGCCCAGTTGCCGCCCGGCGCGGCCGTCATGCGGTAAAGGCCGTAGGAAATCTTCGGGCTGAAGGCGATGGCGCGATTGCCGGGAATGGTCCAGGGCGTCGT
The DNA here is from genome assembly GCA_965246795.1 of Beijerinckiaceae bacterium. GTDB lineage: Bacteria > Pseudomonadota > Alphaproteobacteria > Rhizobiales > Beijerinckiaceae > JAJXWB01. The sequence continues at coordinate 155,819 of CBDFFN010000004.1, read as the reverse complement.
CGTCCAGATGACGACGGATGCGCCGTCAATCAGCGCTTCCGGCGATGCCTCGCCCTTGAAGTCACCTGACGTCGTGACCGGAAACGCGGCAAAGATCGTATCGCTCGTCACATCCTCGTATTCGACTTCCGCTTCCGCGAGCGCCGTCTTTTCGACGACGCTCCACATCACCGGCTTCGAGCCGCGGTAGAGCAGACCGTTGGCGGCGAATTTCATCAACTCGCGCGCGATCGTGGCTTCGGCCGGAAAGGCCATCGTCGAATAGGGGTGCGCCCAGTCGCCGATGACGCCAAGGCGGATGAACTCCTTGCGCTGCTCATTGAGCCAGTGACCGGCGTAAGCACGACACTCCTGCCGAAAGGCGATCATCGCGGCGGGATCGGAGAAATCCGGCTTCGGCTTTCCTTTCGAGCGGTAATTCTCTTCCTCGATCTTCCATTCGATCGGCAGGCCGTGGCAGTCCCAGCCCGGCACGTAGTTCGAGTCCTTGCCGAGCATGCTTTGCGATCGCGTCACGAGATCCTTCAGGATCTTGTTCAGCGCATGCCCGATGTGGATGTGGCCGTTCGCGTAAGGCGGGCCGTCGTGCAGCACGAATTTCGGCCGGCCACGGCCGGCTTCGCGCAGGCGCTCGTAGAGCCCGATCTTGTCCCAACGCGCGAGAATTTCGGGCTCCTTCTTGGGAAGCCCCGCACGCATGGGAAAGTCGGTCTTCGGCAGATAGAGGCTCGCCGAGTAGTCCGGCCCCTCCGCTTTCGCCTGTGGTTTCGTCGCCTGATCCATCGGCGGTTTCTAGAGCATGTTCCGCCGAAGTGGAATCCGGTTCGGCGATTGGGACATGCTCGAGCAAGAGCGCTGGTCCCGTGTGAACATCGGCAGGATCGCGGAATTTTGCTTCGGCCGCGACCGAAGCGAACAGGGGTCGTCTCGCCGTCCAGAAATTACTAGGTCGAGCGCTCTCTGAAATCAGAAAAGAGGCTCGCGATGTCGATGCCGCCGCTCGACCCTCGGGAAGAGCATTTTTCCATTCCCGGACCGCTCGATGGTCTGCCGCTGTTTTTGCGCCGCCTGCAGACTGCTGCGGGGTCGAAGGCGTCGCCCGTCCTCTACGTCCACGGCGCGACGTTTCCGTCGGCTCTGTCGATCGCGCATCGCTTCCCCGAGGGCTCGTGGCGCGATGCGCTCTGCGAAGCGGGCCACGACGTCTGGGCGTTCGATTTCTACGGGTTCGGCGGGTCTGCCCGCTATCCGGAAATGGCCGAACCGGCCGACGCGCACGGCCCGCTTCTGCTCGCGTCCGATGCCGTCGATCAAGTTGCCGCTGCGGTCCGTTTCATCTTCACCCAAACCGGCGCGCCAAAAGTTGATCTGATCTCGCATTCCTGGGGCTCGATGCCGGCCTGCCTGCTGGCAGAGCGCCATCCCGAACTTGTCGGCCGCATCGTGCTTTTCGCGCCGATCACGTGGCGGCCGCCGCCGCGCTATCTGCCGCGACCGACGGGCCCCGCGTGGCGCATCGTCACCAACGACGATCAATGGGCGCGCTTTGTCGAGGACGTGCCGTCGAACGCAAAGCCTGTGCTGTCGCGTGACGAATTCGATGTCTGGGCGAGAGCCTATCTCGAGAGCGATCCCGAGAGCCGCTTGCGCACGCCGAACGGCGTGAAAGTGCCGACTGGCCCATTCGTCGAGATATTGCGCGCTTGGCACGGTGAGATGCCCTACCACCCCGCGAAAATTGAAGCGCCGGTCTGCATCGTTCGTGGCGAATGGGATGGGCTCATCACCGACGCCGATGCGCGCTGGCTCTTCGATGCCTTTCGCGCATCGCGGGACCGCCGCGACATCAAGATCGGCCGCGGCACGCATCTCATGCATCTCGAAACGATGCGGACCGCGCTGTGGCGCGAGTCGATCGCGTTTCTCGCAAGCTGAATCATCAACCGCTCAACGCGAAGGAAACATCATGTTCTCTGTCATCTTCGAAGTTCATCCCGCAGAGGGAAAAAAAGACGAATATCTCGCGCATGCGAAGGAGCTGAAGCCAATCCTCGAAGGAATCGATGGTTTCATCGACAACGAGCGCTTCGAAAGCCGCCTGCGTCCGGGCTGGGTTCTGTCGCATTCGACATGGCGGGACGAGAAATCGCTGATCCGCTGGCGCACCGAGACGAAGCATCATTTCGTGCAGGAGAAGGGCCGTTTCGGCGTCTTTTCCGACTACCATCTGCGTGTCGGGCAGATCATCGCCGACGACGCGCCACCGGCGGGCATGGCGGTGCGCGAGCAGCGGCTCGACACGACGGAAAGCGGCGACGCGAAGGCCTGTAGCCTCATCGAGTTCTCGCCCGACGACAAAGTTGACCTGCCGAAGGATGCGCAGCAGCTGCTGTCGGCGATCGCGCTCGATCAGAATGATCAACGTCTCGTCGGCCACGACATTTTCGAGTCCATCTACAATCCGGGAAAGGTCGCTGTGCTGGCATCTTGGCGAGAGGAAAGCGACGCGAAGTCGTTTCGGGCAACGTCGCCGTCCGGCGCAAAGAACGTCCGGCAGCGCGCCGTCCGCATCATTCGCGACTACGGCATGTTCGACCGTCACGAGACCCCGCAATATTACGCGGAGGTAAAACGCAACGCCGCCTGACGGCTCAGTTCACCGTCGCGGTGACACGGTCGGCGTCGGCACGCTCGACGGGCGCTGCATGCGAGCCGTCGCCGGCAAGCCGAACGACCTCGTGACCGATTTCGACGATCGTCCGGCGCAGCATCGCAATGTCTTCGTCGGCGACACCGGCGTTCTCGAGATCAGAAATCTTGCGGCGCAGTTCGGCTTCCGTGGCCGTCGCTCGCCGCCCTGCATCCTCGTGGCCGTCGATCCGGGCGTGCAGCGTCTCGATCTCGGCGCGCGCCACCGACACTTCGAGCTTCGTATCTGCGAGAATGCGGTCGAGCGCGTCGCCGGCGGCTGCCTTGGCGTTGCGATCCGCCGTCAAGGTCACGATTAACGCCGCCTTTTCCGCGTCTGTTCGGGTGAGTTCCGCCTCGGCGCGCGTGAGTGCGTCATGCGCGCGCTGAAGCACGGCAAGCTGCTCTCGCAGGCGCGCTTCCAGCCCATCGGCATCCCAAAGCTGTTTCTGAAGCGCACCATTTTCGGCACTGGTCTCGCGATCGGAACGCTCGGCATTGTCTTGCGCAATGAGCGCCGCATCGCGTTCGCCGGTGCGGGTGGCGAGGTGGTCCGTCAAATGGCCGACTTCAGCGGCGCGGCGGCCCGAAACGCCCATTTCCTGCGCCTGCGCCTCGCGAGCGCCTTCAAGCGCTTGCTCGATACGCCGTCGCTCAGTCGCAAATTCCGCTCGCAGGAGATCACGCTGTGCGACGATCTCGCCAACCGAGATCGGCATTTGCCGCTCGACGGCCGTCTGCGCGAAACGCATCGCGCGCCGCGAGATCGCCGGCAGACAAAGCAGGGCGAGCAACCCGGCGACGCACGCGCCGAGCGTGAATATCATCGCCTGTTCGATCAAGTTTGTTTCGCCACCGTCGCGTGCGTCCGCCCCGTCACGCTTTTCGCACGCGCGGCAATCTAAGGCAAAAGCCGCACCCGGCTCAGAACGGATTCCACGTCGATTGCGGCGTAAACTTAAGGTAGCCCATGTTGGCGCCGAGCCGCAGGCCAACGCCCGAACGGATCGGTACGATGGTAATCTCGTTGGCAATCAGCGCCGTGAAGCCGAAGCCGCCGATGAGATAGGCCGACCCGTCGACGCCGCCGAAACGCTGGTAGATCGATCCGACCGCCGGCAGGTTGTAGACGAGCATCATTGTGCGATCGCCATCGCCGCCGGCGTCGAAACCGATGGTCGGCCCTTGCCAGTAAATCCGGCGGTCGCCGACGTTGCGCGTGTACATCTTGCCTTCGCCGTAGCGCAGGCCGCCGATGAAGGCGCCGCTGCCTTCCTGGCCGAGGATATAGGCGTTTGGCTTGCCCCAGCGGCTGGTGGCGTTCTCGATCCCCTGGGCGAGGCTTTTGGACACGCCGCCGAAAAAGCGGTGCCCGCTCCCGACGAGTTCATCGTTAGAATAGCTCTCCGGAGCCTGCCGCGCGGCAGCCGGCACGGTCATCGCGGTGGTCGCAAGAGCTGGGAGTGCGCCCGCAATGAGGGCGCGTCGGGAAAAGAAGGTCATCGAGCCAATCCTCCGTCGGCTATCGCCGCCGGGCTCGGGATCGACCACAGCGACACGCGCGGGCCGGCGTGAGCCGGGCCTTTGGCAGCGTGAAGGGACGATGAAAGGAGAGGGTTAACGTAGCGTTGCGGCGCGGCCTGCTGCGGCGTCTGCCCAAGCGACGAAGGGGCCATTCTTGAAGCCGTGTGCGCCCGGTCCGTAAAGCAGGGGCGCGCCATTGGCGTCGACCACCACGCCGCCCGCCGCGCGAAGCACCGCGTCGCCGGCCGCGACGTCCCACTGCATCGTCGGGCTGCAGCGGGGATAGACGTCGCCGCCGCCTTCCGCGAGGAGGCAGAATTTCAGGGACGAACCGGCGCAGCGCCGGTCCTTCACGCCCAGACGCGCGAGAAACTCTTCGCTGGAGGCATCGGGATGCGAGCGGCTGACCAGCGCCATCAGCGACGCGGCGGCTTTTCGCGCCCGAATCGTGTGGCGCGCGGCGGGTGCGGGGAGGTCAGAGCCGGTCGGAACGTCGCAGGACGACGCCTCCTCGCCGGCCCCAATCCAGAGCCGGCCCAAAGCAGGTGCATAGACGACCCCGGCTACCGGCACACCGTCCACGATCAGCGCGAGGTTGACCGTGAACTCGTTGCTGGCGGCCAGAAATTCGCGTGTGCCGTCCAGCGGATCGACGAGGATGAAGGCCCGTTCGGTGACCGGAATTTCGCCGCGCGAAACCGCTTCTTCCGAGACCACCGGTATCTCAGGCAGGCGTTGCGCCAGACCGCGAAGAATAATCGTCTCGGCCGCCTCGTCGGCGGCGCAAACCGGCGAATGATCGGCTTTGAATTTCGCCCGCGGCTTGCTAGCCCAGATTGCCATGACCTTGCTGCCGGCGGCGACGGCAAGCTCCGCGAAGACCTCCGCAACGTCCGCCAGTGCGGGGACGATGGGTGGCGCGGAATGCGGCATGCTTCTGGCGGCCGACGTGGACATTTCAAAGACATGCGCTCACCTGCTGCGGCTTGCAAGCCGCAGCGCAGCGAAGTTCACGAACCTTTGCTCGACAAGGTGAAAAGCTTCCGCTATAGCCCCGGCCAAATCACAACAGCGTTCCGAAACGCTCGCCGGGGTAAATGCCCCACCGCGAAACGGATGGAGTTTGACCTATGAACCTGATCGCCACGCTCGAAGCGGAGCAGATCGAGAAGCTCGGCAAGACGATCCCGGATTTCCAGCCGGGCGACACCCTCATCGTGAATGTGAAGGTGAAGGAAGGTGAGCGCACGCGCGTTCAGGCTTACGAAGGCGTCTGCATCGCCCGCAACGGTGGCGGCCTCAACGAGAGCTTCACCGTCCGCAAGATTTCCTACGGCGAAGGTGTCGAGCGCGTCTTTCCGATCTATTCGCCGCTGATCGACTCAATCAAGGTCACGCGCCGCGGCAAGGTGCGTCGCGCCAAGCTTTACTACCTCCGCGACCGCCGCGGAAAATCGGCGCGTATCGCGGAGCGGGTCGATAAGACGAGCAAGACCGACAAGTCTGGCAAGACTGATAAGTCTGGCAACACCGACAAGGCCGCTGCCAAGAGCTGATTGCCTCGTTCGTCCGCGTTACGCGCGGGCGGGAAACTTACTGATCGTCGGGGCCCTGCGATGCCGCAAGACGTCTGCCGCATCCAGCGCGCCCTGTTGTCAGTTTCGGACAAGACCGGACTTGCCGGCTTTGCGAAAGCGCTGGCCGACCGCGGTATCGAGCTTGTCTCGACCGGCGGCACGCGTGCGGCGCTGATCGCAGCCGGCTTGAACGTCGTCGATGTCAGCGATCTCACGGGCTTTCCCGAAATGATGGATGGCCGCGTGAAGACGCTGCATCCGAAAGTGCACGGTGGGCTGCTCGCGATCCGCGAGCACCCGGAGCACGAAGCTGCGATGTTCGCGCATGGCATCGCGCCGATCGATCTGCTCGTCGTCAATCTCTATCCGTTCGAGGCGACGGTCGCGAAGGGCGCGGACTACGACACCTGCGTCGAGAATATCGACATCGGCGGGCCGGCGATGATCCGCGCAGCGGCGAAGAACCACGCCGACGTTGTCGTCGTCGTCGATGTCGCCGACTACGACGCCATCCTTGCCGAGTTGGGTACGCACGACGGCAGCACGACGCTGGCGTTGCGGAAGAAGTTTGCGCAAAAGGCCTATGCGCGCACGGCCGCCTACGATGCGGCGATCTCGACGTGGTTTGCTGGCGCGATCGGCGAAGGTGCGCCGGCGTATCGCGCACTTGGCGGGAGCCTCGTCCAGACGATGCGTTACGGCGAGAACCCGCATCAGAACGCTGCGTTTTACCGCACGCCGGAGACGCGCTTCGGCGTCGCCACGGCGCGGCAGGTGCAGGGCAAGGAACTATCCTACAATAACATCAACGACACCGATGCGGCCTACGAATGTGTAGCGGAATTTGATCCCGCACGTACCGCAGCGGTGGCGATCATCAAGCACGCGAACCCTTGCGGTGTCGCGGAAGGCGCCGATCTCATCGAGGCCTATACGAAGGCGCTGCGCTGCGACCCTGTGTCGGCCTTTGGCGGCATCGTCGCGCTTAACCGCAAGCTCGATGCGAAAGCCGCCGCCGAAATCGTGAAAGTTTTCACAGAAGTCATCATCGCACCGGAGGCGGACGAGGATGCGATCGCGCTCGTCGCGGCGAAGAAGAATCTTCGGCTCCTTTTGACGGGTGGTCTGCCCAACCCGCGCGTGAAGGGAACAACCTTGCGCACGGTCGCGGGCGGTTTCCTCGTGCAGGATCGCGACAGCGCCGTCGTCGATGACTTCGATCTGCGCGTCGTAACGAAACGTGCGCCCAACAAGCTTGAAATGGCGGATCTCAAATTTGCGTTCCGCGTCGCCAAACACGTGAAGTCGAACGCGATCGTCTATGCCAAGGACGGCACGACGGTCGGCATCGGCGCGGGCCAGATGAGCCGCGTCGATTCCTCGCGCATCGCCGCGTGGAAGGCCGGGGAAGCCGCAAAGGCCGCAGGTCTTACCGAGTCTCTCGCGAAGGGCGCGGTTGTCGCGTCGGACGCGTTCTTCCCCTTCGCCGATGGGCTTCTTGCGGCGGCCGAGGCCGGCGCGACGGCGGTGATCCAGCCAGGCGGCTCCATGCGCGACGATGAGGTCATTGCCGCCGCAGACGCGCATGGCCTCGCGATGGTGCTGACCGGGCACAGGCATTTTCGGCACTGACGTTCGACCGACCCGCCTCATGCGGCGTTGACTTCGAAGTCGAGCTATCAGCTTCGTCACGGAAACGGAGAAGGCTGTGAGCTACACCGTTAAGGTCGGCTACGATGATGCCCATCGCACTTATTTTGTGCTGACGTCGGACATCCCGGACTGAACGTCGAGGCCGAGACGTTCGAGCGATTCGTCGACATCGTGCAGGATTTGATGCTGGACCTTGTTGTGGATGCGACAGGGACAATCCGGTTCGAGCGCGAGATCGAACTAACTACGGCCTGATGGCATCCCTTTCTCGCCGACCCAAAGTTTGCTGGAAGAGGCCGGCTGCCGCTTCGTTCGCGAAGGGAAGGGTTCGCCGAGATTTGGTTCTTGCCGTTGAGCCAGCGCAATTTTACGCTTCCGTCGAACGTAAAACTTCAAACGACTGCCAATCAGGGTTCTCAAGGACGCGAGGCTTCCGAAAGCCTTCTAGGCAGATCGGTTGGTGCCGACTTTCATTAGACGCCGCTGTTGCGAGAAAACCGCGCGAACTTCGAAACAACCGTGCGCGCCGCTCAGGTCATTTACCCCAAGTGAACCACGTGACACGAAGATTCTTCCGATTCGGCGCGCAAAACCGCCGCCTGACCTAGGGGGCCTTCATGCGACGTCTGCACGGCTTTGCGCTTTTCTTCGGCCTTCTCGCCGGCGCGCCTGCCATCGCGGCCACCGTGTCCGTCGATCTCACGACGCAGCAATTGGTCGTCGAAAGCACGAGCGGTCAGCGCTACGTGTGGCCGATCTCCTCGGCGCGCGAGGGCTATGTGACGCCAACCGGCACGTTCGCGCCTGAGCGTTTGGCAAAGGTCTATTATTCGAAGAAATACGACAATGCGCCGATGCCGAACGCCGTCTTTTTCTATTACGGCTACGCCATCCACGGCACGAACGAGGTTCGCAACTTGGGCCGCCCGGCTTCGCACGGCTGTGTACGACTCGCACCTGCCAACGCAGCGAAGCTCTTCGCGATGATTCAAGCGGAAGGTGGCTCGATCACCGTTACCGGCTCGCCGCCCGGTCAGCCGCCGGTCAACGCGGCCGTGAACGATGGCGGACAGCGCCGCGCCGGCCTGTTCTCGTTCTTCGGGAATTGAGGCGCGTCAGGCGGCGACGATCCGCACCGGCACTGATTTGTATGCCGGCGTGTGTGACAGCACATCGCGATGTGACAACGGCACAAGCGGATTCAGTTCAGGATAATAGCCGGCAAGACATCCGTCCGGGACATCGTACGGCGTCACGACAAGGCCCGTCACTTCGCGCGGAATACCGTCTTCGGCGTCGGAGATGAGCGTGACGGCTTGTCCTTTTTGCAGACCGGCACGCGTGATATCGCCGGGATTGATCAGCAACACATTGCGCGTACCCTCGATGCCGCGCAGCCGGTCGCTCATGCCGTAAACGGTCGTGTTAAACTGGTCGTTGCTGCGCAACGTCACGAGCCGGTAACGTCCTAGTGCATCCGCAAAAGGCACGGCGTTGAGTTGCGCAGGTACGGTGAACTCTGCTTTTCCACTTTTCGTATGCCAGATGCGTTCGCGCGCTTTGTTGCCGCGATAGAAACCGCCGCGCAGCCACAAGCGTGCGTTGAAGTTTTCAAAGAACTCCGGATAGGTTTCCTCGATCGCATCGCGGATCAGCGCATAGTCGCCCGTCCATGCATCCCACGGCACCTTCGGATTTTCCCGCAACGTCGCTTTGGCGATGCCGGCGACAATCGCAACCTCGCTGTGCAGATGTTCGCTTGCCGGACGCGCCCGCGCTTTCGATCCGAAGATGGTCGCGAACGTATCCTCCATGCTGACCGCCTGCGGACCTGTCGCCTGCTCGTCATGCTCAGTGCGGCCAAGGCAAGGAAGCAAGTAGGCGCTCTTTCCAGCAAAGAGATGACTTCGGTTGAGTTTCGTCGCGACCTGCACGGTGAGCGAGAGTTTCGACCACGCAGCTTCGACAGGTGTCGGTTCGGGTATGGCGCGCAGAAAATTGCCGCCGAGGCCGATGAAGGCCTTCACCTTGCCGGCCAAAATAGCTTCGCAGCCGGTGACCGTGTCGAGCCCTTCCCCGCGCGGTGGCGAGAAGCCGTATTGCGCCGCGAATCTGTCGAGCGGCACGTCGTCCGGTTTCGTCGCGATGCCGACCGTGCGCTGTCCCTGCACGTTGGAATGCCCGCGCACCGGCGAGATGCCCGTACCATCGCGCCCGATCATGCCGCGCAAAAGATGCAGGTTGACGAGCATGCCAACGTTTTCAAAGCCGCGGACATGCTGTGTCAGGCCCATGCCGTAGAATGTGATGACGCGCTCGGCATTGATGAAAACATCGGCAGCCTCGGTGATCGCTGCGTGGGAGAGGCCGGACTCGCGTTCGATATCGGACCAGTCGGTCTTACGCGCGAGCGCCTCGAAGCCCTGCAATCCATCGGTGTGCTGTGCGATGAAATCGATATCGAGCACGCGCCGGCCGTGGGCTTTCGCGTCGTCGTCGGCCTCGAAGATGCAGCGCGCCATGCCCATCATCACGGCGATGTCGCCGCCCGGCCTCACCTGGTGATATTGCGTGCTGATGGGTGTGCTCTTTTTCAGCCCAAGCATCTCAACCGGGTTCTGCGGATCGCGAAAAAGCTCCAGGCCTCTTTCGCGCAACGGATTGAAGGTCACGATCGATACGCCGCGCTGCACCGCGTCTTTCAATGGGTGCAGCATGCGCGGACTGTTCGTGCCGGTGTTTTGTCCGAAGAAGAAGATTGCGTCGCACTTCGCGAAATCGTCGTGCACGACAGTGCCGAAACCGACACCGATGGATTTTTTCAGCGCCACAGAACTCGTCTCATGGCACATGTTCGAACTGTCGGGCAGGTTGTTGCAGCCGTAGAGCCTAGCCATCAACGCGTAGAGATAGGATGTCTCCAGGCTCGCACGTCCGGAGGCGTAAAAAATCGCCTCCTCTGGCTCGCACGCTTTCAGCGATGCGCCGATAGCGGCAAAGGCTTCGTCCCAGTCGCAGACGACATATTTGTCCGTCGCCACTTCGTAGCGGAGTGGGTGCGTCAGCCGACCCTGCTGTTCGAGATCGAAGTCGCTCCACGTCCGCAGTTCAGTCAGCGTATGGTCGCTGAAGAAGGCAGGCGTGCAACGCGCCGAGGTCAGCTCCCACAACGTCGCTTTTGCACCATTTTCACAGAACTCGAACGGATGGTGGTCGGGCGGCTTCGACCACGAGCATGAGACGCACATCACGCCACCGGGCTTGTTCTGCACGGCAAGCGTCTTCAGCGCATCGATGCTCGGCTTGTCGTTGAAAAAGCCGGATACTATACCGCGGACAGAACCCCACCCGCCGGACGGTCCCGAATACTCGATCGTATCGTCGCTCGAATGATCGCTCATGGCTCGTGGATCGGGCAGCCGTTATGACCGGCGCGAAACGCGGCCGAGACCGGATAGACCGCGCGGCGTGCGCGCATGATCGAGCCAAGCGGCTGATGTGCGGTGACCCCGTGCCACGGACTGAATGCCATGCCTTCGTCGATGCCACGTACGCTTTCGGCGCTCCAAGAATCTTGCGGCGATACGGTGATGCGCCCCACGGTAACGTAGGGGCTTAGGTCCTCCGGCCACGGCACCGATGCATCTTCGATCGGCATCGACTCGGGATCGGTGAGAAGCTGCGCCTTCAACTCCCACTCGCCGCCCTGATCGGTGAAGAATGTTTCAACAAGCTCACGCAGCGCATTGGGACTCGCCGAAAGATCGACTGACTCGCCCGTCAACGCGCGCAGTGCTGGTGACGACGGCGCAACGGAAACTTTCGCGACATGGTCGCCCCAGCGAAGAGGGACCTGACTGAAGAATGTCTCGCCGAGAATATGCGTCGCGGGCTGGCCGCCGAGCGCAATAACTGTCGCGCTTTTCGTGCCGACGCTCTCCAGCGCAGCTTCGACGCCGCGTAAAAGTGAGGATAGACCCTTCTTGAACACCTGCGGCGTATCGGTCGTCGCGGCCAGCAGTTTCAGGTTTTTGTGGAACGCCGCTGCATCGGGCGCGACGAAGGCCGGCCCGTTCGCCATCACGAAATCCTGGCTCGTGCCGTCAGCGTCGGGCAGACGTTCGCCGGTGACGCCAATAATTTTTACCGCGAGGCCGCGTGGTGTCGACACGCTGTCGTCAAGAATATCGCCGGCGTTGGTCGAGAACCGCAGGACGACGTCGTAAGTACCGGCCTGCGTGCAAATGCCTTGCGCGAGTTCGCGCGGCAGGCCACCAAAGATTTCAAGATTCCCGCGAACAAGGCCATGCGCTTTCGCATGTACGCCGCGCACAGCGTGGCCGTAGTCCTTAAACGTTGTCTCCTGAATCTTCGCGAAGGTCGCGAGCATCTCCTCATGAAGCTTAGCCTCATCGGGCTTCGGCGTTTCGAGTGCGGGCGAATATGCGATGGCAGGCACGTCGGCGTCTCGCGATCTGGAAGAAGACTAAACAGTCGCCTCGCAACATCACGGCAGTCCAAAATGTTCCGTCAGCTTGGGGCCGCCTCCGGCATTCAGGTCGGTACGCGCATCAGGCGCGGCCGCCAGATCCCGAAGACGACATTCGCCGTCGCCACGCCAAGAATGATCCACAGCGTGTTGCGTTCGGCAGTCAGCGCCGTTGCGAGCGTCGCGGGATCGATCTTTTCGGCGAGCGCTTCGGCACTGCGCTCCGCTTCCGCCTGCATCGGCCCGATGATGCTGATGAAGCCGCCCTCGAAAATCAGGATGCCGCTCGCGAGCTTTGCCCAGGCCCAGCCCGCGCTGTGAAATGCCGGGTTGAACGCAATCGACAAAAGTCCGGCGATCAGCGTCACGCCGAGCGAAGGCAGAAACAGCCAGCTTGCGATTGTGCCCATGACGCTGCGCATCGCGGCATATTCGGGCAGCGCCGTGGCAGGCGGCATGCGCGCCAGCATGACGAGCAGGCAAGCCATCGCACCGATGACGCCGATGGCGCCCATCGTGTGCAGGAATTTCAGCAGCTTTCGCACGATGGCGACCCCCGAGCGCCATGCCCGCGGTTAGCTTGACGCCGATCTCGCGACAGACGCAACCGGCAGAGTGATGTCGACGCGCGCGCCGCCGAGTTCGGCCGAGCGTCCGATGATGAGCGTGCCGCCGCTAAGCTCGACGAGCTCGCGCGCGATCGGCAGACCGAAGCCGAAGCCCGGCGTCGTCTCGTCGAGCCGCTGACCAACCTGCATCGCTGCAGCCATGTGGTCTTCCGCAATGCCGGGGCCGTCGTCCTTGATCCGCAGTCTTGCGAAGCCGTCGGATGTTTGAATGGCGTGGACGGTGATCCGACTACGCGCGGCCTTGAAAGCATTTTCGAGAATATTGCCGGCGATCTCGTCGAAATCCTGCTGATCACAGGACACGGCAAGATCCGCGGGCACATCCATGTGCGTTGAGATTGCGCGGTCGGCGAACACGCGCGCGAGTGCACCGAGCAGCCCCTCGAGTGACTCCGAGACAGACACGCGTGTCCGGGCCGGACCCGCAATCGCCGCGATGCGGGCGCGACCAAGATGGTGGCGGATGCGCTGCTCCATCGACACGATCAGCGCGTGGCCGTCGATCGTTTTCGCACGACCCTGATCGCTCCAGGCGATAGCCAGAGTCGCGAGCGGCGTCTTGAGGCCATGCGCGAGGTTGGCGACGTGCCGTCGCGCGCGCTCCAGCGTCTCCTCGTTCTGCGAGAGAAGCGCGTTCACTTCGTGAGCGATCGGCGCGATTTCGGCCGGAGGATTGCGGTCGGGAAGGCGCGGTTGGTCGCCGCGCCGCACGCCGACGAGATCGCGCAATAATCCTGTCAGCGGGCGCAAGCCGATGCGCACAAGCGCGACCGACGCGCCGATCGCCAGCAACATGACGACGATGAGCGGCAGCGCGGTGAGCAGCAGCGTCTCACGCAGCGGCGCCCAGACCGCCTGTCGCGGCGCAGATGCCGTGATGACGGCGGGGCCGGCGGCACTTTCGATGGTCTGTACGCGGAAGTGCAGCGCCTTGCCGTCCGGCCCCGGACCATCAGCAGGCCTCGGCCGATCACGCCCGTCCGGAGGCGGACGCGGTGGCGCTTTTGGATTTGCCTCCAGCGCATCGCCTTCGAGAGAGGTGGATCGCAAGACAGCGCCCGGCAGAGCGATTTGCCAGTACCAGCCGCGTCCGGGCCGATCGAAGGGCGGTCCGTTCGCATCGCCCGCGAGTTGCGGTCGTCCGTCCGGGCTCACGCGCAGCGCTGATGCCAAAAAACCGATGTGCGTATCGAGCCGCTGATCGATCTGCCCCTGCACGAAGCGATGCAGAACGATGCCGATGAGGAGACCCGCCACGATTGTGGCAACAATCACCTGCGCGGCGGCGGCAACCGAAAGACGTCGTGCAAGAGACCACGGCGCCACGCTCTAATCCCCAACGAGCCGGTAGCCGCGTCCGCGCTCCGTCGCCAGGCGCTCATGACCGATCTTGCGACGCAAACGCGCGACGATCACTTCGAGCGAATTCGAGTCGGTGCCGGTGTCGCCTTCGTAAACCTTGTCGGTGAGCGTTGCGCGATCGACGGTGACACCGTTGCGCAGAATAAGGCATTGCAGCACGCGCCATTCGAGCGCGGTGAGGCGCAGCGGCAGACCATCCTGCTCGAACGCGCCGGTTTGAGTGTCGAGTGTGATGTTGCCGCATTTGAGCTGCGTCGCTGCGTGACCGCTGCTGCGGCGGACAAGCGCGCGCAACCGCATGATGAGTTCTTCGACGCGAAACGGCTTCGTCAGATAATCGTCGGCGCCGGCTCGAAACCCCTCGACCTTTTCCGACCAGCCGTCGCGCGCTGTGAGGATCAGCACGGGCAGCGAACGACCGGCCGCACGCCAATCGCGAAGAACCGATATGCCGGGCTTTCGCGGCAGACCGAGATCGAGAACCGCAGCGTCGTAAGGCGCAGTGTCGCCCGCGTGATGCCCATCTTCGCCATTTGATGCGACGTCGACGACAAATTGCTCGGCGCGGAGCGCATGTGCGATCTCCGTTGCCAGCGTGTGGTCGTCTTCAACAAGCAGGATTTTCATTGTCGTGTCACTCGGAAGCCATGCGGCCCGCACTCATGCCTTGCGGCTTAACCCAAACTGAACCTCGCCATTCAGTGTGGGTTTCGCGCACATCGGCAGGATGGCTCCATCGAAACGAAGGAGTCGATCGATGTCTAACGAACCAAATGGATCTTCCACGCCTCTCTTGCCCACGCCTCCGACAAGTCGCCGGCTGGCCATCGCCCGCGCTGCGACCGTGCTTGCGCTGGTCGTCGGCGCCGCCGGCGGCGCGAGCGGAATGCGCGCTTGGGACCGTACGCGGCCGCAAGCCGTGATGCTGCTGCAGCCGACACCCGTCACGAACTTGCGCGACGATACGATCGCGGCGGTGAAGGGCAAAGTCGTTGACCGCTTCGGCAGCACGTTCCTGTTGCAGGACGAGTCTGGCCGCACGCTCGTCGATCTCGGGCGTCGTGGCGAAAGCGGCAACGTCGTCGCCGCCGACGAGGCCGTGACGGTTCAGGGCCGTTTCGCGCGGGGCCGTTTGCAGGCGCAGGTCGTGACTCACGCCGATGGGCGCAGCGAAGGCTTTGGTCCGGGCAAAGCGCCACCGCCGCCCCCGCGCGGCGAAGCTGCACCTCCGTCGCCCCCACCCGGTGCAGGCGCTCCGCCTCCGCCGCCCGCAGCACGCTGATCGAATCAAAAGGACACAAACATGCCGCATCACCCCGAGCGCACGATCACGGGCACCGTGACGCATATTTTCGCCCACCGCTTTGTCCTCGAGACCGGCGAGGGTTCTGTCCTCGCCGATCTCACGCCGCACGGACGCGACCGCATCACGCTCGCGACCGGCGACAAGATCAGTGTCACGGGCGAGCAGAAGCCTTCGGAGCTGAAGGTCTCGAAGGTGGTGCGCGGTCGCGAGACCATCGAGGTCGGACATCCGCCTCATAAGCATGACGACCACGGTCATCATGCGCCGGCGGACCCAAGCGTCGCACTGAAGGCGGTGCGCAAGGCCGGCTACACGCCGAAGGCCGAACCGCGCCGCAAGCCGAAGCATTTCGAGATACTCGTGCAGCGCGGCACGCATTTCGAGGAGGCGCATGTCGAACTCGACGGGCACATCCGCAAGACAAAGCCCGCCGATCAGCACGATCCGAAATGGCAGCCGCTGGCCTGAGCACGCCAGTCTGCAAAACCGGGTGGGTCCGTGCGACCCGCCCGGTATTTGCGCTGCTCTCATGTGTCCGTGCTATGGCCGAGCGCCCGAACGCAGAGAGAGCCACCCATGCGCAAAGCCGCTACGCCGAAAGCCGCCCGCAAGGAGCCCACGAAAGCGAAAGCGCGCCGCGACATGGACGGCATCATGGCGCTCGATCTGCCCTTCGCGGAACGTACGCCCGAGGTGCGGAAATACTTCGATGTTTGCATGGAGAAGCTCGGCTTCGTTCCGAACGTGCTGCTGTCCTACGCGCACAGCATGGAGAAGCTCGACGTTTTCTCGCGCTTCTACAACGACCTGATGCTCGCGCCGTCTGGCCTCACGAAACTCGAACGCGAGATGATCGCGGTGGCGGTGTCGTCCGAGAACAAGTGCTTCTATTGCCTCACGGCGCATGGCGAGGCGGTGCGGCGGCTTTCCGGCGATCCCGCGCTTGGCGAGATGATGGTGATGAATTTTCGCGCTGCAAACCTGACACCGAAGCAGCGCGCGATGCTCGAATTCGCGGTGCTGATGACGAATGCGTCCTACGCGATCGAGGATTCGGATCGCGATGCGTTGCGCACTGTGGGCTGGAGCGAGCGCGACATCTGGGACATCGGTGCGGTCGCGGGCTTCTTCAACATGACGAACCGCATGGCGTCCGCCGTCGATATGCGGCCGAATCCAGAATATCACAGCAGCGCGCGCTGACAGCGTGGCGAAGCAAAATCCTTATTACAGCGGCCCGGTCAGTGACCATTTCGATGGCACGCATTTTTTTCTGAAGGGCGCAGCGACCGACAAGGGCCCGCTCGCAGTCCTACGGTGGCAGTTCAGTCAGCGCGAACGCCCGGCGTGGCCGAAAGCATGGCCTTCGACACAGACGAAACCGGAACCGCGTGTCGAAGGCGATGCATTGCGCGTCACCTATGTCGGCCACGCGACGATGCTGATCCAGACGGCAGGGCTCAACATTCTAACCGATCCCGTCTGGTCGGAGCGTGCGAGCCCGTACTCGTTCATCGGACCGAAGCGCATCAACGCGCCGGGTATTCGCATCGAAGACTTGCCGAAGCTCGATCTTATCCTGCTGTCGCACAACCATTACGACCACATGGATTCCGCGACGCTGATGCGGCTGGCGCGCGAGAACCCGTGCCGGATCGTCACGCCGCTTGGCAATGACAAAATCCTGAGCAACTTTCGCACGCCAATGAAAGCCGACGCCTACGACTGGGGCCAGAGTGTCGACATTGCACCCGGCATCACTGTGCATCTCGGGCCGTCACAGCATTGGTCGGCCCGCGGTCTCAACGACCGCCGCATGGCGCTATGGGCGTCCTTCGTCATCGACACGCCGGGCGGAAAAATCCTGCATATCGGCGACACCGGCTACGGCACGGGCGAGATTTTTCACGAACTCCATCGTAAGCCCGGCGCGATGCGTCTCGCGATCCTGCCGATCGGCGCCTACGAGCCGCGCTGGTTCATGCGCGACCAGCATGTCGATCCAGAAGAGGCCGTGCGTATTTTCGGTGATGTCGATGCGGCCTATGCGATCGCGCATCTTGGGGCACGTTCCGCCTGACCGACGAGGCTGTGGACGAACCGCCGAAGCGGCTCGCCGTCGCGCTGGAGCGCGCGAGCATCGCGCCGGACCGCTTCGTCACGCGGCGGCCGGGCGAAGTGTTCGACGTTCCCGCGCTCTGATAAATCACGCAACAAAGGGAGAAAGCCGATGGCTGAAGAACATCCGGTCCTGACGAAAATCGCAGACCTGAAATCCACGCTCGCCGACGACAAGCATAATGCGCTTGCCGCGCTTCTCGATTCGGAACACCGCGACGTCTACAAGTCGCACATCAAGGGGCTCATCGACGATCTCGAATGGATTTTCGAGCGTATGGGCGCCGATGCGCCGGAGACGAAGGCTACTTGATCAGCACGTAGATATCGACTTCCGCGCTGGTGTCGTCCGCGCCCTTCGGCGCGTTGAGATATTCCTCGACGAACACGTTCTGCGCCTCGAGATTTTTCTCGTCGAGATAGGCGGTGATCGCCTCATAGGTCGTATCGATGTCTTCGTAAGCGCCGCGGTGCTGGAACTTCAGCGCCTTGCCGCCCGGCGTCGCGCCGATCTTCACGCCATCGCCGAGATCGGTTTTGCCTTCCGGCGCCTTCTCGATCGGTAGCATCGCCTCGAATTTGAAACCGTCGTCGTTCGTGTCGACGAAAGCGGCGACCGCATGGCCGTTCGCCGTCAGGCCGGCTTTCGCCGCCGCGGCGCGCACCTTCGCCAGCGCGTCGTTTATGTTCTTGAAGCCCGTCTCCCATGTCGCGGAGCCCGCGAGCACGATGGCGGGCCGCGGCTTGATCTCCATTGACACGACGTCGTCGGTCGACTGCGGCAGCGTCACGACTGGCGGAGTCGGGCCGGGCGTGGGCGTCGAGGCGGCCGGCGGAACAACGGGTGGTGCGGCTGGCGGCGTGCCGGTCGAAGGTGTCGCAGGAGCGGGCGTCGCGGTGACGGGCGGCGGCTGGGTGACGACTGCGGGTGGCGGCGTGACGGGAGCCGGCGTGGGCGCCGGGACAGGCGCTGGCGTGGGCGTTGTAGGCGCAGGCGTCGTCGTTTGCGCGATGGCGATGCTGCCACAGAGCGCGATCGTGAGTGCGACGGTCGCGGACCGCGCGAAAACCTTGCCAGACAACATCGATGCGCTCCGCGGGTGGTCTCGTGCCGTTCGCCTCTTTATATGTCGTTTCGCTCCGAAGTTCACCCGGGCAAGGGGCGCGGAGTTCATTCGAATTGCACGCACTCGCCGGCCGCACTGCGTTTAAGATGAACGGACTCGGTAACGAGATCGTGGTGCTGGACCTCCGCGACGGTGCGCCCGTGTCCGGGGCTGACGCAAAGGCCATCGGCCGCATGCCGGGCCTTTATTTCGATCAACTGATGGCGATCGAGCCGGCGGTGACGCCGGGCCTCGATGCAAAACTGTCGATCTACAACATCGACGGGTCGCGCGCGGAAGCCTGCGGCAATGGCACGCGCTGCGTGGCGGCGTATCTCCAGCGGGACGCGGGCAAGACACGCTTCCGGTTCGATTCCGACGGTGGGCTGCTCGACGTGTCGTGTGACGGCGATAACGCGATCACCGTCGATATGGGCGCCCCGACCATCGACTGGGCGAGGATACCGCTTGCGGGGAGGCCGGCCGATACGGTGCATGTGGTTCTTGATCCGCCCGTGACCGACGCCCCGGAAAAATTCACGGCGGTTGGTGTGGGCAATCCACATGCGGTGTTTTTCGTGGACGATGCCGAAGCGATCGATCTCGCGCGCGTTGGGCCGGCAATTGAAACGCATCCAATGTTCCCGCGCCGGATCAATGTAAGCTTTGCGCAGCGGCTCGATGCGGATCGTATTCTCTTGCGGGTCTGGGAACGCGGCGCAGGTGCGACGCGCGCCTGCGGCACTGCCGCTTGCGCAACGCTTGTCGCGGCGGCGCGGACCGGGGTCACGGGGCGAGCCGCGACCGTCACCCTGCCGGGCGGCGATCTGAAAATCGCGTGGCGCGCGGTCGACGATCACGTGCTGATGACAGGCCTTGCGGAATTCGAGTTCGAGCGCGTGCTCGACGCCGCTTCGCTGGCGGGTGCTGCGGCGTGAATGTGCCGGCACGCGTGACGAGTTTCGGCTGCCGGCTCAACGCGGTCGAAACCGAAGCGATGGTGTCTCGCGCCGACGCGCACGGGCTTGGCGATGCTTCGATCGTCAACACCTGCGCCGTGACGTCAGATGCGATGCGCAAGTCGCGTGCTGCCGTGCGGCGCGCATTGCGCGACAATCCCGATGCGCTGGTCGTTGTCTCCGGCTGCGCATCGGAAGTTTTGCACGAAACATTCACATCGCTCTCGTCGCGCGTGATCGTGCTGCCGAATGCGGCGAAGACCGATGCGGATGCTTGGATGCGATTGCCCGGCGCGCGGCCAGCGGCCGTTTCATCGCTTGCCGTGCGCGGAACGACACGCGGGTTCGTCGCCGTGCAGAACGGTTGCGATCATCGCTGCACCTTCTGCATCATCCCGTTCGGCCGCGGTGCGTCGCGATCAACGCCGGCAGAGCTTGTCGTGCGAGAGGTTCGTGCGCTTGTCGAAGACGGCGCAAGCGATGTTACGCTGACCGGCGTCGATCTCACCGCCTGGGGTCACGATCTCGGCGCTCGCGAGCGGCTTGGCGATCTTGTCCGCAGCATCCTGCGCGAAGTGCCGGAATTGCCGCGGCTGCGCCTGTCGTCGCTCGATTGCATCGAAGCGGACGATGCGTTGCTCGATGTACTCGCAAACGAGGCGCGGCTGATGCCGCACCTGCATCTGTCGTTGCAATCGGGTGACGACATCATTCTCAAGCGCATGAAGCGCCGTCATTCGCGCGCCGATTCTGTCCGCTTCTGCGAGACGGTGCGGCGTCTGCGGCCAGACGTCGTCTTCGGCGCCGATCTCATCGCAGGCTTCCCCACCGAGACGCCAAAGATGTTCGCGCAGACGCGGGCGCTCGCAGACGACTGCGGACTGACGCAACTGCATGTCTTTCCCTTTTCGGCGCGGCCCGGCACGCCTGCGGCGCGCATGCCCGCTGTGCCGGCCGGTGTCGTCGCGGAGCGTGCTGCAGAGTTACGCGAGGCAGGGCGCGTGCGGCTGACAAAACATCTCGATGCGCAGATCGGGCGCACGCTCGAAGTGCTTGTCGAGCGTGGCGCCGTCGGTCGTGCTGCCGATTTTACGCCGGTGCGCGTGCCGCCAGCGCTAGCAGCGGGCCAATTCTCGCGCGTGACAATCGCGGGACACGACTGCGAGCGTCTGCTCGCTGCCGATGCCGCCTAAAGGCCAATCGCGAGCGGATACAGATAGTAGGTGATGACGCGCTGCAGGAAATAGATGATCAGCAGCAGGATCACCGGCGAAATATCGAGCCCACCGAGATTAGGCAGCACGGCGCGGATCGGGCGCAGAACGGGTTCGGTCAACGCGTTAAGCGCGTTCCAGATCGTGCGTACGAAATCCTGCCGGATGTTCAGCACGTCGAAGGCGATCAGCCACGACATCACCGCAACGATGATGATGATCCACTGGAAGAGGTCCAGCGCGAGAAGGATGACGTCGAGGAGGGCGCGCATGAAATCGTGGCTCGGGCTGGCGGAAGTCTATCCATACCGCGTGGGCGGCAGTGCGGAAACTTGGGCACGCGAGGCAGGCTCGCGCGTTTGACAGTCGCCGCCGCAAACGTGTACGGGACGCGCCGGAGCGGGGCTGTAGCTCAGTTGGGAGAGCGCTGCAATCGCACTGCAGAGGTCGTGAGTTCGAATCTCATCAGCTCCACCAGCAATTTCAGTATCTTGTGTCTGGCCGCGTCGCGGGCGTAATGGCCCGTCGACCGCGTGTGCGCGTGGCTCGAATGCGTGTCGGCGGTCGCGATGCATTGCCGATGCGTGAATGCGATCTCAGGCCGGGTTGGATAAAGCCATGTCACGAAAGAACGCGCTCGCCGGCAAGCTTCCGCCCAAGGAGTTGCTGACCGACATCCCGAAGCTCGTCACGGCGTATTTTTCGGACCGACCTGATCCGGGCAACCCGTCGCAGAAGGTCGCGTTCGGAACATCTGGCCATCGCGGGTCTTCGTTTGCAGCGTCGTTTAACGACGCGCATATCGCCGCCATCGCGCAGGCCGTCTGCCAGCACCGCAAACAGGCCGGCATCGACGGACCACTTTACATCGGCATCGATTCGCACGCTCTGTCGGAACCAGCGTTCGCGACGACGGTCGAGGTGCTTGTCGCCAATGGCGTCGAGACAGTCATCGCGGCCGACGGCGGCTATACGCCGACGCCTGTCGTCTCGCATGCCATCCTCACGCACAACAAAGGCCGCACGGGCGGGCTTGCCGATGGCATCGTTATCTCGCCATCCCACAATCCGCCGCAGGACGGCGGCATCAAATACAATCCCGCGAACGGCGGCCCCGCCGATGTCGATGTGACGTCGTGGGTCGAGAAGGCCGCGAATGCGATGATTGCCGAAAACCTCGTTGGCGTGAAGCGCATGCCGCTGCAACAGGCGCTGCGCAGCGCGAACCTGCACCGGCAAGATTTCATCAGTCATTACGTCGGCGATCTCGACGCCGTCGTGGATATGGAACTCATTCGCAGCAGCGGCGTCCGCATCGGGATCGATCCGCTCGGCGGCGCGGCGCTCGCCTATTGGCAGCGCATCGTCGAACAATATCGTCTCGCCGCGACGATCGTGAACGATGCGATCGATCCGACCTTCCGCTTCGTGACTGTCGACTGGGACGGGAAAATCCGGATGGATTGTTCGTCGCCCGATGCGATGCAGCCGCTTTTGGCGTTGCGTCACCAGTTCGACATCGCGATCGCGAACGACACGGACGCAGATCGTCACGGCATCGTCTGCCCGTCGGCGGGTCTGATGAACCCAAATACGTATCTGGCGGCAAGCATCGCCTATCTCTTCCGTCATCGGCCCGGCTGGGAGAAAGGACGGCGCATCGGCAAGACAATCGTCTCAAGCGGCATGATCGACCGGCTCGCAAAAAGCATGGGCGAGCAGGTCGTTGAGGTGCCGGTCGGCTTCAAATGGTTCGTGAATGGGCTCTACGACGGCTCCTTCGGCTTCGGGGGCGAAGAGAGCGCCGGCGCATCCTTTCTACGGTGCGATGGCAGCGTCTGGTCGACAGACAAGGACGGCCTCATCATGGGTCTGCTCGCTGCCGAGATGACGGGCCGGTCGGACAAGGACCCGCAGCAGCTTTACGACGAGGCGACGCGCGATCTCGGCACGTCGCACTACGAGCGCATCGATGCGCCAGCAGACGATGCGCTCAAGACTGCGCTTAAGAAGCTGTCACCTGCGCAGATCGAAGCGACGACGCTTGGTGGTGATCCAATCGAATCGAAGCAGGATCGCGCACCCGGCAACGATCAGCCGATCGGTGGTCTGAAAGTGTTGACGAAAAACGGATGGTTTGCGGCGCGCCCGTCAGGCACCGAAGCAGTCTACAAGATTTACGCGGAGAGTTTCGTCAGCCGGGAACATCTCGAGACGATCCAGCGCGACGCGCAGGCGCTGGTTGCCAAGATCATATGACTAGCGCCCGTCGGGCGTATCCGTGCCGATGAACTTGTCTTTGACCTGATTGAAGTGAACCGTCGGGTCGTAATTGTCGGTGTTGAGCGCCAGCGTGTCGATGTTGAGCCGACCCATCGACGACAGCACCGAGTAGGAACCCACGACACGATCGCGCTGCGCTGTCACGAGCAACACGCGCGCGTTGAGCAGCACCTGCTGCGCGTTCAACACATCGAAAGTTGTGCGCTGCCCGACGCGAAGTTCTGCCCGAATGCCGTTGAGCGCGATTTCGGCAGCGGCGGTCGCGGCCTGTCCCGACGCGATCTGCGCCTTCGCGGTCTCGAGCTGGCCCCAGGCCGTGACGAGCGCTGCGCGCACCTGATCGCGCTGCAGATCGGCCTGGAAACGCGCCTGACTCACCTGCTCCTTCGATTGCCGGATCGATGCGTATTCACTGCCGCCCTGATAGATCGGGATGTTGACCTGACCCGTCACCGTTGCCGTCAGCGAACGGTAGTTCGGGATACCGTTCAAATCCGCGCGCTGGTTCACTGTGCCGTTCAGCGTCGCGGTCGGCAGCAGTGCGCCTTCTGCAATCTTCACCGCAAGTTGTGCGACGTCGACCTGATGCAACGCCGCGGCGATGGCGGGATGCTGGACCTGCGAAACTTCCACAGCGTCGGTCAGCCGCTTCGGCAGCAGCCGCTCGACTGTCTGCGCGGGCTCGAGGCGGCGCGGTTCGGAGCCCACCACTTGCCGATAGCTCGCGATCGACGCCTGCAAATTCGACTGCGCAGAAAAGAAATCCGAGCGCGCCTGCGCAAGGCTGGCGTCGGCTTGCGCGACATCGGTGCGCGTGACTTCGCCGACCTGGAAGCGGTTGCGCGTCTGGCGAAGCTGTTCGTTGAGGACAAGGATGTTGGACTTGCGCAGACCGAGAATGGCCGTGTCGCGCAACACGTTCATGTAGTTCGATGCGGCGGAGAAGAGCGTGTTCTGCTCCGTGACACGCATCGTCTCGCGCGCGCCGAACACCTGGCTCTCGGCCTGTCGGACGCTGTTGGTTGTGCGGTTTCCGTCGAACAAGGTCTGTTGTGCAGTCAGACCAACGCCGCGCGGCGCTCCGGTGTAGCGCGCGACACCAGCGACCGAGCGCACCGAACCATTGCCGGCGCCCGCAACCGTCCCGACAGCCTGTGCAGCGCCTGCGCCCTGACTCGTCGCGCCCGTGATGCCGTTGACGCTGCCGCCCATCGCGGTCGCAGGCGAGGCCGCGCGGATGTCGCTGTATTCAAAGCCCGCATCGAGCGAACCGCTGATACGCGGGCGGTATCCAGCTGTCGCGCGGCCGATGCCTTCGTCGGCGCTGCGCACGCCGGCGCGTTGCGCATTAAGATCGGGATTTGCGGTGTAGGCCTCGATCAAGGCGCGCGAGATCGTCTCCGCCGGCGCGACGCCGACACCGAAGATGCTCGTCGCTACGCAAGCAGCCGACGCCGCACGCGCAAGACGCACCGAAACACGTCCCAACTGGACGCTTGAACGCCGCAACCGCCGCACGCCTCACCCGAACTAACGCCGCGACTTCCCCACCCAAGGAGACGCGGACTACCAACACGAACACCCCTGTTTTAGGGATCGGCCGGAGCCTGCAACAGGGGGCGGCGGACGAATCCCGAGAGGCGTGTCGCCTTTGCGCCATCGCGACGGCAGGTCGCAGGGGCCGCGAAAACCTGCCTATAATTGCGGCGGGAGGACATCATTATGCAAACGGGACTGAGGGGCGCCGACCTCGTGGCACGCGCTCTGGCCCGCTGCGGCGTCACGCGCATTTTCACTTTATCCGGCAATCACATCATGCCGATCTTTGACGCGTTGCTCGAAACGGAGATCGAGATCGTGCACGTCCGCCATGAGGCCGCTTGCGTGCACATGGCCGATGCCTGGAGCCGCCTGACCGGGCTACCCGGCGTTGCGCTGGTGACCGGCGGGCAGGGGCAGGCCAATGGCGCGGCCGCGTTGTTCACAGCGCGGGCCGCCGAATCGCCGGTCGTGCTGCTGTCTGGCCACGCGGCGCTCGGTGAGCTTGGCCGGGGCGCGTTTCAGGAACTGGCGCAGGCCGATCTCGCTCGGCCAATGACCAAGGCGTCGTGGACGGCTCAGACTGCTGCCGGTCTGACCGACGACATTTTTCGCGCGATGAACCTTGCGTGCGAGGGACGGCCTGGCCCCGTGCACGTCGCACTGCCCGTCGATCTTCTCGAAGCAATCCTGCCGGCGGCGCAAGCGCCTGATGTGTCGCCCACGCCAGCCGCGGTGCGCGGACCGGACCGCGATCTCATCGCGAGCGCAACATCGCTGATCCGCGACGCGGCGCGGCCAATGGTGCTTGTTGGTCCTGCGCTTGGTCACGACGCAGCGCAGAGGTTCGAGGCGCGGACGCAGGTGCCGACGGCCTGTATGGAGAGCCCGCGCGGCATCAATGATCCCGCACTCGGCGCATTATCGGAGATTTTGGCGCAGGCCGATCTCGTCGTGCTCATCGGCAAACAACTCGACTTCACCTTGCGCTTCGGCGATGCGCCGGCGATCGCGCCATCGTGCAGTTTCGTCGTCATCGATCCCGAAGAGACGATCCTCGCGCGTGCAAGGAATGGACTTGGCGCGCGCCTGAAAACGTCGGGCGTCGCGGATGCCACGCCGACGCTCGCGGCGCTCGCAGATGCGATGCAGAACTTGTCCGTTCGCTCGAAGGATTGGTGTACGTCAGCACGCGCCGCACTCGACTATCGTCCCGCGGAATGGGCGCAAGCGAAAGGCACGCACGGGCGGCTACACCCGGTCGAACTCTGCCACGCCGTCGATGCCTTCTTCGCAAGACACAACGGCGGCACGCTGATCTGCGACGGCGGCGAAATCGGCCAATGGCCGCAGGCCTTGGTGCGCGCGCCACGCCGGCTGATCAACGGCGTGTCCGGCACGATCGGCGCCTCGATCCCCTTCGCGCTCGCCGCGCGGCTGCTGCTTCGGGCTGGGCCTGTCGTCGCCATGCTCGGCGACGGTACGTTCGGTTTCCACATGTCGGAGTTCGAGACGGCAGTGCGCTACGGACTGCCGTTCATCGCCGTCGTCGGCAACGACGCCCGATGGAATGCGGAATATCAGATCCAGCTACGCAGCTACGGTGCAGATCGGGCAAAGGGCTGCGATCTCATGGCCTCGCGCTACGATCAGGTCGTCGCAGCGCTTGGTGGCTTCGGCACGATCGTTACGCGTGCCGAAGAATTGCCGCTTGCGCTCGATGCTGCATACGCCAGCGGCCTGCCCGCCTGCATCAATGTGATGATCGACAGCGTGCCCGCGCCGGTGATCCGCCGCGGCGCGCTTGCGAAGTGAGCCGGTTTTGCGGAGTGTATTTATGCGCCTGATCGCTTTGGTCTTCGCCACGCTAGCTGTTGTGGTCACGCCGCTGCGTGCTGAGATCGCCGAGGTAAAAATAGCGCGGCAACCCAGTCTCGGTCATTTGCCTCTGATGATCATGGAAGACCGCGGACTGCTGCAAAAAGAGGCGGCGAAGCGCGGCATCACCGATCTTAAGGCCACCTACGTCACGCTGGCGGGCGGCGCGGCGATGAACGACGCGATCCTCTCCGGCGCGGTACAATTTGCGGCCGGCGGCGTGCCGCCCTTCATTCTGCTTTGGTCGCGCACCGCAGGCACCGCCAATCCGGTCAAAGGCGTCGCGGCGATGAATTCCATGCCGCTTTGGATGAACACGACGAACCCGAACGTCCGCTCGCTGAAGGATTTTACCGACAAGGACCGCATTGCGTTGCCAGCCGTCAAAGTGTCGATTCAGGCCTTCTTCCTGCAGATGGCGGCCGAGAAGGAATTGGGCGAGGCGCGGCGCAACGATCTCGACCGGCTGACCGTGACACTCGCGCATCCCGACGGGATGGCGGCGTTGTTTTCGAAAGGCGAGGTCACCGCGCATTTCACCGCCGCACCGATCCAGGAGCTCGAGGCGCGTAAGCCCGGCGTGCGCACGATCCTCAACACATTTGACGTTCTCGGTGGTCCATCGACGTTCAACGTTGTCTGGGCAACCACGCAATTCGCCGGCGCCAATCCAAAAATCTTCGAGGCCTTCGCGGCGGCGCTCGATGAAGCGATTGCGGTGATCCGCACCGATCGCGCGGCAGCCGCGGACACTTACGTGCGGCTCGGACGCGACGGCAGCGATCTGGCTCTCATCGAGTCGATCCTCGCCGATCCGCAAGTGATTTTCACGACGACGCCGCAGGCGATGGGCCGCTTCGTCGATTTCATGACGCGCACGGATATGATCAAACGCAAGCCGGTGGACTGGAAAGAGATGTTCTTTCCGAACGTGCACGGCACACCGGGAACGTGACGAAACACGAGGAGGCGCGACGATGATCAGCTACGCAACAGTCGGTTCGAACCAGATCGAGAAGGCGCGGGATTTCTACGATGCGCTTCTCGCGACGATCGGCATGAAGACGTTCTTCGATCATCCGACCGGCGGCCGACTCTATGGTCGTCCGGGCAAAGGGTTGTTCGGCGTGCTCGGACCCTACGATGGCGGCGCTGCAAGCATCGGCAATGGTGCGATGGCGGGCTTCGGCTTCGAGAGCACCGAGGCGGTCGACGCGTTTCATGCGAAGGCCATGTCGCTCGGCGCGGCGAACGAAGGCGATCCCGGTTCGCGTTTCGGTGAGAATTCGCCGGCCTATTTCGCTTACTTTCGCGATCTCGATGGCAACAAAATCTGCGCCTATCATTTCAAAGAGCGGGAGTAAGAGGCGCCACTCGAAGCGATAGAGCGCACCGGAGTTCGCTGCTTTCAGGGAATTTGCAGCCAAACTCCATCGTTTTGACGCCCACCCGTCGGCTAAATCGCCGAAAAGCCCATAGTATCAAAGCTCGAATGGCGGAATTCCCTGTGTAATCTGCAGGGAATTTGCGGGAGCCAAAGTATGGGGTGGGGCGCCGATCAGCGGTCCGCAGGCAACAATCGCGTAGGTCAGACAGGCACTTAAGCTGATGCGGATTGGACTGGACTTGTAGGGGAAAGCGAGCATCCCTTGGTGTGTCGCCGCCTTCCAAGAGTAGGGGGTCGGAGGCAGGTTAAGGTTGCTTCCTGAGTTCCTATCCGTGACCAAACTTTCCATTGTTCAGCGATTGGTTCTTAGCCGCGCCGCGATGCGCGAGGATGGCGTCGCCGAACTTCCGGAGAAGATGCGAAGGGCGGCGGCCTTGGGCGTCAACCTTGTGGCAAGGAACCTTGCAATTGAAGTCGAGGCCCTGTCGGGCATGCCGGTGTGGCGCACCGATCTTGGAGGCCGGCCGGTCAGCCTGGTCATAACTGCGAAAGGCCGACGAGCGATCGGTGTGCCGTCGCAATCGTGCAAGGGCGATGCGAGCGTCGTTGTACGTGATGTTGCGACCGGCCGTGTCATTAAAGACGTTGATCTGTCGAAGTTGTTTGGTACGGCCGTTGGCGCGAAGCAGGCGCTCGCCGTCCGAATGCTATCGCGACGCGGCGGAGCAACGTTGAAATCCCTATCGCAAGCGATGGGCTGGCGCCCTCATACGACGAGAGCGCGGATGTCGGATTTGAAGCGTCAAGGCTTCAAGGTCGATAGGAGAGATGATGGTGGCGGCTCCATTTATTGGATCAATCGTGGTTTCGAGAGCGCGCCAGTAGCAAGCGCTAGATCTGTTCTGAGCCGTTTGTATCCGCCACCGTTCCGAACGCGCGCTGAAAAGCCATTTCCAGGTGAAAGTTTCTGAGCAGACGTTAGCTCGCGATGAGCGATTGAGATTAGGCGATAGCGCCCGGAGGCTCCGACACGATCGAGCACGAAGGCCTGCGTTTTTTTCCCCTTGCGGAGGGCGGAGTAATATGTATGCACCCGCCGATTTCTGAGCGGATTCCTCGTCCCTAAAAGGCTCGACAGTGCGCAACGGGAAAATGCTAAAGCCTCAACTCAACGAGGTTTTAAAGAAAAAAGGTCAAAAGCAGCGCGAACTGCTGCGTGTGGCAGGCCCTATCATCCAGGCTCAAAGTCATCCGCGAAACGATCTTCTTCCGACGTTATTGGTGGATCAAGTTGCAGTCGAAGATCTTGTGCTTCCTAAGCGTGCCGTCCGTAAATCCAATGCTGTGCACGTGCAGGAGGTCGCCTCAGCAATTTCCACATTCGGTTTCAATGTACCGCTCGTGATTGGAAAAAGTAACGCGATTATTGACGGCGTGACGCGTCTTGAGGCGGCGAAGCTGCTTGGCATGAAAACGGTGCCGTGCGTCCGTCTCGACCATTTAACGTCCACTCAGCAACGTCTCGTTCGCCTGGCAATCAACCGGCTCGGCGAGAAGGGTGAGTGGAACTTAGAGGAACTGAAGTGTGAGTTCGAAGAGCTCGTCATTGAGGAAGAGCCACTGGAGGTTTCGGGCTTTTCACTGGATGAGATTGACCACGTTCTGATCGATAGCACGCAGACAGGGATCGAATCGGGACCGCTCTCTCCCGACCCTTCCATCGCTCCCGTAGCACAGATTGGGGACCTTTTCGTCCTCGACGATCATCTGGTTCTATGCGGCGACGCGCGGGATCCGAAGCTATCAGCGGAATTGATGGGCTCCGAAAGAGCGCGCCTGGTGCTGACAGACATACCGTTCAATGTGCCGGTCAAGGGTCACGTCACGCGTCAGGCACATCGCGAGTTCGCGATGGCATCCGGCGAGCTAAGCGACGATGAGTTTGTGCAGTTCAATGAGGACTGGCTCAAAGCGATCGTGCCATTTCTTGTCGACGGTGGGCTCCTCGCCTCATTCATCGACTGGCGTGGCCAGTCTGCGTTGCACTCGGCCATGAAGACCTGCTCCCTTGAGATGATCAACCTGATCGTCTGGTCGAAAAGCAATGCCGGTATGGGAAGCCTTTATCGCTCGGCCCACGAACTTCTGCCGCTCTACAAAAGCGGTGATGCGCCTCACCTCAATAACGTTAACTTAGGCAAAAACGGTCGCTGGCGTTCGAATGTTTGGCTCTATCCAGGCGCTTCGTCATTTGGATCCGATGCGCGCCGCGGGCTACAGGACCATCCGACAACAAAACCGTCCATCATGCTTGAAGACATGATGCTCGATGTGACGAACCGCGGCGATGTCATCCTTGATCCATTCGCTGGTTCAGGATCGACTATGATCGCAGCACAACGCTGCGGGCGTGTGTGTCGAAGCATCGAACTCGATCCGCTCTACGTGGACGTCATGATAAGACGTTGGCAGGCGATAACGGCTGGAAAAGCACGCTGCGCGAAGACAGGCATTGCCTTTGATGAGCTGTTGGAATGGAGGCATCGCGAGCGAGCCGATTTGGCCATCGCATGCAACTCCGAAGCTAAGACTGAAACGACATCCGTAGGCGTGAGTGGCTCGCGGCCGACTGAGGTTGCTTCTGAGCAATGACAACGAACGATGACGATGTCGGATACAAGAGGCCGCCTATCAAGAACAGGTGGCAGCCGGGACAGAGCGGAAATCCCTCAGGTAAGAAGCGCAAGGCACCCACTATGGTGGAGTTGCTTGAAAAAGAGCTTCGATCGAAGGTCGTAGTTCGTGACGCGCAAAGTGGAAGCACAGAGCGTAGAACGACGAAGGAACAGCTTGCACGCATCATTCGTAACAAAGCTCTGAAAGGCGAACTAAAATGGGTAGAGTTGCTTATGCGAATCGATCACGCAAACGCGACCGACCATAACTTAGCAGACGACGACTTTTCAAAAGACGATGAAGCGATTATCGAGGCCTTCAAGAATAGTCTGAAGGTCGAAGAAGTCGAAACGGATCAATTGCACTCTGAAAATACATCGAGCTGCGGCTTCGATCCGGCGCAGATAAAAAAAGACGAAGCGAATGAGTGAGGCTTTTCAGTTAGCGCAGGGACATGCAGCGAAAAAGCAGTTTCTGCAAACGCTTCTTAGAACGCACTTTCCCAGTTTTGTGCGCAAGGTCTTCACGACGCTCAACCCGGCGACGGTCTATCGACCGAACTGGCATATAGATGCGCTTTGTTATCACCTTGAGCAGGTTCGACTTGGTAAGACATCGCGCCTTATCACGACGATGCCACCGCGCAGCTTAAAATCGATTTGCGTGTCGATCGCCTTTCCGGCGTTCGTCCTCGGCCATAATCCGACACTGAACATTATTTGCGCGTCATACGCACAGAGCCTTTCTGTCAAAATGCAGAACGACTTTCGCCTGATCCTGTCGAGCGACTGGTATCGGCGGATTTTTCCTAAGACGATTGTCAGCTCGCAGAAGAACTCGGAAAATGAGGTTCTTCTAACCGCGCGAGGTGGCCGTCTGGCTACATCTGTCGCCGGCCCACTAACCGGCCGCGGTGCGGACTTCCTCATTGTTGACGACCCATTGTCGGCGTCGGATCTTCCGTCGGACGCGGCGCGCAATGCAGTCAATGATTGGTTTGGCCCTGTTGCTCTGTCCCGTTTGAACGACCCAAAGACGGGCGCAGCTATTGTTGTTGCACAGCGGCTGCACGAGGACGATCTTGTCGGCTATCTCTTGCGCAACGATCCAGAAAACTGGACCCATCTCAACCTTCCGGCAATTGCCGATACGGAGACAATTATTCAGACCGGTCCTAACACCGTATTTACGCGCAAAGCGGGCTCTGTTCTCAATCCGGCTCGCGATACGCTCGAATATTTCGGTAAGCTGCGCCGAACGATCGGCGAGCATAGGTTCGAAGCATTATATCAACAGCGGCCGACGCCACCCGGCGGTACGCTCTTCAAACGTAATTCGCTCCGCTACTTCGACCAACTGCCCGCACTCGAGGCAGGGGATCGTATATTTCAATCGTGGGACACCGCGAGCAAAACCGAAAACCACCATGATTTTAGCGTCGGCACAACTTGGCACATTAAGGGCGGCGAATATTGTCTGATTGATGTATATCGCGGTCGTCCGGAGTTTACGGAGCTCAAACGCATCGCCTTCGATTTTGCGACACGATACAAGGCCGATGGCGTACTGGTCGAAGATACTGGAATTGGAACGAGCTTGATCAATGAGCTCAAAGGAATGGGAGTTTCTGCTATAGGCGTGATGCCCAAACAAAGCAAAACAATACGCGCGGAAGCAGTGACACCGATCTTCGAGTCGTTTCGTGTCAAGTTTCTTCGTGACGCACCGTGGCTTAATGTGCTCGAATTCGAACTACTTGCATTCCCTGGCGGACGACATGACGATCAGGTCGACAGCGTCACGCAAATGCTAAGCTATCAAATTCCGTCTCCACTTAAAATTTGGTCTATGAGATTCTAGCCTTCCGCGAGTAATTCGTAATGTAGAGTAAAGGCGCAGTTGAAGTCTGATCCGCTGCCTATGGAAAGTTCTCTGTCTTACGAGCTAAGCTAGCGACTATGCAGCTCGGCAGCTTACCGACGAGAGATCGAACGACCCGTAGGCAAAACCTCCCCCTGTCGCCGTGATGAGTTGCTCGCGGGTCCATCCCTGATCCGCATAAGCAGCGAGAACAGTCTTTGCCCCTATCCCAACGACTGACCAAAACCCGAGGCTGCATAGGATCGCAAGGAGCAAAACTGCGAGGGGGGTCCACCGTGGCCAAAGATGAAGCGCTGAACGAGACATCCGAAACCTCCCGAATCTCACCTTCTGATCTCCCGCAGTCTGCGCTGCAAAACAATGCTTGTCATCGCCTTCTTCCAATGCATCCCGATCAAAGAGTGGGCCGACGCTCAAGATCGGTCCACCCAGGTCGATGCTTCAGACCGCGCGGACGATCGGACGTAACGCTTCAGGCACCGTGCCCAGCCATGCGTTGCCGAAAGTGTCGGCCTTACCAATAAAGGTCGTGTCGGCATGCACTCGTCCCTCGCGGGCCATTTTCGGAAAGGAGACGACAAGCCAGAGCTAGTTAATAGCCGGCTCGCACATCGGCGGCTAAACAATCATAAGAGGATCACATGGACGATTTCTCAGA
This sequence comes from Beijerinckiaceae bacterium, assembly GCA_965246795.1. GTDB lineage: Bacteria > Pseudomonadota > Alphaproteobacteria > Rhizobiales > Beijerinckiaceae > JAJXWB01. The sequence continues at coordinate 122,892 of CBDFFN010000004.1, read as the reverse complement.
AGCCGAACACCAGCTGATCGCAGTTTTGCGCGAAGCGCCAGTTGGCACCATTGTGACAATCTCGATTGCCGATTCAGTCATCGGCGGCAATTCTATCGCTCAGCGCCGCATCGATCACAGACGCATCTGTCAAGACGATCGCACGGCCAGCTAGACTAGCTCGCGTCAACGCTGCCTGCTTCGGACACAGGCCGAAGCCGCGGCGCCGGTGTGCGCTCGTGATTTCATCATCGATGAGGATGGTGCATGTGGCCCTTCGCCGGCTCTGCTTCGACCGAATGTACGACGTCCTTCAACGCGTCGTCTGCGAGCACGCTCCTCCCGACGTCGCAAGCGCAGCTACGACTTCGCACCCCCGCGGCTTCGCGTCATGGCGGGGACCGCTGCGTATCCTAACCTTTGATGATCTCGTGGATTGCCTAGCTGGCAAATGGCCGTCCGCTCCGAAGCTAATGAGTGAAGGCGACATCGTTGAGGGCGATGCGCGTAACGGCTGAGCGTTACAGCTATATGGTCATCAGGCTTGAAAACCCCGGTCGGTTCTTCAAGCGGTGCGACTTTGTCGACTGCACGTTCATCCGTTGCACGTTTTACATCGCTGACGCCTCAGCCGTTCCAGCCTTTCCGTCGTGCGTTCTGGAAAATTGCGCCGTAGCGGGTGACGACGAGGCGGTCGCAGTCTTTCGCCAGCGATGTTACGAACTGCCGTGGGCAACCTAAAGACGAATCCACTGATCTACCTCGCTGGCCCGACCGTGCTATGCACGACGCGGCTGAGCGCGGAGATGCGTTAAAGGCGGCGTGCGAGGCGCACGGCTGCCGCGGTGTGTTTCCGGGCGATGTCACATCGGTGGAGCTCGGCGCCGAAGGCATCTACGAAACATGCATGACCGCTCTTTCGAATGCGCATGCCGTCGTAGCGGACCTCTCGCCGTTTCGCGGTCCGCACGTCGACGATGGGACTGCCTTCGAAATTGGCGTCGCCGTGGCGCGTAGCCTGCCGATCTTTGGCTACGCCTCTGATCTTCGGCCGCTTGCCGAACGCATCCAACGGCATCCGCTCGCGGCGACGCTGGTCGATTCTGGTGGCGTGGCCATCGAGGATTTCGGGGAGCCCTTCAACGCGATGATCGCGTCTGCGCTGACCGAACCGGCATTTGTCACGGCGGAAGAAGCCATCGCGGCCGCCTCCCGATCGCTGCGCGCTTCTCGATCGCGGACGGATACCGAAATCCGCACGGCGATGATGCAGCTTCGGCACAAGACGTTCGGGACGACACCACCGCCTGCCGATCTGACACGCAAGGCGCTTCGGGCGGCGCTCGGCCGTGTCCGATATGCCGGCATGAGCGCGGATGCTCTCGCCGATCATCTCGCGAACGAGCTCGGCGACCGTGGGGTGACATCGGACGAGAACAGCTACGCCGGCGGGCTTCGGACAGCGATTGCCGGAATGGAGAGCGTGCGTCTGCCCTTCTGGGCGAGCATTCTGCGTCCGGCGTGGTCTAGGGATTTTGAGGACGTCCTGAGCGGCCTGCAGCGTTCGGCGAACATGCTGCAGCGCCCGCCCGAAGTTCAAAACCAAAAGGGATTGGCCGGATCGCCGCCAGTGCGGAAGTCGATAAGCAAGCGACCACTTTGGGTCGCGGCCGTGATCCTCTTCGCCTGCGCAGCGTTAGCTGTCCTGACGACCTTTTGCCACCGCCTCCTTTGGGGACTTTGACGGATCGGAGCCCTTTGTAGATGCGAGATCGATCAGTGCTTCGAGGCGCTTGAGTTCCTCGTCCATCACGTCGCGACGCTTGCGTAACAATGCAACTTTTTCCGTCAGAATCTTTGCGTCGCGCTTCTGACGCCCTGGGACGAACATGTTCTGTATTTCGGCGACTGACGCGCCGAGCAAACGGGCGCGTACAATCGCTGCCACGCGCTTTTGCTGTGCATCATCATAGATTCGCGTGCTACCGATCCGGATCGGCTGCAAAACGCCTTTCTCTTCGTAAAACCTAAGAAAACGTAGGGTGACATCGAACCGCTTCGCCACGTCGCCGATTGTCGGTAGCGATGCCAGCGCCTCGATACGCGCGTCTGTATCTTTCCTTCGATCCATCAACATGCCCAAGGGAGCGCGTAGCCAGTCCCATCGCGGAACAACGTGGACGCCTGTTCCACGCTCGCGACGCTACAGTCGAGCAATTCGCGATCGATCAGGGGTGGCATCGAGTGCAAAGGCTGCTTCATATAGATTGTGCATCGTTCGAAGCGACATCAGACGTGTTGGCGAGTCCCCCTTTCAAATCGATGATCTGATCGAAGACCCCTCGTCCACCTTTCAACGACCCGCCCCCGGATACGCGTAAGCTCGCCCTTTAATACGCGGAAATGACCGGAACGGCGACTAGCAACTCGCGTCGATGCCTAAGTCCGCCGCTCGGTCGTAGTGCCTCCTGACGTCGGCTATCGAGCCGGAATCATTTCTGGCGTCCTACTCTAACGCCTTCGCCTCCGTGCCGGTTGGGCGAGATGAATGAGATGCCGCCCTGCGTCAGCGCGGCTTTGATCTTGTCGAGCGATTCCTTGGACCCGGCACCGCCTGGGACAGCTTCTACGCGCCGAACGGTAGCCACGCCGATCCCCGCATGACGGGCCAGTTCCGGCTGATCCCAGCCCAGGAGCGCTCGTGCAGCCTTGATTTGCGCAGGGGTAAGCAAAGAAAACGCGCCTTGACTGCCGCCTGGTACTGATATAAAAAATATCAGTATTAGGAGGTGATGCAATGAACCATATGGTCGTATTGGAAGCTACGCGATTCTCAGAAATTCGTCGACGGCTGTTGGAGCTGCATCCCGACCTCGACGACGAGACCCTCGCAGACACACTCGAGGGCGCCACCAACTTGCACGAGGCCCTTTCAGGTCTCATTCGGTCGGCGCTCGAAGACGAATGCTTCGCCAAAGCGCTGAAGGAGCGCTCGGACGCGATGAGATCGCGGTTGGCGCGGCTGGAGGCCCGTGCCTCCTGCAAGCGGATGGTCGCTATTGAGACGATGCAGACCGCCAATCTGAAGAAACTGACCCAACCGGACTTCACCGCATCGGTCCGTACAACACCACCTGCGGTTTCGATCATCGATGAGTGGGCGCTGCCGGCCGAGTTCCTTGTCCCGCAACCCGCGCGCCCAGACCGTCGTGCGTTGCTAGCCGCACTAGCGGGTGGGGCGACCATACCCGGCGCTATGCTCGCCGAACCCAAAGCGTCCCTTTCGGTACGGAGCTAGTAAGATGGCTTTCGCCGATGTCCAGATCCGACGGCTCAAAGCACCGATCCAGAAGCGACACATCAAGGAGCGCGAGGTCGACGGCAAAACGCTCCACTACCTCGAAGGTTGGCATGTCATTGCGGAGGCCAATCGAATATTCGGCTTCGATGGATGGGATCGCGAGACCGTCGCCAGTACCTGCGTGTGGCAGAAGCACGTCGATTACCGGTTTACGGCAGCCTATCTGACCCGAGTCCGGATCAGCGTTCGGACCGCCGGCGCGATCATCACACGAGAAGGCCTGGGGTCGGGAGAAGCCTCGGCTGCGACAGCAGGCCAAGCCCATGAGCGCGCATCCAAAGCGGCTGAGACTGATGCGACCAAGCGAGCCCTCTGCACCTTTGGCAATTCCTTTGGCCTGTCACTCTATCGCGACAAAAACGAGCCACCGCGACTGCGGATCGCTGCGAGATCGGCGAACGTGGATGCACGTACGAAATCTGCCGCCGTCGATTTAAATCCTGCGCACGAGCGGCCCACAGGTCATATCGACAAAAGTGCGCTGGTTCTTGGCGAGCCGACCCGGCAACGGGACCGGGACCACCTTCGCTTCGTCGCCTCGCAACCCTGCCTGGTCTGCGGAGCATCGCCTTCACAAGCTCACCACGTGAGATTGGCACAACCTCGCGCGCTCGGTCGGAAAGTCAGCGACGAATACACTGTTCCTCTATGCGCAGACCATCACCGTGAACTTCACATGCGTGGCGATGAAGGCGCGTGGTGGCATGATAAGGGATTAAAACCCTTGAAGGTCGCAGAAGAGCTTTGGCGCGGCGCAAGTTCGCAGCTGGCGGATCGTTCGCCGCCTTTCACGTCCGTGACTTAGCCCAAGGCTCGGCCGGTTGAGAAAGCTTCAGCAGACCGAATAATAGGGGACGCTGCTATCGTCGTCGACTAACTCTCTGGGTTCCTCGCACTTTGTCTGCGAACAGGATCGTCCGCACCGTCATAACGACAATTTTCAGGTCAACACCGATAGATGCATTTCGAACGTAGAATTCGTCCATCGCATTTTTGTCGTAAGCTTGATCACTTGACGAGAGGATATGCTGACGCAAGTCTTCATCTTGAAGTTTTGGTTGGGCTTTTCGCGGTGCGGTGATATGCTTTGAGATACAAATCTTGGCCAGAGAAGACAGATACGAAATAAAGGGGTCCGGCGTGAATTCACAAATAGCCATAGATCGATTTGTAGCAAAGATTATCCCTACTGCCGTTCTCAAAGAATACTACTGCCGGATTTTACGCAAGCTATCGGAACGTGGCGTTCTGGAAAACGACACTTCTGTACGCACGTCCGACGGCTTTCTTATGAACGTAAATAAGACTGATGGTGTGTCGTGGAGAATTTATTTTACTGGATACCACGATCGCAATATCGGTGAGCTGATAAAGTTGCGGCTCGAGCCCGGTGACGTCTTTGTCGACGTAGGTGCCAATATCGGATACTTTTCAATTATGGCCGGGATCAAAGTAGGACCCGCGGGTCGCGTGGTTGCCTTTGAAGCTTCCCCGAGCACAACTACACTGCTTCGAAAAAATATTCAGCTAAATGACCTAACCAACATCTACGGTACACAATGCCGCCATTAGCGATAAGGCTGGTACCGTAAAAATTTATTCGCAGGGAGCCGCTTACCTTGGACAAAAAAGTATCAAGGCAGGCCGCGGCGGCACCGTTGAAGCAGATGTAAGCAGCTTTGTGTTGTCCCCTGAAACGTTAGGCGTGCCGGTCTCAAGGATTCGAATGATAAAAATAGATGTTGAAGGCGCGGAAGAGCTTGTTATTGCTGGTATGAATGCCTTGCTCCAGGAGGAAGACTTCAATGCGGATATCGTCTTAGAGATAACACCCGAGGACTTATCTCAATCACCTGAGGAGCTATTGCGGCCGTTTACCGAAAAAGGTTATAAAGTAATTCCTATTCCCAATGGGCAGCTTCTCAGACATTACTTTCGACCGGAGCAGCCGATTAATTGGACCCCGGTGGCGCCTTCATCGGTTACGAATATGATGGATGTGCTTCTCACGCGAAAACTGCCTTAGAGATTCTCTCTGCAATTCGACCGATGATCTCGGCCGATCCGTCTCACGTCAGCTCATACGACTGTAGGCCGCGTTTCGTGACGTCACGAGAATACGGGTGGAGCTGTCTCTGGACGCACTAACTCGACCTGCTCGACCAGCAGTTCGTCGCCGTCTCGGCTCGCGAAGAGACCGCCTTGCTTCACGCCAGTTTTGCGCGGTCTACCACAACACGATCACCGCTGCGGGAGTCCGGCTACATGCTGTCCCGGTCGACCAAGACGATCTCAGCGAAGCCAAACGAGACGCCCAGTTCGCTACTTAGGAAGGCTGGCGGCAAGATCCGCTCAGCCTTGATGAAGTCGGCCGTGTAGCTCTCGGCGCCGCCCTCGTCGTTGACTTCGGTCGTGACGGCGTATCCGCCGCCGCCCAAGCCGGCCCGCGACTCAAGCTCAGCGATGGCGCCTAGGGTCAGCTTGTGTCGACCCTTGCCTGTCGAGGACACGCCGCGGCGTGGCTCGGAATCTGGATCGTACGAGCCCACGAGCGACGGCAGATCAGGTCTGCCTTCGCCAGTCTCAAGCCAGTGCGCGTTCAGCTTCAGCGCCTTCGCCGGATTGCGGTGTGCGACCGCAGCGATGGTGAGCGCAGCACGGAGAGCTTTTCGTATTGGAGTGAAGCACGGCTGGCAGTCGATCATACAAGCCGCCGCGCGCGAGCACATGGGCGTCGACGGTCATTCTTTAATCGGATGGTGGACACGCAACCTAAGGCTCCCGATCTCGCACGTCGCAAACGGAAGGGTTCAGGCTTCGTGGACAAAGGCGTGTGGAGGGTAGCACCATCACCAGACGGGGTCGGCTTTCACGCGCACGAGGTCGGCTTCGACCATCTCGCGGATCATCGCCTCGAGCGACGTCTCGGCCTTCCAGCCAAGCACGCGCTGCGCCTTGGCGGGATTGCCGAGCAGGATGTCGGCCTCCGCGGGGCGGTAGAATTTCGGATCGACGACGACGTGATCGTCCATGTTGAGGCCGACATGGCCGAAGGCGATGCGGCACATGTCGCGTACCGTGGTGGTCCGGCCCGTGGCAACCACGTAATCGTCACCCTTCTCCTGCTGCAGCATCATCCACATCGCGGCGACGTAGTCGCGTGCATGGTCCCAGTCGCGCTGCGCGTCGATATTGCCGAGGCGCAATTCCTTGGCTTTGCCGAGTTCGATGCGCGCCACGCCGTCGGTGACTTTCCGCGTCAAGGATCACCGTGAACTACCGAAAGTTTCGGCTTCCATGCCTCGATTGATGTAACGCTGCTTCAGGGCTATACCCGCGACTCCCGCTGCCTCCCAGCTTCGTGTATGACGGCCTCGGTATGACGCAGTGGCCCTATCTAATGACTAGATCTAAACCTCTTTTTGGCGCCTGTGGCGTCTCAAGAGCCTAGGAAAGATCGATAAGTTCTATAACCGATTTTTGACGTGCGGGTATGAGAAAGCACTTACGATCTATGGCGATTTCGGCGAAACGCATTATCGACATTACGGTTTCGATCGTAGCACTCGTGTTCTTGGCGCCGCTGCTTTTGATCGTGGCACTCGCAACTTATTGCGCCTTCGGCTGGCCTGTGTTGTTTCGCCAATCACGGCCCGGCTTACGCGGGGAGCCATTTACGCTGGTTAAATTCAGGACAATGCTCGAAGTCATGGACGCAGAGGGGTGCCCGCTTACAGATAGCGAACGTCTGACCCCCTTTGGAACTTTTTTGCGCTCAACAACTCTCGACGAACTGCCGGGGTTTTGGAACGTCCTGAAAGGCGACATGTCTCTTGTAGGTCCCCGACCCTTGCTACTGCGCTACCTTGACAGGTATACGCCAAACGAAGCTCGGAGACACGAGGTTCGGCCTGGCCTCACCGGATGGGCACAGGTGAACGGGCGGAACGCGATATCTTGGCCGGAGAAATTTACTTTAGACCTTTGGTACGTCGACCATTGGTCGATTGGTCTCGACGTCAAAATACTTGCACTAACGGTTGTCCATGTCCTGCGTCGGACTGGCATTACCTCGGGTGGCAACGTTACAATGCCTGAGTTCGGTTTGGATAGAGTTGGGAAAAAGAACCGCGCGGATCTCCTGGACCACGCGCCGCGATTGCCAAAGCTTTAATGCATCGCGTCTATAACGATGGCAGGAATCGCATGATCGACTTGCATTGCCACATGCTCCCAGGATTGGACGACGGGGCAAGCAATCTCGATGTTTCCTTGGAGATGGCGCGGCTCTTTGTGGCGGACGGCGTCGGGATTGTCGCGTGCACACCACATATGATGCCCGGCGTCTACAATAATCTCGGGGCTGATGTTCGGGAGCGGGTCGCGGCGCTGCAAACGGCCATCGACGAGGCCGGCATCCCGTTGAGCGTGGTCGTCGGCGCCGATGTCCATGTAGCCCCCGATCTCGTGAAAGGGCTGTACTCGGGCGAATTGCTTGCTCTGCACGACACCCGGTTTGTGTTGATTGAACCGCCGCATCATGTGCCCCCGCCCCGGCTGAAAGACCTTTTTTTTGAACTCATGACGGCCGGGTTCACACCGATATTGACGCATCCGGAACGGCTGAGCTGGATCGACCGGCGCTACGATACGATCCAGCAACTTTTTAACGCTGGAGTCTGGATGCAGCTTACGGCAGGGTCCCTGCTCGGTTCGTTCGGCAAGCAGCCTCGATATTGGGCTGAGCGTATGTTGGACGAGGGGATGTGCCATATCCTCGCCACAGATGCTCACGATACGAAGCGGCGACCGCCGAACTTGCGCGCGGGTTTCGATGCGGCGGCGACCAGGGTCGGTGTTGCTGAAGCCTTAAATTTGGTCCTGCACCGGCCTTATTCGGTCCTGGAAAATCGTTTGGCGAGCGCGATCCCGGCGTTAGCGGGCGCCGCCATAGCGTCGGGCGAGCGAAAGACGAGCGGGTCAAAGGTGGGCGAGGGGACATTGGGTCTGCTTGGCCGGGTTTTTAATAACGCGGGCATCCTTCGGCGCATCCGCAGCGGAGTGAAGGGATGACGGGTCGAGCGGCTGATGCCCGGGGGCGATCTATGCGCAAATGTGCGGATATCATTATGAGCGGCGCGATCGCGTGCGGCGTCATTACCATCGCGGCATTGCTATCAGGGTGCCAGTCGACGGAAAATGGACCCCTGGTCGGAATGTCCCTTCCGGAGCCCGATAATATGAGGGCCTCATCTAACTATACGCAGACCGAATATCGGATTTCGGCGAGCGACACGCTTGATATCAACGTTTATCAGTTCGAGAAACTCGGCGGAACGGTTCAGGTTGATGGAGCTGGCCGCATTTCGTTGCCTCTCATCGGCGCAATGCAGGCGGCAGGCCGCACGACTAGCGAATTGGAAGCGGAACTGTCTAGGCGGCTAGGCGCAAGATATTTGCAGGCGCCTCAGGTTGCGGTCTTCGTGAAAGAGTCCGTCGGACGGCAGATTACGGTCTACGGCGCTGTCAAAAAACCGGGCGTCTATAATCTTAAGGGCAAGACCACCCTTCTGCGCGCTGTCGCGTTGGCCGAAGGCATGAGCGACATTGGAGACACCTCAACGGTGACCTTGGCGCGCACAATCGACCAGAAGCGGGTTACAGTACAGTACGACCTTTCTTCGATCCGGGCAGGCGGAGCTGAAGATCCGGTCGTTTATGGCGGGGACACAGTGATCGTCGACGAATCGGTTGGACGCCACGCGCTGCAAGTGTTAAAGGCCACGATCCCGGCGGCGGTCGGAATCGGCTCGAAGGTCATCCCGTAATATTATCCTGATGACTGACCTCAAGCTGCGTCCAGAGGGTGCCGGATGAATTTGCCATCGACAGGCGACGGCAGATACACAAACGGATTACGGCTTAACAGCCAATCCGCGGCGAATGTTGCGCAGCCGTCCTTCATCGCGCAAGCTTTGCTGTCAGGCGAGCAGAAATCGGGCGGCAATACAGCGTTCGCTCTCTACTTTGGTATCTTTAGGAAGTATTGGCAGCTTGTCGCCAAATGCTGCGTCGCCGCGCTCGCGCTCAGCGTACTGGTGACATTGCTCATGCCCCGGATCTACACCGCGACCTCCTCGATCCAGATTGATCGCGAAGCGGCGAAGGTCGTACGGTCGCAGGACATGACTGCTGAAAACTCTAGTGACCCGCAGTTTTACTCTACGCAATATGAGCTGCTTAAGAGCCGTGCATTGGCGGAACGGATTGCCTCATCGCTGTCCCTCGCCGACCGGAAAGAGTTTGCCGGATCGGACGGCAGCTTTCTGAGCAGGCTGGCCAGTCGCCTTCTTTCGCGATCCGACGGCGAGGAGAACGAGGTGGAGGGCCGGCAGCGCCTCGCAGCAGATCGGGTAATGAAAAATCTGACGGTCCAACCGGTCGTTATGTCGCGCATCGTGAAGGTGAGCTACAGTGATCGCGATCCCCGCGTAGCGCAGGAAATCAGTACTGCTGTCGCGGAGAATTTCGTGGGCATGACCCTCGACCGGCGCTTCTCCGCCTCATCATATGCCCGTGGTTTTCTTGAAGAGAAGCTGCAGCAGGTCAAGTCGCGGCTCGAAGAGTCCGAAACCCAAGTTGTCGCCTACGCGCGGCGTGAAGGCATCGTGAATGTCGATGACAAATTGTCGGTTTCGGGCGCCAACTTGCGATCTCTGAGTGATGCCTTATCGGCAAGCACGGCGGACCGCATCCGCAACGAGCAATTGTGGATTCAGGCGCAGGCGGATAACGGTCTCGGTCTGCCACAGGTTATGGCCGATAAAATGATCGGGACAGCGCGCGAAAAACGTACGCAGCTTGGCGCTGAGTATCAGGACAAGCTTCGGATCATGAAGCCGGATTTCCCAGAATTGAAGCAGATCCTCGCTCAGATTACTGAATACGACCGTCAGATCGCGCGCCAAATCGAACTTGTGAAACGTGCGGTCAGATCGCAATTTGAAGCATCACGCGACCAAGAGATTTCCTTTGCGAAGAAGCTTGATTCACTAAAGGAGGAGGTACTCGACTTGCGAGGTCGCAGTATTCAATATAATATTTTGCAAAGGGAAGTAGACACAAACCGTTCACTCTACGACGGTTTGCTGCAGCAGTACAAAGAAGTCGGCGTGACCGGTGCAGTCGCGGCGAATAACGTCTCGATCATCGATAAGGCGGAATTGCCTAGAAGCCCGTCGAGCCCCAGTTATATACTAAATCTCACCGTGGCGCTGTTCGGAGGCCTTTTAGCTGCCGCGGGCACGATCGCCATGCGGGAGATCGTAGACGATACATTCAAGTCTCCCGATGAGATCGAAGCGATGCTCGGCTTGACCGTGCTGGGCGTCATTCCGATGAAAGAGAAGATCGAAGGCGAAGTCTCCGAGGGCGAAAACGTGGCCAGGGCGACCCTTGCCAATCCTTCCTCCGCTCTCGCCGAAGCTTATCGGTCGCTTCGAACTGCGCTCCAGTTTTCAACTACCCAAGGCATCCCGAAGATTCTGCTGGTCACTAGTTCTCAACCAGGAGAAGGCAAATCGACGTCGAGCCTTTGCATGGCGGCAAATTTTGCCCAGATCGGGAATCGGGTTCTGTTGATTGACGGCGATCTCCGCAAGGCGTCGCTCCACAAGGCGCTTGGGCTCTCAAATAGCGCTGGCCTCTCGAACGTGCTGACGGGAACGTTCGACTCGAATAGTGTCATCCAGGATACGGCGTACAATAACTTGACATTTATGTCGTCCGGGCCACTGCCGCCAAATCCGGCTGAGCTGTTGGCAGGCCCGCAGATGAGCTCGATGCTGTCGATGGCGAGCGATAGCTTTGACCTAATAATCATTGACGGGCCACCGGTAATGGGACTCGCCGACGCGCCCTTGCTCAGCAGCCTTGTCGATGGAACACTTCTCGTCGTAGACGTCAGCCATACCCGGCGACGGGTAGTCGGGACGGCGGTCAGGCGTCTCCAGCTTGCGCGGGCTCAAATCGTCGGCGCGCTTGTGACCAAATTTGACTATCATAAAGCCAACAACTCGTATGGTTACGGGTATGGCTATGGATATGGCGGGTTAGAGTATTTCAACTATGGCAAACCGCCGGCGGACGGCAAGCCGGCGCTGCCGATCGAGCTGAGTGACGGTAAAGCTTCAAGACCCGCATGATGGTCGCGCCTGACCGAGTAGGTCTTGGAGAAACCTGTTGACGTCATCAAAAGAGCCCTAGGTAGCCGCTAAAAATACTGAGTGGAATGCTTCGCAGCGCGACGGGGAGCTCTACCTTTGATGAAAGCACACTTGAGGGAGATGTGAAAATCTGGGGTCAGAGATAGTCGCCCCGGCCGCTCGAGGCGCAACCTAAAGGACAGAGGCTTGACGCCACATCACGCGGTTCGTTCGGGACGCGCACGGTTCAGAGGCCGTTCAGCGCTGACCGTCGCATCTTTCTTTGTCAGCGCATGGCTCGGCTGGCGGATTGCCGCGTATATGATCGCGGTCTTGTCCGTCGCCTATAATCCCAGGACCGCGCTATTTTGGGATCCGGACATGCCTGCAGCGCGTGAGAAGATCGCGAGCGAGGAGATCCAGCGTCCCGGCGACGACAATGCGAATGCCGCCGCCTCGACAATTACCGCGCTCCTAGCGCGCGACCCCCTCTCAAGCGGAGCTTTGTCATCATTAGGGGTAGCGATGTTGCGTCGAGGCGACGTCGACCGTGCCGCAACGATGATGGCGGTCGCGGCGGCACACGATCCGACGGATCTTCCTTCCCATCTGTGGCTCTATGATCAGGCATTCGAAAAAGGCGATTGCTATGCCGCGCTCGCGCAAGCCAATATCCTCTTGAGCGCGCGGCCTGGTCTCGTCGACCAGATCGGACCGTCCCTTGTGGCGCTCATTCGCCGCTCCCCCGAAAACGAAGCGGCGCTTGGGAAGATGCTGGCCACCTCGCCGTATTGGCGGCCGTATCTCCTTAGGAACCTCATGCTGAATCTGAAAGATCGTGGAAGTCTTGTGCGTTTGTATACAGGGCTGCAGAAATCACTGAAACCGCCCGTCCGGGACGAATTATTCATTTACCTCGAGCGGCTGACGCGCGAAGGAGCTTATGACGACGCGTATCTTGCGTGGCTGAATAGTCTACCTCGGGACCGATTAAAACAGCTTGGGCTGCTCTACAACAATCGCTTTCAGTACGCACCAACCAATCTACCGTTCGATTGGCAGATCACTCAGACTCCTGGCGCTTGGGCCGGCATCACGAACGAGCCAGAGCCGTCTCTCAAGCTTGAATTCTATGGTGGCAAGATCGCTTTCGCCAACGTCAGCCACCTGATGACCCTTGCTCCGGGAGCCTACGCATTCATGGCAGAGGCGAAAGCGCAGAATTTCGAGAGCGAGCGCGGTTTGCGCTGGCGAGTGTTTTGCGTTTCAGATCCAAGCGCGACCTTGGCGAGCACAGAATTGCTCAAAATTTCAACGCCAGCATCCGAAGTCCGTATGGCATTTAAAATTCCAGAGGCAAAATGCCGCACCCAATCAATTGTTGCAGAGATACCTGTTCGCGGATCGGCTGATTGGCGGACGCGCGGAACCGTTTACTACTCCAATATTAGAGTTTTGCCGAAGGAGTGAAATGTGGCTTCTATACCACTCGTAGACTATGAATTGAATGAATTGCCTTTGACGTAGGGTAACGGTGCTTCCACGAGTGAGGGGATGTGATAGAGCTTTGTGAAGTTCCGGGGGGAGAATTCGTCCGGATTTGATCTAGATGGACGATTGGAGAGGTTCATGAGAACTGTGTTGTGTTTCGCCGCGGCGATGAGCGTTATGTCAGGGCTTGCGCAGGTTGCGATTGCTTCTGACAGTGGGGCTACAGGCCTCAATACTGCGCTGCGACCCGCTTGCGCGATGGGATCCGCTCAGCTCGTAAGCGACGGTGATGTGCTGTTGTCTCGCGGTGGCTCCTTTGCCGAAGTTTCGTCCGGAACGGGGTTGACGGAGGGGGACCGTTTGCTGGTTCGCGATGGATTCGCTAGCGTTGTGGTCGAAAATACCGTTGTGAGCCGCGTCGGCGCAGGTTCGATGCTTATGCTCGCTAAAGCCGATCAGGCGATCTGCGTAAGTGAAGTCAAATCTAACCCTGATGTTGTCGCCCAATCGGGACCAGATCTAGCGATCAATCCGCTATTCATTGCCGCCGGTGTCGCCGTTGTTGGCGGCGGTATCGGAGCAGGCGTTGCTCTAAGCAGCAAAAACTCTGGAAACAACTTTCCGTTTTTTCCTATTAGCAACCCCCTCCCGCCTGTAAGTAACTAATTGATATCTACGTTAGGTGCGGCAAGTTGAGCTTCTGACCGGCGCCGCTTTAGCGGCGTCGTTTTTCTTTGGCGGTGCGACTCAGAAAGGCGCTTTTCCCGACTCTATCGTCGAAGTCGCCAGTCTTGCGCTTTTTGCGATCGTCCTACCTTCGGTAAACGGACCTCTCGCTAGAAGTCATTGGCTGACGCTGCTTTTCTTGGGCTTAATCGTTAGCATTCCCCTTGTCCAGCTGATCCCGCTTCCGCCCGTGCTTTGGTCGGCGCTGCCTGGCCGCACTGTGCTATTGGAGACCTATCGGAGCGCTGGCATGCCACTTCCCTGGCTGAGCATTTCGGTCGCGCCTTGGGCAACGGAACGTTCGGCGCTTTTCTTGATTTCGCCAATCGCAATATTTTTAGGGGTCCTAAATTGTAACCGGGACGAGCGATTGCGCTTGTGGGGACTTGCGCTTCTCGCTGGCGTAATGACCTTGCTTTTGCAGATTGTGCAAGTGGCAGACGGCCGTGCCAGCACGCTACGATTTCACGATTATCCGAATCCCGAGGCGGGGATCGGATTTTTCGCCAATAGCAACCATACCGCAGCGTTTTTGTACTGTCTTATACCAATCGCGGCATACGTTTACCTGAAGACCTCAAGGGGTGGCTTTGCCATGGTCGCCTTCGCGCTCTTCAACATCGGCCTGGTCGCTGGACTCGTCATGACGATGTCTCGGACGGCTCTGGTGCTCGGAGGGCTAGCTGCGTCTTTGTCATACGTTTTCCTTATTCGCGGACGGTTAGGTCTGCGTGTGCACTCCACGGTCGTCGCTTATGTAATCGCCGCGGTCGTGCTGCTGTGCGGCACAATCGTGACACTGTCATTCGGCCTTGATCGATTGCTAAGCCGTTTCACAAACGATGAGATCCTGAAAAGCGGCCGCTGGATGTTGAGTAGTCTATCGCTGGATGCCGCCCACTCGTTTTTTCCGTTCGGATCCGGTCTCGGTACGTTCGATCGGGTCTTCCCGCTTTTCCAGACGAGCGGTACGACATTGCCGAATTTCATCAATCACGCGCACAACGATCTCATAGAAATATTGCTGGAAACTGGATTAGTCGGTGCGCTTGCTATTGTACTGTGGCTCACGCTATTGATCCGCAACGCCGCCGCGATCTGGAGCGAGCGCGAAATCGCCATCCGCGACGAGCGCCTCGCTGCATTAACGGTCATAATTCTGCTGTTCATCCATTCGCTTTGGGATTACCCGCTGCGTACGTTCGCGGTAATGGCTTTGTTTGCGGCTTCAAGTGCAACGCTGGCGTCCGCCCGCATCGGTAAGTCTGATCAGACGATCGAGATCGTGCCTCGAAAGAGGCCAGCCTCGACGCCGCAGCATTATTTCACGTTCTCGCGCAAACTAATTACACAATTTCTTTTTAGACTGATACTAATTGTGGGATTGGGGCGTCTTCAAGAAACCGAGTGCCAAGCGGAAGCGTGATATGGCACTTGGGACGTTTGCGTTAAAGCGATCGCACCGAGCGTCGGGGCCGTAACTCCGACGCCAGCGTGATAGCAACAAGTCCCGGTTGACGCTGACTTGGTTCTCAGAGCCACCGGTATTGCAAAACGGTTTCGTCCGGTGCGCTCGGTTACTGGGCGAGCGAATTGCTCGGACTTGCAGTCCAGACGGCCTCTCACTACGGTAACGTTGCTTTTGTAACGCGCAAAAGTCATCAGGGAACAAGATGAGCGTTACGCATATTATAAATAGCGTTTGGCGCAGATTATTTAACGACGCGTCGCTTGCCTTTGTGACTAGCCGCAGCCGCATCTCGAAGATCGGCGCGCTTGTTCTCCTTGACGTCATATTCCTCATCGGCGCAGCTCTGGCGTCCTACATGCTGCGCATGTCAGACACCGGGCTTCCGCCACGCGATGTCCTTCTTCTCACGCTGTTAGGCCCTCTGCTGACGATCGCTGCGTCGGGAGTGCTGGGCGTTTACAGATCGATCACGCGTCTTTCCGTCCACGGTTGGGAGATCAAGATCATCCTGTCGCAAATATCCGTGAGCGTTTCGTGGGCCGTGGTCGTCATTTTGGTGGGACCCGAAGGCTTTCCGCGCTCTGTGATCGGCATTTACGCAGTGTTTGCCCCAGCCGGAATGATTTTTCTGCGACGCGGTCTCGCGCTTTTGCTGGGACCCCGTGCGCTCGTCGTGCAGACGAAACACGGAATTCCTACAGTCATCATCGGAGCGGACCGGCGCGGCGCCGAACTTTTCGCGAGCCTGCGTCGTAGCGGCACCCATCACATTGTGGCGTTTGTCGAGGACGATCCGGGATTGATCGGCGGGAGGTTGGCAGGGAAGGCAATACTTGGTCTGAGTGAGCTCCCAAATCTGATCGAAGACGAAGGCGTTGCCGAGGTGATCGTCGCAAAAGGCGAGTTCACTCGCGCGGACCATCGCAAACTTATCGATTTTCTTCATCCGTTTCCGGTGGCGGTGAAGATTGTCCCCGGGCTCGACGAGGTAGCGACCGGCAAGGTGACGTTGAATGCCGCGCGCCCGGTGCGAGTCGAGGACGTGCTTGGCCGTGATCCAGTGCGTCCGCGTGGCGCTCTTCTAACCAAAGCAATCTCAGGAAAATGCGTTTTGGTGACGGGCGCGGGGGGGTCGATCGGCTCTGAAATCGTGCGCCAGACGGAGCGCTACGGTCCTGAACGGCTGATTCTCCTAGACATCAGCGAATTTGCTCTCTTTGAAATTCACCGCGAGGTCGAGGACCGACTTGCGGTGAACGGCGCCACCGTCGAACTGCATGCCGTCCTTGGGACAGTCACCGACGAAAACCTCATGATTGACCTCATGACAAGACACGGCGTGGACATTGTCTTTCATGCGGCGGCGTACAAACACGTCCGCATGATCCAAGAAAATGTTGTGGCCGGCCTGGTCAACAATGTTTTCGGGACTTATGTCTTGGCGCAAGCCGCTATTCGTGCGCGCGTACCAACTTTTTGCTTGGTCTCTACTGACAAGGCCGTCCGCCCAACCGGCGTTATGGGCGCAACCAAGCGTTTGGCGGAATTGATTCTTCAGTCCTTGTCCGATGCTGGACACCCCGACACCGTGTTTCACGCCGTCCGGTTCGGCAATGTCCTGGGATCGTCGGGCTCGGTCGTCCCGTTATTCCGGCAGCAGATCGAGCGCGGAGGTCCCGTGACGGTGACGGATGCCGAGGTCACACGTTATTTCATGCTGATCCCCGAGGCTGCGCAACTTGTCATTCAAGCGAGTGCGATGGCGAAAGGCGGCGAGGTCTTCGTCCTCGACATGGGCGAACCGGTCAAGATTCTCGATCTGGCGATGCGAATGATCGAGATCGCGGGATCGACAGTTCGGGACGATCACAACCCCGATGGCGAAATCGAGATTCGATTTTGCGGCCTAAAGAATGGCGAGAAATTGCACGAGGAGCTGCTCATCGGGGGGAACGTCACTACGACAGCGCATGAGCGGATACTTCGTTGTCACGAGCATTTTTTGCCCATCCGCGAGCTTGAAAACGAACTTAGCAAATTGCGTGAGTTTGCACAGATGGGCGATCTTGAAGCGATTCGGCAAACTCTTTTCACTCTTGCGAATCTTCCGGACGAAGTCGTTCAGCCTCCCAGTTTGCTGCAGTTTAAATCAGCCTAGTCGTTGGAGGCGAGAGCCGATGAACGTTAATTCTTCCAGTCGAACAAACAATACGATGGCTGCCCCGTCTGGCACACCCGTCGCGCAAGTCGCCGGGCAATCGTGGCCGTTCTACGCGGAGGATGAAATCGCGGCCGTTGTCGACGTTCTGCGGTCGGGCAAGGTCAATCAGTGGACGGGAGCCAATGTGAAGCTCTTCGAGGAGCGCTTCGCGGCGTCCATGGGAGGTGGGCATGGCATCGCGCTTGCGAACGGCTCGCTTGCGCTTGAACTCGCATTGCGCGCTTTGAAGATCGGTCCGGGGGACGAAGTGATTGTGACGCCGCGCAGCTTCGTGGCGTCCGCGTTTTGCGTGATGTTGCTGGGAGCTACTCCCGTTTTCGCCGACGTCGATCGCGAAAGCGGAAACATCAGCGCCAAGACGATCCTACCTTGCCTGACGCCCAGGACGCGCGCGATTATCCCGGTTCACTTGGGAGGCTGGCCTTGCGACATGCCGGGGATCATGGAGCTTGCCGCGGAACGAAAATGCTATGTGATCGAGGATTGCGCCCAGTCGCACGGCGCAAGCATCGCGGGACGGCCTGCTGGGTCTTTCGGTGACGCCGCCGCATTTTCTTTCTGTCAGGACAAGATCATTTCCACCGGAGGGGAAGGTGGCTTTGTAATCTTCAAGGATGAGGATGTTTGGGAGCGCGCTTGGTCATTCAAGGACCACGGGAAAAATTGGCGTGCGGTTAATGCGAAAAATCCCGCTCCTGGTTTCCGCTGGCTTCACGACAGTGTGGGGACGAACTGGCGAATGACCGAGGTACAGGCTGCTATCGGACTCAAGCAGCTGGAGAAACTCGACCAGTGGCGCGCGGCCCGGCATCGCAATGCCATGTTCTATCAGCACGCTTTGGAGGAGTTGTATGGCGTGCGCGCGCCGACTCCACCGGCAGGCCTGCAGCACGCGTATTATAGATATTACACCTATCTGGAGCGAGGTATGCGTGACCAAGTACTGGAGGCGCTTACTTTAAGGGGCTTACGAGTATTTTCAGGCAGTTGCTCCGAAATATATCTTGAGCAGGCTTTCGCAGGCCTGCGGATTGATGTCTGCCCTGTTGCGCGCGATCTCGGCAGCACGAGTTTGGCATTCGAGGTACACCCAACGCTCGACCAGAACTACGTCCAACGGTGCGCTGAAATTGTTAGAGATGTCATCAAGGGTACGCAGGATTGAACCCAAAGGTCGCGAAAACTTAGTGAAGTGCGCTGCGCTGACGATAGAGACTGACCGACTGCAGAACTTAATTTGGCGCGAACGTGTGATCGACCTATATCGCTAGCAAGTGCACTCGAGAAAAAAGAAGCAAAGGACCAAACTTTAAGCTACCATCACATCTGCGCGGACGATCCTAATTCACTCAAACGCTCTTACCGTTGAAGGGCCGACTATCTCTCGAAATGGCAGATCCAGCCTTAGTTGGCCGAGATTGCCACGCGCGAATTGGAGGTGTCTGCATATTACCCTCCAACGGGCCCTATCGAGGGGCAGCCACGACGATGCTGACCGTAACGCCTGACACAATCACAGCTGCCACAACGTTTGCGGTATGTTCGGACTTCACAAACGCCTCGGATCAAGACAACTACTCAACCACACGTTAAGTCTATGAAGCTTACTCCTAAATTATATTAGGTGAAATGGGCTAGTTTGATCAATTAAACAATTTCGATTTCTGGAAACGGAAAAATCATCTTTCCGCCGCCCGCAAGAAATTCCGCCTCACGCTGTACGATGCCTTCCTTGAAGTGCCAGGGCAGAACGAGGAAATAATCCGGCTTCATCGCCCGAGCTTCAGCCTCGGAGATAATGGGAATATGCGTGCCCGGCGTGAAGTGGCCGAACTTGTCGGGGTTTACCTCGGCAATCGCCGCGCATAGATCGGGGCCGATTCCGCAGAACTGAAGAACCACATTGCCCTTGGTCGAAGCGCCAAGGCCGATCACTTTTTTTCCATCGTCACGCAACGCGATTAGCAGACGGAGCAGATCGTCCTTGTGCCGGAACACGCGATCCTCGAATTCGCGGTAGGGTCGTGGCGTGCCAAGTCCCATGCGGGCCTCCTGCGCGAGCAGCCATTCGACCACCGTACTGTTAGCCAAGCGCAGCGTGTTTTCGTGCGCCGCAGTAACCGCGAAGGAGCCGCCGTTGACCGCGTTCATCTGCACATCCAGCACCTTCAACCCAGCCGCAGTAAGGATCTGCTTCACCACCGACAACGAGTAATATTCGACATGCTCATGGCAGATCGTGTCGTAGGAGGTCATGCGCAGCATCGAAGGCATGTAGCTCTGCTCAAAATGCCAGATGCCGTCCGGGGCGAGCACCTGCGCGATCTCGCGTGCGAACTGGATCGGGTCCTCGAGGTCGTAGAACATTGCGATCGATGTCACGATTTTCGCACGCGCTAGCGATGCACCGCCAAAATTTTTGGCCGAAAAGAAATCCGGCACGAGTTTGATGTCGTCAGGATAATATTGACGGAATTTCGCGCCGGTCGGATCGATGCCGATACGGTGCAGCGAAGGCGTCTTATAGGCCTTCAGCGACGTCGCATCGTTGGATCCGATGTCGAGAACGGTGTCGCCGGCCTTGAGGTCGGCAATTCGTTCGAGATGAGCGATCTTCTGCGTGAGATGGCGCACCATCGACTGGTTGAGGCCCGAGCGATAGCCGTAATTGTCGCCGTACATCTCGCTTGGCTCGTAGACGTGCGCGAGCTGCACAAGGCCCGAATCGGGACACCAGACGAGTTCGAGCGGACCGGCCGTCACAGGCGTCGCTCGGTCGGGTGGAAAAACACCCGTCAGCGCCTGGTTGCCGAGGGAAAGCACCGTGATCAGATTGGTTGATTTGCCAACTCTGCATCGCGTAATTCGTTTAACCATGCTTCGAATCGCCTCTCAGCCAAAAATAGACATTTATATCTGCAATTGCGACCCAATATTCGATAGAAGAATGTTATCGACATTATGAACATGCCGTCTGTGCAATCAACACTACCTTTCCTACAATCCGGCGTAAAACGAAACTACGATCAATGCGCATGCAGTTAGCTCAGTGTAATCGATCTTTGAACCTAACGAAATAGCGTTCGACCAAGTGATACGAGCAGGCCGATATGAGTAGGGTCGCCACTGTCGCAACGATAACTTTTGGCCATCGTTCGAGAGTGCTTTGATCAACGAACATCATGGCGCAGAAATGCCAAAGATAGATCGAGTAGCTCAGGCGCCCCAGCCAATCGATCGGCGGGAAATTCAGGATTGTGCCGGCGAGTCTCAACTGAGGACTGAAAAGCACGTTTAGCATCAAGAGCGCCAACGACGCCGCCAGCGCTGTATGTGTCGGTGGCCACTCTAAGGAATGCGAGCGTTTCATCAGATAGGCGACTACGAAACAAGCGAGGCCAAGGAGAAAGCCTCGCGCTCCAATAAACTTTTGAAGAACGGTGCGGCCGCCCTCGTGACTTGATGCAAGGGACAGCAGGACGCCAAATGCCAACGAATCAAAGCGCGTCTCCGCGTTGAACGCGATCACTCTGACATCAAAGCCGTAAAATGTGTAAAACACCCGAACCAGAAACGGGCCGATAATTGCGAGGCAAATCGCGCCGTAAGCAATGAGTAAACGCTTGCGAAGGAACACTATCAGAGCTGGCGCAGCGATCAGGTAGAATTGTTCCTCGACGGACAATGACCAGGTCCCGAGGAGATAGGTGTTCAATCCATCGAATATGTCCGGCCTGATCGCGTTGCAATAATTCGATAGGTAGAGGACCGTGCAAACTGCGGCGCGATGATCGGAATTTCCGAAGTACGACATCGTGATCATCATCACGACGACAAAGAGGATAAGCACGGGATAGAGCCGCAAGGCTCTTCGGGCGTAAAACTTGAAGATCGAGATTGAATTGTCGCGTTGAAATTCGGCGATCAGCAACCGACTGATCAGGAATCCACTGATTACGAAGAAGACGGTGACGCCGAACTGACCGGAGATGTTCGGCGCTCCGGGGATCCATTGAGTGATGTAATGTCCGCCAATGACGAGCAAAATCGACGCCGCTCGAAGGCCGTTCAGGGACGGAATGTATCGATCGTCCGGCTTTAGGCGTTCTTCCGGCATCCATAGGGCCGGTTGGCGTGGCGCGGTTGTCATCGTTTTAATCGCAGGACGGGCGGAAGGACCGAGCGAAGAGTGTCGGAGCCCGAAATCGACGCCCATGCGAGGAACACTGCGACTCCCGTCAGGACGGCAAACGCCGACCTGAAAGGTTCATGCAATGGCGCGAGGACGAGGGTGGCGCCCGCCATCAAAGCCGTCCCGAAGCCGGCGCGGCCCAGCTCTCTCAGGTTCAACCGCACGCGCAATGACGCCAGCATCCAGAACAACAGCGCCGCGACCACGATCGCTATGATAGCAAGGGAAGCTACGGCAACGCCCCGGATATCTCCGGTAATGCTTAGATACTTCGGAGCGATCGCGTTCAAGAAAATAGACGCAGCTAGTGCGATCGCCGCGTCTCGCCGCCGGTCGAGCACCAGCAACGATACGAGGAGCGTGCTCAGAACGCACATCAGCGCGCCATGGATCGGCGCCAACGAAGAATAGGCGGCGACCTCGGCATTGATAGCTTCGCCGAAAATAGCGCGCCCCAGCCCTTCGGCGAGCAAATATCCCCCAACCGCGTAAGGCAGGGAAAAGAACAGGGTCGCTGCGATAAACGATCCAATCTGCGCTCCGAACTGGTCTTCGCCTGTCAGCGCGTCGCGGTACAGTGTCGCTACGCGGTCGAGGCTGACCGCACTCACGATCATGCCGATCGGCGCGTAATAGGTATCGAATACAAGCGCGAAGCGCCCGGCGTCGGCGTCGCCAAAATGGGCGGCGATGAAATTCCGGTTCTCGACTTGGATAATTATGTATAGAGAATAAACGAGAGAGCCAACCGCGCCGAAAGCGAATATCCTGCGGAGCAATTCGCCGCTCACATCACGCCACCTCGCCGGCTTCCAAACGGCGATGACGGCTGGCGCGATCAGCCCGGCGCATAGTCCGATGAACTGACCCGCGAGCGCGCCGAATGCGCCAAACCCGAAGAAAATCAGGGTTGATGACGCGAACAGCCCGACGATCGAACGCGACAGCACCAGCCTTCCGTACGATCGTGCATCGTGGGCGCCGTTAAAATACGCCGCTGTCAGGTCCGAAGCGATCAGCAGCGGAATGAGGGCTGCGAAGATCGGCCAGACAATCATTTTGATTGGCATTGCGCCGGTTAAAACTCCCACCAAAGCCACGATGATGGCCACAAGCGTCGACAACAGCATGCCAGCGAGGAAAGTACTCACGAGCGCACCCGCTTCGGCGCCCTCGCGCAATGGTATGAACCGCAGCGCCACAGTCGAGAGCCAATAACTGCCAAGCATTGAGCACAAGAGCGCGTTGCTGTTCGCGAGGATGAAATCGCCGAAGTCAGCTGGACTCAATAGTCGCGCGAACAGAATCGAGGCGGCGAAGGTGAGGATGCGCGCCCCCAGCAACGCGAAAAAATAGATGTGAGCCATGCATTTCGCCTGAGGTGCTCGGATGCGCTTAAACGCCGTTATCGCGGCCGCGCCGGCGAAATCTCCCTATAAAGATCGTGCCAATTCGCGGCCACCATCGAGGCGCTCAAGCTAACGGCAACGGCATGCGCATTCCGGGCGATCTGCGTGTAGAGATCGGGAGAGTCCGCCAATTGGCGGATGCTGGCGGCGACGGCCCCCGCGGACAAATCATGGGTGTACAAGGCGGCATCGCGCAACTGCTCGATCAGGCCGGAAATCGGCGTCGCAATTGTCGGTATGCCCGCCCACATGCCCGCGAGGGCGGTCGCAGACAGCGATCCTTCCCGATAAGGAAGGATGTTCACATCGTGTTCGGCGAACACGAGCTCCATGTCCGCGTCCGACATCCATCCGTGCATCAGCCGAACGTCGGGGTTGCGGGACAACGCCGCGCGATTGGTTGAGATGTCGCCCGAGCAGGCCACCGTCAATTCGACAGGGGGCAAACCATCGCGGCGCAGCATTTCCCACGCATCTAAAAGCGTCTGCAAACCCTTGTACGCCACAAGCCGCCCAAAAAAGAGGATCTTTAAGGGCCGGCCCATCGGCGCAAGCCTCGGCGCGCTAGGTTGCCGTGAATCCATAATCAGCCCAGGTGCGACGACATGGATGGGCCGCATTAAATCAGATCGTTTTCTGAGCAATTCGCCGGCGTGTTTGGACAAGACAGCGATGTGATCTGCGCCCGCGATCTGTTTCCAATAAAGCGAGTTCAAAATGAAATTTCCCTCGCCAAGGTGATCCTCAGCATTATGAACGGTGATGAGAATTGTCGCCCCGAACTTTTTCGGGATATCCGCGAACGCGTAATCCCAAGGTGAGGGCATCACATTATGCACAAGGCGCGGCTCACCATTGTACCAGTGCTTCATACTGGCGCGGGCCGCGAGAATTCTACGTGACATCGAACCAGGAACCGCCAGCCTTGGAAGCGCCATCGATTCGAACAACACCTTGCTGCCGGACGCCTCCGAGAAAACAAGCCGTTGTTCAACTCGACCATCCGCGGTAAGCGCCTCCGCCAGAGGCCGCTGAACCATGTTGCCCCGCCGGCCCAGGCACCAATTGTCGACTTTTAGATGTGGAACCGGTTCGCTCGACATCATACCGTGTCCGAATCGAGATAGCTTAGATACCAGCGACTCTTAGAAGTAAGGTCCTGATGATTGCTTGAGTCGAAACCGCGCACCCCGAAAGACAGTTCGATCGGACGCAAACGCCTTGGAAAGGGCAAGAAACCGGCACGCAAATAAGTTTTGAAGTTCGGAGAGTGCGGAAGGCACCAGGCTAGAATGGCGTCGCAACCCGCTGAGCGCAGGACAGCGCAAGCCGCTTTCAAAAGACGAAGTCCAGCCGGGGCGGATCCGTTTCTATAGAGCAGCTCCATGATATAGCCGATCGAACCTTGATGCTTGCGAGCCGCCGTGACAGCTGTCCACGCACCAATCTCGTTTTTGTCGCCGATTTGATATCGTGCGTAGCTAACGTTGGGCTTATCGACTAGTCGCCAATTGAGATATGTTTGATCGCGCTCTACCCCGACGATGTGATTCCCCGCGAACTCGTCCCATATCCGTTGCGCCCGCAGATCGTAACGCTCAGTCCTGCTTGCCGAGATAGCGGCGATTGCAGCCTCGTGTCCTTGAAGAGGAATTGTTTCGGAACGCTCGCTCGGCTCAGGAAGGGCGGCGTTCCGCTTTTTCGCAAGATTGGCCAGCCGATTTACAAAATACCGAATGCGAAGGGGCTTGATTAGGAAGGGGACAGGCTCAGCTTCGCGCCAGCCGAGCTTGCTAAAGAATACCGGACCCGACGATCCGTTTGGAAATCCGTAGACCCCTAACACGCCTTCACTCGCAGCATTTGCATAGGCATCCTCCGCCAGAGCGGGAAACAGACCGTGTCCCCGGTATCTCAGGTCAGTCAGCGTATCCAGCGACTGGACGGCTAGTTGGACATCGCCCTTTACTCGCAGGCGCACTCCCGAAGCGGCATAAAGAGCCGCCCAGGCGCCGTCGGTAAAGGCTACGCTGGCGTAACTGCGACCGGCGGGATTGTGCTCATGCAACCATCGAAGATGGGAAATATCTTTGTCGTCGCCGTTCGCCTTGAAGAAACCAGCATAGGCGGCAAGCATCGCTTCGTCATGCGTGTCGATCGCGTCGATTTCGAAGGCGCTTCCCCGTTGGCTGCGAAATGGGCCGGTCATGACGGCGCCTTCGCAGTTGCGCTTTGCCACGTCGCGCAGTCTTCCATCGAAGCGCTCTCCATGCCGAAAGTCTCGCGAAGCACGCGAAAATGCGCCAGGATTGTCCGTAAAGCGGCCATATTCTCCGTTAGGTTGGTGCCAAAATTGTGGGGATGCCACCACAGGTGGTAGTCGTGGCCTTGCGCCGCCGCAGCCGACATCTCATTAAGAATGCGTCGGCTGCGAACACCTTCAAGCACAGACAATCTAGCGTTCCAGGGCCGAAGAAAGCGATCCCCCACCGTATTGATCAGTCTCGACGGGTTCGCGTGTTCGGAGGTCGAGCGTATGGCGAAACGATCGACCGCGGACAGGTCGATATAGGCGTCAGCCAGCCGTGCGGCGCGGCGAAGGAGCGTTTGGTTGGCGCCCATTGTCGCCCTGTATAACCACGTTTCACGGGTGCCGCGGTAGACCGCGACGCCATCGCCCGCGCAGATCGATAACGCCCTGGAGTCGTATTGATTTCGAGGAAACACGATGGATCGACACGCGATCCCCATATCTTTGAACATTTTCAGCGCGGCCTGCAGGTCAGCCTCGAATTGCCGGGGCGTCTGGCCAGGCTCCAGACAGTAGTAGTGGCTGAACGTATGAGTAGACATTTCCTGTCCGGGACAGGAGAGGATACGACGCGCGAGGCTCATCCCGAAGTGGTAAGGATCGGCATTTTCGTTCGCGCCGACCTCATGCATGTAGGAGTAGCTTGACAACGTATGATTTTCATAGGTTGGCCGTTCTTTAGGAGCGCGCGAAAGTATCTCGTCCTTAGTTTCGCACAACAGCATGCCGACAGTGGCCCAGGTTGCGCGAATGGCGTTTCGTTCGAATGCCTCAAGCAGCGCGGGAACCGCATCGCGAACACCTAGGATATTCCGCCCGTAGGCGTCCTTGCTCACGACGTCGCGGACGCCCCACAGCAATTCAAAATCCAGTGAAATCACTAAACGGCTGGTCATTGACATGCCACGAGCGTTGCCTACGACAGACCGATCGGGCCGGTGCATGTATGGCATCGACTACGATTTGATCGCCTAGGGACTGCGCTGCCGAGAATAGGTGGGTTAACATTGGAACTCGCGATCGCAATGTTCATGCTTACGGCGCCTTTCGTCATATTTGCGAGCAATGGCGATCCCCTGCGTCTTCTGGCGTTTGCGTTTCTGGCGCTATACCACTTCGCCTTCGTGTTTGTCTTTTACAACACCCAGGAAAGCACAGGCTCCGACGCTGCCTATTACTACAACTACGGCTCGACCGTCATAGC
This sequence comes from Beijerinckiaceae bacterium, assembly GCA_965246795.1. Classification (GTDB taxonomy): domain Bacteria; phylum Pseudomonadota; class Alphaproteobacteria; order Rhizobiales; family Beijerinckiaceae; genus JAJXWB01. Next base: position 96,323 of record CBDFFN010000004.1, on the reverse strand, counting down.
GGATATCTTGAACGGCACGGATGTGGCATTGTTTCTAACCGCGGTAATAAGGGACACGTTTCACGCAACGTTTCTGGAAACTTTTTACGTCTACCAGTTTTTTGGTTTTGTAGGCATCATGCTTGTCCTCAACGTTGCGATCCAAGCCGCGGGGCGGCTGCAAGGCTGGCGCAGTCTCGTCCTACCGGCGTTCGCTCTGGTGCCGGGGCTGCATTTCTGGACCGTTGCTCCTGGGAAAGACGGCCTCGCGATGCTCGGCCTGGGTCTGATCTGCCGTGGCCTGGCCCTCTCGACCGTTCGCAAGGTCTCCGTCGCGAGCGGGATCCTCGTGCTTGCCCTAGTGAGGCCGCACGTGGCAGTTGTCGAAATGGCGTGCATCCTCTTCGCGACAATGATCTGGTCGAAACGCGCTTCGGCGATTGCGCGTCCTGCCGGGTTAGCGATCGGCGCGTTCGCAACGATCGCGGGAGCGATGTTCGTGCTATCGGGTTTGGGGCTCGATCAGGCCGGAACCGATGAATTGACATCGTTTGTGGGCAAGCTCGAAATGGGCAATCAGCAGGCCGGCTCGGCGATCGATGTCGCCAACATGATCTATCCAATTCGGATGATGGCGTTTCTCTTGCTACCGTTTTATTTCGACGCCCGCAACGTAAGCGCTTTCGTGCTTTCGGTGGAAAATACTTTGTACTTATGCCTGATCGCGTATGTCATCGTCAACGCGAAGCAAATATGGCGTCATTCTCGCGACCAGTACGCAATAGGTTTCGCTTGTCCGGCCTTCATCCTCCTGACGATTCTTCTAACGCTCGGATCCTCGAACTCGGGGCTGGCATCGCGCCAAAAAATGATGGTCGTCCCGTTGCTGCCAATCCTGTTCGCTTATCTGCAGTCGCAGAAGAAAAAGGATACTTCCGCCGCCTCCTCACATGATCTTCAAGCGAACGTCGAAGGGGCGGCCCTGAGCAGTATTCGCCATGCGCCACGATAGAACGACGAGGCGGGCGGAATCGCCTCCTGTAGAAAAACTACGGGCCTTAACCTGTCATTTTTGTCTAGTTGCCCGGCCGTCCGTCGCGTCGCACGCGGCGACGCCCATGATGACAAGCTGTTCACCCGTAAGACGTTTGGCGTCATTCAGATCGACAGTCTCGAGCGCGCGTGTCCGGATCGCCCACTCGCGGACCCGAGGCGGATAGTGCGAAAGCACTTCCAGTGAGCCGAGTGCGCTGGTGTCGCCCGTGCCCGGCGAAGAAGCGGCGTGAAACCAGAGGTTCGCCGAGGGGGTTACGCAAACGTTTTTTACGCCCAGGAAAATCGTGCACGCGGATATACAGGCGCCGTCGAGGCGCTTGACCGCGCCCAGCGCGTTAAGCGCCCTGACCTGCGCGGCGTAAGCTCGAAGATTGCCCCCATTGTCCGCGCCGAATTCGGAGGTCTGAAGGCATCCGGACAAAATGGCAGCCAACACGAAGCTCGAAAGTCGTGCGGCCAAACGCCGGATGAACGGCATGTCGCTTTGCCAGCCTAAATCAGACGACGGGGAGCGGCCGGAATACCCATCATGGTCGTTTCGCATTCGACGTCCCGGACAACGACGGCGCCCGCTCCCACCACGCTATTTCGGCCGACTTTGCGATATTGCAGTACTTGCGCCCCACTGCCAATCATGACGCCGTCGCCGACCTCCACGCCGCCCCCGATGTTAGCGCCAGGATTGATAAGCGCACCGGCGCCGATGACCGCCTCGTGCCCAACGCTACATGCGAAATTTAGTTGAGAGAATTCACCGCATACCACATATTCCGTGGCAACCGCATTGACGCTGACGATCACGCCTCGCTCGAGCTTACAAGTTGCTCCAACATAGGCGGTTGGATGGACTAGCACCGGCCAATCGATGTCAGCGAACCTAGCCGAAAGTTCGAGACCGAGAGACAAGCGAAGCCTCGGCAATCCGATGCCCATGGCCAGACAATCGACTTGATTATTCTCAAGCCAATCGAAGTCACCGAGCGTCGACGAATTGTGAGCGCTCCCAGTGTTGGCGAGATAGCCGAGAAACCGAAACCCGCCAAGATCCCGGATGATGCCGGTTATTTCTCTCGCATTTCCCCCGGCCCCGATGATCGCGATCGTCTTCATTGGCGGTCACGCATGCGAACTCACAGTCGCCACAGGTCGACGAATGAAGGTTTGTCGTCCCGCGGCAACATTCCGCGAATATCGAGCACCGCCGACGCCGATGGCGCCAGCAATCTGCGCAGCAGCGGCCACCCTTGAGAACGATAATGATCATGTGGAACGGCGACGATAATGGCATTGGCCGGTTCGAGATCGGGGATTGCCGTGATCGTCAGCCCGTATTCGGCGTTGACTTCCTGCGGGTTCGCCAACGGATCCGTCACCTGAACGCTAACATTGTGTTCTCTCAAAACCGAGACAATGTCGACCACACGGGAATTGCGGATGTCGGGAACGTTCTCTTTGAATGTCAGGCCGAGCACCGTGACGATGCGTCCGGAGGACACGCTGTTGGACATCATTCTCAGGCATTCCAGGCCGACACGGGTGCCGACGCCGTCATTGATGCGCCGCCCCGAGAGGATCATCTGGGGATGATAGCCGGCAACCTCAGCGCGATGCGTCAAGTAATATGGATCGACGCCGATACAGTGGCCGCCGACAAGCCCAGGCGAAAAAGGAAGGAAATTCCACTTCGACGCCGCTGCGGCGAGAACGTCGGCGGTGTCGATTTTCAAGAGCTGAAAGACGGCGGACAGTTCGTTCATAAATGCGATATTGATATCGCGTTGCGTGTTTTCGATAACCTTGGCGGCCTCTGCAACACGGATGCTGGACGCCCGGAACACGCCAGCTTTGACCACCGACTCGTAGACGAGCGCGACGATGTCCAGCGTGCCTCGATCTTGCGCGGAGACCACCTTAATGATCGTCTCGAAGCGATGCATCTTGTCGCCAGGATTGATCCGCTCGGGGCTATAACCGACGAAGAAGTCGCGGCCACACGCCAGGCCGGATGCCTTTTCCAGCGCAGGCACGCACAGCTCTTCCGTCGCCCCCGGATAGACAGTCGATTCATAAACGACGATTGCGCCTGGACGCATGGCGCCTCCCACCGTACGCGAGGCCGCCAGAACCATCGACATGTCCGGCCTACGTGCAGCGTCCACCGGTGTTGGGACGGTGACGATGAAGAAATCCGCGACGGCGAGATCGCCAGAGTCCGACGTATACCCGATCGGCGCGCGCGAAAGCTCGTTGTGATCGATCTCGTTGGTTCGGTCGTGCCCCGTACGAAGCTCCGAGATTCGCTTCTCATCAACGTCAAAGCCAATTGTCCGGGCGCCGCTTTGCGCGAAGGCGACGGCGACCGGGAGCCCGACGTAACCAAGGCCGATGCTGGCGATGACACGATTGTGTGCAGGTCGGGTCACAATGTACGAAGTCTGTCTAGATGGATGCTATCTGAGTGCTATCGTAGGCAATCCGCAAAGACAAGGCGGCGATTCTTGCGACCGTTTCTTGTCCGTCTTGCGATCCTGTTGCCATAAAAACACTAAGATGGGAGAAGGCAGTTCTATACACTGCCCCTTCGAATTTCGAGTGAGAAGCATCTTTCAATGTGTGGCATCGCCGGTTTTATGTTGGGCGAGCGAAAGGAATCGATTAACGGTGATCCGAGAGCGCTGCTTTCGGCCATGGGCCAGGCGATCGCGCACCGCGGCCCAGACGATTCAGGCGTGCTTTTCCTCGCTGAGGCGGGACTCGGCTTAGCCCACCGCCGCCTCTCGATCATTGATCTGTCGCCCGCCGGGCATCAGCCAATGAATTCCGCGTGCGGGCGATTTTCACTCGCCTTCAATGGCGAAATCTACAATTTCGCAGAGTTAAAGGAGGAGCTGGAAAGCGCTGGTCATGCGCCGTCCTGGAACGGGACGTCCGACACGGAAGTCATGCTTGCCGCGTTCACCGTATGGGGCGTCGAAGCGTCTTGCCAACGATTCAACGGCATGTTCGCTTTCGCGCTTTGGGATCGCGAGGCGCATGAACTGACGCTCGCGCGCGACCGTGTAGGCGAAAAACCGCTTTACTACACAATGGTACGCGGTGTTCTAGTCTTCGGCTCCGAACTGCGTGCGCTCTGCGCATATCCCGGGTTTGACCGATCGGTGGACGCTCAAGCTCTCGGACAATTCCTACGACTTCTCGCTGTCCCTTCGCCGAATTCGATTTACAGCGGCGTCCGTAAACTGCCGCCGGGCTGTTTCATGACCGTGACACGAGAGCATTTGGTCGCTGGTTTACCTGCGCCCGAAGCATATTGGAAAGCGAAGGATGTTTTCGCCAGCGCTCTCTCGAACAGATTCGGCGGCACGCTCATGGACGCTGTGGAGTCTCTCGATACGATTCTGCGCCGGTCGATCAGCAAGCGCGTCGTTTCCGACGTGCCGCTCGGCGCTTTTCTATCGGGCGGCTTCGATTCGACGCTAATTGTCGCTTTGATGCAGGCGCAGTCATCTCGGCCGATTCGAACCTTTACGATCGGCTTCGACGAAGCAGGCTTCGACGAGTCGCCCTTCGCTGCTGCCGTCGCAAAGCATCTGGGCGCCGATCATGTCGAGGCCCGCGTCACATCGAAGGACGCGCTCGACACCATCATGCGTTTGCCGTCGATCTATGACGAACCGTTTGCCGATTCTTCGCAAATACCGACTGCGATTCTCTGCGCGCTTGTGCGCGAACACATGACGGTCGCGCTGACGGGCGACGCCGGAGACGAGTTGTTCGGTGGTTACCAACGCTATTTCGCGACGGCGCAAGGTTGGAACGCCATCAAGGCGATGCCACTGTCGCTACGACGGTCTGTCGCCAGGGCCTACAGCACCTTTGCGCATCGGGCGCCCGCTAGTCTGACGCGCAAGCGTACAGGCGTTATGAGATTTCTCAATCCGGACTTCGCTACCAAAATCGCCGATGCGCTGTCTGCGCGGGACGACCAAGACCTTTACGAGAGGTTTCTCGCCGGCCTGTCGGCGCCGCCGCATATCTTGCAAGACGCGCTAGTGGATGCCGCATCGCCGGTCGCGGAACAATGGCCGCTCGTGCCGGGCGATCTGTTCCACAAGATGATGTTCATGGATTTTTGCGGCTATCTACCAGATGACATCCTGGTCAAAGTGGATCGCGCCGCGATGGCCGTCGGTCTGGAGACCCGCGTTCCGTTCCTGGATCCCCAGGTCGTAGAATTCGCGTGGAGCCTGCCGCTTTCGATGAAGGTCGAGGCAGGTCGAGGCAAACTCGTGCTACGCAAGCTCGTTGAGCGGTACGTTCCCGCCGACCTCATGAATCGCCCCAAGCAGGGCTTCGGTCTGCCGCTCGGAGAGTGGCTGAAAGGGCCCTTGCGTCCATGGGCGGAGAGCTTGCTTAGCGAAGCACGACTGAGGGCTGACGGCTATTTCGACGCCGGCGCCGTTAGGCGGGCCTGGCATGACCATCTCTCGAGTGCTCGCATGGGGCAACCCCGCGTCTGGCCTGTCTTGATGTTCAACGCCTGGTATGACGCCATGCGTCAGCCTGCAGGTTTCGGCGCTTCGCGACCTGGCCGCGCGGCGTAGCAAGTGCTCTTCGTAACCAATCCCACGCGTGACAATCAGCGACGCCAAAGACCTCACGCCGTCGAAAAAATTGGCGCTTTGCCAGAATGGACGAGGTGACCGTGACGGATTTGACAGCACGCGCAATTTTGCCGCCGCCAGCTGGCGCCGGGCGTATGCGCGTTCTTGTGACTGGAAGCGCCGGCTTCATCGGGTTTTCGCTAGCGCGACGTCTTTTGGCGGATGGGCATATCGTATGCGGCATCGATGGCATGACGCCTTACTACGACGTAGCGCTTAAACAGCGACGTCATGCAATTCTTCGCGAGTCGAACGCGTTCACCGCGCACGAAATAATGTTGGAGGACGCAGGTGCGACTTTAAGCAGGGCGCGATCCTTTACTCCCGACGTAGTCGTGCATCTCGCTGCTCAAGCCGGCGTTCGCTACAGCTTGGAACAACCTCGCGCATATATCGACGCCAATCTCGTGGGCACCTTCAATGTGATGGAGGCGGTGAGAGAGGTTCGCCCAGATCACTTTTTGTTGGCGTCGACGAGCTCCGTCTACGGCGGCAATCCGGACATGCCCTTCGGCGAAGGAGACGATACCGACCATCCGCTCACCTTGTACGCCGCGACAAAAAAGGCGACGGAAGCGATGACCCATTCCTACGCTCACGTGTGGAACCTGCCGACGACGGTCTTCCGATTTTTTACCGTTTACGGACCTTGGGGACGGCCAGACATGGCCTTGTTCAAATTCGTCGACGCGATCCTCAACAACCGGCCGATCGAAATCTACGGCAATGGCGAGATGTCGCGCGATTTCACTTATGTCGACGACGTCGTGGAATCGATCGTACGGCTTTTGCCGCTCGCTCCGGTGATGAGCAGGCGGGCCGTTGCTGGCCCCGACTCGCTGTCGCGGTCAGCGCCGTTTCGCGTCATCAACATCGGCGGCGGCGAACCCGTGGAACTCATGACTTATGTTGCGATGATCGAGGAACATTTGGGACGCAAAGCCAAGAAGATCATGCTACCTATGCAGACCGGCGACGTGCCCGCGACGTTCGCTCGCGCGGACCTTCTCAAATCCCTGACGGGTTTCAAGCCAAAAATTGGCGTCGATGAAGGCGTGAGACGATTTATCGCGTGGTATCGCGAATATTATGCGCGATGAATTGCGATGACCAAAACGCTGATTGTCGCCAGTCTACCCTCGTCGCTCGTCAACTTCCGAGGTCATCTGATCGAAGCGCTCCTGGCACGCGGGGACTGCGTGGAAGCAGCCGGTCCGCCGAGTGATGCCGCTACCCTCGAATGGCTCACCGCGCGAGGCGTCCGCTACCACACCGTCGAGCTCGTAAACACCGGGCTGTCGGCGATAGGCGATCTGCGGACGTTTTTCAGCCTGCGGCGAATGATTCTAGCCGTTCAGCCTGACATTCTTATCGCTTACACGATCAAGCCCGTCGTTTACGGGATGTTGGCGGCTGCGTCGGCCGGGGTGAAGGCGCGCTTCGCGCTCATTACCGGGCTTGGATTTGCTTTCACCGCTGGGGATCGCAGCATCAAGCGGCTAATCACGCGGATCCTGGCCTCCACGCTTTATAGACTAGCGCTTCGACGAGCCAAAGGCGTGTTTTTTCAGAATGTAGACGACGCGATCCTGTTTCAAGCGAAGGGGCTGCTGCCGGCCCGCCTAGAGCCGATCGTCGTCAACGGCTCCGGCGTCAACTTTGACACATTCCAGATCGTGACGTTACCGCAGGACGTGCGATTTTTGATGATCGCTCGTCTCGTCGCCGACAAGGGCGTTCGGGAGTTCATCGAAGCCGCCCGGCAAGTCAAACGGATTCGTCCAGAAATAGTCTTCGATCTTGTCGGCCCCAAAGACTCTAATCCGGCGGCACTTCCGCCGACGCTAGTGCCTGATGCGATGCGGGAAGGGACGATCGTTTATCACGGTGCGACCACCGATGTGCGGCCCTTCCTTGCAGCAGCGTCGGTCTATGTTCTCCCGTCATATCGCGAGGGCGCGCCGCGAACGGTTCTCGAGGCAATGGCGATGGGACGCGCCATCATTACTACGGACGCTCCTGGTTGTCGTGACACAGTGACGGACGGTGACAACGGATTCCTTGTGCCGCCGCGAAACGTCCCTCATCTTGTGCGCGCGATGATGAAGTTAATAAACGATCCAGCGCTCGTGGCCGTCATGGGGCGCCGCTCGCGCGAAATTTGCGAAGAGCGATATGATGTGAACACCGTCACAGCGGCGATGCTGCAACATATCAGGCCTTTTCCGAATGTTTGAAAGGAGCGCTGTCAGCGGCGGCGAAAAAATATTCGAACGGACACCTGTCGGCCAAGCTGTCTGAAATTAGCTAAATGAGGAGCGCGATGGTTTGTAGCTTGATATCGCGGATTAGCAGTGAGTTCGTGGCCAAGGTCTGGTGTGTGGCGATGATTTTCGCCATCGCCACGGCGGCGGCGCAAGCCGCGCCGCTTGACACTGCATCGTATGAGATATCCGGAGTGAATTTCGCGAACGCGTACGCTGGACCGGACATTGGTGCGCAGATCAATGCGGCGATCGCCGCACTGCCGATGACGGGCGGTCGCGTAGTGGTGCGGCCTGGCCTTTATCCGGATGTCCAGACGACGATATCGCTCGACCGTCCCGTGAGATTGGAATGCTCGACGGCTTACAGCTGCTCGATCACATGGGCGCCCGGCCGCAACGGAGTCATGTGTTTGCCCCCGGCCCGTGGCTCCATCTTCGACGGCTTTTCGCTTGTCAGCGCTACGACGCAGGCCGAGCCTCACGATGGCTTGACGTTCGCCTGTCAAAGCTTCACGGGCCGAAATCTGGTCATCGACAATTGGGGACGGGACGGCGTCGTTGGCGTTTCAACGCCTGCGAGCGCGGCTTCGCTTGGCTCCGTGAATTCGAACATGTGGCGGCTCGACAACGTCCTCGTGACAATGGCGCGGCGCGATGGCTTCAACATGAACGGCAATGATACGAACGTTGGCGTCTGCACCAATTGTCACGTATTCGGGTACGGCCGTTTTGGCTTTTTCGACAATTCCCTGACCAACGTTTATGTCCAGCCGAGCGTCACCCCGGCCGGCGCATCGCGTGGAGAATTCGCCTACTTAATCGCGGGCGCGAGTCACATTTTCATCAATCCCTATTGTGAGGCGGCCGCGCCTGCCAGGATCGTCGGCATCGCGTCCCGCGTCGTGGGGACTCTTTTCGGTCCCTGCACATGGGTGAATTCCGGGGGGCCGACTAACGTTGTCGATATTCCGTGGATGGGGTATCCCGCGACGACCTCTCTGGCCTTGTCGCCGCAGCCCGGAACGCCGTCGCCGGTGCTGTACCGGTGGCGCAATGGCGTGGCAAACGCCGGCCGCCTCGATCTCGTCGACGAGACGCATGGCCAGCAAATCTGGGAATACGACCCGGCGTTACCCACGCTTTTTGTTCATAAGCAGTTGCGTGGCTTGTACGCAGTCCCACCAGGCGATCGATCGTCTATGCTCGCGACGACGGCGTGGGCTAGCGATGCGGCAAATCTTACGCATGGTACAGTTCCCGCTGCCCGCATGCCGCCGATGCCGTTAAACGCCACGCCCGAGCCTACAATCTCGTCCTGTGGGAAGGAAGCCAGCATTGCGCTTTACAGCTCAAACGGCGGCGGCCAATTTACGACCGGATCTGACGCGACCACGATCTGCGAGATCTCCTTCGCGACGCCTTGGCCGGTCATGGCTTTCTGTACGATTACCGCGGCAAACGGCGTGGCGGCGGGAGCAAGCGCGCGACCCTTCGTGTCTGCGTCTTCAGGCGCCGGTTTCAGCGTCCGAATGGCCGAGGGCGCTATGAACGCGAAGTTTAATTACACATGTCAAGGACAGTAAATCATAATTACCAGGAGGATCTGACGGCGAAACCTTTCCGTCTCGAGCCGCAAGATCCGACTTTCGCACATTACGCTAGAGGGGACGATCTGGGCTGCGCACCGTTGGACGGTGTTACCGAGCCGCCAATGATCACATACGCCAATACGGCGTCCCGAGCTCCTTGACGGGCCCTTCCACGCATCGCCTAGCCGAGGCGGCGCCTCGCTGCCTTCGTATTTCGCGATGAACGACGCGGCTCTTGAACGCCTACAGGGTTGGCCTGCGTTGTCGCGCCTATTCCGTCTGTTATCTGGACGCCGCGCGCCGTGCTTGTCTGCTCAAGATCAGCGCCGCACGAAATTATGCGTCAGCGAGCTGCTGGCGCGGAAATCGAGCGGCCGGTCACACTTGGGGCGTCTGCCCACGTTGTTTGCGCTGACCTTGCGGGTGCAAACTTCGCGATCAGGCCCTCTGGAGGCGCGACGCTTATCAAGGCCATCGCTAATCCCGTCGACGCAGCCAAGGCAATGAAAGCAAAGCTTAAGCGGACTTTGTCTGATCGGCTCATTGTCAGGCCTCCCCAAGCGAACTTGACCTAAACTGCGCCTTAAGCGTTTCAGTTCCGTGTCGCGAAACATCCGTAATGCTCGGGCTTAGAGCAACGGCTGGTCAGGAGTCGATAGCCATCCCGGAGAATGCATCAGCCGCTCTGCCGACTGAATCTTTGACGGCGCCGGTTCGACCGAGAATGTAAAGCTGTGCGATCTCGGCTGCACCTGCGAAAGCGACAAGGCACGCCACGAACAATATTTGTACCGACAAGGACCATTCTCCGAATGGAAGCAGGTCTGCGGCACCGCTGTAAGCGATAAAAGCGCGGATCTTACCCGAAAGCTCGGTATGGGGCCTTCCTGATCGAGAGAGGAGCCACAGGACGATGATCGCGCCCACAGCTATCCCCGGCGATACTGGCGCTTTTTTCAAGGTCATGCCTTTTGTCGATCCCGGCTCAGTGCAGTGCCGAATAGGAAGCGATGCCGATGACTAGAGCCAGATAGCTCATAGTGAAAGCAAGATAAGCAATCACGAACGCAACGTAAGTCCGGGTCAAAAAGGCCCTCATCTTCGTCATGCCCGGCTACCTATCTGGCTTGTAAGCATGGACCATACCTAAAAAGAGAGCCACTTCGGGAACTCAGAACATTCGTCGATCTCCAATTAGCAAGTCGAGATGAACAATTGCAGCCCCACGACGCTTTGCGAAGCGCGCGCCTAATCATCCTTAATCTTGGCGCGCGCTCGTGCGCGTCGTTTTGGACCGCCTGTCTGGCGGCGCTGGTCCTCTTTTTAAGGCAAGCTCATGGAAGTCAGCATTCCGTGCTCAGCAGCGCAGATTCTCTTCATTGGCGACACGGAAGCACCGCGCGGCTACAACACCGTCTACGGCAACAACCCAATGCCGAAGCTTTTGACCAGGATGACGCTCGACGGAATCATCGCCGATAGATAACGGCGAAATTTATAGTGCTTCCACCGGGCTCGGCCCCCTGTTTCGCCGTCAAAGAGGAGCAGCAGTTTCTACAATTCACGTAATACGATTTTCGGCCATGCGATCGTTGGACAACCGCTGAGTCGCTCGCATTGAGGGACGACGCTTAGTACGCTTGTAGCAATCCAAACTATCAGCGCGCTACGCAACCTCAAAAGTATCCGCTCCTCGCGGTCGACCTCAAAATTGCGTCGTCAGAGCGTCGAGTGCGTGTGAAGCTGAAGCGATTTCGCCAAATCAGGCGTCAGGTTGATATCGATGCCTAACCCTAATTAACGTATCAGCATACACGATTATTGATGTCCAATTGACTACATATCCCTCTGCAGGGTTAGGACGATTCGTCGCTTTTCCCACGGACTGCGACCGCTGATTTATGTTCGCTGCCTTACGGTAATTAGATGATAACTACTCGGTCAACTGCATCCTTAGGATCAATCTTCACTATGCCTTCCTAGGTTCGCCGCGTCAGCTCAGTCCAGTAGGCAAGCAACTTGTCGATCGCAAGGCGCGTCCGCAAACCTATTTTGCTATTCGTTCGCTTTTTGATCGGCGCGAAATTCTTGCGAACGACGAGACCTTTGCCGCACTGCAGGCTTCAATAATTTGTATGAGGCGAGAATAAAGACGCTGGCGAGCTGGCTCGCTCGCTACAAGGCCAAGCGGGAGCAGCTTTAATCTTTGCTGCTGGCTCGATGAGGTTCTCGTATTTGGATCGGAGAATTGCTCCGTCCAGATCGCGAGGCTCCTAGCACCCGTCCAGAACCGATGTTCAGCCTTTTGACGGCATCAAACCCGCATCTTATGACAGCTTTCGAAAGTTTGTTGCTGTGAATGACCAAATCCCGTCCGCTACCTTCGCAGTCGCACCACAACGCACTTGCGACTTCGAGCGGCTTGATACCCTCGTCATGTCAGCAAGCACTTTTGTCGCCTCGTGCATGCAGTTCACGATGGTGTTCGAGACAGAGCTTCACGGTATATTCGTCGCGGACTTTGCGGCTTAAAGCTCGTGGTTTGGCAAGGCGTACATGATGCGGTGTGGCGGACCTTGCTGGCATATCAAACAAAGCAGTGCGGCTACGTTTGGTAGCGTTCGTCTCGGCGGCCTTTGCCAAGCTACGGGCGTCGACGCGGCCATGTTTTGCGACCAATCCATCTCGCGCCCGATCTTTTTTGTCACGATACAACAGAAGTCCAGATGGGCTTTCAAATATCGAAAGCGCTCTGTGACGAAGATGCTCGCGGTCCCGCTGCTGTTTTGGCTCGCCAAAGTGCAAGGCCCTTTTATCAAACGACCTAGCGCCCCCTTGCTCGCTTACCGTCGTTCCCCCGATTGCGCTGGATCCGAATGCGTCGAGAATTCATGCCTCATTACGTCGTCGCCGAACATTTTCTTCAGCGACCCTGCTGGAGGGCGGATTCAGGCCGTCGCGGTCCCGCGCAGGCGCCACACGTTCGTGCGCTTGATGTCTTTGTCTTCCAGCGCGCGCGTTACCGGCACTTGGTAGGTCGCGAGCTTCGCCAGCCGGTCCTTCGGCAGGAATGTGCGGCCGGGATCGCCAACCAGCACTTGGCAGCCGTTGCGGGCCAGTTCGCCAAGCCAGCCGAAACAGCGCGTCGCCATGTCGGCCTCATAGGCGATATCGCCCGCCAGCACGATGTCCCAACGGCAGGCGGCGTCGACGACATCTTCTGCAATCACATGAACGCTAACACCGTTGCGCCTCGCATTCAGCGAGATTGCCGCGTGCGAGAACGCGTCGATATCGGCAGCCTCCACGTGGGCCGCACCCGCTTTGGCGGCCGCGATGGCCACGAGGCCGGAGCCCGACGCGAAATCCAGCACGCTCTTGCCACGCACGACCTCGGGATGGTCGAGAATGTAGCGCGCAAGCGCCTGTCCCCCCGCCCAGGCAAAGGCCCAGAAAGGCGGCGGCAGGCCGATCTGCTCCAGTTCGTCCTCGGTCTTTTCCCAGAGCGCCGTCGCCTCGTCGGCGAGATGCAAGCTGATCTCGGGCGCGTGCGGCACCGGCAAAAACCGCGTGTGCCGCAAAATGAAGATTTCGCGATCGACGGTGGTGGCGCAGGTCACACCGCGACGGGGCGCAGCATCCCGCCGGCTGTAAGGCCACCGTCGACGGCCAGCACCTGGCCGGTGATGTAGCTCGCCTCCTCGCTAAGCAGGAACGCCACCGGCGTCGCGATCTCGACGGGTCCGGCATAGCGACGCAACGGCACGCGGCCGATCCATTCGGCGCGGTCGGACAGCGAGTGCATCGCCTGCGCCATCGGCGTGTCGACCGGCCCCGGCGCCACCGCGTTGACGCGGATGCGGTCGGCGGCAAGCTCCACCGCCATCACCTTCGTCATCGTGTTGATGGCGCCTTTCGACGCGCCGTAGGCGGTGCGGCCGAGATTGCCCACGAGGCCGGAGACCGAGCCGATGTTGACGATCGATCCGCCGCCGTTCTCCCGCAGCGCCGGCACAGCAGCATGCGAGACGACGAACGTGCCGATGACATTCACTTCGAGGATCTTGCGGAAGCCCGCGATGTCGGTGTCGAGAAAGGCCTTGTTGTTTCCGATGCCGGCCGAGTTCACGAGGCCCTTGACCGGACCGAAGGCCGCCGCCTTCTCCATCGCGTTTTCGACCTGACGCTCGTCGCTGACATCGACCGGCAGCGCGATGGCGCGCGCGCCGGAGTCCAACTCATGCGTGGCCTTCACGAGAGCGGCCTCGTCGCGGTCGAACATCGCCAGGTTCCACCCGACGGCCAGAAGCTGCCGCGCGCAGGCAAGCCCGATGCCGGACGCAGCCCCTGTGATCACGACAACCGCTGCGCTCATGACAATCTTTTCCTTGGTGCCCGCAGGCTGGCGCGACATTGGCGCAGTTTGCGGGCGTCGGAAACCCTTGGACGCCCGCACGTTGACGCCTTAACGGGGCGCCCAGTACATGGTCGCCCGTCCAAGTCCCCGCCGAGCCGATGACCCCGACACCCGACCGCGCTCCATCGTCGAACGGCGCTGTGCCGAAGCCGCGCGTCGCGCTGCTCGTGACATGCCTCGTCGATCTGTTCCGGCCCTCGATCGGCTTTGCCGCCGTGCGGCTGCTCGAAGATGCCGGCTGCACGGTCGAAGTCCCGTCGCAGAGCTGCTGCGGGCAGCCGGCGTTCAATAACGGCGACACGGCCAATGCGAAGGCGATCGCGCTGCAAGTGATGGATGCGTTCGAGGGTTGCGATTATGTTGTCGCGCCGTCCGGGTCGTGCGCCGGAACGGTGGCGAAACATTATCCCGAAATGTTCGCCGACGATCCCGCGCTGTCGCGTCGGGCGCAGCGTTTCGCAGCAAAGACGTTCGAACTCGTCAGCTTCCTTACAGATGTAATGAAGGTTGACACTGTCGCCGCAAATTTTCCGCGACAGGTTACCTATCACGATAGCTGCTCGGGCCTTCGCGAGTTGAAGGTGCGCGACCAACCGCGCAAGTTGCTTCAGTCTGTCGGTGGGCTGGAACTCGTCGAGATGCCCGACAGCGACGTCTGCTGCGGTTTCGGAGGCACGTTTGCGGTGAAATACGGCGAGATTTCCGGCGCTATCGTCGACCGCAAGACGCAGGACATCGAAGCGAGCGGCGCGCCTGTGTTGCTCGCGGGCGATCTCGGCTGCCTCATGAACATGGCCGGCCGTCTGTCGCGGCGCGGCCTTGGGACCGAGGTGCGCCATGTCGCCGAAGTGCTCGCCGGGATGACCGATGTGCCACCGATCGGCGCGGGGAAAGGGGTTGCCAAGTGAGCGTCCACGCAAACCCGACTTCGCCGCAGTTCAAACAGAATGCGCATGCGGCGCTGGCCGATTCGCAATTGCAATCGGCGATGGCGGCGCTGCGCGTCGGCTTTCAAGGCCGCCGTCGCATGGCGGTCGCGCATCTGCCGGAATTCGAGGCGTTGCGTGATTCCGCGCGTGACATCAAGAACCACACGCTTACACATCTCGATCTCTATCTCGAGGCTTACGAAGCGAAGGTGGCGGAGGCCGGCGGCCACGTTCATTATGCGCGTGACGCTGCCGAAGCGCGCAAGATCGTGCTCGATATAGCGCGTGCGCGGGGCGCGAAGACAGTCACCAAAGGCAAGTCGATGATCTCCGAGGAGATTGCGCTCAACGATGCGCTCGACGCTGCGGGCATCGTGCCGGTCGAGACCGATCTCGGCGAATATATCGTGCAGCTGCGCGGCGAGATTCCGTCGCACATCATCGGACCGGCGGTGCATCTGACGAAGGAGCAGGTGGAGGCGGATTTCCGGCGCGTCCACACGCATCTGCCCGCCGACCGCGATCTCAATGAGCCAGTGCAGCTTCTGACGGAAGCGCGCAAGATTCTCCGCGCGAAGTTTCTGGCCGCAGATATCGGCATAACGGGTGCGAATTTCCTTGTCGCCGAAACCGGCACGTCGATTATCGTCACTAACGAAGGCAACGGTGATCTCACGCAGACTTTGCCGAAAGTTCATGTCGTTCTGGCGTCGCTCGAGAAGATCGTGCCGACATTGGAGGATGTATCGCAATTGCTACGTGTGCTGGCGCGCTCGGCGACCGGGCAGGACATGAGCGTCTACACGACGCTTTCGACCGGCCCACGTCGGCCGGGCGACGTCGACGGGCCGGAAGAATATCATGTCGTGCTGATCGACAACGGTCGTACGTCGATGATCGGCACGGACTTTCAGGACATGCTGCGCTGCATCCGCTGCGGCGCCTGCATGAACCATTGTCCGGTCTATCATGCGGTCGGCGGCCACACGTACGGGTGGGTCTATCCCGGACCGATGGGTGCGGTGCTCACGCCGTCGCTGATTGGCGTCGAGACCGGCGGCAACCTGCCGAATGCTTCGACTTTCTGCGGACGCTGCGAGGAAGTCTGTCCGGTCCGCATTCCGCTGCCAAAAATGATGCGTCATTGGCGCGAGCGCGAATTCGAGCGGCATCTGCAGCCGACGGTACAGCGCGTCGGCCTAGGGTTCTGGGCCTTCTTCGCGCAGCGTCCGGCGCTCTATCGCTTTGCGACATCGCTTGCGATGCCGCTCATGGCGCTCGTCGGCAAATCAAGCGGGCGCTTCGCAAAGTTGCCCTTTGCGTCGGGCTGGACAGATAGCCGCGACTTTCCCGCACCGCAGGGCGGCACATTCCAAAGCCAGTGGAAGCGGCGGCCGGCGAGATGACTTCGGCGCGCAACGTTCGCGTGGTAGCTTTGCGTCATGGCTGACACGATCGAAAAGCCTGCGACCGACGCCGGCTACGAGACCGACTTCTATCTTTGGACGCAGCAGCAGGCGGCGGCTTTGCGCGACGCTGCGCGCATGCGCGTTAATGCGCCGATCGACTGGGAGAATGTCGCCGAGGAGATCGAGAGCGTGGGTGGAAGTGATCGCCGGGAAGTCGAGAGTCTTGCCAGCCATATTCTGATTCATCTCGTAAAGCTCGCGGCATCGCCATCCGATCTGCCGAGAAACGGATGGCGTCGTGAAATCCGCGCCGCGCGAGAGAAACTCGAACGTGTGCTTCGCATGAGCCCTACTCTTCGTCAGAGTTTTGCAGACATCGTCGAGACGGAGTGGGCGCAGGCGCTTGCCGATGCGCGCGAAGATCTCGAAGAGCATGGCGAAGGTGAGCAAGCTGCGGCAACGATCGACGCGCTGAAGCAACGCGGACCACGGCCCGGCGAAGTTACCGAGCGCAGTTTTTATCCCGCGATCGGGCAGGTTTAAACACACGATGACAACCGCGCGCGCTGAAATCTTCGCCAACCTTCGCCGCTCGTTGAAAGTCACGGGTGACGAGGCGCCACGTCGCGCGAGCGTCGCGTCGCGCATCGCCGATGCGCCGCGCGGCGTTGTGCCTGCGCGCGGACAACTCGATGCGCAAGGTCGCATCGAGTTATTTCAGCAGATGGCCGAAGCCGTGCAGGCGACCGTCGCGATCGTCGACACGCCCGCCGACGTGCCTGCCGAGGCTGCGCGCTATCTGCGCGATTCCAACTTGCCGGCGACGCTTCGGCGCGGCACGGACGAACGGCTCACCGCGCTGCCGTGGAATACGACGGCGCTCGACGTCGAGATCGGGCCGTCCACCGGGGGCGATCTCAACGGCATCAGCCACGCATTCGGTGCGGTGGCCGAGTCCGGCACGCTCGTCATGGTGTCGGGTCCGGAAAATCCGTCGACGCTCAACCTGCTGCCGGACAACCATATCGTTGTCGTCGATGCCGCCGATCTTGCGGGCGACTACGAGAGCGTTCTCGGCCGGGTTCGCGATCGCTACGGAAAAGGCCAGATGCCGCGCACGGTCAATTTTATCACTGGGCCATCGCGTTCGGCCGATATCGCGCAGACGATGCTGCTCGGTGCGCATGGTCCGCGCGGTCTGCACATCATCCTCGTCCGCAATGCGGGAGGGAACGAAGTTTTGACCGCTCCGTTCTCCGACGCGAGCGGCCACCCGGCCGCGTGAACAGACACGGAGCGGTCCGATGGGCGTGGGCACCGAGACGGCGAAGGACAAGAAGGAAGCCGACAAGACCGTCGACAAAGAGTTGAAGGATACGTTCCCTGCCAGCGATCCGCCGGCTTCGACGCAGCCCGGCTCCGGCATCACTGGCACCGAACCGCCGCCGAAAGGCGCGCCGTCTCGCGAGAAGGCCAAGACCTGACCGCGTCGGGCCAATCTTCCGCCATGCTCGCGCGGTTAACAGGCCGCTAACGCAGGGCCCGTAGGGTCCGTGCGGACAAAGGCGGGGCCTGTGACGAACTTTCTTCAACTCCGGCTGGTGCGGCCTGCGCTAGCGATTTTTGCGGCCTGCGCAGCCCCATTGCCGGCGTTCGCTCAAGCGCCGGGCCAAATGAACGCAAGCCCGCTGTCGCCCGCCCCGATGTTGCCTGCGCCGACGACCGTGAGCCCCGGGGCTGCCCCCGTATTGCGTCCCTCCGCCCCGGCGGCCGCCGCCGTGCCGAGCCCGACGCCTTCGGCCGCGGCGCCCACAGCCGCTCCCCCGATTAATGCCGCTGCCGCGCCCGCGCCAACTGGGACATCTTCGGCTGCTACGACGGTGGTCGCAAAACCCAAACCCAAACCGCCCATCCGCGAATGGGCACTGTCGACCGATCCGACCCCATCGTTCCAGCCGGAGACATTTTTCACCACGGTGAAGGCCTCCGAGCGTTATGCAAAAATCGTCGAGGCGGGCGGCTGGCCGGCCGTACCTAGCGACGTCGGCCCGGCCACCAAAGGGCCGACGGTTACGACCTTGCGCCAGCGGCTCGCGGCGGAAGGCGATCTGCCCGACACGTTCGTCAGGGGCGAGAGCTGGGACCCCGTGCTTGCCGGCGCCGTGAAACGCTTCCAGCAGCGCAACGGCCTTCGTCCGAGTGGCACGGTCAGCGGCGCAACGCTACGCGCGCTGAACGTGCCCGCCGCCGTGCGCTTCCGGCAGCTCGCATCCAGTGCGCAGCGCCTCGCCGGGATCAATTTCGCCTTCGAGGACCGGCACGTCGTCGTCAACATCCCGTCGGCGACAGTTGAAACGATCGAGAACGGCGTCATCGCACATCGTTATGTCGCAGTGGTCGGCGACGTCGATCATCGTTCGCCGGAAGTCGAGGCGAAGGTCACGGCAGTCAATCTCAATCCGACCTGGACCGTGCCGACCTCGATCATCAAGAACGAGATCATTCCGAAGATGCGCAAAGACGCGGGCTGGCTGGCCAAGCAGAAAATCCGCATTCTTGACAACAAGGGTCAGGAAGTCGCTCAGACCGCGATCGACTGGAAGACCGAGAAAGCCGTCAACTACACGTTTCGACAGGATTCCGGCTCCGGCAATTCGCTCGGCGCGATCCGCATCGGTATGCCCAACAAGCACGCCGTCTATATGCACGACACCCCTTCGAAGAGCGGTTTCGCGCGCGCCGATCGCTTTCTCTCGCATGGCTGCGTGCGCGTGCAGGGCGTTTACGATCTCGCGGCTTGGCTGCTGCAGGGCACGCCCGGCGAGAACGGCAGCGTGTGGGATCACGTGAACCTAACGTCCGTCACGGACCGGCTCGACGTGAAGCTCGCGAAGCCCGTCCCGGTGATTTGGGTCTATATGACGGGCTGGGCGTCGGCCGACGGCACAGTGCATTTCGCAGACGATGTTTACGGTGTCGACACGATCGGGCTGGCGCAGGCGTCGCTCTGACCCACTTATGGCGGTGAGTTATCACCGCCGAAAGGGTCCGCCCGTGAAACGCATTCTTGTTCTGTCGCTTGCGGCTGCCGCGATTCCTGCGGTGGCGCTCGCGCAGCCCTACGGCTATCCGCCGCCGGGATACGGCGATCCAGTCACGGACTTCTTCACGCCGCAGCCCTATTCGCGAGGGCAGCCGTATCGCGGAGTCTATCCCAACCCTTACTACCAGGGTGGGCCTCGGCGTTTCGGAGATCCGTCGCCCTATTGTCAGAAATTGTGCCTGCAGGATTACGCGCCCTGCGATCCGCCGGAGTACAAGCGCGCGGATGGCCGCTGCAGCAATCCCGGCTATCGCTACTGATCAATTCGCTGAGGACGACAACGGCAGCGTGACGCGGATCACGCCGCGCTCGTGTGGATCGTGCACGAGCGAAAATCCGAGGGCGCGGTTCATGCGCAGCATGGCCTCGTTCTCGGAGAGCACATACCCTTCGATCGTATCGAGTCCGGCTGTGCGGCCGGCCGCGATCATGTGCTGCATCAGCGCGCGGCCGAGACCCTTGCCCTTCATGATGAGCGCGACGAGGATCGCGTATTCGCCGCCGCGTCCGTCGGCATCCATGACAAGTCGGACGCCACCGACCATCGCGCCCGTCACCTCGTCGAAGGCGGCGACGGCATAGACGCGCGCGTAATCGACCTGCGTCAGGCGCGCGAGAAACGCGTGCGAGAAATCGTGCACCGGCGCAAAGAAGCGCAATCGCAAATCGTCTGATGGTATCGACTCGAAGAAGGCGCGATAGGTGCCCTCGTCGTCGGGGCGTACGGGCCGCACGAAAATTTTCGTACCGTCGCGCAGGATGAAATGCTCTTCCTGCTCGGTCGGGTAGGGCGCGACAGCAAAGCGCGGGTTTGCGCCGCCAATACGACGACGCGTTTCACGCGCGACGATAACGCGCGCATCGACGGCCATCAGGCCGGAGGCGTCGGCGAGCAGCGGATTGAGGTCGATCTCGCGCACCTCCGGCACATCGGCCGCCAACTGCGCAAGCTTAACGAGCACGAGTGCGAGCGCCGCGCGATCGACCGGCGCGACGTCCCGATACTCGTCGAGCACACGCGACACCTGCGTGCGCCGGATCAGGTCTTGCGCCAGCGACAGGTCGAGCGGCGGCAGCGCGAGCGCGCGATCGCCGAACAATTCCACCGCCTTGCCGCCGCGCCCGAAGACGACCACTGGGCCAAAGGTCGGATCGTCCGCGAGGCCGGCAAATAATTCGCGCGCGTCGGGACGGCGCACCATCGGGTGTACCGTGACGCCATCGATACGCGCTTCCGGACGCAGCGCCGCAACATGCGCCAGCATTTTTCGCGTTGCATCTGCGACCTGGTCAGGCGAGCGCAGATCGAGGGCGATGCCGCCGATCGAAGGACGATCGTTGAGATCCGGCGATGCGATCTTCACGACGGCCGCACCGGCGCGGGCGATGAACAACCGCGCGAGTTCGGCGGCCCGCTCGGGTCCATCGGCGAGCCGTGCAGGCGCAACAGGAATATCGTAAGCGTCGAGCAGCCGCGACGCCGCTTCCGGACCGAGACTTCGCCTCTCGCCTTCAGCGGCGTCGGCCAAGACCTCCTCGACGATTTTTTGCGCGACCGCTGCATCCGGCCGAAAATCGATCGGCAGACTAGGCGGGGCGCTCATCAGGAATTCGCGCGCTTCGGTCCAGCGCACGACATGCATGAAGCCTGCGATCGCGCCGCGCGTGTAATGTGGCACCCGCGCTTCCTCGAAAATCGCATTGGTCTCGGAGGAAAAGCCGTACCAGACTGCGAAAACAGGCTTGGGCGACATGGTTCGTGCACGTGCGGCGGTAACAGCTTCGGCCACGGATTTCGCCGCTTCGGTTGGGCGCGACAAGCCTGTCGGCGCGTGGATAACCATCACCGCATCGACGCTCTTCGATGCGAGCAGAATATCGAGCACGCCACGCAAGCGCGCGGGATCGGCGTCGCCTTCAATGTCGAGCGGATTGTCGACACCAAGTCGCGCAGGCAATGCATTGCGCAGCGCATCGCGCGTTGCGTCGTCGAACAATGCGGGCTCGCCACCGAACGCTTCGAGCCGCGCACGTGCGAGCGGACCGATACCGCCACCATTGGCAACGATGGCAAGTCGTCGTCCGCGGAACGGCTTGATACGCCCGAGCGCTTCGGCGGCTTCGAACAGACTGTCGATATTGTCGACGCGCAGAAGGCCCGCGCGCAAACATGCGGCATCGAACACGGCGGACGGTGTGGCGAGAACAGCTGCATGCGTGGAAGCGGCCGGTCGTGTCGTCGCGCTATCGGCCCGCAGGACGATCACCGGTTTTGCGCGCGCCGCAGCGCGTGCGGCCGACATGAAAGCCTGCACATCGCCGATATCTTCGACGAACAGCAGGATCGCGCGCGTTGCATCGTCTGTCGCAAAATGATCGAGCAGATTGGCCCAATCGATGTCGGCCATCGCACCCGTCGACACGAGGCCGGAGAAACCGACGCCGCGCGACGTTGCCCAAGTGCCCACCGCGGCCGCGACTGCGCCCGATTGCGAGAGAAGCGCGACGTCGCCCGCGAGCAAGTGCCCCGGCGCAAGCGACACGTCGACCTGCGCGCGCGGCACCATAAGCCCGAGGCAGCCGGGACCGAGCACGCGCATACCACTCTCGCGCGCCAGCGCGCGCAGGCCTGCGGTGAGCGGGCGGTCGGCGTCGCGATCGATGGTGACGACGACGCAGGCGGCGACGCCGCGTGCTGCGGCCTCCTTTGCGATCTCGAGCGTCGCGCGCGGTGGCGCGACGATCGCGACGAGGTCTGGAACGAAAGGCAGATCGCTCAGGGTCGGCACACAGGGCCGGTCGCCGATCGTCGTGTGGCGCGGATTTACGAGCCCGATCGGGCCGGCAAATCCCGCTGCCAAAACGTTGTCGAGCAGCGCCTGCCCGGCAGAGCCCGGTTCTGCGCTCGCGCCGACCACCGCCAAGGATTTCGGCCGGAACATTTCTGCAAGGCGATGGCGGATCATGGAGGACGATCTAGCGCGATGTTGGCCGCGTAACACCTTTGGCGCGATTGACACCCGTCGGAGTGCGCCACCATCGTGCGGCAACGATTTGGGAGGATCGATGATGGTTTTTGCACGCGCTTTCGGCTTCGGGCTTTTTGCAATGACGGTGATCGCGCCGATGGGCGCGTGGGCTGCGGACGAACTCGTCGGATCGTGGCAGCGCAGTGACGGCACATCGCGCATCCGTATGGCGCCCTGCGGCGGCGGCGTGTGCGGCAGCGTGTCGTGGCTGAAAGACCCCGTGAACAGCGCGTCGAAGGTCGGCCAGCAGATTTTCTTCGGCATGAAGCCGGACGGCGCGGGCACCTGGAGCGGTAACGCGCTCAATCCGGAAGACGGCAAGACCTATTCGGGCAAGGCGACCGTGTCGGGCAGCAGCCTGACGACGCAGGGTTGCGCGCTCGGCGGACTCATCTGCCGCTCGGTTAGCTGGACACGAATGTAGGCGTCAACCGGCCGCACGCCCCATCGCGAGCGCTTTCAGATCGAAGGCTGGATCTGCCGCCTGATCCGGCGTGAGCGGCTTCGCCTCGGCGATGATGCGCCGCGCCGCCATATGCTCGCCGCCGCGGTTCACCGACTCGACGGCGCGCAGCGTTTGGCTGGCAAAGCCGAAGATCGAGAATGCGCGGCTTTCAGGCTCGCCACGTGTGATGAAGAGATCGGCGTCACGAAGCAGGCCGGCGATCTGCAGCTTCAGGTCGCCCTGATCGCTCCAGAACCACGGCAGCGTCGTGTAATTCGATGCCTTGCCGGCAAGCCGCTTTGCGACGACGCGTGCACCATCGGCTGCATTCTGGACGCATTCCAGGCGCGCCATGCCGCCCGCAAAGGCGTTCGGATGCCAGGCGCAATCGCCGATAGCGGAAATGCTCGCGTCGCCGGTGAGGAGCGTGTCGTCAACGGTGATGCCGTCACCACAGGCGAGGTCGCTGTCGTGCGCGAGCGCGTCTTCCGCAAGCACGCCGATGCCGACGACGACGAGATCGGCGTCGATCGTCGAACCGTCGCGCAGCACGACCTGCGTCACGTGTCCGTCAACGCCTTCGATGCCCGCGACGATCGTATTCGTATGCACCGTCGCGCCGAACGCCCCATGCGCCTCGGCGAAGAAACGCGACAACGGCGGCGACACGGCGCGGCCCATCACACGTGGCGCGGCTTCGATCACGGTGACATTCTTGCCGCCGAGCGCCGCAGTCGCCGCGAATTCGAGACCGATGAAGCCCGCGCCGACAACAACGATCTTCTTCGCATGATCGAGCGCGTCGCGAAGGCTGTTCGCATCGTCGATATCGCGCAGCTTGAAGACGCCGGCGAGATCCGCGCCGGGAAAGGGCGCCGGCCGCGCGCGCGCCCCTGTCGCCAGCACGAGATGTGCGTAAGGCTGTGTGTCACCGGACGCGAAACGGACCAGTTTTTTCGCCCGATCGATCTGCGCGATGGCGCCGCCGAAACGCGTCTCGATGTTTTGCTCCGCGAAGAAGCTCGGCCCGCGCAACGCAAGCTGCTCCTGCGTCACCGCGCGTTTGAGATAGGCCTTCGACAGAGGCGGGCGCTGGTAGGGCGCATGATAGGCAGCATCGACGAGAAGAACCGGATCGGAAAATCCTTCCTCGCGCAACGAGGCCGCGCATTGCACCCCGGCATGGCCCGCGCCGACGATGATAACGGGATGTGCTGCGCTCATGGCCGAGTGTTTCGCGATTGATCTTGAGCGGCGTTACGTCCGTCGTCGCGACGCAGTTTCGACAGTCTGTTCAAGGCTTCGTGTCCGCCGGTGCAACTTCTGCATCCGGCTGATGATGCCGCGTGAGTGCTGCGGCGACAAAGCCCGACGCTTTCAGCTTCTCGACGAAAGCACGCAGGCCCGGCAGAGCTGCAGCACGCGCGACCGGAATACCCATCGCCTGTTCGATAGCCATGAAGCGGCCGGGCACCATGCGTAGATCGCTATGTTTCGCGACATACGCCGACAGCGGCTGACGCACGCCAGCCAGCACGTCGAGCTTTTCGTCACGGAAGCGCGCGGTCGTTGCAGCGTCGTCCTTGCCGCGCAAAAGCGTCGCATGTTTCAGCGTGCGCGTGAGGAAGAGATCGTAAGCGCTCTTCTCGATGACCGCGATACACGCGCCGTCGTGGTCGGCATCCGCGACGCTCGTGATCGGCGACGACGCCGGTACTGCGAACGCGCCCTCGATAAGGACATACGGCGCGGTGAAGGCAATCGACTCCGCGCGCTTCGGGTCGATTGCAAGAAAAGCGATGTCCCAGCGATCGTCGCCAGCGGCATCGGCGACTTGCCCTGCCTGATCGAAGGCGATGAGCGCGACGGGTCGGCCAAGGCGCTTCCCCAATTCGCGCGCGATCTCGACGGTTATGCCCGCCAGGTTGCCGGCGGCATCTCGGCCGGCAAGCACGGGATTGCCGAGATTGATCGCCGCCCGGAGCTCGCCGCGCGGTGCGAGTGTCGTTGCATCCACTGTTGCCTCCGCAGCGTACGTCGGGGCCGCCGATACGAGAAGCAGCGCGGCAAGCGCGACACGCGCCACGCGACACTCTTTGTTCACGTATCGCTCCCGACTGTCTGGACCCGTTCCATTCGGACGATGACGCCTGCGCGTCAATGCCGCACAGCCGTCGCTGTGCTATGGTCGGCCATGACAAACAACCCGAGCATCATGCTGCTGACAGGCGCAAGTCGCGGTATCGGCCATGCGACGGTCAAACTGTTTCTGTCGCGTGGTTGGCGAATCCTCACTGTGTCACGCCAGCCATTTTCGGAAGAATGTCGTTGGCCCGCGGCACGCGAGAGCCACATCCAGGCCGACCTCGCCAATCTCGATTCGATCGGAGATGTCGCGGCGGAGGTGCGAGCGCGATTGCCGGACGGCAAGCTGCACGCGCTCGTCAACAATGCCGGCATTTCGCCAAAGGATGCCGGCGGCACACGTCTCGGCGTTCTCGGGACCGACGCAAAAACCTGGACGCAGGTCCTGAACGTCAACCTCGTTTCGACCGCGCTGCTGGCGCGCGCGCTGATGCCGGAACTTGAGGCGGCGAAGGGATCGATCGTCAACGTGACATCGATCGCCGGCACGAAAGTGCATCCGTTCGCGGGCGTCGCCTATGCGGCGTCGAAAGCCGGCTTGGCGGCGCTTACGCGCGAGCTTGCGCATGAATTCGGTCGTCGCGGCGTGCGCGCCAATGCGATCGCGCCGGGCGAAATCCACACGTCGATCCTGTCGCCGGGCACCGACGATCTCGTTGACGAGGAAGTACCGATGGGCCGGCTTGGCGACACGATGGAGGTCGCCGAGACCATCCATTTTCTGTGCACGTCGGCTTCGTCTTACGTGAATGGTGCCGAAATTCACGTGAATGGCGGCCAACACGTGTGAGGGGCGCGTGCTGCTGGAGAGCGGAGCGGATTACGGCGCGAACAATGCAGTTTCGCGTCGCGCCGCTTGCCGCAGCGTTTTGTCCAACGTCGCGAGCGGCCGCCGCTTTTCCAAAGCGAGCGACAGGTAAGCCGCATCGTAGATGCTGAGCGCGTGCTTTCGGGCGAGTCGGAAAAGCAGGTCGGAATTCGGCACATCGATGAAGTCGATGGCGAGGTCATGCAGGACGGATAGCGCATCGGCCAATTCGTCATCCGACAAACGTTTGCGTCGATTCGCGACGAGCAGCGTGTTGCGGATCTCGTACCAAAGGATTTTCGGTGCCACCGCACCGGCTTCCGCAAGGATGTTCTCGACGGCCTCGACAAGGGACGATGTTTCGTCGGGCAGAAGAAGGGCGGCCAAGACGGAAGCATCGAGCACAACGCTCAATACTTGCGTCCTTCGCGGATCATGCCAGCGATCTCATCGGCCGTGAATTTTGGCATTCGCTTGCGCAATTCTCGCAACCGTTCAACGGCGAGCTCGCGTCTCGCATTTTCTGCATCGTCGTCCGGGACGAGGCGGGCCACCGGCTTGCCGTGCCGGGTCACGACAATGGTCTCGCCTCGCTCGACGTCGTCGAGCAAACCGAGCAGTTTTGCTTTGGCCTCACTTGCAGCGATCAGTCTCATCGTCAAATATATAACCAGTCATTCAGACTGGTCAATATCTTTCGATACAAAAAAGGCCCGGCGCGTGAGCGCCGGGCCTTCGTGTTGAGCCGCTTTCGCGGAGATCAGTAGCGGGCGACGACCGGAGCCGCGTAGGCGCTGCCGAACTTGTAGTTCACACCGAGACGACCGACGTGCATCTGCGAACGGCTGTTGCCGCCACCGAGGCCGAAGTTGAAGCCCTGGTTCTGGCGACCGAGGTCGACGTACAGGTACTCGGCCTTCACCGACCAGTTCGGGGTGAAAGCGTATTCCAAACCGCCGCCGACCGTGTAACCGACACGGAAGCTGTTGTTCTGGTTGTTGCCAAAACCGCCGACGCCGCCGAACAGGAAGTTATTGTTGTTGTTGTTCGCGAAGGTGTTGCCGTAGGCCGCACCACCGGTGGCGTAGATCATGAACATCGGGGTGATGGAGTAACCGATACGAGCGCGCGCCGTGCCGAGGAAGCCATCGTTGCGGCTGTTGTTGTTGCCGAAGAAAGCGAAGTTGTTGTTGTTTCCGCCGAACGACGAACGATACTGCGCGTCGGTTTCCAGACCGAACACGATCGGACCGGTCTGCCAATTGTAGCCAATCTGGCCACCGCCAACGAACGCGACATTGTTGCCGTTGTTGTTGCCGCCGAACAGGAAGTTGTTGTTGTTATTGTTGTTTATCTTGAACCCGGCACCGGCGTTGAGACCGATGTAGAAGCCCGTCCAAGTGAAGACCGGCGGGGGTGCAATGTAGGGCGCAGGCGCACGGCGCGACGGCAGATCAGCTGCGATGGCCGAAGCCGTTGTGAGTGCGGCAAGCGAGATGCCGGCAAGGACAGTCTTGAACGAATGCATTTGGTTAGTACCCTCTCGAACTCAATCGATGCGTCTGTTTGGACATCGAACAAGACACAAACGTGGTCGCGGCTGCCTCGATCCCGCCTTATGACCACTTCAGTTGCGGCGTTGCAGCAAGGACACGGTTTGCCTTCTTTCTAGGCGAATTCGCACTGACGTCCCGTCAGAGCATGCTCGGGAGCACGCGATCGGGCGGCCGATGGCCGTCCATGAACGTTTTCACGTTGATGATGACCTTCTCGCCCATGTCGATGCGGCCCTCGATCGTTGCCGAGCCCATGTGGGGCAGCAGCGTCACCTTCCCCGCCTTGGCCAGCCGGGCGAGTTTCGGCGGAACTGCCGGCTCGTGCTCGAAGACGTCGAGGCCGGCGCCGGCGAGTTCGCCCGCCTCCAGCATGCGCGTCAGGGCATTTTCGTCGATGACCTCGCCGCGGGCCGTGTTCACGACGATCGCGGTCGGCTTCAGCATCTTCAGCCGCCGCGCCGAGAGAAGGTGATAGGTCGCCGGCGTGTGCGGACAGTTCACGCTCACGATGTCGACGCGGGCCAGCATCTGATCGAGCGATTCGAAATAGGTCGCGCCGACTTCGCTCTCGATCGCCTGCGAGACGCGGCGGCGGTTGTGATAATGGACAGTTAGGCCAAAAGCCCTTGCGCGGCGGGCGACCGCCTGGCCGATGCGGCCCATGCCGACGATGCCAAGTGTCTTGCCGGTGATGCGGTGGCCGAGCATCCAGGTCGGCGACCAGCCGCTCCATTCGGCGCTGGAAATCACGCGCGCTCCTTCGGCAACGCGGCGCGCTACGGCCAGAATCAGTGCCAGCGTCATGTCCGCGGTGTCGTCGGTCAGGACGCCGGGTGTGTTGGTGACGGTGATGCCGCGCCGCAGAGCCGAACTCACGTCGATATTGTCGACGCCGTTCCCGAAATTGGCGATGAGCTTCATGTTCTCACCCGCCTGCGCGATAAGGCCGGCGTCGATGCGGTCGGTGACGGTCGGCACGAGCACGTCAGCGGTGCGGATGGCCTCGCCGAGCTCGGTCGCGGTCATCGGCGTGTCGGTTTCGTTGAGGCGCACGTCGAACAATTCGCGCATGCGGTCCTGCACGACGTCGGGCAATTTGCGGGTCACAACGACGAGCGGCTTGTTTCTCGCCATGAAAAGTCCGTCTCCCCGCCCTCGTTTTTCACCATTCACGCAGCCTTAACGCTGCGATGCAGGAATGCCGCAGCCGCGTGTGTACGGTGGACCCGTTCCTAACAGACGATCCTTCAAAGACAAGAATGACGCTTCTTCGCTCTCTCCGTCTTGTGCCGCTTCTCATATTCGCTTGCTTCGGCGCGGCGGAGGCCGCGACCCAGACCGGGCCGGTAACCGGCTTGCCGATACCGCGCTTCGTCAGCCTCAAGTCAGACCGCGTCAATCTGCACGAAGGCCCGGCGAAGGATCACCGCACGGTCTGGATTTATCAGCGCGCCGGATTGCCGGTCGAGATCACGGCCGAGTTCGACACGTGGCGAAAGATACGCGATTCCGAAGGGACCGAAGGTTGGGTCCTGCACTCGCTGCTGTCCGGCCGTCGCACGGCGCTTGTCGTGCAGAAGGGCGGCGACACGATCCTGCGCGCAAAGCCGGCCGAAGACGCGGGTGCCGTCGCCAAACTCCAGAATGGCGTGATCGGATCGGTGAAGACCTGCAGCCGCAACTGGTGCCGCATGATCGGCGAGGGTTACGACGGCTGGATCGAGCAGACCCGAATCTGGGGCAGCTACCCCGGCGAGGTCGTGGAATAGCGTCCGCCTCTCCCGCGATTCGGTTCGCGGCATGAGCGATCCCGCCGACGACATCGCCGCGCTTTACGAGCGCCATGCGCGCGAATGGGATGCCGACCGGCAAGCCGGTGTCTGGAACGACCGCCCCTGGCACGATCGATTCATCGCAATTCTCTCGAATGGCGGGTGCGTCCTCGATCTCGGTTGCGGATCGGGCATCCCGGTCGCCCGGCACATGGCCGAACGCGGACTTCGCATCACCGGAATCGATTCATCGCCAACGCTGATTGCGTTATGCCGGAAGCGGCTGCCGGATCACGAATGGCATGTCGCGGACATGCGAAGGTTCGTACTGTCCCGAAAATTCGATGGCGTGCTCGCCTGGGACAGCTTCTTCCATCTGCGGCCGGACGATCAGCGCGCGATGTTCGACATCTTTGCACAAGCCGCAGGAACGGGTGCGGCGCTTATGTTCAATGCCGGGCCGGCGGCGGGCATCGCAATGGGAGAGTATCGCGGCGCGCCGCTCTATCACGCGAGCCTCGATCCGCAGGACTATGCGACCCTGCTCGAAGCGCACGGCTTCGATGTCATCGACCACACAGTCGAGGATTGGAAATCGGCAGGCGGTCGCACCGTTTGGCTGGCGCGCAAGCGCGCCTGATCATTCCCCATTAAGCGCGCAGGCGAGCCGCCGGCTTCGTGCGCTTGAGACGGATCACGACCTCGACGCGCTCGATCTCCATGCCCTCTGGCGCCGCCGGCATGCCCGTCACTTCGATCTGGCTGGCGGGAATGTCGACGAGGTCACCGCGATCCTCGACAAGGAAGTGATGGTGATGCGTCGTGTTGGTGTCGAAATAGGTTTTCGATCCGTCGATGGCGATCTCGCGCAGAAGGCCGGCTTCTGTGAACTGATGTAGCGTGTTGTAGACCGTAGCGAGCGACAGCGGTACCCGCGCGCTTGTTGCCTCGTCGTAAAGCCGCTCTGCGGTGACGTGCCGGTCGCCCTTGCCGAATAGCAGCCAGCCCAACGCGATTCGCTGGCGCGTCGGCCGAAGCCCTGCATCACGCAAACGTATGCGGAGCGAATGCACCGGGCAGCGCGCCATGTGGTCGGCGGACTCCGTCGGCATCATTCCGGGTTTTGGGGGCAGTGTCAGGGCCTTCACAAAACGTCTCCACTCGCGCAAACGCGTGCGGCCGGGCCGCACATTGCACTGTTTCCAAAGGGCGAGACGAATATAGCAAGGGCTTAGGCCCGGGGGCAACACGCCGAAGCGTCGCGCTTTCGGCTATCGGCACCCTATGTTAGAAGCCCGACCGCTTCGACAGACCATCTTTCAAAGGCATACGGCCGAATGAGCGAACGCCGCTCCAGCTTTGGATACGAAGACCTGCTGGCCTGCGCCCGCGGCGAGTTGTTCGGCCCCGGCAATGCGCAATTGCCACTGCCGCCTATGTTGATGTTCGACCGGATTTCCAGCATCGACGAGACCGGCGGCGTCAACGGCAAGGGGCAGATCGTCGCCGAACTCGATGTGACGCCGGAACTTTGGTTCTTCGGTTGCCACTTCAAGGGCAATCCGATCATGCCCGGCTGCCTCGGGCTCGATGCGCTCTGGCAGATGTGCGGTTTCTTCCTCGGCTGGCTTGGCCTGCCCGGCAAAGGGATGGCGCTGGGCGTCGGCGAGGTGAAATTTTCGGGCCAGGTGATCCCGAGCATCCGCAAGGTCGTCTACGGCGTCGACTTTAAACGCGTATTCCGCGGAAAACTCGTGCTCGGCATTGCCGACGGCTGGGTCGAAGCTGACGGAAACCGCATATACGAAGCGAAGGACCTTCGGGTCGGCCTTGCGAAGCCCGCTGCGGCTGCGGCCTGAGCGACGGCGTCGGGAGAGGCCAATGAGACGCGTCGTCGTCACCGGAATGGGGATCGTCTCCTCGATCGGCAACAATACGCAGGAGGTCGTGGCGTCGCTGCGCGAAGCGAAGTCGGGCATTGTCCAGGCGCCGACCTACGCGGAACTCGGATTTCGCAGCCAAGTGCATGGCGCGCCGACGCTCGATGCAAGCGCCATCGTCGATCGGCGCGCGATGCGGTTCCACGGCGGCGGCACCGCGTGGAACCATGTCGCGATGGATCAAGCAATCCGCGACGCGGGGCTATCCGAGGACGAAATCTCGAACGCGCGCACCGGCATCATCATGGGTTCGGGTGGACCCTCGACCCGCGCCATCGTCGAGGCCGCCGAGACGACGAAGACCAAGGGGCCGAAAAAGGTTGGACCTTTCGCAGTGCCGAAGGCGATGTCGTCGACCGCATCGGCGACGCTCGCGACCTGGTTCAAGATCAAGGGCGTGAATTATTCGATCTCGTCGGCCTGCGCGACATCGAACCATTGTATCGGTGCGGCGTACGAAGCCATTCGGTACGGCAGGCAGGACCGCATGTTCGCGGGCGGCTGCGAGGAACTCGACTGGACCCTGTCGGTGCTCTTCGACGCGATGGGCGCGATGTCGTCGAATTTCAACGACACGCCCGCTGTCGCCTCGCGTGCCTATGACAAGAACCGCGACGGCTTCGTGATCTCGGCCGGCGCCGGCGTGCTGGTGCTCGAGGAACTGGAGACGGCACGTGCGCGCGGTGCGAAAATCTACGGCGAGATCGTCGGCTATGGCGCGACCTCCGACGGCGCCGACATGGTCGCGCCGTCCGGCGAAGGTGCGGCACGCTGCATGCGCATGGCGATCGAGGGCCTCAGCGTGCCGATCGACTACATCAATCCGCACGCGACTTCGACGCCGGTTGGCGATCTCAAGGAGATCGAGGCGATCCGTGAAGTCTTCGGCAGTGGCGACAAGTGCCCGCCCATCTCGGCGACGAAATCGCTGACCGGCCATTCGCAGGGCGCGACAGGCGCGCACGAGGCCATTTATTCGCTTTTGATGATGAACAACGGCTTTATCTGTGAGAGCGCCAATATCGAAGAGATCGATCCGGCCTTTGCCGACATGCCGATCCTGCGCGAGCGACGCGATAATGCGAAGCTTCGCGCGGTTCTGTCGAACTCGTTCGGTTTCGGCGGCACGAATGCGACGCTCGTGTTCAAACACGTCGACGCATGAGTGTCCGTCCGATGAACTCGCCAACACCCCGTCTCATGGAAGGACGTCGCGGCCTCATCATGGGCGTCGCGAACAACCATTCGATTGCCTGGGGCATCGCGAAGACGCTTGCCGATCACGGCGCGGAGATCGCCTTCACCTATCAGGGCGACGCGCTCGGCAAACGCGTTGCGCCACTCGCCGCGTCGCTTGGCTCGGACATGGTGTTGCCCTGTGATGTCGAGGACCTCGCATCGGTCGATGCGACCTTCGCGGCGCTGCGCAAAAAATGGGATCGGCTCGACTTTCTTGTTCACGCGATCGGCTTCTCCGATAAGCGCGAGTTGAAGGGCCGCTACGCTGACACGTCGCGCGAAAACTTCTCGCGCACGATGGTGATCTCCTGTTTTTCCTTCACGGAAATCGCGCGCCGGGCTGCGGACATGATGACGGCTGGCGGTGCGATGGTGACACTGACTTTCGGCGGTTCGTCGCGCGTGATGCCGAATTACAATGTCATGGGCGTCGCAAAGGCCGGGCTCGAAGCCTCGGTCCGCTATCTCGCCAGCGATTTTGGCCCGCAGGGCATCCGGGTGAATGCGCTGTCGCCGGGGCCGGTGCGCACGCTCGCTGGCGCCGGCGTGGCCGATGCGCGCGCGATGTATTCTTTCCAGCGCGCACATTCGCCGCTGCGCCGCTCGGTGACGATCGAGGACGTCGGCGGCTCGGCGCTCTATTTCCTGTCGGACCTTTCGGCGGGCGTGACCGGCGAGATCCATCACATCGATTCCGGCTACAACATCATCTCGATGCCGCGGCCTGAAGCGATGCGCGAGCCGCTCGTCGAGGACGCTGCGCAGTAAAGCATGTCCCGCCGTGATGTCGCTGTTGCCTTTGCAAACCGGCTTGCCGGTTTGCATGGGCATCGCCAGCGATGTGGAATCCGGTTCGGCGAGCAGGACATGCTTCAAATCCCAAAGCGCAGCCGGCAACGCGCCGTTCAGCATTTCCGTCGATAGTCCACGCGGCGCATCCTGCGTCGGGACGGCATTCCCTTGAGCAGCATCGAGAGTGTTTCGCAGCCTGTCGGCTTCGATCCCGCATCGCTCGCGCGCGCACACCCGAAGCTGGTGCTGAGCCTTGCGCTCGTCGCGGCGGCTTGCCTCGGGCAACTGACGGCGCTCGACAAGCTCATCGCTGTGTTCACGACCGGCGCTTTCTTCGACACCGACGATGCGATGCGCGCCGTGCAGGTGCGCGATCTGATGGCGGGCCAGAGCTGGTTCGACATGAGCCAGTACCGGCTCGACCCACCCGCCGGCGTCTTCATGCATTGGTCGCGTCTCGTCGACGTGCCGCTCGTCGTTCTCGTGAAATTCTTCAGCCTTGTCGCGGAGCCCGCAATGGCCGAGCGGCTCGCGCGGTTGGCGTTTCCGCTCCTGCTGACGATCGCGTTCTTCGCCGTGACAATTGCCTTATGCGAGCGGCTGCTAGGCAAAAATGCGCGCTACTTCGCGCTCGCTGCCGTCTTCCTGTACGGCCCTGCAACCGGGCAGTTCGAGCCCGGCCGCATCGATCATCATGCGCCGCAGATCGTACTGCTCATGATCGTCACATGGGGCCTCGCAGAGGCGCTCGTCGAAAGACGCTTTCGTTTGGCGGCGGTCGCCGGTGCGGCGTTGGCGCTGTCGATGGCGATCAGCGTCGAGAATGTTCCGTTTTTCGCCTGCGTCATTGGCGCACTCGTTCTGGTCTGGGCTTTCGACGGCACAGCGACTTCGCCCGTGCTGCGCAACCTCGCTGGCGGGCTGGCAATCGCATCGTCGCTCGTCTTCATTGCGACCGTCGGTCCATCGCGCTGGCTCATCGTGGAAGACGATGCGCTGTCGCTGTCGCAACTCGTGGCGATGATTTCGGCGAGCGGCGCACTGGCGCTGCTGGCTGCGTTGCCTTTGCGTAAGACGGCTTCGCGTGTGGCTTGCGCCAGCGTGCTCGGCTTGTTGGTCGGCGTCGCGCTCCAGTTCGTCTTTCCCGGCCTCGCCGAAAAGCCTTTCGCGCATCTCGATCCGATGCTGCGCACGTTGTGGCTCGATCACGTCGAGGAAGCGCAGCCCCTGCTACGCAAATGGCAGGAGCATCCAGCTTTCGCGATCGGCATCACGATGCCCGCACTGATCGGCATCGTTGCATCAGCATGGTTCGTTGTCCGTGACGCGGACGTTGCGCGACGCCGTGTATGGCTTGTCATAACGTTTGAGGCGCTTGGCGGTCTTGCAGCAAGCTTCGTGATGATCCGAACAATGTCTTCGGTGCAGGCGCTCGCCGTCCCCGGTAGCCTCGCGATCGTGCTCGCGATCCGCAGGCACCTGTCGCAACGTCATGTCACGCTCGCAGGACCTGCAGCGACATTCGCTTTGATCCTCGCGACATCGAGCGTGGGCTGGGCCGCGGCAACGATCCGCCTTGGCCAAACACTGCATTCGTCGAGCCCGATGCCGGCAGTACCGACGAACATCCGGCCATCTGTGTCGAGCTGCGCAACACCTGCGGCCTTTGCGCAACTCGCTACGCTTCCGAAAGGCCTCGTCCTCGCCGATCCGGACCTTGGCGGATACATCCTCGCGCACACGGCGCATTCCATCGTGACCGGCGCATACCATCGCAACGTCAGTGGCATGCGCGCCGCTCTCGACATTTTCGCCGGGAACGGCCGCGATCTCGATCGCGCCATCGCGGAAACCAATGCGAACTATATCGTCATCTGTTCGGCCGCTGCCGATCTCGCACAGACACAAGCTGCGCCGAACGGCTTGCTTGCGCGACTGCTTCGCGACGATGCTCCGGCCACGTTGCGACACCTCGCCGCGCATGGAGCGACGCTTCGGATTTACACTGCAAGATGAACGACTTCGTCGCGGCTTTCGTCGCGGGAAAAGGTTGCGTCCTGCGACGCGTGTCCCTATCTAGCGACCAGAGGCCAACGACGGTTCGCGACTGACGACACGGCGCAATGCGCGCACGTTGTCGCCGCATTGTTCATTGAGCATCTCTGCTTCATTCGGGTTCACGCGGGCGCCCCCCTTTCCCGCGTGGAAATCCGGTGGCTTGCTGCCGGAGGAGGGCGGTCTCGCGAGAGGCCGCCCTTTCCGCATCGGCGCTCGAGGATCCGCTTCACCGCGTTAGGCGCACCGCCGTGAGCTGGCTGGCGATCGAAGCGAAAGCCGTTGTCAGCGCGGCTTCCGACTGCGCGTCGTAATAGAATGGCGTCCCCGAAGAGCAATTCGCCAGCGTGTTCTTGATATTCGCGTCCGTGACCGCGAAAGCGATCGTGAAGATCGAGACGCCCTTGGCTTTCATGTTGGCGCACACCTGACGCAGCCGCGTGTCGGCCAGATTTGCGTCGGTCGAATCGTGGCGCGGATAGCTCGGTGCACGCGTGTTGGCGCCGTCCGTCATCAGCACCAGCGTCTTGTTCGCTGCACCATAGGCCTTTGCATCGCCGGTAAAGGGACCATCGGGCGACAGCAGGCGCCATGCCCAATCCACGGCAGGCGCGATATAGGTTTCTCGGGCCGCCGTTAGCGCTGCGATCTGCGACTTGATCGTACTTTTGTCGTTGGTGAGTCGCACGAGCGGCGAAGAGCAATCCGTATTGTAGAGAGCCGGGGCCTGGTTGCTCGCGCTGACGACGTCACCGATGTCGTAAGGGCTGTTCTGCGAGCCGACGCAGCCGTTCCAGACATAATTGCTGTCGGCCTGCGGGCCGCAGACCTGCTTCGCCGAGCCGTAATCCCAGGTGTCGTCGTAGCCGCTGCAGTCGTAGGGCGTGCCGTCGTTATAACAGGTACGGCTGCGATAGACGCTGCCGGTCTTCTTCGCGTCGGGGTAGGAGTTCCAGCAGGTGTCCGGATTCTTGGTTGAATAGTCCGCCGTCTTCGTCAGCCAGGTCGCACCGCGATAGCGCGTGCCAACATTGACGTAGACGTCGAAGGGTACGAGCCCGACGCGAATGTTCGACGTGTTCGCCTGCGAGAACAGCGTGTCGACGAGGTTCCTGGCCGCGTTCTGCGCTGTCGTCATCTTCGAACCCGACATAGAGCCGGTCGTGTCGAGCGCGATGACGATTTCCGCCGGCTTGTCGCCTGCCGATTGCGACGCTGTGGCAGTCGCGGAAATGGTCACCGAGTTCGGTGAGACGATTTTGAGTAGCGTCGTCGGCACGCTCACTTGCCCGCGCACCGTGACCTTGCCCGCATTAGGGTCGGGGCTCACGATCGTCGTCGCCTTGCCGACGCCTTCGCCATACTTCATTGCCATGAAGGCCTTCGCCGCCTTCTGCGCGTCCTTGCCGTCGCGTTGCGCGGTAACGCCCGCGAGCGCTGCGGCATCGACGGATTCCTGCAACGACGAATGGTAGGCGACGACGCGCGCATAATCGACGCCGGTGCCGAGCATGGCGACGATTGGCACGGCCGACACACCGAACACGATCGCAACGGAACCGTCGCGGCGGGCCCAAAACTTGGTACGGCTGCGCAACGCTTTCGCCGCGCTGCGGCAGCGCTCGATGAGAAGTCTTTTCGTCGGCATGCGGCTTATCTCCACGCAACGGAGATTGCCGACCGCGTATCAACGGATGCTTACGCTTCGGCATCCGTGCGTCATCCCAGTGCCGATGGCTGCCGACATCGTTAAAAATTTTGTCGCTCGAATGTCACGGCGGTTGCAGCGACGTGGCTTCGACGAAGCTTTCTCCGCACGAGATTCCGTTGCTCCGCCAAATCCACAACGATTCAGCGACTTGGCCGCAACACTATCCACGATCACTGTTGCGCACGTGCTTGACTCGACGAGCGTCATCGATTCGTGCGTGACACAGGTGTGACAATCGCATGACGGCTTGGCCGATGCGTCGCGCGCAGCAGCACAAGATTCAACGATGTAGCGAGATCAAGCCACACGAGCTGCGAAGAGCGCAGATTCGGGTTAAAAAAACATTACCGAAAATCGTTGTGGGCGCGGCGATGCGCTCCTAAGGTCGCGACATCGGGGGCGTGACCGCCGGTGGGCGGGTCAGTTTCCAATCGACCAGTGTGAGCGTGACGAGCGGAGCCGCATATGCGGCGTCGCATCGAACACGTGCGCGCATGCAGATTGGGTACACACGCGCGATGCAAATTGTTTTAGGAGAGAAGTCGATGCGGACGACGATAGCGATGCATTCGGTTTGGCCCTCGCGCATTGATGGTCTTCGTTCGCTCTTGTGTTCTCTCAGTCGCAGTATTGACGCGCCCGATCGCAGCTGATCGCGCTCCAACCACTACACTTTTTTTCTGCCGGTGATGTAACGGACGCTCTCACGGGGTGGCCGACGGCGAACCTGTACCCGAGGCCAACCCCAGATGCCCCATGCGTCCACATCTTCCTTGCCATCCGCACAAACATCTTCGTCCGGAATCGGAGTCGTGAGCGATGGCGACGATAAATGGGCGCGCGTTCTCAAGCGACTGCGCGCGGAGCTCGGTGACGCAATTTATAGTTCGTGGTTCGCGCGGCTCGAACTCGTGCGCGTCGGCAACGGTTTTGCGCTCGTGTCGGTGCCGACCAAATTTTTGAAAGCGTGGATCCAGCGGCACTATTCGGATCGTATCCAGGCTGCCTTGAACGCCGAGTTTGGCAGCGTGGATTCCTTCGACATCGATGTACGGCCGACGCTCCGCAACAACGCCGCTCGCTCCGAAAAAGGCGCGTCGGAACCCGTCGTCGTTGCCGGCGGTGAGGCCATGAAGGAAAGTCTGCCAGTGAGCGGCGCGGTGGTCACGCCGCAGACCGACGACTCGCCGTTCGCGGGTTCGCCGCTCGACCGGCGCATGACGTTCGACAACTTTCTCGTCGGCACGTCGAACCAGCTTGCACATGCGGCGGCGCATCGCGTGGGCGCCGCGAAAGCCGGCGATCCCGTCCTGTTCAACCCGCTTTTCGTGCACGCGAACGTCGGACTCGGGAAGACGCATGTGATCCAGGCGATCGCGCATCTGGCGACCGCCGCGGGACGCCGCGTTATCTATCTCTCGGCGGAAAAGTTCATGTACGGCTTCGTCGCGGCGCTGCGCGCGCAGAACGCTGGCGCCTTTAAGGAGAAGATGCGCGCCATCGACATTCTCATCATCGACGACATCCAGTTTCTGCAGGGCAAGGTCATCCAGCAGGAGTTCTGCCACACGCTGAATGCACTACTCGATGCAGGCCGTCAGGTCGTCGTCGCGTCGGACCGCCCGCCTGCCGATCTCGAAAGCCTCGACGAGCGCGCGCGCTCGCGCCTTGCCGGCGGTTTCAGCGTCGATATCGGCCCGCTGGACGAGGAATTGCGCGGTCGCATTCTCCAGTCACGCATCGGCATCGCGCGCCAGCATCACCCCGATTTCGATGTGCCCGCCGCGGTGCTGCAATATGTGACGAAGGCGATCCAGACCAACGGCCGCGATCTCGATGGCGCGATCAATCGCCTGCTCGCGCATGTGACGCTGACCGGTCTGCCGCTGACGGTGGAGACGACCGAAGCCGCGATCCGCGATCTGGTGCGCGCGCGTGAGCCGAAGCGCGTCAAGATCGAGGACATCCAGAAGCTCGTCGCGAACCACTACAACGTGTCGCGCGCCGATATTCTTTCGTCGCGTCGTACCGCGACCGTGGTGCGCCCGCGTCAGATCGCGATGTATCTGTCGAAAGTGCTCACGCTGCGCTCGCTGCCTGAGATCGGGCGCCGCTTCGGTGGTCGCGATCACACGACCGTGCTGCATGCGGTGCGCAAGATCGACAAACTATCTTCCGACAATCGCACGCTGTCCGACGAGCTCGAACTGCTCAAGCGGATGCTGACGGAGAGCTGATCGGTGCGCGTCTAACGACCCGACTTCAGCCGCGTCCATTCACGCGTAACAATCTTCTGGCTCGCCATGTCGCGCGGCTGCACCGTAAAGAGCCGGTTCATTATGTCGGCGTCGGGATAAACGGACGGATTGCTCGTTACCGTTTTCGGCAGCAATGCGCTCGATCCCGGAACCGGATTGGCGAAATGTGTGACGAGCGTGTTTCGTGCGGCGACCTCGGGACGCAGCATGTAATCGATAAAGGCATGCGCCTCGTCGACATGCGGTGCGTCTTTCGGGATGGCGAGCGTGTCGAACGAGATCAGCGTGCCCTGGCGCGGTACGACATAGGTGATGTCGACGCCGTTGCCGGCTTCGCGCGCGCGATCAGCGGCCTGGAAACTGTCGCCCGCCCATCCGATCGCGAGGCAAATGTCGCCGTTGGCGAGCGCATTGATGTATTCCGAGGAGTGAAATTTCTTCACGGAAGAACGCACGCCGGCAAGCAGCGCGAACGCCCGCTTGAGGTCGGTCTCGTTCTTCGTATCCACCGGCAGTTTCAGATAGGACAGCGCGATGGCCAGAATGTCCTCGGGACTGTCGAGGAAATAGACGCCGCAACTCGCGACTTTCTTTAGAAGCTCCGGCTTGAAGATGACGTCCCATGTGTCGAGCGGCTGCGTGCCGAGGCGCTCCGCGATCTTCTTCGTGTTGTAGGCGATGCCAGTCGTGAACCACATGTAGTCGACGGCAAAACGGTTGCCCGGATCGTAGACGGCAAGCCGTTTCATAATGTCGGCGGAGAGGCCGGTGGCGTTCGGCAGTTTCGCGCGATCGAGGGGTTGGAAAACGCCCGCCTGCGTCAGGCGCTGCAGAAAGGTCGCGGACGGTACAACGACATCGTAGCCGGTCTGGCCCGCGAGAAGACGCGTTTCCAAAACCTCATTCGAGTCGAATGTGTCGTATACGACGCGGATGCCGGTCTCGCGCGTAAAATCCGCGAGTACCTTCGCGTCGATATAGTCGCTCCAGTTGAAGACGTTCACGACGCGCTCGGCCGCGTGCGCCGACGACAGCGCCAGCGCACAGGCGAGCGCCGCGAAAAGTCGCGTCAGACGCATTTGCCAAATCCAGAACATTTGTGGAACATGCGAGCCTATGAACGATGGTTCGGAAAGCGCCGCGCGCAACCTAGCCGAAAGCCCGGCAGAGAATGAACTGCACGCGTCGCCCGCGTGGCAAAATCTTCGCGTGCCCGTCGACGGGCGCCAATCCGACGGCGCGACGCGCATTGCGCGCGGCGTACGGCGGCTGTTTCGTGCCGCCGGTCTCTCCACGGTTTCGGAAATGCCCCTGCCAAGCGGACGTCGCGCCGATCTCGTCGCGCTCGGTGCCGACGGCACGATCACGATCGTCGAGATCAAATCGTCGGTCGCGGACTGGCGCGCGGATCACAAATGGTCGGATTACCGCGCACATTGTGATCGGCTGTTCTTCGCCATCGATGCGCAGACGCCGGTCGATCTAATGCCTGCGGATGCCGGCCTGATCCTTGCGGATGCGTTCGGCGCCGAAATCTTGCGCGAGGCGCCAGAACACCGACTGGCGCCCGCGACGCGTCGCACGATGCTGCTGCGAATTGCACGCCTCGCGGCCGACCGTTTTCATACCCTGTGCGATCCGGACGCGGGCGTCCCGTTCCGGGGCCGATAACGCCTCGTCAGCGCGGCGCGCGCTTCGCGAGAATCCGCTGCAAGGTGCGGCGATGCATGCTGAGTCGACGTGCCGTCTCCGAGACGTTGCGGTCGCACAATTCGTAGATGCGCTGGATATGCTCCCAGCGCACGCGATCGGCCGACATCGGATGGTCCGGCATCTGCGGCTTGTCCTCGCCGGTCGACATCAGCGCGTTGTGGATTTCGTCGGCGTCGGCGGGCTTTGCGATATAATCGAACGCGCCGAGCTTCACGGCCGTGACGGCAGTCGCGATATTGCCGTAGCCGGTGAGGATCACGCCGCGCGCATCCGGTCGCCGCGCTTTCAGTTGCGAGATGACGTCGAGCCCGTTGCCGTCACCGAGCCGCATGTCGATCACGGCGAATGCCGGCGGCGCGGCGGCGACAGCCTGCAATCCTTCGCGGACGCTCGAGGCGGTGCGGACTTCGTAGCCGCGCCCTTCCATCGCGCGACCGAGTCGCTGCAGAAACACGGCATCGTCGTCGACGATGAGAAGCGAGCGATCGGCCGGCATGCCCTCGGCGGGAGCCGAAACGTCTGTTGTTTCCTGCATCATTGGTCTCCCTTTACCGCGCCGCTTTTCATGCGGCTTCCGATCCTACCCGTCGCATTTCGCCCGTAAGCGGCGTGATGCGAAGCGGCGGTGCA
Source organism: Beijerinckiaceae bacterium (assembly GCA_965246795.1). Lineage (GTDB taxonomy): Bacteria > Pseudomonadota > Alphaproteobacteria > Rhizobiales > Beijerinckiaceae > JAJXWB01. Next base: position 54,817 of record CBDFFN010000004.1, on the reverse strand, counting down.
CCCTCTTCGAACGCGCTCCGCGGCCATACGATCGCGACGCGAGCGCCGCGTTCGGGTGCTGGCGCATTTTCGAGCGTCAGGCTCGCGCCCGACTTCTCGAGAAGCGTTTTGGCGATGAATAGCCCGAGCCCGAGCCCGCCGCCTTCGTCGCCCTTGGCACGACGATCTCCGCTCCGGCGGGAGATATAGGGCTCGCCGGCCTGCGCGAGAATATCCGGGTCGAAGCCGGCGCCATCGTCGGCGATCAGGATGGAGACGGCGGTGCTCGTCCATTCCGTATGGATGGTGACAGTCGTCGTGGCGAAATCCACGGCATTTTCGATGAGATTGCCAAGACCGTAGAGCAGCGTCGGGCTGCGACGGCATCGCGGCTCCGGCGGTCCGCCTTCGACCTCAACCTCGACGGCGACGCCGAAATCGCGGTGTGGTGCGATAACTTCCTCGATCAGCAGACCGAGCGTCATCGCGTCGAAGACGCCGTCATTCTCGCTGCCAAGCGAATTAAGCGTGCCGAGGATCTGTCGGCACCGCGCAGTCTGTTGCGCGAGAACTTCGATGTCCTCGCGTGTTGCCGCGCGCTCGGGATGACGCAGCAACTCCTTCACCACCAGCGTAATCGTTGCGAGTGGCGTGCCGAGCTCGTGCGCTGCTGCCGCGGCGAGGCCGTCGATCTGCGTCAGATGCTGTTCGCGCACGACGGCAAGTTCGGTCGCTGCCAACGCATCGCTGAGACGACGCGCTTCCTCGGAAACGCGTGAGGCGTACATGACGACGAAAGCGCCGGCGAGACTGAGCGCCACCCACTCCCCGGCGCGGTAGAGCAAAGGCAGAGCGAACTGCTCGTTCCCGATCCAAGGTAGCGGCATGTGGAACCGCGTCAGGATCAGGGCGGTGGCGATCATCAGCACAAGCAGCATCACCGTGAGATGACGCGGCAGCGAGACCGCGCCGATCATCACCGGCGCGAGCAGCAGGATGACGAACGGATTCTCCAAGCCGCCGGTGAGGAAGAGCAGGGCGGCAAGCTGCGCAATGTCGAAGGCGAGCGAAGCGGCCGCCGGCCCATCGGCGAGACGATGCGTGCGCGGAAAGGCGAGGCGCAGTGCGAGGTTAAGAGTGGCGGAGGCGACGATCAGGCCGAGACACGCCGCAAGCGGCAGCGCAAAGCCGAGCCCGAAATGGACGATGAGCACGGCCGTGAACTGGCCGGCAATGGCGAGCCATCGCAACCACACCTGCGTCTCGACGCGCAGATGTCGCGCGCGCCAGCCGAATTCGATTTGCCGTCTGTCGGGCATGACATTCATGTGTCGCGTAGGACTGGCAAAGTCGACCCGTTTGTGGCCGATGCCCGATGAACGCCGCGGAGAAACGGTCGATGGCCAAGCTTGAACATGCGAAACCGCGGAAGGTCGGTCTTTCCGAAGACGCGCTCGACCGGCTCGGTCAGGTTCTGACGCGCGAAGTGACCAATGGTCATGTGCCGGGCGCGGTGGCTCTTATCGCGCGCGAAGGTCGGATCGGTTTCTTCGAGAGTTTCGGGCTTCGCGACCCGAACGCGTCCGAGCCGATGCAGGCCGACGCGATCTTCCGCATCTATTCCATGACGAAGCCGATCGTGTCCGTCGCGATCATGCAGATGGTGGAGGAGGGGCGGCTGCAGATTGCCGACCCCGTCGCAAAATACATCCCGGCCTTCGTCGATACGAAGGTCGGCTTCGAACGCGATGGGCGGCTCGAACTGGTCGCGCCGTGGCGTCCGATGACGGTGCAGGATCTGCTGCGGCACACGTCGGGTCTGACTTACGATTTCGTCGGCGCATCCGAGGTCCAGAAGCTCTACGCCGGCGCGAAGCTCGCGCGACGCGACCAGACCAACGAGGACCAGGTCGCAGCGCTCGCGAAACTGCCGCTGCTGAACCAGCCCGGCACGATCTGGGACTACAGCCGCTCGACCGATGTGCTCGGCCGGATCGTCGAGATTATTTGCGGCCGCTCGCTCGGCGAGGAATTGTCGCGGCGCATTTTCGAGCCGCTCGGCATGGTCGACACCAGCTTCGGCGTGCCAGCGGAAAAGCAGTCGCGTGTCGCCGAACCTTTTGCGACCGATCCCGACACCGGCGCGGCGGTGAAACTGCTGCCTATTGTCGAGACGGCGCAGTTCGAGTCGGGCGGCGGTGGATTGTTTTCAACCGCGATGGACTATGCACGCTTCTGCGCGATGCTCGCCGCCGGCGGTTCGCTCGGCAAGACGCGGATTCTCGGGCGCGCGACGCTCGACTTCATGACATCGGACCATCTCGGTCCGGACGTGACGGTCGGCTCGGAACTTCTGCCGCCGGGTCACGGATTTGGGCTTGGCTTCGCGGTGCGCACCGCGCCGGGCCTTGCGCCGATGCCGGGCTCGGTCGGTACCTATTACTGGCAAGGCATCGCAGGCACGACGTTCTGGATCGATCCTGTCGAGGACGTCTTCGCGCTGCTGATGATCCAGGCGCCGGGACAACGCGACTATTACTGGTCGCTGTTTCGCACGCTTGTTTATGCGGCGCTCGACTGAGCATGGCCCGCCGAAGTGGACCACGGTTCGGCGATCAGGGTCATACCTTGAAGTTCAATACCCCAGCGCGACGCTGTCCTTGCGGCCATCCGAGCCTGCGATCAGCACGCCTTTGGCGCGATCGATCCAGATAATCTGGCCGCTGCCGATCGGCGCATCGGCGTCGACGACCTTGTGCCCCATCGCGGAGAGCGCATCCGCCGTCGCGCCTTCGAAACGTGGTTCGATCTGCAGCACGCCGTCATGCGCGAAAGAGCGCGGCGCATCGAGCGCGGCCTGCACGTCGAGGCCTTCATCGAGGATACCGGTCAGAAGCTGCACGTGGCCCATCGCCTGATAGTGACCGCCCATCACGCCAAAGGGCGCAATGGCCGCGCCGTCTTTCATCAACATGCCGGGAATGATCGTGTGCATCGGCCGCTTGCGTGGTGCAATTGCGTTGGGATGCGCGGGGTCGGTGCGGAAAGAGATGCCGCGGTTGTGCAAAACCACGCCACTCCCGGCATCCACAATCCCGCTGCCAAAACCCTGGAAGAGCGAGTTGATGAAGGAGACGGCATTGCCGTCCTTGTCGACGACACAGAGATAGACGGTGTCGGTGTGCGCGGCCCTGTCGAACAGCCTTGCGACAGCCGCTGCTTTCATGTCGACAGCATTACGCGCCGCGTCTCGCCACGGATCGGAGAGCAGGCGTTTTACCGGCACGTCGTGCACGGCCATATCGGCGAAATGCGCGTCGCGATGGTGATAGGCGGTCTTGCAGACCTCCGCGAGCAGATGCAGCCGCTCGACCTCGGTCAGTGCGGCGAGATCGTCGTGGCGCAGCATGTTCAGCATCATCAGGGCCGCAAGGCCCTGACCGCCCGGCGGACATTCATAAACGTCGTAGCCGCGATAGTTGGTCGTGACCGGCGTCACATATTCGGGCGCGGTGCCCGCAAAATCCTCGACCGTGTGCAGGCCGCCCTTTTCGCGCAACTTCGCGACGATGCCGCCGGCGACGGCGCCTTCGTAGAACGCCGACGGACCGCGCTCGCCGATGGCGCGCAACGTTGCGCCAAGTTTCGGGTTGCGCATGCGGGTGCCGACCGTCGGCGCATCACCGCCGGGCAGAAAGAGCGCGGCAGCATCGGGATCGTGCCGCACGCGGTCGCCGAGCCGCGCCCAGTCCCAAGCGACGCGCGGTTGGACGATGTAGCCGTCTTCGGCAAAACGGATCGCGGCCGCAAAAATCTCGGCGAGCGACTTTGTGCCGTGATCTCGCGCGAGCGCAGCCCAAGCGGCAACCGCGCCCGGCACCGTCACGGAATGTGCAGATGTCGGCGCGAGGTCGATCTTCTGGTCGCGATACCACTGCGCATGCGCCGCAGCCGGTGCGCGTCCGGAGCCGTCGATGGCGATCGGCACCGCCGCGCCTTTCGGCGCGTAGAGCGCGAAGCAATCCCCACCGATGCCGGTCATCAGGGGATCGACGACACTTTGCACGGAGACGGCGACGAGCGCGGCGTCGATGGCATTGCCGCCGCTACGCAGCATGTCATAGGCGGCGATGGTCGCGAGCGGATGCGAAGTCGCGACGGCGGCCTGCGACGCGAACAGCGCCGAGCGTCCGGAGGTGAAGAAGTCGCGCATCACGGCCTTTCGAAGTGGTCCGGATGCTTGTCGCGGATTGAACGTTCGCCGGCAACCGTTCCTGTCAAAACGCCAGCGCAGGAGCGACCGGCGCGGCGGTCTCGCTGACGATCACTTGCTGCACGAGCAGGTGCACGAAATGCAGCTTGCCGATCACCGGCGGCGTCAGCACGAAGGGGTAGATGTCGGCAACGCCCATCGAGCGGTTGATCTCGTTGATCGCCTCCGTCAGCGGCCGGAACGCGCTGATGAGCCGATCGAAGTCGGGCTCCCGATAGGCATCTTCGGCGATCGACGCATCGCGTCCGACGAGCGACGTTTCGATTGCCGTGTCGAGTGTCGCCACGATGTGGATGAAATGCGCGAACGTTTCCGCCCAGTCTTCCCAAGGGTGGGCGCTCGCGTAGGTCGTAATGAAATTGTCGCGCCAGCCGGGCGCAGCGCCGTTTTGGTAATACCGCTGGAGCGCCTCGCCATAGTCCGCGCGTTCGTCGCCGAAAATGGCGCGAAAGGCCGCGACGATGGGACGGTTTTCGACAAGCAGCGAAAAATAATAATGCGCGATCTCGTGCCGGAAGTGCCCGAGCAATGTGCGGTAGGGCTCGCGAAGCGCGGCACGGCGCGCCTCGCGGACGTCGTCGTCGGCTTCTGCAATGTCGAGCGTGATGAGCCCGCTGTCGTGGCCGGTGCGGATCGGCGAAAACGTCAGTGCGTTCGACATCAGGTCGAACGCGAGGCCCGCAAAGGCATCGTCTTCGCGCGGAACGATCGGCAGGCCGAGCCGCATTAGATCGACAACGAGGCGGCGCTTGGCCTGTTCGATACGCCGCCAGCGGTCGGCATTTCCGGCATGCGAAAGATTCGGCACGATGCGGTTGAGACGGCAGGCCCGACAGAATGGCCGGTCGGGCTCGGTCGTCCAGTTGCAGGCGATCACTTCGCGGTGGCGGCAAAGCGCGTCGGCGTCGCGCGACGCGATCATCATGCTCGATGCCGGCACGAAGGCAAGTTCCGTCGCGCAGACGGGACAGGCCGTGCGCTCGAAATAGACGCGCGAGGCGCAAACAGGGCAGGCGAGACGATTCATTGCGATCCGGGGAGGTCCCTCGGACCAAAGTCGTGCGCGACGCGCGGCGATCAAGCGCGCTCCCGCCCGAGGTGGCAATCGGGGGCGGCGCATGTGATAGACCGCGCTGCCCCGCAACGAACGAACCCAGCCGAACGCGCCCCCGCGAATGATCCGCTCCGCCCTGATGAATGTGATGACCGCCGCGGCCCTCAAAGCCGGGCGCGGGCTCAAGCGTGATTTCGGCGAGGTCGAAAACCTGCAGGTGTCGGTAAAGGGCCCAGGTGATTTCGTCTCCAACGCCGACCGCCGCGCCGAGAAAACTCTGTTCGAGGAATTGTCGAAGGCACGGCCGGGCTACGGCTTCCTGATGGAGGAGAGCGGCACGGTCGAGGGCAGCGATCCGAGCCATCGCTGGATCATCGACCCGCTCGACGGCACCACCAATTTTCTGCATGGCCTGCCGATCTTCGCCATCTCGATCGCGCTGGAGCGCGACGGCCAACTCGTCGCGGGCCTTATTTATAATCCGGCGAGCGACGAGATGTTTGTCGCCGAACGCGGCAGCGGCGCCTTTCTCAACAACCGGCGGTTGCGCGTGGCGCAGCGTCGCGAACTCGCCGATGCGCTTGTCGCCACGGGCATCCCCCCGCTTTTCAAGGCACCGGGCCATTCCCGCTTCCAGCGCGAACTCGCGGCTGTGATGACGCGCGTCGGCAATGTGCGGCGGCTTGGCGCCGCGGCGCTCGATCTCGCCAGCGTCGCAGCCGGACGCTGCGATGCCTATTGGGAACGCGGGCTCAATGCCTGGGACATCGCGGCCGGCATCGTGATGATCCGCGAGGCGGGAGGTTTCATTTCCGACCTCGAAGGCGGCGACACCATGCTGAAGACGGGCGACATCATCGCCGGCAACGAACTCATGTTGAAGCGCACTTTGGAGCTCGTGCGCGGCGCCTGAACCGTCACTATCTGCAAGCTTCGCCGGCCGAATTCCCCTTCGGCGCAACATGTTCTAAAAGACGGCCGTCTTGCCCATCCTCGCCGAAATCGATCTCCAGGTCATCGGATCCTGGCGCCGCAAAATCCTCAAGAAGGATGCCGGTCGCGGACCGCGCATCGCGGTCGTGGGCAATTGCCAGAGTTTTGGCATCGCCTACGGGATGAAGCTGCTCAATCCCGAGAGCACGGTGCATCGTTTCACGATCGTGCGGCCGGGCTGGGTCAATATGGACCTGCTCGAACGCACCTTGCGCGAATACGACTATGTTTTCTCGCTGGAATTCCAGCATGGCTTCGTGAAGGGCGGCGACTGGCTCGCGCTGCGCGACCGCATGCCGTCCATCATCCCGTTCCCGTCTGTCGTGTTCAGCGGCTTCCACCCCGATACGATCTATATTTTCACGCCGGGCGGGCCGCCGCTCGAAAGCGCGACGGGGCCATACCATTCGGCGCTCGCGCTTTACGGTTATCTCGCGGGCCTGACGCCCGAGCGCACGACGGCACTCTTCAATCCGGCCGTGTTCCGCACGCTCGGCTATTTCGACATCTGGCAGCCGGCAGCCGACGAGTTCCTCAATGCGTCGCGCGCGACGGGCATCGATCTCTCGACCGAGTTCCTGCGCTGGTCGCGGCGAGGCTGTTTCATGTACTCCATGAACCACCCGAAAGCCTTCGTGCTCGCGGATGTCGCGCAGGCGCTGCTCAAGCGCGAGAAACTGCCGACGCAGGACATCGACTTCGATGATTTCTCCGTCGACGACATCGTGCGCGGTTCGGTCTTTCCGGTCTATCCGCCGATCGCCGAATATTACGGCCACAAGGGCAGCTACACGTTCAAACTGCCGAACTATCGGCTTTCGCGCTCGGTCGGCGATTTCATGACATTGCCGATGTTCGTGGAGTCGAGCTTCAAGGTGTATTCGAAATACACGCGTGCGCAGCTTCAGCATCACCGTACGGAAGCTTGGCTCGAAGATGCCGAGCTTGGGCGCGCGCTCAACGTGTTGGGCGCCGATCACCTCGCCAAAATGGCCCGCGCCGCCTGATTTGTGTCCGGCTGGACACGGCTTGGCCGAAACGTGGCCGTGACGGCCTGACCGGATACCCGTGGGTCGCGAACGCGGGCATGGTCATGTCTCGTTAACCACCGGCTTGGCACCGTGCGCTCCATGCTCTCGACCCTCCGTACGGTCGCTGCGACCGCCCTCGTTCTCGTCTGCACCGGACTGCCGGCCCGTGCCGAAGACTGGGCTGTGGATGCTCAGCAGAGCGCGATTTTCGCAACGTATCCTGTAGCAGTGCCGGCGCTGTTGAAATGGCGCGCGGAGACGGCGGCAGCGCCGTCACCCTTCGCAATCGCGGCGCAGGAGAGCGCGTCTACGGCGACGCGTGCGGCGGTCGTGCCTGCGCAAGCTTTACCGACGCCCGCGCCTGTCGCTTCGACATCGCTTGCCGTCGATCCCGCCTTCCAGACGGCACTGCAATCCGGGCTCGCGGCCCTTCCGCCGACGCCGGCTCTTGCCAGCGTCTGGAAAAGCGTCGGCGACCTTTATCGCGAGAACGAGCTTCGGCCCTTCTGGCGTCAGGCAAACGTCTGGACCCCTGCGGCCCGCTCGGCATTGTCGCGTGTGCTCCGCGCTCGCGAGGACGCACTGTCACTGCCGGCTTTCGCCCCGGCCGCGCTCGGCGAAGGCAGCCCGGAAAATCTCGCGTCGCAGGAACTGGCTCTGACGGCCGCGGTGCTGCACTACGCTCGGCAGGCTGCCGGCGAGCGCGTCGATCCCGCTCGTATTTCGAAACTCATCACGTCGCGACCAGTACTCCCGACAGCGCGCGAGGTGCTCGGTCCGGTCGCCATCGCGGGAGACCACGCAAGCGACGTGCTTGTCGCGTTCAATCCGCCGCATGCGGGCTACAGGGCGCTGCGTGAAAAACTAGCCGAACTGCGTCAGGCCGCGACGCCGATGGCGGCGCGCATCCCAGCCGGTGCACCGCTGCGCGTCGGCATGCGCGACGATCGCGTGAAGCTCGTGCGCTCGCGTTTCGGCCTCGAAATCGCGACCCCGGAAAGCTCCGACGATGTGCTCTACGATACGCATGTCGCGGGCGCCGTCGCCGGCTTTCAACGACAGAACGGCCTCGCGCCGACCGGCGTGCTGACGCCACGTACCGTGGCGCTGTTGTCGGGCGGCGAGCCCGGCAAACTTGAAAACGAGATTGTCGCGAACATGGAGCGCTGGCGCTGGATGCCGCGCAATCTTGGCGCCGACCGCATCGAAGTCGACGTCCCGAATTTTACGCTCGCACTCTATCGAGACAATGTCGTCGTGCATCGCACGCGGATTGTCGTCGGCAAGCCCGACAGCCCAACGCCGATCTTCTCAAACGCGATGAAGTTTATCGTCGTCAATCCGTCGTGGTTCATTCCGCCGTCGATTCTGAACAACGAGATCCTGCCAAAACTCGCGACCGATCCGGATTACGTGACGCGTCTTGGCTATGAGATGAAGGTCGTGCGCGGCCGCGTCAGCATTCGACAGCCGCCGGGCGAGCGGAATGCGCTTGGTCGCATCAAGTTCATGTTCCCCAACGAACATGCGGTCTATCTGCACGACACGCCGTCGCGGCATCTCTTCGCGACGGCCCGTCGCGCCTTCAGCCACGGCTGTGTGCGTGTCGAAAATCCGATGGCGCTGGCATCTGCCGTTTTGCGCGGCGGTTGGACCGAGGGGCGCATCAAGTCGCTTGTCGGCGGCGACGAAAAGACGATCAATCTTCCTGCGCCGCTGCCGATTCACATCGGCTATTTCACTGCATCGATCGGCGCCGACGGGCGTCTGCAATTCCGGGAAGATCTCTACGGCTACAACCGCGCCGTGATCCGCGCGCTCGCCGCGAGCGAGTGAGCGCACAACGCTTTCGCTGTTTGTCTCACGGCGAAGGTGCTTTCGGCAACGGAACCTTTGTTAAGTCTCACGACTTTTCCTGCCGAAGCGTGACCTTGCGTTGCGCCGGACAAGCAGGAGACATCCATGATGAAGGTCATCGGCGCCGCCGCACTCGGCGCGGCTCTTTTGGTAAGCGTACCAGCCGTTGCGCAGAGCAACGGTACGGGCGATGCCGCGGCGCAGAACCAGCGCAGCACGGTCGGCGTCGGTCTTGGGACAGGTTCTGGCGGATTCGGCTATCGCTACGGCTGGAGCCAGCCCGCTTACGTCGATCCCTACTACAGCGGTCGCAGCGTCTATGTCGCGCCAGATTATGAATACGCGGCGCCTGTCGTGGTCGTACCGGCTTCGCCCTATTCGCCGTACTGATCTTTCGCATTCGTTTCCGACTGGAACCGTTCGGTTCGCCGCGCGTCATCCCGCTGAAACGCGAACTTGCGAGGGTTCGTTGAGACATGAAGGAGGACGCGATGCGTAATCTTACCATTGGAATAATCGCCGCGACGACGGCGTTCATGGCCATTCCGGCCGCAGCGCAAGTTGGTGGTGGTGGCTCGGGCGGCACGACCGGAACCGGCGATGCCGCGGCTCAGATGCTGCCAAGCACTGTCGGGGTAGGTAACCAGACCGGTAACGGATATTACGGCGGGCCGGGCGGCGGAGAGTACACGGTTGGCGGCCCGCAGTTCAGCGGTCGCAGCTATCATCGTGGTCCTGTTCCGCCCGGCCGCCCGTTCGGTCCGTATTGAGCTAAAATCCAAACGCAAGAAAAAGCCTCGGCGATCGCCGGGGCTTTTTTTATTGGTAGGCGAAACTCGCGTCAGGCGGCGCGCTGTTTTGCGACGAGCAGCTTGCGGTTCACGAGCACTTCCGCGATCTGCACCGCGTTCAACGCAGCGCCCTTGCGCAGATTGTCGGACACGCACCAGAGCACGAGGCCATTCTCGACTGTCGCGTCTTCGCGGATGCGTGAAACATAGGTCGCATCCTCACCGGCCGCCTCGTGCGGGGTGATATAGCCGCCGCTTTCGCGCTTATCGATTACCAACACACCAGGCGCCTCGCGTAAAATGTCGCGCGCCTCTTCGGCGCTTATCGGCTGTTCGAACTCGATATTGACCGATTCCGAATGGCCGATGAAGACCGGCACACGCACGCAGGTCGCAACCACCTTTATCTTCGGATCGAGAATTTTCTTCGTCTCGACGACCATCTTCCACTCTTCCTTTGTGAAGCCGTCTTCCATGAAGACGTCGATCTCGGGAATGACGTTGAAGGCGATCCGCTTCGGAAACTTCTTGATCGTTACGGAGTCGGACACGAACACCGAGCGCGTTTGTGCAAACAACTCGTCCATCGCGTCCTTGCCGGCGCCCGACACCGATTGGTAAGTCGATACGACAACGCGCGTGATCTTCGCGCGATCGTGCAGCGGCTTCAGTGCCACGACGAGCTGCGCCGTCGAGCAATTTGGGTTGGCGATGATGTTGCGCTTCGAGAAACCCTTGATCGCGTCGGCGTTCACTTCCGGCACGATGAGCGGCACATCCGAATCGTAGCGGAAGGCGCTCGAATTATCGATGACGACGCAGCCCTGCGCTGCGATCCGCGGCGACCATTCCTTCGAGACAGTACCGCCGGCCGACATCAGGCAGATGTCGGTGCCGGTGAAATCGAAGGTGTCGAGATGGCGGCACTTCAACGTCTTGTCGCCGAACGAAACTTCCGACCCGATCGAACGCGACGAGGCAAGCGGAACAAGTTCGTCGACGGGAAAACGCCGCTCGGCGAGAATGTCGAGCATCTCGCGGCCCACGTTTCCTGTGGCGCCGGCGACGGCTACCTTGAAACCCATTTTCTTGTCCTTGTCGGTTTCGGGTTCGGACTGCGCAGCGATGCGCGTCTTCGATCCGATCGTGTCGATGTAATGGACACATGCCGGAGCGGCAACAATGCGACGCGCGCGCCTTCGCGCCGGTAACCTTTGATTCAGCGTCTGGAGAGAAGGCCGCGCCGCGGTAACCGGCCGGCGGCACACGCGCGTCAGTGTTGCCACGTGAATACGCGTTTCCTCACTCCCGTTTCGCAAGCCGACTGGGCGCATGCCCCGGTCTCCGAAGCCGCATCGCCCCGGCGCATCGTGGCGGCCGCCGTGTCGCGCGCGCGCCTGCCGCTGGCGCTGACGGCCGGGCTTCTCGCCGGCCTCGCTGTCTGGGCGGCGCTGCTGCCGGTCAAGCTTGCATCGAGCGTGGCAGGAGACCCGGATGCGGTGCCGCTCACCTGGGCACGCTCGGCAGATCGCCTGCCGCGCCTCGCCTGGAAAGCGCCCATCCTTGCCAGCCTGCCGGAGACACAGGAGCGCTGGTCGCGCACCGGCCCAGCAGGGGAGGAAACCGAGGATCGTCTCATGTTAGGCGATGTCGCCGGCAGCGGCGCCTTCGCGCTCGTCTTCGCGACCCGCGCCTCCGCGCGGCCTACCGATTCCAGCTTCTATCTCGCCGCCGTGCGTTCAGCCGCGAAACTTGGTCTTGTCGCTGGCAAAGTGCCGCAGCCTGCTGCCCACGATGGACGCTTCGGTCCCACGCAGACGGCGCTCGTGTCGCTGACGCCCGTCGCGCGCGGTGTCGCCCCCCGGGAAAATTGTCTCGCCTGGCGTGCCGAACCCGGACAGCCGGGTCTTTCGTTGGCCGGGTTTGTCTGCCTGCCGGGCACCCAGCGCGCAGATGCAGCGGCGCTGGAATGTCTCCTCGCAGGTCTGTCATCCGCCGATGGCGCCATCCGCCGGATGCCCGACGCGCCGGCATGTCGCGAGCCCGCATCGCCGCCAATTGCGAGCCGGACGCGGGTCGTCGTGGCGCGCGCGCGACAATAGCGGGAAACTTTCGCTTCACTCCGGTGTTGGATGATACGAACGCCACGGAATTGTCTAGATTCGCGGTGGTCGGAGTTTCCGAGAGGGTTGCCATGAAATTTTCGTCACGCCTGATATGCGCCGGTCTGGCCGCAGCAGGCCTCCTTGCAGTCGTCGCCGACGCCAATGCCCAGAGCCGCCGCCGGTATGGCGAACTCGACTACAATGGTCCTGATCGGTCGATCACCGTGACGCGCCGCTCGTTCCTCGATTCGGGCAATGTCGTGCCGGTCGGCAGCACGAACGCTTACGTGCAGGAAATCCTGCGCTTCCAGCGCCCACCGCTGGCGAACACATCGCCGGGCATCCTGTGGCGTCCGGACCCTGGTCCGGGTGAGCCGCTCTTCTAGTCGCTCGACCCACACGCCGACTTTTCGAAGCCGCCTGTCGTCATCGACAGGCGGCTTTCGTTTGTCTGCGTTCAGGCCGTGCGCGGAATGCCCGCCTCGAGCCGCCTGTCGTGGCCGAGCGCGATGCAAAGAATACCGGCCGCAATCATGAAGACGCCGAGCACGGCAACCGAGAGCGCATTGTTGCCGGTGCTGTCGCGAATCCAGCCGACGACGTAAGGCCCGACGAAGCCGCCGAGATTGCCGATCGCGTTGATGAGCGCGATGCCGCCGGCTGCCGCGGTGCCGGTTAGCAAAGCGGTCGGCAACGCCCAGAAAGTCGGCAGCGCCGCGAACGTCCCCATCGATCCGACCGTCAGCGCGACCATTGCCAGCACGGGCGAGGAAATGTACGCGCCGGCGATCAGTCCGAGGCCGCCGACGACGGCGGGCACTGCGACATGCCAGACGCGCTCGCGCGTAGCATCGGATCTCCGCGCCCAGGGGATCATGATGAGCGCGCCCGCCACATAAGGGATGGCGACGACGAAACCTGTCTGCATGATCGAGAGTCCGAAGGCCTTCACAATCTGCGGCGCCCAGAAGCCGAAGCCGTAGAGGCCGGTGACGACGCCGAAATATACGAGCGCCAATCCCAACACGCGAGGATGCACGAGCGCCTGCCCGAGCGAGAATTTCGCGATCGATTCGCGCGTGGCGATTTCGCTGGCAAGCCGCATCGAGACGACCTCACGCTCTTGCGGCGTCAGCCATTTCGCCTGCGCGGGGCCATCGTCGAGATAGAACCAAGTGACGATGCCGAGAATCACCGCCGGCAGCGCCTCGATGATGAAGAGCCATTGCCAACTGGCGAGGCCGCCGACACCGCCCATCGTTTCGAGAATGATGCTCGAGACCGGCGCGCCGATGACCGATGACAGCGGCACTGCTACCATGAAGAGGCCGACGATGCGTGCGCGTTCGGCAGACGTGTACCAATAGGTGAGATAGAGGATGATGCCGGGGAAAAACCCGGCTTCGGCGAGGCCGAGCAGGAAGCGCGTGACGTAGAAACTCGTCGTCCCTCCGACGAGCGCCATTGCGGCCGAGACGAGCCCCCACGTGATCATGATGCGCGCGATCCAGACACGCGCGCCGACACGTTCCAGCAGGATGTTCGACGGCACCTCGAAGAGGAAATAGCCGGCGAAGAAAATGCCGGCGCCGAGCCCGAAGGCTTCCGCCGACAGCGCGAGTTCCTTGCGGAACGTCAGCGCCGCGAAACCGAGGTTCACCCGGTCGAGGTACGAGACGAAATAGCAGACCATGAGAAAGGGAATGAGCCGCCGCGCGATTTTCGCGGACGCGCTCTTTGCGACGTCGTCCAATTTATCCTCCCGTGTTCTTTTGTCGTTTTCTCTCACCCGCTGCGCGATCCCGCAACTACAGGCCTCGCGTTATTGTGAGGCCGCGAACGCCGAGGCATGCAACGCGCGTCGTCTTTCTTGCGTAGGATGCCGCCATGACGCAGTCTTCGTATCTCTCCTCACTTGTGCTGTGGCGCGACCGGCAAGGCGCTTTTTCACCCGTGCGCGCGCTTGCACTGGCGGTTGCCCTTGCGCCGGCGCTCTGGTTCGCCGGCCGTGCGCTCATCTACGGGCTCGGCCCGCGGCCCGTGACGGCAGCAATCCACTTCAGCGGCGATTGGGCCGTGCGGCTGCTGTTCGTCACGCTCGCGATCACGCCGCTGATCGTAGCGTTCCGCAAGCCGCGATGGGTGCCGCTTCGGCGTATTCTTGGCGTCGCCGTCTTTGCTTGGGCGCTCGCGCATTTCGCGCTCTTTGTCGTCGACAAGCGATACGATCTCATTGTCGTTGCGCAGGAGGTCGTGCGACGCATCTATCTCACCATCGGTTTCGTCGCGCTGGTCCTGCTTGCGGCGCTTGCGGCGACATCGACGGACAGCGCTGTGTCACGGCTCGGCGCGCAATGGTGGAAGCGGCTGCACCTGCTTGTCTATGCGATCGTGCTACTCGGGCTCGTGCACTTCTTCCTGCAAAGCAAAGCGGATGTGACCGAGCCGACGATCATGGCCGGACTTATCTTCTGGCTCGTTCTGCTCAGGCAGCCGAAGAAACTGGGATGGACATTATCGCCGCTTGTCGTTGTCGGCACCGGCGTCGCCGCCGGAATCGTCACGGCATTGGGCGAGGCGCTGTATTTTCATCTGAAAGTCGGCGCGCCTTTCGCGGATGTCCTGTTCGACGCCGATCTCGATTTTTCCGGAGGACCGCGTCCCCTCTGGTGGCCGCTCGCGGCTGCTATTGTCGCTGCGCTCGTGATCGCGATTTACAAATGGTCGAACGACGGAGCGACTGCGCCGATCACGCGCAAGTTGCGGAATGCGCTGATTTAAAGCGCTTCCAAAGCACGCATAACGTGCGCGCGTCACATTCCTGACTTCCTACAATTGTATCCGTTGGCTTGCCATCGACGCGACGACATGCAAGCTTTGCACAGTCAATGGCTTTTCGGGAGCTGGCCATGGCCGCCTATCAGATTCGCGTCAGGAGTAGCGTCGAGAGCACGCACGAGTTGCGCGTTTCGATCTCGGACGAGACCGAAGGCGCAATGGGTGAGGTTGATGCGCTGACCGCAGATCATGCGCGCCTCGTCGCGCGCGATCTCATGACCCTCGTGCGGCAACGCGATCCGTCCGGCGCTTTCGTGCTAGATTCGCATGTCGGACCCTGCACCGCCGCATAGCGGACCGGCTTCGCAAGCGGCTTCTGACCCGATAGAGCGGGACAGCGCGCCCCTTCGGCGCGAAATGCCCGCGAGGATTGATGCCGGACCTGTATTTCGAGGATTTCTCGCCCGGCCAGACCATGTCCTTCGCCGCCGCAAAGCCGGTGAGCAAGGAAGCGATCATCGACTTCGCAAAGCAATTCGATCCGCAGCCGTTCCATCTCGACGAGGAAGCCGCGAAAACGTCGATGCTCGGCGGCCTGTGCGCGTCCGGCTGGCACACCTGCGCGATGGCGATGCGGCTCAATTACGACGGCTGGATTTTCCGCACCGCGTCGATGGGTGCACCAGGTATCGACGAAGTCCGGTGGATGAAGCCCGTGCGGCCCGGCGAAACGCTTCGCATGAATTTGAAAATTCTCGACACGCGCGTGTCCCGCTCCCGTCCCGACATGGGCCTCGTCTCAATGTCGGGCGACATCGCCAACGATGCCGGCGACATCGTGATGACGCAGAAACACACGCAACTGATCGAGGTGCGCCGGCCGTCGGGTAAACCCGCAAAGCCGTCGAGCAAAGCAGCGGCGGCGCCAAGGGAAGTCGCCAGCGCTGCGCCGGCGTCAGCGTCGGAAGATCGCAAGCCTTTTGCCGCTTACTTCGAGGACATCGAAGTCGGTGCGTCGCGCGACCTAGGCACCGAGACGATGACGCGCGACGGCATCATCGCCTTTGCGCGGGAATACGATCCGCAGCCATTCCATCTCGATGACGAAGCCGCCCGCAAGAGCCATTTCGGCAAGCTTGCGGCGTCGGGCTGGCACACGGGCGCGCTGTGGATGCGCCATGTCGTTCGCACGCGCGACGCCGTTGTGAAAGAAATGCATGCGAAGGGCCTGCCAGTGCCATCTGGCGGACCGTCGCCGGGCTTCACCAACCTGCGCTGGATCAAGCCGGTCTATGTCGGCGACACGATCTCCTTCGCGTCGCGCGTGATCGAAAAGCGTCCCACGTCGCGACCGGGCTGGGGCCTGATGTTCTCGGACAACAGTGGGACTAACCAGCACGGCGAACGCGTCTACGAATTCCGCGGCAGCGCCTTCATCCAGACACGTGCGGGCGCCTGACGCGCTCTTTGGAACGACGATCAAAGACGGCCGGTGCGCTAAGCCGTGCTTGTACTCGCGGGACCCGTGCACAGGTTAGGCGCGACTTGGTCGGACAAGGACAGAAATGACATTCGAGACGCTCGTGCAGGCAGTGACGGTGCAATCCGATGCCGTCGCGGTGCTGGAAAACCGCCGATCCGTCAGTGCGGCGCGCCTTGCCGAGCCCGGCCCGGACGCAAAAACCCTGCAGACGCTGCTGACGATTGCGGCGCGTGTGCCTGATCACGGCGCACTCGTGCCGTGGCGCTTCATCGTTGTCGAAGGTTCGGCGCGCGCACGGCTTACGGCGCAACTTCAGACGGCCTGCACCGCCGCAGCCGGCGATGACGTTGATGCAAAGGCGCAGGCGGAAAAGACGGTCGAGAAAATCGGCCGGCTTTTCGGCGTTCCACCTCTCGTCGTGATCGTCGTCAGCCGCCCGGATGCGCGCGCGAAAATTCTGGTCTTCGAACAGGTGCTGTCGGCCGGCGCGGTTTGCATGAATTTGATGGCGGCAGCGTCGGGCCTTGGTTTCGCGAGCAATTGGCTAACCGGCTGGACTGCGACCGCTTCTGGCGCGCGAAACGTGCTTGGTTTGCAAGACGGTGAGACAATCGCTGGCATCATCCCGATCGGAACGCCGATGGACGTGCCGCCCGATCGGCCGCGTCCCGACCTCGCGCAGATCGTGACGCGCTGGGGCGCGTAGCCCGGCGCTAGTGCCCCTCGAACGCGATCAGCGACCGCACGGGCACGCCGAGCGCCTCGATCTTCTTCGCGCCGCCAAGTTCGGGAAGATCGATCACGAAACACGCCGCAACGATGTCCGCGCCCATCTTACGCAGCAGCTTCACCGCGCCTTCGGCCGTGCCGCCGGTCGCGATGAGATCGTCGACGAGAATGACGCGCTCGCCGGATACGACGGCATCCTCATGCATCTCCATTTCATCGATGCCGTATTCGAGCGCGTAGGAAACCGACACTGTCGCGTGCGGCAGCTTGCCCTTTTTACGCAAAGGAATGAAACCGGCAGACAATTGATGCGCAACCGCGCCGCCAAGAATGAAACCGCGCGCCTCGATGCCGGCGACTTTGTCGATGCGTCGTCCAGCCCACGGATGCACGAGTTCGTCGACGGAGCGACGGAACGCGCGCGCATCGCCAAGCAATGTCGTGATGTCGCGAAACAGGATGCCCTTCTTCGGATAGTCCGGGATCGTGCGGATCGCTTTCCGAAGCGCCTCGTCGAGCGCGTGCGGGATCGTTTCGGTCATGCCTGGTCGTTCTCTTTGTTGATGCGGGCCATCACCGCATCGAGTTTCGCGAGAAGCTCTGGATCGCGCACATCGGGCGCGGTCATGATGGCCGTATCGAGCGCGCGATCCGAGCCGGCGGGGCAGGGCTCGTGCTCAGCGGGAAAATCGCGCAGCAGCCGCGCCAGCAAAGTCGAAGCGCGTCCGGCATTCTCGCGTACGATGCGGATGACCGACGGCACATCGACTTCGTCATGTTCGGGGTGCCAGCAGTCGAAATCCGTCACCATCGCGACCGTCGCGTAGGAAATTTCCGCCTCACGCGCAAGTTTCGCTTCCGGCATCGCCGTCATGCCGATGACGTCGTAGCCGGCGGCTTTGTACGTCAAACTCTCCGCATAGGACGAGAACTGCGGCCCTTCCATACAGACATATGTGCCCTTCACGACATGGGCGATCGACTCTGCCTCCGCAGCTGCTTTCAGACGCGCGACAAGTTTTGGCGCCACCGGATGCGCCATCGAAACATGCGCGACACAGCCGTTGCCGAAGAACGAGGTTTCACGCGCAAAGGTGCGGTCAACATATTGATCGACGAGCACGAACAAACCGGGATAGAGATCGCTACGAAACGAGCCACAGGCTGAGATCGACACGAGGTCGGTGACGCCGGCGCGCTTCATCGCATCGATATTGGCGCGATAGTTGATGCCCGATGGCGACAGGCGATGGCCGCGCCCGTGCCGCGGCAGAAAGACGACGTCCTTGCCGCCGATGCGCCCGAACCGCAGGAGATCTGAGGGCTCACCCCACGGTGTTAAGACGCGCTCTTCGCGCAGGTCTTCGATGCCAGGCAGATCGTAGACGCCCGATCCGCCGATGATGCCGACAACAGCTTTTGTCATATGAGGTCCGTGCGGTCGCGCGACGCCATGATACGCAGCGCCTGCTTGACGACGCTAACGTCGATCGGTGTTTGCGCCACCGCCTCGCCGTCGATCGACACGTAATGCACCGGATCGGTCTCGATCCGGAATTTCGTGCCGCGCATGACGGCAATCGTGTCGAGCGACGGTGCGATGCCGATGTAGACTTGCGCCCACACTTTCGCGAGACGCGCTGCGGTGCGCCCCTTCACAACATGCACGACAAGGTCGCCGCTTTCGACGCTGGCTTCGCGCGCGATTAATGTCCCACCCTTGTAGCCACCATTCGCGATGCGGACTTCGAGCGCCTCCGGGAAGCGTTCGATACGGCCATCCTCGAGGGTAATGGTGCAGACGAACGGTTTCAGCCGCGTCACGACGGCGGCGGCAACCGCGAGATAGCCGATGCGGCCGGCAATCTTCTTCAGCCGGTGCGGAACGGTCCGTGCGATCATCGGCTGCAGACCGATCGCAGCGGCGTTTGCGAAAGTATGTCCGTCGATGCAGCCGAGATCGACGTCGACGATTTTGCCATTCGCGATCACGTCGATGGCGCCCGCGAGATCGAGCGGCAGGCCGAGCGTACGCGCGAAACTGTTGGCAGTACCGAGTGGCAACAGTCCGAAAACGACGGGCTTGTTGGCGAAGGAATCGGTCACGGCGCTGATGGAGCCGTCGCCGCCGCCGACGACGACGAGCGTGTAACCCGCGTCGACGCATTCGGCGACGATGCCCGGCATGCGCGACGGATCGCGCACGGGAAAGGCGGCTGCCACATCGATGCCGTGTTGCTCCAGCAGCTTCTTGGCTTCGCGGTAGGTGGCTTGGCCTCGTCGCGATTTTGTGTTGACGACGAGTGCGACACGGTTTTCGCGCGCGATCTTCTCGGCGAGCAGACGCTTCATGCGCTCTTGTGCCGGCGTATGCGTGCCCATCGTATCGCTCACGGCTGCCACGCCGCCGGCTCCGGCGTATTGGCGGCAGGTCGCGACGCTATGATCACCTCCCGCACGCGCCGCAGACATTCGACGACGCCGTCACGCGTCGCCGACGACAGCGTCAGGATTTTCCGTCGCTCTCCAATCGATTCAGGTCCGGCGGAGGCGACGGCGCGCTTCAGCCGGTCGAGCTGTTTCTTCAGCGTTTCTGCATCGACAATATCGGCCTTCGACAGAGCGACAATCTCCGCCTTCGTATCGAGCCCGGCGCCATGCGCCACGAGCTCGGTGCGCACGGTCTTGTAGGCCTGGCCCGCATGTTCGCCGCTCGCATCGACGAGATGCAGCAGCACCTGGCAACGCTCGGCGTGGCTAAGAAAACGGTCACCGAGCCCAACGCCTTCGTGTGCGCCCTCGATCAGGCCGGGCAGGTCGGCCAGCACGAATTCGGCATCGTCGACGGCGACGACGCCAAGTCCCGGATGCAGCGTCGTGAAGGGGTAATCGGCAATCTTCGGCCGTGCCGCCGAAACCGTCGACAGGAACGTCGACTTGCCGGCATTGGGCAGGCCGATCAGACCGGCATCGGCAATGAGCTTCAGCCGCAGCACGATCGTACGTTCGATGCCGTCCTGACCGGGATTGGCGCGGCGCGGCGCGCGATTGGTCGCGGATTTAAAATGCGCATTTCCGAAACCGCCATTGCCGCCGCGCGCGATGACGATGCGCTCGCCGACCGTTGTGAGGTCGGCGATCAGCGTCTCGCCATCCTCCTCGAGCACCTGCGTGCCGGCGGGCACGCGCAGCACGGCATCCGCACCGCGGCCGCCAGCGCGGTTCTTCCCCATGCCGTGTACGCCGGTCTTCCCTTTGAAATGTTGCTGGTAGCGATAGTCGACGAGCGTGTTGAGCCCGTCGACGCATTCGGCCACGACATCGCCGCCGCGTCCGCCATCGCCGCCGTCCGGGCCGCCGAATTCGATGAACTTCTCGCGCCGGAACGAAACGACGCCCGCGCCGCCATTGCCGGAGCGGATAAAAATCCGGGCCTCGTCGAGAAATTTCATGGGAGGCTGTGTAGCAGAAACGTTGCCGCGCGAGGCTCGAAAACTACTGGAATCCCGCGCCGCGGGGATGGCGTTCGAAACGCGGCTTGATACGTTGCTGCCAAGTTTCGCGTCCACGGGTCGATCCCCGGCCGCGTCGAGGGGGAGTTTGCGGTGGGCGTTCCAAAGCGCAGCAAGACGCATCACGCGCCCAGCCGGAGCCCCGCGCTGTCGGCGCTGGCTTGCATGGGTGTCGTCTTCGGCGACATCGGCACCAGCCCTCTCTACGCGCTGCAGGTGGCGGCAAAGGCTGCGACGGGGCCTGGGCCGATCCAGCCCGATGCGGTGATCGGCATCATCTCGCTGATCTTCTGGTCGATGATCGTCGTGATCTCGATTAAATACGCGATCCTCATCATGCGCGCCGACAATCACGGCGAGGGCGGCATTCTTGCGCTTCTCGCGCTCGTCAGCCCGCGCCGCGCGAAGGACAGCCGCCGGCGCGCCGTTATGGTGGTCATCGGTCTGATCGGCGCCACGCTGCTCTACGGCGACGGCTGCATCACGCCGGCCGTATCGGTGCTTAGCGCGATCGAAGGCATCAAAGTTTATGCGCCGAAACTCGAGCATTTCATCCTGCCCTTGACGGTGGCGATCCTCGTCGCGCTGTTCGCGATGCAACGGCTGGGGACGGCGAAGATCGGGCAGGTGTTCGGGCCGATCATGCTCGTGTGGTTCGTCGTCATCGCACTACTCGGCATCGGCGGCATCCTGCGCGAGCCTGGCATCCTCGCGGCCTTCAATCCGCTGCGTGCGATCACCTATCTCTGGAGTGCGGGACCGCTCGCACTGGCCGTTATCGGCGGCGCGTTTCTCGCGGTCACCGGCGGCGAAGCGTTCTACGCCGACATGGGCCATTTCGGGCCGATCCCGATCCGGCTCGCCTGGTTCTACGTCGCGCTGCCAGCGCTGACGCTGAACTATCTCGGGCAGGGCGCGCTTCTGCTCGCCGATCCCGCGGCGATCGAGAATCCCTTCTATCTCCTGGCGCCGACATGGACGCATCTGCCGCTGATCTTGCTTGCCGCAATGGCGACGATCATCGCATCGCAGGCGATCATCTCGGGTGCGTTCTCACTGACGCAGCAGGCTATCCAGCTTGGCTTCCTGCCGCGCATGAACATCGTTCACACCGCCGGTCACGAGAAGGGGCAAATCTATATGCCGTTCGTGAACTGGGCGCTTGCCGTCGGCACACTTGCCGCGGTGCTCGGCTTCCAGACGTCGGAAGCGCTTGCAGGCGCTTACGGCATCGCAGTGACGCTGTTGATGGTGATCACGACGCTGATGGCGACATTCGTCGCGCTGCACTGGAAGCACAATCCGCTCGTGGTCTATTCCGTCAATGGAACGTTCCTCCTCATCGATCTCGTTTACTTCGCGTCCGCGCTGACAAAACTACGCGATGGCGGCTGGTTCCCGCTGCTGATCGCCTTTGTGATCGCGTTCCTCATGCTCACGTGGCGGCGCGGCGAGCAGATCATGGACAAGGCGCGCCTCGAGATCCGCCAGACCCCGAAGGATTTCGAGGCCGACATCAAAGCCAATCCGCCGCATCGTCTGCCCGGTACTGCGATCGTGCTTGGTCGCATGACGCGCGGCATTCCGCTGGCGCTGTCGCGCAACGTGAAGACCAACCACGTGCTGCACGAAAAGGTGCTGCTGGTCGCAGTTGAGATCGCAGAGGTCCCGCGCATGCCGGACCACGAGCGCGTGAGGGTCACGCCCGTGACGGATCAACTAACACGCGTCGAGATCCGTTACGGTTTCATGGAAAAGCCCGATGTTCCGGACGGCCTGCGCGTTGCGGTCGAGCGCGGGCTGATCACGAACTGCGAGTTACAGTCGCTCGTCTATTTCACCGGTCACGAAACGATCATCCCGAGTGGCCAGCGGCCGGGCATGCCGGCGTGGCGCGAAACGATCTTCGCGATGATGCATCACAATGCGCAACGGCCGGGATCGTATTTCAACATCCCGGCCGTCCAAGTCATGGAGATCGGCGTGGAGTTCGCGATCTAGCGAGCGAACAGCGGCGTCGCGCCGCGCATCTCGCCGTCGCCGTATTCGCGGACATAGTCCACGCAATCGAAACTCGCGTCGCGCGCCGAAAAATGCACGCGCCTTTCGCCATTTGCGAGAAAGCCGCTCTTCTCAAGCACACGGCGCGAGGCAGCATTGTCGGCGCGTGCATGCGCCGCGACGCTGTCGATTGCCGCCAGATGGAAGGCCGCGCCCGTGATCGCCTCGACCGCTTCGCTCATCAGCCCGCGGCCCCAAAATGGCTTGCCGAGCCAATAACCGAGCGTCGCCGCGCCATCTTCCTGACGCAGGCTGATGGCGCCGATCGCCTCGGCCGGGCGCGCGAGCGGCGCCAGCGCAAAGATCAGATGCGCGCCCTGCGCGTTGCCGACGCGCGCCTCGTAAATGAACGACGCAGCGCTGCCGGCGGGATAGGGGTGCGGGATCCGCGACGTCATTTGCGCAACATCGACGTCGCTAGCGAGACGTTCGATCGCAGCTTCGTCGCGCGCCGTCGGCCAACGCAGCCACAGACGCCGCGTCTCAAGCCGGAAGACGTCATCTCTGAATATCTCGGGGAACATGATCGGCTCCTGTCCACGCAATATGCGGGACGAATAGGGGATTGCTGTGACGCTTCCCCATTTGAGAGCCGGTCAAACCTTCCGACGATGCGCGTCGGATGCGAGACCTTCCAACCGGGGAAATTTCCGGTGGAGGTCTCGTGAGAACTCCACTTATTCGGCGGCGACTGCGGCCGGGACGGCGATGACGGATACGACCGATCGGCCTTTGCCCAGCGGCGTTTTGAACGACACGTGGCCGTCACACATCGCAAAAAGCGTGTGGTCCGTGCCCATGCCGACGTTCGTGCCGGGATGCCACTTCGTGCCGCGTTGACGAATGATGATGTTGCCGCCGCGCACGGCTTCGCCACCGAATTTCTTCACGCCAAGACGACGACCATCGGAGTCGCGACCGTTGCGGGACGAGCCGCCTGCTTTTTTATGAGCCATGAGTCTCTCCCGTCCTTACGCCGTGATGCCGGTGATTTTGACGACCGTCAGATCCTGACGATGTCCGCGCTTGCGCTTCGAGTTCTTGCGTCGACGCTTCTTGAACGAAATCGTCTTGGCCGAGCGCGTGTGCGAAACGATCTCGCCCTTCACCGCAACACCTTCCGAAGCACCGAAGGCATGCTCGCCATCCTTGCCGGACATAAGGATGTCGTCGAACGTCACCGCGTCGCCCGGATTGCCGGGCAGCGACATGACGGTAATCGTTTCGTCGGCGGCGACGCGATACTGCTTGCCGCCGGTTCTGATGACTGCGAACATCGTTTTCTCCGTGTTCTATCCGGACTGACACGCGCGGACGCGGCCGTTCGGCTTCTTGGCAGTTACGAGCCGGTTTGGATTTGCGCCGCACCGAAAGGGTCGGAACGGCAAAGCACGCCGGCGCGAGACGCCTGCGAGCCCGTGCTATCTACAGGCGGGAGGGCAGGGCGTCAACGCGAGAGGCGTGTTTGGCGCACGATGCCAAAGGATTTTGATGGCCGGCCTTCTCGCCGATTATGAGGCGCTCTTCGGCGACCTCGCCGCCGCGCGTGGGCTTTTGCTGGCGGTGTCGGGCGGTCCGGATTCCATCGCGTTGCTCCTGCTGGTGGATCGCTGGCGCAGGGGGCGGGACGTTCCGGTTGCGGTGGCAACGGTCGATCACGGGTTGCGGGCCGGGTCAGCCGATGAGGCGGTCAGCGTCGCAGAGCTGTGCAAGGCGCATGGCTTACCTCACTACACTTTACGATGGACCGGCGAAAAGCCGGATGCCGCCATTCAGGAGAAAGCGCGAGAGGCGCGCTATCGGCTTCTCTCGGACTGCGCCGAGGCGATCGGTGCGGATACGATCGTCACCGGCCACCACGCCGACGATCAGGCCGAGACGATTCTCATGCGCCTTACACGGGGTTCCGGGATCGCGGGGCTCGCGGGAATGGCCAACGTCAGCCAGCGCGGAAATTTGCGCCTCGCCCGGCCGCTGCTCGGCGTCACCAAGGCCGATCTCGTGGCGCTCTGCCGGACGGAGGGCGTGTCCTTCGTCGAAGACCCCGGCAACATTGATGCGAGATTTCGCAGGGTCGCTCTGAGAGCATTGGGCGATACGCTGGTGCGTGAGGGGCTGGATGGCGGATCGCTGCGCCGGCTCGGGCGGCGCGCGGCCCGTGCCGAAGCAGCTCTACGTTGGGCCGAGGCTCGCGCCGCCGATGCGCTGCCAATCCGGATCGAAGACGACGTCGTCCTGATCGAGGCCGCAAGCCTCGCGGCGCTGCCCGCGGAACTCGTGCTTCGCGTTCTCGCTCAATATATTTTGCGTAGCGGCTCGAATGCCGACATCCGTCTCGAACGGCTCGAGGTTCTCGAGAGCCGCCTTCGCGCCGCAATCGAGGCAAACACTCTCCTCGATGCGACGCTCGGGGGATGCACGATCAGGCTTCGGCACGGCGACGTCTGCATCGCGACTGCGCCGGCACGCCGTTCGGCGCGCGCAAAGTCCGAAACTGCGTCAGCACGCCGTTATCTCTCTTCCGCTCCTCTCCTTGGCAACGCGGGGGGCGACGCCTAGATTGGCAATCGCTGGAGGCGCGGGTCCGAATCCGCCTTTGCTTACGCGCCTCGGACGGATGGCAGGATGAACCCCAACTTTCGGAATTTCGCCCTCTGGGTGATCATCTTCTTCCTCGTCGTCGCGCTGGTCATGCTGTTCCAGAACCCGGGACAGCGTCAGCAGACGTCGGACATTTCGTTCAGCGAACTTCTTAACCAGGTCGATCAAGGCCGCGTGCGCGATGTTACGATCGCCGGCAGCGAGATCACCGGGCATTATTCGAACGATGGGCGGTCGTTCTCGACCTATGCGCCGAACGACCCGTCGCTGGTCCAGAAGCTCTATTCGAAGAACGTCGCGATTACCGCGCGTCCGCCGTCGGAAGGCAATTCCTGGCTCGTGACGCTGCTGGTGAATGGCCTGCCGCTCTTCGCTTTCTTGGGCATCTACTTCTTCCTTGCGAGACAAATGCAGGGTGGTGCCGGCAAGGCGATGGGCTTTGGCAAATCCAAGGCGAAATTGCTGACGGAGGCGCACGGGCGCGTTACCTTCGAGGATGTCGCCGGCGTCGATGAGGCGAAGGAAGATCTCGAGGAAATTGTCGAATTCCTTAGGGATCCGCAGAAATTCCAGCGGCTTGGCGGACGAATTCCGCGTGGCGTGCTGCTTGTCGGTCCACCGGGCACCGGCAAGACGCTGCTCGCGCGCGCCATCGCCGGCGAAGCCAACGTGCCCTTCTTTACGATCTCGGGCTCGGACTTTGTCGAGATGTTCGTAGGCGTCGGCGCGAGTCGCGTGCGCGACATGTTCGAGCAGGCGAAGAAGAATGCGCCCTGCATCATTTTCATCGACGAAATCGACGCTGTCGGCCGGCATCGCGGTGCAGGCCTTGGCGGTGGCAACGACGAGCGCGAGCAGACGCTGAACCAGCTTCTCGTGGAGATGGACGGTTTCGAGGCGAACGAGGGCATCATCCTCATCGCTGCTACGAATCGGCCGGACGTTCTCGACCCTGCGCTGCTTCGCCCGGGTCGTTTCGACCGCCAAATCGTCGTGCCGAACCCGGACGTTCTCGGTCGCGAGAAAATCCTCAAAGTTCATGTGCGGAAGGTGCCACTGTCGCCGGAGGTCGATCTCAAGATCGTCGCCCGCGGCACGCCCGGCTTCTCCGGTGCGGATCTGATGAACCTCGTCAACGAGTCGGCGCTGATGGCGGCGCGGCGCGGCAAGCGCATCGTGACGATGGCGGAGTTCGAGGACGCCAAGGACAAGATCATGATGGGCGCCGAACGGCGCACGCTCGTGATGACGGAGCAGGAGAAGATGCTGACCGCCTATCACGAGGGTGGTCATGCGCTCGTCGCGTTGAATGTTCCGGCGACAGACCCCGTCCACAAAGCGACGATTATCCCGCGCGGCAGAGCCCTTGGCATGGTCATGCAACTGCCCGAGCGGGACAAGCTGTCGATGAGCTACGAGCAGATGACCTCGCGCCTCGCGGTGCTGATGGGCGGTCGTGTGTCGGAGGAGATCGTCTTCGGCAAGGAGAAGGTGACGTCCGGCGCCCAATCCGACATCGAGCAGGCGACGAAACTCGCACGTGCGATGGTGACGCGCTGGGGCTTCTCGGACGAGCTCGGCACCGTCATGTACGGCGAAAACCAAGAAGAAGTGTTTCTCGGTTATTCGATGGGCAAGCAGAACAATATTTCTGAAGCGACATCACAAACCATCGACGGCGAAGTCCGGCGACTGGTCGAGGCGGGCCTTGCCGATGCACGCCGCATCATCACCGAAAAGCGCGATGGGCTCGAGAGCCTCGCCAAGGCGCTGATCGAGTACGAGACGCTGACCGGCGACGAGATTATCGGTATCCTTGCCGGCCGTATGCCGGTGCGTGAGACCGACGACACGCCGCCCCCCACGCGCGCCTCGGCCGTGCCCGTGACGGGACGCGCCAACAAACCGCGTCCGGAGCCCGATGCGGGCGGTCTGGAGCCGCAGCCGCAGACCTGAGGTTATAGGTTGCCAAGTTAAGGCGCGATCCTCGCGCCTTAACCCTGTTGTGCCGATCCTGCCGGGCGTTTACCTGCTTGCGCCCATTTCGGCGTAAAACCGCGGGATCAGGTCCCGGACGCAGGCTCTCATGGCGCGCAAATATTTTGGCACGGACGGCATTCGCGGCATCGCGAACCGCGTCATCACGCCCGATCTCGCCTTGCGGGTCGGCCAGGCCGCCGGCCTTATCTTCCAGCGCGGCGAACATCGACACCGTGTCGTCATCGGCAAGGACACGCGGCTCTCTGGCTACATGATCGAATATGCGCTGGTCAGCGGCTTTGCCTCGGTCGGCATGGACCCGCTGATCCTCGGGCCGGTGCCGACGCCTGCCGTCGCCATGCTGACGCGCTCCATGCGCGCCGACCTCGGCGTCATGATCTCGGCCTCGCATAACCCGTACGAAGATAATGGCATCAAGCTGTTCGGCCCGGACGGTTTCAAATTATCGGACGAGGTCGAGGCGCAGATCGAAGCGCTGCTGGAGGCCGATCTCTCGAAACGTCTTTCGAAGTCCGCGGCGCTCGGCCGCGCGAAGCGCGTCGACGACGTGCAGGCCCGCTACATCGAATTCGCCAAGCGCACGCTGCCGCGCGCGATCTCGCTGGAGGGCATGCGGATCGTCGTCGACTGCGCGAATGGCGCCGCCTACAAGGTTGCGCCGCAGGCGTTGTGGGAGCTCGGTGCCGAAGTCTTCACGATCGGCTGCGAGCCGGATGGTCTCAACATCAACCGTGATGTTGGCTCCACGGAGCCGAAAGCGCTCGCGGCGAAAGTGCGCGAGATGCGTGCCGATATCGGCATTGCCCTCGATGGCGACGCCGATCGCGTGCTCATCGTTGACGAGCGCGGGCGCGTCGTCGACGGCGACCAACTCATGGCAGTCGTTGCTTCGCACTGGCAGGCGTCGGAACAGCTTTCGAAGCCCGGCATCGTCGCGACAATTATGTCGAACCTCGGCCTCGAGCGTTATCTCGGCTCGATCGGGCTGACGCTGGAGCGCACCGCGGTCGGCGACCGTTACGTGCTCGAGCGCATGCGCGAGGCTGGCTACAACGTCGGCGGCGAACAATCCGGCCACATCATCCTGTCGGATTTCACGACGACGGGCGATGGTCTCGTAGCAGCGCTGCAGGTGCTCGCCGTCGTGAAGACGCAGAACAAGCCGGTGAGCGAAGTGTGCCACCGCTTCGATCCGTTCCCGCAGATCCTCAAGAACGTTCGTGCACACAAGACGGTGCTCGACGAGGATCATGTCTCGCGCAATGTCGAAGCGGCGCGCAAGAAACTCGGCGCATCGGGGCGTCTTGTGATCCGGGCGTCCGGCACAGAACCGGTCATCCGCGTGATGGGCGAAGGCGACGACCGCCACATCGTCGAAGCCGTTGTCGACGAAATCTGCGCGCTACTCGATCAGCGGTCGAAGGCGGCCTGACGTCTAGCTCTCGCGCGAAAATTTGTAGCGCGTCGTCGCGCGATAGGTTTCGCCGGGGCGTAGGATGGCGCTCGGAAAATTCGCGTGGTTCGGCGCGTCCGGAAAACCCTGCGTTTCAAAACAAAGGCCTGCGCCAGGCGCATATTGTTGGGAAGAACGGTCGGTGACGCCGTCGCGGATATTCTGGCCGGTGTAGAATTG
This sequence comes from Beijerinckiaceae bacterium, assembly GCA_965246795.1. GTDB lineage: Bacteria > Pseudomonadota > Alphaproteobacteria > Rhizobiales > Beijerinckiaceae > JAJXWB01. The sequence continues at coordinate 25,936 of CBDFFN010000004.1, read as the reverse complement.
AACCGACGGCTGCGTGGATGCGACATCGAGCGCGATGCCACCAGCAACTGCACGCGCTACCGGCCGCATTGTCATCGTGGGCTCGGACGTGACGACGAAAGGTGTGTCGAAGCGCGCTTCGCCGAGCGTCGTAGCCTGACGAAGATCGAAGTGCGTGCCCTTCACAAATGCGATGTCGCCGGTGGGAATGTTCTCGTCGTCGAGCGGGAGATATTTGTCGGCGAAGACAGCGACGTCGTGATCGTCGATCGTCGGAGCCCCTGACAGGTTAAAATAGCTGTGGTTTGCGAGATTCACGATAGTGGGCGCATCCGTCGTCGCTTCCAGCTTCATCTCCAGCGTATCGTCGTCGATGAGCGTGTAGCGGCAGGTTGCTTCGACCTGGCCTGGATAGCCCTGTTCGCCGTCCTCGGCGACGATGCGTAGCGTGACGCTTGCTGCGTCGTGATCGACGAGCGTCCAGTTGCGGCGACTGAAGCCGGGCGCACCGCCATGCATGTGGTTGCGCCCGTTGTTCGTTGTCAGCTGATATTCTGCGCCGTCGATGACGAGATGCCCGCGTGATATGCGGTTGGCGAAACGGCCGAGTACCGCGCCGAAATGCGGCGACGTTGCCACGTAGTCCTCGAGCGACTTGCTCCCAAGAATGACGGAGCGGCCGGCGAAGCTGATATCGCGCAGCACAGCGCCGAACGTGATCACATCGACGACAAGTCCACCGCGCCGCAGCCGAACTTCGTACGCCGGGGAGCCGTCAGGCATCGTGCCGTAGAGCGAAGCCTTTATGGTCGTCACGCGACATCCTCCGCGAGTTGCTGCTTCCGCTGCACCGCCCCAGCAAAGAGAAGCGCAAGCACGGGCAACGTCACAGCTGCGATAAGAAAGATCGGCGTCGCACCGTAATGGTCGATGATCGGCGCCGCGGCCGCGACGCCAAAACCCTGGCCGGTGAAGAACGAGGTCGCAAAAAGCGCGACGGCGGTGCCGCGTGCGTCGGGCGCCATCTGTGTGCCGTTCACCTGCAGCACGTTGTGCAGAAGGTAATAGGCGACGCCAGCGCAGAAACTCGCGATAGCGCCGAATATCGCACTCGGCATCAGCGCAAAGCCGAGAAACGCGACGATGAAAAAAATCGACGACAGTCGCGCGCCGCCGGCCTCACCGAAACGTCGCACGATCTGCGGCGCGACAGCGGTGAATGCGAGACCGCCGATCCCGAAGCAGGCGAGCGTCAGGCCCGCTGCCGTAAAACTTATGCCGAATTTGGCGTGCAGAACGCTGGTGACATAGGCAAGCGCGCCGAAGCAGATGAAGCCTTCGAGAAAGGTCATCGCAAGCACGATGCGAACCCAAGGCCGAGCCAGAACACCGAGGATCGTTACGAACGTACCAGCGGTGGCGCGAGCGGGCGGGGGGCCGCGCAAGGCAGGCAAGAATTGCAGTACGAGGCCCGCCGTCGCCAGCACGTAGAATGCCGCAATGAGCCAAAAGGCGGCGCGCCAGCCGAGCCAGTCGCCGATCACCCCGCCAAAGGCGAGCCCGAGGATGACGCCGCCAATCTGACCGGAGATGAAGCGCGCGATCAGCGCCTGTCGTTGCGCATAAGGGATCGCGTCGCCGATCCATGCGAGTGACAGGGGGATAATCCCGGCCGCCGTCACGCCGGCGAAGAACCGCGCCCAGATGAGGCCGGGCAGTGTTGTTGCGGCCGCGCAGGCGAGCGTCGTCAGCAGCGAGGTCGCCGCCCCGATGACAAGCATCCGCTCCTTGCCGATCCGGTCGCCGAGCATCCCGTGCACGATCTGCAAGAGGCCATAGCTCGCGGAATAAGCGGTGATGACCTGCGCCGCCGCGCCGGTGGAGACGCCCAGGTCGGTCGAGATCTGCGGCAGCAGGCCATCGCAGATCCGCGTTGTCGCGGCGCTTGCGAAGGCCGCCAGCGACAGAATCGCGATGGCGCGCGCAGGGGTCGCTGGAAGCCCCGCTACAGAATCGCGATCGGCAGTCGTCAAAGGTGGTTCCTGCGGTCCTAGATAGCCTGCAGCGATGACGCGCTGCCGCCGACATGGCAAGAAGCCGCATGGTCGCCGCGCTGATGATCCAGGGCACCGGCTCCGATGTCGGAAAATCGCTGCTCGTCGCGGGTCTCGCGCGGGCGTGGACGAACCGCGGCCTCGCGGTGCGGCCGTTCAAGCCGCAAAACATGTCGAACAATGCGGCCGTGACGGCCGACGGTGGCGAGATCGGCCGCGCGCAGGCGCTGCAGGCCCGTGCCGCACGCGTCGCGCCGAGTGTGCACATGAATCCGGTGCTGCTGAAGCCGCAGGGCGCGAGTGGTTCGCAAGTTGTCGTGCGCGGCCGGATGACCGGCACAATGCGCGCGCGTGACTATCAGGCGATGAAGCCGCAATTGCTGGCCACGGTGCTGGAAAGCTTCGCGCATCTCAGCGAAGAAGCTGACCTTGTACTTGTTGAAGGCGCTGGCAGCGCATCGGAAATCAACCTGCGCCGCAACGACATTGCCAATATGGGTTTCGCCCGCGCTGCCGATGTGCCCGTCGTACTTGTCGGCGATATCGATCGCGGCGGCATCTTTGCGCAAATTGTCGGAACGCGTGCCGTGATCGATCCCGCAGATGCCGCGATGATTCACGGCTTCATCGTGAATCGTTTTCGCGGCGATCCCTCGCTATTCGATGGCGGCATGGCCGACATCGCAGCGCGATGTGGCTGGGCGGCGTTGGGCCTCGTGCCGCATTTCGCCGACGCTGCGATGTTGCCGGCCGAGGATTCGCTGGCGCTCGCGCATGCGCCCGCAGCGCGGGATGTGCTGATTAGAATTGTCGTGCCCATCCTTCCGCATATCGCCAATTTTGACGATCTCGATCCGCTCGATGCCGAACCGAACATCTCCCTCGTGCGCGTGCATGGTGGCACGCCGCTGCCCGTCTGCGATCTCGTTATTCTTCCCGGCTCGAAAGCGACGATGGCTGATCTCGCGGCATTTCGCGAGGCCGGCTGGGACATCGACATTGCTGCGCATGTGCGGCGCGGCGAGCGCGTGTTGGGCATCTGCGGCGGTTATCAGATGCTTGGGCGTCGCATCGCTGATCCCGAGGGTATCGAAGGTAATGCGGGCGAAGCGCCGGGGCTCGGGCTGCTCGATATCGAGACTGTGTTAACAGATGCGAAGCGTCTCGATGCGGTGCGCGGCCACAGTGTTGCGGAGCGCGCATCGTTTCACGGTTACGAGATGCATGTCGGCGAGACGCGAGGGCCGGACGTGTCGCGCCCGGTGCTGCGTTTCGACGACGGTCGCAGCGATGGCGCGCAATCGCGCGACGGTCGTATTGCCGGCGTCTACGTGCATGGGCTCTTCGCCGACGATGCTTTTCGTCGCTCATTTATCGAAAGCCTCGGCGCGCCGGCTTCCGACTTTCGCTACGAGGCGACCATCGACGATGTCCTCGATCGGCTCGGCGAACATTTCGCGCAACATCTCGATCTCGATCGATTGCTGGAAATCGCGCGAAGTCGTTTACGCACGTCGGTCGACGCAACGACGTGAGCGATGTAATCCATCACGGCGGCGGATTGCTTGCGGCACAACGCGCCTTTCCCGATGCACCAAAGCCGTGGCTCGATCTGTCGACCGGCATCAATCCCGTCGCCTATCCTTTCGGGGACATTCCGCCCGCCGTATGGGCGCGTTTGCCGGAAGCGGAAGAGGCCGCCGCGCTCGAAACGGTGGCGGCGAAGACTTATGGCGCGCCGGAACCGGCTTGCGTCGTTGCGTCGCCCGGCGTGCAGATACTCATCCAGCTTCTGCCGCTGCTGTTTGGCGCGAAGACGGTCGCCATCCTTGCTCCGACCTACGATGAGCATGCACACCGTTGGCGCGTGTCCGGCGCGGATGTGACGACGGCAGCGACGCTCGACGATATGCGCGGCGCGGATGTCGCGGTCGTCGTCAATCCCAACAATCCCGACGGCCGCATCGTAGCACCCAATGCGCTCGATGCTCTCGCATCGGACGGCAAGCTGTTGATCGTCGACGAGTCGTTCGCGGATGTGTTGCCGCGCGATGCAAGCTTCGTTTCGCATGTCGCAACGCGGCGCGTGATCGTGCTGCGTTCCCTAGGCAAATTCTTCGGCCTCGCAGGTTTGCGACTTGGCTTCGCGATCGCGCCGCCGGGCATTGCTGCGCGTTTGAGCGAGCATCTTGGGCCGTGGGCCGTATCGGGCCCGGCCATAACGATCGGGTGTCGCGCACTGGCCGATGTTCACTGGCAGGACTCGTCGCGCGCGCGTCTTGCGAAAAATGCGGATCGTCTCGATGCGCTTCTGAAGACAGCCGGCTTCGACATCATCGGTGGCACGACGCTGTTCCGTCTCGCACGCCACCCGGAAGCTTCGGCATATTGGGCTGCACTGTGCGGGCAGGGCATCCTCACGCGGGCCTTTGCGGATCGACCGGAACTGTTGCGTTTTGGTCTCCCCGGCGAAGAAAGTGCGTGGCAAAGGCTCGAAACCGGCACAACGCTTCTAAAATAGCATGGACGTGAAATTATAGCCGTTGCTAAATTCAGGTCGCCGCATTGTTGCGGTGTCGTAGATCGCGATCGCGATGCAGTCGGAGGGTTTTGTAGGGTGAGCGTCCGGGGCGCGCATAGACTCTGTTGCGGGCTCGGCTTCGCCACAGCGACGCTGTTTGCGGCGAACATCCCCGCACACGCCGACGATCGCCCTTGGTGGACCGGCTTCTATGCCGGCGGTCATGTCGGCGGCGCGTGGGGCAAGTCGCGCATCCGCGCGTCTCCTCGCGAGCCCGGCGTCGACGGCGTTGATCGCTTGAGCGTCAACGACCAGCAATACGGACCCGCCGTCGGCGGCCTGCAGGCCGGCTGGAACGGACGCATTGGCGGCAGCGCCATGTTCGGCGTCGAGGCCGATCTCACGTTTCCGCCGAACCTCATGGAGACGCATCGCGATCTCTTCGTGCCGGCCGGCATTTTTTCGCGCGCGGATAGCGTGCAGTCCTACGGCTCGTTGCGCGGTCGCGTTGGCGTTGCCTTCGGCGAATGGCTCGCCTATGCGACCGGCGGCATCACCGGCTTGCGGGCCTATGTCACGCGCACGCAGCAGTCGGGCATGGCGTTGACCGGCATCGCGAGCCCCGACGACACCGACGTCGCGCGCATCTGGCGTCTCGGCTGGAGCGCTGGCGCAGGTATCGAGGTGTACTTAGGCGAAGGCTGGAGCGGAAAGCTCGAATATCGCCACGACCGTTTCGGTAACGTTGGCCAGAATTTCCCGCTTGCCGGTCAGCGCGTTGTCTCCGATCTGCGGCTCAATCAGGTGCGGATGGGGCTGAACTATCGCTTCGGCACGTTTGATGGCGCCGTGCCGGGGGGCGGTGTTCTGCCCAATCTCGATATGTTTTCGATCCACGCACAGACGACGCAGGTCGGACAGTCGTCGTTGCCGTTCCGCGCCCGCTACAGCGGACCGAACAGCCTGTTCTCCGGCGCACAGACACGCGAAACGATCAGCGCGACGGCCTATCTCGGCTTCCGTCCATGGATCGGCACAGAGTTCTATTTCAACCCGGAGCCGATCCAAGGCTTTGGCCTCAGTCAGACGAAAGGTCTTGCCGGTTTCTCGAACGGCGAGGCGCAGAAGGCCGGCTTCAGCTATCCGCATTACAGCACGGCGCGTCTTTTCATGCGCCAGACGATCGGCTTCGGCGGGGAGCAGGAAGAGATCGAGAGCGGCGCAAACCAGTTCGGCGGCAAGGTCGATGTTTCGCGTCTGACATTCACGGCCGGCAAGATGGCGGTACCCGACATTTTCGACGGTAATCAATATTCGCACGACCAGCGCATCGGCTTCCTCAACTTCGCGATGTGGGATGGCGGCGCGTTCGACTATGCGGCGGACCAGAAGGGTTATACTTACGGCGCGGCGCTGGAGCTCAACCAGAAATATTGGGCGGCGCGCGCAGGCTATTATCTTCTGCCCAACGTGCCGAACGGCGTGAATTTCGATACGCGGCTCGGGCGACGCGGCCAGTATATCGGCGAGATCGAGGCGCGTTATTCGCTCTTCGACCAGCCCGGCAAAATCCGCCTCACCGGCTGGTTTTCGCGCGGCTTCTCCGGCAGCTTCAACGAGGTCAACAACAACCCGATCTATGGCGGCGACATTACACTTACGCGCAAGAGCAGGCCGGCCAGCGGCGTCGTTGCCAATGTCGAACAGGCACTGACCGACGATCTCGGTCTTTTCAGCCGGCTCTCGGTCCGCACTGGCCGCAACGAGATCATGTCGTTCACCGACATCGACCGCAGCTTCGCGATTGGCGTTGTACAGAAAGGCACGCCCTGGGGGCGGCCGAAGGATCGCGTCGGCGCGGCGATCGCGATCAATGCACTGGATGGCGGCTACCGAACGTTTCTCGCAAAGGGCGGCCTTGGCATCAACATCGGCGATGGGCAGCTGAACTACCGTCGCGAGAGTATCTTCGAGACCTATTACGCGATGAATTTGAACGCCTGGTCGACGCTGAGCTTCGACTATCAGTACATCGTCAACCCCGGCTACAACGCCGACCGGGGGCCGGCGAACATCTTTGCCTTGCGATTGCATACGGAATTTTAGCGCGCGTCCCGGCCGCGTGATCACGCGGCCGAGAGAACCTGTGCCAAAATCAAGAGCGTGGCGGATGCCCAAGGTCGCAAAAGCCTGCACTCTTGCGGGGCATCTGTTAACGTAAAGAAACGGTTAACAAGCCGTGGTGTAAGTCTGGATGATGTTCAAGGCGCCTCGATTCCCGATCCGCCGTGCCGTCCTACTCCTCGCTGCCATTCTGGCGCTGGGCGCGCCCGCACAAGCCGACGATTCGCCGATCGAAGACGACGGCGTCCCGGACCCGTCCATTGCGACGAGCCTGCCGCCCGAACTCGGAGGCCTCTTCGGTGCGCGCGCGGCGCTTGCAAAGCGCGGCATCCAGTTCGGCATCAATTACATTGGCGATGCGTTCGGGAATTCGTCGGGCGGCCTCAAGCGGGGTGCGACCTATATGGGACGCGCGGAATTGGTCGTCGACGCGGATTTCGAGAAGATGATCGGCATCCCCGGCCTGACCTTTCACGCCAACGCGTTCCAGATTCACGGCCGCGGGATCACGCGCTACAACATCGGCGCGCTCGAGCCGAACAGCAACATCGAAGCAACGCCGGCCACCCGCCTGTCGGAGGCCTGGTTCGAGAAAGACCTTTTCGACGACAAAGTGAATGTGCGGCTCGGCCAGTTCGGCGCCGATGCGGAATTTCTGAACTCGTCCTACGGAAGTCTCTTCATCAACGGCACGTTCGGCTGGCCGACGATCACGGCGGTCAATCTGCCGAGTGGCGGCTCCGCCTATCCGCTCACAACACCCGGCGCGCGCCTTAAAATCCAGGCGACACCCGAACTCGCGTTTCTCGGCGCGGTCTTCAACGGCGATCCCGCGGGTCCGCGCAAGGCTTTTCAAAGTGCCGATCCGCAGGTCCGCAACAATGACGGCATCCGCTTTCGTCTCCGCGATTCGCCTTTCGTCATCGGCGAGGGTCAGTACGCTTTCAAAATCGGCGATTTGCCGGGCTCCGTGAATATCGGCGCATGGCATCACTTCGGCCGTTTTGCCGACCAGCGTTACTCGACCGATCTCCTCGCACTGGCGGACCCGGCATCGAACGGCATCGCGCAGCCGCGTCGCGGCAATCGCGGCATCTATGGCGTTCTCGACCAGCGGCTTTATTCTATGCCGGGAAGCACGGATGGCGATGGCATCGGCGCTTTCATCCGGGTGTCGCTAAGTCCGACAGATCGAAACGCCGTCAACGCATATGTCGACGGCGGCCTGAATTTCACCGGCCTGATCCCCGGACGTCCGAATGATTCCTTCGGTATCGCCGCCTCCTATGTGCGCATTTCGAACCGCGCGCGTGCCTTCGACCGCGACACGGCTTTCTTCAGCGGACTGCAAACCCCGATCCGCACGTCGGAAAGCTCGATCGAGGCGACCTATCTCTACAATGTCCTGGATGGCTTCGGCATCCAGCCGACCTTTCAGTACGTGATCCGTCCGGGCGGCGGCGTGGTCGATCCTGGCGATCCTGCGGGACTTCGCCGCATCCACAATGCTGCGATCTTCGGGGTGCGCACGCAGATCCGCTATTGAGCGTGTCCCGGCGCGATGTCGCTGTTGCCTCTGCAAACCGGCTCGCCGGTTTGCAGAGGCAACAGCGACATCGATGTGGAATCCGGTTCGGCGGACAAAGACATGCTCTTGATCCAAGAGCTAGCCCGGAACTTCGCAATTCCCGACGCCGCGCTACAATGCGATGCTGGGAGCGCAAATGCAGACCAATTTCACCGCCGAGGCCCTTGCCGATCCGCAGATGCGCGCGTCGGAGAAAATCCTGCGCTCCTGCGTCCATTGCGGCTTCTGCACCGCAACATGCCCGACCTATCTGCTGCTCGGCGACGAGCTCGATTCTCCGCGTGGTCGAATTTATCTGATCAAGGACATGCTCGAGGGCGGCAAGCCCGCAAGCAAGGAAGTCGTCACGCATGTCGACCGCTGCCTGTCGTGCCTGTCCTGCATGACGACCTGTCCTTCGGGTGTGAACTACATGCACCTTGTCGATCACGCCCGCGCGCATATCGAGGAAACCTATTCCCGGCCGATCGTCGATCGTCTCACGCGTGCGATGCTCGCGAACGTGCTGCCCTACCGCGCACGGTTCCGCGCGGCACTCGCGCTGGGGAAACTCGCGCGGCCGCTCGCGCCCCTCGTTCGTAAGGTCCCCGGCATCGGCCGGCGTTTCGCTGCGATGCTCGCTCTGGCATCGTCGGGACCGAAAGCTTCGGCGACAGATGCACCCGTGAACGTGCCGGGCGCGACGAAGCGCGTCATCCTTCTCGAAGGCTGTGCGCAGCCTGTGCTTGCACCCTCGATCAATGCCGCAACGCGGCGGTTGCTAGCGCGCGCCAATGTCGAAGTCGTCGCAGCGCCAGGCGAAGGCTGCTGCGGCGCGCTCGTGCATCACATGGGGCGCGAACATGCGGCGCTCGATTTCGCGCGGCGCAATATCGCACTGTGGATCGGACTCATCGACGCGAAGCAGATCGACGCCATCCTCATCACGGCGTCGGGCTGCGGTACGACGATCAAGGACTACGGCTTCATGTTCCGCGAAGACCCCGTTTGGGCCGAGAGGGCTGCGCGCGTCGCGGGACTGACGCGCGATATTACGGAATATCTAACCGGCCTCGAGCTGCCGCCGGCGCGCGAGACGGGGGAGGTCGTCGCCTATCATTCCGCCTGTTCGATGCAGCATGGGCAAAAGCTCGGCGATGGGCCGAGGGCGTTGTTGCGCCGGGCTGGATTCACCGTGAAGGACGTACCGGAGGGCCACATCTGCTGTGGCTCGGCCGGCGTCTATAATATTCTGCAGCCGGAGCTGTCAGAGCGGCTGCTGGATCGCAAGCTCGCGAATGTCGCGCGGGTCAAACCGGGCGTCGTCGCGACCGGCAATATCGGCTGCATCACGCAGCTTGGCCGCAAATCACCCGTGCCCGTAATCCACACAGCTGAATTGCTCGACTGGGCAACTGGCGGCCCAAGGCCAGCAAATTGGCCTGTATCTGCCTAATTCATAGGCGAAATGACCTTCTCTTAGGCGTTCACATTGCCGCCTGGTAATCTGGGCCAATCCCTCTTGATGTAGCCGCGCCTCAGGTGTGGCACGCGAATTGTTTCGCTTACGGCGGATGCGCTCGTTCGCGCGTCCGGGCCATGACCGGAGCGGGCAGCCGCCGGGCGGCTGGGCAGGTCGACAAGAGGTGAGAAATGAAAATTGTGATGGCCATTATCAAGCCGTTCAAGCTCGACGAGGTTCGCGACGCTTTGACGGCGATTGGCGTCCACGGCCTGACGGTAACCGAGGTCAAGGGTTACGGCCGGCAGAAGGGACATACGGAAATCTACCGCGGCGCCGAATATGCCGTGAGCTTTCTCCCCAAACTGAAGATCGAGGTCGCGGTCTCCGCCGAGATGACCGACGGCGTCGTCGAGGCGATCGCATCGGTCGCCCGCACCGGCCAGATCGGCGACGGCAAGATTTTCATCAGCACGCTCGACCAGGCCGTCCGCATCCGCACGGGCGAACAGGGCCGCGACGCGCTGTGACCCGCTCCATCACTCCTTCCACACTCGGGAAACCAAGCATGCAATCGTTCTTCAATTCACGGGGGGCGCGAGTCGCGTTGTCCCTTGGACTTGTCGGCTCCGTCATCTTCGCGAGCGCAGCCTTCGGCCAGACCGCAACGCCTCAGGCCACTGCGCCGGTAGCAGCTGCTGCCGCTGCCGCGCCGGCACTCAAGGCCAATCCTGGCGACACGGCCTGGATGCTCACCTCAAGCCTCCTCGTCCTGATGATGTCGATTCCGGGCCTCGCACTGTTTTACGGCGGCCTCGTTCGCACCAAGAACATGCTCTCCGTGCTGACACAGGTGATGGCGATCGTCTCGATGGTCGGCATCATCTGGGCGCTTTACGGCTACTCCATTTCGCTCGGCGATGCCGGCGGCTATTACATCGGAGGCTTCGGCAAGGCGTTCCTCAAGACCGTCGATGCGACGACCACGTCGGCCACCTTCTCGAATGGCGTCGTCATTCCGGAATACGCCTACATGGTGTTCCAGATGACCTTCGCGATGATCACGCCGGCGCTGATCGTCGGCGCTTTCGCGGAGCGCATGAAGTTCTCCGCAGTGCTGCTGTTCGTGCTGCTCTGGGTCACGGTGATCTACTTCCCGATCGCGCATTGGGTGTGGGCAACGCCGTCGCCGGACGATCTCGCGACAGCCGCCAAGGGCCTCGCAGCCGAGGGCACGAAAGCCGCGGCGCAAGCCAAGATCGACGAGCTCATCGGCGCGGCCGGCTGGCTCAATCAGGGCAAGGGCATCGGCGAGTTCCTGATGAACGGTTCGGGCGCGCTCGACTTCGCCGGTGGCACGGTCGTGCACATCAACGCGGGTATCGCGGGCCTCGTCGGCGCCATCATGCTCGGCAAGCGCATCGGTTATCCGCGTGAGCCGATGCCGCCGCACTCGCTGACGATGACCATGATCGGCACGTCGCTTCTGTGGGTGGGTTGGTTCGGCTTCAACGCCGGCTCTAACCTCGAGTCGAACGGTACGACGGCGCTCGCCTTCGTCAACACGATGCTGGCGACCTGCGCGGCCGCCTTCTCGTGGCTGATGACGGAGTGGATGCTGAAGGGCAAGCCGTCGCTGCTCGGCATGGCGTCGGGTGCGGTCGCGGGTCTTGTCGCGATCACGCCGGCCTCCGGCTACGCCGGACCGATGGGCGCGATCGTGCTCGGCCTGATTGTCAGCCCGATCTCGCTGTTCTTCGTGTCGAAGGTCAAATATGCCCTCGGCTACGACGACGCGCTCGACGTGTTCGGCGTCCATTGCATCGGCGGCATCGTCGGCGCGATCGCCACCGGCATCCTCGTCAATCCGACGCTGGGTGGCGTGGGCATCACCGACTACACGAACATCACCGGCAACAACGCGGGCACCTATGCCTTCGGCCAGCAGGTGATCTCGCAATGCGTGGCGGTTGTCGCGACGCTGGTGTGGTCGGGCGTCGGCTCGGCGATCATCTACAAGATCGTCGATCTGATCGTCGGTCTGCGCGTCACGGCTGACGAAGAGCGCGAAGGCCTCGACGTCGCCGATCACGGCGAGCGCGCCTACAACTACTGAGACCGCAGCCGCGGGGCCGGGTCTCTCCCGCCCCGGATCGCGACTGCTTAGGGAAGGGCGGTGCTTCGGCGCCGCCCTTTCGCGTTTTGGGATCGTGTTGTCATCGATCATCGCACGCGATGCGCTTCACGAATTGATTGCGAGCATGTCGCCGGAGTCGTCGACGCGTAAACGTTGTGACGACAATCACAGCACAGCGTCGCGCGACGTTTGCCGGCTGTTCCCGACGTGATGCACATCACAGGGATGCCGATTCCGACGTCGTAAACCGTGTTCAAGCCGACGCACCCCCGCAACGGCTCAGAACAGGTCTTACGACGATGAACACCACCAAGCGTCTTGCTCTCGCCTTAAGTCTCGCCGCTTCGCTCTCGATGATGGGCACCGCGCCGAGCCATGCTTTCTCGCTCAATCCGTTCAAAGCCGTGAAGTCGATCGTGAAGACGGTCGGGCACGCCGCCGAAGGCGTTGCGAAAGGTGTCGCCAAGGGTGCGAAGGCCGTCGGCAAAGGCGTCGTCACCGTCGTGAAGGCCGAAGCGAAGGTCGCCTCGATCGTCGCGAAGGGCGCGGTCAAGGTTGCCACAGCGCCGGTGAAGATCGGCATCAACACCGCGAAAGGCGTCGGTCAGCTCGCGTCCGGCAACCTCAAGGGTCTGAATACGATCGCCTCTGCGCCGATCAAGGGCGCGTTGGATATCGGCAAGACGACCGGCCGCACCATCGCGCAGACCGCAAGCATTCAGGCGAAAGACGGCGAAGACCGTCATCGTGTCGGACATCAAGACGGCCGCCAGCATTGCGGCAATCCAGGCCCGTACGGCAGCGAACATCGCGCGCACGACGGTAAAGGTCGCCGGCAACGATGCCCGCGCCTTTGCCAAGGCTGCGACTGTGCCGCTGATGATGGGCCGCAGCATCGCTGCGCCGGCGATCCCGCATCGTCGCTGAACCACCCACTTCGATTTGAAGAGGCGGCGCTCTGGCGCCGCCTTTTTCGTTTGGGGTGGTGCGGCCTGTTTCGCACGCATGACTTGTGTGATGGCCGTCACAGCATCGTGTGTCGTCGTCGCTTGCGCCTGTATCGTTGTGACATCCATCACAAGGTCTTCGATTGAGAGCGCGTAAACCGTGTTCATGCCGACGCGCCCCAGCGAAGGCGAAGGAACAGGGGATCAAGACCATGAACACCACCAAGCGCCTCGCTCTCGCTCTCGGCCTCGCCACCACGCTCACGATGATCGGCAGCGTCCCGAGCCACGCCTTCGGCTTTCCCAACCCCCTCAAGATCGTGAAGTCGGCAGTGAAGACTGTCGGTCATGTCGCTGCCGGCGCAGCCAAGGGTGTTGCGAAGGGCGTCGTTACGGTCGCCAAGACCGAAGCGAAGATCGTCGGCGGCGTCGCCAAAGGTGTCGGCACCGTTCTCAAGACGGAAGCCAAAATCGCCGGCCATGTCGTGAAGGGCGTCGGGACTGTCTTGAAGACCGAAGCGAAGTTTGGTCTCGGTGTCGCCAAGGGCGTCGGCAAGGTCGTGAAATGGGAAGCGGGCGCGGTGAAGACCGTGCTCAATACCGAAGCCAAGCTCGGGCTCGGTGTCGCCAAGGGTGTCGGCAAGGTCGTGAAGTGGGAAGCCGGCGCGATGAAGACGGTGCTGTCGACAGAAGCCAGAGGCGTCGCCTCGATCATCAAGGCCGAGGGCCGGCTCGCCGGCAAGGTCGGTACGGGCGCGGTGAACGGCGTGTCCAAGGTCGCCAACTTCGAGGCCCGCGCCGTGAAGAACATCGCCAGCGCCGCGATCGTCACCGGCCGCAGCGTCGCCACCACGCCCTTCCGCCGCTGAGCGACACGCAACCAACCATCACCGAAACAGGACGGCCGTCGCGAAAGCGGCGGCCGTTGCCATTTGGGCTACGCCGCTTCGCGCACAGCGCGTGCCGGAATGAAGACCGATGGGCTGCCGGGATAGGGCGCAAACGCCTCAGTCAGCCCGATGATCGTTTCGGCTGCGCCCAGAACGAGATAGCCGTCCGGCGCGATGATCTGCGCGAGACGCGAGAATATGTCCCGCCGCCGCTCGACATCCATATAGAGCATCACGTTGCGACAGCAGACGATGTCGAACGTGCCGAGGCTTCGATATTCATCCATCAGGTTGCGCTCGGAAAACGTCACCGCCGCACGCAGCGCGTCGCTGATCTCCCATCCCGTCGGCACTTTCCGGAAGTGCCGCAGCAGATGGTTGGTGGAGAGGCCGCGCTGCACCTCAAAATGCGAGTAGATACCTGCGCGTGCCGTCGTAAGCGCGGTGCGCGAGAGATCCGTCGCGACGATGTCGACGGTCCATCCCGTGAGCGCACGCGTCTCCTCGTCGAGCAGCATCGCCAGCGAGTACGGCTCCTGGCCCGTCGAGCAGGCGGCGCTCCATAGGCGCAGCCGCTTGCGGTCGCGCCGTGCCGCGATAAGGTCCGGCAGGATCGTGCCGCGCAATGCATCCCACGGCGCGCGATCGCGGAAGAACAAGGTCTCCTTGATCACCATCGCATCGACGAGTGCGGTCGCAAGCGGTGTGTCTGCGCCGGGGCGCAGGCGCGCCATCAGATCGAGACCATCTCGCACGCCATGTGCCGCGATGACGGGCGCAACGCGGTCGGCGATCGAATCGGCGCGACGGGGATCGATGGAAAAACCCGTGAGGCGCGTTAGCGCCGTCTGCAGGGATGCGGGCGCGACGCTCATGCGCGGTGCTCCGGTCCGAAGCGCCGCAGACGCGTCGCCACCGTTAAGGCGAGCGGCTCCGGCGCCTGCACCGCGGCGCATAGCGCCTCGCGCGCCACCGCGCCCGGCATGCCCCACACGGTGCTGCTGCGCTCGTCCTGCGCGACGACGCTGCCGCCAGCCTCGACGATCGCATGCGCACCCGCGAGTCCGTCATGGCCCATGCCGGTCAGTACGACGCCGAGCGCACCACTCCCGAATGTCTCGGCTGCAGAGCGAAAGAGAACGTCGACGGCGGGCTTGCAGAAATTCACTGGCGGCGCATCGGACGAGCCGAAGATCGCGTCCTCGCCGGATTTGAGAATGGTGCAATGCGTGGGGCCGGCGGCGAAATAGACGTGCCCTGCGAGGAGACGTTCGCCACTCAGTGCCACGATCGTCGGCAGTCCGGTCTGTCGCGCGATGTCGAGGCACATCGGCGGCACGAAGGCGGGCGGCATGTGCAGCACGACGACGACCGGGACACTGTCGAGCGATAGCGTGAGCGCGCGCAGAAAGGCGGTCAGGGCCTGCGGTCCGCCTGTCGATGCGCCGATGACGATGGCACGCGGACGGGCGAACCCCCATCGACGCAGTGTCACGGTTTGCGGCGGCTCCGTTTCGCCGGTCGTGAAGGGAAGGGCGTTGATCACGTTGCTGCCGCCGCGTTCAGGCGAGGCCGACTTCTTCGAGCTTCGACTGCATGATGTGCTGGTCGAAGGGCTTCATGATGTATTCGTCGGCGCCGGCACGCATGGCGCGCGCGATCTGCGTGACATCATGTTCGGTCGTGCAGAACAGCACCTTTGGTTTGCGGCCCTCTGGAAGCGCACGCAGATGACGCAGAAACTCGAATCCGTCCATGACCGGCATGTTCCAGTCTAGCAGGATGGCGTCGGGCATGTGCTCGGTGCAACGCTGCAGAGCGGTGCGGCCGTCTTCGGCCTCTGCCGTTTGGAATTGCATGCCTTCCAGCATGCGCTTTGCGACTTTTCGAATGACGGCGGAATCGTCGACGACGAGGAACTGCTTCATTGCCTGGCTCCTGAAACGATCGGAGGATGGGTGCGGCGTTCGTTGCCGCTGGGACGGTCGATGTCGATCTCGAGAACTTTCGGAAGATCGAGAAGCGGAATGAGCGCGCCGCCGGACCGGAACCAGAGCGCGGTCATGCGCGCGAGGTCGGTCGATACATGCGCCGGCGGCGTGATGGATTCCATCGTGCCGACCGGCACGACATCACCGACACCATCGACGAGAAGCGCGAAGACGTCGGCGCCGCGCTCGACCGCGATTGCAAGCGATGTGGTGGCGCTACGTGGCGGCGCATGTGCACCGAGCAAACGACGCGCGAGATCGAGCGCGAGCACGACGCGCCCGCGCAGATTGACGAGACCTTCGACGACCGGTGGGGCCAGCGGGACCGGCGTCAGGCCGATCGGACGAAAGACGCTTTGCACGGCGTGCGCTGGCAGTGCCCATCGTGCGCCCCCGGCATCGACGAGAAACGCTTGGTCCGCGCCTTCGCGCACGGATGTCGACGACACGAGCGAGAGCGTCACGACGCATACTCCGAATTTTTTGCGAAGCCGACGCGGCGGTCGAGATGCGCGTCGCGAAATACGCCGTCGGCATCGACGATTTCGGTGACGGTTCCGCCGACGTCCGCTGCGCCGAGCGCGCCAGGTGACAGGCCCGGTATGGCGATCTCAAGCGCGGCATCGACGACGTCGACAATCTCGTCGACGAGAAGGCCGAACGTGTGGCCGCCGATCTCGATGATGAGCACAGGTTGTTCGGGTTCGCGCAGCGGCGCGCCCTCGACCAACGGCAGCAGCGCGATGAGGCCGTCGTCGCGCTGAACAACAAGCCGCCCAGCGCTGCGCTCGATGTCGGCGGCGCGCACCGTCTCGATGCGCTTCACGATGGAGAGCGGCAACGCCTTCGTGGCGGGCGATCCAGCGCGGAATGTGAGGATGCGGGTGTTCGTGACGCGCGAGGCGGCGGCCGGCGCAGTCAATGCTGCACCTGTGCCGCGCACGCGACGGACGCCGAGCGTGCTGGCGATCGCGGGTGGGTCGAGGATCAGCACGATGCCGCCATCGCCGAGAATAGTGTGGCCGGCGTAGAGACGCAGGCCCGCGAGTACCGCGCCGATCGGCTTGACGACGATTTCCTGTACGTCTTCGACGCGGTCGAGCAGCAACGCGAAAGAGGCGTCGCCGCAGCGCACGATGGCGGCGATGGGCTCGTCTTCGGGATCACCCGAGGGCGGAAGCTGCAGGAGCGCGGCGAGATCGACGAGCGGCAATACTTCGCCACGTAGCGACAAAACGGCGACGCCGCCGACGTTCTCGCAAATATGCGGGGAGTCCGCGCCGATCGACACAATCTCGGCGATATCGAACTGCGGCAAGGCGAGTCGCTGCCCGCCAGCTCGTACGATCAGCGCCGGAGCGATCGCGAGCGTGAGAGGCAGACGGATGGTGAAGCAGGCGCCGACGCCAGCCTCTGACGCAACGGTGACGTCGCCGCCAGCCGTCTCGATATTGGCGCGCACGACGTCGAGCCCAACGCCGCGCCCGGAGATCGACGTGACTGCGGCGGCAGTCGAGAAGCCCGGAGCGAAGATCAGCCGCGCGACATCGTCGATTGTCATGTCGACGAGCGCCGCTTCGTCGATGACGCCGCGCCGCAGCGCCGTCGCACCGATGCGCGCGAGGTCGAGGCCACGGCCATCGTCAGACACCTCGATGCGGATTTGCCCTGCAATATGGGAAGCGACGACCCGGATCGTCCCGGCCGCCGGCTTGCCGGCAGCAACGCGAGCCGCGGTGCTCTCGAGTCCGTGGTCAGCGCAATTGCGAATGAGATGCGTCATCGGATCGCGCAGGACTTCGATGAGCTGGCGATCGAGTTCGCTGTCGCCGCCTTCGACGACGAGGTCGATCTCCTTGCCGAGTTCGCGTGCGAGATCGCGTGCGAGCCGCGGCAGGCTTCCGAACAGACGGTCGAGCGGCTGCATGCGCGCCCGCATGACCTGGTCCTGCAGGTCACTGACGATGGATGACAAACGCCCTAGTGTCGCCGTGACATCGGCGTTGCCGTTGCGGCGCGCGACTTCGGCAAGCTGGTTGCGCGTAAGAACGAGTTCGGAGACGAGCGTCACCATCGTCTCGATCAGATCGAGACCGATACGAACGGTGGCGTTTTTCGCGCGCGACGCGTCCGGGGAGGGCGCCGCTGATGAATGCTGATTGAGCGGCTTCAACGGCGCTGCGAGCAATACCGGCGCTTGCGGTGTGGCCGGTATGGACACACCCTCGGCCTCGACTTCGAGCGCGTCGATAAGGTCTTCGTCGCCACCGACGGGCTCCGTTTGCCGCGCCTCGATCTCGGCGAGCAGGAAGCGAATACGGTCGACTGCCGTGAGGATGAGATTGACGGTCTCCTCCGTCGCCGGCGCGCCGTCGCGCATCCGCGACAGCAGCGCCTCCGCGGCATGTGCGAGCTTGCCGAGGCGCGATAGGCCGAGGAAGCCGCAAGTGCCCTTGATCGTGTGCAGCAGGCGGAAGATCGACGCGATCATCGCCATGTCGGAGGGGTCGCGCTCGAGCTGCACGAGATGCACGCCCGCCGCCTCGACATGGTCGCCGGTTTCGGTCAGAAAATCGCGAAGAAGCTCGTCCATCGGCGCCTGCGGACGCGTCGCGCAGACGATCTGCGGACGGCCAAGGCCTCAGCTATGCCTAAGACTTCTTAAGAAGGCTTTGCGCGCGCGCGGTCAGGTTGCGCGCTCTTGACGGAAGCATGTCCTTATCGCCGAACCGGACTCCACATCGCTGGCAATGTTTCGCAACAGCGACATCGGGCGGGACATGCTTGCACGCAACCCGTCACAGATCGCCTGTCAGGCGACCTTCGCTTCGTCCGGAACGATGGAAAGGGCGGGGGCCGCGGGCGCGCCGGCATGGATCACGACCGTGTCGAGCGCCATCGTGAGGGTCAGCGCCATGTCGCAGGCCTCTGCAACGAGCGCGGTGTAATAGGCTTGGATGCCGTGTGCATCGACAGTGCCGCCTTCGGGCTCGCATGCCAGAAGCGACGGGACGTGGCCCGCGACCTTCGCATTGGTGCCCTTGGCAGACACTTCGATCGTGCTTCCCTCGGCGCCGATCGTCACGGCCATCACGCCGCCGCGCGGAATAGCCGCCGCCGCGATGAGGCACATGTTAAGGATCAGCTTCACCTTGTTCTTCGGAAGCAGCGCGCGCGTCGCATTCCAGTCGAGACGCGTGCGATGATCGACGAAGAGATTGCGCGCGACGCTTTCGGCGTCGCCGGTGTCGATGGACGCGCCGGCCGAGCCCGCGGCGCCGAAGGCGAGGCGGCAGAACTGCAAACGCGCGGAGGCAGTGTTGGCGCTCTTCTTGATCAGTTCGAGCGCGAAGCCGCGCATCTCGGCGTCCTTCTCGTCTTCGAGCACCTCAAGGCCGTTGACGATCGCGCCGACCGGCGAGATCACATCGTGGCACACGCGCGAGCAAAGCAGCGCGGCAAGGTCGAGAGCGTCGAGCGAAACGGTCGGCATTGTTGGTCCTCGTGTGACGGCCGCTTTGAGGGCAGGCGTGGGGCTGACGCGGGACACGAAGACTGGAACAGGCGTCCGCGCATAGAATCGCTGCGCAGCACACCGCTTCTGGGTTAACCCGCCGTTAACCCGCACGCCAAGGCAGGGCGCGGAACGAGCGAAGGTTCTGAAATGCCGATGCAAAAAGGGCACGCCATTGCCCGCGCGCCCTTCAACTGCATTTCCGATCGGCTCAGTAAACCGGGCGGCAGCGTCGGCCGTACGGCCCGAGGCGGAAGCCGGGCGGACATGCGCGTGCCGCGAAGGGACGCGGTCCGGCGAAACCCATGCGGCGACAGCCGCCGTAGGGTCCGCGGAAAAAGCCCGGGCCGCAGCCGCCGGCGACCTGCGTGACGCCATTGTCGGGCATCGCGGGAAGGCTGCCGAGCGGCGCGGCGCTGGCGAAGCTCGAAAGTGCAAGCAGAACGCCGGCCGACAGCGTGGTGATTGTGAGAATTCGCATCGTATCTCCGTTCGATGTCACGGGACGGGGCAACGGCTGCGAAGAAAAAGGTTCGCGAATCGGATGTTTCGAGAGCCTATTCCTTCACTGCGCCCGTGAGAGCCGAGACGTAATATTCGACGAAGAATGAATACAGGATGACGAGCGGCAACGAACCGACGAGTGCGCCCGCCATAAGCGAGCCCCAGCGGTAGATGTCGCCATCGACGAACTCGTTCACGATCGCCACCGGCGCGGTCTTGTTGCTCACCGACGTAATAAAGGTCAGCGCGTAGATAAACTCGTTCCAGCAGAGCGTGAGCGAGAAAATACCGGCGGAGATGAGACCGGGCACGGCGAGCGGCAAGATGATCTTGGTGAGAATCTGCAAGCGCGATGCGCCGTCGATCAGCGCGCATTCCTCGAGTTCGTAGGGGATCGTCTTGAAATACCCCATCAACAGCCACGTCGAGAACGGGATGAGGATCGTGGGATAGACAAGCACCAGCGCCATCGGCGAGTCGAAGAGACCGTAGCTGTAGACGATCGCGGCAAGTGGAATGAAAAGGATCGATGGCGGCACGAGGTAGGCGAGAAAGATCGCGGCGCCGACCCATTGCGCGCCGCGAAAGCGCAGGCGCGTGATCGCATAGGCCGCAAGCACGCTGGCGAATAACGAAAGCGCGGTGGCGAGAACCGAAACATAGGTCGTGTTCCAGAGCCAGCGTGGATACTGCGAGTCGAACAGCAGTTTCGAGATATGCTTGAACGTTGGAGCGATGACGAAGAACGGGTTGTACGTCTCCATGTCGATGAGTTGTTCGTCGGGTTTGATCGCCGTCAGCACCATCCAGTAGAACGGAAACAGCAGGACGATCAGGATCAGCCCGAGCGGCAGATAGGTTGTGACGATCTTGCTCGGTATCGATTCGAGATAGCTCATGCCATCCGAATGATCGGCTTCGTTGAGGACCTTATTGCCGTCCGCTGCGGCGTTCACTTCAGTCATCGCCGCCCTGCTGCCATTTGCGTCGCTGCAGGCCGAACCACGAGACCATGATCGCAAGCAAGAGGAACGGGATCATCGCCGTCGCGACGGCCGCGCCCTCGCCGAGATTGCCGCCGAGAATCGCGCGCTGATACGACAATGTCGCCATCAGATGCGTTGCGTTGACGGGGCCACCCCGCGTCATCGCCCAGATCAGCTGGAAGTCGGTGAAGGTGAACAAAACCGAGAAGGTCATCACGACGGCGATGATCGGCGTCAGCAAGGGATACGTGATGTGGCGGAAATTCTGCCACCGCGACGCGCCGTCGATCGTCGCGGCTTCGTAAAGCGACGGCGATACCGTCTGCAATCCGGCAAGCAGTGTGATCGCGATGAAGGGGATGCCGCGCCAGATATTCGCGAAGATGACGCAGAGACGCGCATTCCAGGGGTCGCCAAGGAAATTCAGATTGCGGTCGATGAGACCCATGTGTTTCAGCGACCACGAGATGATCGAGAACTGCGAGTCGAAAATCCACCAGAAGGCGATGGCCGACAGCACGGTCGGCACGACGAACGGGATGAGCACGATCGAGCGCAACAGCGCCTTGAACGGCAGGTTTTTGTTGAGCAGCAGCGCGAGATAGAGCCCGATCGCAAATTTCACGAGCGACGCGAAGACCGTGTAGCCGACCGTAAAGCCGACAGACATCCAGAAGACGGTGTCGTCCGACAGCCACTCATAATTCTCGATGCCGATCCATGCGCCTTCGCGCCCGATCTTGGCGTCGGTGAACGAGAGCCAGATACCGAGCCCAAGCGGATAGGCGAGGAACAGGATCAGGATCGCCGCCGCCGGCAGCATGAACCAGAAGCCCTGCCAGTCGCGGTGCGACTTCAGGCGCGACCACGCCCTGTCGCGAGTGACAGGGCGCGGCACCGGAATGGCGGAGACCTGGGTCATTTCAGTCTCCCGCAGTGCGGAGAACGGTTACCGATAGATGCGCTGCGCCTGGCGCTCGGCCGTGCGCATCGTTGTCTTGAGGTCTTCCTGGCCGGTACAATAGCGCGCGACCATGTCGACCACGACGAATTCCGCGATCGCCGCAGCGACCTTCGGGCTAAGCGGCCCGATGCCGCTCGCCGGAAGTGTGTTCTTCGACGCATCGCGGAATGGCGTGGTCTTCGGATCGGCCGTCCATACCGGGTTCTTCTCGTAGGCGGTCAACGTCTGCGAGAGATAGCCCTGTGCGCCTTCGAGCCACGGATTGTAGTTTTCCGCTTCCATCATGAAGGCCATGAAGGCTTTGCAGGCGTTCGGGAACTTCGTGAAGTTGAAGGCGAGAATAGGGAAAGCGAGCTGCAACTCCGAGGGCTTGCCGACAGGCCCGATCGGATAGATCGCGTGATCCATGTCGTCGGCGATCGCCTTCTGCTTCGCATCGCCGTTCTTGCCAGCCGTCTTGGCGGCGACATAGATCGAGATGCCGTTGTTGGTGAGATAGAGCTCACCTGCGAGAAACGCCTTGTTGTTCGACGAGTCGTTCCAGGACGGCGTGCCCTCGATGAACGTGTCGGACAAGGCCTTGAAATATTCGAGCGCCTTTGCCGTCTCCGGCGAATTGATGATGATCTTGTCGTCCTTGTCGGTGAGATAGGCGCCGTGGCCCCACAGGAATGTGTGGATCCAGCCGTTGCCGTCGCCGGTCGCGTGACCGAGCGCGAAGCCCGCCGGCGTGCCGTTCTTCTTCAGACCTTTGCAGAGATCGAGGAACGCCGGATAGTCGGTCGGGAATTTGCTATGGCCGGCCTTGTTCATCGCCGCAATGCGATAGTTGGGAAGGCCGCCGTTGATCGCGACAGGAACTGCGATCCAGTCGTTCTTGTATTTCCCATAGGCCGCGGGCGAGGGAAGCCAACCGCCGTATTTGTTGCCGAGATACTCGGCGACATCGTTCACCTTGAGGCACTTCTCGGGGAAGAGCTGCGGCAGCGAGAACAGTCCCCACACGAGGTCCGGACCCTGTCCGGTGTTCGCGGCCACCGACGCCTTCGGCTGGATGTCGTCGAAGCTCTCGTTGGAGACGCTGACCTTGACGTTCATCGCCTTCTCGAAGGCGGCGACCATCTTCATGAAGGCATCGTCTTCGGCCTGCACGAAGCGCTTCCAGCGGAGCACGTTCAGCGTCGCGCCGGCTTCCGGTTTCCACTGCGTCGTTTGCGCAAAGGCCGTAGCAAAATCGAGCAGGCCGCCGCCGAATGCCGCCCCTGCGGCCGCACCTTTTACGAGACTGCGGCGATCCAACTGAACCATGCTTCTTCCTCCGTGACGGCCTGTGGTCAGGCTCTCAATTGATGCGAACGCCCGTTTCGGCGTCGAAGAGATGCGCGAGCGCGGCGTTCGGCTTGATGCGGATCGTCTCGCCGGGTTTCGGCAGGATGCGCTCGCGGAACAGGCAGATGATTTCGCTGCCGCCGCTTTTCGTGACGACCTGCGTTTCGGAGCCCATCGGCTCGACGACGACGACTTCGACCGGCGTACCATCGTCCGCCACGGTGAGATGTTCGGGCCGCGTGCCGAGCACGACGCGCGATCCGGCGCGGCTCGTCGGCATTTCGCGCAACGGGACCGTGAAGCCGCTGTCGGCGCGGAAGGTTGGGACGCCATCGCCCATCGCGATCTCGCCGGGCACGAAATTCATCGCGGGCGAGCCGATGAAGCCCGCAACGAACATATTTTTCGGATTGTCGTATAGTTCGAGCGGCGCACCGATCTGCTCGACGATCCCGTCATGCATCACGACGATCTTGTCGGCCATCGTCATCGCTTCGATCTGGTCGTGCGTGACATAGACGGTCGTCGTCGAAAGCCGCTGATGCAGTTCCTTGATCTCGGTGCGCATCGCGACGCGCAGCTTCGCGTCGAGGTTCGACAGCGGCTCGTCGAAGAGGAAAACCTGCGGATCGCGCACGATGGCGCGGCCCATCGCAACGCGCTGTCGCTGGCCGCCGGAAAGTTGGCGCGGATAGCGCTCGAGCAGCGGTCGCAATCCGAGGATGTCGGCCGCTTTTCCGACGCGTGTGCGGATCTCTGCCGCATCGGCTTTCCGCAGCTTCAGTGAGAAGCCCATGTTGTCATAGACGGTCATGTGCGGATAGAGCGCGTAGTTCTGGAACACCATCGCGATGTCGCGCTCTTTCGGCGGCACGTTGTTTACGACGCGCCCGCCGATGGAGATTTCGCCACCGGTGATATTTTCGAGGCCTGCGATCATTCGTAGCAACGTGCTCTTGCCGCAGCCCGACGGGCCGACGAGCACGACGAATTCGCCATCGCGGATATCGACGTCAACGCCATGAATCACAGGCGTCGCGCCGTACGCTTTGCGTACGCTCTTGATTTCGACCGACGCCATTCTCTCGCCGCTCCCTGCGCCGCGGCTCTTTGTCCGCTTGCACGTCGGGCAACCTCAGCCCTCACCGGTCATGTTGCAGAGCGCCCATGCGAATGCAAGGGTTGCCGGCATCTCCGCAAACCACGACCAAAGACGAAGACGTGCCCGAATCCGTTACGCCCGCATTCGAAGTTCTGATGATGAATCCGCTCGCGCCCTGCGTCGAAGTGGGATTGCGCGAAGGATGCACGGTGCATCGCTATTGGGAGATGCCGGATCGCGCGGCGGGCGTCGCAAAGGTCGCGTCGAAAATTCGCGCCATCGCGTCGGGCGGCGACGATCATCTTGCCGTATCAGGTGAATTGATGGGCGCGCTTCCAGCGCTGGAAATCGTCGCGAATTTCGGCGTCGGCTATAATCACGTCGATGCCGCTTGGGCGGGCAAGAATGGCATCGTCGTTACGCATACGCCGGACGTACTGAACGAAGAGGTTGCCGATACGGCCTTCGGTCTGATGCTGTCGGCGGTCCGGCAACTCCCGCGTGCGGAACGGCACCTGCGGGACGGGCGCTGGCCGAAAGGGCCATTCGAACTGACGGCATCCTTGCGTGGTCGCACGATCGGCATTTTCGGCCTCGGGCGTATTGGCAAGGTCATCGCGCGCCGCTGCGAGGTGTTCGGCCTGCCAGTGGTCTATCACGGGCGGCATGCGCAGACGGACGTGCCATACCGCTATTTCGCCGACCTCGTGGAAATGGCGCGCGCCTGCGATGTTCTTGTCGCGATCGCTCCGGGCGGCGCCGCGACCGCAGGCGCGATCAATGCCGCGGTGCTCGATGCGCTCGGTCCGCAAGGCATTTTCGTCAATGTGGCGCGCGGCTCCGTCGTCGACCAGGACGCTCTCATCGCCGCCTTGCGTGAGAAACGCATTCTCAGCGCCGCGCTCGACGTCTTCGCCGACGAGCCCAACGTGCCGCAGACGTTGATCGACATGGAGCATGTCGTGCTCACGCCGCACATCGGCTCAGGCACGCATCCGACACGCGATGCGATGGGCGGGCTCGTCGTCGACAACATCCGTTCTTGGATGGCCGGCAAGGGCCCGGTGACGCCGGTGCCGGAAACGCCGTGGCTCGCAACGCGATAATTCTGGCGCATGTCCTCCATCGTAAAAGTCTTTCAACTTTTGCGGGACATGCGCGAATAGGCTACGCGAAGGACGCAGATTCGGAGAGTTTCATGCGCGCCCTCGTTGGTGTTTCGTTCATCTTCGTGGCGCTCGTGGCGGGCGTCGGATCGGTTGTTGCCGCGCCAAAAAGCGCCAAGCCCGCGCCTGAGGCGCCGCTGCCGCCGGCGACACGTGGCCCGACGAATGCTGGAGACCTCGTCGGACGCTATTCCGTCATGCGCGGCGAGAAGGACACCGGCTGCATGCTGACGCTGTCGGCCGGCAACGCTAATCTCGCGCCGGCCTGCCGCGACAACGGCATCGTCGTCTTCGACCCGAAAGGCTGGTCGCTTGTGCAGCGTCGGCTATCGCTGCGCGCGCGCAAAGGCCACAACGCTCTCTTCGAGATGAGCGAGAAGGGCATGTGGGAGCGGGAAGGCAAACACGCGGGACCGCAACTCGGCTTCCGGAAGATGTAGGGCTTAGGAGCCCGACAGAACCTCGCCGAACCTGTTCCATCGCTTGCCGTCGAACGACATCATCTGCATCTGCTCGACCGGCATGTGATCGGTTGGCGATGTTTCGATCTTGATGCCGGGCAACAGCATCGGCAGTTCAACGCTTTTCAAGTTCAGCGCCTGTTTCAGAATGTTGTCCGGCGAGAGGTCTTCGCCGCACTGTTTCAGCACCTGCTCCATCGCCATCGCGCTGTTGTAGCCGTTGACGAAGCCCTGATCG
>CBDFFN010000003.1:0-23919 GCA_965246795.1 Beijerinckiaceae bacterium | reverse complement strand
TTAAGTCCGTATTGTCCGTCGGCCAGCGAACCGATGTCGACGACCGGCTGTTCGAAGCGACCGACGAGCGAGATCATCTGCGCGACGCGGATGATACGCTCGACATTGGCGAGACTCGTGCGGCCGGGCACGACGGCGCGGATCGGCAGCGCACCCTGCGCGTCGGGCGACAGCGACGCCAGTTCGGCGAGGCTCGACACGCCGGTGGTCGCGCGCGGCAGCAGCAATCCTGTCTTCGACGGATCGATCTGAGTCCAGAGTTCGTAGGTTGCCTGGATGGAGCAATCGACGCGATGGCGCTGTTCGGCCGACAGACGCACGGAGTTGAAGCCGGCCTGCATAAGGCCCGCCGGCACGTCGAACATCACGGTGCGGACCTGCTGGGTCGCACGAAGATTTACGCGTCCGACGACGGCGTCGTTGACGATGAGCGTGAGATAGGACGATTCCGGCATCACCGAAACGGCGGTGAGATAGCCGACCTGGAACCGCAGGCGCTGCTTGGCCTGCGTGCCCGTGAGGAACACCGGCCATTCCGACGTGCCGATCTCGCCGGCGAGACGGAAGCCCTGGATGTTGTTCGTGAGGTGACGCAGGGATGTGTCGTCCTCGTTGCCGAGCGACCGCGCGCCGAGCAGCGGCGAGGGCGTCTCGGCGGCGAAAGGCGGCGGACCCCATGCGGATGCCGGCGCGGGCACTTGCATCGGCGCGGGTGCAGGCGTGAACGAAGGCGAAGCCTGCGCCTGCATCGGAACAGGGGCAGGCGCTGGCACTAGCATTGGCGCGGCAGCCTGCGGAATCGTCGGCTGCGGTGCAGATTGCTGCGCAGGTGACGGCGATAGTCGCGAGAAGGACGACGGCACAGTCGTGAAGATCGCTTGCGCACGCGCGCGCTCGATGCCGGTCGCGGCGGCAGCCAGCGCGAGAAGCGTTGCGATGCGGGTGAGCGCGGGGCGCATGTGTTTCGCCCTCAGCCTTTGGCCGCAGCGGCTGGCGCCGCCGGTGTTGCAGCAGCGGGCGTCTTCTCGCGTGCGAAGCGCGCAAAGCGCTTCAGCCAAGCGGTCGATGCCTCGACCGGCGCCGCTTCGACCGGCGCACCTTTCTTGTCCGACATCAGGAGATAGCGAAACGCGCGGACAGGCTCGCTGACGCCCCACCACAGAAACTGGCCAGCGCCGGCGAAGATGTTCTTGTGCTTGCGGCGGGTCGCGAGGAAGCGCGGCAGCGCATCGGAATCGCCATACATAAGGTCGGCAAGCACGAAATAATCATCCGGCTCCATCTCGTGGAACTCGAAGCCGTACACTGTCTCTGCGCCGTAACGGCGGCTGTTGACGAGCCGCATCGGCATCGAAAGACCCTGCGTCATCGTGCCAACGGGATCGATTTCGAGCCGCACCGTCACGCGCGTGTCATTTTCGCCGACCGGCATCGAGTCTGCAGATGTCAGTGACACGCCACCGGCCGACACATCGCGCAGTGCGACAGCAATGCGCTGGCCATCGACGAGCAGATGGCCGCGGCGCGCAATGCCGAGGCGCGGATGGCGGTCGGGCTGCGCACGCTCCGACACCGCACCGAGCGCCACACCCGCGATGACGAGATTGAATGTGTTCCAGATGCCGACGACGAGCATGAGATTGTCGATGCCGGGCTCGAATGTGTAGCGGTAGAAGGCGTAAAGCGTCGCGAGCGCGAGCGTTCCCCAGATCGCGAAGAACGGCCACGCGAGTTCCGACAGATGGTTGTTGTCGAGCGTGAGGCCCTTCGCCGTCACGTTGAACGTCGGCTTGCGCGGGTTCATCGCGACGGAAACCATCGCCTTGGCGAGAAACACGCCCTGCACGTATTCGTAGAGTTCGGACACCCAGGGCCACCGCACCGTGCCGAACATGTAGTTCTGCAACATGATGTTCACGATCATGTAGGTCGAGGTGTAGGCGATCGCCTCGTCAAAGTTCGACACGAAGATCTTGATGTCGAAGAAGATGTGCGTCAGCGGCGCAAACATGAAGAGCAGACGCGGGATCGGGAAGAACCAGAACGTCATCGACGACAGGTAGCAAACGCGCTGGATGAAATGCAGGCCCTTCTTGAGCGCAGGATTCTTCAGCATCAGGATCTGCATCATGCCCTGGCACCAGCGCGAACGCTGGCCGATGAAGGACACGAATGTTTCCGGCTGCAGGCCTGCGATCAGCGGCTTCTCGACAAAGACGCTCGTCCAGCCCTTCGCGTGCAGTTCGAACGCAGTCTCGCAATCTTCCGTGATGGTGACGCCCGAAAATCCGCCTGTCGTCTCGAGCGCTGCACGACGCAGAAGCGCCGCAGAGCCGCAAAAGAACGAGCCGTTCCACTTATCGAGGCCGCGCTGCGTGATGCCGTAGAACATCTCGTTCTCGGACGGCATGCGGTCGAAAGTACGCAGGTTCTTCTCGATCGGATCGGGATTGAGAAAGACGTGCGGCGTCTGCACGAGAAAGAGGTTCGGATCGAGCAGAAAATGACCGACGGTTTCGCGTAGAAACATACGGAAGGGCGCGTGGTCGGCGTCGAATACGACGATGACTTCGCCCTTCGCGTATTTCAGGCCGTTGTTCATGTTGCCGGCCTTGGCGTGCTCGTTGCGCTTGCGCGTCAGATACACGCAGCCCATGCGTGCGCAGAGCGCCTGCAAGGCGATGCGCCGCTGGCGTGCGGCGTCGGCCTTCGCTGGGTTCGCATCGTTGCACTTCTGGTCTGAGCCGCCGTCATCGAGCAGCCACACCGTCAACTTGTCGGCGGGGTAGTCCATCGACCGCGCCGCCGCCATCGTCGTCGCAAGGATGTACTCATCCTCGTTATAAGTCGGAATGAAGACGTCGACCGTCGGTAGCTCATCGTCTTTGTAGTTCGGCAGCGGCGGCCGGCTCAAGGGATCGGCGTTCATCAGAAGGCTGATGCACAGGATGCAGACGCAGTAGATTTCCGCGAGCAGCAGCACGAGCCCAATCGAGAAACCGAGTGGATCGGAGATCGGCGGCAGCGTCGTCGTGGTGCGCCAGTAGAGGTAGCGGATGACCACGAAGCTCGCGAGCGCGAGGAAGAACTGTCGCGCGACGAGACCCTTGCCCAGAAACCACGTGCCGAGCAGAACAGCGATGATCGTGGTGGAGAGGGCGAGCTGCGAAGACGCACTAACAGGCTGCGTCAGGAGGACGAAAGCAATGAAGCTCGTGATCCCCCACGCAATGACCCGCAACGCAAGCGACATGTACGCCACCCCAACTCGAATGCTGAACTTAGCTGGGCGGCTTTACGCTACCGTTAATGTTACCGGACCGGCGGTGGAGCGGAACGGTGCGTAAGGGTTATCGAGACGTTACCCTCGACGCGCGCGTGACATGCCAAGTTGGCACAAAACGACGCAGCGACACTCTCACATGCGATGCCGGCAAGGCTTAGAACGCGGCGCGCGCGTCGAGAATGCCGTAGACGCCGGTGCCGCGCACGCGATCGTTCAGGATGCCGCCGGATACACCGAACTGCAGCGGTCCGATCGAGGCGCCGGTGATATGGCCACCCGCGCGCCACTGCCGGAAGAAGTCGTCGCCAAGGAACAGAGCTTCCGGGCCGACATAAATGCCGGGCAGCATCGCAAAGCCACCCTTGATGCGCGTGTAATAGGCGTTGTGCGCGGTCGAATAGGAGGCGACGCCCGCCAGCATGAGGTCGTCGGTCGGCCGCCAACTGAAGTCGATCGCGACCTTTACGCCGTAGGCGGTGCCAACGGAGGCGTTGGCGACGTCGACCTTGTTGATCTGGTTGTTGTTGATGTCGCCGCCGACGTAAGCAGCAACCGTGAAGCGGCGCGCCACCCACTCGTAACCGACAAGGAATGAGCCGGCCTCCTGCGTGCCGTTAACGCGCCCGATGCCGTTGCCGCCGATATAGGAATACTGCCCGATGACGCCGCCGAGACGGATGCGCATGCCGGACTGGTCGAAATTCGTGAAGGGCGCGATTGTGCCGATCAGCGTCGCGTAACGCGACTCCTTGGAGTCTGCCGTCACGGCGGTGTCGATGGCGACACCGAAGCTCGGTGCACGCGGCGCCGCGACGCCGATGACCGGGGCGCCCGTATACCAGTCGGCCGCCTGCGCGCCGGTTGCAAAGAGCGCGGCGAGAAGCGGCAGGATACGGGAAACGCGCGTGCGGCCCACTAGAGGATACTCGGGCGATGGGCAGCGCCCATGCGCCACCTCACCGTGAACCGAGGATCGTCCTCGTCCCTAACGCGCTCGTTAAAGCCAAACCGTTAAGTGCCGTTAAGTTTAACGGCCTGCGCAAATTACGCGGTTTCGATTTACCTTTTCCGCGCGGCGGCGCGTCAGGTCATGTATTGGCCGCCGTTCGCCGACAGCGTCGCGCCGGTGATGAAGCCGGCATCGTCCGAGGCAAGGAACAGCACGCAGCGCGCGATCTCTTCCGGCTGGCCGAGGCGTCGGGCCGGAATTTGCGGGATGATGTTCTTGTCCAGCACGTCCTTCGGCACCGCCATCACCATCTCCGTGGCGATATAGCCGGGGCAGATCACGTTGACGGTGATGCCCTTGGCGGCATTCTCCTGCGCCAGCGCCTTGGTGAAGCCGATGTCGCCGGCCTTGGCCGCGGAATAGTTCGTCTGGCCCATCTGGCCTTTCTGGCCGTTGATCGACGAGATGTTGATGATGCGGCCGAAATTGCGCTCGCGCATGCCGTCGATGACAGGACGACACATGTTGAAGAGCGAATTCAGGTTCGTGTTGATGACGGCGTACCACTGCTCTTTCGTCATCTTGTGGAACATGCCGTCCTTGGTGATGCCGGCATTGTTCACGAGCACATCGACCTGACCGATCTCGCCGAGCGCCTTGGCGCAGGCGTCGTAATCGCCGACGTCCCACTTGCGCACCGTTATGCCGGTCTCGCTCTTGAATTTCGCCGCCGCCTCGTCGTTGCCGGCGTAGCTCGCCGTCACCTCGTAGCCGGCGTCCTTCAACGCCCTGCTGATTGCCGCGCCGATACCGCGCGTGCCGCCCGTGACGACCGCTTTGCGTGCCATGTCTCGCTCCCTGCGATTTTACGACGGGCGGCGTCGAGGCCGCCCGCTTCAAGTTGTAGCGTAAGAAGTCCGTGCGTCGAGAGGCTTTGCTCTCAGCGCTCAACAGTCAGGGCAATGCCCATGCCGCCGCCGATGCACAGCGTGGCGAGGCCCTTCTTCGCGTTGCGCTTGCCCATTTCATGCAACAGCGTCGTCAGCACGCGCGCGCCGGAGGCGCCGATCGGATGCCCGATGGCGATTGCGCCGCCGTTGACGTTCACGATCGACGGGTCCCAGCCCATGTCCTTGTTGACCGCGAGCGCCTGCGCCGCAAAGGCCTCGTTGGCCTCGACGAGATCGATGTCTTTTACCTTCCAGCCGGCCTTTTCGAGCGCCTTGCGCGAGGCCGGGATGGGACCCGAGCCCATCACGGCCGGGTCGACGCCGGCCGTCGCCCAGGAGGCGATGCGCGCGAGAGGCGTGAGGCCGCGCTTCTGCGCTTCTTTCGCTGTCATAAGCACCAGCGCCGCAGCCCCGTCGTTAAGGCCCGAAGCGTTGCCGGCTGTTACGCCGCCGTCCTTCGAGAAGGCGGGCTTCAGTTTCGCCATCGCCTCGACCGTCGCGCCGTGGCGGATGTATTCGTCCTGATCGACAACGGTGTCGCCCTTGCGGGTCTTGACGGTAAAGGGAACGATCTCGTCCTTGAATTTGCCGGCCTTCTGCGCGGCCTCCGCCTTGTTCTGGGAGCCGACGGCGAACTTGTCCTGATCCTCGCGCCCGATCTGCCATTTCGCGGCGACGTTCTCAGCGGTTGTACCCATGTGATAGCCGTGAAAGGCGTCCATCAGGCCGTCCTTCAGCATCGTATCGATGAGCTTCATGTCGCCCATCTTGGTGCCGCCGCGCATGTGCTGTGCGTGCGGGGCCATCGACATCGACTCCTGACCGCCCGCGACGATGATGTCGGCATCGCCGTTGGCGATCTGCTGCATGCCGAGCGCCACGGCGCGCAGGCCCGAACCACAAAGCTGGTTCAGCAGCCACGCCGTCTTCTCCTGCGGGATGCCCGCCTTCATCGCGGCCTGACGGCCGGGGTTCTGGCCTTCGCCTGCCGAAAGAATTTGGCCCATGATTACCTCGTCGACCTCGCCGCCGTCGACCTTTGCGCGCTGCAGCGCGGCCTTGATTGCCACGGCGCCGAGCTCGTGCGCAGGCGTGTTGGCGAACGCACCGTTGAAAGAACCCACGGCAGTGCGGACTGCGGAAACGATTACGACGTCGGACATTGATCTGTCTCCTGCCCTGGGGGTGCGCGCTGCGTTTCGGGCGTTATGAGCTTCGAGCGCGTTAAGATCGTTGAACAACGTCGCGCGGGACCGGTCAAGATTCCGGTTTTCGCCGCGTTGCAAAAGACCTATCGTTGCAGCGCGGGAGCGCCGAAGTTTTCCCGCCAACGGGAAGCGCGATGACGAAGGACAAGAAACCCGTCACGATCAAGAAATATGCGAACCGGCGTCTCTACGACACCGGCACGAGCGCTTACGTGACGCTCGACGACCTCGCGCAGATGGTCAAAAGCGGGCAAGACTTTCAGGTTTTCGACGCCAAGAGCGGCGACGACATCACCCGTTCCGTCCTCACGCAGATCATCTTTGAGCAGGAGAGCAAGGGCTCGCAAGCATTGCTGCCTGTCACGTTCCTGCGGCAGTTGATCCGCTTCTACGGCGACAGCATGCAAGGGCTCGTGCCGAGCTATCTCGAGTTCACGCTGGAGCGCTTCACCAACGAGCAGCAGAAATTTCGCCAGCAATTCACGGATGCTTTGGGCGACAGTCCAATTGCCGCGCCGACGCGCCACATGTTCGAGAATATCGAGGACCAGACGCGCAAGAACATGGCGATGTTCCAGCAGGCCTTGTCGATGTTCTCGCCCTTCGCGGCGATGGGCCTCGGCGGCGCTGCGCCGAAAGCCCCCGACGCGCCCCAGCAGGAGGCGAGGCCCGACGACGGTGCCCGTACCGACATCGATACGCTGAAACAGCAGCTCGCCGATCTTCAGGACAAGATCGAGACGATCGCAAAGCGCTAGAGCATGTTCCGCCGGAGTGGGTCCCGGTTCGGCGTCGAGGACATGCTCAAGCTTTACTAAGTGACGCCAGTCCTTTTCGACCGTGTGATTTCCACGCGGTCGGGACGGGCGTTAGGCCACCGCCGCAATCATCGGGGCCTCTATCACTGCCGGCATTTCCGCCGCTCCGAAGTACGAGCCCTGCAGGCAGGCGACGCCCCATTCCGACAGGATCGCGGCAGTGCTCGCATTCTCGACCCATTCCGCAATCGCAGGCGCGCCGATTTCGCGCGCCATCGCCAGCAGCGAGCGCACCACGAAACGATCGTCCGGCGAGCGCGCGAGATTTTGCACGAAGGCACCGTCGATCTTGAGGAAGTGCGGCGCCAGCACCCGCAGGGTCCGCAGCGACGCGTGACCCGCACCAAAATGGTCGATGGCGATGCGCGCCCCGCAGGCCCGCACGGATTCGAGCGCGCGCGATGTTGCGTCCAGGTCGGCGGCCGCGACACTTTCGGTGATCTCGAAGACGAGCTTTTCGCCGACACCCGGATTCATCCGCGCTGCCGCGGCGACGCGATCCGGCCAGGCCGGATCGCGTAGCGTTTG
Source organism: Beijerinckiaceae bacterium (assembly GCA_965246795.1). Taxonomy (GTDB): domain Bacteria; phylum Pseudomonadota; class Alphaproteobacteria; order Rhizobiales; family Beijerinckiaceae; genus JAJXWB01. The sequence goes on along the minus strand of CBDFFN010000003.1, from coordinate 16,180 downwards.
CGCCGAGACATTGAGCGACAGGCAGCGGCCGCTCTCGCGGATATGTGCGACTGCGACATCGAACACGCGCGCATCGAGAAGCGCGGTGAGGCCGCGCTGTTCGGCCGCCGGCAACAGCGCCGCCGGTTCGAGGACCTGTCCGTCCGGCAGGCGCACACGCAAAAGCGCCTCGGCCATCATGACTTCGCCGCTGCGCGAGACAATGGGTTGCAGCGCAATGCCGACACGTCCGTCATTCAGTGCGGCGACGATCGTGTCTGCCGTGTCGCCGATGCGAAGCGCATCGTCCTGCGCGGCGCCGGTGGGATCGAAAAGCTGGAAGCAGTCCGCGATCTCGACCGCCTCGGCGAGCGCCGTCTCGGCGTTGAGCATCAGTGCATGGACGGTCCGGCCGTGCCGATAGGCTAGCGCACCGCCGATATGCGCAGTGATCGCGACCGGTCCGGCCGACGTCGTGAAGGGTTCGCGGTCGAAGATTTCGAGCGTCCGCGCTGCAGCTGGCGCGATCTGCTCTGCATCGCAACCCGCCAGCAGCAGCGCAAACGTGTTGCCAGCGACGCGCGCAAGGCAATCGGCGCTGCGGATCTGTGTGCGCAGCGCGCGGCCGACGCCGGCCAAAGCCTCGTCGACCGTGTCGTAGCCGTGACGGCGGTTGAGGCCTCCAAGATCGTCGAGGCCGATGAGCAGCAGGCCAAAGTTGTTCGACCGTCCACCCGGCCTCGAAAGGGCCGCGCCCAAAACCGAGAGAAAGCGCGCGCGCGACAGGCAGCCCGTCAGCGGATCGAAGTCGCCCGTCGTGACGGACTCGACGCTTCTACGGCCGGCGGTGACGCGGACAAGCCCATGCGCTTGCGCCGGGCGGCCGTCGGGCCCGGCAAACCAGCGGCCGGTGTCGTCGACCCACACGAGTTCGGGTCGCCCGGCGACGGTCGTCTCGATGGCGTAATGGACCTGATAGGGCACGCCGCTGCCGGTGTCGGTACGGCCGGTGCCGGCGATGGCGGCGTGGCGCGAGGCGGCCGACACGGCGGCTGTGCACTCGTGGTAGGCGCGGCCGGTGGCGATCTGCGCCGCTTCGTCGATACGCAGCACGTTGGCGGCGTTGGGGCTCCACGCCAGCCGGTCGGTCAGCAGATCCCAGTCGTAAACGGCCTCGCCGATCGAATTGAGGATCGCGAGCGGGTCGGGGGATGCGCGGTCGTTGTCGGGGACGCGGCTCATCATCATCGGGGCGGCCTTGAAATTCTTGACCGACGATGACGGGACTTCGTTAAGCGCTGCTTGACGTGAAGTCAGTTGGGGTGCGGGACATGCTCAGGCCTTGCGCGGCACCGGCCGCCAGTCCGGCGGCGCAAGCTCGAACCCGTCAAAGCGGAAGCCAGGCGCGACCGTACAGCCCACGAGCGTCCAGGCGCCAAGACTGACCGCAGTCTGCCAATGGCCGGCGGGCACGACGATTTGCGGCCGCTGCCCAGTCGCGAGCGAGGCCCCGAGATGCCGGCTCCACGCGTCATGGCCGTCCGACGAGACGGTTATGACGAGCGGCGCGCCGGCATAGAAGTGCCAAACCTCGACCGCATCGACGCGATGCCATGCCGAGACATCGCCCGCTTCGAGCAGGAAATAGATGAGACTCGACGCACCGCGGCCGTCCGGTCCGCCCGTGTCGCGAAAGGTTTCGCGATAATGGCCACCTTCGGGATGCGGTGCGAGTTCGAGAAGCTTTATGATCTCACGCGCGGAGAGGTCGTTCACGCGCGCATCACCCCCGGTTCTTGCGCTCGCGCAACTCGGCGAAGACAGCGGCGGGATCTTGTCCGCTCATGCCGACCGCCGCCTGCACGCCGGGGTCTTCGGCACGCAGAAACGGATTCGTCGCGAGTTCGAGGCCGATTGTCGTCGGCAGCGTCGGCTTGCCGGCGGCGCGTTTCGCCTCGACGTCTTTCGCCCGATCGACGAGCAGGGAATTTTTCGGATCGACGGTCAGCGCGAATTTTGCATTGGCCTGCGTGTATTCGTGCCCGCACCACACCTTCGTCTCTTCGGGAAGATTCGCGAGCTTCATCAGCGACTCGAACATCACATGCATCGGCGTTTCCATGACGCGCCCGCAACCGACCGCGAACAACGTGTCGCCAGCAAAGAGCAGATCGTCCTCGCCGAAGTGATAGACGATGTGACCGGTCGTATGACCGGGCGTTTCGATAATCTTTGCGCGCCCGTTGCCCACGCGCACTTCGTCGCCTTCAACCACCTGCACGTCGAGGCCGGGGATGCGTGCCGCATCCTTCTTCGGCCCTGTGATCTTCGCGTTTGGGAACGCCTTCTTCACCTCAGGAATGCCCTGGATGTGATCGGCGTGATGATGCGTGACAAGGATGTCCGTCAACGTCCAGCCTTTCTCCTTCAACGCCGCCAGAACGGGCGCGGCTTCGGGCACGTCGATTGACGCGGTCGCGCCGGTGACGGGACAATGGACGAGCGCGCCGAAATTGTCGCTGAGGCACGTGAACTGGTGAACTTCGAGTGGCATTTTGCATCTTTCCGTGATCGACGACTGCTACGCGTTTCGCACTCTGCTGAAAAGGCGTGCATGCTGGAACGATCCCGGCTGCGGTCGAGTTGCGCCCGCGATTATCCGGAGACCGAAATGAAATTGTTTGCCTGCGGCGTCTGCGGACAGCCGTTGATGTTCGAGAACACGCGCTGCGAGCGCTGCCACCATCGTCTCGGTTATGATGTCGTCACTGACGCGCTTCTCCCGCTCGATGCGATCGACGACCTTTGGCAGCCGGCGTCGGGCGACACGTCGAAGCGTTTCCGCTTCTGCGCCAATGCCGTCAACGACGTGTGCAACTGGCTGATCCCGGCAGATATCGAGGCACCGTTCTGTCGTGCCTGCGTCTACAACCGCACCGTGCCGGACATCGCTGATCCTAAGAAACTGAAACTCTGGCGCGATCTTGAAGCAGCCAAACATCGCCTCGTTTTCACGCTCATCAAGCTCGGTCTGCCGATGCAGACACGCCGCGAAGACCCGAAGGAAGGCCTCGCCTTCGACTTTCTCGTCGAGGAAGGCGGCACAAAGGTTCTTACCGGCCACGACGAAGGTCTCGTCACGCTGAACGCTGCCGAGGCCGACATCGCATCGCGTGTGAAGCTGCGTGAAGAAATGGGCGAGGCCTATCGCACGCTGCTCGGCCATTTTCGCCACGAGATCGGTCACTTCTATTGGGACAGACTGGTGCGCGACGGCGCGATGCTCGAGGAGTGTCGGAAGATATTCGGCGACGATCGCGCCGATTACGACGAAGCGATGAAGAAGCACTATGCCAACGGCGCGCCGCCCGACTGGCGCGAGAATTTCGTCAGCGCCTACGCGACGATGCATCCGTGGGAGGACTTTGCCGAGACGTTCGCGCATTACCTGCACATCGTCGATGCGCTCGACACCGCGCACGCGTTCGGAATGTCGGTACATGCGAAGGCCGCGCCGTCGCTCGATACGGAAGCCGATCTCGATCCCTACCGCGCGCGCTCGATGGATGCGATGCTGGCGATCTGGGACCCGCTCTGCTTCGCCGTGAACTCTCTCAATCGCAGCCTTGGACAGCCCGATCTCTATCCTTTCGTTCTGCCGTCCGCGGTGATCGAAAAGCTTGAATTCATGCGCAAGCTCGTGGCGACGGCGGGCGGCACGCGGCAGGAGCCGATGCAGAAGGCCGCTTAGCAGCCCGCCTGCCGGTCGATATCGCTCGCAGGGGATGGCACCAACCGTGCTACGTTGTTCCGCCTCTCGCGAAAGCCGGATCGATGATCTCACGCATGCCATTTGCCACGCTGGCAATGATCGTTGGACTGGCGAGCGCCGCTACGGCAGCGCCGGAAACATCAAAGCTGCGTATCGGCGTCATTCCGATCGCGGGACTGACGCCAATCTACGCTGCCGAGAAGCTCGGCTATTTCAAGGAAGAGGGGCTCGAGGTCTCGCTCGAGACCAGTTCAGGCGGCGCGCAATCGCTGCCGCTGGTCGTTCAAGGCACGCTGCAAATCTCGAACGCGCCGGTTGTTTCCGTCGCTCTGGCGGTGCAGCAGGGTTTCGACATCAAGATGCTGCCGCCTTCGCTCGACGAGAAAAAGGCTGCGCCCGCGCAGACGGCCGACATCGTGCTCACCGACGGTCCGATCAAAAGCGTTGCCGACCTCAAGGGCAAGCGCATCGCCGTCAACACGCTGAACAGCGTGAACTGGCTCTACGACCGCGCATTCTTGCGAAAGAGCGGCCTCGATCCGGCAACCGTGACCTATGTTGAATTGCCGTTTCCCGCGATGATCGATGCCGTGATCCGCGGCAACGTCGACGCGGTGAACATTCCGCCGCCGTTTCACCAGATCGCCATGGCGACGGGCAAGGTGCGCCAGCTCGGCTTCCCATTCTACGAAGTGCAGCCGGGCCTGCCGATCACCGCATTCGCGGCGAGCACGAAATGGCTCGCCGAAAATCCGAACACCGCAAAGGCCTTCAACACCGCGATGACGCGTGCCGTCGAATATCTGCGCACGAACCCTAAAGAGGCGCGTGCACTGATTGCGGAATACACGAAGGCGAAGCCCGAACTGATCGAGACGCTGGCGATCGATGACTGGTCGACGACACTCTCCGTTGGTGAGATCACCAAGACGCTCGCGCTGATGCAGAGCGAAGGCATGTTGAAAAAAACAATCGACGCCGCCTCGCTTGTCTATGCTCCGAAATGAGCCGGGTGGAGACGGATCGGCAATCGTCGTCTCCGGTGTAAGCAAGGTTTTCGGCACTGGCTTCGTTGCACTGCAGGACATTTCGCTGCGCATTCCGCGCGGGCGTTTCGTCACCTTTCTCGGGCCATCGGGCTGCGGAAAATCGACACTGCTGCGCATGGTGGCCGGACTGCTTGCGCCCAGCACCGGGACGATCGCGCTCGAAGGTCGTCGCGTCGTCGCGCCGCCGCCGGGCATGGTCTATCTCTTCCAGCAATATACGAAGTCGCTTTTTCCCTGGCTGACCGTGCTCGGCAATATGGAGTTCGGCGCGGCCAGCCCGCATGCACGTAGCCGCGGCAAGCCGTTCGGGCGCGCCGAATGTCTCGACTATCTCAAGCTGGTCGGTCTCGAACGACACGCCGACAGCTATCCCTCGCAACTCTCCGGCGGCATGCAGCAACGTCTCGCTATCGCGCGGGCACTGGTGGCGCGACCGGCGGTGCTGTTGATGGACGAGCCGTTCAGTGCGCTCGACGCGTTGACACGCGAAAACCTCCAGGACCTCGTGTTGCGCATCTGGCGAAAGCTTGATCTCACCATCATCTTCGTGACGCACGACATTGCGGAAGCGGTCTATCTCTCCGATGAAATCCTCGTGCTTGGCCATTCGCCGGCGACGGTCCTCGCGTCTTACGACGTGCCGCTTCCACGCCCGCGCGATCAGCTGTCAACGCGCGAGTCTCCTGACTTTCTTGCGCTGCGCCGGAAGCTTTACGACGTCGTCGTTGGCCAGACCGCTGCGGCATGAACACGTTCATGCAACGCGTGTCCGGCTTCGCGCTGTTGATCGGGCTTCTCCTCTTGTGGGAGGCGAGCGTGCGCCTCGACTGGGTGGTGTCGCCGACCTGGCCGGCGTTCTCGACGGTGCTGGAGGTGTTCGCGCAATCCTGCATCGACGGCACTTATCTCGGCGTGCTCGGTGAAAGCCTTCTGCGTTTGGCGGGAGGTTATGCGCTGGCGACAATCGTCGCCGTGGCCGCCGGCATCGTGATGGGCACGTGGCAGCGCGCCTATCTGCTGTTCGAACCGTTGATCGAATTGCTGCGGCCGATCCCGAGCCCCGCCTATCTGCCGATGGCAATCCTGTTTCTTGGCATCGACAACACCATGAAGGTGTTCATGGTGGCCTTCTCCTCCTTCTTTCCAATCCTCCTCAACACGATTGCAGGCGTGCGCAGCGTCGATCCCGTTCTCACCGATACGGGCCGCACCTTCGGCCTATCTCGGGGCGCGATCATCGCGCGGATCGTTCTGCCGGCAGCAAGCAGCTACATCCTCACGGGCATGCGGATCAGTCTCGCGATCGCGCTGATCGTGACGGTTATTGCGGAGATGGTCGCCGGCAATAGCGGGATCGGCTTCTACATCCTCAGCGCGCAGCGCTCGTTCCTGATTCCGGAAATGTATGCCGGCGTCGTCGCGCTGGCGCTCACCGGTTTCGCGCTGAACAAGGGTTTCGTCGCAGTCGAACGCGTCGCCATGCGCTGGAACACGGAGGCGCAGACAACGTGATTTGCGCGCGCCGATCCGGGGCGTAAAACGGCGGCAACGATACGGCATTCGGGACGATCTGCATGAACGACATGGCTACGGGCGGCAGTGCCGCCTCCACGGCAACCGACCTTCGGCTCGATCGACTCGCGGACGTCGCCGTGAATGTCGGGCTCGGACTTAAAGCAGGCCAGGAGCTTGTGATGACCGCGCCGCTCGAAGCGCTTCCACTCGCGCGGCTCATCACGGACCACGCTTACAAGGCGGGTGCGTCGCTTGTGACGACGATCCTCGGCGACGACGCGATGACGCTGTCGCGCTTCCGCAACGGCGCGGATGCGAGCTTCGATCATGCGCCGGCCTGGCTCTACGAGGGCATGGCGTCGGCCTACCGCAACGGCGCGGCGCGCCTCGCCATTGCCGGCGAGAATCCGACGCTGCTGTCAGGCATCGATGGCGACAAGGTGTCCCGCGCCAACCGGGCGCGCGCAAAGGCGTATAGCCCGGCGCTTGCGCCGATCTCGAACTTCGCGATCAACTGGACGATTGTCGCCGCCGCAACGCCCGCCTGGGCGAAGACCGTCTTCCCCGGCGAGAACGAGCAGATCGCCGTCGCGAAACTCTGGGACGCAATCTTCGCCGCGACGCGCGTCATGGGCGCAGACCCTGTCGGCGAATGGCGTGACCATAATGCGAAACTCGCGGCGCGTACGACGTACCTCAACGCGAAGCGCTACGCGGCGCTGCGCTTCAAGGGGCCGGGCACCGATCTCGAAGTCGGGCTTGCCGACGGCCATTCCTGGGAAGGCGGCGCATCGACGGCGCGCAACGGCATCGTCTGCAACGCTAACATGCCGACCGAAGAGGTGTTCACGACGCCGCATTGCCGTCGCGTGTCTGGTACGGTGCGCGCGACAAAGCCGCTGTCCTACATGGGCACGCTGATCGAGGACATTGCCGTGCGCTTCGAGGACGGGCGCATCGTCGATGCGAAAGCCTCGAAAGGTTTGGAGGTGCTCTTAAAAGTGCTGGAAACCGACGAGGGTGCAAAACAGCTCGGCGAAGTGGCGCTGGTGCCGTATTCGTCGCCGATCTCGAAGAGCGGGCTGCTTTTCTACAACACACTGTTCGACGAGAATGCCGCAAGCCACATCGCGCTCGGCCAGGCCTATGCGAAATGTTTCGTCGACGGCGACACGCTGACCGAGGATCAGCTAAAGGCGCAAGGCGCGAACCGAAGCCTTATACACATCGATTGGATGATCGGCTCGGCCGAGATCGACGTTTTAGGCGTGCGTGCAGACGGTACGGCAGAGCCGGTAATGCAGAAGGGCGAGTTTGTGTTCTAGGCGGTCGTGAAGGCCACGCTGTCATCCCGCGAAAGCTGGAATCCGGAATGAGCTAGATGATTCCTGCGCGCACGCTTCGCATGCGTCGGGAATGGCAAGTTTTCGCTCGGTGAGGCGATGCCTACATCGCCGACCACTTAGCGCCGCCGCAGAACGACGTCGCCGTCAATCGATCACAGCGTAGCGCCCCTATGGCGCACGCTGCGGTGAAGGCTTATTTTCGCGGCAACTCACATCGCATCCGCAGGTGTTTTCATGACAAATAACGATCCCATTGTCATCGTCGGCGCCGCGCGCACGCCGATGGGCGCGTTTCAGGGCGAACTTGCCTCGCTCACCGCGCCGCAACTCGGAAGCGCCGCCATTCGTGCGGCGCTCGACATGGCCGGCGTCGCTGCCGAGGATGTCGGCGAGGCCTTCATGGGCAATGTGCTGCCCGCGGGGCAGGGCCAGGCGCCGGCGCGTCAGGCGGCGCTCGGCGCAGGCCTGCCCGCGTCCACGCCCTGCACGACGATCTCGAAAGTCTGCGGCTCCGGCATGAAGGCGACGATAATCGCGCATGACACGCTTGCGATGGGCGGTGCGGACATCGTCGTCGCTGGCGGCATGGAGAGCATGTCCAACGCGCCATATCTGCTGCCGAAGGCGCGCGGCGGCTATCGCATGGGCCACGGCCAGATTTTCGATCACATGATGATGGATGGGCTGGAAGACGCCTATGACATCGCGCCCGACGGCAAGCGCCGCTCGATGGGCACGTTTGGCGAAGATTGCGCGTCGAAATACCAGATGACGCGCGCATCGCAGGACGAGTTCGCGATCGGCTCCGTCAGAAATGCGCAGGAGGCGCAGAAGTCCGGCGCGTTCGCATGGGAGGTCGCGCCGGTCGAGATATCTACAAAGGCTGGCACGCAAAAAATCGACAGCGACGAAGGCCCACGGAAAATTAATCCCGAGAAGATTCCGGGCCTGAAGCCGGCGTTCAAGAAGGACGGTTCGATCACCGCCGCGAGCTCGTCGTCGATCAACGACGGCGCGGCAGCTCTAGTGCTGATGCGGGAGTCGGAAGCCAAGAAGCGCGGTTTGAAACCGCTGGCAAAAATCGTTGCGACGGCCTCGCATGCGCAAGAGCCCGACTGGTTCACCACCGCGCCGGTGACCGCGATCCAGAAAATCTATGACAAGACGGGCTGGACGACAAAGACCACGGACCTCTTCGAGATCAACGAGGCTTTTGCGGTCGTGCCGATGGCGGCGATGGCCGAGCATGCGATCCCGCGCGAGAAGGTCAACGTGCACGGCGGTGCCTGCGCGCTCGGCCATCCGATCGGTGCAAGCGGTGCACGCATCATCGTGACTTTGCTCGGCGCATTACGCGCGAAGAATCTTTCTCGTGGCATCGCGACGCTGTGCATCGGCGGCGGCGAGGCGACTGCAGTGGCGATCGAGCGGATGAATTAAAGCGACGAACGAACACCTCATCCTGAGGAGCTTGCGCAGGCAAGTGTACGCAGCCTGCGTAAACTTGGCTGCCGGCAAGCGTCTCGAAGGATGGGCCGGTATAAAAGTGGTATTCTCATCCTTCAAGACGCCGCCTTCGGCGGCTCCTCAGGATGAGGGCCGTGGTGTAAGGCACCATAATCAGACAGGGACGACGGTAGCGAGACGATGGCAGGGCACAGCCAGTTCAAGAATATCATGCACAAGAAGGGCAAGCAGGATGCTGTGCGCTCGAAAGTGTTCGGCAAACTCGGGCGCGAGATCACCGTCGCGGCGAAACTGGGCATGCCCGACCCCGCGATGAACCCACGTTTGCGCGCTGCGGTCATTGCAGCGCGTGCGGAAAACATGCCGAAGGACAATATCGAGCGCGCGATCAAAAAGGCGGCCGCCGGCGACACCGAGAGTTTCGACGAAGTGCGCTACGAGGGCTATGCGCCGGGCGGCGTCGCCATCATCATCGAGGCGTTGACCGACAATCGCAATCGCACCGCCGGCGAAGTGCGGTCTTACTTCACGAAGTCAGGCGGCGCGCTGGCGGAGACCGGCGCAGTCGCCTTCATGTTCGACCATGTCGGCGCCATCGCCTACGACGCAAAGACAGCGAGCGAAGATGCGATGCTGGAGGCGGCGCTTGACGCCGGCGCGCAGGATGTTTCGTCGTCGGAGGACGGCCACGAGATCATCACGACGATGGAAGATCTCAACGAGGTCGCAAAGACGCTCGAGGGCAAATTCGGCGATCCGCGTTCGGCGAAACTTGTCTGGCGACCGCAAAACACGATCGCGGTCGACGACGAGGCGGGCGAGAAGATTCTGAAACTCGTCGGCGCGCTCGAAGACAACGACGACGTGCAGACGGTCTATGCGAATTTCGAAGTATCTGACGCGCTCGTTGCGAAGATGGGCGGGTAGACCTCACACCCGCCCGCTCGCAAGCCCCCGCAATAACAGCCGCACCGACCGCGCCGCACGCGTGTCGAGCGAAGCCCGCGCCGTCTGCGTATCGAGCGCGATCGAAACGGGGTGGATGAAGCGGTGGCAGATGTCGAAGGTCAGCGCGAGTCCGGTCCGCGTCTCGCCAGCGAAGCTGCCCTGTGCGCGGCCCTCGTCCAACACGTGTTCGACCTCTTGGCCGACACGCGCACGATGTCGTCGCGCGCCCGCGCCACCGGCCCGCACGTTGTCGACGAAAATGCCGAATAACTCGGCATCGCCTTCGAGCTTGTCGCGATAGCCGCGATAGAGCGAAAGCAGCAGCCGTTCGAGCTTGTCTTTTGCGGGATCGGGCCCTTCGGAGACGACGCGGATGCCGGCCTCGATCGGCCGCAGCCACGCGGCCGTCACGGCATCGAACAAAGCCGCCTTTGACGGAAAGTAGCGATAGACGTTGGCGTGCGACATGCCCGCCGCGGCGGCGATGTCGACGACGGTGGTGCGCCGTGCGCCGTGACGGCGCAGCGAGGTCGTCGCGATTTCAAGCAGCCTTGCATCCGTGGCAAGCGTTTCCGCGGCGGGATGCGCGACGTCGGCGTTCACGTCTCGACGAGGCCCGTCGTGTCGCCGGAGCCGCCGGCCGTGGCCGCACGTTTGGCGCTCGCGAGATATTCCTCACTGCGCATCTCGGTGAGGCGCGAAGCCGTGCGCGCCCACTCGAAAGCCTCGCGATTGTTCTCTCCGACATAAAGCGCATCGGGCTCGCCCGCTGCCGACGCGATCAGCTTAACCTGGTTGTCGTAGAGCGCATCGACGAGATTGATGAAGCGCTTCGCCTCGTTGCGCTTGGCGGCGTCGATAATGGGAATATCGTCGATCAGCAGCACATCGAAACGTCGCGCGATGGCAACAAAATCCGTCGCGCCGAGCGGCTTTTCGCAAAGATCCGCAAAGGCGAAGCGCGCGATATTTTGTGCTGCCTCCGGCACCGGCACGTCGCGGCCCAGCACGCGTACACTCGTCGGCGAACCGTGCTCGCGGCCGCTCAGCGCCCGGAATGTGCGCGTCAGCGCCGCATGCGCGCGTTCGTCGGCGGGCACATGCCAGACCGGCGCACCGGAGAGTTTCTCCAGCCGGAAGTCGGTGCGCGCTTCGAGCGATGCGACCTCCATATGTTGCTGGAGAAGCGCGATGAAGGGCAGGAACAATGCGCGGTTCAGCCCCTCGCGATAGAGATCGTCAGGGGCGACATTCGATGTCGCGACGACGATGACGCCCTTCGCCCAGAGCGCCTGAAACAGGCGGCCAAGAATCATCGCATCGGCGATGTCGTTCACGGCGAATTCGTCGAAGCAGAGAATCCAGGCCTGTTCGGCCAGCGCTTCGGCGACCGGCGCGATCGGGTCCTCGCCCTTCACCGTGCCCGCCTTGCGCGCCTGCCGCCACTCGTGGACGCGGGCATGCACGTCGGCCATGAAGACGTGGAAATGCGCGCGCCGTTTTCGCCGCGTCGCGATCGCGTCGAAAAACAGGTCCATCAGCATCGTCTTGCCGCGCCCGACCGGCCCGTGGATGTAGAGCCCCTTCGGCGCTTCGGCCGAACGCCCGGCGCGAAACAGCCAGCCGAGCGGGCTGGATTTCCGCGCCATGCGATAGTCGGCGAGCGCATCACGCAGCGCATCGAGCCGCGCGAGCACGATCTCCTGCGCCCCGTCGCGCTCGATCAGGCCGCGTTTGGCCCGGTCGCGATAGAGGTCGGCGAGCGATTCCTTCGCGAAGGTGGGGGACGACGGCATGTCGTTCCCCCTGACGTTGGCGTGTGTGCCGTGTCAACCGTCGGTGCTCTGGCTTGACGCAATGCGACGACGGGCCGATCTCTTGAGGACAATCCGAGGCCGCCATGCAAAAAATGCTTCTGTCTGTCGTCATCGCCGCTGTTGCAGGCAGTGTTCTCGCTGCCGGTGACGCGCAAGCACGCTCGCGCCGCCATCGGGACGCTGGCCCACCCCCCGCCGCCGAAGGTCAGGCCTACGGGGGCCCCGCTTGGCTGACCCCGGCGGATCGGGCGAAAAGCGGCTGGATCGACGGCGCTTCGCCGTACAATCCCGAGGGGTCGAGCAATCCCCAAATTCCGAACAATTCCTGAGCAGCCAAAGGCAGGCGGGCGCGCCCGGAGGGTGCTTTCGCTAACTCTCGGGTAACACTCTCTTAACCAATCGGGCGTTGCATGATGGCGACGGCGGGGAAAAACCGTCCGCAGCCCTCTTGCATGTCTATGTTGCGTTGCGTAGAGACTTGGATCGTTAACGTCTTCGGAAGGCGGGCATGACGGATAGAACCAAACTGGTCCTGCGAGCCGTTGGTCTTATTGCCGCCGCAATCTATTCTACGACGTTACTTGCCGCGCCTGCGGTTTCCACCCTTCCCTCCACTGGCATCAATGCAACACCTGTGGTTGCATTCGGCACGAACGGTCGCAAGACTGTCGAGGCCTTCGTGGCCGATCGTGGCGGCGACATTCAGACCATCAAGCGCGAGCACGCTGCGTCAGGCCTTATCACCTGCGGCGACGCACACGGCGCTGGCCAGCTGACCGAAGCCGCCGACGTCGTCACCACCGCCGCCCACGTCCTTTTCGACGAAGAGGGCAATCCCCGTGCGGCGAGCTGCTTCTTCTCCATCGTGCTGGACGGCAAACCGGTTCGGACCACGCTCAATCTCTCGACCATCGTTGCCGGCAGCAAGAAGCCCTATTCGGTGCAGGCCGTGCACGACTGGGCCGTCGTAAAGCTCGAGCGCCCGGTCGATGGCGTACTACCTTACCGCCTCGCCGATACGGTCAGCGTCAACAAGGACGTGCTCTTCGCGGCACGCGGCCATTACGATTGGGGCGGCGGCCGCAACATGTCGATGGAGAACTGCCGCCTGCAGGCGCAGCTCAATCGCGGCGCCGAAGGCACCCGCGAATTCGCCTTCGACTGCGAGACCGGCGACGGCGCATCGGGCGGCGCGGTCCTCACCGGCGACGACAAGCTGCAGATCGGCGCCATCCTTGTCGGCTGGCGCTCCAACACGCCGACGAAGCTCGTGCCTTTCTCGCCGATGCACTACAATTTCGTGGTGAGCATCGAAGGCGAGTTCCGCGATGCTGTATCCAATGCCGCCAAGCGGCTGGTCGGCGCGAAGTAAGTTTCGACCGCCTAGGCGGCGGTTTCGCTTTTTTCTTTCGACGCTTTGATGAAATCAACGAACGCGCGAAGCGGCGCGGGCACGAGGCGTCGGCCGGGATAGTAGAGAAACGGCCCCGGAAACGACGGCCACCATCGCTCCAGAACCGGTTCGAGCGCGCCGCGATCGAGCGCCGGCCGCAGCCAGTCCTCGAAGAGATAGACGATCCCGGTCCCCGCGATGGCTGCATCGACCGCCAGCTCTGTCGCGCCGCCGAGGCCGACGAGCAGCGGGCCATCCGGCTCGACCGAGATCGTTTCACCGGCGCATTCGAATTCCCATGCCGGCACCGCGCCGCTTGGAAAGCGCCCGCGGATGCAAGCGTGATGCAGCAGGTCACGCGGATGCTCTGGCCGCGAATGCCGTGACAGATAGTCGGGCGACGCCGCGGCGGCGAAACGCTGCTTTCGCGGACCGATGGGCACGGCGATCATGTCGCCCTGCAACCTCTCGTCGTAGCGTATGCCGGCATCGCAGCCGGCAGCGATCACGTCGATGAAGTCCTCCTGCGCGATCACCTCAAGTTTGATGTCGGGATAAGTGGCGAGGAAGCGCGGCACGATGCGCGGCAGCACGAGTTGCGACGCACTGACCGGCACGTTGAGGCGCAACACGCCGGCCGGCCGGTCGCGGAAGGTGTTTACCGCATCGAGCGCCGTTTCGACTTCGCGCAGGGCCGGGCCAAGTCTTTGAAGCAAGCTATCGCCCGCTTGCGTCGGCACGACACTGCGGGTCGTGCGATTGAGCAGCCGGACGCCAAGCTGCGCCTCGAGGCGGCGCACCGCCTCGCTGAGCGCCGAGGCACTCACGCCGCTTGCACGCGCCGCCTCGCGAAATCCCTTTGCACGGGCGACAGCGACGAAGGCGTTGAGATCAGCAAGGTCCGTCGGCATTGTCCTGATTTTCGTACAACCTGTGCGAACTCTCGCCGATTATCGCGCAATTGGGCAAGGCCTATGTCCCCGTCATCACGGAGACGACGATGACCACTCAAGACACCAGACGATTCCGACTTGGTAGCCGCGAGGTGAATCGCCTCGGCTATGGCGCGATGCAGCTTGCCGGCCCCGGCGTGTTCGGGCCGCCTAGAGACCGCAACGCGGCGATCGCCGTGCTGCGCTCGTCCGTCGAAGCCGGCGTCGACCATATCGACACCAGCGATTTCTATGGTCCGCATGTCACGAACCAGATCATTGCCGAGGCGCTCGCGCCTTATCGCGATGGCCTGACCATCGTCACGAAGATCGGCGCGCGACGCGGTTCCGATGGCACGTGGCTTCCGGCCTTTGCGCCGGACGAGTTGAAAGCCGCCGTGCAGGACAATCTGCGCAACCTCGAACGCGACGTGCTCGATGTCGTCAATCTGCGCATCATGTTCGACACGCATGGTCCCGCCGAGGGCTCGATCGAAGCGCCGCTTATCGTGCTTGCCGAGATGCAGCGGCAGGGTCTCGTGCGGCACGTCGGGCTGAGCAACGTCACCGCGGCGCAGATCGCCGAGGGGCAGGCGATCACCAAGATCGTCTGCGTGCAGAACCAGTACAATCTCGCGCATCGCCACGACGACGCGCTGATCGATATGCTTGCGCGCGAGAAGATCGCTTATGTGCCGTTCTTTCCGCTCGGCGGCTTCAACCCGTTGCAATCGTCCGCGCTTTCCGATGTCGCGACGCGGCTTGGCGCAACATCGATGCAGGTCGCGCTCGCGTGGCTGCTGCAACGGTCGCCGAACATCTTGCTGATCCCCGGCACGTCGTCCGTCGTGCACTTGCGCGAGAATCTTGCCGCCGGCGATCTCGTGCTGCCGGCCGATGCGCTTGCCGCGCTCGACGGCATCGCGGGCAAGCCGCACGGCGTTTGATTCCACGCAAAGCTCGCCATAGCGTCGCAACCAAGCGGCCGTGGCGCCGCATCGGGGAGCGAGCGATGCCAGGAATGAACGTGTTTCGTGCGGCGTTGCTGGCAATCGCTTGCGGCGTTAGCGCGCCAGCTTTCGCTGCCGACTACCCGAAGCCGGTCGAAGGCGACGTTGTCCTCAAGGACTTCCGCTTTCATACCGGCGAGACGATGCCGGAATTGCGCATGCACTACACGACGGTCGGTGCGCCGACCGGCCAGCCGGTGCTAGTGCTGCATGGCACGACGGGCTCCGGCACGGGCATGTTGACCCCGGCCTTTGCCGGCGAGCTATTCGGGACGGGACAGCCGCTCGACGCGACGAAATACTTCATCGTTCTTCCCGACTCGATCGGTGCGGGAAAATCGGCAAAGCCATCGGACGGTCTTCGCGCGAAATTCCCACAGTACAATTACGCCGACACGGTCAACGCGCAGCATCGGCTGCTGACGGAAGGGCTCGGCATCAAGCATCTGCGCGTCATCGTCGGCAATTCGATGGGCGGCATGCAGGCGTGGGCCTGGGCCGACACACATCCCGATTTCACCGATGCGGTCGTGCCGATGGCGGCGCAACCGACCGCGATGGCGTCGCGCAACTGGATGATGCGGCGCCTGCTCGTCGAAACGATCCGCCGCGATCCTGCCTATGCCAACGGCGACTACAAGGAGCAGCCGGCTTCGATGAAGCTCGCCAACGCAATGTTTGGCATCGCGACGGCTGGCGGCACGCTGGCCTATCAGCGTCAGACGCCGACGCGCGCGCTCGCCGACAAATTCGTCGATCAGCGCCTTGCCGCGCCGTTTAGCGCCGATGCCAACGACTACGTTTGGCAATGGGACTCATCCGCCGATTACGACGCGTCGCCCAAACTTGAGGCGATCACAGCGTCCGTGCTCGCGATCAATTCCGCCGATGACGAGCGCAACCCGCCGCAATCCGGGCTTATGGATGCGGCGATGAAGCGCGTGAAGAACGG
>CBDFFN010000002.1:0-10496 GCA_965246795.1 Beijerinckiaceae bacterium | reverse complement strand
GCGGCATCGATCTGCCCGGCCTCGATCTCGTGATCCACGCAGACTTTCCCCACGATGCCGAGGCGCTTCAGCATCGCAGCGGAAGAACCGGACGCGCAGGGCGCAAAGGCGTCAGCGTTCTGCTCGTGCCGCCGTCACGGCGTCGCAAAGCTGAGACGTTGTTTCAGGCCGCGAATATCGTCCCCTCATGGGGAGGCCCACCGGCGGCCGACGAGATACGCAGGCTCGATCAGGAACGTCTCATCCAGAACGCTCTCTTCGACGCTTCTCAGGAAGACGACGAAATCGCTTTGGGAAAAGCGCTCCTCGAAGCGCATTCGGCCGAGACGATTGCGACCGCCCTCGTGCAGCTTTATCGCCGTGGCTTTCCAGCGGCCGAAGAGGTCACAGACCCCGGCTTCGCGCCTCTAAAACCCGAACGCGAACGGCGCGATGAAAGCCGGATAGATCAGCCATCCGATAAGAGTTTCGCGCGGGATGCCTGGTTTCGTTTGACGATCGGGCGGAGCAAAGGCGCTGATCCCAAATGGCTGTTGCCTATGCTGTGCAGGCGGGGTGGTATCACACGAAACGACGTCGGGCCGATCCGGATATTCGAACACGAGACCAAAATTCTGATCAGCGATCAGGCCGCACAAAGTTTTGCGGCTATCGTCCACGACACCGAAATCAAAGGTGTTCGGATCGAACCGGTTGCCGGTTCCGCACGGATCGCAAAACATGCGGGTCGCCGTAAAGGCAGCGCGGAACGCAAGGACAAATCTCGATCCCGGAAACGATAAGACGCCGACGCAGCTTACGCGTGGCCGTGATCGACGTATTTTGCGGTGTCCCTCCGGCTCGTCAGCGCCGCTTCAGGCCCAATCGGAAATCAGAATCGCGCGAAAATCATTGACGTTGGTGCGCGTGGGACCGGTGATCACCTGATCGCCGAGCGCTTCGAAGAAACCGTGACCATCGTTATCGGCGAGCGACGCTTTCGCATCGATCCCTTTTGCGAAAGCCCGCGCAAGCGTATGCGGTGTCGCGATGGCGCCAGCAATTTCCTCCGCGCCATCGACACCGTCGGTGTCGGCCGCGAGCGCGAAAACGTCGGGCATGCCTCCGAGCTCGATCGCGAGCGACAGAAGAAATTCGACGTTGCGGCCACCGCGTCCTTTGCCGCGCACGGTGACCGTCGTCTCGCCGGCTGACAGCAGCACGACGGGGGCAGGGGCCGGCTGACCATGCAGCGCCACCTGTCGCGCGATGCCGGCCATGACACGCCCGACTTCGCGCGCTTCTCCCTCGATGGCGTCACCAAGAATCATGGGCGTGATGCCGGCATCGCGTGCGACCTGCGCTGCGGCTTCCAGCGACATTTGCGGCGTCGCGATCGTGATGGTCTGCGTGTTTACGAGACGCGGATCGCCCGGCTTCGGCGTTTCGTGTTCGGCGCGCGCAAGATGCGCGACGACCGAAGCGGGTTCGGTGATGCCGTATTTCTTCAGCACCGCGGCAGCGTCCGCGAAGGTCGACGCATCAGCGACCGTTGGGCCGGATGCAATGATTGCGGGATCATCGCCGGGCACGTCGGAAATGACGAGCGTGACGAGTTTTGCGGGATGAACGGCTGCCGCAAGTTGCCCGCCCTTGATGGCGGAGAGATGCTTTCGCACGACGTTCATCTCGCCGATCGATGCACCAGAACGTAGCAGGGCGGCGTTGACCGCCTGCTTGTACTGCAATGTCAGACCCGGCGCGGGGAGCGTCAGCAACGCCGAGCCGCCTCCCGAGATCAGCGCGAGCACCAGATCATCCGCCGACAAGCCTTCGATCATTGCGCGAATGCGCTGCGCGGCCGCCATGCCGCGTGCGTCGGGCACGGGATGCGAGGCCTCGACGATTTCGATGCGCTTGCAAATGTCGCCGTGACCATCGCGTGTCACGACGAGCCCGGTAAGCGGCTCGGGCCAATTCTCTTCGACCGCGCGCGCCATCGACGCCGACGCCTTGCCTGCTCCTATGACGATCGTTCGGCCTTTCGGCGGTGGCGGCAGATGCGCAGGGATGCGCAATGACGGCGATGCGGCGGCAACCGCCGCATCGAACATGGCTCTCAAGAGCCGTCGTTGTTCGGCATCAGTCGACATGACACCTATGTCGCATCTTCAAGTAGTGACGCCTTACGTCTTCATCGCGTCGACATAAATCGACGGATCGAAATAGCCGCTCGCAGGTGTAAATTGCGTGAGGTTTGCGTTCTTCATGAAGAAGTCTGTGGATTGGTCGAGCCATTTCGTGACCGTCCCGTCGGTGTAATATTTCGTCCACTCCTGCGACGTGAACATCTTCTGCGCCTTGAACTGCTCCTGAATGTCGGACAACGGCGTCGTGCTGTAATGCTTCGACTGGATATTCTTCAGGGCATTCTCGCTATCAGACATCATCAGGTCGTTGGATTTCGCCCAAGCCTTGGCGATACGGCCGAGCACCGGCTTGTTCGCGTCGAAATAATCGTTACGCGCTGCCCAACCACCGATGATCGCAGCTTGCGGATAATATGCGGACGCATCTGTCAGCTTCACGGCGCCGGGCACTTTGTCGCGCGCGATGATGTTGAACGGCACCCACAACGCGACAGCCGGCACCGCACCGGAAATGAAAGACGTGACCGCAGCCGGCATCGCCTGGTTGAGCAACTCGACCTCTTTCGGATCGACGTTGTTCGCACGCAATGCGCGGTCGAGAAACACATGCGCTGTCGTGCCGGCCGTCGTCGCAATGCGCTTGCCCCTTAGATCGGCAAAAGACTTCACACCCATGTCGGGGCGGACCCACAATTGTGCCGTCGCGATCTCGATATCGTTGATCAGGAATACCTTGCCCTGGCCGCGCGCCGGGAAGTTCGACAAGACCGCGCCGGTCGCGAGCACATCGAGGCTATTGCCGATCAGCGCCTGAAAAATCTCGAGGCCAGTGTTGAATTGCCGAAGTTCGAGATCCAGGCCCTGCGCGTCGAAGATTCCATTGTCCATGCCGGTCCAGATCTGACCGTCGACCGCAAGCGTGTGGAGGTAGCCGACGCGCACCTTCGCCTTGGCCTGCGCGATGGCTGGCCTCGCGAGCGTGGCAGCACCGACGGCGGCAGCGCCGCCCGCGACAAAGCCTCTGCGGTGCATCAGAATTCTCCCATTATTCCGAGAACGAAGCGTCTCGTGTCTGCCGAAGCTGCACGTCATACTCATCCATGACAAGCCCGCGAATATGACTACGCAGCCGACCGAAGTCGGGATGTTCGTGAATGGACTCGTCGCGTGGATAGGCAAAAGGAACGTCGATGATTTCTTTCACGCGCGCGGGCCGTGCTGTCACGACGACGATGCGCGACGCGAGGTACAGCGCTTCCTCGACCGAATGCGTGATCAGCATCGCGGTCTTGCGCTCGGTTGCGAGGATCTCAAGCAAAAGGTTCTGCATATTGGAGCGCGTCTGCGCATCCAACGCGCCGAAGGGTTCGTCCATCAGCAGAAACTGCGGCCGCACCGCGTAGACACGCGCGATTGCGAGGCGCTGCCGCATGCCACCGGACAGATGTTTTGGATAGGCGCCCGCAAAATCGGCCAAACCCATCAGTCGGAGATAGTGATCGCAGGTCTGCTCGCACTCATCCGTAGAAACACGGTTCGCGTGCAGGCGCAGACCAAAGGCGATGTTCTCCTTGACCGTCAGCCAAGGGAAGACACCGTATTCCTGAAAGATGACGCCGCGGTCGGGACCGGGACCGGCAACCGGCGCTCCATCGAGTAAAAGGTGCCCGCCCGTCGGACGTTGAAAGCCCGCTAGCATGTTCATCATCGTCGTCTTGCCGCAGCCCGACGGTCCGATCACGGCGACAAAGTCGCCTTCCGCAATGTCGTAGGTGACATCCTCGACGACCTTCAGCGGGCCGCGCGGGGTGTCGAAGGATAGCGAGACGTTGTCGAAACGCACGCGGACCGGCGCAGACAGAGCGCTCATACGCCGACCTTGTCCTGCCAGCGCAACAGCCGTGCGCTCAGGCGGCGCAGGATGAGGTCCATCACCAAGGCGATTAGGCCGATGCAGATGATGCCGACGTAAATGATGTCGAGCAGGAAGTAGGTCGAGGCATTCTGGATCATTGCGCCGAGGCCGCGTTGCGCCGCCACGAGTTCGGACGCGACGAGCGTCGCCCAGGCAACGCCGAGCGCCACACGCAACGCGGTGAGGATATGCGGCACGGTGAGGGGAATAATCACCTTGCGAAAGATCTCGAATTGCGTCGCGCCAAGCGTGCGTGCGACGCGCACGAAGAGCGGATTGATCTGCGACACGCCCTCGTACATCACGATGACGCCGGAGAAGAATGCAGCGTAGAAGAGGATGACGATCTTCGCGATCTCGTCGACGCCGAAATAAACGATGACGAGCGGAATAAGCGCGATCGGCGGCAGAGCGCGAAAGAAGTTCACGAGCGGATCGGCGATGGTGCGCGCGATCGAAAACCAGCCGAGCAGGAAACCGATCGGCACTGCGAGAGAGATGCCGAGAATGACGCCTGTCAGCACGCGGCGCGCGGAGACGAAGGCGTCGAACGCGAGGCCTTCGCGTGTCAGCAAAGTCCAGAAGCGCTCGGCGACGACATGCGGCGCTGGGATGAGCGCGGGATTGACGAAGCCGCTTGCGCGCACGCCGTACCAGATCGCAACGATCGTGATCCAGGGAAGCAGGCCGAGCAGCCAGCGTGTGCGGCGATCAAGCAACGAGTCTGTATCCGGAAACGCTTGCGCGCCGTTCGTCCGCTCTTAGGATCGATGTTATGGACTGACAAGTGGACAAAAGACTCGCGGACATCGGAACGAAATCGTTGAACCACAACATTTTCCGATCCGTCGGTGCGACACGCGCGCATTCGGGCGTGACGTCCTCGACATCGTCTGCGGCGCCGCGCGCCACGTTATGAAATCCTTTGGCTACGACTATGTCATCGTTGGCGCGGGGTCTGCCGGCTGCCTCGTCGCAAACCGACTGTCGGCCGATCCCGAATGCCGCGTGCTGTTGCTCGAAGCGGGTGGTTCGGACAGGAATTTCTGGCTGCGATTGCCGGTCGGCTATTATCGCGCAATCTACGATACGCGGTTCGCGCGGTTGTTCGCGACGGAACCCGGCGAAGGTACGGGCGGCCGGGCGATCACCTGGCCGCGCGGCCGTGTGATCGGCGGCTCATCCTCGATCAACGGTCTGATCTTCATTCGTGGCCAGCACGAAGATTTCGACGATTGGGAGCGCATGGGCGCGCGGGGCTGGAGCTACCGCGACGCGCTCCCGTTTTTTCGCCGCTACGAGCGATACAACGGTCCGGAGAGCCAGTTTCACGGCACGCACGGCGAGTTCGAAACGTCCGACCTGCGCAATAAGAACGCTGCCTGCGATACATGGCTCGACGCCGCGCAGGATTTCGGGTTGCCGTTCAATCCGGATTTCAACGCGGAGACGACATTCGGCGTCGGCCGCTACCAGCTCGGCATCGGCAAGCGCTGTCGCACGAGCGCGGCGACGGCATTCCTGCGTCCCGCAGCGAAACGGCGCAATCTAACGATCGTGCCGCATGCGCACGCGACGCGCGTGTTGTTTCGCGGCACCCGCGCCGTCGGCGTCGAATATGCGCGAGGTGGGGCGCTGCATCGCGTCGATGCGGATCGCGAAGTCATTCTGTCTGCCGGCGCGTTGCAGTCGCCGCAGCTGTTACAGCTCTCCGGCATCGGGCCCGCGACGCTGTTACAAAAGCACGGCATCGACGTCATCGCCGATCTGCCCGGCGTCGGGCGCAATCTGCAGGACCATTATCAGGCTCGCGCGATCGTGCGATTGAACCAGCCGTGGTCGCTCAATGACGATGTACGCCATCCTGTGAAACTGGCGAAGATGGCAGCGCAATGGGCGTTGCGCGGTGATGGCGCGCTAACGGTCGGGGCAGGGCAGATCGGCGGAGCCGCTTGCACCGAGCACGCGACGGGCGGACGTCCCGACGTGCAGTTCAACGTCATGCCTTTGTCCGTCGACAAGCCGGGCGAGCCTCTGCATCGCTATTCCGGCTTCACAGCTTCCGTTTGGCAGTGTCACCCGGCTTCACGCGGCAACGTAGAGATCCGCTCTGCAGATCCATCCGATGCGCCGCGCATCGTGCCGAACTATTTCGCGGAAGAGATCGATCGCAGGACGATCGTCGCAGGACTGCGAATGCTGCGCGAGATTTTCGCGCAACCACGTTTTGCAAAACTCGTCGGTGGCGAAGTGCTGCCCGGCGCGGCCGCACAAGGCGATGACGCACTTTGGGCATTCGCGCGCGACACCGGCGGCACGGTCTTTCACGCGGTCGGCACATGCCGCATGGGCGAAGATGGGGATGCCGTTCTCGATCCGCAGATGCAGGTGAACGGCGTCGAAAAGCTACGCGTCATCGACGCCTCCGCGATGCCGAAGATTACCTCCGCCAACACGAATGCGACCGCGCTGATGATCGGCGAAAAAGGTGCGCATCATGTGCTGAGCGGTTCATAAAGTTATGACGACGCATCTTTGGAAAGCCTTTTTATTCGGGTGTCGGAAGGTCTAGGATGAGCGTGTGAAGTGCGCTCGCCGCATACACGGGCTATGACTTACAAAACGAAACAGGGAGAAAAACTGGTGTTCAGCCACATCATGCTCGGTAGCAACGACATCGCGCGATCGAAGAAATTCTACGATGCGCTATTTGCCGCCACGGGCGGCAAGCCGGGCCGTGAAGACCCGAAAGGTCGGCTCATGTATTTCAATAATGGCAGCCTGTTTATGGTGTCGAAGCCGATCGACGGCGCGAACGCCTGCCACGCCAATGGCGGCACGGTTGGCTTCGCCGTCGACAGTCCGGAACAGGCGAATGCCTGGCATGAAGCGGGGAAAGCGAACGGCGGCACCGCGATCGAGGACGCGCCGGGCATCCGCGCAGGAGCGGCCGGCGAGCTTTATCTCGCTTACCTCCGTGACCCCGACGGCAACAAGATATGCGCGATGCATCGCATGGGCTGACGCGCGTTCATCAACGCATACTCACAAAAGAAAAAACCGCGCCGGTGAGGCGCGGTTTTGTTTTTCGAGCGCTTCGTCTCAGCGATAGTAGCGGCGGTGCTTGCGCCACTTCTTGCGCCGCGGCGGCTGCGGCGGAACATACTGCAGCGAAATCTGGCCGATGCCGGCGTTGAGGTTCAGGCCAGTTTGGCCAGAAATCGAAAGCGGCTGCAGGCTAATGTTGGCGCCGCCGCCAATGAGCAGATTGCCCGTGGCGCCCGCGCCAACCGTGAGACCGCCACCGACGCCGCCGTAGACGCCCTGCAGGGCGCCCGGTGCGCTCGAACCCGGCGCCAACACGCCCCATGCGAGCTTTCCCGGTCCCGTGAAGCCGATGTCGAGGCCGAAGCGGTTGATCGTGCCGACATACATTTCCGGCGGGCCGTAATCGGGCTGGAACATGCAATTCAACGACTTGCTCGATGTGACGACTACGCCGACACCGTCGCCGACATCGCACTGGAGCATGCCGACGCGGCCTTGGGCCTGCGCGCCTGCCATCGTCGCCGCAAAGGCGATGGCTGCCAGACCGAAAAGCCGCGGTACGCGGCCAAAACCAGATGTCATGGGAAACTCCACGGATAAACGAACGCACCGCGCCCGAGAGGTGCGGTCGCGGGCGGGTGTCGATCAAAGCACCTGCGGCGTCAACCGGTCTCTTGCGGTGGGTCGGGACGCGAAAGCGACCGGCCAAGTGTCGGGCTGACGGGAAAAGAAGGCGACAAGAGGGCCGCGCTTCCTCGTTGCAAAATCCGTCGTCGCCTCAGGTTCTAGCAAGAAAGTCCAGGATGGCCTGCGCCGTCGCCGCGGGCTGTTCCTGCTGCACCCAGTGACCGGCGCCGGGAATGAGTGTCACGCCATGCCAGTGGGTGAAGGCGTTTGGCATCGCCTCGAATGCGCCGGGGTTTTGATGCGTGCCCCAATCCGCCGCGCCGGCGATAAACGTGGATGGCACGTCGATCTTTCGGCCCGCCAACAATTCGAGCTCCGACGCATGGCCCGGCACGGTACGGCAGCGGTACCAGTTCAGGCCGCCCTGAAAGCCAGTGTGCGTAAACTCCGCGGCGTAAACGGCGAGTTCGCTGGCGGGCAGCCATTCGCACGCCGCGACGGCTTCGTTCGACGGCATGAATGGCGCGACGGTCTCCGCCATGTCGGCGTCATCATTCATAACGTAATAGGTCGGTAGTTTCGCGAGTTCCGTTGCCGTCATCGATGTCAAAGGGTGCGGAACGTTGCCCGGCCAGTCGGCGCTCTTAACATGGTAATAAGCACGCAGGAACTTGTGCATGCCCTGACTGCACTCCCGCATGTCGTGGTCGGCTGAGCGTTCCGAATAATGCCATTGGTAGTGCTTTCGCGGCGGGTCGAGCCTTAAGAGTTCGCCGACCATGTCGAAGCGCGAGCCGCCGATGGCAGGCGGGCCAGGGAAGGGCGCGCTCATGATGACGAGGCGTCGAAAGACATCGGGCCGTGTCAGCGCGCACCACGGCGCGACGAGTGCGCCAAAATCGTGCCCGACGAGACAGTCCACGCGATCGCGTCCAAGGGCGTGCACAAGCGCGACGACGTCGCGCACGAGACGCAGGATTTCAAAACTGCGGAGATCGCCGTCGTAGTCGCGGTCCCAGCCGGTGGTTCGCCCATAGCCGCGCTGATCCGGCGCGACGACATAATACCCAGCGGCGGCAAGCGCCGGCATGACCTTGCGCCACGAAAATGCGAGTTCGGGAAAACCGTGCAGCAGTAGCATCAGCGGCTTTTTAGGATCGCCCGCTTCGAGCACATGCATTCGAAGGCCGGTCGCCGTATCAACGAAGCGTGCGGAAATGCCGGTGGGCAGGACATCGGCGCCAAGCGGCGCGATCTCACTCGACGTTGACATGCACGACATCCGAGACGGTGTTCTGCAGAGGTAGTCGCACCTGAAAGCGATGGGCGCCACGCGTCAGCGGCCACCACACCGGCTCGTCCGATCCGGCAAGCGCAAACGGCGCGCCATCCACGTACCACACGACTTGCGAGCACTTTCGGCGAGACATGCGCCTTCAGCGCGATGCGATTCGCGCGGGCAGGTGTGTCTGGATTGATCCAGATGCGCGCGTCGACCTCCGGCGCAACGACGGCCAGCTTCGTGCCCTCGGCATCGGCGATGCGGAAACCGGCGCTCTCCGCCCAGGCGCGATGCGCGACCGGGATGGCGAGGGCAGGACGTTGCGCTACACCCCCCACCCCAACCCTCCCCCACAAGGGGGGAGTGAGTAGATTACCGACGTTATCGCTATTGATTTTCGTCCGGCAAGTGGTTGCCGCTGACGAAGCAGAAGGTTCAGCAATCGTTTCGCTCCGGTCCCCCTCCCCCCTTGTGGGGGAGGGTTGGGGTGGGGGGATGTCACAGCGTGAAGCCGCGACGACCTTCAACACCGCCGGCACCTCATCCGGTCGCAGCCATTCCGTCAGCGTCTGGCCACAGGTGCCGTCGCTGCGGCCACCGAACGTGCAGAGTTCGACAGGGAGACGGCCGGGCGGAGCGGGGAAGCCGGCATCCGAGAGATCGCCGGCTTTCGTGCGCGCCGCGCGTAGCATGATCGCATGCGCAAGTCGCGCGGCGGAATTCGCTCCTGACAGTTTCGTCATCGTGCCGGCGTCGGCGCGGCCGAGCCACACCCCGACGATCACATCGGACGACCATGCGACTGTCCAAGCGTCGCGAAAGCCCTGACTTGTGCCGGTCTTCAGCGCGACAGGGAACGGATATTCCGTTGGGCCGTAGCGCGGGAAGGTCGGCAGGCGCGCGCTTGAGTCCGCCAGCATCGACTGCACAAGGCGCGATGTGTCGGTCGAGAGCAGGCGATGCGGTTCGCGCGTGCGCTGTTCCTCAATCCATGTGAGGTCTGCGAGTCTGCCGTCGTTGGCAAGCACGCCATAGGCGCGCACAAGTTTTTCGAGAGTCGTCGGCAGCGAACCGATCGCCATCGACAAACCAAATGTGTCGGCGGGCGCGGCAATGTCGTGCAAACCCAACCCGTGCAGAAAGCCGAAGGTGCGGTTGAGCCCGACAGTGCGCAGCAGATTTGTGGCGGGCACATTGCGCGAATTGGCAAGAGCTTGCCGTGGCAGCATTGGCCCAAGAAACTGTCCGTCGGCGTTGCCGATCCACGACGCGCCCTCGGGGAGATCGGCAAGCGTATCGCTGGCGCGGATAAAGCCGCGCTCCAGCGCCAGCGCGTAGATGAACGGTTTCAACGTGCTGCCGGGCGAACGCGGCACGCGCGAAAAATCGATAGCGCCGGCAGAACCTTGCGCGTAGCCGCCCGAACCGACAGAGGCGAGTACGCGACCGCTTGCGCGCTCGACTACGAGCGCCGCGACCTGTTCGGCACCCTGGC
>CBDFFN010000001.1:0-38965 GCA_965246795.1 Beijerinckiaceae bacterium | reverse complement strand
CTGCTCGAGAATGCCATCGCCGCTTTCGATCGCCGCGCACATCGCGCAAGCGAACGAACAGCACGCGCATTGTCGGAAGTCGCCGAACTCCTCGATGTCGGCCATCGTGAACGTGCCCGCGACGACGAGGCGCTCGCCTCGATCGCGGACCGACTGACCGGCATCGAACGCCGCGTCGCCGACGGCACGGCGCCGAAGGCCGACAATGCTGTCCGCGACGCGCTTGCGCGGCTCGAACGCCGCATGGATACGCTGTCGCACAACGCGGCACGCCCGGCTCCGCAGACGGAACGTCCGGTGCGCGTCTCGCAACCGATGCCGCAGGCCGCGCCACACGGCGCAAAGCGGCCGCTCGCCGCCGCCATCGCGGAGGTGGCGCGTCGCCAGCAGGAACTCGATGGTTTCGAAGCGCCGGCCGCGCGTATTGCACCCGCGGCGCGCACGCATGGCTTTGTCGCACCCGCAGTCGTGACTGTGCCTACATCGATAGTGGGATCGGCTGCCGTCGCGGTCGCTCCAGCGACCGTTCCTGTACCGCCGCCTGCAACGCCCCTCGCGCCGACCGGACCGAGCCCGCTCGAACTACGCCTCGCGGCGCTCGTTGAGCGGCTGGAGAAGTCCGCAAACGCGCCGAAGGAGCCGCCGCAGGCGTCGCCGCGCATCGAATTCTCAGGGCTCGAAGGCCACATCAGCACTCTCGCCGACCGCATCGAGACGATGCGCAGCGAGCTTGCGGCGCGCCCCGCGCCCGCGGCTGCGCCGCGCAGCAGCGACGGCATCGCCGACATCCGCCGCGAATTGCAGGCGATGACTCGCGCTGTCGCCGATCTCGCACCGCATAGCTCCGTCGCCGCGCTCGAAATGTCGGTGCGCGATCTGTCGGCCCGCGTCGCTGACTCCCGCATCGACGGCGCCGGCGATGCGGCGCTCGCGCCCGTCGAGTCGCTGGTGCGCGAGCTGCTCGGCGTCGTGCGCAGCGCCGATCCGCGTCCTGCAATCGAGTCCCTCGACCGCGGCATCCGCGCCGTCGCGACGAAGCTCGAGAATTTTAGCGGCATCACCGTCTCCGATCCCGAAGCCGCTCGCGAAGTGGCCGAACAGACGCGTGCGATGCGCGATTCTCTCGCGCGCCTTGCGGAGAAACAGATTCCGGCCGAGCGCATCGAGCGCGGCCTCGCCGATCTTTCCGCGCGCGTCGAATCCATCGCGAGCGCCGGCGTCGATCCGCTCGGTCGTGGCGAGATGGCGCAGCGCGTCGGCGAAATTCGCGCGATGCTGTCCGATCCTGTCGCGCAAGAACGCACTCTGCAGACGCTCGAAAAGCGTCTGGAAGAAATCGCTGGCCGCATCGATGCGATGTTCGGTGAGCGTCTCGACACGATGCAGCGAGATTTCGCCGCGCAGATGAATGCGCGGCCGGAAGCGCCGGATGTCGAGAATCTCGTCAACGATCTCGGCACGCGTCTCGACAATGCTCTTAGCAGCGGCCTGAAAGCGATGGAGCGCACGGTCGCGCGGCTCGTCGAAACCAACGGTGCGCGTACCGAAGAGCCAGCCACGCGGCTCGAAGAAATGGTCCGCGAACTCTCCGCACGCATCGATGCGAGCACAGCGGCTGCCCCGAACTCCGATGCGCTCGACGGCGTGCAGCAGCAGATCGCGAAGCTCGCCGAACATTTCGATCATTCGGACCGCATGTCCGAAACGCTCGTCGCGCTCCAGAAGTCGGTGTCCGATCTTTTCGCACGCATCGAACAATCGCAGGACATCGCGATACAGGCGGCCGAAGCCGCCGCGCGTGTTGCCGCCGCCGAGGCCTCGAACCACGGAGCGGAAGCCTCGCCCGAACTCGTGCGCGAAGTCGCCGACCTGCGCATGCTGCAAAACACGGCCGACCATCGCACGCATGCGACGCTGTCGGCCGTCCACGACACATTGTCCCAGGTTGTGCAGCGACTCTCGTCGCTGGAGGACGATTTCGCCGATACACGGCACGAGCCGACGCCGTCCCGCGAACCCATCCCGTTCCGCGCAACCCGCACGACTGCGACCGACACGCGCGAACTCGAAGAAGGCACGGTCGACGACGAGATATTCATCGAACCGGGCGCGGGCTTCGATCGTCGCCCCGGTGCTGCACGAAGCGCGGACGACCGTGCCGAAATGCGCCCGCAGGCGTCGTTCATCCAGGCCGCACGTCGCGCCGCGCAAGCCGCGCAGACGCCCGGCGACGACGCGCCGCGCGAAAAACGCGAAAAGCCTGCGGCCAAGCGTGCGGCAGCGAGCGAGGAAAAGACCGGCAATGCGCCGCTCGACACGGTGCGGGCCTACTACGCCAGCCGCAAGCGCCCCATCCTTCTGTCGCTCGCCGCGCTGATGGTGATCTTCGGCGCCTGGCAGGTCGCGAAGGTGGCGACCGAAGACAAGCATCCTACAGCGACGTCGTCGCTTGCACCCACACCCGCACCCGTGCGTGAGAAGATCGCGGAAAAGCCGGCAGCGCTGCCAAAAGTCGAGACAGCGACGGCCGCGCCGACGATCGAAACCGCACCTGCATCCGCAGCGCGCGCAACGACATTGCCCGCCACCGAAACACCTCCGCCGCCTGCCACGGCGACCGCACCGACACCGGCGATCGATCGCACGCCGGTCGGAACGCTCGGAACACCGACGATGCCCGTCGACACCAACGGCATAGTTCGTGCGCTGGCAGTCTCCGGCGACTCGGCGGCGCAATACGAGCTCGCCGTCCGCTACGCCGACGGAAAGCTGCTCGCACGCGATCTAAAATCGTCGAAGGAATGGTTCGAGAAGGCCGCTGCGAAGGGCGTCGTCCCGGCGCAATATCGCCTTGGTGCGCTCTACGAGCGTGGCATCGGCATACCAAAGGATTCCGCACAGGCACGCGGCTGGTATCAACGCGCTGCAGAAGCCGGCAACGCGCGCGCCATGCACAATCTTGCGGTGCTTTACGCCGACACGACGGACGGGAAGCCGAATTACGCCGAGGCGATCACCTGGTTCAAACGCGCTTCCGAGCTCGGCGTAAAGGACAGCCAGTTCAATCTTGCGATCCTTTATGTGCGCGGACTTGGGACGGCCGCCAATATGACGGAGGCCTACCAATGGTTCGCCGCCGCTGCGGCGCAGGGTGACGAAGACGCCGCCAAGAAGCGCGACGATGTCGGCGCACGGCTGCAACCCAACGACCTTGCGCGCGCGAAAGCGCTGGCAGCGGCCTACAAGCCCAAAACACTCGACGCGGCTGCGAACGAAGTCGCCCCGCCACCCGGTGGCTGGGAGTCGATGAAGGCACCGCCGCGTCCGGATGCAAAGACGTCGTCGCGGCCGAAGATTTCGGCGCTCTGACGATCGAACCGACTTCAGGGTGAAGGTTACTCCGCCGCATCGCGCTGCACGCGACCGCGCATCAGCGCAGCGCGCAGTGCTGCGGGACGCAGCGGCTTGTGCAGAAGGAGAATGTCCGAGGCCACGGCCAGCGCGCGCACGGTCTCGGACCTGTCCGCCGTAATCAACACGGCCGGCACGCCGCCAAAAATGTTGCGCAACGCGCCGATCGCATCGATGCCCGTAGCATTATCGAGATGATAGTCGGCGAGGATCGCGTCGGGCGGGTCTTCGGAAAATCCGAGTAATTTATGCGCTTCTTCGAACGACGACGCGGCGACGACATTGCAATCCCATCCCGCCAGCAGCGTCCGCATGCCATCGAGCACCAGCTTCTCGTTTTCGATGACGCAGATGCGCATGCCGGCAAGCGAAATTGGTTTCAATCGCGCCTCGACACGAAGACCGACCTCAGCCAGCATCGGCGCTGCAGCCTTCGCCGTGATCCAGAATTTTGACCCGCGCCCAACCTCCGACGACAATCCAATATCGTGGTCGAGCACATGTGCGAGGCGTCGTACGATCGATAGACCGAGGCCCAGACCGCGCGCGGTGCGTTGCGCGGGTTCGAGACGCAGGAATTCCTCGAAGATCGCTTCACGGCTTTCGGCCGGAACGCCGAGGCCCGTATCGTGGACCTCGATCCGCCGCGCATCGCCACGGCGGCGCACGCCGACGACGACGCGACCCGACGGCGAATATTTCACGCCATTCGACACGAGGTTCTGCAAAAGGCGGCGCAGGAGCCGCCGATCGGAATGCACGACGGCGCGCGTGGGAACAAAGATGAGCGACACACCGGTCGTGCGGGCGAGCGGGCCGAACTCGATCGTCAGCTGCGCGAACAAATCCTGCAGGCGAACGGGCCCCATCTCTGCTTCGAGCGCGCCGGCATCGAGGCGCGAAATGTCGAGAAGCGCCGTGATGATGTCGCCGACCGATTCAAGCGACGCATCGATATTACTGGCAATCACGTGCGTGGCAGGCGGTACGGACGCAACGCGCATCTGTTCGGTCAAAGCCGAAGCGTAGAGTCGCGCGGCATTCAGGGGCTGCAGGATGTCGTGGCCGGCGGCGGCGAGGAAGCGCGTCTTCGAGAGATTGGCGTCCTCGGCTTGCGCCTTCGCTTGTGCCAACGCCTCGTTCAGCCGCTCCAACTCCTCAGTACGGACGCGCACGCGTTGTTCGAGCGTTTCATTCTCGGCGGCAAGCGACTCCTCCGAGTCGACCTGCGCCGTCACATCGGTGTGCGTTGTTACGGTGCCGCCGTCGGGCAGACGCGACGAGCGCATTTCCACCACACGTCCCGAAGGGCGCAGACGCAGTCGGAACGCTTCGGTCGAATTGGTGAAAATCTCCGCACGTGAATGGACGAAGTCCTCGATTGGACCGGGTCCATAGAGACCGCGCAAGGCGTTCGACCGGATGATTGTCTCAAGTGGTTCGCCGACCCGCAGAATGTCGGCGGGCACATCGAAGAGGTCACGGAATTCGCGGTTCCAGCACACAAGACGATGCTCGCGGTCGAGCACGGTGATGCCCTGACGTGCGAAGTCGAGCGCATATTGCAGAACGTCGCGGTTGTACTGAATCGCCGCCGACGCTGCGTCGACGAGTTGCACCGCCGCGGCGGCCGACACGTTGCGACGACGCAACAGCAGCGACAGCGCGAGCCGCGACGACGCTGCACCGATGGCCGATGCGAGAAGATGTTCGGCGTAACGCAGCAGATTGACGTCGGCGGCGGCGCTGCGATCCGGAGCGAGGCCGCGCATGGTGAAGTAACCGTCGAAACCTTCGCGCGCGCGTTCGATGCCGAGATAGCGCGCGACCGTCGATTCGAGTTCGCCCGCGCTGACCGACGCGCGCCACAGGCGAAGCGGTCCAGGCGCCGAAAGATCGGAGCTGCCGACGAACACATCCGCCTGTAATTGCTCGATACGTGTCGGCTGACGCCGCAACGAGACCAGGACATAGGCAAGCAGATTGAGCGTGAGGCTAAGCAACACACCCTGTGTCAGCGGCGGCAGATCGATGTCGAAGGGCGCGCCCGGCCGCAGGAACGCAAGCCCGAACGGACCATCGTTCATCAAGTGCTTTGCAAAGGGACCGGTCAGGCGCAGCGACGGTAAAAAGAGCGTCCAAAACCACACCGCGCCGCCGATCGCCATTCCGGCGATGGCGCCTTGCGACGTGCCTCGCCGCCAGAACAAGCCGCCGAAGAAGGATGGCGCGATCTGCGCGATACAGGCGAAGGAGATGAGGCCGATCGATGCGAGGCCAGCCGTATTCGCCGATTGCAGGTAGAGATGGCCGAGCGCGAGCACCCCGATGATGGCGAGACGGCGCACGGCAAGCAGTCGCCCGCCGAGATCGCCGCGCGTCTGCGAGGCCGATGCGCGGCGCAGAAGCAGCGGCATCATGAGATCGTTGGAGACCATGATCGAAAGCGCGACGCATTCGACGACGATCATCGCGGTCGCTGCCGACAGACCCCCGAGCATCGCAAGGACAGCGAGCCAGTAGTAGCCACCCTGCAGCGGTAGCGCGAGCACGGTCATATCGCGGTCGATCGTGCCCTCGGCGAAGGTCAGAAGGCCCGCGACGCCGAGCGGGATGACGAAGATGTTGATCGCGACGAGATAAACGGGAAAGAGCCACGCCGCCGTCTTTAGATCGCGCTCGTCGCGATTCTCGACGACGGTGACATGGAACTGCCGCGGCAGAAGCAGGATCGCAAAGCCCGACAGCACGCTCATGACGGAAAGCGTGACGACATCGAAATCGCCGAAGAAAATATCGCGAATGGCATCGTTCGCGCTGGCCGCGTCCCATAGGGCAACCGGGCCATCCCACATGCCCCAGGTGACAACGGCGCCGACAGCGAGAAACGCCAGCAGCTTCATAAGAGATTCCGTCGCGACCGCGAGCATCAATCCGTCCTGATGCACGGTGGCATCGACGCGACGCGTGCCGAAGGCGATGGCGAAGCCGGCGAGGATGAGCGGCGCAAGATAGCTCGAGCCGGTCGCGATCTTGGTCGCAAGTTGGCCGGCCTCGATCGAACCGACCACGAGCGACAGCGCCGCGTGCACGGCCTTGAGCTGCAAGGCGACGTAAGGAACCGTTCCGATCACGCACAGCAGCGTAACGAAGACGGCGACCTTGTCCGCCTTGCCGTAGCGCGCCGCGACGAAATCGGCGACCGACGTCGAATTCTGCGCCTTGCCGAGCCGAACGAGACGCCGCAAGAAAGGCTGGCACAAGCCGATGACGACGAGCGGCCCGAGATAGATCGGCAGGAAGTCGAAGCCGGTTGTCGAGGCGAGACCAACGGAGCCGAAGAACGTCCAGGACGTGCAGTAGACGGCGAGACCGAGCGAATAGATGATCGGCCGCATGCGGCCGATGGCAAAGGCGCGACCGCCAGTGTCGCCCCAATGCGCGAGCGCGAAAAGCGCGCAGGTATAGGCCAGCGTCGCGAGCGCCGCCGCCCAGCCCGGAATGACAGCCGTATTCACAGCGTTGTCCGCGGGCAGGGCATTCGCGTTTGTAACCGCTTTCGCCAGAGGGCAAAACTGCGGCCCCGCGACACTCTTAACGTGCGACGCGCGGCGTTCTAGACAGAGCGTTTAGAGAGTGCGGATTCGGAGGCACGGATATGCTCGAAGACTTCAAGAAATTCATCATGCGCGGCAATGTCGTCGACCTCGCGGTCGGCGTCATCATCGGCGCGGCTTTCTCGAAAATTATCGACTCGCTGGTGACGGACGTGATTATGCCGATCGTCGGCGCGATCTCGGGCGGGCTCGATTTCTCGAACTATTATGTAAAGCTGTCGTCCACGATCGCCGGAACGCCCGCCTACGCCGATGCGAAGAAAATGGGCGCAGTGCTCGGCTACGGCCAGTTTCTGACGTACTTCGTCAATTTCCTGATCGTCGCGGCGATTTTATTCCTCATCATCCGCGCGATGCAGAAATTGTATCATCCAGCCGCGGCGCCGCCGCCGGGACCGTCGCGGCAGGAAGTGCTGCTCGAAGAGATCCGCGATCTCCTCGCACGCAAGTAGTCGTTTGACGGACGGCATCGCATCGTTGCCGCTCATCGGCGGGATACGCCCGGAGGCGATGAACACGCCGCCGAGCGGCATCGCGGAGGTCTTCGCCTACGGGCAAGGGCGCCAGGGTCTGTTGCCGCTTTGGGTTGGCGAAAGTGATATGTCGACGCCCGCATTCGTGGTGGATGCCGCGTCACGCGCGCTTGCCGACGGCGAGACGTTCTATCCCGGACAACGCGGTCATCCCGCGTTCCGCCAGGCAGTCGCCGACTATCTCGCGCGCGTCTATGCCGATGCGCCTGCAACCGCGTGGTGCGCGACGCCCGAGCGGATCGTCGCGACGATCGGCGGCATGCATGCGCTGCAAATCGCGCTTCGGCTCGTCGCCGGCGTCGGCGACGAGATCATCGTCCTCGCGCCAGCCTGGCCGAATTTCTCCGGCGCGGCATCGGTGTCGGGTGCAGGCGTCGTCGAAGTGCCACTCGAACTTTCTGGTGATGGCTCAAATCGGCGTTGGGGTCTCGATCCCGAACGGCTGCACGCAGCGATAACGCCGCGCACGCGCGCACTCGTCGTCAACACGCCCGCCAATCCGACCGGCTGGACGGCGACAGAGGACGAGCTGATTGCCCTGCTCGAACTGGCACGCGAAAACAATCTCTGGATTGTCGCAGACGAGATTTACGGGCGTTACGTCTACGACGGCGTCCGTGCGCCGTCCTTCCGCGACGTGATGGAACGTAACGACCGCATTCTCTTCATCCAGACCATGTCGAAGAACTGGGCGATGACGGGCTGGCGTATTGGCTGGCTCGAAGCGCCCGCAGCGCTCGGCGCGACGATCGAGAATCTCATTCAGTATTCGACATCGGGCGTGCCACTCTTTACGCAGCGCGCCGCAATCGCAGCGCTGACCGAACCGGCCGAATCGATCTTTCACGCGCTGCGCGCACGCGTGACGGAGAGCCGCGCGTTGCTAATCGAGCGACTGGGAGCGTCGCCGAAATTGAAATTCGCGCCGCCGGCAGGTGCATTTTATTTGTTTTTCCACGTCGATGGCGTCGAGGACACGCGCACGGCGGCTTTGCGTCTCGTCGACGAAGCCGGACTCGGTCTCGCGCCGGGCGCGGCGTTCGGCCCGACAGGCGAAGGCTTCTTTCGCCTGTGCTTCGCGCGTCAGCCGCAGGACATTGCGGAAAGCGCGCGCCGGCTTCTGCACTGGCTCGGCACGTGAGCGTCACGAACCGGTTTGGCTGGCCCGGCTGGGTCGCACAGATCGTCACGATCGTCTTCGCCGCCATCGGCGGATTCGCGACGGCGCACGCCGGCATCCCTGCAGGTTGGCTGTCCGGCGCGATGTTCGCCACGGCAGTTCTCGCATCGACCGGCATCGCGGTGCCCTTCACCAACATGGTGCGCCGCATCGCGCTGCTCGGCTCGGGGCTCACCATCGGGTCGGCCGTCACGCCCGACATGCTGCGCGGCTTCGCTACCTGGCCCGTGACGCTGACGATCATGACACTTGCCGTCGCCGCCGCCACCGCCTCCGGAACGCGCCTGCTTGGGCGTCTCGACGGCTGGTCGCGTCCAACGGCCTTCTTCGCGTCGGTGCCCGGTGCTCTGTCCTATGTTTTCGCGGTCGCCGGCGAGACCGAACGTGCCGATCTGCCTCGCATCGCCGTCGTGCAGGTGATGCGTGTGTTCTTTCTCATGGGCCTTGTGCCGATCGTCGTCGCCGAGACCGGCGCGCCATTGATCCCGATGAATGTCGGCCCGATCGATCCGCTCCCGATCCTGCTCGCGCTCGTCGTCGCCGGTGGCGCGGTCGGTCTTTTGCTCGATCATTTCCGGGTCACGGCAGGCATGATGTTTGGCGCGATGGTCGTCGCCGCGGTGGCGCGTGTGAGCGGCTTCGCGCCCGGCCGGCCGCCACCGGCCTTCACGGAAGCGGCGCAGATACTGATCGGCGCCTGGGTCGGGGCGCGCTTCATCGGCTTCGACTGGGGCTTGTTGCGCCGCTCGCTTGCGGCATCGCTCGGCTCCTTCGTCGTCGCTATGGCGATCAGTTTTGCCTGCTCGGGCATCGCGGTCGTGCTGGTCGGCGTGCCCTTCGCGCAGGCGCTCGTCGCCTTCGCGCCCGGCGGCCTCGAAGCGATGAGCCTGCTCTCAATCGCGCTCGGCCTCGATCCGCTGTTCGTCAGCGCGCATCATCTCGCGCGCTTTATTCTTATCGCGGTGACGCTGCCGTTCGTGCTGCGGTTCTGGGTGCTGCGCGGCGAGACTTCGACCAAGGTCGCGTGAGGTGGCTTAACGCTCCGTTTGCCATAAGCGCCGAGGCTTAGGCATGATCTGCGCCGGAAGGTTTGCCCTATGATTTCTGCCCGCTCTATCGCGGTCGCCTTGATGGCATCGAGCCTCGTAACGCCGGCCCATGCCGACTTCAGCGATTGCGTCGCGGGCCTTCGCTCCGGCGCGCTTGCACAAGGTATCTCGGCGGACACTTTCGACAGCGCGATGAAAGGCATCACGCCCGAGCCAAAGGTGCTCGAACTCGCGGACAACCAGCCCGAGTTCAAGACGCCGATCTGGGACTATCTCGCGACGCTCACCGACGACGAGAAGGTCGCAGACGGCCGCGCCGCGATGGCGCGTTACGCGCAGGCGCTCACGGCTGCGGAAAGTCGGTTCGGCGTCGATAAATATTCGATTGCCGCGGTCTGGGGTGTCGAATCCGACTTCGGCAAGGCGACCGGCAAATGGTATCTGCCGCAGGCGCTCTCGACATTGGCCTGCCAGGGCTCGCGCCGCCGCGACTATTTCCGGGGCGAGTTCATGGCGACCCTGAAGATCATCGAGCGTGGCGATCTCGATCCGGCCGAGCTCAAGGGTTCATGGGCCGGCGCATTCGGCCAGACGCAGTTCATGCCATCGACCTATCTGCGGCTTGCCGTCGACGGCGATGGCGATGGGCGGCGCAACCTCGTCTCATCCATCCCGGATGCGCTCCATTCGACCGCTAACTATCTCGCGAAGTCCGGCTGGCAGCACGGCGTGCCTTGGGGCTACGAGGTGCAGGTGCCGGAGAGCTATTCTGGCCCGTCCGGCCGCACGGCGAAGCAGCCGGTGTCGTCGTGGGAGGCGCGCGGCATCCGGAAGATCGGTGGTGGTGCTCTGACCGGTGGCGGCTCCGCCGGACTGCTGATGCCCGCGGGTCGCAGCGGGCCAGCATTTCTCGTCTTCAAGAATTACGACGCGGCCTATTCCTACAATGGCGCAGATTCTTACGCGCTCGCGATCTCAATTCTTTCGGACCGTTTGCGCGGCAAGGGCGGCATCGAAGCGGAATGGCCGACTGACGATGCCGGACTCACGCGCGGGCAACGCCGTGAACTGCAGCGCCTGCTCACCGCACGCGGCTACGATGTCGGCGAGCCGGATGGGGCGATTGGTCAGAAAACCCGCGACGCAATCTCCGCAATAGAAGCGTCGCTCAGCATGCCGAAGCGCGGGCGACCCGGCATGAAAGTGCTGCAAGCGCTGCGCGGGCGCTGACACACGTCCCGCAGAAGTCGCCGAACTTTTTCGACAAAGGACATGCGGAGCAGAGTTCATCCGAAGCTCTGCGGTAAGTCTCGTTAACTCATCAACGCTGCTTCGCGCGATAAGCGTCAGCGTTCGCTTTCTGGTTACCAACGTAAGGCAAGGTCGTCGGCATGCGTCATGTCTCGGCGATAGCTCGCCTTTTTCCGCACCGCGCACACGCCTTGCTCTGCGCTGCCGCTCTGACGATCGCCGCTTTCGGCGCATCGTGGCCCAGCCCCGGGAATGCGCGCGAAATGGCTGCCCCGCAGCTTGGCACACGAATTGGCGGCATCATCGCGGGCGGTCCTTCGTGGCACGACTGGAAGGAACACTTTCTCGCCTCTGACGGCCGCATCGTCGACACCGGCAACAAAGGCATCAGCCATAGCGAGGGGCAGGGTTACGGCATGCTTCTCGCCGTCGCGGCCGACGATCGGCGTGCCTTCGACCGCATTTGGGCGTGGACGCGCGCGAATCTCGGCCCCCGCGCCGACGGCCTTTTCATGTGGCGCTGGTCGCCCGATCCGAAAACGGCGCTCGATCGCAACAACGCGACCGACGGCGACATTCTCATCACCTGGGCGCTCGCCGAAGCGTCGGATCACTGGAACGACGCCGCTCTGCGCGACGAAGCCGTGCCAATCGCAAATGCCATCGGTCGCAAGCTCGTCGTCTCCGCGCAAGGCTATGGCCCCGTGCTTCTTCCGGGCGTTTATGGCTTCGACGGGCAGGCGGCGAGCGACGGGCCGATCGTCAATCTCTCTTACTGGTTGTTTCCGGCGTTCCATCGCCTCTCGCAGCTCGCACCCGAAACGGATTGGGCGGCGATTGCGCAGACCGGCATGAAACTGATGGAGCAGGCGCGCGCGAGTGGCCGTCCGCCCGCCGATTGGCTGTCGCTCGCCAAGCCGACGCCGCAACCGGCGCTGCGGTTCCCCGCGCAATTCGGCTACGACGCTTTGCGCATTCCGCTCTATCTTTCGCTCGCGGGCGGCAACGATCCGGAACTGCTTCGGTCTTTCCCGATCGCCAAGAACGGCATGGCGGTCGTCTCGGCCCGCGACGGTGCGCCCATCGAGAATGCTGTCGGCGACGGCTATTCCGCCATCGCAGCGCTTGTCCGATGCGCAACGGACCGCACGCCGTTCCCGCGCGCACTTACCGCGCAGACATCGAACGACGCTTATTATCCCGCGACCCTGCGGCTGCTTGCGCAGATCGCCGCGCTCGCCGACCCGACATCGTGCATCGGCGCTGCACAAGCCGCCGAACTTCGTTTTGCAGACTGGAGCCCGCGACGCCCGGCGCTGCCGGTTTCACCATCGGTGATCTTCTCCGAATTGCCGACCCCCGCGACGCGTCCGCTTGCGAAGCCGGTCGAGGCCGTCGTCGAACCGGCACCCGGCTTCGATGCGTCGTGGCTCCTCGCACTTCCGCTATTGATCGGTGCGAGCCTTGGGTCGTTCGCACTGGTTCGTCGGAAGGACGCTGCGTCGCATCTTTCGGTCGAAGGGCTCGCGGCCGAGCCGCGCCGAATGGCGTCGCCGCCCGCAAGACCAGCCCTAGCCGCGCCGGCTAGAATGCAGCCGGCGGCAAGCGAGGCCGACCTTGTTCCGGTGCCGCCAAACGCGCGCGAGATCGCGGCGGAAATGCACAAGGGCGGCGTGGCCGACAACCTCGCTGCACATATCCAGCTTGCCGCCGAAACCTCTGCGCAATGGCGGCAACAGGTCGGCGTCATCGTCTATGCGCATTGCGGCAACAAACGTTCGGCAGTCAGCGATGTGAGTCGCGCGGTCTCCGCGCTCCGGCGCACGATCCGCGCCGCCGATCGCGTCGAGACGATCGGCCCGACCGAGATCGGTGTTTGCGTTTCGCTGCTTCGGGACGACGCGCAACTCGGCCTCGTCGTCGCCCGGTTCGACGGGATACTGCGGCGGGAATTTGCGATGGAGCCGGATGCTGGCGAGCCGCCTTTCACCTCCATACGGAAACTCGTTTCGCACGAGATGGCGGCGAAGCACGACGTGATCGGCGCGCTGCGGAAACCAGACGCGCGCGACGAACGGAAGCGCGAAGCGCTTCCACAAGCACCGGACTCTGAACTGCCGGCGCTGCCAGAGACGGTCACCGCACGTCCCAAAACAACGCGCGCACGAAAGAGCACTGCTGCGACACCGGACACGGGAGCGCCCGCAAAACGCAAACGTGCGACGGCGAGCGCAAGCGCCAGGAACTCTAAACAGCCCAACGCCGTGGCCGCCGACGCCGATGAGGGCAAAGCGGGGGTTAACGGTCTGCGCCTATCGTCCGACCATAATTCGTCGAGGCTCGGACAATGATGATTCCGGTTTTCACGAGCTTCATGCAAGCGCTGGGCATCGTTGCGCTCGTCGCCTTCGCGCTCGAAGCATCGTTACGGCTGCTTCCTTCGGAGCGCACACGGACCATCCTTGCCTCGCTCGTCTTCGCAAGCGGCGTCGTCTGCACGATGGCAGTCCCGTTCGAATGGAGTCCGGGCCTGAATCTCGACCTGCGAAAGGTCTTCCTGATCCTCGCACCGTTCTACGGCGGTTTCCCGGCCGCGATCGCGACGACCATCGCGGCGGCGATATTTCGCGTCTATCTCGGCGGTGTCGGTCTGTCGTTCGGGCTATTCGGTATCCTCATCTGCGCGGCCTTCGGGCTTTGGGCGTCGCGCACGCCACGTCTTTTCAACAATACGTTGCGCAGCGCAGCGCTGCTCGGCCTCGGCGGTGCGCTGTCATTCGCGACCGTTCTCGTCCTGCCATGGCCGATGGCTTCCGCAATCATCGTGACGTCCG
Organism: Beijerinckiaceae bacterium; assembly: GCA_965246795.1. Classification (GTDB taxonomy): domain Bacteria; phylum Pseudomonadota; class Alphaproteobacteria; order Rhizobiales; family Beijerinckiaceae; genus JAJXWB01. The sequence goes on along the minus strand of CBDFFN010000001.1, from coordinate 25,090 downwards.
GCGTCGCTCAGGCATTTGCGACCTTCTCCAGCGTCTTCATTGCCGCGATCGTCCTGCGTCGGGAAACGCAGGCGGTGGTGCGCGAAGTAACCCTGACCCATGAAGCCGAAACCGACGCGCTCACGGGCCTCTACAACGAGCGCGCGTTCAATCGTCTCGCGCCGACATTGTTCGACCGGGCCGCACGCTATGCGCAGCCCTGTTCGTTGCTGATGATCGACATCGAAGGCATGAAGACGGTCAACGATCATTTCGGCCGCAATGCCCGGGATATCGTGCTTCAGAAGGCGTCGCGCGTCATCGTCGGCGCGATCCCGCAGGGCCATCTCGTGGCGCGCGTCGGCGCACAGGAATTCGCGATCATGCTGCTCGCGAAGGATGCGGAGCAAGCCGTCATCGTCGCAGAGCGTATCCGGGCGGCGGTCGCGGCGGAAGACTTCAATTTTGGGAAAGGTTCGGCGCATCTTCTCGTCAGCATTGGACTGGACGCGCCCGGCGGGCACGATGCCTTCGATTCTGCACTCGAACGCGTCGATGCGGCCTTGCATCGCGCGAAGCGGATGGGCTGTAACAGAGTGGAGATTGCGGAGGCGGCTTGAGGCGCTAACGTTCCTGCTTCGCCCACCAATCCGCATAGGGCGTGTTTTTAGCAAGATGTCGGTTGAAGTCCGGCGACCCGTCCGTCCACCAGACGGCGCCGCGCTCGCCGAGCGCATGTTTGGCGGTATCGACCGCTGCATGCGCCGCACTCTCAGCCGCTTTGTCATCGGCGCGTTTCGCCGCTGCAACGCCGCGGCGGGCATCCATCAACGCGTACACAAGTGTGTCTCGTTCGGCATCCGACAGATGCGGATTCGCGCAGCGCCAAAGTCGTCCGCGCACAACGATATAGCGCCCGTCGGGCGTGACCGGCGGTGTTGTACGCTTTGGCAATCGCAAACTACGCGCCCGCGCGCAGCTTAAATCGCTGGATCTTGCCGGTCGCGGTCTTCGGCAGGCCGTCGACGACTTCGATCCAGCGCGGATATTTCCACATGCCGACCGCGTCCTTGACGTGATCCCTGAGCGTGTCGTTCAGACCATCGCGCGCGACGCCGTCCTTCAGCACGATGAAGGCCTTCGGCTTCAGCAACCCATCGTCGTCCTCCTGCGGCACGACGGCGGCTTCCAGGATCGCGGGATGGCTTGCGAGCGCCGCCTCGACCTCGAACGGCGAGACCCAGATACCCGATACTTTGAACATATCGTCGGTGCGACCGCAGTAGGTGTAGCGCCCGGCGTCGCGCGTATATTTGTCGCCGGTGCGCGTCCAAGCGCCTTCGAACGTCGCGCGGCTTTTCGCACGCTGGTTCCAGTAGCCATCGCAGGCGGTCGTTCCGCGCACGAGCAGTTCGCCAACATCTCCATCGGCGACCTCCGCGCCTGTCTCGTCGACGAGACGAAGGTCGTAGCCGGGCACGGCGCGGCCCGATGTGCCGTAGATGACATTGCCGGGCGCATTCGACAGGAAGATGTGCAGCATTTCCGTCGAACCGACGCCATCAATGATGTCGCTACCGAAGCGCTTTCGCCATGCACTGCCGATATGTTCGGGCAATGCTTCGCCGGCCGATGTCGAGAGTCGTAGACGCTTCGAGCCCGGATGTTTCGCATGTTCGGCATCGTGCAGCATCGCGCCGAACAGGGTCGGCACACCGCAGAAAATCGTCGGCTGATGGTTCTCCAGCATGGCGAAGACCGCCGCCGGCGTTGGCCGTTCGGGATTGAGCACGCAGGTCGCGCCGACCGACATCGGAAACGACAACGAATTCCCGAGCCCGTAGGCGAAGAAGAATTTCGCGGCGGAATGCACGACATCGTCTTCGCGCATGTCGAGCACACCATGTGCGAAGAGTTTCGCCGTTTCCATGAGGCTTGTCTGCACATGGCGTGCGCCCTTCGGCGCGCCGGTCGAGCCTGAGGAGTAGAGCCAGAAAGCGATGTCGTCGGGATGCGTCGCCACCGTCGCGAAACTCGCGTCTTCCCGCGCGAGCATCGCATCGAAACTCGTGCGGCCGTCGATCGTCTTCGTGCCGGCGACGATGACGTGCTGCAAGTCTGGCGCGGCCGCGAGCGCGGGTGCGACCGCGGCGTAGAGCACGTCCGATACGATCAACGCGCGCGCGCGCGAATCCGCGAGCATATAGGCATATTGCTCGGGCCCCAGCATCGTGTTGAGCGGGATCGGCACGATGCCGGCGCGGATCGCACCAAGAAAGGCGATGGGAAAATCGACCGTGTCCGTCATCAGCAGCGCGACACGCTCCTCGCGACGCAGACCGAGCCGCGCGAGCGAATTGGCGAAGCGTCGCGACTGTTCTTGCAGCGCGCCATAGGTCAGGTCGCGGGAAGGATCGCGGAAGGCGAGCTTTTCGCCGCGGCCCGCCTCGACATTGCGGTCGAGCAGATCCGCGGTGGCATTGTAGGGCATGCGCTCCTCCCATCGCGACCGTCGGCCACGTTCCCATTTTTAGGAATTATAATTCCAAGTTCCCTCACGACGCGCGTTGCTGTCAAGTTGTGCGTGTATTATTGTGCATGTCGCCGATGGACGATTCCGCCCGCATGCTGCCGCACGAAGCGCCCAAACCCGGTCCGGACGACGCACGTGTCGGTCCGAGTGGCGACCCTTATCTCGTCGCGCTCGGCAACCGTGTCCGATCCATGCGCGCCATTCGGGGCATGTCGCGAAAGGTGCTCGCGCACGAGTCGGGCGTGTCGGAACGCTATATCGCGCAACTCGAAAGCGGCGCTGGCAATCTCTCGATCACGCTGTTGCGCCGCGTTGCCGCCGCGATAGGCGCGCCGGTCGAGGACCTCGTCGCGGAGGAGCAAAGTAGCGCCGGCTTCGCGTCGATACGCGAACGATTGCGCGATGCATCGCCGGACCTGCTCGCAAAAGTCAGGTCGCTGCTTGAAGGCCATGCGCCCAACATCGCCTCTGCGCCGCCGCGCGATCGCATCGCGCTGATCGGGTTGCGCGGTGCTGGTAAATCGACGCTCGGCCGGCTTGCGGCGGAACGACTCGGCTGGCCCTTCGTCGAACTCAACAAAGAAATCGAACGGCAAAGCGGTCTCGCCGTAGCAGAAGTTTTCTCGCTCTACGGGCAGGATGGGTATCGGCGGCTCGAAGGTGCCGCGCTGGAGCGCGTGATCGAGCGGCCCGGCCCTGTGATTCTTGCGACCGGCGGCGGCATCGTCGCCGCGCCCGCAACGTTCGAACGTCTGCTCGGCGCGTTCCACACGATCTGGATCCGGGCCGAACCCAGCCAGCACATGAAGCGCGTCCGCGCGCAAGGTGACACGCGGCCGATGGGCAAGGACCGCGCGGCGATGGCGGAGCTCGAAACGATTCTCTCGAGCCGCACCACGCTGTATGCGCGCGCCCGCGACACCGTCGATACGTCGCGCGGCGGCATCGACGGCGGCCTTGTGCGCTTGATGTCCGCCATTGCCGGCAACGGCGAAACTTCGCCGCGCGACTGACAACGCCACGCACGCGTTGACGCCCGCGAAGCACATGGCCAATGCTGCGTCCCGCACGAGGGATGGCGATGTACAAACTTTATCACTGCCGCAGCGCGCGTTCGTTCCGGCCGCTCTGGGCCCTCGAAGAAGCGGGCGTGGCCTACGAGCTCGTGATGCTGCCGTTCCCGCCGCGCGTCTTCAAGAAGGATTATCTCGCGATCAATCCGCTCGGCACGATCCCGACATTCTTCGATGGCGCGATGCGGATGACGGAATCGTCGGCCATCTGTCAGTATATCGCGGTGCGCACGAAACACTCGCTGATTGCGCTGCCGCCGGACGATCCCGAATACGGACTTTGGCTCAACTGGCTGCACTTCGGCGAAGCGACGCTAACGTTCCCACAGACGCTCGTGCTGCGCTACACGATCCTCGAACCGGAAGAGCGACGCGTGCCTAGTGTCGCCGCCGATTACCGCAAATGGTTTCTCGCCCGACTGCGTGGCATCGAGAATGCGCTTGAAGACCGTGACTTTCTTGTCGGCGGCCGTTTCACCGTCGCCGATATTTCGGTCGGTTATGCCTTGATGCTGGCCGAGACGCTCGACATCCATCTCGATTTCACGCCGCGTGTCGCCGCTTATTGGGAAAGGCTGAAGACTGTGCCGAGCTACGGGCGTTCGCTCGAAGCGCAGGATCGTGCGCTCGTCGAGCAGGGCGTCGATCCCGGTCAATCGACGAGCCTGCGCAAGAGCAGGGTTGGCGCGTAGCGCTACATCCGCTCCGGTAACCAGAGCGCGATGATCGGAAAGGCGATCAGGATCACCAGCCGCACCATGTCGGCGGCGATGAACGGGATCACGCCGCGAAAAATCGTCGAGAAACTGATGTCGGGAATGACGGATTTGATGACGAAGACGTTCATCCCGACGGGCGGATGGATGAGGCCTAGTTCCACCGTCATCACGATGATGACGCCGAACCAGATGGGATCGAAGCCGAGCCCGGTGATGACGGGAAAGATGATCGGCACAGTGAGAATGATCATTGCCATCGCGTCCATCAGGCAGCCGAGGACGAGATACATAACCATGATGAGCGCGAGCACACCGTAACGACCGAGGCCGAGCCCGGTGAGAAATTCCGTCACCTTTTGCGGTGTCTGCGTGATGGTGAGGAAGTAACCGAAGAGCAACGCGCCGATCAGCACTGTGAACACCGCCGCTGCGGTGCGCGTTGCTTGCAGCAGCGAGGACCGGATGCCCGCCATATCGAGCTTGCCGCGAAGCACGCCGATGATGAAGGCGCCGCCAGCGCCCATGCCGCCCGCCTCCGTCGGCGTGAACACGCCGCCGTAGAGCCCACCAATGACAAACGCGAAAAGCAGAAGCGGCGACCAGATGTCCCGGATCACACCCAGCCGCTCCGCCCATGTCGTACGCGGCGCTGCGGGCAGCATGTCCGGCTTCACGATCGTGATGATCCAGATGGTCATCATATGCATCGAAATCGCAAGCAGGCCCGGCAGAATGCCCGCAACGAAGAGCTTGCCGATGTCTTGCTGCGTGATGATCCCGTAGACCGCAAGCACGGTCGACGGCGGCAACATCGCGCCGAGCGTGCCGCCGGCGGCGATGACGCCGGCCGCGAAACTCTTGGGGTAGCCGTAGCGTCGCATCTCCGGATAAGCGACGGTCGAGAAGGTTGCGGCCGTCGCTACCGATGAGCCAGAGATCGCGGCAAAACCGCCGCAGGCCGCGATGGTTGCGACGCCGAGCCCGCCCCGTCGATGGCCTAAAAAGGTGTTGGCAGCGCGAAAGAGTTCGCGGCTGATGCCTGATGTGGAAACGAATGCTCCCATCAGCAAAAACATCGGGATGACGCCAAAGGTGTAGTCTGTGACGGTGCGCATCGACGTCTGGCCGATGAGTTTCATCGCCGCCGTGCCGTTGACGAGATAGGCGTAGCCGCTGACGCCGACGAGCGCCATCGCCATACCGACCGGCACGCGCAGGAGCATCAGCGCGAAGAGCGCCAGAAAGCCGAGCCCGGCGACGGCATCGGTGCTCATGACCTCATTCCGTTGCGTCCGCCGCCGGCGCATGATCGAGCGCGCCGGGTTCGCGGATGAGCCGCCAGGTACGGATCGCGATCAACAGCACGGCAGACACATCGCCGACCCACGCAAGCGCGAAGAACGGCCAGGTCGGCAGGTTGAGATCATAGGTCAGCACATTGTCGATGCGCGTCTGCCGCACCTTGTCGAACAATGTGTAGGTGTGCACGGCGACAACGACGAGCAACACGCTCGTGGCGAAGACGTCGATGGCGCGCTTCGCCCGCCGCCCGACCCAAGAATAGAAGAGATCGACGGTGATATGCGTGCCGCGATAACTCGTCGCCGCAATACCCCAGAAGATGAGGATGCCAAGCAGCATCCGCCCGAAATCATAGGCGTCGGGGATCTGCACCGAGAAGAATCGACGCAGCAGCACCGAGATGAAAATGTCGGCGCAGACGAGGCCGACAAACAGCGCCGCGATGCCTTCGATCCAGTCGATGAAGCGATCCATGAACGAGCGATGCCCTCTCCCGTCGGGAGAGGGCGCAATCTTCAAGGGCAACGCTTCCGTCATCACAGGAAGCCTAAAGACAACGACCTGAACTCACAGACCCGCGCCGGCGGCCGTAATCTTGTCCTGAAGATCCTTCCAGATCGCGTCGGCGTCGCCGCCGGCTTTCTTGACATCGGTGGCCCAACGTTCGCGCAGCGGTTCGGCCGTCTTCTTCCACGCGTCGAGTTGCGCCGGCTCGAGCTTGTAGGTCTCGTGGCCGCTCATCGCCTTGATCTTCTCGCGCCCGCCGGATTCGAAGTCTGCCCACGGTCCCGCGACCTTTAACGCCCATTCTGGCGAGCAATGGTCGTCGATGACCTTCTTCTGCGCCGTCGACATGCCGTCGTAGGTCGCCTTGTTCATCGAATAGGTGAAGACCGTCGTATAGAGCGGCACATCGATATGGAACTTCGTCACCTTGTCGATGCCGAAGAGCAGGATCGATCCCCATGGGAAGGTGATCGAGTCCGCGACCCCGCGCTCCAGCGCCTCGCGCGATTCCGGCGCCGAGGCCTGCACGTTGGTCCCGCCCAGCATCGCCACCATCTGGCCGATCGTGCTCTGCGCCGGTCGAACCTTCGTGCCGCGAATGTCCTCCGGCATCACGATCTTCTTCTTGGCGTGAAACGAACCGGGATCGTGGATGAAGCCAAAACAGAATTTCGTGTCTTTCATCTCCTTTTCGGCATAGGCGCGATACCAGGCGTCGAGCGCCTGCGTGCCTTTCTTGCCATCGCCGAAGACGAAGGGAATCTGGCCGGCGGAAATGATGGGGAAGCGGCCGGGCTGATACCCAGGATTGACGTAAGTGACATCGGCGATGCCGTCGCGCGCCATGTCGTAATGATCGACGGCCTTGCCGAGTTGCTCGGCGGGAAAGATCGATGCGGTGATCGTGCCGCCCGACGCCCTCGTGATGTCGTCGGCCCAGACTTTTGTCGCCGGCACAAGCGGATGAGCGGCCGGCACCCAGATCGAAATCTTCAGGTTCACCGGCTTGTCCTGTGCCGCGACCGGCGCGACGGCGGCGAGCATCAGGCACGCGACGGACGCCGCGACGGCAAATTTCATATTGTCCTCCCCACAGTCGCCGCGCATCCGCGGCGCTGGCTTTGCGTTAGACTACTTGAGGCTGCCGGGACTGGGAAGCATGGCTAGAAAGCCGCGCGCCCGTTCCGCACGGGAGGAAAACCGATGGCGACACGAACGCTCGCGCCGCTCGACGAGACGATCTCGATCGCAGAGCTTACGCGCGACCCCTATCCTATTTATCGGCGGCTACGCCGGGAAGCACCTGTGCTGCGGGTGAAATCGGTCGGACGAACATTCCTCACCAAGGCGGCGCATACCAAGGCGGTGAAGGACAACGCCGCCCTGTTTAGCTCCGACGATCCGAACACGCCGATGAAGCGCGCCTTCAACGCCCACACGCTGATGCGCAAAGACCACGACGAGCACCGCGCCGAACGCATGGCGATGATGCCGGCACTCATGCCGAAGACGATCGAGATGGAATGGGTGCCGCTCTACAAAAGGATCGCAGCGGAATACCTGGATCGTCTGCCGCGTGGAGAGACGGTCGATCTGTTTCCCGCGCTTGCGGGCCCGCTCGCGGCGCGGATGCTCGCGCACGCGATGGGCGTGCCGGACGCGAGCGACGAAGACATGCAGCGCTGGTCGCAGATTCTCATCGACGGTTCCGGCAATTTTGGCTGGACGCCCGGCCCCTTTGAGGCGAGCGATCAAGCCAACGACGAGATGAACAAATGTATTCGCGCCAACATGGCGCGCGTGCAGGCGGCGCCCGATGCATCGGCGATCTCTTTCATGCTGCGTGCGAAAAATCCGATCGCCGAAAGCCAGATGATCGCCAACGTGAAGATTGCGATCGGCGGCGGCATCAACGAACCGCGCGATGCGCTGCTGACGGTGATTTTTGGCCTCCTGACCAATCCGGAACAGCTGGATGTCGTGCGGGGGAAGGAAATGTGGGGCGCGGCGTTCGAAGAATCCGTGCGCTGGGTCGCGCCGATCCAGGCGAGTTCACGCCTCGTGATGGAGGACACCGAGATCGGCGGCTGTCACATCCCGAAGGGTGACACGGTCATGACGATCCAGGCGTCGGCCAATCGCGATGAGGACGTCTACACCGACGGCGAGAATTTCAACGCGCTGCGCAAGGACAACCAGCATCATCAGGCGTTCGGCAGTGGGCCGCACCATTGCGCCGGCTCGCATCTGTCGCGGCGCACGGTCGGCGCGATCCTGCTGCCGATGCTGTTCGAACGGTTTCCGAACATAACGTTGCCGGAACCGGATAGCGTGCGCTGGCACGGGTTTGGTTTTCGCGGGCCGCTCAACCTGCCGGTGCGGCTGCAGTAGTGGGCCGTGCCACAGGCCGTGGCTGCGGATCATCGCCGATTGCTGCGAAGTCGATCTCGACCGGTTGCCCGACGATGAGCGCTTCGGACTCATCCGTCTCGACGTTCATCATCAGCCGTACGCCTGGTGCACAGTCGACCAGTGCGATGGCATAGGGCACGCGCGCCTTCCTCTCAGGCGTCGACGCGCGATGCACCACCGTGAACGACACGATTTCGCCACGCGATGGGAGCGTCATCCACGTCAGTTGTGACGACCCGCAAGCCACGCAAATTGCGCGCGGCGGAAACTGCTTTGCCTCGCAGGCCTCACAACGCTGCACGCGCAACTCGCAGCGCGAAAAGCCTTCGAGGACATGAGCGACGGGATCGCTCATGTGCGTCCCAGCACAAGCGAGCAATGCGCACTGAGAACGCCGCCGTCGCCATGAACGAAGGCGAGCTCTGCGTCTGGGACTTGGCGCGTAGAAGCTTCTCCGCGCAACTGCCGCACCGCCTCGACGATATGGAACATGCCGCCGGCCGCACCGGAATGCGCGTAGGACAGCAAACCGCCGTGCGTGTTGCAAGGCAGCGCACCGCCAAGATCGAGCGCGCCGGCGAGCGCCGCCGGCCCCGCTTCACCGCGCGCGAAAAAGCCGATCGATTCGAGCTCGACGAGCAACGTGATGGTGAAACTGTCGTAGATTTCGGCGACGTCGATATCCTTCGGCGCGACACCTGCGCGTGCAAACGCCTGCGCCGAAGATTGCTTGCAGCCGAAGTCGACAAGCGATGGCGCCGCGACAAGATGTTCGTGCGTGTTCATCTGTCCCGCACCAAGGAGCTTAACGACAGGCTTCGCGCCGTCACGTGCGGCATCCGATGCACTAACGATCACCGCCGCCGCGCCGTCTGAAATCAGGCAGCAGTCCAGCAGCCTCAATGGTGTGGCAATCGGCTTCGAACGCGCAACATCGTCCAGCGTAATCGGCGTGCGCATCTGCGCCTTCGGATGGCGCATCGCGTGGTTGCGATGCGTCACGGCAATCGCCGCAAGATGCTCGGACGTCGTGCCGAACTCGTACATGTAACGGCGAGCGACGAGCGCATAGGCGGCCGGGATAGAAATGCCGAAAGGCTGTTCCCACTGTTCGTGACCGAACGCCGCGAGCGCCGCGACGGCGCCGTCGCGCGACATGCCTGTGAGGCGATTATCGCCGGTGATGCAGAGCACGTGGCGGCAAAATCCGACCTCGACCAGTGCCATCGCCTGCATGACCATCACGCAGGCCGTCGCACCCCCGGCTTGCATCGCGACGCTGTAGGACGGCGCAATGCCGAGTTGTTCGCCAAGTACGGACGCCAGCATCGGATGCGGCGCGGTGAAGGAATAGGCGGCGAGCAGTCCATCGATATCACGGCCCATCAGGCCTGCGTCAGCCATCGCGCCGAGCGCGGCCTCGCATTGCAGGCCGAGCGACGTCGAGCCATCGAGCTTGCCGACGGCGGTGTCGAACGCGCCTGTGATCGCAGCGGGCATGAACCGACCTGTCGTTGCGTGCGCGCACCCTTGCGCTACCCTCGGGACAAAGACAACGGAGCAAGAGGGTGCGAATTTTCCTCGCCGGCGCTGCTGGTGTCATCGGGCAACGGCTCGTCCCGCTACTTGTTGCCGATGGCCACGCGGTCACGGGCACGACACGATCCGTGGAGCGCGCGGAATGGCTTCGCGCGAATGGTGTAGAGCCGGTGTCGGTCGACGTCTTCGACGCTGCGGCGATACACGATGTTGTCGTGCAGACCCGACCGGATGTCGTGCTGCATCAACTCACCGATCTCGCGCTGCTTGCCGACAAGGCGCGCATTCCGGAAGCACTCGCTGCCAACGCGAGGATCCGTGACGAGGGCACGCGCAATCTGCTTGCTAGTGCGCGTGCGGCGGGCGTCGCGCGCGTTATCGCGCAGTCGATTGCCTTCGCATACGCACCCGGCACGAAACCTTTCACCGAAAACTGTCTTATCGAGCCGTCAGCGCATGGTGTGATGAGTCTCGAGGCCCAGGTACTCGGCGGTCCGTGGGCGGGATTGGTGCTGCGCTACGGCCGTCTCTACGGACCGGGCGCAGCGGAGGCGCCGGCCGCACCGGCCTGCCATGTCGACGATGCGGCGGAGGTCGCGCGCCGCGCCATCGCGCAAGGCGCAACTGGCGTCTACAATGTCACGGACGCCGACGGATTTTGCGACAGTGGAAAGGCCCGCGCGGCATTTAACTGGACGCCGCGCGGATGATTATCCGACTGGATTACTTCTTCACCTGGCAGCCGCTTTCCTCGAACGTCTCGAACGCTGTCGAGCCGGGGATCGTCGCAAGCTGCTTGTAATAATCCCAGGGCTTCTTGCTCTCGGCCGGCGTCTTCACCTGGAACAGATACATGTCGTGGACCATCCGGCCGTTGTCCAACACCTTCCCGCCGCGTGCGAAGAAGTCGTCGACCGGCATCGCATGCATTTTCGCCGTCACGGCGTCGCTGTCGTCGGAACCAGCGGCCTGCACGGCTTTCAGATATTGCAGCACCGACGAATAGGTCGATGCCTGGATCATATTCGGCATGCGGCCGGTCGCCTTCATGAACCGGTCGGCAAATTCGCGCGACTGCGCATCCATGTCCCAGTAATAGCCTTCCGTCAGCACGAGGCCCTGCGCCGCCTGCAGGCCGAGGCCGTGAACTTCCGCAAGCGTAAACAGCAGTGCCGCAAGTCGCTGCTTGCCGCCCTGCGTCACGCCGAACTCGGCCGCCTGCTTGATGGCGTTGGCCGTGTCGAGGCCCGCGTTGGCAAGGCCGATGACCTTCGCGCCGGAACTCTGGGCCTGCAGGATGAATGACGAGAAGTCCGGTGTGTTGAGTGGATGCCGCACGGACCCGACGACTTTGCCCTTCTTTGAGGTCACGTATTTCGACGTGTCGCTCTCGAGCGCATAGCCGAACGCGTAGTCGGCGGTGAGGAAGAACCAGGAGTCGCCGCCGTTCTCGACCAGAGCGCCGCCGGTGCCGACCGCCAGAGCATGCGTGTCGTAGGCCCAGTGGAAGCCGTAGGGCGTGCAGCCCTTCTGCGTCAGGCCCGTCGTCGCCGCACCGGACGTGATCGTGATCTTCTTCTTGTCGCGTGAGAGTTCCTGCACCGCGAGCGCGACGGACGACGTCGTCAGCTCCATGATCGCGGACACGCCCTCGACATCGTACCAGCGCCGCGCAACGCCAGTGGCGATGTCCGGCTTGTTCTGATGGTCGGCCGTCAGAACCTCGACAGGCCGGCCAAGAACCTTCCCACCAAAATCGGCGACCGCCATCTTGGCCGCTTCGACCGACCATTTGCCGCCGAAGTCCGCATAGACGCCAGACTGATCGTTGAGAATGCCGATCTTCAGCGGCGCCTGCGCGGATGCAGTTCCGACCGCAGCTGCGAGGCCGGTGGCGGCGATGACGGTACGAATGCCCGAACGCATGAAACCTCCCAGTTTCCAAAAAAGTGACCCCGCATATCGCGTCCCCGCGGGCAGGTCGAGGCGGCCGGCTTCGACAGGCGTCCGCGTCGAGGATAGAAGGTTGGCGGCGCGTCCGCATATGGGCTGGGCCGAAACTTGAGAGGACGCGTTTGCCGCCGGGACCGGTCGATACGGGCGCCTTGATCGTGGCTGTTGCACGTGGCGATCGCGCCGCGTTCCGCCTGCTTTACGATGCGACGGCGCCGAAACTTCTCGGCATCGTGCTTCGTATCGTGAAGACGCGTGCCGAGGCTGAAGAAGTGTTGCAGGACGCCTACATTCGCATCTGGAACAATGCCGGGCGCTTCGACCCCGCCGCCGGTACACCGGCCGCGTGGATGGTGTCGATTGCTCGCAACCGTTCGATCGACATCATTCGCGCCAAGACGCCTATGACATTCGGCATAAGCAAAGACGAGGATGATTCCGACTGGCTGGAACGCGTGCCCGACGGACGCGATACCGGAGCAGACATCGCGACACGCGATGCGCTTGTCCATTGCCTCGACGGCGTCGAGTCCCAGACGCGCGAGATGATCCTGCGCGCCTATTGCAACGGCGACTCTCGCGACGAGCTTGCAGCGCGTTATGCCAGGCCCGTGAACACGATCAAGACACTGCTGCATCGCGGGCTTGCGTCGCTCAGGACCTGCATGGAGAGCCAGTCATGAGCGAGGATCACGATCTCGATCCACGCGATATGCTCGCGGCAGAATATGTGCTCGGCACGCTCGATGCGGCCGAACGCGATGCAGCGACGCGGCTATGCGCAAGCGATCCTAATTTCGCGCGTTCGGTCTCCGTCTGGGAAAAGAGACTGTCTCCGATCGCTGACCGCGTGCCCGCGCAGGCGCCATCGGTGGATTCGTGGCGCAAGATTATCGCGCAGATCGCTGCCGATACACCGACGGTCAGTGGCGGTAACATCGTTGTCCTGCAACGTTCCGTTGCGCGCTGGCGCACGGCAACGGTGTTGACCGGCGCGCTTGCGGCGGCGCTTGCCGTCTTCGTGATCAACCGCGATCTGCTCCCGTCGCCGATACCGACAGCGGGCGCCTATGTCGCTGCATTGAATCGCGGCGGCGACATGCCCGCGCTGATCGTGCGCGTCGATCTCGCGACAAAAGCCGTGACGGTACGCCCGCTCGATATGGAAGCGCCTGCGGGCAAAAGCCTCGAACTTTGGTATGTCGCGGCAGGACAGGCACCGAAGTCGATGGGCGTGCTGAAGAAAGACCGCGAGCGCATGATGATGCCATCCGGAATGGAGACGGCAGGCGCGCTCTTTGCCGTCAGTCTCGAACCAGCCGGCGGCTCGCCAACCGGCACAGCGACGGGTCCGATTGTTTACAAGGGCGCGCTCATCGCCGAGTGATTTGTGCGGCACGAATTAAGCGACGGCCATGCAAGAAGCAGACGTAAAAAAGCCCCGGCGAACCGGGGCTTTTTTGCTTTCCGCGAGATCGCTAGATCAGGGCAGAAGAACCTTGTTCACGACGTGAATGACGCCATTCGACTGCATGACGTTCGGGACCGTCACGGTCGCCGTGCCGCCCTTTGCGTCGGTCACGAAAACCTTCTTGCCCTTCATCGTTGCGGTCAGCGTACCGCCCTGGACGGTCTTCAGTTCCGCTTTACCGCCACCGGCCTTGATCGCGCCGACGATGTCGGTCGCTGTCATCGTACCGGGCACGACGTGATAGGTCAGCACGCTCGTGAGCTGGCCTTTGTTTTCGGGCTTCAGCAGCGTGTCGACGGTACCCGGCGGCAGCTTCTTGAAGGCCGCGTTGGTCGGCGCGAAGACGGTGAACGGACCGGGACTTGCGAGCGTGTCGACGAGGCCAGCAGCTTTCACCGCCGCGACGAGCGTCGTGTGGTCTTTCGAATTGACGGCGTTCTCGACGATGTTCTTGTTCTCGAACATCGGTGCGCCACCGACCATCGGGTTCTTGGCTTGCGCGCCGAAGGAGGCGAACAGGATCGTCGCGGCCGCAAGCGGCGCGAGCATTTTCGTGCGAAGCATGTTTGGAAACTCCCTGCGAAACGCGACATACGCCGCGCTAATCTTCGCTACGGGGCGCTTCGCCGTCAGGTTTCGCGTCGGGAAAGATTCTTTTCAGTCGATCACGCCGCGACTTGTGCCACCTGTCGTGGTCGCCAGATCGCAACATGTTCGATTCGCGCGATAATTTTTGTGTCGTTCGCGATCGCGATCGCGTCGAAAGTCACCATTGCGTGGCCCTTCGTCTCGACGTTGGAGGTGACGCGCGCGCGGAGCGAAAGCGTGTCACCGACCATCGCTGGCGCGAAATTCCGGACCTTGCTGCCGACGTGAATCCACGGCCCAAGCACGACGTTCTGAAAGAGAGCCATGTTGCAAAGACGAAGTATCTGCCCGGGATGCACAAGGTTTTCGCGCACGTAGATGTCGTCGCTTTCCCTGACATCGGCGAGATAGGTGTCGCGCAACGCCCGATCGATAATGAGAGGCTCGATGCCGAGCACACCACCTTCCGGCAGCGAGTCGAAACCCGCCGGCGGGCGCGTATTCGGCGGCATCGCGACAGCATAGTCCTCGATGCTCGGCTTCGCTTCGCCGTGGCGCTGCCATGACATGCCCGTCGCACGCAGCTCACTGTCTCCGCTGACCGTCAACCGTAGGGTGTCACCCTCGGCGTCGGCGCTCACGGTCGTTCGCGCACCGTCGTACACCGGTTTCGTAAACCGGCATTCAAGCGCACCCTGCTCGAGAAACGCGCGACCCCAAGCGGCGACCGGCATGTGGCACATGTAGGCGTAGACCTCGACTCCCGGCACAAGCGCGCCGGTGAAGCCGAATTTCTGCGCCGTCGCGTCGTCGTGAATACGGTTCTCGCTCGCTGCTGCGGTGTTGAAGGCGGTCAGAACATGCGGCGCCGGTGCAGACTGCATAATCGAAATCTCCCGGTGCACAGCGTCGCGCATCCGGGCTGCGCCGACAAGCGCGTCCGTTGCGTCGGCTGAAGCCGCCAGTTTCTTCGACACGCCCGCTGCTCTACACAGCCCTATGCGCAAGCCGCCGCCGTTTTTCGTTCCGCGACGCGGCTATCATCACGGCAGCCTGAAGGAGTCGTTGCTGGAGGCCGCGCGCCACCTCATTACAGAGCGCGGCACGTCCGGCTTTTCGCTGGCGGAAGCGGCGAAACTGGTCGGCGTCACCGGGGCAGCGCCCTACCGGCATTTCTCGGACCGCAACCAATTGATGGGCGAGCTGGCCCGCCGCGGCTTCGATCTTTTCGCGCTACGGCTCGGCGACGCCTTTGGCAGCGGCCAGCCTGACGCAGTGACCGCCTTCTCACGCATGGGCGAAGCCTATCTCGTCTTCGCGCGCGACGAGCCCGGGCTCTACCGCGCGATGTTCTCCGACGCGACGGCACTGGATCAGCCCGGCCCCGGCGCGGCTGCGGATCGTGCACTCGCGACCCTAAGGCAGGGTGCGGAAGCAGTTCTGGCCTATGCCGACCGTGCCGATGTCGACCCACGGCCGTTGGCTTTCCAGATCTGGGCGCTTGCACATGGGGTGGCGACGCTGATGCTTTCGGGCCATCTTATGGCTGAAGGCAACGACACGCCGCGCCGCATTCTGGTTGAAGGCGTTCGCGCGCTGGTGCTCGCAGTGCCCGCCAAGGGGAACTGACCTTCCAACGTCGGCGCCTTCGCACCATATTCGGGCCATGCCACCCCGTCCCAAAACGCCGAGACCGACCCGTGCAAAGGCCGCCCGGCCGGACGTCTCGCCGCTCGACCCGCATCTCGCGGCGTTGCTGAACCCAAGCCTTACGCCATCGGGCTTCGAGGAAGCGCCCGCGCGCTTTGTCCCTGCGCCCGCAAGCGGCGATCGCTATGGCGGCGTCGAGGCGACGATTGAGTCGCTGAAGTCGTTGCTAGAGGCTGGGGATCCCAACATAAGCCGGAACGCTTGGACGCCGCACCGTCCGCCGCGGCCCGACAAGTCCGAGGGCGGCGTACCTTTTGACATCACTTCGGACTTCGAGCCGAAGGGCGACCAGCCGCAGGCAATCAAAGAACTTATTGCCGGCGTGAAGGAGCACGAGCGTGACCAGGTACTTTTGGGCGTCACGGGGTCTGGAAAAACCTTCACGATGGCCCAAGTTATATCGCGTACGCAGAGGCCTGCGCTCATTCTTGCGCCAAACAAGACTCTTGCGGCGCAATTATATGGCGAGTTTAAGAGCTTCTTTCCGAATAACGCGGTCGAGTATTTTGTAAGTTATTACGATTACTACCAGCCCGAAGCGTATGTGCCGCGCTCCGACACGTACATCGAAAAAGAATCGTCGATCAACGAACAGATCGACCGCATGCGGCATTCCGCAACGCGATCTCTCCTTGAGAGGGACGACGTCATCATCGTCGCCTCCGTGTCCTGCATCTACGGCATCGGGTCGGTCGAGACCTACACCGCGATGACCTTCTCCATCAAAGTCGGCGAGTCGCTCGACCAGCGCCAGCTCATCGCCGATCTCGTCGCGCTGCAATACAAGCGCTCCGCCGGCGATTTTTCGCGCGGCGTGTTTCGCGTGCGCGGCGACTCGCTCGAAATCTTCCCCGCCCACTACGAAGACCGCGCGTGGCGCGTCGGCTTCTTCGGCGACGAGGTCGAGAAGATCGAGGAATTCGACCCCCTCACCGGCAAGAAAACCCAAGACCTGCGCTTCGTGAAAATCTACGCCAATTCGCATTACGTCACGCCGCGCCCGACGCTGCTGCAAGCGATCGCCGGCATCAAGTCCGAACTTAAAGGCCGGCTCGACGAGCTCAACAACGCCGGCCGCTTTCTCGAAGCGCAACGGCTCGAACAGCGCACGCGCTTCGACCTCGAGATGATGGAAGCCACGGGCTCCTGCGCCGGCATCGAGAACTACAGCCGCTACCTCACCGGCCGCCGCCCCGGCGAGCCGCCGCCGACCCTGTTCGAATATCTCCCCGACAACGCGCTCGTCTTCACCGACGAAAGCCACGTCACCGTGCCGCAGATCGGCGGCATGTATCGCGGCGACTTCCGCCGCAAGGCGACGCTCGCGGAGTACGGCTTCCGCCTGCCGTCCTGCCTCGACAACCGACCCTTGCGCTTCGAGGAATGGGAGGCGATGCGCCCGCAGACCGTGCATGTCTCCGCCACGCCCGGCACGTGGGAGATGGAGCGCACCGGCGGCGTGTTCGTCGAACAGGTCATCCGCCCGACCGGCCTCATCGACCCGCCCGTCGAAATCCGCCCCGCCCGCGCGCAGGTCGACGACCTCCTCGGCGAAGTCCGCGAGACCGCCGCAAAAGGCTATCGCAGCCTCGTCACTGTGCTCACCAAGCGCATGGCCGAAGACCTCACCGACTATCTGCACGAGAACAATATCCGCGTGCGCTACATGCACTCGGACATCGACACGATCGAGCGCATCGAAATCCTCCGCGACCTGCGGCTCGGCACGTTCGACGTTCTCGTCGGCATCAACCTCTTACGCGAAGGCCTCGATATTCCGGAATGCGGCCTCGTCGCCATTCTCGATGCCGACAAGGAAGGCTTTTTGCGCTCCGAAACGTCGCTCATTCAGACGATCGGCCGCGCCGCGCGAAACGTCGATGGCAAGGTCATCCTCTATGCCGACGCCATCACCGGCTCGATGCAGCGCGCGATGGACGAGACGAGCCGGCGGCGCGAAAAACAGCACGACTACAATCTTGAGCACGGGATTACCCCCGCGAGTATCAAGCGCGACATCGCCGACATTCTCGGCTCGGTGTACGAGCAGGACCATGTGACGGTCGATGCCGGCCTGCTTGCCGTGCCCGGCATGGGGCACAATTTCAAGGCGACGCTGGCGGACCTCGAGAAGAAGATGCGCGAAGCCGCAGCCAATCTCGAATTCGAAACGGCGGCCCGCCTGCGCGACGAGATCAAGCGGCTCGAAGCGACGGAATTATTGGTCGCCGACGATCCCATGGCGCGCCAGACCGAAGTCGATATGGAAACGGGCGGTTTTCGCGGGACGCGAAAGTACGGGAATGCGGCAAACCTGCCGGCCGGCGCGAGTGCGAAACCGGGCAAGGGGGCCTCATCCCGTGCGCGGGAGGCGCAACCGATTCTCGCGACACGCGCGAAGAAACCGACCGACGCCGACATGGGTCCGCACAATTTTGGTGGCGGCGAAGCGACGCCACTGCATCGCGGCCCGTTGCCGGCCAAGCCCGCACGCTCCTCCGGCGGCAAGCCGGGCACGCGGACGTGGCGGGGGAAGAGGGGTTAGCCGCCGGCGTATCTGCTGCCCTTCACCCGTTGCCGCTTCGCAACAGCGACTTTGAGCGGCGCAAAACCTCAGTCCAAAAACACCACCGTCTTGCGGCCGTTGAGGAAGACGCGGTCCTCCAGATGATGCCGCAGCGCGCGTGCGAGCACGCGGCGTTCGATATCGCGGCCCTTGCGCACGAGATCGTCGGGCGTATCGCGATGCGAGATGCGCTCGACGTCCTGCTCGATGATCGGCCCCTCGTCGAGATCGCTCGTCACGTAATGCGCCGTCGCGCCGATGAGCTTTACGCCGCGCGTGTGCGCCTGATGATACGGCCTTGCGCCCTTGAAACCCGGCAGAAACGAATGGTGGATGTTGATGCAACGTCCGCCAAGTTTCGACGACAGCCCCTCCGACAGAACCTGCATGTAGCGCGCAAGCACGACGACATCGGCGCCGCTGTCGCGGATGAGCCGCCAGGTGTCGGCCTCGGCCTCCATCTTCGTGTCTTTCGTCACCGGCACGTGGTGGAAGGGCACACCGTCGAGATCGAGATGCGTGAAGGTTTCGCGCGGGTGGTTCGAGATGATGAGCGCCGGCTCCATCGGCAATTCACCGATACGCCAGCGATACATGAGGTCGGCGAGGCAATGATCGAACTTCGACACGAGCAGCGCGACGCGCTTCTTCTGCGATCGCGGACGGATGATCCAAGTGAGGTCGAGCTCTTCGCCGACACGCGAAAAGTTTTCGCGCAATGCCGTGAGGGCGTCGGCATCCGCGACGCGATCGAACACAACGCGCATGAAGAAGCGGCCGGTCTCGGTCGCGTCGTATTGTTGCGCATCGAGAATGTTGCTGCCGCGTGCGAAGAGCGCCTGCGCGACAGCGGCGACGATGCCCGGCCGGTTCGGTCCGGACAGCGTGAGGATGAACTGCTCCGCGAGATGGCCCGCAAGCGGCGGCAAAAGTGCGTTCAAGCTTTGGGCCTCTTGTCGACAACGCGTTTGGCCTTGCCGAGCGAGCGTTCGAGGGTTTCGGGCGCAACGACGTTGACGCGCGACGTGACCCCGATGCGTTCTTTCACCAGCGTCGCGAGCGCGGATGCGGCGGCGGTGCGCGTTTCGGCATAGTCGGCCTCGGGCCGGATTTCGACATGGATCAGCATGTCGTCCATGCGGTCTTCGCGCGTGAGTTCGATGAGGTAATGCGCGGATAAAGTTTCGACGCGCAGTAGCAGCTCTTCGATCTGCGTCGGAAAGACATTCACACCGCGCACGATCATCATGTCGTCGGAACGGCCGGTGACTTTCTCCATCCGACGCATGCTTCGTGCCGTGCCCGGCAGCAGCCGCGTGAGATCGCGCGTGCGATAGCGGATGATCGGCATCGCCTCCTTCGTGAGGCAGGTGAAGACGAGTTCGCCCTTCTCGCCGTCTGGCAGAACCTTGCCGCTCACGGGGTCGATGATCTCGGGCAGGAAATGATCCTCCCAGATATGCAGGCCGTCCTTCGTCTCCACGCATTCGTTGGCGACCCCCGGCCCCATCACCTCCGACAGGCCGAAGATGTCGACGGCATCGATATCGAAGGCATTCTCAATCTCGGTGCGCATCGCCTCCGTCCACGGCTCTGCGCCAAAAATGCCTGTCTTCAGCGGCGACGCCTTCGGGTCCTTTCCGATGCGGCGATACTCGTCGAGAATCGCGAGCATGTAGGACGGCGTCACCATGATGATGTCGGCGGCGAAATCCTCGATCAGCTGCACCTGCCGCTCGGTCATGCCGCCGGATACAGGGATGACGGTGCAACCGAGCCGCTCCGCGCCATAATGCGCGCCGAGCCCGCCCGTGAAGAGGCCGTAGCCGTAGGCGACATGCACGCGCATGCCGGGCCGGCCCCCCGACGCGCGGATCGAGCGCGCCATAAGGTCGGCCCAATTGTCGATGTCGGCCTTCGTGTAGCCGACGACGGTCGGCTTGCCCGTCGTGCCCGACGACGCATGGATGCGCGCGATGTTTTCGCGAGGTTCTGCGAACAAGCCGAAGGGATAGTTGTCGCGCAAGTCCGCTTTCACGGTGAACGGAAATTTCGCGAGATCGTCGAGCGTGCGGAAGTCGTTGGGATGCACGCCGGCGTCGTCGAACTTCTTCTTGTACGCCGGCACGCGCTCGTAGGCGCGCGTGAGCTGCGTCTTGATGCGCTGCACCTGGAGACCGGCGATCTCGTCGCGCGAGGCGATCTCGATGGGGTCGAGCGTCGCCTTGTCGGGGGCTTGCCCGAGCCGCATCAAGCCGACGCCTTCTGCTGCACGATCGCGCCGCCGAGTGTGCGCGACAGGCCGCGAAATTCCGCGATCACCGTGCCGTCCTGCCGTGTGACGGTGACATCGTAAATCCCGGAGCGGCCTTTTCGCGTTCGCTCCGTCGCGCGGGCGGTGAGGCGATCGCCGAGTTTGCCGGCATTCACAAACGTGACCTCGCAATGCTGCGCCACGGTCACGACATCGTAGGTGTTGCACGCAAACGCGAACGTTGAATCCGCCAGCGTGAAAATGTAGCCGCCGTGGCAGAGATCATGGCCATTCACCATCTCCTTGCGCACGTCCATCGAGATCGTCGCCTGCCCCGGCGCGATCGCATCGATGCGCATGCCGAGCGCCTGCGAGGCGCCGTCGTTCGCCCACATCGTATCGGCGCAGCTCTTTGCCACGCGCTGCGCGTCGTCCGGCTGCGGCGAAGGCTCGCTCATGCCAGCGGGATTGCACGCGGCAAAAGGGTGGTCAATAGAAGGGGCAACAACGCAATCCGGGAGGTTTCGATGACCCAACTCACGCAGAGCGTGCGCTACGAGACGCAGGGCGACACGGCGCTCATCATCGTCGACAATCCGCCCGTCAATTCGCTGTCGTACCACGTGCGGCAGGGCCTCAAGGACGGCGTCGAGAAGGCGCTCGGCGACAGCGCCGTCACCAATATCGTCATCGCCTGCGAAGGCCGCACGTTCATTGCCGGCGCCGACATCCGCGAGTTCGGTCAGCCGCCAAAACCGCCCGGCCTCGTCGACACGCTCGACGCGATGGAGCGCTCGACGAAACCGGTCGTCGCGGCAATCCAGGGCACGGCGCTCGGCGGTGGTTTCGAAGTCGCGCTCGCGTGTCATGCGCGCGTACTCGATCCCAAGGCGCAGATCGGCCTGCCGGAAGTGAAGCTCGGCCTCATTCCAGGCGCCGGCGGCACACAACGCCTGCCGCGCATCGTCGGTGTGATGACGGCGCTCGACATCTGCACGAGCGGCCGCATGGTGAAGGCACAGGAAGCACTGAAACTGGGCGTCGCCGACGCGGTGGCCGATGGCGATCTGCGCACCGCAGCCGTCGCGCATGCGAAATCGCTGGTCGGCAAGATATTGCGCCGCGCTTGCGATGTGGCCGTCCCCGCATTCGATCAGGCAAAATTCGACGAGGCCGTCGCGGCGGTGAAGAAAAAGGCGCGCGGACAGCGTTCGCCAGTCGCCGCCGCCGAAGCCGTCGCATTGTCGGCGACAGCCAAGACTTTCGCAGACGGCATGAAGGCCGAGCGCAACATTTTCCTCGAATTGCTGCCGTCTGACCAGTCGAAGGCGATGCGCTACGTGTTCTTCGCCGAGCGCGAAGTGACGAAGGTTCCGCATCTCGAAGGAGTCGCGCCCCGCAAGATCGAAAGCGCCGGCGTGCTCGGCGCGGGCACGATGGGCGCCGGCATCGCCATTTCGCTCATTAATTCCGGCATGCCCGTCACGCTCGTCGAGATGAAGCAAGAGGCGCTCGACGCCGGCAAGAAGCGCCTGCTCGACACGTGGGATCGCGACGTAAAACTCGGCCGCATCACGGCCAACGTGCGCGAGAATCGCGTCGCGCTGCTCAATCCGACGCTGGATTTCGATGCTCTCGGCAAATGCGACATCGTCATCGAGGCGGTGTTCGAGGAGATGGCGATCAAGAAAGATGTGTTCGGCCGGCTAGGGAAGGTCGCCAAATCAGGCGCGGTGCTCGCCTCCAACACGTCCTATCTCGACATGGACCAGATCGCCGAAGCGTCGGGCCGCCCGGCCGACGTCATCGGCATGCACTTCTTCTCGCCCGCCAATATCATGCGACTTGTCGAGGTGATCGAAGGCTCGAAGTCGGCCCGCGATGCGGTGCAGACCGGCGTCGCCGTCGGCAAACGTATGGGCAAGCTGCCGGTCGTTTGCGGCAATTGCGACGGTTTCGTCGGCAACCGCATTCTCGCGGCATGGCGGCCTGTCGCCGATTTCGCGATCGAGGACGGTGCGCTTCCGCAGGACATCGATGCCGCAATGGAAGCCTATGGGATGGCGATGGGGCCTTATGCCGTGTCGGATCTTGCCGGGCTCGACATTGGTATGCGCCGCCGCAAGGAGATGGCGCATCTGCGCGATCCGATGAAGCGCTACGCGTCTGCCGTCGCCGACGAGCTCTGCGCCCGCGGGCGCTACGGCCAGAAGACCGGGTCGGGCTATTACAAATATGTTGAGGGCAAGCGGCAGGTCGATCCGGACGTGACCGCGATCATCGAGGACGTTTCGATGAAGAACCAGCGCAAGCGCACACCGATGTCGGGAGAAAAGATCGTCGACCAGATCCGTGCCGTGATGGTCAACGAGGCCGCGAAGATCCTTGCCGAAGGCATCGCGCCGCGTGCGCTCGATGTCGATATGGTGCTGCTTAACGGCTACGGCTTTCCCGCCTGGCGCGGCGGACCGATGCACGAGGCGGATGCTATCGGGCTCGACAAAATTCTCGCCACGATGAAGGAAGTTCACGCCGCTGCCGGCAAGGGGCTTCGAGCCTGCACCGCTGCTCGTGAAGCTCGCCGAGAGCGGTAAGAAATTCGCCGACCTCAAGCCGGACGAGGCGAAGGCGGCGTGATTTTTAGGTCGTTGCGAGGAGCCCTAGCGAAATCGGCAACAGCCGATTTTGCCGAGGCGACGAAGCAATCCATCTCCGCACGTTGGCCGGATGGATCGCCACGTCGACTTGCTTCGAAAGCCTCCTCGCGATGACGGATAGTGGTCCATTAGACGACCTCTTCGACGCAGCCCGCGCGGCGCGCGAAAAGGCCTATGCGCCATATTCGAAATTCCTCGTCGGTGCTTCCGTGCGTGGAAAATCCGGCCGCATCTACGCCGGCTGCAATGTCGAGAATGCCGCCTATCCCGTCGGGACATGCGCGGAAGCCGACGCCATATCAGCAATGATCCTTGGCGGCGACACCGTGCTCACTGAAGCGCTCGTGCTCGCGGACTCGCCAGAGCCTGTGACGCCCTGCGGTGCATGCCGTCAGCGCTTGGCTGAGTTCGCTGGTGGGGATACGCCCGTGCATGCCGCCGGACTCGATGGTGTCCGAAAAACATTCACGCTCGGCGAACTACTGCCACACGGGTTTGGTCCGGGTATGCTGCGCAAATTCGTGTCGTGATCCCCGCCGAAATCATCCGCAAAAAGCGCGACGGCAAAACACTGTCGGCTGATGAAATCACTTTCTTCATCGACGCTTTCTCGCGCGAAAAAGTCAGTGCGGAACAGGCGTCGGCTCTCGCAATGGCAGTATTTTTCCGCGGCATGGACGCGGACGAGACTGCGCATCTCACACGCGCAATGGCTCATTCGGGCACAATGCTCGATTGGCGCAGCGAAAGTCTTGGCGGTCCCGTCCTCGATAAGCATTCGACGGGCGGCGTCGGCGACAATGTATCGCTCGTTCTTGCGCCGATCCTTGCCGCCTGCGGCGCGTATATCCCGATGATTTCCGGCCGCGGGCTTGGACATACCGGCGGCACGCTCGACAAGCTGGATTCGATCCCCGGCTATGTCTCGCAGCCAGACCTGGACACGTTCCGTCGCATCGTGAAGGACGTCGGCTGCGCCATCATCGGCCAGACTCTCGATCTCGCGCCGGCGGATCGAAAACTTTACGCAATTCGCGACGTCACGGCGACGGTTGAATCCATTCCGCTCATCACGGCGTCCATCCTTTCGAAGAAACTCGCGGCCGGACTCGAAGGTCTCGTGATGGACGTGAAATGCGGCAATGGCGCATTCATGACATCGCGCGACGATGCGCGTGCACTGGCGCGGTCGATTGTCGACACCGCGACGGCGGCCGGACTGCCGACCGTTGCGATAATCACTGCGATGGATGCGCCGTTGGCCTCCTGTGCAGGCAATGCGGTGGAGGTGCGCCACGCACTCGATCATCTCACGGGTCGCGCAGCAGAGCCGGCGTTTCTAGAAGTGACGCTTTCGCTCGCGGCGGAAATGCTCGTGCTGAGCGGTCTCGCCGACAATGCGAACACGGCCCGCAAGAGAGCGGAAACCGCGTTGTCGGGCGGGCAGGCAGCAGAACGCTTTGCAAGAATGTGCGCGGCGCTCGGTGGTCCCGTCGATATTCTCGAACGTGCGGACAAATATCTGCCAAGCGCGCCGGTGCGGCGCGAGATTTTCGCGCAACACACAGGCGTCGTTGCCGGGATCGACACGCGCGCGTTGGGTCTCGCGGTCATCGCGCTCGGCGGTGGGCGAAAACAAGCTGATGATCGGATTGATCACGCGGTCGGCTTCACAAGCGTTGCACGTCCGGGCGATGCGACAGACAGACCGCTGGCGATCGTGCACGCGCGCGACGACGATGCGGCGCAACGAGCAGAAGCGGCTGTGCGAGACGCTTACCAAATCGCAGATCACCGGCCAGATGCGACGCCATTGATCCTCGAACG